>NZ_JAFAJM010000007.1 GCF_019236175.1 Chryseobacterium sp.
CCGAATCTCTTTCGTTTTTCAGTGGGGCAAAGATAGAAACTTCTCCATTACCCCGCAAGTTTATTTAACTTAAAATTCATATAATCGTAATATTTAAGGCTAATATGCTGATCAGCAAGTGGAAAAATTTTAAACAAATGTTTGGGCAGGCTATCCGATACGCGGAGCGGAACAGATATTAGCCTATATATATATAAGAATAACGGATGTATGAAGGTGTTTTCGAAAATGGGATATGACCCGGACGGAGATGCATACGTTATATATAGGGTAAGGCGAAAGCCCTATCGAATTTGAAAATGTTTTTGGGAATGAACGGGCTGAAGCCGGTTCCTATGGATGGGTGTTATCGTTATTTATCTTTATTCTTGGCTCGCTTCCCATATCTAGCCCCGATAGAAGCGGGTACCCCGCAGTAAGGAATGGAAAGATGAAAGGCATGGTGAGGGAAACCCGGCACGAGGAGTATGAGCGGATAGCGGGTATAAGCTCCTGAATATATTGAAAAGGGGGGTGGCCGTGGAGGATAATAAGGATTGAAAGAAAATAAGAATATGATCTATTGTGTCCTATCTGCAGGTATAAATCAGAAAAAGCGTTTGATGAAAATTTTATAAGTATAGTATCCTATAATGCAGCCAATAGCATCTGCTACCACATCGAGGGTTTCCATGGATCTTCCTAATCCCATTTCTTCCTGTAAAATTTCGGTAAGAAAGGCATAAAGAAGGATGATCTGAAAAAAGTATGAGAATTTGATTTTGGGAAATGCAGCTATAAGAGAAAAACCCAATGCCGCAAATATACTTAAGTGTAATACTTTATCGATACCGTTGAACATAAACCAATACTCATGGTTCTCCTCACCCGGTTTGAGAAGCATATAAGTAAGAAATGCCCAATAAATGGGCAATATCTTACTAAATATTTTTGAAATTCTATCCAATGATCGCCTGGTACTCTTCTGCAGAAAGTAATTCAGAGTGATCTGCACCATCAGCAATTTCTAATTTGATAATCCATCCGTCGCCGTAAGGCTCAGTATTTAATAGTTCAGGCTGATCTTCTAAGTCTGAATTAAATTCAATAACCTTTCCTGAAATCGGTAAGAATAAATCTGAAACCGTTTTTACAGCTTCTACACTTCCGAAAACGTCTCCTCCATTAAGATCATCATCTACAGTATCCACGTCTACGTATACGATGTCTCCAAGTTCTCCCTGAGCAAAGTCTGTAATACCGATTGTAGCAATATTACCTTCGATCTTGATCCATTCGTGATCTTTCGTGTACTTTAATTCTGATGGTGTGTTCATTTTTAAATTTTTATTTTCTACAAATGTATTCAAAATTCTAAAAGGTTCAAAGCTTAAACAGGCATCTTTATGAAATTTTGAAAAGAAATAAAAAACAGCTGCCGGAGCAACGATTTAAGACGAATGAATTATTTTTTTATGGCTTTATTTGGATAAGTCTTTCCAGCTGAATCAATCAGGATTGTTATATGGCTCAACATCCAAAGATCTGTTTGGGGTAATCCATCGCTACACTTTAGCCAAAATTGAATTTCAGGAGATCAGAAAGACTTACAATAAAAATCCCTTTCTAAATAGAAAGGGATTTTATGATTCATTATTCTTAGAAACCGCCACCGGAATCTCCGAATGTAAACGTTGCAGAAATACCTGCTCTGATGGTAGACAGCGGGAATGCTGTTGAAATCTTATACTTGGAGGTCATTTGTTCATAGAACACTCTCAGGTTTAGGTTTTCAGAAACGTTGTAGTCTGCTGATAATTTAATATTCAAAAGTCTTTGCCCTCCTGTTATCTGTGAGTCATTGAGTAATATATTCATAATAGAGGTTCTGCTGTCTCTTAATGAGATATCTCCTCTGATGTTAAGATCACTTCCTTTTCCTCTTGCTCCTCTTACATTCGCCATTCCTAATCTGAAGTTTCGGACGATATATCCTAATCTGACTACATATTCTGTATTGGAGTCTTCAGTAAGGGTATGGTTAACCAATCCAAGCATCAGCATTCTGTTTCTGTTGTACTGAATTCCGAACTGCATATTGTTTCTCATGGTCACATCTACTCCGATAAGCGGTGCATACGATTCTACATATCCTACCTGTGCGAATGTGAACGGGTTGATATAATCTCCGTTGATATCAAAGAATTTACCGGTATTCTGTGCATTAAAATAATCAATACTGGACTGAACTCCTGTTGCCGTATAAGTTGCGGTATACCCGTGAAGGATATCAAATTTTGAAAACTGTCCGTTAATGATCGGAATATTTCTTAATCCTGAATAGGTAATTCTCCAGTTCGGTAACGGAATCCCAGCTTTTTTGGCATCTCCAATCTGTTTTACCGACTTTCCTTCTACTGCTGATCTAAATGCAGGAATCAGTACATAGGCATTTGAAATACTGTATCCTTGAGCAAATCCGTCATTTCCGATAACAGCATTCGGGCCACCCAGCTGCTGGGAAAGTGCCTGTGCATTTGCCCTTAATGCCTGATACACGGCCTGTCCGTCTTTAAACGAAGTGCTTAGAAGCATGGTAGAGTTGGAATACGTTATGAGATCATTAGCAAAAGTAAAGTCCGGATTAGCCACTCCTCCATTGGTATAATTGAATCCTGAATGTGAGAAGTTCCTGTTGTATGTCTGTAAAATATTAAGGTCAATTCTAAAGTCGTTCATCGGAACAATCTGCAGGTTAGACCTCAGCTCTCTCGTAGACATTCTCACATACGGATCTGTCATATATGGCGAATCGCTTACCCAGCCGTTTTCCATTACCAGTCTTCTGATATCAGCCTGTGAACCTAATAAGAAGCCAATACTAGGACCTCCCAGTGTTTGTCCGTACCCGTAGAAATTCGGTGCAGATATTAACCCGGGAAGCACTGTCCCGTTCGTCTCATTATAATTCACATCTAATTGTTTGAAAGAAGTCAGGAAGAAAGCTGCACTTTGCAGTACTGTCAGCTTATTTTTAAATTTATAGTTTTTGTATTTGTATCTGTTCTTCGCCCATTGTTGTGTATATACATTATTCAGGGAATCAATTTCCTGTTTACGCTTTTGTAATTTGGCTGTAATATCTTTAAAATATTTAAACTGACCGAAGAACTTAGGAATGTCAGCTGTAGCTGTTGCCTGGATTACATTTGTATTCTGCCCTACTGATCCTAAAGATCCGTTCGGGCTCGAAAGTAATGCTGTAGATCTTGCATTCCAGTTATAGGTAAAACCATATCCCACCTCTGCATCAATAAAATCCAGATAAGGCAGATACTGGAAGGGAAGTTTATAATTCAACTGCACTTTATGATTATACAATACCGGTCTTCCTGCTCTGAAAATATTTCCGAAAATAGCTTTGTTGTCCATGCTATTCACGTCCACATTATCATTAAGGGTTCTGGTTGCAGAGTTGATTTCCAGTTTTAATGATTTTGTAAAGTTAAACCCTAATCCGTACTGCCATCCGAAATAGAAGTTTCTGTTTCGAAGGGTTTGGAAATCACCACCGGTATTTCCACTTAAGATAGCTTCAACATTTCTAAACTCAAGCTCATTGTAGTTTCTGTCTATCTCCGTTCTGAAAGCAAGTCTTGTAGGAATCGGATTAAAGTTAAACTCTTTTACCCATCTGAGATACTTGGTAGATTTTGCCGTATCACTGATCATTTTGTTGAAAGGCTTCACCACCCATGGTTTAAAGGTATAGTTATAATCCACATACCCTCTCAGGTACTGTCTGTAATTTTTCTTTGTGTAGATATCCCTGAAATAATCATCATTATAAACAGCCGTTACCGAAACGTTTTCCACATCATAGAATTTAGGCTTTTTATTCTGATTTACTCTTTCCTTATGCATATTGACTACCCCGATACTTCTCTGTTGTGTATAGGTTCTTGCTACTTTTTTCAGCTGGTCTTTATTGGCTGCTTTGCTGAATTCTACGTCTGTATCCAGAGGGTTGTATTTCGGATCCTCAATGGTCTGAGAATAAGAATAATTTAAAGGAATTTTCATTCCGCTTTTTTCCGGAAGAAGTTTATCCACATTAACGGATGTATTGATACTGAATGCAGACTGGGTAGACTGGTTTCTTTCTGCCGGTTTGGAGTCTATATTTCCAAAGCCCACAGAAGTATAGGAAGCATTGGTATTCACGGTTGCAAAATCTCCTAAATTGAAATTTAAGCTTGCATTCCCTGCATACCCGCCATCATTCTCAATATCAGAAAGACGGATTTCGTTCACCCAAAGAACTCTGTCTATTGTTGCTGCATCTGTATTTCCTCTTTCAATACCATTTCTGATACCGATCATAATAGTTGTAATATTTCCAAGACTCGGCCTACCTTTAATATAAATTCTTTTATAATTATTACCCGGATCCAAACTATTATCTAAAACTCTTTCTGTAATTTTTCCAGGATTATTTTTATCTCTTCTGATTTTTGCATCTACGAAATTCTGGATATCAAAGTCTACATCATTTTCCATTGGCCAGATATCCATTGGAGCGGTCTCTGTATTTCGTGTAATTTTCAATGCAGCTTCGTACTCATAATAGTTGTCGGTAGCATCAGTTCCAAAACGGATGAAAAATCTTGTTTTAGGGTCAATTCCCGGTACTCTGTTCAGCGGATCATGTGCGTGAACAAAAAGTTTTAGCTTTTTGTACCTTCTCATATCCAGCGTCGTGTTTTTGAACACTCCCCTCGCCTCACCAGGAGGAAGCTCATTGGCCTTCATGTACAAAGATGCCTCGTTCTGTCTTTGTACTCCTGCATTACCACTCAGTACCTGACGATCAATCCCAGGAGGCAATACATATGGAGGCTGATTCAGTGCATTCTCTTCAATATTTACACTTCCTACATCCAGGTCCGATGTGTTGACATCTATACTTCCTTCATTTATTGCAGGGTCAACAGCTGCTCCCGCATAAATAGCAATATTTTTAGGATATTTTCTCCAGTCTGATCTTACCAGGTCCATTGTAGCAAATCTCAGTGTAGAAGTTTGCTCAAATCCTGTTAACATTAATCTTGCGAATCTTACATTGTTTAGTACAGACGGATCATGTGCGCCTTCACTGCTGTCAAACTGAGAAACCGGAATTCTGAACAGATACCATTTTACATCAGAGCTCTGTCCGTTCTGGAAATTGGCTTTTACTGTTTTTACGTCCACAATATTATTCTGTCCTAAGCCCAAGCTCGCCTGATCTAATTTTACCACATACTGGTTGTAGTTTTCAGTCTGGTCAAGGTTATAATCTTTATTAATATCTTCGGCATCCGGAGTCTGGGAAGCTACATTTAAAGAGTTCGCTTCAGAGTTTCCTTCCGGGTTTCTGAAATATTTATATCGCTGAACAATGGAAGCGGCCTGACTGCCTGTAAACTTATCTGACATATAGAACACGAAATCATCTACAGCAGGGTCGGCAACATTCGTCACCGGATTCACAAAAGTATTTCCGAATCTCATAGATTCCTGATCAGAGCTTAACCCGTCATATCCTACATCCTGCGCTTTTCTGTTATCACCTTCCGTAGAGAATGCATACAGAATAGGCGGCTGCTTTGGCTGTACTCCCCAGTTTGAAGTCGTCGTTGTAGAAGGTGTTGCTCCGGTCGGAAGGCCGTTTTCATACAACATTTTTCCATCTTTCAGAACATCTTCGGAAACATTTCCCAGATGTAATAAAAGTTTGGGCTGAGTTCCCAGCTGGGTTCCATCGGCATAAGGATCCATCATCCAGAATTCAACATACTCAATATTTGAAGTGATGAAATTGGATACACTTACAGGTCTCATAATACCTGCCCATCTGCTTCCCGCTGCTTCGGTAGCCTGATTGACGTTGTAAGGTCCTCTTTCCTGAGGGAAATAAGAAATATCAAAGGTATTAGTGAAGGTTTGTTCGCCCGCTACAAAATCTCTGTTATTATAAATTTCCGAATACTGTACTCTTCTGGATGCGTGATTAGAAACGGATTGCGGGGTAATTCCCGCAGGAGCTTTACCTCCTACACCCCAAAATCTGGGATCAATGTTATACCACGATAACAAACCTCTTCCGTACCCGCTGCTCAGGTCATTATCAAGAGGTGGTGTACTGAACGGAGGCAATGTATTTTTCTCCGGTCTTGAAGCTAAGCTCCATGCTGCAGGTTCTTTTAAAGAAATTTTAGAAGTCGTCTGTTCGAAGTCATCGATATAAGACTGATTATTTGTTCCTTTATTAAGTCCCGGAAGTAAATAGGCTCCCTCCATTCTAAAGTTGATATTAGAAGGAGCTTCTGTTTTTACAAAAGGGATTTTATTGGTAAGTCGTGTCAGGAAAGGTGCTTTGTTGTTATACATCAAATTAATTCCTGCCATTGTATTATTAACGGCTTCCTGGCCATAATTTACTTTCTGGGTAAGCGGAGACTCGGAATAATTGACTACCGTTCCGCCTAAAATGAAGTTTTCATTAAATCTTCTTTCCAGGTTTAATCCCAAAAATCTTTTTCTTTGGGTATTAAATGTCAATTGATTTTCCAGCGAGATATTGATGGCCTGTCCGGACTGTTTTACATTTTCATTGATAATGGTTACGGTTCCCAGCATATAATCTACCGTATAGTCTACTCCTTCATTAAGCTGAACTCCATTAGCAGATACTTTTACAGATCCCTGCGGAACATTGACGGCTCCTAAGGAAATTCCCTGCCCCTGTGTTCCTTTATAACGTCCTTCTATCGTATACCACTGCGGAACGAAAGATGGTGTTTGCTTTTGTTTATCATATAAATCATGCAGGACATATTTCGGATCATTACTCCCGAGTACATTCTGTAAATAATCTCCGAACGGCTGTACTTTGGTGAAGATAATTTTCCCGTTTTCCGGCCGGACTGTGATTCCGTTCACAAAGTCAAACATCCCGTCACCTTTGGTTCCGTCTTTATTATTCTGAATATCACCATTCATATTCAGACGGTCCCAGTTCATTAGTTTCAACAGGTTTTGGTCCTGTACCGGAGTATCGGGAAGGTAGTTTACTTTACCACCGGTTTTCTGATCACGGTAATAAATATTCAGCATAAAGCCATCCGGTGATACCTGTCCGGCATCTAAAGAATAGATATTCTTCATCATCAGGCTCCACATAGGCGAGCTTGTATTAACCCTGTTATTTGATCTTAAGAGTTTAGTCACCAAAACGGGGCTTTCTTCAGAAAACTCCCCCACTTTATAGACTTTATTACTTCCCCCAACGGTATAAGAAAATGAAACAGCCAACAGCTGATTATCATTTAATCTCTGGTTTAATGAAATATACCCCAGCTGAGGCTGCATGGTATATTCATTAGAATTCAGCCTTCTTGCTTTTGTATTAAAAATATATTCTTCCCCATTATCATAAGGTGTTGTAGTTCCCGGAAAAGTCTGTCCCTGGAAAACAGCTCCATAGTTTTTACCGGGGTCTCTTGTTCCGGCTGTTGTGGAAATAGCATCATACAAACCGTTTTGTGAGTTATCAGGAGAACCGGCTCCCTCTCCAAGATCTCTGATCCCGATGATACTTTTCTGATAGGCCAGATTACTGTTCGACTGATCCAGTACCCATACCTCCAGTCGGGTGATATTAATTGTAGAATTGATCTGTGGATAATTCAGTAAAGCATTATCATAGCTGTTAAGGAAATAGTGTCCTAAGAAGTAGTGTTGATTATCTTCATAGTCTATGGCATTCACCTTAAAGTTATTCATAACTCCACCACCCTGTACAACAATATTTCGGGCTTCCCCCTGTTGTTGGGAAAGAACAACTGTTCCAAAGGTTTTCCCCAGCTGAAATTCGGTTTTCACTCCGAACAGAGATTGGGAACCTCTGATCAAACTTGTAGAAAGAGGCATATTGACATTACCAAATTCTACTCTTTTGATAATTTTATCTTCGCCTCCCGCATTAGGTTTATCTACATTTCCAAGGCCTTTGCTCTGAAGATCTTTCCAGCTTCCTTTTGCCTGCCACACGAGGTTCATTCTGTTTTCAAAAGCGAAACCACTCTGGGTATCATAGTTAGCTTTCAGCTGAAGATTTTCTCCTACTTTACCCAATAGTCCCAACTGAATTCTCTGATTGATATCGAATGCGAAACTGGTTCTGTTTTGAGGCAGAATCATGGGATTATCTATTTTTTGATAGAGCCCTCCAAAATCGATAGATGCATATCCCGAAGGAATAATTTCAATTTTGTTCCCGCCAAATATGGTTTCGAAAAGTCTGTTATTGATTAATAGAGAAGGAATCAGCCCTTTTTTTCTGGCGTCAGATTTATCTTTTCTGAAAAGGAGACTGTATTTATCGGATTTTTCCTTATAATAGGCCTTAGTCTGAGTAGCCAGCATATATTCTTTATACTCTTCCGGAGACATGGCTGTCGGGGGACCGGTAACGGTATTTCCGATTTTAGGATATACATAGTACATCCCGGTTTTTATGTCATAATAGGCTTCGTACCTCGTAGGGTCGGCCACCTCATACTCTTTTCTTATGATCGCCGTATCCCGGACCTGCTGTGCAAAAGCACTCACAGACATACACAGGAACGACAGGAACAAAAATATGTTAAAATGCTTATTATTTGCCACCAAATGTTAAATGTTTTTTAAAATTTGTTTCACCAATTCTTCCACCGAAATGTTTGGATTTTGTTTTAATATTCTATCGGCAATCTTTTCACTCATTCGCTTCGGAATACCTAAAACTTCTAATGCAGATAACGATTCTTCCTTAATTTTATTATCCGCCAACGCAGAAATATTCTCGGCAGGACCGCTGAATTTCTGGACTTTATCTTTAAGATCAACGATAATTCTTTCGGCAGTTTTAGCACCGATTCCTTTTGCTTTTTGAATCAATGCACTGTTCTTTGAAAGTACTGCAGAAGCGATTTCGTCAAGACTCAAAGTAGACAGAAGGATAAGGGCAGAAACAGCCCCTACTCCGTTAACGCTTATTAACAAATTAAACATTTCTTTTTCAGAACGAGTGTTAAAACCGAAGAGAAGATGAGCATCTTCACGAATAATCTGCTGAATAAATAAAAAGGTCTGCTGGTTTAAAACCAGAGTCTGTGAGGTCATTAAGCTGATACCTACATAGTATCCAACTCCTTGTACATTGATTACTGCGTAGGTAGGCGTAAGTTCCTGGACGGTGCCTTGTAAAGAAAATATCATTATTAATTTTTAAAACTCCCAAATATAGCAATTTAAACTAATTAATGTTTTCATTTCACGTACGAATGATTTTTAACTTAATTTTAAAATAACAATTCAATGAATTAACATAAAAACAAAAGACTCCAAAAAATACTGATTTCCCAGTATCAATATTTCCCATACCAAAATAATATCTTATCTGCAGCTGTCATTTACCACCAAATTTCCAATTGGAGTCCGAAAGAAATACCATGATTTTTATTGAGTAATTTCATATTATAATCCGATGTGCCGGTTAATCCGACAAAACTATCCGACCAATGGGCATATGTAATAAAAGGTCTTAAAACGGGTCTGGAAAAATAACCGTAATTCCAGGAAATCTGTGGAGAAAATGTGATTTTTTGTAAACTTCCTTCCACACCGGATCTGTTATTTTTCACATAATCGTTTCCTGCTTCCAGTGCCAGATTAAAATGTTTGTTGATGTAATATAAATAGCGGAACCCTACACTAAAAAGATTTCTTGCAACCCTGTGGTCAGTCATTATTCCGTTTTCATCAGTATTATCAATTCCAAAGTCTCTGTACTGATAAGTAAGAGATGCCTGTACCGCATGTCTTCTTTTATCATCATAAACAAAATTATTGATGACATCGAAAGAACTGGCTTTATCCAGATTGTATAATGTTTGGTTTCCTATATTTTCAGTTATCGTCTTTCCCGAATACGTATTATCGGTGATTGAACTTCCTTTTCTGAAGATAAGTGTAGAAGTATGGGTGATATGATCTTTAGCATACGTCCACCATCCTCCGATTGCATAGCCGGAAGATTTTGGAGTATGGGTAATATCATTTTGGGTTTTAATACTGTATTGCCCTAGGAAATTAAGCTGAGAATACTGAGAAACGGGAATATCCATATATCTAAAATCTGTTACATAAGAATGAGCATCATTATTTCCGTACTTAAATCTTATGAAAGCGAGATTCATATTCCCTGATTTTTTTATCTGATAATTTTCCAGCCCTATTCCCAACTGGGAGTTTTGAGCAGCATTGATCCAGAAATAATCAAGCATTTCTACGTTTCTGCGATCGTAATATCTCTTTCCAATCCAGATATTAGCATTTTTAACTACCTTATTTATTTTCCCATACAGCTGTGCTGTTTCCGGAAACTGTTTATAATCATCACTTCCAAATGCAATATATTTAGACATCATGTAGGTCACTTCATAGAGGTTGACAGAGTCTTTATTTTTGTACCGGTAGTTGAACTGAAATTCTGCATACTGATTGGCTTCATTTCCCATTCTGAATTTATGCATATTATCAGGGGTGACAAAATTAACCATTGGTCCTCCGTCAGTCCATCCAAATCCGGACCTCAGATAACCGTTAGAAGATAATTCGTGGGAGCCAAAATTAATTTTCTGCGCACAATACAAGGCTCCTGTTATCAGAAAAAACAGACATCCTGATTTTGTAATTATTTTTTTTCTCATAGTTGTTTCTTAATAGGTTTATTGCTAAAAAGAACCAGCTAAAAACAATACAAACAGTTTAACAGAAAGAGAACTGTTACTTCATTAAGAATCTAAGAATATTCAGAGGAAACCCGAATATCAAAATATTTTGACACCTCTGTCCGGATCAGTCATCATGACAAAATACTTTTATCCATCTAAAAAATCTTTTCCTTTTCATGCATTTGCATTTTTGTGTTTTTAGTACGTCTTTGTGTTTTTGTAGTTCTAAGATATTAAATAATCTTATCCGGTTAAAAAAAAGCATAATATTTCATAAGAAACAAAACATCCAGATATTTTTTACATTTTTAAATTGAAAAACCAGGATATAATCTGAAATAAAGTGAGAAAACAAGTAATAATATAAACCCATCTGCTTTAAAAAAACACTTAAAAAAAACCGTTTTCGGATGTTTTTCTGCACCATCATCTTAAAAAAACAAAAAGCCAGACGAATATTCGTCTGGCTTTTCCCGATTCTTACAATCGGTTTATTTTGTTTTCTTACGCTTTCTTTTCTCTTCTCTGAGCATCAAGAACTGCAATGGTAGCAAGATTCACAATCTCATCTACGCTTGAACGCATCTGAAGTACGTGTACCGGCTGCTTTAATCCCATTAAGATAGGACCGATTACCTGTGCCACCTTCATTCCTCTAAGGATTTTATAAGACAGGTTGGCGCTTTCCAGATTCGGGAAGATAAATGTATTCGCTGGTGTTGTTCCCAGTTTTGAGAAAGGATAATCACTTAAATGATCGGCATTCATAGCAAAATCCGGCTGAATTTCACCATCTACCACCATTTTTGGGTATTTCTCATGAAGGATGCTTACCGCTTTAGCCACTTTCTTGGATGTTTCGGAAATAGCTGCAAAATTTTCAAACCCCAACATGGCAATTCTCGGTTCAATAGCGAATGATTTTACTGTAAATTCTGCCATTTTAGCAATATTCACAAGATCTTCAGAAGTAGGGTTCTGATTGATAGAGGTATCGGCAAAGAAAATAGGTTTCTTCTCAGAAAGAATCATCATCATGGCAGCCACTTTATCAACTCCCTTATCTTTTTCAATCACTTCTAAAACAGGACGCAGAACTGATGTATAGTTTTTAGAGAATCCTACGATGAGCCCGTCAGTATCTCCATGTCTCAACATTAATGGACCGAAATAATCTCTCTGACGAACATATCTTTTAGCTTTGTATTCATTCATCCCTTTTCTCTGACGAAGCTTCCAAAGTGTTTCTCTGTATTTTTTTCTGTTTTCTTTCTGATCATCATCACTAGGATCAATAATCGGAACATCCAGATTAATTCCGTAACGTTCCATCTGCTGCTTGATGTACTTTTTATCTCCTAAAAGGCTTGGGTAAGCAATTCCTTCTTCATAAAGAATCTGAGCGGCCTTTAATACATTATATTCTTCAGCATTTCCAAGAGTGATTCTTTTCGGATTAGATTTTGCACGGCTCTGCATCATTCTCACCAATCTCTCGTCTCTACCCATTCTATCCAGAAGCTGGTGCTCATACTCTTCAAAGTCGGTAATTGTTTTTCTTGCAACTCCGCTTTCAATAGCCGCTTTTGCTACAGCACTTGATACTTTTGTAATCAATCTGTTGTCAAATGGTTTTGGAATAAAATATTCTCTTCCGAATTGTAAACTCTGAACATTATAAGCAAGAATAACTGCTTCAGGCACCGGTTCTTTTGCCAAATCAGCAATAGCATGTACTGCAGCAAGTTTCATTGCCTCATTAATCCCTGTAGCCTGAACGTCTAATGCTCCACGGAAAATATAAGGGAATCCTAATACGTTATTTACCTGATTAGGATAATCACTTCTTCCTGTTGCCATGATCACATCTTTACGAGTTGAAAGCGCAAGGTCATAAGCAATTTCCGGATCAGGGTTCGCCAAAGCAAACACGATCGGATTTTCGTTCATGCTTAGCAGCATTTCAGGAGTCATCACATTTCCTTTGGATAATCCTACAAAAACATCAGATCCTTTTACAGCATCTTCTAATGTTTCAATATCCGTATGAGCAATGAAATCTAATTTTTCCGGGGTAAGGTTTTCTCTCTTATGATTGATAACCCCTTTACTATCACACATCAGGACATTTTCTTTTTTCAATCCTAATGAGATATAAAGTTTGGTACAGGCAATGGCAGCTGCTCCAGCTCCATTCACTACCATTTTCACTTTATCAATATCCTTATTGGCAATCTGTAATGAGTTGATCAGTGCAGCAGCAGAAATAATAGCTGTACCGTGCTGGTCATCATGCATTAAAGGAATATTCAATTCCTCTTTCAGTCTTTGTTCTATATAAAATGCTTCCGGAGCTTTAATATCTTCAAGGTTGATTCCTCCAAAAGTAGGAGCAATGCCTTTTACAATCTCAATAAATTTATCCGGATCTTTTTCATCAATCTCAATATCAAAAACATTGATATCAGCAAAGATTTTGAATAAAAGTCCTTTTCCTTCCATAACCGGTTTCGAAGCTTCTGCCCCGATATCTCCTAATCCAAGTACTGCTGTACCATTAGAAATTACCGCTACAAGGTTTCCTTTTCCTGTATAATCATAAACAGTTTCCGGTTTGTCATGAATTTCCATACAAGGAACTGCCACTCCCGGAGAATATGCCAATGACAAATCTCTTTGAGAAGAGTGTGGTTTCGACGGAATAACTTCAATTTTTCCTTTAGGTTCTGCTTTATGATAATCCAGCGCGGCCTGGCTAAAGTTCTTTTCGTCACGATTGTTGTTACTTGACATAAAATTTTGTTTTTTGTTAGAGTATATATTTAATGTGGTAATCAACTAAGCTTTCAATTGGTTTCTGAACAACATGTCCCACATTTAAATGAAGTTCTGCCGCAACAGAACGTAGTATATTTTCGTAATAATAGGCAATAGAGCCAATGAAATTAATCTCGGCATCTTTCGCTTCATGATAAGGGAGCACCTGATATTCAAAGAAACTTTTCATTTCTTCAAAAACCATATCCCTTAAATAAGGATGATCTTTTCTTTCGATAACAAATTTGGTAAAATTAGCCAAATACGCATTCGGCCTTGGAGCGTGATACATATTTTTCAATGCATCTTCTATGGTAAGTTGATAATCCGTTTCAAATTCTTTATGAAGATCCGAAGGTAATTTTTTCATAAAATACCTGCGCACCAATTGTTTTCCTATAGCACTTCCGCTTCCTTCATCACCGATAAGGAATCCAAGGGAAGGCAATTCTATTTTCAGATTTTCACCATCAAAATAACAGGAGTTGGATCCTGTGCCTAAAATGCATACGATAGCAGGTTTTCCGCTATATGCTGCATAAGCAGCAGCCATCAGATCTTCTTTTACAATAATTTCGGCTTTTCCAAATACTTTTTTAAGTTCTTCTTCTATCGTTTCGCAGTTTTTTTTCACCCCACATCCGGAACCATAAAAAAAGACTTTTGTAATTGAATTTCTTACCAACATCAGGTTGCTGTTCTTCTGTATTTCAGGAGCGATAAGTTCTCTATTGATAAAATTCGGATTAAAGCCAATTGTTTCTGTTTTCAGAAAAACTTTTTTAAAGTCGTCAAGAATGACCCAATCCGATTTAGTAGAACCACTATCTACAATAGCAACCATATTTTAGAATTTAATTTAAGGGTGCTAAATTATGAATTTATCTTCAATTAGCGTTTAAAAACAACCCGGAAGCTGTCTAAAATCACTAATGTTTTATATCAGCTTTTTTTTCATTGAATTGAAGAAGCCAGTCTTCAATTTCATCTTCCAGATAAGAAGTCTGTAAAACCATTGCATTAATAAAATCATCGGGAACAGGCTCACCTGTTGAGTTTTCAAGATTCCAAAGTTCATTAGACATATTTTCATATTCAGAATACACTCTTTTGAAGCGGGAATTTTCTCTTTCAAGGGCCTCAATATTTTTCTGTTGAAGCTGGAATTTTCTGTATTTGTTTTGACGTTTCATACAAATATTATTAAAAAGGGATCAAAAAATGTTAGAATAGTATGCTTTCAAGCACGCATTACAAGATAGAAAAAACCATCAACACAGTGTTGACAATGAATTTATTATCAGGTGATTATTGCATCATTTTGTTTATTAAATTTAGAAATAATTTTTATTCAAAAAAATATTTTAACAACTTTTTTCAGTGTTTAACATATAGTTATAAATTTGCAGTTCAATATTATGCAGCTCCTGAAATATTGACAGTTTTTTTAAACTTATAATTTAAATTTGTTGATATTTCACTGTAAAGCAAAGCATAACAGGTAAGATCTTAATTAAATGAAAGAAATACTTATACGCCAGAAACAGGTTTTGTTCTTCATTATTGCAGGAGGACTAAGCGCTATTGTAGAAATCGGCAGCTTTAAGGTGTTCAGCACCAACCTCCCCCAATTTCTTGCCCGAGAAACGAACTTCTATGGGATTCATTATCCTTTAAGTAATATTTTTTCAACCACCTGCGGGATCATCACCAATTATTTTCTCAGTATCTGGTTTGTATTTGAAAGAGGAAAACATTCCAAGAAAAAAGAATTCATCTATTTCATGATGGTTTCTTTTATTTCCACCTTATTCAGTTTAGGATTCTTTCAGGTATTTTACAGTTTTGTATTTAAGGACAATATCAATTTAATTTTTTATACCTTAAGCCCGGAAATGATCAGTAAGATTGCTGCCATTCTGCTGGTTTCCATTCTTAATTATTCAGTAAAAAAGAAAGTAATTTTTAACGGTTAAACTGTGGCAAAAATTTTAAACTATCTCTGGAGATTCTGGTTACTTCTGTTAGCTTTCGTACTGACAGTTTCCATGGGAATTCCCGTTTACATCCTGTCCTTTAGTAAAAAACATTACAGATACGCTTATCAGTTCATCCGTTTCTGGTGTTTTGGAATGTTTTACGGAATGGGATTCAGATATGAACTCATTAAACTTTCGGATCAGGAGAAGGATAAAAACAGACAGTATGTATTCATTTCGAATCATACCTCTATTATGGATATTATGCTCACCTGTATTCTTTTCCCAAACCATCCTATATGTTTTGTAGGAAAAAAGGAACTGGTAAAAATTCCTATATTCGGAACTATTTATAAAAGGATATGCGTAATGGTAGACAGGACCAGCGCCAGAAGCCGCGCCGATGTATACCGGAGATGCGCTGAAAAGATGGAAGAAGGAAACAGTATTGCCATCTTTCCTGAAGGCGGAGTACCGGATGATACTTCTGTCATTCTGGATGATTTTAAAGACGGCCCCTTTATCTTATCTTCAAAACACCACTCTCCTATCGCCGTTTATACATTTATAGGACTTAAGGAAATGTTTCCTTTTGACAGTTCCAAAGGATATCCGGGAAGAGTAAAGGTGTATTTCAACGGAATTATGGAGCCTACGGATTCTCCAAAAGACCTTAAAGCAGAGGCTTATCAGGAAATTAAAAAAACCTTAGTAGAGCATGCTATTTAAAAGAAATAGCTATATTTGTTTGCGAAATTTTCAATAAAATATGTCAAATTATTCTAAACAAACCAATTGGGCTCAATTTATTCCATTGGTTACTGTATTCTTCTTTTGGGGATTTGTAGCGGCCAGTAATGATATTCTGATCCCGGTTTTCCAAAAAGCATTCCATTTATCTCAAACTGAAAGTATGCTGGTGCAGATCTGCTTTTATGTAGCATATACAGTAGGCTCTTTAATTTATATGGTAATATCAAAAAGCCTGAAACAGGATTTGATCAACAAAATCGGATATAAAAACGGTCTTATTCTGGGGCTTCTGATTTCCGCAATGGGAACCCTTTTATTCTATCCGGCTGCCAATATGCACTCTTTCCCTTTAATGATCTCCGGATTATTTATTGTAGGTTTAGGATTCTCTCTTCAGCAGATTGTTGCCAATCCTCTTGCTATTGAGGTAGGCCCTACGGAAACAGGATCTCAGAGATTAACAATGGCAGGAGGAATCAATAACTTAGGGACGACCATAGGACCGCTTATCGTTGCATTTGCGATCTTTGGGTCTGCAAGCACAGCTAATACAGAAGCAAGTATAGAAAGTGTAAAAATACCCTACCTTATATTAGGCGTTGCATTTGCTCTTGTAGCTTTAATGCTTAAGTTTTCTTCCCTTCCGGCTGTAACGCCTACAAATACTGTGGATACAGATGACACTACTCCGGGAGAACACAGATCATCAGCTTTCCAGTATCCGCAATTGGTGATGGGAATGATTGCAATCTTCGTTTATGTGGGGGTAGAAGTTTCCACGGCAAGTAACCTTCCTGCCTATATGGAAAAAAACTTAGGGTTTGAAACAAAAGAGGTAGCTCCTTATATCTCCTTATACTGGGCCTCATTAATGATTGGCCGTTGGACAGGTGCTGTAGAAGCATTTGACGTGAATGCCGGATTCAAAAAAATCCTAAGGTTCTTAGCTCCTTATCTGGCATTTGGGGTATTTCTATTGGTAAATGCTATTGCCAAACATGATCTTTCTCCATTTTATGTATACGGATTTATCATTATTGCAATGATTATCTGTGATATTTTAAGCAAAGGAAACCCGGCAAGGATGCTTTTAATCTTTTCTCTGGCAGGAATTACAGCATTAATTATCGGTATGTTAACTACCGGTATGGTATCTGTATATGCGTTTACAAGTGTAGGCCTTTTCTGTTCTACATTGTGGCCGTGTATCTTCGCGCTAGCTATTAACGGACTTGGTAAACATACCAACCAAGGCTCGGGATATCTTATTATGATGATTATGGGTGGTGGTATTGTAAGCTTTATACAGGGTTATATTGCTGATATTACGAATATTCATTTCAGTTATATCGTAGGAGTTGTATGTTTTGCTTATCTTGCATTCTATGCGATCCGTGTGAGCGGGATTTTAAAAGCTCAGGGCATTGATCTGGATAAATTATCTAAAGGTAGTGGTCATTAATATCAAAACAATATATAAGAAAAAGAGGTTTTGGGCAGGTGTATTACTTGCCCAATTTCTTTTATTTTACAGTTTTTCAAAATCAAAACTGATGATTTCTTTTTTTGAAAGTTTCTTTGAACTTCAAAAAACACCCCATCAGCTCTTATTTAGAGGACTTCCTTTTTCTGCGGGAGATACCGTTTATATTTTACTGGGTATTTTTCTTTTGTATCACGTTACCGGAATATTTAAAAAGAAAAGGAGAAACAGCTCCCTACTCAGCATTCTATGTATTATCAATCTATTTTATTTTACCTATCAGGTGTTTTGGGGAATGCTTTACTTTCAGACTCCTATTATTAAAAAGCTTTCCAGCCAACAAAGTCCGGAAGTTTCCAAGGCTAAGATTTTAGCGCTGAAATACCTTGAAAAATGCAAGACAACACGGGAACTCGTCAAAGAAGATCATGCTGGTGTCTTTGCTATTACCGACCTGAAATCCATACAGCAGGAAATTCTCCGTCAGCAGACCAGACTACCTCAATATATATCAGATAAAAAGGCTCCGCAGATTTTAGCAATCAAACCCAGCCTGTTTAAGAATATCATGAATTATACCGGCATTCTGGGGTACTATAATCCCTTTACCGCCGAAGCACAATATAATGCCGAATTACCTTCTACTTTTATTCCTTTTACTACCGCACATGAAAGCTCTCACCAGCTTGGCTTTGCCAGAGAACAGGAAGCTAATTTTGTAGGATATTTACTCGGCATTCATTCATCTCATCCGGAATTGAGATACAGCACGGAGTATTTTACCTTAAAGAGTCTTTTAAGGTTCATTGCAGAGCAGGATCCTGAGTTTGTAAAATCGGTTCTTAAGAATTATTCTCCAGCTATGAAAAGAGACCGGGCTTATGAAAAGGCATTTATCTTCAGTCATCAGGGCTGGCTGGATGATTTTTTCGGATTCACTAATAATTTATTCCTGAAAACTAACCAGCAGGAAGGTTCCGTTACCTATTCTTACTTCATAGATCTTCTTTTAAATTTCGAAAAATAAAGACAAAAAAAGAATCGTATCAGGCGATACGATTCTAAAAACACAAATGATGAAAAAAAATTTATTACCTTGACTTGTTCCCTCATTCAAGGCGATGTAAAAGTACAATATATTTTATAAATACAAAAACATTTTTATCCTTTTTTAAAACTTTATGAAAACTTTATGATTTTTTATGTTTTTTTGAGTTTGAGGACAGGTGATCGCCATATAGTTAAAACACACATTTCAATAATAAAACATCATTAAAACCACATTTAACATGTAAAAACTACACAAAACAAAACAATTGTTTAAAAATAAAATATTCCAGTTATCCGTAATTTTCCGCGCTTCAAAAATTAGAGTTATCTTCACTTAAACATCAAATAATTCAAAAAAGACGACTCTATTAATTGGCTTAATTTCAAGCTCGATTTTGTTATTTTCAAGTTAGTTTTCTTTCTACATATATCACAAATACATTAATCAATAATCTATTTTCAATAGAAATACTCGATAATATTACAAGAATATAAATTTATCTTTAAAATATTTTAAATAAAGCAGCGCCGGAAAATGCCCGAACAAATGATTCCCTATTTCAAAATAAGTCTACCTATGGGTATCAAGTGTTTATTTTTCAAATGTTTTTCAAAAAACAAAATATTGAAACTCAAATCAAATCTGCCTACACACTGTTATATCTCACTAATAAAAGAAAAAAATTTTTGTTTATTTAAAACATCTGTGTATTTTAGATGAAAATATTAATATGATTTTCGACAAGCTAATTAACTATCTAAAACTCGATAAACAGGAATTTATTTTCCAGTTTAATTCCCATCCCAACTATCCGTCAGCACTAGCCTTCAGTGATACCTTAAACTTTATGGGAATAAAAAATGATGCCTATGAACTTGACAAAGAATATTGGGATGAGCTTCCGGAAGAATTTATTGCCATCGTCGAAAACTCATTTTCATTAGTAAAAAAGTCAGGAGGCAGCTATTCCGTTTATTCTGAAAAAGCGAAAACGCTCAATAAAGAAGAGCTTTATAAGAACTCATCTGATTTCGTACTTCTTTTTGAAAAAACTGAGGCTGCAGAAAATAAGCTGGCTTTTAACTTTAAGCCGGTTCTTTATTTAATTTTTGCCGTTATTGCTGTTTATTCTTTTGTAAGCCTTCAAATCTATGAAGCTCTGTTTAATCTGCTATCATTGGTGGGTGTATACATTTCCATGGAAATTTTTAATCAAAAATTCGGAAATACATCTGCCGTCATCGGAAGTATCTGCGGAGGAGTATCAGTTGTTCAAACGGCAAACTCCTGCGATAAAATCATCAAGCAGGATAAGACCAGCATCATGGGTTTAAAATTTTCTGATTTTTCATTAATTTATTTTGTCGGACTTGCAGCATTAGGTTTATTTCTTCCCGCTACAGCTTATATCATCAAAGGATTTACTTTTGTTTCCATACTGGCAATAGGATACTCCTTATACATCCAGGCATTTGCCGAAAAGACATTCTGCAGAATTTGCCTTTTAATTATTTCAGTACTGGCTGCACAGCTTATCATCAGTATTGTATTTTTCCAGAATCTTTCTTTTAGCCTTGGAGCTCTTTTATTAACTGTTATATTATGGGCCCTTATTTTTTCTGCGGTGTTGTATTTCAATAACCTCCTTGAAGAAAAGGAAAGTCTTCAAAAGTCTAATGCTAAAAATCTTAGATTTAAAAGAAACTATGACCTGTTCAAGAGCCAGCTTCAGGCTAATGATAAAATAGCATTTCAGGATACAGAAACGTTTTTAGTTGGGAAAAGAGATTCAAAACTTCGTATTTCTATCGTTTCTAATCCTTATTGCGGCTTCTGTAAAGACGCCCATAAATTAATGGAAGATCTTTTGGAAAAATACCCGAACGATCTCTCGGTACAAATGAGATTTAATTATATTCCGGGTAACCATGAAAAATATACCCAGCTGATCTCTGATCTCACATACATCTATAATAACAGACCGGAAAAGGACTTCCTTAAAGCTGTAGAACTTTGGTTCGAAACAAAAGATGAAAATAAAATAAATGGTATTTCCGGAGGGGTACCTACCTCAGAAAATCTGAATCCTTTAATTGAAATGGCTAAAGAGAATACGAATGCCGGACTAAGCTTTACACCTGTTTTTATTATTAACGGTTATCAGTTTCCGGATAAATACGACCGTGAAGACATTAAGTTTTTTATTGATGAGCTTATCGATGATGAGGACATTTAATTAAGTATTTGTTCAATTAAAAAATTCCCTATCTTAGGAAAAATAAAAGTGGTATCCGAAAAACTTAAGAGTAGGAAAACTAAAAGAACTTTGATCATGAAAAATGCAAGGGTATTAAAGAAAAACACTCGGTTGCCCTATGATAAACCCAGGACAGAACCACCTAAAAACGTCATTATAGATGTATGCAACAAATGGTTATATTTTTAATCTGCCATTTTATAAGTTACAATATTGAAATAAAGAAAAAATGTCGTCATACGTTGACGACATTTTATAATGAATATTAGTTTTGAAGAAATTTCCTTTTTATAAGCAGCCGGACGCCAAAGACTGTGGCCCTACTTGCCTCAGAATAGTAAGTAAATATTACGGCAGAAGCATATCATTACAACAGATTCGTGCACTTTCTGAAACCACGCGCGAAGGGAGTAGCCTTTTGGGGCTCAGCGATGCCGCAGAAAACCTTGGATTCCGCTCTATAGGAGTCCAGATTGATTTCAATACCTTAGTAGAAGAAGTTCCGCTTCCGTGTGTAGTCCATTGGAATAAAAACCACTTTGTGGTTGTTTATAAAATCGATAAGAATAATAAAGTGTACATTTCAGATCCTAGCTACGGACTGATTACGTATAACCGGGATGAATTTATCAAATTCTGGATTGGTGAAAATGCCAATGAAAACACAGAAGAAGGAATTGCTCTTATTTTAGAAACGACCCCTGCATTTTTTCAGACAGAGTTTGATGCAGAAGAAAGCAAAGCAAGTTTTTCTTTTCTTTCAAAGTATTTATATAAGTATAAGTCCCTTGTCATCCAGCTCGCTGTAGGACTTCTCGCCGGAAGTTTACTTTCTCTTATCTTTCCGTTTCTTACCCAGAGTATTGTGGACGTAGGTATTCAGAATCAGGATATCAATTTCATCTATCTTGTTCTACTTGCCCAGGTAATGCTTTTCCTCGGAAGAATGGGAATTGAGACCATCCGTAGCTGGATTTTGCTCCATCTTTCGGCCAGAATCAACATCTCTATCATCTCTGATTTCTTTATCAAATTGATGAAGCTTCCCATAAGCTTCTTTGATACCAGAATGACAGGAGATATTATGCAGCGAATCAATGACCATCACAGAATAGAGCAGCTTTTGACGAGTTCTTCATTGAATACCCTGTTTTCTCTGGTGAACCTTATCATTTTCAGTATCGTATTATTATTGTATGATTACAGACTTTTTATTGTTTATCTGATAGGCGCCATTTTATACATTGGATGGATTACCTTTTTCCTTAAAAAAAGAAAAGAGCTTGATTATAAAAGATTCTCTCAGGTTTCTCAGGAACAGAGTAAAGTGATCGAACTCATCAACGGCATGCAGGAAATCAAAATGCATAATGCCGAAAAACAAAAAAGATGGGATTGGGAATTTTTACAGGTAAAATTATTTAAAATAAGAATAAAATCTCTAAGCTTAGAGCAATGGCAATCTGTAGGAGGAAATTTCATTAATCAAATGAAAGATATCCTGGTAAGTTTCCTTTCTGCTAAATTAGTATTAAGCGGAAATCTTACTTTAGGGATGATGCTTTCCGTACAATACATCATAGGACAACTTAACAGCCCCCTGCTTCAGTTAATCGATTTCATAAAGCAAACCCAGGATGCAAAGATTTCTTTGGAAAGGCTGGGCGAGATTCACGATAAGGATGATGAAGAAGATAAGAATGAACATTACGCAACAGATATTCCTCATAAAGATATTCTGATCAATGATATTACGTTTAGATATATTGGTTCAGATCTGCCTGTTTTTGAAAATCTTACTCTTAGCATTCCTTATCAAAAAACTACCGCGATTGTGGGAGCCAGCGGAAGTGGAAAAACAACCCTGCTTAAGCTGTTAATGAAGTTTTATGATCCTGACCAGGGAGAAATCCGGATCGGAAGCACAAGTCTGAAAAACATCTCACCGAGATACTGGAGAGACCACTGTGGTGTAGTAATGCAGGAAGGTTATGTATTCAATGATACTATCGCCAATAATATTGCTATCGGTGAAGATCATATTGATAAACAAAAGCTAAGACGTGCCGTAGAAATTGCTAACATTAAAGATTTTATAGAAGCCCTGCCTCTTAGCTATAATACAAAAATAGGAAATGAGGGTGTAGGAGTAAGCGGAGGGCAGAAACAGAGGCTCTTTATTGCAAGAGCCGTATATAAGTCCCCGGAATATATTTTATTTGACGAAGCTACTTCAGCATTGGATGCTAACAATGAAAAAATCATTATGGAAAATCTTGAACAGTTCTTTAAAGGAAAAACAGCGGTAGTAATTGCTCACAGACTTTCAACAGTAAAACATGCTGATAAAATCATTGTATTAGATAACGGAAAAGTAGTTGAAGAAGGAAGCCATGCAGAGCTTGTAGATTTAAGAGGAGAATATTACCGGCTTGTCAGAAACCAACTTGAATTAGGAAATTAAAATTCATAGAATTAAAAATCCTTTTTTGAAATATTTGACAAAACATTATTTTAAAACATGAAAGAAGACATTTTAGACAATATAGAACTTCGCTCAGAAAGCGTTCAGGATATTCTGACCCAGCCTCCACATTGGATGATACGTTGGGGCAATACGGTTATATTTATTATTTTATTACTTATTCTGGTAATGAGTTACATTATCAAATATCCGGAATTTGTTCCGGCTCCTATTATAGTAACCTCTCAAAACCCACCTGAAAAAATTGAAGCAAGAACGAGCTCTAAAGTTGAAAAGATATTCATCAAAGACCATCAGCCCGTAAAAAAGAACCAGCTACTGATGGTGATGCAGTCTGCGGCCAGTTATAAAGATATTCTGGAGCTAAAGAATCTGGTAGATTCCATTACCCCTAATCAGCTTAGCTCTTTCCCGCTTGCAGCATCTTCAAGATTTAAACTTGGAGAACTTCAGGGAGATTACAACAGCTTTGCCAAAGCTTTGCAGGACGAGCAGCTTTTCACAAGACTTCAGCCTTATGCTCCCGAAAACCTTGCAGCTAATCAGAGTATTTCAGAATATCAGATAAGAATTGCTACCTTAAAACAACAAAAAAATCTTGAACAGGCAAAATATGAGCTCACTAAGAAAAACTTTCACCGATCTCAGGAGCTTTTCAGCCAGGGAGTAATTTCTTCCATGGAACTTGAAAATGAAAAAATAAAATTTCTTCAGGCCCAACAAAATCTTGAAAATATTAACATCAATATCTCTCAGATGGATGAAGGGATTTCTAATCTGAATAAAACGAAAAGCGGAGCTGCTATTAATACAGAAAAAGATAAAATCACTTATTCTTCCCAAACCTTACAGTTGTTTGAACAATTGCGGAAATCTTTAAAACAGTGGGAACAAAGCTATCTTATCTTTTCTTCTACGGATGGGGTTGCCAGCTTTCAGCAGTTTTTCGGAGAAAATCAGTTTGTAAAAGCAGGAGAGCCTATTCTATCTATACTACCTGCCAATAAAGAGAAATTAGTAGGCAGAATGTCTGTTCCGGCAGCTAATTCAGGGAAAATTATTCCCGGAGAAAAAGTATTGATTAAACTTGATAACTACCGTTTCCAGGAATATGGTATTGTACAGGGAAAGGTACAGAATATCTCTCTTATTCCCGATGAAAAAGGAAATTATTATGTAGATGTAATATTACCAAAAGGATTAAAAACAAGCTATAATAAAACCCTTACCTTCGACAAGGAGCTTAGAGGGAGTGCAGAAATTGTAACTGAAGATTTAAGGCTTATTGAAAGATTCTTCTATCAGCTGAGAAAACTGCTTGGATATCAAAGTTAGAATAAACCATTTATAAATGAAAAAGGAAAAGTACAATGTACTTTTCCTTTTTTTTGTAGCGAAGACGGGAATTGAACCCGTGACCTCAGGGTTATGAATCCTGCGCTCTAACCAACTGAGCTACCTCGCCTTTTCGAAGGTGCAAATATAGGACATTTCTTTACATTTACAAAATTCTTTATTATTTCATATCCGTATTTTTTCCGGAACTATTTTTCAAATTTCACTTATTTATATACAGTGTCATCTGCATGATGATCCGGATAAAACCTAATTGATGGGTATACTCTCACCTGAACGAATCATTTAATCATTATAGTGAAACTGAAATTCTAAAGACAGTATAAAAAAGAAAAAGGAAAAACAATAATTGTTTTTCCTTTTTTTGTAGCGAAGACGGGAATTGAACCCGTGACCTCAGGGTTATGAATCCTGCGCTCTAACCAACTGAGCTACCTCGCCTTTTTGGTGGTGCAAATATAGAAAATATTTCCTACCTACCAAAATTATTTTAGCTTAAAATATTCCAAAACATCACCTACGTGCTCTGGTTTATTGATTATCTTGTTGTTAGCATCCAAAATAAAATATGTCGGAGTTGCATGAACATTGTAGGTTTCCGAATAAGAGCTGTTCCATCCTCTCAATTCCGAATCATTGATCCATGGGAAAGCAGCAATTCTTTTAGTATAAGAATTCTTATCAACATCCAGAGATAATCCTATAATCTGAATATTTTTAGCTTTCAGCTCATTGTATTTTTCAAGAAGTTTCGGAAGTTCGCTTTCACAATGAGAGCATGTAGAAGACCAGAAAACAATTACTTTTTTATCTGCTTTAACATCATAAATTGATTTTGCACTAGTGTTTACCGGAGACTGGAATTTATAGTTAGGAAAAGCAGCTCCCATTTCCACATTGGCATTCGACTTTAATGTAGAGGCCAGTCTGTCCGTAATTGTGCATTTAAGGCCTTTGGCCAAGCCCAGATACTTCGTTTTATACTCATCCATTGAGTACGCATCAAAGATATCTATTAATTCAGATAAAACAGTCTGTCCTCTTGGTGTTTCAACCTTTAAACGGTCTAAAAGTTTATCGACAGAAGCCGTGACATTTGTATTCCCTCCCGAATTAAGATAAGCGACCAACAGAGGTCTTAATAATGATGAACTTTCCAGCATATCATTAGACTTATCAAGAAAGTTGATCACCTCTTCCTGATTCACTTTTTTAGAAGTATCCGCTGAATTGGATAAGAACTTAGCATAATTTGTATTATAATAAGAAATAAACGGATGGTTTACAGCATCAATAGATGAAGAAGTACCGGAAAGTCTTCCGATTTCAGCATTCAATGCCTTCCCAAACTCTGTATTATCCTTATAATACTCTTTAATCTGTGTTAGAGCAGGAAGAATAAGTTCTTTCTTTTGTGATCCTTCCTGTTGTCTGCTCATCAGCTCATTGGCTTCATCCAGATATACAACATCCTTTATTTTATTATTCTGAATATCAAGTTTTACATTGACATTCTTATTTTCGGAGATGAAATTAATTGTATTATTTGTATTAGGAAAATAGGCTTTCATCATTCCCATGTAATGACTGGGATATTTAAAAGTCCATACATTATTTTTACTTTGTTCTTTGGTAAAAATAATATCCTTTGACCCATTTAATGTATATAGAATAGCGTCCTGATCTTTAAAATCCGCCGGAGTCTGAATGGTAACAGTGAACTGAGCCTGCAGAGATAATGCGGCTAAAACCGCAGATACTATATAAATCTTTTTCATAAAGTAAAAATAAAAAAACTCTCTGATTAATCAGAGAGTTTAATATTATTTTAATAAAATTTTATGCTTTTACGTTCTTATACTTTTTTGTAAAGTAAACAATCAGAGCGACTGCTACGATACCCAGTACATATACATACATATCAATTGGCGAAGAAGGCGCACCTGTACCATTACCTCCATTACCACCTCCTCCGGGAATCGGCGGAGCAGCTTGCACTAATACTAATGCAAAAAGAAAAAATGCGGATACTAGTTTATTAATAGTTTTCATATTATTTATTTTAAGATTTTTGTGTTAACAGTTTCTCCCTTGTCTGAGACAATTTTTACTACATAAGAATTTTTAATAGAGTTATTAAGCTCGATTACAAAATCTCTAGAAGTATCAACAGCTTTCTTAGAAATAACTAGTTTACCGCTCATATCATAAACTTCAATATCTGCTTTCTTCCAATTTGGATCAAATCTTACAATATAATTTGTAATGGAAGGATCATAAACCACCAATGTTCTTGACGGTGATGTCTTCTTATCTTTAACAGCTAAAGTACCAGTAGTACTAGGCTCTCCGTAATATAGATTAGCTTCTATGTTTGTTACAGGAACAATATCTCCCTGTTTAGCCTGTACTACATTTCCATTTTCAGCTTTATAGTAAAAACCAATACCTGAAGAGAGTTGGTGAGCTCCTGCAGGAATCAATTCTGCATTCTCTCTAACTTCAAATTTGTAGTATTTAACTTTATCCTGATAATAGTTTACTAATTTAACATTCTTACCTTTGAAATCATTTTCATTAGCTTCGTTAATGTATAACCAGTAGTTGGTGTAGTTATTGTCATAACCTCCGTTTACATCTTCTTCAAAAGTACCGATGATGTTCTTACCTGCAGAAGCCTGTACAGTTGTTGCGATAGAAGTCTGGTGGCCTGTTACAGATGATCCGGAAACGACATAATACGTTCTTGAAATTTCATTCTGGTTAGCATCAAGACCAATAACTCCCAGCTGCTTAACAGTTCCGCTGGTATTTCTGTTGGCAGTTCTTGCTGCAGTTACATCATATGGTGTTCCGGCAGCTCTTGCAGTTCCTTTAAATCTTCTTAACGTGTTAAAGTTTAAAGTCTGAGGTGTATTGTCTCTCAACTTTATTTTGAATGACTGCATAGGCTTAATCACTACCAAATCCACATCTCCAACAGCAGGAGCAACACCATCGCCTGTTGGCAAGAAGGTAACTACTCTACTGTTTGTAGCATAAGTTGAACCATTTGAAAGTGTATTGACCGTACCCGGGTTGTATTCAATTCCCCAGATAGTTTTTACTGCATTACCGTCCCCGTTAGGACCTTCAGTATATCCGATATTGGATAAGTCAATATTCGTCAGGAATGGATTTCCGAACTGGTAGAAATTTTTACCGAATGTTCCGGCCCATGGAGTCGTAGTATACTCAAAGCTGTCATCCAGGTATGTATTGTATTTCTCACTGTAAGCGTTGTTATTATCCCCTCCCGTTCCGAAACTTACGTTTCCGGCATTCTGAAGGGTAACAGGAGCCGCAACCGGAGCATATGGTTTTCCGTTAATAGTGAATACGGTACCTGTTGCAGGGGCACTTGGATTCCAGTCCTGATTGGTCACTTTCAGCATATAATATCCTGAAGGATCACTGGTTGTCGTTGCCAGATTGGTAAAGTGGTTGGATACAGCATTCGTATTATCCCATTTAAGGATTGGATTGCTGTATCTTCCTGTATCGAAAGTCTTACCAATTTCTGTGGATAATGTACTTAATACTTTGCCAGAGAAAGGCAAAGCTACCTGCTGATAGTAACTAGGATTTGTAGAACCTCCATGACTGGTTGTTCTGTACTCTTTACTTACAACACCGGTAATATTGGATTGGGATAATCCGTCAATGTAAAGTTGTCCGTAAGTAGAAGTAGCATAGGTTGCCGGTGTATTCAGTCTTAAGATAATATTTCCACCATTGGTTTTATCTGCACCCGCAGCATCAATGGTCTTAAATCCATCCGCGGCTGTACCTACAACCATTACGTTTCCGTGTACATCCAAAAGACCTGTATCTCTGGTTTGTACACCTCCACCACTATAAACTAGGGTGCCTTCGCTCACATACATAGTAGCGTTAGTGTCTACGTGACATAAAACATTCTGCGCCTGAACAGAATAGCTAACGGCTAAAAGACCTATAGCAAATAAACTTTTTCTCATTGTATAAATTATTTGTGTGTTAATACAATCTTCACCCGCAAAGGTATTATTTTTTTCTTTAAAAAAAAAACATTTTATCTATTAATCAAAATATTACCTTCTGTAAGGGTGATATTTTTTTCTTCTCCGATTGAAAACATATAGTCTTCCAGAACCTTCTCCGTCGTCCCTCTGAGCCCTCTTGCTCCCAGTCCTTTTTCGATGGTTTCTTCAACAATTTTTTCAATAGCTCCATCCGTAAAAACCAAATCTGCGCCATCCATTTTGAAAAGTTCCACAAATTGATTCACGATAGAATTTTTAGGTTCCTTCATAATTCTTACCAATGTTTCTTTTGTGAGTTTATCAAGGTAAGTGATGATTGGAAACCTTCCCAAAAGTTCGGGAATTAATCCGAAAGAACGAAGATCAATTGCATTAATATTTGTTAATACGTACTCATCTTCATCTACTTTATTGATTTTTTCAGAGCTGAAGCCTATCGCCTGCTTGTTCATTCTTCTTTCGATAATCTCTTTGATCCCGTCAAAAGCACCTCCTGCGATAAAGAGGATATTCTGAGTGTTTACCTGAATATATTTCTGATCCGGGTGCTTTCTTCCTCCCTGAGGCGGAACATTTACAATACTTCCTTCCAGCAGCTTCAATAATCCCTGTTGTACTCCTTCTCCGGAAACATCTCTGGTAATACTCGGGTTATCTGATTTTCTGGCAATCTTATCAATCTCATCGATAAAAACAATTCCTTTTTCTGCTTTTTCAACATCATAATCAGCCACCATCAATAATCTTGAAAGAATACTTTCAACATCTTCCCCTACATAGCCTGCTTCTGTAAGAATGGTAGCATCCACGATACAGAAAGGAACATTAAGTTCTCTTGCAATTGTTTTGGCAAGAAGAGTTTTTCCTGTACCGGTTTCCCCGATCATGATAATATTTGACTTTTCAAGTTCCACTTCTCTGTTCTCATCCTGAGCGTGAAGCAATCTCTTATAGTGGTTGTATACAGCAATAGAAAGTTGTTTTTTCGCCTGATCCTGCCCGATTACATACTGATCAAGGAATTCTTTGATCTCTTTAGGCTTTTTAAGTTCTTCCATACTGGCAGCAGATGAAGCTCCTGTTTTGGAAACACTATCCTTTACAATAACATGTGCTTGCTCTATACAGTTTTCACAAATAAAACCGTTCTGCCCAGAAATCAGCATCTGTACCTCATTTCTTTTTCTTCCGCAGAAAGAACACTGGTTTGAATTCATAATTATATATAATGTATATGTTAAAGAAAATCGTAAAAAATTACTTTTTTACGATTTTCTGTTTTTTAAGAATTAATAATTGAGTTTTGAATCTCTGTATATTCTTCGTTCGTTAATTTTAATCTTTCATTTCTGAAGTTCATGTCTTCCATTCTGTTTAAAGGGATAAGATGGATGTGGGCATGAGGAACTTCCAATCCTACTACCGCTACTCCTACTCTGACACATGGAATTGCAGTTTTGATCTTCTTGGCTACCTGTTGGGCAAATCCCCAAAGGTTTTTATATTCTTCACTTTCAAGATCAAAAATCAAATCCACTTCTTTTTTAGGGACTACCAAGGTATGTCCTTTCACCAAAGGCATTGCGTCTAAGAATGCGATAAAATTCTCATCCTCAGCAATGATATAAGAGGGAATTTCGCCGTTGATGATTTTTGTGAATATAGTGCTCATTGTGTAGAAATTAAGGTTAGAAAAAGAAGTTAGAATGAAAGAGGTATCAGACTATAGGGTAATGTCCAATACTTCAAAAGACAGTTTATTTCCGTTTGGTAAAGTAATCTCTGCAGTCTCTCCTATCGCTTTTCCTAAAAGTCCTTTTGCAATCGGAGTGTTTACAGAAATTTTTCCTGTTTTAAGATCACTTTCGTTATCCGGCACCAATGTAAATACCTGCTCTTGTTTCGTCGCATTATTTTTAAGTTTCACTGTCGTTAAGATAGAAACTTTTGAAGTATCTAATTGGCTTTCGTCTATAATTTTAGAAGTAGAAATAACATCTTTCAGCTTGGAAATTCTCATTTCAAGCATTCCCTGAGCCTCTTTAGCCGCATCATATTCTGCATTTTCAGACAAATCTCCTTTGTCTCTTGCTTCCGCGATCTGCTGAGTAATTTTTGGTCTTTCCACAGTTTCCAACTGTTCCAGCTCAGCTTTCATTTTCCCTAGTCCCTCCTTGGTTACATAGCTTGCCATAATTTTCAAAATTTAGTTTTAGTATAAAAAAATAATCCGACATTTGCCGGACAATGTTTTCGTGTTATAATCGTTTAATTTTTACAAATATATAAAAATTTAAATTGAAATGAAAAAAACTTTTTCAATATCATTCATTTTCATATCATTGATTTTCAGCAGCTTATACATCAACTCTTGCGGAAGCAGAGAAGATACCGTGAACTGCTTTCCCAATAACCCAATCAACGTGAGTCTAAATCTGAACCTGCCGGCATACAATGCCATCAACTATGACAACGGCTGGATTTACGTTAATGAACAGCAGTCCGGAACAAGAGGATTAATCGTTGTCCGGGTGGGAGATTCTTTCAAAGTATATGACCGGAATGCGCCTCATATCTGTCCGGATAACAACACCACTCTTGAAGTGAAAGACAATATTGCCATTCTATGCCCTAAGGATAATACAAGATGGATCTTAAGAACAGGACAGCCGGAATCAGGTGCAAAGACCTCTCTTCCTCCTAAAACGTATCCTTACAACTATAATTCCGCCACAAAAATTTTAAATATTTACTATTAAAACAACCCATGAAGATCGTAATACAAAGGGTTTCTGAAGCCAGTGTAAAAGTAGACGGAAAAACCGTCGGAGAAATCGGAAAAGGCCTGATGCTATTGGTAGGCATTGATGAGAATGACGAAAAGACAGATGCAGACTGGCTTATACAAAAGACATTGAACCTCAGAATCTTTGGAGATGAAGATGACAAACTCAATCTTTCGGTAAAGGATATTTCGGGAGAAATCCTTTGCATCAGCCAGTTTACATTGATTGCAGATTATAAAAAAGGCAACCGGCCTTCTTTTATAAAAGCGGCTAAACCTGATAAAGCAGTTCCTCTTTTTGACTATTTCAAAGAAGAAATGGCAAAATCAGGATTAAAGACCGAAAGCGGAATCTTCGGTGCCGATATGAAAGTATCCTTAATCAATGACGGACCGGTTACAATTGTAATGGACTCCATTACAAAAAGCTAGGCTAAAGAACAGATGAAAAGCAAAAATATAATTATAGGCTATCTTGCCGTAACATTGATATTCCTGAGTGAAGTCATTCTAAACTTAAATAAATACAGTTATTCCGGCTATTATTCTGATAAAATCATCAACTGGTTTTGGCTGGCAATGACCATCTTTATTATCATCTGGTTCTGGAAAAAAAAAGCTGTCAGAGTTTACTTTTTTCTGCTCCTCGCTATCATCATTCTGAGCATCCTGCCAATGATGATTCCGTTTTTCGGTATGGTTCATTATTTTTCCACTATAGGCAGCTATCAGCGCATTCAGCTTAATGATCAGTACCGGATAGACAGAGGCCGTCCCGGACCTTTATATAACCCCAAAATAACAGTTTACAGAAATGAGGGAATTTTTGAAAAACAAATCAGCAGAACCTCCTATTCCGATATTGCTGAAGATGTTTTACAGCTGCCTTCCACAAGTCCTGTTACTGCTGATAAACAGCCCATTCAGAAGGCAAAACTTGTCAACGTAAGTAAAGATAGTATTGGCATTGAATATCAGATCCTGAATAAAAAGAAAATCTTTTATCACAAAATTAAAGAAAGCTGGTTTGAGGATTCTTAAGTCTTTATCCAAACTAACATAAGAAATACCTTTCAATATCAATGAAAGGTATTTTTTATTTTCAAGCGTAAATGTCTGAAATGTTTTCACCAAAATGGTTTAAGGTATTTACATCAATCATAGATTTTTATTTTTTCAGAATAAACTCACAAAAATGTGATTTGTTTTCATTTTATTGCTATTTTTGAAATATCACAAACTGATCCACAACCATTTAACAAAAATAATATGAAAACAAAAATCAATCTTCTAGTAGTTTTTATGTTTTGTTTTTTCCTTTCTTACGGCCAGTCCGGCCATCGGGAAAATACACTTATCTATGTCTGTTTTTCAAAAAATATCAACTCAGAAAAGGCAGCTTTCAGCAAAAATCCTGAGTTTGAAAGATTCAGCATAGAAAACGGGATTTCATTTACCTATGATCTGGGTTTTACGGATAAAAAAATCGCCGAACTGACGGAGAGCAGTAAAGCCAACGGTAATTCGGGAGAGTCTGTTCAGAAACTTAAAAGAATTTTTAAAGCTGATTTTCCTGTGCAGAGTCATGAGGCAACAACAAAGATTATCCAGGTCCTTGAAAGATTTCCTGAGGTAGAATATGTTTCCGTAATGAGTGCTGTTCCTGTAGAACCTCCATTCACTAGCCGGTTTGTTGCCACTCCGGATATGGAAAACCTGCAGACCTACCTCAACGATAATCCGGGGATCAATGCAAAATATGCATGGTCCAGAGGAATTACAGGCCAGAACATCCGCATCCGGGATGTGGAATATGGTTTTTATAAAACCCATGAAATGCTGGCGAATCAAAATTCAATACAATTAGAACCCGGTTATTCTCCCAATGCCGGTTTATCCGGTAACAACTACCGCGATCACGGAACTGCAGTAGTCAGCATACTGGGATCTGTAAAAGATAATATCGGGCTTACGGGTGCTGTTTATAATGCTTCGGAAATCAAAGGTTTTATGGAGTGGACCACCGTTGGTTATAACAGAGCCGCCGCAGTAAGCAGATCTATCAATGCATCTCAGGCGGGAGATATTATTTTGTATGAAATGCAGACGGGAGGAAAAGACGGGCAATACTGCCCTGCTGAATATGACAGTGTAATCTGGGATCTGACAAAAGCAGCAACGGATTCCGGAATTATCATTATTGCAGCAGCAGGTAACGGGAATCAGGATCTCGATGATCCTTTCTATGCGGCTTACAGAGGAAGGGGGAACAGTGGTGCCATTATTGTAGGTGCAGGTTCTCCCAATACCACCCATTCAAAACTAAGTTTCAGTACTTATGGAAACAGGGTCGATGTACAGGGATGGGGAAGCAGCGTTCTGGCAGCCGGATACGGATCTTATCAGAAATATGATAATGATGACAACAGAACGTATAATTATTTCAGCGGAACGAGCTCAGCGACTCCTACGGTAGCTTCTGCTGCGGTATTACTTCAGTCATATTACCGTCAGACAACAGGACAGTATTTAACGCCTGCTGCCATGAAAAACCTTCTGGTTTCTACGGGAATTCCTCAGGGCGGAACTGATACCAATAAGAAGATAGGCCCTCTTCCGAATGTAAAAAATGCCATATTACAGCTGGAAAGTAAATTTTCGGCTCAGACTCAGGCATTACCTGCTTTAGAAGCTAAAATCTATCCTAACCCGAGTACCGGTTATATAGCGATCAAAACTATTGAAAGCAAGAAATTAGAGATTGAAATCATCAATATGTACGGAAGATCTGTTATAAAAAACTCCGTTTCTCCGGATGAAAAAATTAATATCGAACAACTTCCTCCAGGTCAATACCTCATCAACATTAATGAAGGCCAGCGAAGACTGGTAGAAAAATTCACCAAACTCTAATACAACAAAAACTCCTTTCAGTAAACTGAAAGGAGTTTTATATAATAAACTTTTATAAAAACTAATTCGCAGGCACGCTGCTGAAATTAAGTGCTACTTTAATGTTCATGTCTGAGGTGGTTTGATTTTTCAGTTCATAAACAGTTCTTACAGTAAGTCCTGAGCTTTTTACGATATCATCTAAAAAACCTGTATCATTCAGATCTAGGTTTAAGCCGGACGAATTGGTAGAAATATTAGAACGGGAGGCAACAAGTCTTTCTTTTGTCCCGCTGGAAGAAACATAAATTTTAACGGATTTGAAAGCGTTTAAATTTCCTCCTGAAGGTGATACTACGGATATTTTGGCATCAGAAATTCTTACATCCTTAATCTTGGCATTATTATTTCCACCAAACCATGTCTGTACATTGGTAGCTGTAGATGTAGAAGAAACTTCTTTATCAGCAGGTACTCCTGTAGAAACTAAAACATTAGCCGTGTATGGAAAAGTATTCTGAACCAGTGACTGTACGGTTCCGCAGCTTACCAGTACAGCTGAAGCTGCCATTGCTGTTAGAACTATATTTTTCATAATATTAAATTTACTTTAGGTTTAGTTTGCAGAAATTATACCAAATTAAAAGCCCTACTCTACATTTACAGTGAAATGACCTTTTGTATTCCCTGAAGCCATATTACTTTTTCCGATAATGAGCCACACTTCACCCTTCCCCGGAATATCATAGGTAATATCTCTACTGAAAGGCCCGTCATAATCTCCATTCGGTAATTTAATCTGATTAAAACGGATATTAAAATCTTTCTCTTTTGTTGAAATTTTTGCTTTGAGATGAGGCTGATCATAATTCGTGAGTTTCAAAATCAGCTCCTGACCGTCGTTTTTAAATTCTTCTCCCAATGTGAAAGGAAGCTGGGATGCATCTGCAGTTCTTATGATTTGTCCATCTTTTACGCTTCTCATCACCCCTTTACGTAAAACTTCTTTTGTGGCGGGAGCATTATTAATAATAGAGTCTTTTTTTCTCAATGCTGCAGAATCAGCTTTCACCGCTGAATCCGGCATTTCTGTTACCACTGTGGAGTCTTTATCCGGTACGCTGGCGATTGCCGGCTCTTTTTTACACGAAAAGATAATCAATGGAATTAGCAATAAGCTTTTTTTCATAATAATTAATTTTAAGATTGCTTCAAGGAAACATTCTGTTAGAAGTCAGATCTTTTAAATGCTAAAATTGTTCCAAGTCTTGTTATTATTTATCTTTTTTGATTCTGCTCCCACAACCGTAATATTATTTAATAGTCTGATAATAAATAATTTTAGAGAGTATTGTTTTGTTTTTTTCTTCATTAATTTTATGTAATATTTCTTTTTTAAGCTTTTGATTATTTTTTTCTTCTGCATATCTGAGCAAAGCTTTCTCACTGAACCTGACGGCATTCAAATGATAATTGATAACGAAGTCTTTCCGTTTCATATTCTGAGATGTGATAGAACCACCCCAGTTGATATAACTGCAGGCAAGGACTGTTCCGTACAGAAACCAGGTCATTGAATTGAACAGGAATGCATTTCTTTTTTTCTTTTGAATTTTAATATACGTAAGTATTAATCCAATCATAGCTAACAGTAAAAAAGCAAAGACCCCAAGTCTTTTATAAGTAAAGGCGTAGTGAACAATATATTCATAATTTTTCAAAGCAGCTGATAATACAAGTACGGCATTCAGGAAAATCCAGATCTTAGCCAAAATTCTTATAAGACCAGCCTTAGGATCAAAATTAAAGCCACCTTTAAAATAGAACATAATCACCAGAATAGCCATCATAATAGACATAATAACCGCATTTACCCTTTCATGTGTTTCTTCTGAAAGCTGTATCGGTGTTTTTGATATTTCATAAAACTGTTCATAATTGTATGTGATGATAAAAAAGATCAGTAAAATATTCAGTGAGAAGAAAGAAATAACGCCGCTTATTCTTTCCGAGTCAAGATCAAGAAAAGAATAGGTAGGTTTCTGAATTTTAGAAGCTTCGCTGAAATCATTGTCTAAAAAATGATTGTTTTTATATATGATTTTTTCAACGGCATAATTCCAGTAATTAAAGGCTATAAAAAAGCCGAGTACGGAGAGATAGAACAACTGCCACAGATTGATATCCAGTTCATAATCTGTAAAAAGAGCAGCAAAATGATTGCTTACCACAGAGTAGATTCCGAAAAAAACAGATAACAATACCAAAGGAATCAAAATAAAAGCAAGGGTCTTCTGCCAGAATCCGGGAAATTTTCTTGTAGGAATCCATCGGTCAAAATCGAAAAATCGACAGAACGAGGTACAGCAGTTGACCACAAAAACAGGAATCAGAAAAAGGATTTTAAGTTTTCTGTTTCCGGAAATATAAGCCAAAAGGAGAAGAGAGCTTACTTCCGCCAGAAAAGAAGAAAAATCTCCGTACCAGGCAAAAGCCAGGCTCGAAACAACAGAGGTTGTCAAAAGGATGTACAGCGTTTTCGTTCTATTTTTTCCGGAAGTTTTAAACAGGGTCAGCACTGCATAAACAATTCCCAGAATTCCAAGATTCAGTCCGATATCCTGATTATAGAATACAATGGCAAACAGAGCCGTTGTAAGGAATATATAATGATGTGTTTTCATAGGTAGCGGTTTATTGTTTTTTTAAATATTCTGGAAGTGTTCCCGGCTGAAAAGAAATCAGGAATGTTATTTTTCCTAACCGGCTGAATTTTATTTTTCGCATACAGTATATTTTAATGAAGTGCAATAGTCTCTTTTTGCTGAATAAAATCATTCAGATGATCAAAGTTCTGCCATAGCAGCTCTTCAAAATCCCACCTGTGGAATTCCCGCATATGCTGTCCTTTTTTATAGGCCTTGATATACATTTTACCATACTCAGGGAGAATGAATGTTCCTAATATGACTGCAGCCAGAAGATGGGCATTGAGCTTACCGTTTCCCAGCAGAAGATACTGCATGGCTATTTCGTCTTCAAAGCTGGTTCCGCAGCCTGTGATCAGGTGGTGGACATCATGATTTTCCATTTTGGGAATCATTGAAAATCCGTGTTTTTTATAAAACTCCCCAAGTTTTCTTCCTAAGGAGTCTTCTTTGAATTCTAGCAGCTGCCTCTCATTAAACTGCCATTGTCTTTTTTTCTTTTTACAATATTTCCTGTAAAGCTTTTGGGTTTTATCATACACAAAAAGCAGAAACTGAACGCGTATTTTTTTCATCGCAGAATTATTTTTAGTTAAGATTAAGTCGTATTAAAGCATAACGGCGTTGGAATGCTGATCATCAAAATTCCTCTTGCTTTGAAGTACACATCTGAAGCTGAAGGATTAAAGACTTTCGTAATTATATCCGAAGAGAGCTATACTTCCCGGCAAAAAACGAAGTCCAAAGACTATTTTTCCAATGTTTTGATCTTTCATTATTTATTCAAGTTTGAATTCATTTAAAAAAGTAGCATTTCCAACATTCACAAATACAAAGAACTTTGAATTACAAAGTAAAATTTTAAAAAAATACAGAACTTATCGTCCCAATAATTTTTCGAGTGCATCCAGATGTTCGGTAAATGCCTGTCTTCCACTTTGCGTGACGCGATACGATGTTTTAGGTTTTTTTCCTACAAATTCTTTCTTTACTTCAATATACCCCGCTTTTTCCAATGCATTACTATGGCTCGCAAGATTACCGTCCGTGATTTCCAGCAAACTTTTCATTTCCGAGAAATCAACCCAGTCGTTTACCATAAGAACGGACATAATTCCCAGTCTTACACGGCTTTCAAATTCTTTATTGAGTTGATTTATTTTTATCATAATACGGTCATAAGCTGTCTGTTTCAGGCTACAGATTGCAGAATCTAAATGGTAAAGAATTGCAAATTTAGTTTATTTATATTTTTTGTGCATAATAAGGCCGTAAACAATATGCAAAACCCCGAATCCTACAGACCAGAAGAACAATCCCCACCCTAAAATAAATGCAGCAATTAATCCCAACGCCATTTCGCAGTATCCCAGATATTTTACATCCGGAAGCGTATATCGTTCTGCACCTACTAAAGCCAGCCCATAAAAAATCAATGTTACAGGAGCTATCCAGACGAAAAGTTCATGGATGATAAGTGCTCCGCAGAAAAGTCCACCGGCTGCCAATGGAACAGCAAAAGTTACCAAAAGACGTTTTGTTGTGGCATCCCATATTTTCAATCCTTTCTTTTTACTTTTATTGGCGGTAAAAATATAACCGCTGAAGACCGCTATAATCAGAACAATAATACCTGTCAAGATCAATTCCTGAACCAAAGAGGATGTATATGCAATTCTGTTTCCGCTTATATAGCTCACTTTTTCTCTTTCCATAGCATAGTATACATATCCGGCGCCCAGAAGAGCTGTGACTCCTGCTACTACTCCGGATAATCCGCTTAAAGAAATGAATCGGGAAGATCGCTCCATCATAGAACGTATATGAGATAAATCTTCGTGATAGTTTTTCGCATCCATAAAAAGAACTTTGAATTACAAAGTTAAAATAAATATTGAAATCTGCAATTAATATTCTAAAAATATTTCCGGAATCTCATCACCCCGGAACAGAATTAGTTTCATAAAAAGAGACCCCTGCTAAAAAGCAGAGGCCTCATCTTATTATTATTAAAATCTGTTTATGTGATATATTTATAATGGGTTCTGAACAATCAGAGGATTAGCATTAATCTCAGCTCTCGGAATCAGGAATTCCCATCGCGGATCTGTATTGGCAACTGTCATCACGTTATTGGTAACAACTGAAGAATGATTGGCTCCCGTTCTGTCTAATCCCTGATTAAGTCTCTTCAGGTCTAAGAATCTGAAACCTTCACCCCATAATTCTAGTCTTCTGCTGTTAAGAATTTCCGTAAGATAAGCAGCACCGGTATTTACACTTCCGGTATAAGAAGGGTTTCTGTTTTTCGTAAACAGGTTGAAAGCTACCTTTGAATCAGCTTCATTTCCGAGCCTTGCCAAGGCTTCTGCCTCAATAAGGTACATTTCCGCAGCTCTCATATAAGGAACATCTACCCTGCTGTCTGCCTGACTGGCAGCAAGGAATTTCTGACTTGTATAAGGAAACTTAGCATAAGTAGAAGGCAATCCCAATGCAGTATGAGCTCCGGTAGGATCAAAATTCTTAGTTCTTATATCCGTAGAAGGAAACAACAGGAATAACTTGTTATTAATCGCTTTAGGAGACTGACGGATATTGGTGGAATTAAAATTTCTGGACATATACGCCCCAAAATTCGAGAACGAATCTCCCTGGTCTGCAATAATAGTAGCCCCCCACATCCATTCATTATTTCCTGCCAGGTTATTAAATCCTGCAGTATATGCAGCATTATCCATCAGATTAAACCCTACGCGAGCAGACTTAGCAGCTGCTACAGCCTCCGTATAATTTCCTTGTGTCAAAGCTATTCTGGCTTTTAATCCCAAAATCACTTTATCATCAAAATGTGATTTTGTAGCTCTCTTACTTCCTGCAAGTCTCGACGCAGCTTCATTCAGGTCGCTGTTAATCTGGGTATATACTTCTTCGACTGTATTTCTGGCTAATGGTGCTTCATTAGCCGCTAATCTTAGAGGAACCCCGAGCTGGCTGTTCACCGTACCCGGCACATACCTTTTTCCATAGATCTGAACCAGCATATAATAACAGAATGCTCTGAATGCGTAAGCTTCTCCTATAGCCACCTTAATGGTACCGGCGTCTGAAGCATCTACCACCGGAACTTTAGGTCCATTGGCGATAACCAGATTGGCATTTCTGATAAGAGCATAATAGAACTGATACGGATAAAAATCATTCGATCCGTTTTCATTCACCTGATCCTGCCATCTGACTGTTGTAATGTACCATCCATTTCCGGTAGAAGGAAATACGAGGTCATCGGCAAGAGCATCCATCATAATCATAATTCCTCCTTCTCCGTTTTGCCCCTGGCTGTCATTTTGTCTGTAATACATATCTCTATGCATTCCGTTGATAATGGCAGCCAGATTAGATGCGCTTGAATAGGCTGCATCTTCAGAAACTGCTGTGGTAGGGTCTGTTTCCAGATAGTCACTTTGACATGATACCATTGTTGTGAAGACTGATGAAAGTACTACAGCCCATTTTATATATTGCTTTTTCATATTTTTCATACTTAATTTTTAAAATGATACGTTGAATCCTATAGTAACAATTCTTGCCGGAGTATATCTGTTGGTAGTTGTTCCGTTAAATGCCTGAGCGGGTTCTAAACCTTTTCTGGCTGTCTTACTCCATAAGTTTTCACCTGAAACCAGAATCTTTAGCCCTGATAATCCAAGCTGAGATAAAATTTCCGGACTGAAACTATAGCTTAAAGTAGCTTGTCTGAATGTAATGAAATCCGAGCTTACAAGCCATCTTGAAGAAGCTGCATTCGAACTTGTATAGGTTGACGAATTGAGTGCCGGTACATCCGTCACCTGCCCCGGAGTCGTCCATCTGTTCAGAATATCCGTGCTTAAAGCTCCTCCCTGAGAATAACTGGACATAAGCGCTGCATAGTTGGAGTCATAAGTTTTGCCTCCCAGCTGGTAAGTAAACATGGCAGAGAAAGACCATTGCTTATAGCTGATTGATGTTCCGAAGCTACCGAAAAGATCAGGAATCGCCGTACCCGAATAATCATACTTAGCTTTATTAAAATTGGTAGTTACTTTAGTATTATTTATCGTTCTGATATCTGAAGCTGTTGTATTAGCATAGGCATCAGCTACTAAAAACAGAGGGGCACCGTCTGCCGGATCCACTCCATACCATTGTCTTAACCAATAATCATAAACAGAATGTCCTACTGAAATCTTCTTCGTTCCGTTGATAAACTCAGAGATTCCGTCTGAAAGTGCTGTGATTTGATTTTTAAGGGTTGAAGCATTTACATTTAAACTCCATGTAAAACTTGGGGTTCTGATAACATCAGCATTTACAGTGAATTCAAATCCGCGATTGTACATGGTTCCGATATTTCTATTGATTGTATTATCAGGAACTCCTGAAGATACCGGAATAGGAACAGGGAAAATCAAATCTGAAGTAATTCTGTTGTAGTATTCTACAGACCCGCTAATTCTGTTATTAAAGAATCCGAAATCTATCCCGAGATCTGTCTGTTTATTTGTTTCCCAGGTAATAGAAGGATCAGCTAAAAAGCCAAAAAGTATTCCAGGCTCCTGAGCATTGTTATAGCCCAGGTTATAGGTACTTTTATACATATAGTAACTGTCTGTTCTGTCATTCCCTACCTGACCGTAAGAAGCTCTAAGTTTCAAATCACTGATAAGACTGGAGTTGGTTAAGAAATCTTCTCCTTTCACTCTCCAACCTGCACCCACAGACCAGAATGACGCCCATCTTACATCTTTACTGAATCTTGAAGAAGCATCCCAACGAATGGATCCTGAAAGTAAATATTTTGATTTATAATCATAATTCAATCTTGAGAATACACTTTCTTTTCTGTAATTATCTGTACGTGAAGTAAGTGAGGCAGGTGTTACAAAGTTGATCAGTTCATCATTATCATCTACAGTCTGTCCTTTTTTATAGCCATACAGATATTCATAAGTAAACTTATAGTTCTCATGTCCTAAAAGGTATTCGAAATTATGGTTACCGAATTTTCTTTTATAATTCAGGAGCTGGTTCCATGTAAAAGTCTGCTCAGTAAAACTGTATTTTTCAGCTGACCCTCCGGGTGCCGCGTCCCCGATAATTTTATTACCATAAGTGCTTCGTCTGTTATTTCTTATGTCATACCCGACATTAGTAGTCAATGTAAGATAAGGATCTACTTTAAATTCAGCATAAGCTCTTGAAATGATATAATAGTTCTTAGAAAGATCTTTATTCAGAAGGGTTTCCTGAATAACATTTCTTCCTGCAGCGGCATCAGCTCCTCTTGCACTTCCCGCATCGTACATTATATTTCCTGCGTTATCATACAGATTGGCAAATGTTTTAGGATCGTGTGCATAAGGGCTGTAAATAGGTCCCATTGTTCTTGTCCATCTGTATGGATTGATATAGGCAGAATTATTATCTACGCCTTCAACGGAGTTGTTTCCATTAGAAGCCACACCACTGATACTGGTTCCTAATTTCATCCAGCTTTTAACCTGGGAATCTAGTTTTAATCTTGCCGTAAATCTTTCAAAATCCGATTTGATAAGATATCCTGTCTCATTGGTATACCCTACTGAAGTAAAATAAGTAGTCGTATTGCTTCCGCCACTGTAATTCAACTCATAATTATGTCTGAATCCGGTTTTTATCAATGGTTTCTGCCAATCCAAATCGGTATATTTCATTTGGGCGTTGGGATTTAAGATCCCGTCGATAACCAATTGATTATCGGCAACATTAAAAATATTTGTTTTCAGAACTCCGGGAATCAGCTGTGCAGAAGCATAAGCATTGGCATCTGCAAGTGATGTACCAGGAACTGATGTCATTCTTCCGTTTCTCAACGCCTCCCAAATCAAAGGATAATACTGATAAGCGTTTACCCGGTCATATTCAGGAATTGCACGTCCTACGGCACCGGTACTCATATTGAAATTAAAAGAATCTTTTCCTTTTTTACCTGATTTTGTGGTAATTAAAATCACCCCATTGGCAGCGGCAGAACCATAAAGTGAAGTGGATGCAGCATCTTTCAGGATATTGAAAGAAGCGATATCACTAGGATTAATCGCTGCCAGAGATCCGGTATATACCGTTCCGTCTACTACGTATAAGGGTTGGGTAGTAATTCCGTAAGAACCTATTCCACGAATCTGAATACTTGGCGAACTCCCGGGCTGGCCGGTACCGGTACTTACCTTAACACCGGCACTTGCTCCGTCAATTGCCTGTCCGATACTTGATATGGGACGATCTGCAAATTGTTTTGCTTTAATTTCGGTATTGGAACCCACCAAAGTTTCCTTTTTCTGGCTTCCGTAGGCAACCACCACTACCTCATCGATCTTGGTCTCCGAGGACGTGGTATCGCGCTTTACTTTTTGAGCTTCCACCAGATGCCCCCCGATAAAGAACATCACAGCAGTACTCATTAATAACTTCATTCTCATATTTAACTAAATTTAACAGTGTGATCGCAAATATATGTATTAAATATTATTAAAAAACAATAAAAAACTTCATTTAATGAAAAAATACATAATGATATAATAATATTTAGTTAATAAGCGTTTTTATGTTAAAAATATTAACATAAATAAATAACTCACTTAAAAAAGAAAAATATTTATATTAAAAAACGTTAAAATAATAACAAATTATCAAAATAAAAATCAACAAAAAAAGCCATTGAACTAAATCAATGGCTTTATATCTTAAAAAAATATGAAATTATTTAACTCTTAATCTTTCTTTAATTGCCTGTATATTTTTCTTGGCAGAATCTTCCAGAATCAGACTTGCGCTCATATGAATTCTTGCCGGCATCAATTCATTGAAATGATCTGTCCCTTCCCATGAAACTTTTTTAATCAGGGCTAATGCCTCGCTGCTTCTTGAAGCCAGCGTCTGTAAAAATTTCCCGAGCTGTTCATCCATTTCCTGTATACTGTCTGAAACGGAATGGTAAATATTGTGTTGCTCTGCCCAGTCTGCCGATCTGAAATCAGCATCAATAGCCATAGCGGAAAACTGTGATTTTCCTATTTTTCTTTCTACATACGGACCAATTACAAAAGGGCCAATACCCAGGTTAATTTCAGTGAGTGCCAATGCAGAATCTTTAGTTGCAAAACAATAATCGGCGCCACATGCAATTCCAACTCCTCCTCCTGTTGTTTTTCCCTGAACTCTTACTACGACAATTTTTCCGCAGTTTCTCATCGCATTTAAAACCTTGGCAAAACCACCAAAAAATTTCGTAGAGGCCTCCAGCTCGTCAATTGCTAAAAGCTCGTCAAAGCTTGCCCCTGCACAAAATGCTTTTTCACCTTCACTTTTTACCAGTATAGCCTTTACCTCATCTTTAGCCCCTTCTTCTAAAATGGTTTGGGCTAATTTTTCTAAAACGGCTCCCGGAAGGGAGTTACTTTTTGGTGTTCCGAAAGTAATTTCGGCAATATTATTTGTAATTTCTGATGCTACGAATTCGTTCATTTTTATTTTAATTGGATTCTCACAAAAATACGAAATACAGCTCGTTCAGAGAAACTTAAAGCTGATAAATTATATTTTTAAAACTTCTTTTTTTCCTGCCACTACGTAGAAATACGGATGGTAAAATTTGGTATTTTCTACTCTACTTCCAACTTCTAATATATCGTTCCTTTGACCTAGCTAATTAAAACCAACGGCAGTCTCCGAAAAGCCGGAAAAAAGAGTAGGAAAATTTAAACTGAAAAATTTATTGACCATGGAAGAATACATTGGAATTGTAAAGTTATTTGCAGGCAACTTTGCCCCTAGAGGCTGGATGTTCTGCGATGGAAGATTACTTAGTATTGCTAGTAACTCCGCATTATTTTCTATTTTAGGAACCACTTATGGCGGCGACGGAAGAACCACATTTGCCCTTCCTAACCTTAAAGGAAGAATGGCTCTTGGAGCAGGAAGTGTGAGTACTAATGAAAACTACCCTTTAGGTATTGTTTCAGGAACCACCCAAAACACTATTCTGGCCACAAACCTGCCAAGTATCGGAGCAGGGTTCCAGCTTAAAGTAAAAAACCAGAACGCAAACAGCGTCACTCCTTCAGCCAACTCATCGCTCGCTATTTCAGGAATCCCTAACGGCAGAAATTTTGATCCGGTTCCAAGCTTTATAGATGCGGATCCTGACACCACTATTAATTCCAAAGCCATCTCATTTACGGGGCAAAGTATTCCGATGAACAATATGCCTCCCTATCTGGGACTCAACTATATCATCTGCGCAGAAGGTATTTACCCTCCACGAGATTAAACTTTATCAACCTCTAAATTTAAAACAGAAATCATGAAAAGCACTACCTTTTTTATTATGTGTAGTCTGCTCATTTCAATTTTTTCATTTGGGCAGACCAGTACAGAGACTTTTGAAACTGAATCTCCGGGAAGTAGCAGCTTTACGGATAACGGAGTCACTTTCAATATTATCTCGCATGTTTCCACGTTTGTTATCGTGAATTTCCCCAATACAGGATGGAGCGGAACAGCCAATGACAACCGGTATATTGATAATACCGCAGGGGTAGGCCCCGCATCCGCTTCCTTTAGTATTAAGACAACTTCCAACCTATTTAAAGTAAACCGTTTCTGGGTATATGTAGCAGACCGGTTTTCTAATCCGAATACTTCAGGAACATTGACTGTAACAGGAAAATTAAGTGGCGTGACCAAATTTACCTCCACAAAGACCACTGGCTTTGCAACCAACCTTGGCAGTACAAACGGATATACTCTTATTGATTTAACCAATCTTAACGGGCAGAATTATTCGAATATTGTTATCGACCAGCTGCAACTTACTTTAGGAGGCAACTATTATTACATTGGGCTGGATGCTTTTACATGGGTAAAGGACAGCAACATTGTACTGGGAACATCAGAAACTAAAAACATAAAAAAAGATCAGGGTATTTATCCCAATCCAACCAACGGGCCATTTACCATTCAGGCAGATCGGGCTTCAGAGGCTCAGATTTACAGTCAGGACGGTAAAATGTTAAAAAACATACCGGTGAAAAAAGGGATAAACGAGATGGATATTTCGGAATTACCTCAGGGAGTTTATTTTGTCAAAACCTCTTCTGGAACTACTAAAGTGATTAAAAAATAATTTTTTTATACGCTCCGCAAATCATTTCTATAAAGATTCTAATACATGAATGATCATCCTCTGGTTATTAATAACCAGGGGATTTTTATTTTTTCAGCGCCAGAATATATTTATCAATGAACCCCTGTTTTTCTTTCGATTTGTATTGCTGGATATACCTTGGATGTTCAAGGACAGTCATGATATCAAATAATTTTGCCTCTTTATTCAGTTTTGAAATAAAATCGGCATTCTTTTTTCCCAGGATAAAGACTTCGGAGGTATCCAGATTAAGACTGATGTGTTGTTTTAAAGACGCTATCATAAAATCTTTTACGGCATCAAACAACTTTCTGTCATCATAATAATTGGCATTAAGCAAACCGGTTTTCGTTTTCCTTACAATGGCCAGAGGAAACGGGGAATTGATATAAACATCTTTATAGAAAAGATCTGCGCCGCCATAGTCCGCAATCATATCATATACAAAAACTGAAGATACTTCATGGGTATGAGCGGATTCCATTTTGATTCCGCATACACTTTCCAGTCTTTTGGTATCGGTAAACGGAACTCCCGTAACACCGGCTCCGTTCCGGCTGGGGTTAATTCCTATAATGAATTTTCTCCTGTTTGAATCATTATAATACTTATGATAAAACTTTTGCATGACTGTCATGGTCTCAGGGTTATCCAGATACGGATTCAGTACATCAAAACCTTCCGGAAGCGCTCCGGAATACTTCAGATTTTTATTGAAAGCAATGACCTGATCAGCAAAAGTTTTATTCATTAAAATTATTTTAATTCCTTAGTCAAGAAGCTCATCATCCTCGTCTTCATCATATGCTGAGAACTCTAATTCAATATCTATAAAATGAATATATAAACCACACAGCTGATCCTGTTTATCATACGCAAAGTAAACCGGATATACGCCGTCTCCCACTCCGCTGGCAAAAATGGGAATATAATACTCCGTATTCGGAACTTTCCAGCTAATCCAGTCTCCTAAATCCCTCTGGTTTCTAGGGTTTTCTTTATAGTTTTTTGCAAATAGCTCTGCAAAATAATCATCATAAATATTATCCACCTCCAGTTCTGCAATAAACTTATCTACATAGGGAACTACTTCAGGGTCGGTAATACAACCTAAACCGGCATCAACATTAAATCCAAAAAATTCGTCTTCATTGGCATTTTCAATATTTTCAATCCCTATTAATGCTTCCCGGTAAATAACCGGCTTCTCTTTGGTAAATTCTACTTTTACAGCGGCATATCGATCTCCCCAGTCTTCAAGCTTGGCTACGGCAATCGTTACGGGGAAGTTTCCTTTAGGCACTTCGGTAAAATAAGGTTGTTCCTCCTGGTTAAGATAGGCCAGAGGATCTCTAACGATTACTTTTCCTGAAGGCAGCGAAACATTTCCTATTTCCATAACCTCCATTTTTTGCTCCATAATTTCATCGGAAGTAAAATATGTTTCAATATCGACAGGAGAAATAAGAACGTCTTTTAGTTCTCCCCATTGTTTCATCCAGCTTTCATTCATGATTTTTTATTTTATGATTGAAGTTTAAAGATAGTATTTTGAGATGAAAACCGGAACACGGAAAAAGGAAGTTATCAGGATTTAATAAAAATTTAAACCTGAAATATTATTTTAATTGACCGGACAGCCTGCTTAGTCTGTCCTCATGCTTGTCAGGGTTCAAAGTCCTGACAGGGTATGGCAGATGGTAGAAATGAAAAAGTCCCATTCAGTGAAAGGGACTTTACATTTAAATTTTATTTTGGAATTAAATCAATCCAAACTGTTCAAAGTGATGCGTAAAATGTTTTTTGTGCATCAGTTCCCACATTTCTTTATTCAGTTTCCCAAAAACGTAATTCATATGTTCTGCCTGCGGATTTTCTTTGTAATAGATCACAAATTTCTTCAGGTTATCGATGAATGATTGTTTTGCGGTTTCCAGATTTTTGTGGATAAGTTCCGGAAGTGAACCATCCTGCGGAAGGAACGGAGCTGTAAATTCTTTAGGCATTGCTCTGTGGTTGTAAAGAGAATCCTGCCATTTTTCCAGATGTTCTTCCGGAGTAAAACATTTTTCTGCTTCAGGCTCTCCCAGACTTACCAATAGTGCCTGATTAAGATGTTCAATCATTTGTTGTGGTGACATTTTACCCCATTGAGAAGGTGTATTTTCTGTCAATCCGCTCAATATTTTCTGTACATTTTTCACATTCAGATCAATGAAAGGAGATTGTTTGGCGACCAAGGTTAAAATCGTAGCTACGCAAACGACCTCATCTCTTTGGTTGACAACTTCAACAAGCCACTTCACCACACCGGAAGGAATATTTCTTCCTTTTACGCCTCTGTTGATTTTTTCTTTGGCAGTCAAATACACCGTAATAGTATCTCCTGCATATACAGGTTTGAAGAAGCTGCATTCTTCCAGTCCATAGTTGGCAATAACAGGTCCTTTTTTTCCTGATACAAATAATCCTGCTGCCGCCGAAAGGATAAAATATCCGTGAGCTACGGTCTTATCAAAGATAGTTCCCGATAAACTTGTAGCATCCGTATGGGCATAGAAATGATCCCATGAAACGTTTGAAAAGTTGACAATATCAGCATCTGTTACTGTTCTTCCGGCAGTTTCTAATGAGTCTCCGACCTCAACTTCTTCAAAATATTTTTGAAAAGGATGCTTGTCCGAGAATTTTTTCTCTGCTCCTTGTTGATAAATTTTAGTAATCGCTTTCAGAACATCCGGCGACCCCTGAATGGCTGTTTTCTGCAAGAAGAAATGAAGACCGCTCAGACCTCCCATTTCTTCACCACCACCTGCTCTACCTGGTCCTCCGTGCATTAATGTCGGAAGTGGCGAGCCGTGTCCTGTACTTTCTTTTGCATTGTCTCTGTTTAGGACAAAGATTCTTCCGTGCTGAGAAGCCATTTTCCATGAAGTCTCCGCAATAAAGTTTTCATCATGAGAAATAATAGATCCCACCAAACTTCCTTTTCCTCTTTTTGCCAAAGCTGCCGCTTCTTCAGCATCTTTATAAGGCATTAATGTAGATACCGGCCCGAAAGCTTCTACATCATGAGAGATATTTTTTTCGAATGGCTTATCGTTCAGGAATAGCTTTGGACTCATAAATGCTCCTTTTTCATAATCTGCATCTACAAGCTCCTGCTTTCCGTCGTACACAAGCTCTGTTTCTGCTTTCAGCATATTTACTTTTCTCAGCACCTCATCATATTGCTGTTTTCCAACCAAAGAGCCCATTTTAGTTTCTCTGCTTAGCGGGTTTCCGATCTTTGTCTGATCTAAAGCTTTGGATAAAGCATTCTGTACATCCCCGATGAAATGTTCAGGAACAATAATCCTTCTGATTGCTGTACATTTCTGACCAGCTTTTGTGGTCATCTCATTACGGACTTCTTTAATGAATAAGTCAAATTCGGGAGTTCCCGGTTTTGCTTCTAATCCAAGGATGGAACAGTTCAACGAATCTGCTTCCATATTAAAACGAACGGCATTTCCCGCAACAGACGGAAGTGATTTCAATTTACGCCCTGTATGTGCGGAACCTGTGAATAGCACAGAATCTCCATCCTGTACATAATTCAGAATATTTCCGGGTTCTCCACATACCAGCTGGATGGCTCCTTCCGGTAAAATTCCGCTTTCAATCATATCCTGAAACACGGCATTGGTAAGATATGATCCGAATGGAGACGGTTTCACAATCGACGGCACTCCTGCCAACAATGATGTGGATAACTTTTCCAACATTCCCCAAACAGGAAAGTTGTAAGCGTTGATCTGTACAGAAACCCCTTCGCTTGGTGTTAAGATATGAGTTCCCAGGAAAGTTCCGTTAGCAGAAATCTTCTGCGTATCACCATCTACCCAGAACGGAGTATTGGGAAGCATTCTTTTCGCCAGTCCCGAGTAGGTAAAGAAAGTTCCGAAACCTCCTTCAATATCCACCCATGAATCAACATGGGTAGCTCCTGTTTTATAAGATAATTCGTAATATTTTTTCTTTCTTTCTAACAGGTAAAGCGCTACTTTTTTCAGCATCTCACCGCGATCGTAGAAAGTCATTGAAGAAAGGTTTTTATATCCTACTGTTCTACCATAATCCAGTGCTTGTTCAAAATTAAGCCCTTCTGTATCAGAAACAGCTACCTGTTCTCCTGTAACGGCGTTGTACAAAGGAATTCCTGTTCCGGTACCCTCCACCCATTGTCCGTAGATATAATTTTTTAATTTTTCCATATAGAATTTAATTTAACAATGTATCCATCTAACAGTTTTCCAATAAATACCTCTTGCATTCGGCATGAAAATAATTGTTACATTTTTACAGTGGTATATTGTTACACTTATAATTTATTTCGGTTCCTGATACGGAAACAATTTCAATAATCCTTCGTATAAGCTTCTGTGAAGAATAGTGGCATGGTTGTCTGTTTCCATCATTTTATATTCTACTGTCCAGTTTTTTTTTCCTGCTTTTTTCAAAACATCATAAAGATCTTGCGCGTCTTTTACCATTACTGGATGTTCTCCTTTTCCAACAGAAACATAAACGAATTTTTTAGTATCTCCAGATTTTGAAAGTAATTGCGGTGCTTGCTTTAAAAGGCTTTCATCATCCCACCATAAACTTGGGCTGATGATAAAATAATTATTGAACATTTCAGGCTTTTTCAATAAAATCTCTGTTGCTAAAAGCCCTCCAAGAGATTGTCCAAACAGATATTTATCTGTTGTTTTAAACTGACTTTCCACATAAGGCTTCAGTTCTTTTTCAAAAAAAGTAAGAAATTTATCAGAATGTCCTGTTGTAGGATAGTCTTTCTGCAGATCTTTTAAATCTGTATGAAAAGTAAAATCTCTTTTCCTGTCTATATTGGCAATTCCCACCACAATGGTCTCTGGCATGGAATACATCTGATTAAAGAACTGCACCAATCCTGAAACATGGATAAAATCTTCATTCATACTTCCATCCAAAAGATAGATAATTGGGTAAGCTTTTGCTTTATCAAAATTCTGAGGAAGATAGATGTTTAATGTTCTTTCCTCATTCAATGTTTTAGACTTAATAGTCCTCACTTCTCCTATCGTAAGCGGTTTTGTAGTAACAGTCTGTGCTGAAACTGTATAGTTTACCGCCAACATCATGCTGCATACAAGAGCAATTTTCTTAATCATATTTAATTTTTATCTTCAAGTTTAGTTTTAGAAATTTTTATTCTAAATCCATAAAATCATATTCTACATTAGAAGTATGATATTGAATAAAACCTTCTGTTGTATCAAAATACTCCATCACTTGCATTCTCTCTAATTTACTAGGCTTAGATAAATTAGTATATGAACTGTATGATGTGTATTTCCATTGGTTAATATCATTTACAAAACCATGATTTATGGGATTGTTATGAATATAATGAACCACCTTAGTCAGATACTTTTCATCATTAACTTTTTTACGTTTCAAAAAGTCAAGAAAAAGAGCACCTCTCCTATTATATCTTTTGTTATAGGCTTTAGCATAAGCATTCAATAGATTACTAAAAGGTTTCATAAAATACTTATGGTCATTTTCATTAACTTCTTTAAATCTTACCAGTAAATGAAAATGATTTGGTAATAAACAATAAGCATAAATATCCGCAACAGGGGTAATATACTTCAATAATTTATTTAAAAAGTACTGATAATTTTCTTCTTCACGGAAAATCAAATCTTTTCCATTAGCGTGGGAATATATGTGATAGACATACCCGCACTCAAAACTGTCTGTATTATTACCCATTTATTTTTCATTTTGTGCTTATTTTGGTGTGTTCAAACCTTATAGGTTTTAAAAACCTATAAGGTTTAGACAACTACAATATTTTTTATTTTACATCATCCCAAATACTGTAATCCACAATTTTTGTAGGAGTCTGCTGAACATATTCGGTAAATGGTTCGCAAGGTAAAATGGCTTCTTTTCCTTCCCTTGCCAATTCCTGATACAATTTGGTTCCTTCTGTTTTCCAATGGATCATTTCATCAGAAACATCACGGATAATTTTTGCGGGGCTCCCAACAATCAGTTTTCTGGGCTCACATCTGAAGTTGGCAGGAACAAAAGCCAGTGCACCGACAATACTTTCGTCTCCGATATAGGCTTTGTCCATCACGACAGAATTCATTCCGATCAAACAATTTTTTCCAATATGCCCGGAATGGATGATCGCGCCGTGGCCGATATGAGCAGATTCTTCCAGAATAGTCTCAATATTCGGAAAGACATGAAGCGTACAGTTTTCCTGTACATTGGCTCCGTCTTTAATGATAATTTTTCCCCAGTCTCCGCGTATTACAGCATTCGGACCTATATATACTTCTTCACCTATTTCTACATTCCCTATAATCACCGCCTGCGGATGAATATAGGCAGAAGGTTTTATGATGGGACGGATTCCGTGGTATGAGTAGATGTTCATATTTATTGGATTTTAGATTTCAGGTATCAGACCTTCTACAGTCTAACATCTGAAATCTGATTTCTTGTTAAATGAGTTATACTTTTTCAATGACCATTGCATATCCCTGTCCCACTCCGATACAAAGCGTACACAATGCATATTTTTTATCCTGCTTCTGAAGTTCCATGGCTGCAGAACCAATAATTCTGGCTCCGGAAACTCCCAGTGGGTGACCAATAGCAATAGCACCTCCGTTTGGATTTATTCTTGCATCATCATCTTTCAATCCTAAGCTTCTTGTCACTGCAAGTGCCTGTGCTGCGAACGCCTCATTGAGTTCAATGATGTCTATATCCTCGAGAGAAAGATTCAATCTTTTCAATAATTTCTGAGTTGCTTCTACCGGTCCGATTCCCATAATTCTCGGTTCTACTCCTGCTACGGAAGAACCTAAAATTTTAGCTTTTGGGGTAAGACCATATTTTTTTACAGCTTCTTCACTTGCCAAAATCAGGGCAGCAGCTCCATCATTCATTCCTGAAGCATTTCCGGCTGTTACAGTTCCTTCTTTTCTGAATGCAGGACGAAGTTTTCCTAACCCTTCCATAGAAGATGTTGGTTTAATAAACTCATCTTTTTCAAAAATAACAGGATCGCCTTTTCTCTGTGGAATTTCAACCTTTACGATTTCTTCTGCCAGTCTTCCGCTTTGCTGTGCTTTTGTAGCTTTTTGCTGAGACCAGAGTGCAAACTTATCCTGATCTTCCCTGTTGATCTGATGCATATCTGCTAAGTTTTCAGCAGTTTCTCCCATTCCGTCAACGCCATACATTTCTTTCATTTTCGGATTGATAAAACGCCATCCGAAAGTGGTATCATACATCTGGCTGTCTCTTCCGAAAGCAGCACTTGGTTTTGACATGACATATGGAGAACGGGTCATATGCTCTACTCCGCCGGCAATATAAATTTCACCTTCTCCGGCAGCAATGGAACGGAATGCATTAGCTACGGCAGACATTCCCGATGCACAAAGTCTATTAACAGTTTCACCTCCGATTGTATAGGGAAGTCCTGCCAGCAAAAGTCCCATTCTGGCTACGTTTCTGTTATCCTCACCTGCCTGATTGGCACATCCGAAAATAACGTCTTCGATTTCTTCAACAGGAACATTAGGGTTTCTGGCAACTACTTCTTTGATTACAATGGCTGCCAGATCATCTGCTCTTACTTCTGATAAACCTCCCTGTAATTTTGAGATGGGAGTTCTGACATAGTCTATAATGTATACGTTGTTCATAATTGTAATTTGAAAATTTGAGAATGAGATCTTTTGAAAGTGATCTCATTAGCTTTTCTATTTATTTTTATTTCTTAATTCTAAGACTTGCTTCAATGTATAAGGCTCATATTGGAAATCTTTTCCAAACATTCTTTTGGCATTTTCTTCAACGGTAGAATCAAATCCTGCTTCTTTTCTTCTTTTGTTAACATTTTGGGGATCCCGGATAGGCCATATAAAACTGATAAAAATCTGTTTTCCTTCTTTATCTTTGGTCATTTCACCCTTTCCCTGTGTTCCGTAGATCTGCTCTTTATTCTCATACATCAGATATCGGTCTTCCATCATGGCAACCCATATCAACGGAATTTCATTCTTTTTGCCCGCTTCTTTGATAAGAGGCAGATATTTTCCAATATTTTTCGAATGCTGAATTACATACCATGCTGCCTGATTTGTAGGTTCTCCTACGAGTGTTTTACCAGGATAGCCGTATTGAGAGATAATGTGTTCAATCTTCTGCATGTTTATACTATCATGCTCAGCAACCAATTTCCAGCTTTTCTTTTCAAACTCTTCTTTGTCAATATTCAGTTCTGCCAATAACCGATCTTTTTTTTCCGGACTTATCCCGGAATCAAAAAGCATTCTATATCCCTGATCCACCTTCATAATCCCATCGAGCTCTTTTTTCAAAGCTTCGTTCTCTTTCTGCTGAGCACTCGTCAGCAAGGTTGAAATTCCGAAAAGCAATAAAAATATTTTTCTCATTTTGATTAATCTGGTGGTTGGCCGGTATTTTATAACTCGATCACTTTTTTCCCGATTTTATAAACTGTTCCGACAAACTTGGCAATCAGCTCATTATGCTGGTTGGTAATTTTAATATCGTAAACTGCTGTTTTTCTGGTATCATTCACCAAAATACTTTCTGCTCTGAAGAGATCCCCTTCTTTTCCTGCTTTGGTAAAATTAATAACACAGTTTAAAGCCACGGCAGCATCCCCTGTATTATTGGATGAAAATGCGAGTGCTGAATCTGCGAAAGCAAAAGTTACACCTCCATGCACTGTTTTAAGCCCGTTCAGCATTTCCTTTTTAACAGGCATTTCAATTAAACAATAATTCTCTTTTACTTCAATCATTCTGATATTCATCCATTGGGAAAAATAATCCTGATTGAGCATATAATCTGCGACTTGTCTCGGATTCATTTCTATACGTTTATTATTTCTTCATAGAGTTCGTCTGATAACCTATCATACACACTCATGGTTTTACCCAGGATGATTTGTTCATATGAAAGACTTCCGGCACCAGATGAATTTTCAGTTTCATATGAAGCTTGTAAATCTATCCCGTTTTCATTCGCCAATCTATTGATTAACGTCCTGTATTTCTCATTAAACTTCCCGAGTAATTCGAGTCTTTCCTCATCATTCACAGAAGAAGCTTCCTGAATTAAATATTCTTTCTCTATTAAAAGCCTCGTTTCCAGCTCCGCTCTGAATTCCTCTATATTCATGAAAATACGATCTCTATTTTCTTTATTATTTTGTTAAATATCTTTTAACAGGATCTTTTAAGTAATGTTTACCATCCTTATCAAACTCCCATACATTTGATATTTCTCTTACTTGAAACAAATTAAAATCTCCTTTATGAATTTTAATTCTATTCAACCTTCTTAATTTTCTGTTGGCTTTTCGCTTATTTTCTTTTTCGGTATCCGCAGTGGTAACTCCAGTTATTGGAGTTTTTCTTCTTGATCTGCTCATTATAAAATAAATTAGCGACTCATCAATTATAATTTTCTCAATAACGGGCTCTGTCTGTATCGTTCTTCCTGATATTCCCCGTAAAGGTTTTGCAGGGTTTCCGATATTTTTGAATATCCGATTTCTTTTCCCCAGCTTAATAATCCTTTCGGATAGTTTACTCCTTTCTGCATGGCCAGTTCGATATCTTCATCATTGGCAATGCCTAATCTTTTGGCTTCAACAGCCTCATTAATCAGCATGGAAATGATTCTTAAAAAGATCTGCTGATACAGTGTATCATTTTTTTCAGCAGCTGGTTTCTCGGCACCTTCCGTGTAATCATAGAACCCTTTTCCGGTTTTTCGGCCGTGAAGTTTCGCTTCTGCCATTCTTTGCTGGAGTAAGGACGGTTTATATTTCGGATCGTAGAAATAGTCTTTGTAGACAGTAGTTGTTACGGCAAAGTTTACATCCACTCCGATAAGATCCATTAATTCAAAAGGTCCCATTTTAAAATTCCCGAGTGTTCTCATAGCTTCATCTACCTGTTCCGGTGTGGCCCTATTTTCTTCCACAATTCTTAATCCTTCACCATAATAAGGGCGGGCAATTCTGTTGACAATAAAGCCCGGAATATCTTTGGCAATAACAGGTATTTTCCCCCATTCTTTCATGAGGCTGTAAATTTTATCTGCTAATGTTTTTTCTGTTAATAAAGAAGGAATCACTTCTACTAAAGGCATCAGCGGAGCGGGATTAAAGAAATGGATCCCGATGAAACGCTCCGGTTTCTTTAGTTCTGCGCCCAAAGAGGTAATAGAAATGGATGAGGTATTGGAACTGATGATACAGTTTTCTGAAACGTAGGTTTCAAGTTCGGTAAAAACTTTCGTTTTAATGTCTTTGTTTTCAATAATCGCTTCGATAACCAGTTCAGAATCTTTTAAATCCTGTAAGGCTTCTCCTTTAACGATATTATTTCTGATTTCTGTCGCTTTTTCCTGAGAAATCTTACCTTTCTCAGCCAGCTTCTGAAGTGTTTTTTCTAAGCCTGAGAGGGCTTTATCAATTTGTGGAGCATTCGCATCAAATAAGACGACTTTGCATCCTGCAGTTGCAGCAACCTGGGCAATTCCTACCCCCATGGTTCCTGCCCCGATAATTCCGATATTCATTTTTATCTGTACAATGTATTAATGTAAAATGTACTCCTGTACAATCATTAATACATTGTACAGGAATACATTAATACGGATTTTACCTTCCTTTATAATCAGGTTTTCTTTTTTGTAAAAAGGCATTTACACCTTCTATGAAGTCTTCTGTTTCTGCAGCTTCCTGCTGAAGATCTCCTTCCAGTTCCAATTGTTCTTTCAGGGTATTGGTGTAAGAATGGGCAAATGCTTTTTTCGTCAGCTTCAGGGCTGCGGTTGGCATATTAGCCATTTTCTCAAGAATTTCCATTGACTTGGGCCCGAACTCTTCTTCAGTGAAAACTTCAGCAACAAGACCGTAAGATTTGGATTCTTCAGCAGATAATTTTTTACCGGTAAAGGCCAAATAGTTTGCCAGCTGTCTACCTAAAAGCTTCGGTAAGAAATAAGTTCCTCCTGTATCAGGAATCAATCCGATATTTGAAAATGCCTGAGCAAAATACGCTTTGTTGTTGGCCAGTACGAAATCACAGATCAGAGCCAGCATAGCTCCTGCTCCTACCGCTGGTCCGTTTACCAATGCAATAACAGGTTTTTTACAATGTGTAATTTCAGTAACTAAAGGATTGTAATAATCTACCACAATTTTTCTGATGATATCATGATCATGGTGCTCTTTACCTGTAACAAAGGCTTCATCCAGATTCTGGCCGGAACAAAATGCTCTTCCTCTTCCGGAAATGGCAACGCATCTTACCGTCTCATCATTGCTACATTCCTTTACAAAGTCTTTCAGATCTGACAGAGCCGGCTTTGTAAGGGCGTTCATTGTTTCCGGCTGATTAAGATAAGCGATTTTGAGTTTCCCGTCAAAATGCGTTTCAATATCGAGTTGTGTATACATAGTTTTGATTTTTATGATTTTATTCCCCTAATTTAGTTATAATGTAACAATCTACCAGTCTACCAATCTAACAATTATAATGCTGCACCAAACAAATAGGCAAACTGATACATTGTCATAGTATTACCTTAATTTTAGTGGCATTTAAAATAATCAAAAGGTTCCAGGCAGTCTAGGCATTGGTAAGAAGCCTTACACAATGTAGACCCGAATCTGCTGATCTGTTTGGTATGCTCAGAGCCACAACGCGGACATTTTTTCGGTTTCCCGATATGATGTTCGTCTGCTCCTTTTTCAGGAGGTGTGATTCCGTATACCCGAAGTTTCTCTCTCGCTTCATCCGTTAACCAATCTGTTGTCCAGATCGGAAACATCTTGGTGACTACTTTGGCATCCCATCCGTTTTCCTTCATGATCTTCATGATGTCTTCCTCAATGGTAAACATCGCAGGGCAGGCAGAATAAGTAGGGGTTATCGTCACTTCAACAGAAGTCTCACCTGTCACTTTCGCCTCTCTTACAATACCTAATTCAACAATGTTGATTACCGGAATTTCCGGATCAGGAACCATTTCTAATATTTCTAAAGGATTTTTCATTTAAAAATGCACCAATTTACCACGTACATCCAGGATATGCTCTCTGCATGTACTGAAGCTCACAAAGAATAAATCCGAAATACTCGGTATGATATCCTGTTCTTGATTTTGGCTGCATAAACGGATTCGTTGGATATTCCAATCCGAAGCTTTGGAAATCCTTCTCCGTAATGGCTATAAACTCTTTGTAAAGTTCATCAACATTTGGAACAATATTCAAAACGGCCAGATCATCTTCGCCTTCCGACTTAGCAAATAATCCTTTAGTATACTCCCAGATATTTTCTATCGCATTAATCAGACGTTCACGGCTCTCTTCTGTTCCCTGAGCAAAGATCTTCATCCATGAAGAAGCATGGGTATAGTGATATCTTACTTCTTTAAGTGATTTCTGTGCAATGGCAGACAATTCTTCATCCGCAGAATGAGACAATGCTTCATACATCAGTTTCTGATACACGGAGAAAACATAGACTTTAAGAATAGTCTGTGCATAATCTTCATTAGGAAGTTCTGTCCAGTGTGCATTGATATATTCGTGTTCATATCTTAAGAATGCGATATCGTCTTCACTTTTACCGTTGTCGATTACTCGTGAAGCATACACATACAAGTTATTTGCCTGACCTAATTCATCCAACGCGATGTTTGTCAATGCAATATCTTCCTCCAGATAGGGCCCTTCACCACACCATGCAGACAAACGCTGTCCCATAATGAAACTGTCGTCTGCTAGTTTTAATAAATAATTATATAATGGGTTCATTGTTTAGTAGATTTCAGATTTCAGATTGACAAAAAAGTCTAGCATCTGAGATGCTCATATCTTAAAATCCTGATTAATTACATATTTTTTACGTCGTTTGGAATCTCGTAGAAAGTTGGATGACGATATAGTTTATCATCAGCAGGATCAAAGAAAGCTTCTTTATCCACTCCTTCCGAAGTCACTATATATTTACTAGGAACCACCCAGACAGAAGTTCCTTCTTTTCTTCTTGTATACACGTCTCTTGCGTTCTGTAAAGCCATTTCTGCTGTTGGCGCTTGTACAATTCCAACGTGTTTGTGAGATAATCCCGGTTTAGTTTGAATAAACACTTCCCACATATCTAAATTTGCCATAATTAATTTGAAAATTATATTACTTCTTTTTGTTGTTTCTCTGCAAAAGCTATCGCCGCTTCTTTTACCCAGGAATTTTCTCTCTGTGCTTTTCTTTTGGTTTCGATACGCTTTTTATTGCAGGGTCCGTTTCCTTTTAAAATGGCCATGAATTCATCCCAGGGAAGTTCTCCGAAATCATAATGCTGTCTTTCCTCGTTCCATTTCAGGTCTTTATCCGGAATCGTTAATCCCAGGAATTCAGCTTGAGAAACCGTAACATCAATAAATCTCTGACGAAGGCTGTCGTTACTTTCTCTTTTTACTCTGTAATTCATAGAGATCTTGGAGTTTGGTGAGCTGTCATCGTTTGGTCCAAACATCATTAAAGCCGGCCACCAGAAACGATTTAACGAAGCCTGAGCCATTTCTTTCTGCTGCTTGGTACCACGACAAAGTGCCATTAAAATCTCATATCCTTGTCTTTGGTGAAAAGATTCTTCTTTACAAATCTTCACCATCGCTCTTGAATAAGGTCCATAGGAGTTCCCCATCAACATTACTTGGTTCATTATGGCTGCTCCATCAACCAACCACCCAATGGCACCAATATCAGCCCAGCTTAATGTTGGGTAGTTGAAGATACTTGAATATTTAGCTTTTCCTTCCAGCATATCATCATAAGTAGCATCTCTGTCTGCACGGATACTTCCATCTCCTAGTGTTTCAGTAGCAGAATAAAGGTATAAACCATGTCCTGCCTCATCCTGAACTTTAGCCAAAAGAGCCATTTTTCTTCTCAATGAAGGTGCTCTGGAAATCCAGTTGGCTTCCGGCAGCATTCCTACAATTTCAGAATGGGCATGCTGTGAAATCTGACGAACCAGTAATTTTCTGTAATCATCAGGCATTACATCTTTTGGTTCTACTTTATTTTCTTCGTGAACGTATTGAACAAATTTTTCTAAGTCCATAATTTTTTCAATTTAGCAATGCATCAGTCTAGCAATGTACCAATGATTGTTGCACTGGTAAATTGTTACATTGTTACATTAATTTTTAAACATCATAATTAAGCATCACCACATTCGTTGTCGGGTGACATTGACAGGTAAGAACGTAACCTCTGGCTACTTCATCTTCGGTAAGTGCGTAGTTTTTCTCCATAAAAACCTCTCCTTCTAAAACTTCCGCTTTACACGTACAACAAACTCCTCCTTTGCAAGCAAAAGGTACAGGAAGATTGTCTTTCAATGCTTTATCTAAGATACTCTCTTTTTTGGAATTAAGGTGGAATGAATATTCATCATCATCAATGATCACCGTTACCATACTTTCAATATTGGCAATCGCTTTGAATTCATCACTCATTTCCTCCGTATTTTCTTCGTCAGGAGCAGTGAAGTATTCAAATAATACTTGTATAGCCGGTACTTTTTTATCCTTTTTCAAATAATCTGCAATTCCTTTGATCATTTCTGATGGACCGCAAATGAAATAAGTAGCTTCTTTTACATCAATATCCGCATATCTTTCAAACAGCAGATCTAATTTTTCAGGAGAAATTCTTCCTTCAAAAACCGGATCCTCATGTTTTTCACGGCTTACTAAATAAATTACTTTCAGTCTTCCGTTAAAACGTTCCACCAGTTTATCGATTTCAGCTTTTTTCATCACGTGATTCATACTTCTGTTACTATAGAACAGATAAGCGTTTGAATTCGGTTCCTGATAAAGGCTTTCCTTGATATTGGATAAAACAGGGGAAATTCCGCTTCCCGCAGCCAGACCAACATAAGTTTTTACATTGGTAGGATGATAAGAAGTATTGAAACCACCCATCGGCGGCATTACTTCCAGCATTTCATCCATATGAAGGTGTTCATTGAAATATCCTGAAACTTTTCCGTTTTCCAATAATTTAACCAACACTTCCAGCGTATTGCTTTTTTCACTCGGAGCATTGCAGATAGAGTAAGAACGTCTTTCCTCGTTTCCGTTGATCATCATTCGGAAATTAAGGTATTGTCCCTGTTTGAATCTGAATTTGTCTTTCAGTTCTTCAGGAATTTCCACCGCCACATTCACCGCTTCCGGCGTATCTTTCTGAACCTTAACCGTTTTAAGTTTATAAAATGAATTCATTATTTTTTTAGTATTCTATTAATTTTTCCACCTTCGCACTTCGGCAAACTGTCCTGGGCATGAACTTTCACTTTTGTAGTGATTCCTACCCGTTTTTTTATTTCGTTTTCTATATTTTTTCCAAAGCTTCCGACAAAATTAAAATAATCATCGGTATTGGGCTGTATTTTCTGAGATTTTACAAGGTCATCATCAATTTCGATATCGATATCCAATGCGACACACATATGTTCTTTTTCAATCGGTGTCAGATAATAATTAGGAACAACTCCTTTTACATGAGAAAAAGCATCTTCAATCTGACTGGGATATACATTGACTCCTCTTACGATCAGCATATCATCTGCCCTTCCGACAATAGGTTTCATTTTCACCATTGTTCTCTTTGCATTTCCGTCATAATAAAGGCTTGTAATATCATTCGTCCAGTAGCGAAGCAGAGGCATTGCTTTTTTGGTTAAAGTCGTAATAACCAGCACTCCTTCTTCTCCAAACGGAACCGGTTTTTTGGTAACCGGATCTAAAATTTCAGGATAAAAATGATCTTCCCAAATATAGGAACCTCCTTTTTCCTCAAAATCTTCCATAGAAACTCCGGGGCCGATGATTTCACTTAATCCGTAAATATTGGTCGCATGCACCCCTAACCTTTCTTCAATATGTCCCCTGATAATTTCCGTCCAGGGTTCTGAACCCAAAACAGCATATCGAAGGCTTATTTCATCTGCTGAAATACCTCTGTTGGCAAATTCATCAGCAATAGTCAGTGCATATGATGGTGAACAGCAAATAACTTCCGGTTTAAAATCCATAATCAGATCCACCTGTCTGGCCGTCATTCCTCCTGAAATAGGAAGAACACTCATTCCCAGCATTTCAGCACCATAATGAAGCCCAAGTCCGCCGGTAAAAATTCCGTATCCGTAAGCGTTATGTAACTGCATCCCCGGTCTGGCCCCTGCTGCATATAAAGATCTTGCCACCACTTCACTGAAAAGACCTACGTCTTCTTTTGTATATCCTACCACTGTAGGTTTTCCTGTAGTACCGCTGGAGCAGTGAATCCTCTGAAGTTCATTTTTAGGAACCGTAAATAATCCAAACGGATAATGATCCCTCAAATCCTGTTTGTAAGTAATAGGAAGCTTAGTAATATCCTCAATCGACCTTATATCCTGCGGAGATATCCCTGATTCTTTACATTTCCTTCTATAAAACTCCGATTTTTCCCACAGGTAACTCATCAAATTTGTTAACCGGTCGGATTGAAGCTGTCTCAACTGACCCAGCTCCAGATATTCAACTGAAAAATCCATAAAACTAACTAACATTTGTTAGGTGTAAATTTAAAAAGATTTTGATACCTGACAAAATTTTTATGACTTTTATCATATTTTGAATGGTTCTAAATAAGAAAGCCTGATGTATTGATACAATGTATGGGGTATAAAATAGACTGTAGTACGGTAAAGATTAGTGATACTGTCTTGTTAAAAAGACTATACTGTTTGATTTCCCAGCAGACCGAAAAGAATTTTATCTCTTATTTCATCGGTAATTTCATCCGTAGAATCGCTATTTCTTTTGAACCAGAAATAGGAATTGTTAAGGGTATGAAGAATAAACCTTGTAGTGAATGACGGTGATTTTAATTCCCAGTTTTCAGCCTTATAAATTTCAGAGATCAATTCTTCAACCTCCTGCTGATAATTTTTTCTAAGCTCTATAAACTCCGGGAGTCTTTCTTCAAGATGCCTCCATTCTATGGAATAAATATGAGTAACATCGCGATTTTTAAGGACTACGGATAAATGCTTATCCAGAAATAAATTAAGCTTTTCTTTAGGATCAGCCGTTGTATTTTTCACTTCCTGAAGTTCATCGAAAAATTCCTGAGCAATACCAAAGCAGATCCATTCCAAAATTTCTTCTTTTGAACGGATATGGGCATACAAAGATGCAGCTTTGATATTAAGCTTAGTAGCAAGATCTCTCACAGAGCTTCCCATATAGCCTTTCTCTTTGAAAAGTTCTACTGCTACGTCTAATATTTTCCTTTGTTTTTCTTTAAGTTCCATCTGTAAAAATGCAAAAATAGTTATTCTGATTTAAAGTCTTATTTTTTTCATCATAAAAAGGATAAAGTTTTAAAAATCACTCATTCATTGGCTCATGTGCTACACTCCATCTGTCGACAACAATCCGGATATGACGTATTGTTCATGTATTTGAAGGAAAATAATAAGAACCGGAAATTTTGTCAAGTTAATTTTACGTTAAAAATACTAAATTCGGAAAATTTGTCCTATTTTTTTGTAAATTTAATAATTGAACAGTTTTTGCGATACAGTCATCGAATAAATGATTAAATAATTGATGGCATTAAGAAACTGAGCCTGAAAATTTAGTTTCTTGATGTTTTTTATAAATTCAGATTTGGAAGAAATCAAAACCAAAAATATATAAAATATGAACTTAAACCAATATACTGTAAAATCACAGGAAGCCATCCAGGCAGCTCAACAGATCGCCATGGAATTAGGCAATCAAAGTATCGAACCTCAACATATACTTGAAGGAATTTTTCAGGTAGATGAAAATATATCGCCTTTCTTATTAAAAAAATCAGAAGCTGATGCTGCTTTAGTAAGAGAGCGCAACCGTGAAAGTCTGGAGAAACTTCCCAAAGTACAGGGAGGAAACATCTATCTTTCACAATCGGCAAACAAAGTATTACTGGATGCTCCCAACATCGCAAAAAAAATGGGTGACGAATATGTAACCATTGAACATTTATGGTTATCACTTTTAGAAACGAATTCTGAAGTATCCAAAATGCTGAAAGATATGGGTGTTACCCGAAAGTTACTGGAAGGTGGAATTAAAGAATTAAGAAAAGGAAGTAAGGCTACTTCTGCAAGCTCGGAAGAAACCTACCAGTCCTTAAATAAGTATGCTAAAAACTTTAATGAATTAGCAGCCGAAGGAAAACTGGACCCTGTCATCGGACGAGATGAAGAAATCAGAAGGGTTTTACAGATCCTTTCCAGAAGAACAAAAAACAATCCTATCCTGATCGGAGAACCGGGAGTAGGTAAAACGGCTATCGCAGAAGGTATTGCTCACCGAATTATCAGCGGTGACGTTCCTGAAAATCTGATGGATAAAACTTTATATTCATTGGATATGGGAGCCCTGATCGCCGGAGCAAAATATAAAGGAGAATTTGAAGAACGTCTGAAATCCGTAGTGAATGAAGTCACCAAATCAGACGGACAGATCATTCTTTTCATTGATGAAATCCATACACTGGTGGGTGCAGGAGGCGGTGAAGGCGCTATGGACGCGGCCAATATCTTAAAACCGGCTTTGGCAAGAGGAGAATTAAGAGCAATTGGAGCTACCACGCTGAATGAGTATCAAAAATATTTTGAAAAAGACAAAGCCCTGGAAAGACGTTTCCAGAAGGTAATGGTAGAAGAACCGGATACGGAGTCCGCTATTTCCATCCTTCGGGGAATTAAAGATAAATATGAAGCTCACCACAAAGTAAGAATTAAAGATGAAGCGATCATTGCTGCGGTAGAAATGTCCCAGAGATACATTTCTGACAGATTCCTACCTGATAAGGCAATAGACCTTATTGATGAAGCATCTGCCAAACTGAGAATGGAAATCAATTCGAAGCCGGAAGAGCTGGATGTTCTCGACCGCAGACTGATGCAACTGGAAATTGAACTGGCAGCGATCTCAAGAGAAGGTAATGAAACTAAGATCAATCATCTGAAGGAAGATATTTCCAAAATTTCTGAACAAAGAAATGAGATCAATGCCAAATGGCTAAAAGAGAAACAAAAAAGTGAAGATCTTACCCAGATCAAAAAAGATATAGAATCATTGAAACTGGAAGCAGAAAGAGCTTCAAGATCCGGAGATTATGCCAAAGTAGCGGAAATCCAGTACGGAAAGCTTCGTGAGAAAGAAGAAGAACTGGCTAAAGTGGAACTGGAAATGCAAAACCATCAGAATGAGCTGATCAAAGAAGAGGTTACTGCTGAAAACATTTCTGAAGTTATTGGTAAGTGGACCGGTATCCCGGTAACCAAGTTACTGCAGTCAGAAAGAGAAAAATTATTAAATCTGGAATCTGAACTTCACCACAGAGTCGTAGGACAGGATGAAGCGATTCAGGCTGTAGCGGATGCGATCAGAAGAAACAGAGCCGGATTAAGTGATGATAAAAAACCAATCGGATCTTTCTTGTTCTTAGGAACAACAGGGGTAGGTAAAACTGAGCTAGCAAAGGCACTGGCGGAGTTTTTATTCGATGATGAAAACAATATGACAAGGATTGATATGAGTGAATATCAGGAACGTCATAGTGTTTCAAGATTAGTGGGAGCGCCTCCGGGATATGTAGGTTATGATGAAGGAGGTCAGTTAACTGAAGCGGTAAGAAGAAGACCTTATTCCGTGGTTCTTTTAGATGAAATTGAAAAGGCACATCCGGATGTTTTCAACACATTGCTGCAGGTTTTGGATGACGGACGTTTAACGGATAATAAAGGCCGTGTAGTGAATTTCAAAAACTCGATTATCATTATGACTTCGAATTTAGGTTCGCACCTGATTCAGGAGAACTTTGAAAATCTCACTGAAGAAAATCAGGATGAAATTGTGGATAAAACAAAGGAAGATGTTTTTGATTTATTAAAACAAACCCTGCGTCCGGAATTTTTGAACAGAATTGACGAGATCGTATTGTTCCAGCCTTTAAGAAAAAAAGAAATCGGAAAAATCGTTCAGTATCAGTTGAGAGGATTCAATGATATGCTGGCCAAACGCAATATCATTATGACTTTCACTCAGGATGCCGTAGATTATCTGATGGAAAAAGGTTATGATCCTGCATTTGGAGCAAGACCTTTAAAAAGAGTGATTCAACAGGAGGTACTTAATAAACTCTCCAAAGAAATCCTTGCAGGAAATGTGAATGATGGGGACAGAATTACATTAGACTACTTCGTAGAAACCGGTCTTGTTTTCAGACCCACTGAAAAATAAATAGTTTTTTTCATATACATTATTTTTGTAAGTAAGTGCTGTAGAGAAATTTACAGCACTTATTTTTTTATTAATTATCATCATGATGTGAAATGTTTATATATTTACATCGCTAAAAATTATGAGTTAAAACTAAAATTATTATGAAAAAATTAAAAAGAGATGATCTGAAAAAAATCTCAGGCGGAAAGGCCGAGATCATGAGCTGTGATATGGACATGCTGTGCCCGCCGGGACTATGCTGTGATGCCGGCAATATCTGCAGAGATCCCAGAAAAAATATGTGCATTTAAAAAAAACCGGAGATTTTTTCTCCGGTTCACTTTATTTCACCCCAAATTCTTCATATCGCCTTTTCACAACAATCTCTTTGAAGGCAACTTTTTCACAATCCGTAAAATCACGGTAAAATAAACAGTATAATCCCGTAATATTTCATAATTTATCTCCCGTATTTTTTTGCGAAATTTGCAGATACACTAATATTTTTATTCTACTAAGTTATGGGAAAAGAATCTACTAACGAGCATGAGCCTTCAGGTACTATGTCAAACAATCTGATTCAGGCTTTGATTGATAATTATCGCAATAATCATCTGAATGCTATCAATGAAACTTTAGGAATAACAGATGCTCATTCTATATGGTTTGATCTTCCTAAATTAAAAAATTTCATTGCCACGATAGAAAAGGAGGCCAGCGTCATGAATCCTGAGACTACTGAAAATGATCTGGGAATAAGATTCTATTATGCAGCTTATCCTAAATCTGAAAACTGGGAAATTATGGCGTCTCATCCTGTAGCCAAAGAATATGCTGAAAAGCATACATTGGTGATGGTGCCCACTCTGAAAAAAGAGGATGAGAACGGTGAAATTCACGATTGTGATTTTAAGCCGATATCAGCTGTTGACGGTGAGTCCAGATCCATAGCTTTAAACCGCATGCAAAGAAGTGATGAAAACTCCATTGCAGAAAATCAGGGTTTTCTGATTCCTCCGGGTAATTCATTTGCCGAAGGATTTTAAATCAATACTAAGTAAAAAACATTGTTTTATCTAAAAACACAATGACTGAACTTCAAAAAATATTTTCAGAATTCATGTACTGGGCGGAAGGATTTTCCGCCTTTACATCTGTTATTTATTTCAATCGTATAAAAAAACAATACTGGAAATATCTGGCGTTGTATCTCATTGTTATCTTTTTATGTGAATCATCTGTAAAATGGGGCGAACAGACGCTTGGAATACACAGAGTAAAATTTTACAATTATTTTGTCATTCCACTGCAATTTATATTCTTCTATTGGCTGTATGCTAAACAATCGCTGAAAAGCACGAAACTGTTTTATACATTTACCGCCATTTATCTCTTTTCGTTTATTCCCACTGCCTTATTTTTCCCGGTAGCCAAAAAGGTGGTTTTCCCGTTTAACTATACGCTGGGCTGCCTCCTTTTAATGATTCTCGTTATCATGGAATATTATAAACAGGTAAATTCTTCGGAAATTTTAAATTTCAGTAAGAATAAAATGTTTTACATCAACCTGGGAGTTACCCTTTTCTATATCGGAACTCTTCCACTTATGACATTTACTTCTCTCCTGTGGCAGTATAGAGAGATCTGGGATTTATATTTCGTGTACTTTCAGGTTTCAGGAGCCGCAATGTATATCTTATTTTCAATTTCATTCATATGGGGAAAACAGAACTCTTAATTACGATTATTTTATTTAATATATTCTTTGTCATGTTTGTAGTGGCTATTGCTATTTATATCAGGAATTACAGACAGCGTAAGAAAGAATATCTGAATGAGATCGAAATTAAAAATGAGATCCATCAAAGAGAGCTCCTGACTACCCAGCTGGAAATCCAACAGGCCACTATGCAGCAGATCGGGCGTGAACTTCATGATAATATCGGTCAGAAACTGACACTGGTAAGCCTCTATACCCAACAAATGCTGTATGAAAATAAGGTTCCCGAAGCCAGTGAAAGAATAGAGCAGGTATCTCAGATTATCAACCAGTCTTTGCAGGATCTCCGTAATCTGTCAAAAACATTAACGGATGATAACATCAATCAGAAGGATATTAAAACATTAATTCAGGAAGAAGTAGATATCACAAATTCCTTCAGAAAGTGCAGGGTAAGTTTTGACTATAATTTTGATACCCTTGATTTGAGTTTTGTCCATAAAAACGTACTTTTAAGAATCATTCAGGAGTTTATTCAAAACAGCATAAAACATGCTGACTGTAAAAATATTTTTATCAAATTAAATACTTCAGAAGAGATTCTTTGGGAGCTTAAAATTAATGATGACGGTATCGGGTTTGATACATCACGGGTTACCTCCAACGGGATTGGCCTTACCAATATGAAGAACAGAGCCAAAATTATCGGCGCTGATATTCATTTTGAAAGTATAGAGAATGAAGGCACTCAGCTTCATATTATTTTAAATAAAGCATCATGAAAAAAACGATTGTAATTGTTGACGACCATATACTCATTGCGAAAGCGCTGGAAGGTATTATCAGTAACTTTAATGAGTTTGAAGTGATCTACGTCTGCGAAAATGGAAAAGACCTGATCCGTAAATTCGAAGACGGGGAGAAAATTCCGGACATCATTCTTTTGGATATCAGTATGCCGATTATGGATGGTTTTGAAACAGCTGTATGGCTTACCAAAAACCACCCCAATATCAAAGTAATGGCTCTCAGCATGCAGGGAGATGACAACAGTGTCATTAAGATGATTAAAAAAGGAGCAAAAGGATATTTATTAAAGAACACTCATCCTAAAGATCTGGAAACGGCACTTACAAGATTAAATTCCGAGGGTTTCTTTTATCCTGAATGGGCCTCTAAAATTATTTTTTCTAACCTTAATAAGGAAATAGAAACTGAAATTACGGTAAAAATATCTGAGCGCGAAAAAGAATTCCTTAAATATACTGTGACAGAGCTTAGTTATAAAGAAATTGCTGATAAGATGTGCTGTAGCCCGAGAACTATTGAAAGCTATCGTGATCAGCTGTGTGAAAAACTGGATTTAAAAACCCGCGTCGGGCTGGCGGTCTTTGCCATTAAAAATGGCTTCGCAGGCTAATCAGCTGACATACACGACAAATAAAGACAAAACCATTCTGTAATCCAGGATGGTTTTTTCATAGATCAAAATTTTATAAAAATAAAAAAAACATGTAATTTTTAATAAAAAACACACTTTAACGTGAAATAAAATCTAAAAATAATCATTATTGATTAAAACACAACCCAACTTCAAATAACTTAACATAATCACAATAAATAAGTGTAAAAAATGAATAAAAATCAAATAAATTACAAATAATTTGCATATTAATTTATTTTAATATAAATTCACAATCTCAAATCCAAATTAAATATAATATGAAAAAATTTCTTTTGGGAGCTGGAATTATATTTTTAGCTTCCTGTAACAACGATGTCAATACTTCCGCGGAACAACCGGAAGCTCAATCCCAACAATCAGCAAGTAAAAGAGTATGTCCTTCAGATTTTATGAGGGATCAGATTTTAAATTCAGATCCTGCAGCCAGAGCCCGTGTGGAATCTATTGAAAAGTTTACCCAACAGCGCCTTAACGATATCAAAGTAGGTAAAGTACTGGCGGATGGTACGGTAGAAATTCCTGTCGTATTTAATGTGGTATACAATACGAGCGGTGAGAATGTATCTGACGCAAGATTACAGTCACAGATTGATGTTTTAAACAGAGATTATGGGGCCACCAATGCAGATAACAGCAATACACCTTCAGAATTTGTTCCTGTAAAAGCGGGAGATACAAAGATCAGGTTCAAATTGGCAAAAACAGTCAGAAAACAAAGCAGTGTTACACTTTGGAATCCTGATGAAAATAAAATGAAATCAGCTACTACAGGGATTGCAGCTACGTCACCTGACAATTACCTGAATATATGGATTGTTAATAAAATGACTAACGGGACTCTTGGATATGCATATTATCCCGGAACGATCTCGGCTTCTTTAGACGGAGTTGTTATCGGAGCACCTTATATAGGGACGGGTTCCGGTACCTCAGCACCATTCAACTTAGGAAGAACCGCAACTCATGAGGTAGGACATTACTTGAATCTTCCACACCTTTGGGGATCGTCTAATACAGGATGTCAGACTGACTATTCTGATGATACTCCGCTTTCTCCCGGTCCAAACTACGGAACTCCTACTTACCCTCTTAGCCGTGCATGTGGCGGAGTAAGCCGTTCTCAGATATTCATGAATTATATGGACTATGTAGATGATAAAATTATGGTGATGTTTACCACTAATCAGAGACAGAGAATGCAGGCTGTAGTTTCTGCATCCGGACCAAGATCAGGGTTAAGACTCTATTAACAATAATCACTTCAATATCAGCGAAATAATTTTTTCGTTATAAAAAATTCATCTCTACCCAGAGATGGATTTTTTTTTTATTTTTACACGATTTTAAAATAGGGATGAAAAAAATAATATTAGCAGCGAGCTTTTTATTGCATTTAAGCTGCTATAAAGCACAAGATACATTACAATCTCGTAATCTTGAAAAAGACATTGCACTAATCAATGCAGAAACACCAACACTTATTGAGAATAAAACACCCTTTTTCCAAAAAGAATGGGTCAAAAAATCAGTAGCTCCTGCCTTACTTTTTACTGCTGCCGCGGCCACATGGGGTGAAAAAGAAAACATCAGAGAAGTCCGCAACCGCTACCTTCCGACTTTCAAAGCAAGATATGATGATTATTTACAATATGCCCCTGCAGCCACTGTTTACGGATTAAAGCTTGCCGGAGTAAAAGGAAGAAATAACCTGGGAAGAGCCACACTTTCTTATGTGACAAGTTTAGCCATTATGGGAATCCTGGTCAACTCTATAAAATATACGGCAAAAGTGGAAAGACCGGATGGATCTAAAAATAATTCGTTTCCGTCGGGGCATGCTGCCATGGCTTTCACCAATGCAAGCTTTCTACATAAGGAATATGGCATGGTAAATCCTGCTTACAGTATTGCCGGTTATAGTGCTGCGACCTTTACAGGTCTTGGAAGAAATCTTAACAACAGACACTGGCTTCCGGATGTTCTTGCAGGGGCAGGAATTGGTATTATTTCAACAGAATTAGGATATTTCTTTATTGACAAAATATATAAAAACAAAGGAGATAATTTAAGTATTTTATCCAGAATCCAGGGAAATGACTACCCTTCTTTTCTTGCCATAAAATTCGGAGCGGCATTAGGAACTACCAATTTCCTTAAAGAATCTGATCTTGACAACCGGAAACAGGTTGGTTTTGAAGGCGGGCTTGAGGGAGCTTATTTCTTTTCAAAAAAATGGGGTGTAGGAGGAGATTTCAGTTTCAGCAGCTTTCCTGTAAAACCTATAAAGGAGTCTTTAGACAATGATGAAAATTTCGGAAACTACAGCATTATCACCCAGTCTCTGGGCTTCTTAAGTGCAGGAATAGGACCTTATTTTTCTCATGAGTTTTCAGATAAATGGCAGGTTACCTTAAAAGCTACGGCCGGATATTCTGCGACAGCCAGTGGAAAAGTCTTTATAAAAAGCGATGATATAGATACTCCTACCCATGAGCTTCCCATAGCCAGATACAAACCCAAACCGGCTTTCCGCTGGAATACGGGAGCTTCCGTGACCTATAAATTTAACCCGGGATTGGGACTCACTTTATACAGCGAATATAATCAGGTCAAATCTACTATTCGTTATCATTTCAGTGATGAAATTAAAGAAAGTGATGAGCTCAACGAAGAACTTAATCATCTGATCGCAAAAGAAAGAATCAACTATATAACTTTAGGTCTCAGACTAACTGCCTATTTTTAAATAAAAAAGCCTTCAGATTGTTGAAGGCTTTTTACTTTATAATGTTTTGCTGTTATCTTCCGGGGTATAATCCATAAAGATATCACCATCCAGTTGCACTGATTTCACTTTCTTCTTGATAGGAATCACAAGATCAGTCATTTTCTGATTTTTTTCCCATACCGAAGGTGAGAAGTGCAGTTTTTCCGTAGTTCCGTCCTGATAATTCAATAGTGCATCAAACGGAATTGCAAATCCACCTACATTGGCTACGTTCACAGTAAGCATATCATTCATCTGAGAAGCTCCTGTTACTTTTAAATCAATATAGTTATTGGTATAAAACCAGTTATGGAAAAACCAGTTCAGATTTTTTCCGGAACCGGAGTTCATCGAATTGAAATAATCCCATGGAACAGGATGTTTACCATTCCAGTTATCCATATAATGATGTAAAGCTTTTTTAAAAAGGTCGTCTCCCAGATAATCTTTTAAAGCAAGATAAGATAAAGACGCTTTTACATAAGAGTTATTTCCATATCCTGCACCACTCACCTGGGTACTCATGGTAATCACCGGTTGATCTTGTTCTGCAGACGGATCAGTAATCCATTTTTTTACACGAAAATTTTTATAGAACTCTTTTGCCCCAGCTTCTCCGTTTTCATCAATTCCTATCAGATACTCCAATGTTGTAGCCCAGCCTTCATCCATAAAAGCATATCTCGTTTCATTGATTCCCATATAAAAAGGGAAATAAGTATGGGCGATCTCATGATCTGCCGTCAGTCTTGCATCTTTAAGATCATCAGGAATACTTGTATCATTAATCATCATTGGATATTCCATATCAGCATATCCCTGGATAGCGGTCATTACATTATAAGGATATTCCACACCCGGCCAGTTTTTCGAAAACCAGTCGAGATTATAACGCATCCAGTCTACATAATGCTCAAAGTCTTTCGCTCCGGCTTTATATCCTGCCTGAACGCTGGCTCTTTTGGATTTCAGCTGAACACTTGCGGCATCCCATACATAGTGATTACTCAAAGCGAAACAGAAATCGGTAATATGACTGGCTTTGAATTTCCATACATTCCATTTGTTCTGTTTGGTTACTTTTCCGGATTTCATTTCCTGCTCATTGGCAATACTCATTACCTTATCGCTTTTCAGGGAAGCTTTATATCTCTTCAAATATTCCGGCTGAAGTACGGCTTCAGGGTTTAGAAAATCACCAGTTGCCCATACCACATAATTCTTGGGAGCCGTGATTGCGAAGCTATAATCATTAAAGTCATTATAAAATTCCTGTCTGTCTGAATGCGGAAGCATATCCCATCCGTTATAATCATCATATACGGAAATCCTTGGGAAAGAATAAGCTACATAAAAAGTTTCAGGATCTATTTGCCCCTCTCTTCCACTCTGCACGGAAAGCGGATATTCCCATTCTATTTTTACCTCAGCTTTTGATTTTGATTTTAAAGCAGATTTCAGCTTCACTTTTTCGACTGTTCCCCAGTCATCACTATCAATGTCATATTTTTCTCCATTTACAATAAATGATTTGATTTTAAGCCCTGAAGACAAAAAATCTTTAGAAACAAAACCGGATCTTGGAGACTGTGGTTTATGAAGGTTGTTCACAAACCTTATTGCCAGCTCATTCAGAGTATCCGGACTGTTATTGGTATATACGATTGTTTCTTTTCCGGAAACTACTTTTGTACCGGCATCTACTTTTACATCTACATTATAAATTCCTTTATTCTGCCAGTAATTTTTCCCCGGCGCTCCGGAAATATCACGCGTTCCTCTGTCGAAAGCTCTTTTAATATTCCTTGGCATATATAACTCTTGAGCAGACATTTGCAATACGGACACTATGATCATCACCCCAGAAAATACTCTCTTCATAACTATCTTTTTTAAGATTGGTATCAAAAATAGCGAAAATGTGACATTGAACAGCAATTTCTTTTATAGCAATGTTTTATGGATATTAGTTTTTATTTACAATTTGCTACAGGCGGTCTTGTTCGTCTGTCTTTTTTATTGTTTTAGCATTTTTTACGGCCTGATTTCCAAAATTGAATTTCAAAGAGAGTGTAAAACCTTGTGTATCGCTGTAATCTAAAAAATAATTGTCCTGATTAGCATACTGCGTACTCACCTTCTGTCCCATAGTTCTGAATATATCATTAAATATAAAACCGGCATCCAGTTTTTTATGAAAGAACTTCCTGTTCATCACAAAATAAGCTGCCCAAGCACCTGAGATCCGGAAAGTACCCTGTATTCCGGGAGAATAATAGCGATGTCCGACCTCCATTTTCCAGTCGACGTTTTTATCCAGCGTCAGACTTGTAGAAATATTGGAAACCAAATTCCAAACTTTATTTTTGTACAGCAGTCCGTCCGTACCTTTAAAATAATTTTCATTATGCTCAAGATTTTCTGATACAATGAGGGTCCACCATGGTTTAATCTGGAAACTCTTATATAAGCTTAATCCAAAAGCTTCTCCTTTCTCTATGTTTGTAAAATAGTAGATCAGACTATTGGTACTGGGTTGCTGGTAGGAAATTTCCATGGAAGGATAAATCTCTTTACGATAATACAGATCCAGATTCCATTCTTTCCAGGAGTAGGTAAAATTCAGATTGTGGATAATTGTCGCTTTCAATTTCGGGTCCCCCTGATAATAAGAAAAAAGATTATAGTAGGATTTTGCAGGATTCAGCCATGAATAGGTAGGTCTGCTGATGCGCTTTCCATAAGAAATGCCAAATTCCTGCTTGTTTTCTGTGGTATACTGAGCGTACATGGTAGGAAAAAGATTCCAGTATTTATTTTTATTACGATCAGAGGGTTCAGAAACCACACCTTCGAGATCTGTCATTTCTGCACGAAGTCCGGCTTTGAAATTCCATTTTCCGAGCGTATAACCTAAAGAAGAATAGAAGGCTAAGTTGTGTTCTTTGTAATCGAAAATGCTGCTTTTATCGGGTCTGTATTGCAGTACTTCATTTTCATTATCAGAAAAAGCCAGTCTACTGTTTGTTTTCACGAAACTATATTTCGCTCCCGATTCCCATTCAATTTTTTCATTTTTCCACTGATAATCTGCCTGAGTGGAATAAAGCTTAACATCAGTATTATTCTGAGTCAAAAAATTTTCTTCACGGGGAGGCTGGCCTGCAAAATTCAGAGAGGTAATTACGCTTTGGTATTTATCTGCGTTATTGGTTGTAAAATAATTAACCCACGACAAACTACTTTTTTTATTAAATTTTCTATCAATCTGAAAGCTCACCGCATTGTTAATGGTTCTCGATTGATGATCATTAATTGTTGTATAATCAGACTCTATAATATCCTGATGATTATAAATTACTGTAGGGACATTATACGTTCCAAAAGATTTCGGCGCAAAAAAACCTGAATAATTGAGACTGATGCCGGTAAGACTGTCCAGCGCATATTCTGCATTAAAGTTTAAAGTATTCTGGCTATTGTTTTTATCCTTTCTGTTCATTGTACTGATCCATTTCGTCTGGCTTTCCTGGTAATTGACATAATCTGTACCTTCCCTGTAATATGTTCCCATTCCTCTGTAATAGCTGGCCATGAGAGAAAGTTTATCTTTTTTATAATATTGGGAAACCCCGAATACAGCCTTTGCATATTGCGTCTGTATATATTTGGAGGATACAATTCCACGGTATCCTTCTATTTTATTTTTTTTCATGATAATATTGAGGACAGCACTTCCTGAAGCTTCATATTTCGCCGGCGGATTGGTAATAACCTCTACTGATTTGATTTCGTCACCCTGAGTATTTTCTAAAAGATTTTTAAGTTCATCGCCGGTAAGCATTATCTTTTTGTCGTTAATTGTTACCAGAATTCCGGTACTTCCTTTTACGGCAATCACATTGTTATTCACAGTAACATTGGGCGTATTTTTTAAAATTTCCCAGGCATTTAATGAGGAAATATTAGAATTTTCCACATTCAACTCAAGACGGTCAACTTTTCTTTTCACCAAAGGTTTCTTTTTAGTCATAACTATACCTTCTATTTCGTGTGAGTCTTTTTTCAGCACAATATGGAGATCTTTTATTTTTTCCAGATCCAGTTTTTCTTCAACAACAGCATACCCCTGATTCTTAATCAGTAATTTGATATTCTGCTCCGAAATCCCTTCTATGAAGAAATTTCCCTGATCATCCGTTTTTAATGTCCTGATTAATTTTTCCCGGCCATCATACAACTCGATACTCACCGCTGAAAGTCTTTTATTTTCAGCATTAACGATTACACCTTCCAGCTTCTGTTTCTGAGCAAAAATCAAAATCGGAAGACATAAAAAAAGAAGAATTTTATACATAATTAAAACCATTTTAAATCACACAAAGCCGTTTACAGCTCATCCTGCGGTGCAAAATTCCATATTAGAAAAGAGAAATTCGGTTAATGGAAGGTTAATGATCAGTTAATCCCTATTAGGAAAAAACTAAAGTTCTATCTTTGTTTTCAATGAATGCCAGAAGTAAATATCTCATCCCTTTATTCGCTATTCTATTCCTTCTCTTATTGGGAATACAGGGATATTTTATGTATAAAACCTATCAGGTAAAAGAAAGAGATATTTACAGATCCGTTAATGACGGACTTGACAGGTTTACAGATGAGCCGGAGAATACCCATGCTCTCCGGGAAATAAAAGATGATTCACTGCAAAAAATCATTATCAGATATTATAATAAAGAGATAAATAAGAAGGATTTCGTTCGTCTTTTTACAGAAAACAAAGCTCCTGCAGGCAAAAAACTTTCTCATTATATCAATGAACGGCTTAAGAAAGACGGCTATAAAATTTCTGCAAGGATTCAGTATACTTCAATAATCCACCTTCCGGACAGTACAAAGCTTATTGATCAACCAATGGTTATTTTTGAAACCAGGGAAAAAGTAAAAACACCTAAAATCTCCAGCAACAGCAGCTGGGAAACCTCATCTACCAAGAGGCGCGATAGAGACAATGAAGAAGTGGAGAGAAGGGATACTTTCTTCGTCAGAAGTCAGACCGCCTTTGAAATTTCAAATATTAAATTTCTTGTTTTTAAAGAACTTGCTTTATTAATCATCTGTTGTATTGCCCTCCTTTCGGGAGTGTTTGTTCTTTATATTTCCACGATCAGAAATCTGATCACACAGCAAAAACAAGTAGAAGTACTTCATACGGTTGTCGACAATATATCACATGAATTCAAAACACCTATTGCGACTTTAAAAATAGCTTCAAAAACATTGAAAAAAGAATGGAATCCTGAAACACTTCCTCTTATAGACCGGCAGATTCTCCTCCTCGAAAGTCTGATGTTGCAGCTTCATCAGCATGAAACAGAGGAAGAAAGCAGATACATACAACCTGAAGACTGGAATTTTTTCATACAGGATCTGGCATTTACTTATCCTGAGACAGACTTTAGTTTTGAAAATAAGGTATCACGGGAACTCCCTTTTCATAAAAACCTCATGGAAACCATTGTGAAAAACCTCTGCGAAAACAGTGTAAAATATGGCTCTTCAGGAGTCAACATAGACATTTCCAGTTCTGCAGACTATCTGACCATTGAAATTTCCGATAACGGATTAGGGATGGAGCATAAAGAATTAAAAAATATTTTTGAGAAATTTTACAGAATACAAACCAACAATATCCACAACAGTAGAGGGCTTGGACTTGGGCTTTATATTGTAAAAAAAATAATTACAAAATATCAGGGTAAAATAGAAGTTTCCAGCCAGCTTAAAACAGGAACCGTATTTAAAATAGTCATTCCTTATGAAAATTAAAATCCTTTTGGCAGAAGATGATCCCGACTTCGGAATGATTCTGAAGCAGTATCTTGAATTGGAAAATTTTGAGGTAGCCTGGTTTCAGAATCCTGAACACATTATCCCGTTACTTTCTTCCGATTTTACTTTTCAGATAGGTATTCTGGATATCATGATGCCTAATATTGACGGCTTTTCTCTCGCGAAAATGGTTCTTCAGGAAAAAAAAGATTTCCCGCTTCTTTTTCTGACAGCCAAAAATCAGAAAATCGACCGGCTCACCGGACTAAAAATAGGGGCCGATGATTATATCACTAAACCCTGTGATCCTGAAGAATTGGTTTTAAGAATAAAAAATATTCTCAAAAGAACATTATCTGCCACTACCGAAACCTATATAAAGGTTGGAGATTATGCTCTGGATACCACCAAGCTTCTGCTTTCCCATCCTTTAGGAAATACACGCCTTACCATCCGTGAACAGGAGCTCATCCTGTATCTCCTGAAACACAACCACATGACCATAACAAGAGACAATATCCTGGATAATCTTTGGGACACCAACGATTATTTTACCGGAAGAAGTCTGGATGTTTTTATCAGCAGGCTCCGTAAGTATTTCAGCCATGATCCTGAAATAAAAATCCAATCCCTCAGAGGAATTGGATTTGAAGTTGATTTTCCTAACAGCTGATCTTAAAAGGACAAGTCTGTAATTACCGGAAAATGATCGGAAGGATACAGAAGATTTTCTCTTCTGTCATTGATATGTCTGTGAGATTTTATCTTAAATCCGTTAGTAAAGATATAGTCTATTCTCTCCTTTGGAATTTCATTACCATTAAATCCGGTAAAAGTTCCCGTGGGACCATAATGTTTGGTGTCCGAATGATAAAAAGTATCTTTCATATGCTGAGAAAGAATTTGAATCGGTTCGGAATCCTCTGTAAGGTTGAAGTCTCCACTTAGTGTTACCGGAAGATTCTTAGGATTAAGCTCTTTAATTTTTTTCAGAATAAGTTCCGATGACTTCACTCTTGCTACATTTCCGATATGATCAAAATGAAGGTTCATCGCCAGAAACTCTTTTTTTGATTTTTTATCTTTAAATACAGCATAGGTACAGATCCTGTTCAATGCAGCATCCCAGCCTTTTGAAGGTTTTTCCGGTGTTTCAGACAGCCAGAATGTTCCAGCCTTTACAACTTCAAGCCTGTTGGTGTCATAAAAAATAGCAGAAAACTCTCCTTTTTCCTTACCGTCATCTCTTCCCACTCCGATAGAATTATAATTCTTCAAACTGTTTTTAATATCTTTCATCTGTTCCGGAAGCGCCTCCTGAACCCCAAAATAATCAGGATGATAGTAGGTCAGCAAATCTGCCACGTCCTGCTTTCTCTGTGGCCAGGAATTTTCCTTATCCGATTCCACATTAAGGCGGATATTAAAACTCATTACTTTAAGGTCTTGTGAAAATCCCAATACGGAAAGCATCAGGCACACCATTGAAAATCTGAAATTCATAGTCTATTTTATCAATCAGAGACAAAAATAGGACTTCTCCGCGACAGAGAAGTCCTGTTGATATCATAATAATGTTAAATTATTCTTTCTTCAGTTATTTCGTCCAGCTATTATTCAGCATATTGACATCAGGGATCATTGAATCCGGATCCAGCTTTACTTCATTGATTTCTTTATTGGAATCTGTTTTAAAGGTCCATTCTTTATTTCTTTTCCATACCTCAACAGGGATTTTCACGGTTTTCGTGGTTCCGTCTTTGAATTTTATCTGAACGATTGTAGGCATAGGCAGTTGACCGATGTTTTCAATAGTAATCTGAGCTCCGTTTTTGAAATCACCGTTGACATATTTTACAGTCTTTACTGCCTGATCGATTTTCCATTTATTCATAAACCATCCTCTCCAGAACCAGTTCAGTTCTTCTCCGGAAACATTTTCCATAGTATGGAAGAAATCCCATGGTGTAGGATGTTTGAATGCCCAACGATCAATATATATTCTGAATGCCTTATCAAATTTTTCCGGGCCTAAAATAGATTCTCTTAAAATAGACAAACCTGCACCTGGCTTGAAATATGCCAATGCTCCGATACTTGTCTCCTTCATATTATCCGGGCCTACCATAACAGGTTCAAAATTATCACTTAATAAGAAATTTCCGGCCTGTCCTAAATTTTGTTTCCTATAGTATTCTCCTTTATTAAAAGCTTCTGTGGATAAGCCATTGATAAAAGTATTAAACCCCTCATCCATCCAGGCAAACAGCCTTTCATTAGATCCTACAATCATAGGAAACCAGTTATGTCCGAACTCATGATCCGTTACTCCCCAAAGATCTTCTCCTTTAGAGTTCATATGACAAAAGACAATTCCCGGATATTCCATTCCGCCTTCATTTCCGGCCACATTGGTAGCAGCAGGATACGTATAACCATACCATTTATCCGAGTAATGCTCAATGGCAGCTTTTGTATATTCTGTAGATCTTCCCCACGCCTGATCTCCGGCACTTTCAACCGGATACGCTGAAATAGCTAACGATTTTTTACCATCTGGCAGATTAATTTTTGCTGCATCCACAATAAATCCTGAAGACGATGCCCAGGCAAAATCTCTTGCCTGCAGAATTTTAAACTTCCAGGTTTTTGTTCCGGATGCTTTATTTTTCCCAATTTCGGATTCAGGACGTATCATTACTGTTTTATCACTATTTCTGGCCTGATTCCATCTGCTGATCTCTTCTTTAGTGTATACCTCTTTCTCATTGAGCAATTCTCCGGATGCTACTACATAATGGCTGGAAGGCACTGTAATATTAGCGGTAATATTCCCGTATTCAAGATAAAACTCAGAAGCTCCAAGATAAGGCAAAGTATTCCATCCCATAACGTCATCATACACACACATTCTGGGATACCATTGTGCTATCGTGAAGATTCTACCATTTTTGGTTTCCTGAACCCCCATTCTGTCCGAACCATATTCCGGAGAAACAAAAGAATAATCAATAGTAATTTTAGCAATCCCTCCTTTTGCTTTTAATTCTTTAGAGAGATCAATCTGCATTCTTGTATCCGTAATAGTATATTTAGCCACTTTTCCGTCAATTTTCACCGACTTAATGGTATACCCTCCCGAAAACATTTCACCATGCGCTCCGTTTCTGCTTCCCGACAATGGAACAACAGCGTTCCCACGGGAATCTTTTGCAAATAAATTCTGATCCAGCTGCAGCCAGAGAAAACCCAGCTTATCCGGACTGTTATTGGTATAAGTAATTTCTGCCGTTCCGGTAATTTCCTTTTTATCTTCATTTAAACTGGCATCCAGTTTATAGTCTGCTGAATTCTGCCAGTAAGCATGACCGGGCTGCCCGCTTGCCGAACGCGTTTCCGTACCGGTCTGGGGATAAAAAAACGGTTTAAATGCTTCTACATAATCATATTTTGGAGTTTCCTGTGCCTGTACAGTTCCCCAAAAAAGAAATACTGTCACCGCGGAAACAAGTGTCGGAAGTTTATAATTCACATAACAAAATTTATAGATAGGTAAAAAAAACTCCCGGAATTGTTACAGTTCCGGGAGTTTTTTTATATAATTTTAATTAATTCGATTTTTTTGCCTTGATCATCGCTTCCAGTGCATCCCACATTTCTCCCGGAATGGCTTCAAGCATATTAAACTCACCTGCTCCCTGGAGCCATTCTCCACCATCGATAGTCACTACTTCTCCATTCATATATGCAGAATAGTCTGAAACCAGATATGCTGCAAGATTAGCCAGCTCCTGATGTTCTCCTACTCTTCTCAACGGCACTTTTTTCTTCATATCAAATTTTTCCTGCAGGTCACCAGGTAACAATCTGTCCCAGGCTCCTTTTGTAGGGAAAGGCCCCGGCGCAATAGCATTAAAGCGGATTCCGTATTTAGCCCATTCTACTGCAAGAGATCTTGTCATTGCCAAAACTCCAGCTTTTGCACACGCTGATGGAACTACATAGGCAGAACCAGTCCATGCATAAGTGGTTACAATATTCAGAACAGTTCCCGGAGTTTTAGCATCAATCCAGTGTTTTCCTATAGAAAGTGTACAGTTTTTTGTTCCCTTTAAAACAATATCTAAAATAGAATCAAATGCAGAATGAGTCAACTTTTCTGTTGGAGAAATAAAGTTTCCGGCAGCGTTATTAAGAAGGATATCAATTTTTCCGAATTCTTTTAAAGCAGCTTCTTTCATCGCTTCCACTTCATCCCAGTTTCTAACGTCACAGGCAACACAAAGCACTTTACCTCCTGTTTCTTCCTCGAGTTCTTTAGCAGTTCCCTGAAGTTTTTCAAGATTTCTGGAAGTGATGACTACTTGAGCTCCCAGTTCAAGAAAATATTTAGTCATGGCTTTTCCAAGACCGCTTCCCCCTCCTGTTACAATGGCTACTTTATCTTTCAGTGCACCTTCGCGCAACATTGGCTGTGTATATAAATTCATATGAAATATTTTTCTAAAATTAATAAATATTGAACGGATTGTCTTCAAATTAAATTTATAAATAATGCCATAAATAATATTCTTTGTTTTTTATTTAATTTTATCCCTTAATAATACATTCATTTATGAGAAATCCGGGAACTGCTATTTTTCTGTTATTAGTATCATTTACTTCATCGCTTTCTGCCCAGAAGTTTGAAAAACTCTATCAGTATGTAAATCCTTTAATCGGAACTGAAAAAATGGGACATACCTATCCCGGTGCCACTCTTCCTTTCGGAGCGGTGCAGCTAAGTCCTGAAACAGATACGATTTCGTATGAACTCAACGGAAAATACAATGGTGAAGTCTATAAATACTGTGCCGGTTACCGGTATGAAGATAAAACAATAACAGGATTCAGTTCCACTCATTTCAGCGGAACAGGTCATTCTGATTTGGGTGATTTCCTCATCATGCCTACTACCGGGAAGCTCCAATTGAACCCTGGAACAGCATCTCATCCTGAAAAGGGATACAGAAGCCGGTTTTCCCATCAGAATGAAAAGGCGGAAGCCGGATATTATCAGGTAAAACTTGATGACTATAATATTCTTGCAGAATTAACAGCCACCACAAGAGTGGGCGTTCACCGCTATACATTTCCAAAATCTGACCAAGCACATATTATTCTGGATCTGATGGCAGGAATTTATAATTATGAGGGTAAGAATGTATGGACTTACGCCCGGGCAGAAAATGGAAATACCATTACCGGGTATCGCCAGACCAACGGATGGGCAAGAACCCGAACGGTTTACTTTGCCTTAAAGTTTTCAAAATCTTTTAAATCTTATGGCCAGAAAAATTATGACGGAACACAGGTGTATAAAGGGTTTTGGAGAAAATTCAACCAGAATGAAAACTTCCCGGAGATCGCCGGAAAAAATCTGAAGATGTATTTTGATTTCGATACCAATGAAAATGAGCCCATTGAAGTTAAACTTGCTATTTCCCCTGTAAGCCAGGCTAATGCATTGGAGAACCTGGAAAAGGAAACCGGAAACTTAAACTTTGATCAGGTGAGAAATTTAGCCCGTGAAAACTGGAATAAGGAATTAAACAAGATTATTATCCAGGGATCTGAAACTGAAAAAACTAATTTCTATACTGCCATGTACCATACCTTCATCAATCCGACTACCTATATGGATACTAATGGAGAGTACAAAGGCCTGGATCAGAATACCCATAAAGCGGAAGGCTTTACCAATTATACTACATTTTCTTTATGGGATACGTACAGGGCACTGCATCCGTTTTTCAATATCATCCAGCCTAAACGGAATCGTGATATGGTACAATCAATGATGGCCCATTATGATCAGTTTTCCATGAAAATGCTTCCGATCTGGTCACATTATGCCAATGACAACTGGTGTATGAGCGGATATCATAGTGTAAGTGTAGTTGCAGATGCTGTCATTAAAGGAAATTATGACGGTGATCCCAAAGAAGCATTAAAGGCCTGCATAGCAACGGCTAACAAAAGAAACTATGAGGGTATCGGACAATATATTGATCTGGGGTATATTCCTGCGGAGAAAAACGGAACTTCGGTTTCCAATACCTTAGAATATGCTTATGATGACTGGGCCATTGCACAGCTTGCCAAACATGTAGGGGACACGGAAATTTACAATCAATTTATGAAGCGTTCTGAAAACTGGAAAAATAATTTTGATCCTAGCATTGGATTTATGAGACCCCGGATGGCAGATGGAAGTTTCAAAAAAGACTTTGATGTATTAAGCACTCACGGACAGGGTTTCATAGAAGGGAATTCCTGGAATTACAGTTTCTTTGTTCCTCAAAATCCAAATGAGCTGATCAAAGCAATGGGTGGCCAGAAAAAATTTGCTTCAAAGCTGGATGAATTATTTACGATGCATTTACCTGATGAATTTTTCGCAGATACAGAAGATATTACAAGAGAAGGAATCATCGGCGGATATGTTCATGGGAATGAGCCTGCTCATCATGTAGCCTATCTGTACAACTGGGCCGGCCAACCCTGGAAAACACAGGCACAGATACGACATATTTTAGAAATGCAGTATAAAGCCACTCCTGACGGATTGGGTGGCAATGACGATACGGGGCAAATGAGCGCCTGGTATATCCTGAGCTCACTGGGATTTTATCCTGTAGCTCCCGGATCGGAAGACTATGCTATCGGAAGCCCGGCCGTTGATCATGCTGTTTTGAATCTGGAAAACGGAAAAACCTTTGAAATTGAAGCCATAAATCAGAGCCCGAAAAATGTATATGTTCAGAAAATCCTTTTAAACGGAAAAGAAATTAAAAACTTTACGCTAAAACATAGTGAAATAATGAATGGTGGAAAACTTACCTTTTATATGGGAAATAAAGCAAAAAGATAAAAATTACAAAAGCGGGCTTTAGCCCGCTTTTGTAATTTTTATCCCATGCTCTGCATTATTACATTTCTGTCTTTCGGTTGATCAGTCCTGAACTTCAAAAAGCAAACGCTCCCCGAATTTTCCTTCTGCAATTTTCCCGTTATCATAAACTAGATGTCCGTTGACAAAAGTATGGGTAACTTTGGAGTGGAAATTCATTCCTTCCAATGGGCTCCATCCGCATTTGTATAAAAGGTTCTCTTTAGCAACCGTCCAGTCTGCATTAAGATCTACCAATACCAAATCTGCCTTGTACCCCTCTCTTACAAATCCTCTTTTCTCAACTCTGAAAAGAATAGCCGGATTATGACACATCTTTTCAACAATTCTTTCAAGAGAGATCTTTCCATTTCTGTAGTTTTCAAGCATTACGACCAGTGAATGCTGTACCAAAGGAGCTCCTGAAGGGCATTTTGTATATACATTCTGTTTTTCTTCTGCTGTATGCGGTGCATGGTCAGTGGCAATAACGTCAATCCGGTCATCCAGTAATGCTTCCCAAAGAGCGTCTTTATCTTTTTGTGTTTTTACCGCAGGATTCCATTTGATCAATCCGCCTTTTGTTTCATAATCCTCATTGGTAAATGTCAGATGATGAACACATACTTCTGCCGTAATCTTTTTATCTTGTAAGGGAATATCATTTCTGAAAAGCTCCATTTCTTTAGCGGTGGAAAGATGGAATACATGAAGTCTTGCTCCTGTTTTCTGTGCCAGTTCTATAGCCTTTGAGGAAGATTTATAGCAGGCCTCTTCACTTCTGATCAGATGATGAAATTTTACAGGAATATCTTCTCCGTATTCATCCATATATTTCTGGGTATTAGCTCTGATCGTTGCTTCATCTTCACAGTGGACGGCGATAAGCATTTTGGTATTGCTGAAAATATTCTCCAGAGTTTCCGGATTATCTACCAGCATATTTCCTGTCGATGATCCTAAGAACAACTTAATTCCCGGAACATTTCTCGGATTGGTCTTTAATACTTCTTCAAGGTTATCATTCGTTCCCCCCATCATAAAACCATAGTTCGCGTAGGCCTTCTGAGCACCAATTTCATATTTATCAGCCAGTAATTCCTGGGTAACCGCGTTGGGAACGGTATTGGGCTGATCGATAAAACTGGTGGTCCCACCGGCTATAGCAGCACGGGATTCACTTTCAATATCTCCTTTATGGGTAAGGCCCGGTTCACGGAAATGTACCTGATCATCAATGACTCCTGGTAAAAGATATTTTCCTTCACCATCGATAATCTGGTCTGCCTCATCAGAAATAGGAGCATCTATTTTAGCAATTACATCATTTTCAATTAAAATATCGCGTTCAAGAATTTGTCCTTCATTTACGATTTTTACATTTTTGATTAGGGTCTTCATTTTTACTTTTTAGAGATTAGATTTGAGAAATAAGAAGTTGTATATAGAATACCATACTCTTATCAATCAAGTATAACCACAAAATTAAGATTTTATGTTTTAATTCACTCTAAAATCACCAAACGAATACTTAAAGTTTTACATTTGTAAAAAATTTCGACTTTGTACAAGAAACTATTAGGACAAACCATCATCTACGGAGCAGGAGCCATAGCACCAAGAATTATTTTATTCATCCTTAATCCACTGTTGATCTATAAAATCCCGAATGAAGGTTTTGCTATTTTCACACAGCTTTATGCATTGATTTCATTTGTCAACATTATCCTTTCTTTTGGTTTTGAAACAGCATATTTCAGGTTTTCTGCAGAAGAAGGAAATGAGAAAAGAACCTTTAATACTTCATTCTGGTTCTTATTTTCCACATCAGCTGTTTTCCTTGCATTGGGTTATTTATTTAACCAGCCTATTGCCGATTATCTGGGATATCATGACAATCCTGAATACATCAGATGGTTTGCTTTAATTGCCTTTTTTGACAACTTACTGGTAATCCCTTTCGCGTGGCTGCGTTTCCATAATAAACCTATAAAATATTCCGCAGTAAGAGTTCTCCAGTCTATATTTCAGGCTGTATTTACGGCGGCATTATTTTTTTGGATCCCGCAAAATATATCCGGAAGTTTTGGATTACACCAAAATGTGGATTATCCGTTCTTCAGCAATCTGGCAGGAAGTGCGTTAGGTTTTTTATTACTGTTTCCTATTATATTAAAAGTAAGATTTCAGTTCGTGGTATCTCTGTTTAGTCGTATGATTCGCTATTCATTCCCATTGATGCTCGCCGGTCTTGCTTTTATGGTGAATGAAAATTTCGATAAATCAATCCAAAAAATTTATATTTCAGATGAAGAAGCAGGGGCATATGGAGGCTGTTATAAGCTCGCTGTACTGATGACATTATTCGTCACAGCTTACAGAATGGGTATAGAGCCGTTCTTTTTTAAACAGATGGATAAAGGTGGCGCGAAGAAGACCTATGCTAAAGTAGCAGAATATTTTGCTTTCTTTGCCTGTGTCGTTGCTTTGGGAATTATTGCCAATATTTCATGGTTGAAGGCTATTTTCATCCCCAACAAATCCTATTGGATCGCTATTGATATCATCCCTATTATCGTTATTGCCAATCTTTGTTTCGGAATATATTATAACTTTTCCACCTGGTATAAAGTAACAGACAGAACCAGCGTCGGGACTTTCATTTCATGGCTTGGAGCAGGAATCAATATTGCCTTCAACCTTTTAGCTCTAAAATATTACCAGAGTATGATCGGTTCTGCATGGGCTACTTTCGGAGCTTATCTTATTATGATGATTCTATCTTACCTTCTGGGACAGAAATATTATCCTATTCCTTACCGAATGAAAAAAATGTCTTTCTTTCTGGTATTGCTGGGGGTATTCAGTCTGATCATTGTCAAATATTTCAATTATAATATTTTGATGAGTAACGCCTTATTTCTCATCTTTACAGGAATTTTGATGTATTCTGAGAAAGATATGATCCTGTCACGGGTCAGGAAAAATTAAATTTGGTCTTTAATTTGATACTAAACAAATCTGTTAGAGATATAAACAAAAACTAAAGAGATAGCATTACCCTTAGGGATATCTTAAACATTAAAACTAACTAACAAAACATCTTTTATATAATTTATGAAAATTATTGTTCCTATGGCTGGACGTGGTTCCAGATTACGTCCCCATACACTGACTGTTCCAAAACCTCTAATTCCTATTGCCGGGAAGCCTATTGTACAGAGATTGGTGGAAGATATTGCTAAAGTTGCAGGAGAGAATATTGAAGAAGTAGCCTTTATCATTGGTGATTTTGGTCCTGAGATCGAAAGATCCCTTATTCAGATTGCTGAAAAACTGGGAGCAAAAGGGAGCATCTACTACCAGAATGATCCTCTGGGAACAGCTCATGCCATCAAATGCGCAGAGCAATCTATGCAGGGAGATGTAGTAATTGCATTTGCAGATACTCTATTCCGTGCAGATTTCCAACTGGATAAAAACTCAGACGGAGTAATCTGGGTAAAAAGTGTAGAAGATCCATCTGCATTCGGAGTCGTAAAATTAGATAACTACGGATTTATTACAGATTTTGTTGAAAAACCTCAGACTTTTGTTTCTGATCTCGCTATCATTGGTATTTATTACTTCAATAGTGCTGAAAAACTGATGGATGAAATCAATTATATCATGGATAATGATATTAAAAACGGTGGAGAATATCAGCTCACAACAGCATTGGAAAACCTTAGATCTAAAGGAGCTAAATTCACATTAGGAAAAGTAAATGACTGGATGGACTGCGGAAATAAAAATGCTACCGTAGAAACCAACAGTAAAATCCTTGAATATGAAAAAGAAGAAATGGCAATATATCCGGCTTCTTCGGTTATTGAAAATTCATTGATCATTCCGCCATGTTTTATCGGTGAGAATGTGAAAATTTCTAATTCAAAAGTAGGACCGGGCGTTTCTTTAGGGAACAATACCATTATCGTGAATTCCAATATCGAAAATTCCTTGATTCAGGAAAATACCAGAATCAATCACGGGAATCTTTCCAATTCGATGATCGGAAACTCTGCCCAGTATTTTGGAGTAGCCAGAGAAATTTCTTTGGGAGATTATTCGGTTTTAGATTTTCTCTCCAAATAAAATCAGAAATTATTATCAATAAACATAATATAGCCAGGCCACACAAAATGTTTTGTGTGGTTTGGCGTTAATATTGCAGCGTTTTTTTAATTGAAAAAGATCAGTACATGAAAAATTGGATCCCATTCTTGGTATTACTTCTTGCCTTATCATCTTGTAAAACCCGAAATGTCATTAAAAATGACACCGGAAATATACAAGACAGCATTACCCAATCGGATAACAATAAAGGTCCAAAAGATGTGAATGAACCAGTGAGAGACAAGCTTAGTTTTTATGAGCATGTGGTAATTCCTCCCAAATTTGATCAGATCAAAATCGACAGCAAAGTACGGGTAGAAACCGGAAGCTTTATTCCTACCCTTGACGCCACTATTTATATTGAAAATGATAAAAAAGTCTGGATGAATCTAAGAGCGGTCATCCTGAATGTTGCCCGTGGTATTGCAACCCCTGAGGGAATAAAGGGGCAGGACAAAGTAAACAAAACTTATATCGATTCAGATTTTGATTATCTCAACAATTTACTCAACGTTAATTTCATCGACTATAAGTCTCTTGAAAAAATACTGATGGGAAGAACTTTTGTAAAGATCTCAGATTCTCAGTTTTCTTTAACTCAAAATGCACAGGGATATAAAATGGTCTCTAATGTTAATCAGAAAATTGTAACCGATGAAAAAAACAGAGAATATAAAATCACCCTGCAATACGACACCAATTATGATTTATTGAGTGTGAATCTGAAAGATGTTTTATCTCCGGACGAGCTGGAAATTTCTTACAGCGACTGGGATGAATACAACGGAATCCGTCTTCCAAAAAATGTTAAAATAATTATAAAAGGCTCAAAATCTAGTCAAATCTTAATGGAAAATACGAAATTTGACTTTTCGAGGATGGAAACACCTTATTCTGTACCATCCAATTATAAGAAAATTGAGATTAAATGATTAAAAAATTTAGCTTTTTAATAGGTATTCTGATGTTCGGGTTGCACCAGGGACAGCAGAATAAAGAACAACTGCAAAAGCAGAATGCCGAACTTAAAAAACAAATTACACAGATAAATTCAGATTTAGCCAAAACCAGAAGTGAATCTAAACTTTCTTTAGCCTATCTTACTAGTGTTAACCAGAAATTAGTATTAAGAGAAAAGGTTTATAATAATACCCAGAAAGAGAAAAGATTCATTGAAGATGATATCTATTTACGTCAGCTGGAAATCAATCGTCAGAACAAAGAACTGGCTGTATTAAGAAAAAATTATGCTGAGGTTTTGGTTAATGCTTATAAAAATAAAGGGGTACAGAACAAAGTAACATTTATCCTTTCTTCTAAAAATTTAGGAGAAGCAATACGAAGAGTTCAGTATTTGAAACAATACTCCGATTATCAGGATAAAAAAGCTGCCGAAATCACTGATGCAGCTAATAAAATCAAAAAAACAATTGCTCAACGACAAAACTCTGTAAAAGAGAAAGAAAATCTGTTGGTGAACCAACAGAAAGATCTGGCTACCATTAATGCTGAAAGAGCACAAAAAGAACAGCTTGTGGCCGATTTTAAAAAGAATGAAACCAAGCTTACTGCAGAGCTGAAACAGAAACAGGTTCAATCCAAAGCCCTTGAGGGCCAGATCAGAGCTATTATTGCCGAAGAAATCAGAATCGCAAAAGCGGAAGAAGAAGCAAGAAAAAAAGCGGAAGCAGAAAAAATACGTTTAGCTAAAATTGCAGCCGAAAGAGAAAAAGCAAGAATTGAAGCTGAAGCCAAAGCTCGTGCTGAGGCCCTGGAAAGAGAAAGAAGACTGGCCGAAGCTGAAGCAAAAAAAGCAGCTGAATTAGCAGCAAAAAGAGCTGAAGAAGAAAGAAAGCGTAATGAAGAAGCTGCCAGAGCTGAAGCGAATGCAAGGGACGAAGCTAAAAGAGTCGCTGCAAAAAAAGCATCCGATGAAGCGGCTGCAAGATCCAGAGAAGCTGCTGATAAACTAGCTGCTGCCAAAGCAGCGGAAGCAGCATTAAATAAGAGAAAAGAAGAAGAGAAAAAAGCAGCAGAAGCTAAGGCAATGACCAGCTATGGTGTTTCTACTGCCAGCGGAAACAGCTTTGCTGATAACAGAGGAAGACTTGGCTATCCTGCAGACAGAGCAGGCCAGATTACCCACCGTTTCGGAAGACAGCCCCACCCGGTTTTCAAAAATATCACTGAAGAAAACAACGGTATTAAGATTTCTGTACCATCAGGTACACGTGCTAAATCGGTATTCCCGGGATCAGTATCTTCTGTACTGGCTAACAACGACGGAACAAAAACCGTTATTGTAAAACATGGAAGTTATTTCACAATTTATTCCAACTTAGGAAGTGTGAGTGTTTCCAAAGGACAACAGGTTTCTTCAGGAACTCCTGTAGGTACGGTAGCCCAGGACTTCGACGGTTCTTATACCCTTGACTTCCAAGTATGGAACGGAAGTACCCCAGTTGATCCATTAGGTTGGATTTCATATTAAAAAAAGTGTAACTTTGTAAAAATTTTAAGAGATGAATGCACTAACAATACTTGCCTTATCTTGGCAACACATCCTTATCGTAGCCGTACTTTTGGTATTACTATTTGGAGGAAAGAAAATTCCGGAATTAATGAGAGGAGTCGGTTCAGGAATCAAAGAATTTAAAGATGCAGTAAAAGAAGAGGACAAACCAGGTTCTGAAAATAAAACTTCTTCTACCAATAATAATAATTCTACCAGCAACTAAAATTCCCCAGCATTAATGAATTTTACTGAGACTGCATGGAAAGTCTTCAATCAATGCATTGAAGACTATCACGTGTCTGATGACGTTAACACTCTAATTAATAACCCGTTTGAAAATAATAGTTTGGAACGGATTTTGTATGCAAAGAACTGGATTGATACCGTTCAATGGCATCTGGAAGATATAATTAGAGACGAAAATATTAATCCGGCTGAAGCTCTTCAACTGAAGAGAACGATAGACGCCTCCAATCAGAAAAGAACTGATCTGGTAGAATATATCGACAGCTGGTTTCTTACCAAGTTTGAAAATATAACTCCTAAACCTGAAGCAAAAATAAATACAGAAACTCCCGCTTGGGCAGTGGACAGATTATCAATTCTTGCATTAAAGGTTTATCATATGTCATTAGAAGCCAATAGAGAATCTGCTTCTGAAGAGCACAGAAAAAATTGCCAGGCAAAATTAGATGTACTCCTTACTCAGAAAGAAGACCTGTCAACTTCTATAGATCAGTTGCTTGCTGATATTGAAAACGGTAGCGTTAAGATGAAAGTGTACAAACAAATGAAGATGTACAATGATGAAAGTCTTAACCCAATCCTTTATCAAAAAGGGCAACAGAAATGAAAAAACCATTTTTTTTTGGAGTACTACTTATAATAATAACTTCTTCCTGCGCAACGGAAAAGCTTAATCTTTCCCCGTTGTCAAATAGTTTTTATAGTGAAACAAAAGGCTCTGACTCTGACAGAGGCTCAAAGAAAAGTTTTAATATCAATATCAAAGAAAATGTAAACGCTTCTGAAATTTCAAATATGATTTCAACCTTTCCTAAATTTAAAAGTGACGGGCTGAATGATGAAGTAACAAGCTTGAAATACAGCCTTCAGAATTATTTATATGCTATTGATGCCAACAATTCTCCAGGCAAAGGCAGAGCGCTTAAAAGCTTCGAAAAATCATATAAAAAAATTCAAAAACTGAGACAAAATCTTGACAGAGATGATGACGAGGTACTCAACAGATATCTGGTTCGTTTAAAAACCAATATTTCTGTTATTGAAGATGCTTTACCAGGAAGTTAAAAACTAATTAAACATATTAATGATTAAAATTCAGGCGGAAGCCAATGTTCCTACAGAACATGGCAATTTCCGAATGTTAGCTTTCTCTGAAAACGAAAACGACTGGATGCCTCACATGGCAATCGTCGCAGAAAATACAGATTTCTCAAAACCTGTTAATGTACGTTTCCATTCAGAATGTATTACAGGAGAAGTTTTCCATTCAAAAAAATGTGAATGCGGCCAGCAACTGGATGCCGCAATGAAATATATCCATGAAAATGGAGGGATTATCATCTACCTTCGTCAGGAAGGGAGGAATATCGGTATTATTAATAAACTAAAAGCTTATTCTCTACAGGAAAAAGGACTGGATACAGTACAGGCTAATCTTGAACTGGGCCTTCCTGCTGATGACAGAAACTTTGGGGTAGCCATTGAGATCCTTAATCTGCTGGAGGTAAAAGAGATTAACCTTTTGACCAATAATCCTGAAAAGGTAAAATATGTGGTGGACAGTAATATTCATCTTAATTCAAGAGTACCATTACAAATTCCTGCCAACGAGATCAGCAAAGGCTATCTTAAGACAAAAAAAGATTTCTTTGGACATCTGCTGGATGACAATGATAATTAGATAAAATAAAAGCTTCAGATGTATCTGAAGCTTTTTTATTTTTATTATTTAAGCGGCTTTATTTAATCTCAGCCAAAGTCTATTTACGATTACCATCCTATTAAATCAAAAGCCCCGGAAGAAGTCTCCCGGAGCTTTTTTTAATTATAAAAAACTGAAAAGATATTTCTTAATTTACCCTTGTTGATGGAACATTAGAATCGTCAAGATTATAATATTTAACAACAGCGTTGTAATCATTGTAATCAACCGGTGGTGTTGCATTCACAGTTTTGGATGTATTCGTTCCTGCAGGAAGAAGTACAATTCTGAATGTCTGGTTGATTAAATAAGTATTGGCTTCAGTCCCGGTTAAAGTAGACTGGTCAAAGTTGGCTTTTGTGTTGATATCAACATTTTGAGAATTGAATATAAAATTATAATCTAATTCTCTGCCATTAGTCAGATAGTAAGTTTTTGGGATAAGCTGCCAGATTGCTGAAGCTCCGGAATTTGAATTCATATTTCGGTATACCAGCACTACATCTGTAGATTTTATGTTAAGCCCTTGTGAAATAGTCCAATTGGCATTATTGGCTCCTGTAAAAGTCCCTGTAACATCTTTCATCTGAAGATTTACATTTTGCTGCTGCACCACAACATCGTCTTTATTATCACAGCTATAAGATATAAAGCCTATTCCGGCAAGAAGCATAAGTGGAAGAATTTTTTTCATTTTTATAAAAGTTTAGTTATTATTTTTTTATAAAATTTTAGTTATTATTTATAAATCGTATTCAAATCATATACCAAAAATTTCAAAAACTTTGTTTTCGTCATTTTTTTAATCGTATTTTTGTTCTTATTCAAAAGTCATGAAGAAATTATTATATACTTCACTTTGTATTTTTGCATTGATAAGCACTGGCGCAAAGGCCCAGTATCAGCCGAAAAATGCTTCCAAAGAAGATGTAAAAAAGGCACAGCAATGGGTCGAAAAAACATATAAAAATCTTTCTCAGGATGAAAAATTAGGACAATTATTTATTGTTGCCTTATATACCAATAAAGGCGAAGATTATATCAGCCAGGTAAGAAACATCGTTGTCAATGACAAAATCGGAGGATTAATTTTAATGCAGGACGATGCTGCCAGAGAAATAAATCTGGTTAACGAATTTCAGCAGAAGTCTAAAGTTCCGTTGATGATCGGAATGGATGCAGAATGGGGGGTATTTCAAAGAATTGCTACAGCACACAAATTTCCTTGGGCAATGACATTGGGAGCTATTCAGGATAAAAACCTGATTTACCAAATGTCTGCCAAAATAGCAGAAGATTGCCACCGAATGGGAATCAACTGGGATTTTGCTCCTGTAGTAGATGTAAATACCAATCCCAATAATCCTATTATCGGTAACAGAAGCTTCGGCTCGGAAGTAAGCAATGTAATCAGCTCTGCCCTTTCCTATTCCAATGGTCTTCAGGATCACAATATATTAGCTGCAATTAAACATTTTCCCGGCCATGGTGACACCAATACGGATTCCCACCTTGATCTTCCTGTTGTATCCCATACTATGGAAAGGCTTAATACGATAGAGCTTGCTCCTTTCAAAGCATTGATGGATAAAGGAATTGGTGGTGTAATGGTAGCGCACTTATATGTTCCGAGTTTAGAATCCGGAAAAGGAATTCCGGCTTCCGTCTCTAAAAACATTATTACAGGCTTACTGAAAGATAAACTGGGCTACAAAGGATTAATTATCACCGATGCTTTAAACATGGGGGCTGTAGCTAATAAATACAAGCCGGGAGAACTGGATGCCATGGCATTTAAAGCAGGAAATGATATCATGCTTTTTTCACAGGGCGTTTCTGAAGGAAAAAAATTAATTCAGAACGCATTGGATAGAGGGGAAATCTCCCAGTCAAGAGTAGAAGAAAGTGTAAAGAAAATTTTATTAACAAAATATTTTCTGGGGCTTACTCAATACACTCCCAAAAATCCGGAGAATATCAATGCCGATCTTAATAATGATTCTCATAAAGCATTAGTTCAGAATTTATATTCCAATGCTTTGACTTTATTAAAAGATGAGAAAAAACTTCTGCCTCTTACAGGAAATCAGGTATATTATGTTCCGTTGGAAGAAGCACCTTATCAGACTTTTGCAGACAGACTGGGATCAAATATAATCCTTAAAAAAGCAGGTGAAATCAATACAATTCCTGCAGGTTCAACAGTAATTGTGGGCTTCCATAAAGATAATTCAACGGCTTATAAACCTTATAAAATATCTGCAGAATCAAAGAAAACCCTTGCTGATCTGACAAAAAATCAAAATGTGATCCTTAATGTATTCGGGAGTGCCTATGCTTTGAAAGATATTGATATTTCAAAAGTATCTACAGTTCTTGTTTCCTATGAAAACAATGAGGACTCTATGAACGCAGCTGCCGATGCCATGAAAGGAAAAACAAAAATATGGGGCAGACTTCCGGTACTGGTTAATGATCAATTAAAACCGGGAATGGGAACAGATCTGGATCCTGTTTCTTCTATAAGCAAATCAACAACATCAAAACAACGATAATCTAATGAAAATAGGCATACTTTGCTATCCAACTTATGGGGGAAGCGGAATTGTAGCAACAGAACTGGGAATGTCTCTTGCCAATAAAGGATATGAAGTACATTTCATCAGCTCTGCTCTTCCTGCGAGATTAGACATTACCAATCCTAATATATTCTTCCATAGGGTAAATGTTCAAACCTACCCGCTTTTCCAGTATCAGCCTTATGATATTGCTTTAAGTTCGATGATTTACCGTGTAGTAAATCTTTACAAACTTGATCTTCTTCATGCTCATTATGCAATTCCTTATGCATATGCCGCTTTTACGGCCAAGCAGATGCTTCAGGAAGACAACAATGATATCCCGTTGGTAACAACACTCCACGGAACGGATATTACTCTTGTAGGCCAGCATCCGAGTTACAAACACGCTGTAGAATTTTCCATTAACCAGTCTGATGCCATAACGTCGGTTTCTGAGAGCCTGAAAAAGGATACGCTTCAGTTTTTTAATATTAAAAAAGAAATTCAGGTTATTACCAATTTTATTGACAATTCTGAATTTGATGACTGCACTGAATGTCAGAGAACTCAGTTTGCCAATCCTGATGAAAAAATCCTGATTCATGTTTCTAACCTTCGTCCTGTAAAACGTGTGGATGAAGTACTGCAGATCTTTAAGAATGTGGAGAAAAAAGTGAAATCAAAACTGATTATCATTGGAGAAGGGCCGGATATGGAAAAAGTCAACCAGTTTCTTGAAGAAAACCCGGATCTCATTTCCAAAATTCGCCTTTTGGGAAAAGTTAATGATCTTTATAAAATTTTACAGCTTTCAGATGTCTTTTTACTTCCTTCTGAGCAGGAAAGCTTTGGATTGGCAGCTCTTGAAGCAATGGCCGCATACACACCTGTAATCAGCTCCAATGCAGGAGGTATTCCTGAGGTAAATATTCAGGGAGAAACCGGATATCTAGCTGAGATCGGAAATGTAGAGGCAATGAGTAACTACACTATCAAATTATTAAGCAATGATGAACTTTTAACCAAAATGAAACAAAATGCGAAAGATCAGGCTATAAAGTTCGATTTAAAAAACATTCTTCCTATATATGAAAGAATGTATAGAACGACTATAGAAAATTTTAAAAAGGAACCGACGAAAGTATAATTTTTCTATTATATTTATCGTCACTTATGACGGAAAAACTACTTCAATATCTTTGGAACTATAAGGTTTTCAAAAATTTTGACTTCAAGGATATTGAAGGAAATTCCGTTGAAATCATTGACTTCGGGCGATGGAATAAAGATGCCGGTCCTGATTTTCTGGCGGCAAAAATTAAAATCAACGGTTTAATTCTGGCCGGAAATATAGAACTGCATCTCCGATCTTCAGACTGGATATTCCACAATCATTCCCGGGATCCCAATTATCAGAATATCATTCTTCATGTAGTCTTCCAGCATGATCTTGAAATCCCTGAACTTAACAACAGAAATGTATCCGCCTTGGAACTGAAAAATTATATTGATGAAAATATAATATGGAAGTACGAAAGCCTTGTAAGCGGAAACCAGTTTATTGCCTGTGAAAAAATTTTCGACCGGAATAAAATACCTGTTCATTTTCACGAAGGAAATATTCTGAAAAAACTGAATGAAAAGTCTCAGGAACTGGAAGAAAGTTTAATGCGCTGCAAAAATAATTTTGAAGCGGTTTTATTTCATAGTCTGGCCTATTCTTTCGGATTAAAAGTAAATGCTCATATTTTCAGACAGATTGCAGAAAGTCTCGATTACAGTATCGTTAATAAAATCAGACAGCACCCGCTACAATTTGAAGCTTTGTTATTTGGAATTTCCGGTTGGCTGGATACCCCTTTGGACGGGCAGATGAAAATCTGGAAAAGAGAATTTGAATTCATGAAAATAAAATTTCATATCCCCGATTTAAAGTTTCATCCCAAGTTTCTAAGACTCAGACCTCCTAATTTCCCTACCATCCGTTTATCTCAACTCGCGGACCTTTACCATCGGCATCAGAATTTATTTTCAAAAATAATTCAGGCTCAGCATATCGATGAGCTATACCATGTGTTTCAAGTAGTAAAAGCTTCTGAATATTGGGATTTTCATTTTAATTTCGGAGCAATTTCTAAAGTGCAGCCCAAAGTAATGAGTAAAGATTTTATTGATCTTATTATTCTTAATACGGTTCTTCCGTTAAAATACGCTTACCATAGATATCATCGTGAAGAAACGGCTGATGAAATTATCGAATTCTATAGAAATATTCCACCGGAAAAAAATTCGGTGATCACCAAATGGAAAAATATCGGTGTAAAAATAACAGATGCACTGGAAAGCCAGAGCCTTATTTATCACTATAAAAATTCATGTGAAGAAAAAAATTGCTTAACTTGCAGTATTGGATTTAAACTTTTAAAAGAATCTTGAAATGCTGAGTAATATCCGTCATAAAATGGAAAGAGAATGGTTTGGTGTTCTGACAAGAACCGGAGCAAAACTGGGAATTCCTGTATCTAAATTAAGAATTTTTTTCATTTATTCTACTTTTGCTACCGCCGGATTTTTCTTTTTAATTTATTTAGGACTGGCATTTACATTGTGGATTAAAGATATTTTTATTACCAGAAGGCCAAGCGTTTTTGATTTATAATTATGGAATTTGTAGCGATTACTAATGCTGGGGATAATAGAGTTCAGGAAATCTATAATTCTTACACCAGCACCTTTCCTGTAGACGAGCAAAGAGATAAGGAACAGTTTATGGGTTTATTATTAAATCCACAGACCAAAATAATGTCTGTAGTACATGAAAATCAGGCTATCGGATACCTTATTGTATGGGAATTGAGTTCGTTTGTTTTTGTAGAACATTTTGAAGTATTTGAAATCTTCAGAAGTAAGAAACTAGGTTCCCATATCATAGGCCATCTGTTGGAGAGTTACCCGAATATTATTCTAGAAATTGAGCCTGCTGATTTAGGAGGAGATGCTGAAAGACGCTATTCTTTCTATCAGAGAAATCATTTTAAGGTTATTGATACCACTCATGTGCAGCCAAGTTACGGAGAAGGAAAACAATCTTTAAATCTCTGGTTGCTGGCGAATTATTCTCCTGAAAACGTGGAAGAACTTAAAAATGAAATCTGCGATACTGTTTATCGTTAATATATAAAAACGCCGGAATTTTTCCGGCGTTTATTTCTTTGATATGCTATCTTTAATTGACTTCATATTCCAGTTTTATCGTAATACTGGCTTCTTTTTCCTTAGAGGAGGTATTAAAAGTCCCTCCGTAAGAATAATCTTCATTTGAATTAGGAGCGGTAATCTGAATAACCCCCATAGTCGCCTTTTTCAGACTTCCCAGACTGCTCCCGGAATTTTCAGCAATTTTTTCTGCACGTTCTTTAGCATCTTTGGTAGCACCCGCAATCATTTCCTGTTTTACTGTAGCCAGCTTGGTATAGAAATAAGAAGGAGAAGAGGACGTAAACTCTATTCCCCGATTAATAATTTCTGTAATATTTCGGGAAAGATTTTCAATTTTAGCGACTTCTTTACTTTCAATGGAAACCTTTTGAGTCAGGTTATATCCTGAAAACTCTCCCTGTACGTAATTCCCGTTAGCATCATTATAACTTCTGAATTGTTTCTGAATATCTACCGATGAGAATACTATTTCCTGTTGTTTTATTCCTTTTGAAATCAGATAATCATTGATTACTTTTCTGTCTAAGGCCAATGCATCATACGCCGATTTCAAATCAACATTATTTTTGGAAAAACTCCCGGACCAGGTGATCAGATCAGAGGTAAATTGTTTAGTTCCTAGTCCTGTTACGGAAATTGTGTTTTCAGACTTATTCCTGTTTTTAATGGCGTTTCCCAGAAAACCAAGTCCGAGGACAAAGCCTAAGGCTCCTACTGCTACTGCAATAATATTTTTATTCATAAAAATTGTGAATTTAATGTTGTTGTACAAAACAAACCATCAATTTCTATTCCAATGCTTTAAGATTTCTTTAACATTATTTCTGATTTTTCTTTAATCTTTCGACATAGAGAGGTATTGCTTCTTCCAGCCTTAATAAAACTCCCGATAGGTTTCGGGCTTTTACATACGTACGTACATAAGGTTTTGCGGTAAATGAAAACTCTATAAATTCAGAAATTTTATCCGCAGGAATTCCCGCTTTGGTAAAATATTCGTCTTCTACTCTACTTCTGATCCAGGCAATATGCTCCTGAAGATCATCATATTTATATTGTCTCTTTTGTCTTCTGGCTTTTCCGCTGATCAGGTCATACATTCCCTGAACATTCAGACTTCCTAAAAGGATAGGTAACAAAACCTGTTTTACTTCTGCCGGTTTTTCCCTCATTTTCCCAACAGGTTGTGGCAGACCTACCGCATCTCTTACTTCCTCTCCCTTATCTCTTGATGCGACGGCCCTGGAATCTTTATCCAGATCACCGGTAGGTTTTCTGAAAACCGTGACTTCTTCAATCTCTTTGGGAATCGGATGAAGTCTGATATATAAGAACGGATTTACACCATCTGAAAGCACATTTTTGGATGCCCTCATAAATCCCTGCTTTACAAACCTAAGCTCATCATTCGGCGAGGCCTCAATGGAAAACTGTCCTATTGAATTGGAATATACTTTTTGATCCGTAGCCATATTGATGACAATCACCGAGCTCAGGCTTTCTCCCGTCTCATCAGCTACATTTCCTGTTATCGTTTGCTGGGAAAACAAATGGTTATATAGCAGAATAAACAAGAAAAGGACTTTTATTTTCATAAAGATTATCTTTGAGTCTGCGGAGCCCGGTACGAGGCAATTCGGGTCAATACAAACCGTTGAAATCTATTGAGATCTGCATCACTGCAAAAACCGTATTTTAAAATTTTTCTTCTTTCAAAACCTCCTGCCAGAACATAAGCAATAAAATGATCAATCTGAGGCTTATCTATTTTCAGATTGGCGAAATAATTATCCCCAAGGCTTGCTTTGAGATATTTCGTTAAATCAATATCATCCCATTGATCTTTTACTTTTCCAATATAAAACCCCTCTCCTTTTGGCTGAACAAATTCTCCTGCTTTTGCAGCCAGTATTCTCGGATCTGATTTTTGTGCGATATACAGGTCTATTTCTTTGGACAGTTTCTCAACCTTTTTCGGTTTATTATACATTTTGGAATCAATCTTTAAATTTCCTGTAATTCCCTGTTTCACTTCTACTTCAGGAATATGTATGGTAGCTCTCACCAAAGTAACAGCAAGTGGTGACTGTACATTCTCCTGAGAAATGATTTTCGTTACGCGCTCATAACCTGATCGGATAAAACGTAACTCATCTCCCACTCTTCCGGCAATCATAAAATGTCCGTCTGTATTTGACATTACGGTTTCATCCGTCCGGATGTTGATTATGTTGACGTCCTGTATTTCAGAACCTCCTTCGGTAGTTACTTTACCGAAGATATAGCTTTGGGCATTCGTATGAATGAAAAAGATGAAAGAGAAAAAAAAGAATAGTTTAAGTTTCACGGGCTGTTTTTTATAAAGCAAAGCTAAAATTATTTTTAAATTATACCAGAAGTTTAACCACAAGTTAACGTCTTTTAGTATTTCTTTTGAGGTTTTGAGGTTGAAACCGTTAAATAGCTCAACTCAATTGTTAAAGTTTATTTTAAATTTTAGCTAACTTGCAGTTTCAATTCTACCTTTAACAATGCAAAATTCTTATACAGTCATCAACGCTTCTGCCGGATCAGGGAAAACATATGCTCTGGTTCAGAGACTTCTGATGATTTGTCTTCGTTATCCTAATCAGCAGCAGTCGATCAGGAATATTCTCGCACTGACTTTTACCAATAAAGCAGCCAATGAGATGAAGGAAAGAATTCTGAGCTGGCTGGGAAACTTCGCCGCCGGTAATTTTGCAGAAAACACAGATCTGAAAAACATTCAAAAGGCATTTGAAGCACAGGGCTTAAAAATTACTATTGATGAACTCCATCTTCGTTCTAAAAAACTTCTGGATTATATTCTTCATAATTATTCGACACTGAATATAGGAACTATCGACCGTTTTAATTCAAGACTGGTAAGAAGTTTTTCTTATGAATTGGGACTGGCTAAAAATTTTAATCTTGAAATTGAAGCTGAACCTTTTCTGATTGAGGCCGTTGATAAAATGCTGGATCAGATCGGAGAAAACGAAACAATCTCCAATTCTTTCATGGATTATGTAGATTACAGTCTGGAAAACAATGAAAGGATCAACCTCAACAAAAATCTTTATGATTCGGCTAAAGAGTTTGTTAAAGATATCCACTATGAACATCTTAAAAACAACAATAATTTTGATGATGCGAATTATGAAAAGATAAAAAATACACTCCGTAAAGAGATTGTACTTCATAAAAAACAATCGGCAGAACTTGCTGCAAAGTCCGTTGAGCTCTTCACATCCAGAAATATCGAGGTTGAAGATTTTGCTCAGGGAAAAAACGGAATCGGAGGATTCTTTCCCAAAGTCATCGATTTTTATCAGCAGAAAAGAGCCGGCTTCCCTTTCCCGACCACACAGGAAGAATCTGTGATCAACAATTACCGGAAAGGAGCTTCTTCAAAATCCAAACATAAAGAATCTGAAATTTTTGAGATTCTTGATCAGCTTCTTGAAAACAGAATGCAGCTGATTATCTGGTATATCGAAACTCAGAAAAAAGAGAAAGTTTTATCTGCTCTTCTTCCTTTAAAAGTTAATAAAGACATTCAGGATGAGCTAAAAAAAATTGAGGAAGAGAATGATCTTGTTCTACTTTCAAAATTCAATATCCTCATTAATGAGAATCTTAAGGATGAGCCTTCTGCTTTTATTTATGAAAAAGTAGGTTCACAGTTTCAGCACTATTTTTTTGATGAGTTTCAGGATACGTCGGAATTGCAGTGGCAGAATTTTGTTCCTCTAAGAGACCATAGTGTTTCTTCCGAAAATACCTCTTTTACATTGGTTGGAGATCCTAAACAGAGTATCTACAGATTCCGTGGTGGCGAAAGCAAGCTGATGCTAAATATCATCAACAAAAAAGAGTTTTCTCCTAAACAGGCAGATCTTCTTGTGCTAAAAGACAACTGGAGAAGTGCCCGAAATATTGTACACTTCAATAATGAACTTTACCAGTTTCATGCCGGAGAACTGGAAGAAGAACACCGGAACATTTTTGGAACAGATGCCGAACAGACCCCAAAATCGCAAATGGATGGAAGGGTAAAAGTAAACCTCATTGAAAATCGCACTAATGAAGAGTTTTATGATGATACTTCAGAAAGAATGCGAAAAGATATTCAGGAATGTCTGGATAATGGTTTCAAATTTTCGGACATCACCATTCTTTGTCGTGGTAATTTTGATATTTTCAGTTACTCACAAAAGCTGGGAAATTTAAAAGTCCGCTATCGTGGTGAAGAAACCAATATTAAAACCATTTCTGATAAAGGGCTTACTTTGGAACTTTCGAATACCCTAAAAGCGGTAATAGAATATTTAAGATGGGAAATTAATCCTAAGAATAAACCCTGTCTGATTATGATGATGTATCATCTGAATACACTGGGAAGAATTCAGATGGCTGATTTTACACTGGAGATGAAAGAAATGCTGGAGATTGAAGGGCATGAAGAAATCCTGCAGTATATTCAGGAAAAATATTCATTACAGCTTAAACAGGATAATTTTCCAAGGTTTAATCTTTACAATTTTATTGAATATTACATCAACGAATTTTCTGCTGAAAATAAAGAAACGGATTTCCTGCTTAATTTCATGGAAATGCTTTTTAATTTTACACAAAATGCCGGCGCCAGTACCAAAGAATTTTTGAAATACTGGGATGAAGAAGCTTCGTCTCATACCATTCAGGCATCTGAAAATATTGATGCCATTCAAATCATGACCATTCATAAGTCCAAAGGACTGGAATTTCCTATAGTTTTTATTCCTATGATTAATAAGAACAGGGATAATGAATTTACCAATTGGTTCGATACCCATGACAATGAGGCCTTACAATCGGTGAATATTAATCAGTTTAGTAAAAACCTGGAAGCTTACGATCAGGAAATTCAGGTTTTCAACAAGAAAAATTCTTATAAAAATCTCATCGACAGGCTGTGCCTTCAATATGTGGCAACGACAAGACCCGTGGAGCAACTGTTCTTTTATCTTCAAAAACCTAACAAAACCGCCAATAATCTTGAACTTTTAGATTTTTTTAAAACCAGAAATACAGAAGATGCTGATGAATTCGACCTATATGAAGTAAAGCCTGAAATGCTTAAAAAATATTCTAAAGAAAAAAGCTCCCCTTTTAAAACCCGGAATATTCAAAACCTGAAAAATGTTAATGAAAAAAGTACTTCTATAAAAATTGCCACCCCATCCAAAAACTATCAGGTGAGAAATGAAAAGGTAAGAATCGGGCTTTTTGTTCATGAGCTCTTATCTAAAATCAATACCGAAAAAGATATTCCGAAAGTACTGGAAGGCTATGCCTTGGAGGGTCAGATTACACTGGACGAAAAAAATGAAATCCAGGACACTTTACAGGAAATCGTCAACACCTATGCTGAATTTTTTGATGAAAAATGGACGGTTATCAATGAAAAAGATATTATGATCTCTGAAAACGGAGAAAGCTATATTTCAAGACCGGACCGTATTTTGAAAAGTGATGAAGGCTATATCATTGTAGATTTTAAAACCGGTGAACAAAAAACAAAAGATGAAGCACAGGTGGAAGGCTACAGGAACATTCTTGAAAAACTGGGTAAAAAAGTACTGAAAACCCAGATTATTTATCTGTAATTTGTCTATTTCCCTTCAGTGAAAGGTATCGTAATTCTACGACACGAAATCGTAGAACTACTACAAAAAGTGAAAGTTATGTCAAAAAATTTTTAAGATTAAGTGGAGTGATATACATTTGTGACACAATCACTACACAATATATTAATTCATCTTAAAAATTTACAACCATGGCAGCAAACTCAAGAGGAATCTTAAAATTCAACGGCGGAGAAGGGCAGAAATTATTAAAATTAAACTACAGCGTATCCAGATCTACAGATGTATCAGGACGTGTCGCTTCGGATCCTTCCAATGCATTAATCAAACTGACAGTAGAAGCTACTGAAAAATCTGATATTCTTGAAAGCTTATTAAATGGAAAATATAAGCCTACATCAGGAGAAATTATTTTTAATAAATCCCACGAAGAAGGAACATTAATTACTTTAAACTGGCAGAACGGATATGTGATTCAGCACGAGGTAGACTTTGATGCGATTGATAGCAACAACATGCTGGTCACGTTTGTAGTAAGTGCGGAAACCATTGATTATGGTACTTCTCAGTACACAGGATTGTGGCCAAACGCTTAATATTTGTCTGTTAAAAAATAGTAGAGATCATCCTTACTCTTAGGGATGGTCTTTTCGTCTCTCTTTATCAATATTTTATTTTCAAAAAAAGAACACTTGTTAATATCTCAATATAAACAGCTTAATTCAATGTATACGATCTCATAAATAAACATATTTAGTTTAAATTTTATAAATGAAAAATCGTACTTCTACTACAATTTTTAAAATTTAACAGTTTATATATTAAAGTAACGTAAAACATTTCTAATTTTAGTGATATAACCACAAAAAAGTACCCGATGAAAAATAAGACGACTAATGCAGATAAAATTGCTGAAAATCATATCGCAGGAGTCCAGCGTGTGGTAAAACTGGACGTTGTAATTGAAGGTAAGATTATCAAACACTTCAAACATTTCCGTCTACAGCAAAGCATACGGAAGCACCATGAATTTGAACTCACCCTCGCTCATGATACGCTGGGAGAAATACAGGATCATAACCTGGAAGATGCTCAACAGTTTCTGGGGAAACGCTTAACGGTTGTTTTCAAGTATAAAGATGCAGAAAATGAAAGTCCTGAAAGAACTTTTGTAGGATTCATCACCCAGGTGGCTTTTAGCCAGGAAAAAGCAAGTCTGGGAAGTATTGTTCTGAAAGGGAAAAGTCCCACCATCCTGCTGGATTCGGCACCCCATACCCAAAGTTTCGGTGGAGATCAGGCGGTAAATACTTCTATTATTGCAGAAAGAGTCATTAAAGAAGGACTTAGCTCAGGCAAATATGATTTTAAAGTAAATACTAAAAATACGAGCTATATCAACTATAGCGCTCAGTATAAGGAAACTCATTATAACTATCTTTCCAGACTGGCAGAAACGTATGGAGAACAGTTTTACTATGACGGAGAAGTTCTTCACTTCGGAAAACTTCCTCCGGGAGAAAAACCTATAAAGCTTACTTACGGAAGTAATGTAAGCGATATCTGTATAGCACTGAAAGCAGTTCATACAAAACCTGAGTTTTTCGGTTACAACAGTAGTAAAAATGAGAAATTATTAAGCTCTACAGCCAGTATTAAACATTTAGGGCAGCTTGCATCAAAAGCTTATGACATGAATGACGGGATCTATAAAACGAGATCTTTAAATCCTTCGCCTGTCAATGCCAATATGTCTCTAAATGTGGATGATGCTCAGAAAAGTGCTGCAGGAAGTGCCGCAGTAGAAGTTTTTACCGTTTCGGGAAATACTACGGTTCCTTTTCTTCATCCGGGGTGTATCGCAGATATAGAAATGAGAAAGCCCAATAGTAATCAGACTTCTTATTTCACTAAACTGATGATCACGGAAGTTTCTCATGAAGTAAATACCAGAGGGTACTACACCGGATCATTTGAAGCCATCGCAGAAGGAACGGGGTATATTCCGACACCTGAATTTGTAAATCCGCAGGCGGAGCCACAAATTGCAACCGTAATTTCCAATACGGATCCCCTGAATCAGGGAAGAATACAGGTTCAGTTTGACTGGCAGTTGCACGATACTACTCATTTTATCAGAATGATGAGCCCCGATGCGGGAGGTACAGATGTAATCACTCAAAACAGGGGATTTGTAGCGATTCCGGAAGTTGGAGATCAGGTCATGGTAGGTTTTGAATACCATCATCCAGATTTTCCTTTTGCCATGGGAGGAATGTTTCATGGGAGTGTAGCATTGGGAGGCAGTGTCAACAATCATATCAAATCTATTCAGACCAGAAGTGGTAATAAAGTAATCTTTAATGATGAAGAAGGCAGTATTTATATTGAAGATCCAAGCGGAAACACCTATTTCATGGACGGAAAAGGAAATATCGCCGTTAATGCCCCGAAAGATATGACTTTCACAGCCGGTAACAATATTAAAATGACAGCTGGTCATGATATCACTTCCATTGCAGGAAACAGCATGTTTGCAACGGCCAATGTTAACATTGTATCCAATGCAGGGATCAATATGATTGATACTGCAGGAAAAGATCTCATGCAAACTGCTACAGGAAACATTCATGAATCGTCTGATATGAGAACTGAGATTTCTGAAAACGAAAGAAATATCCAGGCTAAAAAAAGTGATTCATATGCTGAAAAAGTAACCGTAGTAAGTACAAAAGAAAATATGGTACTTCAGAGTGAAAAAACCGTAAAATCCCAAAGCGGAGAACAAGGAAATTCTCATTAAAAAATATTATGAAATTATATCTGATTCCTTTATTTATAAGCGCTGTTGTTATGTTAATATCTACAATAACGGTCTATAATATTGCTGAATATATTAACCCACAGGTCGCAGTTACTGAAGAAGACCAAAGGTATATGCCTTTCCATAATGTAACAGAATCTGTATTCTTTGGAATTTTAGCTGCAGTTTTAGTTTTTTATACTTCAACAAAAGCTCTGATTCAAAGAAAAAAAAATAAATACCCGTTTGACCAGACACTAAGGGAGCAGGATTTTTAAAAATGCTAAAAAATGGCCATTATCAAGAATGCTAAAAATATCAATATACAGGTAGCTAATAACTATACCTCCTTAAGCAAGGTTTCTCACGAGGAATCCCAGCAGGTGATTATTGAGGCCACTAAGCAGAATCTGGAATTATCCAGCCAAAAGAAAGCAGTTTTACAAGGGTTTGGGAGAGGAGGAGCAATAAGCAGTAATGATAATGCAACCAATGAGGATTCAAAAGATGGAGGCCCAATTATAACAATAACCAATCAAAAAGCAGGATGGGGCTACATTAAATTAATTGGAGCAGATGACAGAAAGTTAAAAGGGAATTATATAACCATAGGAATTCCTCTGTATAAAATGTTAGTTACACACTCCACTGATAAAACATTTAAGTTTGAGACTATGGTTTCAAGAGACTCCTGGATTATAAATAAAATTACAGGAACAGATGCTGAAGTGTATAATTGTGCATTTGAACCTAAAGACAATAACGAATATGAGGGAGTCTTTATAGATGTATATCCTCATCATAATGATACCGCTGCCTATAAACTTGAACAAAATAATTCTGAAATCCTTACCTCAGAAGAACGATTCAATGATCGAAAAGAAAAAGTTTTTTCTGCAAAGAGTATAATGATACATGTAGGAGGTTATTATCATAATGAAAAGGATCCTACTTATGATAACAAGCCAAGAATAAGAGCTGGTGGGTCGCTAGGTTGTTTTGGAATTACAAACAAAGATAATTCCCCTAAAAGTCCGTCTGATAATGAAACCAAAAACATTATTAATAAAATTAGAGAAAAATCGGATGATGATACGATTTTTGGTTATTCAAAAGTTAAAATAATAATTGAAAAAAGAAACGATGTTGAAAGAATTAAAAAAGTCACTCTTCCTTATTAGTTTTTTAGCACTGGTAAGCTGCACACAAAAAAAGGTTTTAGTAGTGAAAGGAGAGACTATTGACAATGGAATTTCCAAAGTATATTCTCCAGACTGTTATATAAAAAATATGAATCAGGAAATATTGATAAGAGAAGGCTTTTTATATAAAAATAATAGTTTAGAAAAGTACATTACGCCTCAATCAGAAAGCCTTTTAATTGACAATATAAAAGAAAATGGAAATAGCAAAGAAACAGAGGCTTACAAAAAACTTGAATTTAAAAAAATAAGTACCCATACAGTAAAGTTATTTGATCAGCAGTATGACATTGTACGTAAAAGCGGAGATACTCTTTTTCTTTCCCAGAATATAATTATCATCGAATCGCCTAAAACTATTGATTAATTTTTCAGGCTTTTAAAGTGATAAATAATGAAAGGATAATAGGCTAACCATTTAGGAGATTATCCATATCAATTAAAATATTTAAAAAGAATCTCATCATAAAAAATATAAAAATCAGTAGAAACAGAATAGAATAATCGCTGAAAATTCTGAACAGTGAAAAAATGACATCCTAAATAACTGCTGATTCAAATAATAATATAAAGAATATCCATTAGAACACCCCACCATGGCTATACTAAAAAAAGCGAGCAATATTAACATTCAGGTTGCCAACAATTATACTTCTTTAAGCAAGGTTTCTCATGAGGAATCCGGAGAAGTAACCATTGAGGCCACCAAACAGAACCTGGAATTATCCAGCCAGAAGAAAGCAATATTGCAGGGGTTTGGAAAAGGTGGTCAGGCTGATCCTGAAGATAAAAAAATACTGGTTGACCGTGGGGTAGTTAATAAAGGATACTGGATTAATGAAAACGGGAAAACCGTTATTGTCAACAGTAAAGGAAGGCGCGGCTATGACTGGATGTACGGTGATGCGCCTTCAGAAGAGGTTATGAAAGCTAACGGAATGTCGAAATATGATATCTTTAATGTCAACCTGACCAAATCATATCCTGAAGCCTATCTTAAAGCTGAGCTTAAAACAACGCTGGTTGGTTTCTCTGATATAGAAGATGGTTTTGGAAAAAACGGACGGGCTATTGCCAATCATTTCTTCACAGGACAGGGACAGCCTTTTACTTTTGGCCCCGGAACCAACCCTTCCAATGAGGTAAAAGATTCGGACAGATTCAAAACGACATTCATTACCGCTTTAAAAGCCGAACTTGAAAAACGCTATAAAGAGAAAAAATATATTAATGAAAGCCCAACAAAAATTTACCAGTTTTCCACAAAACTGCCTTATTATTCCGCCGAGGAAGGGCTGAATCCCTGGGTAAACGAAATTGCAACTTTTGTAGGAGGAATTCAGGGTTGTATTGCAAGTTATAAAGTATATGAATATCAGATCAGCAAAAAAGTGGAAATAGAAATAGACAAAGTATCTTTCCTGGATACCTTTGGTGCCGGATGGGAAGACGGCGGAGCCGGCGGCATGAAAAAACAATGGATTCCCGGCTTAGTAGCCATGTTTTGCTTACAACATTTTAAAAATTCGGCAGATCAATCCAAGTATCAGCCATTCACCGTAGTAATTGACATCAATTTATGAGACCTTATTTTTTAGCTATATTATTATTAATCAACCTTACTTCATGTATGAAACATCCTTCTGTACAAAACATGGACATAAAATATACATCCATCAATGATGTATACGGCAACTACGTATTCAATTTTAAAGATAGTACCGACGGAATTAAAAAAATCAATGATTTTGCAGAAAAAGATATCCAGGATTCCAAAAAAGTATCGGATTCTATTAACAGCCATATAGCCAGCCTGCAAAAAGAAGTAGCTGAAAAATACCTGAAAGGTCAGAGTCTTCCGACCTCAGCCACTAATGTTATTTTTTACAAAGCTCCAGGAGATATCAGCGGAGAGCCCAAAACAAATGATATACTTATTGAATATGAGCTGGATGAAGATAATTTTAAAATAAAAAAATTAAATATCCCCAACACCAAAACCAAGGGTGAAATTTCAGCCACCACTGCCCGTAAAACTCCGCAATCCGGAATGATCACCATTTCCGGATCAACAATAACTTTACAGGCTCTGAAGTCTGTTATCCGTCAGATCAATGAAGCAGGCTATCAGCTTCATTCGGATCAATATACATACTCCATCAACGGAGATAAAGGCCAGCAATTGATGGCTGTACTTTACGAGCAGAAAGGAAAATATCTCAGATTGAGTTTTAATAAAAAATAGCCAAGTCTCACCCCAAATTAATATGATATATGCCAGGAGTAGAATTTGACAAAAAAAAAGACACCCAACGTAAAGGCATAGAGCCTACACAGGTGAAAAGCATCAAGCTTATGACAGCCCTGGAAAAAGGTTCCGATAATGATGGTACAGGAAAGAACTTTAACCAGGAAGGAGCTGTATTCGGAAAAACATATAAATTCAGAGTAGAAGGCTACACAAACCTTCCGCCTCAGGATAAAAAAAAGATCAAATGGAAATATAAATACCATAGCATCTCAAAAAACAAATGGATAGAACATAATTCTACCATAACAGGTGAAGAGTACAATCTTTTTCTGAATGAAAAAGACATCTGCGGAAGAATGATTCATATCATGGCTTATATTAATGATGAAGAATCGGAAGGATATCTTAAAGTATGGCATCATAACAGATTTAGATTTTTTGACCGGAAACTGGTAGAGAAACAAGCCGAAGAAAGAGCTAAAGATCCGTGGAAAATAAAACAGGCCAGCAGCTCATTATGCGGAATGGCCTCCCTTTATAATGCCCTCATTAAAAGAGACTCCAAACGTTATCTGAAAATTGTTAAAGATTTACTGAGAACCGGAGAATGTACACTTGACAGCTATACGATTGCTCCGCATCCGGAAGCTCTTGAAATGTATGACACACATCCTAAAAGGAGCCAGGACTACAGAGGAATGGGAATGTTTGAAGTAGACTGGATGGTTTTAGCCACTACCCGAAGTAAAGAAAGTCTTCCCAAATTGATTTACAAAGGAAAAGAAAGCGGTAAATTAGATATGCTGAAAGCGGTGAACTGGCCGGATATGCTGACGAGAATGGGCAAGCAGGTGGGCGGATTCAGTAATTCCACAGCACATGGTCTCAGCTATACAAGCATCAATGATAAGAAAACAATAATAGGCGGAAGAGTTCATGATTATTTTTCAAATAGTGATCTGAGAGAATTATTACAAATAGACAGTCTCCATCAAAAAGGACATCATATCCTTATGATGATAGATGCGGATATGATCAGTAACGAAGTAAGCTACAATTCACTGGTTGATGTTTTCAATGATTCACACTGGGTTGTATATGAAGGGGATCTTGCTTTTTATGATTCAGATAAAAATATAACATCGGATCTGGATAAAGCGGCAACAGTAAGTTTTAAGATATTCACCTGGGGACGTGATCCCCAATCAGGAAAATATACTAATGCTGCAGGCAAAATCGATTTGGATTTAAATGTAGAGGCTATGATTAAAAAACCAGGATTAAATATTAAAGCTTTTAAAAGTAATTACTATGGGTATATTGAAATGTATTAGTTATAAAATTTTTGTTCTTTTTTTTATTTCATTCATGTTTACAGCGTGTTCACAGGAAAGGCATCTTAAAAATCAGATTTATGTTTATGACTGGAACGAAAAAAATCCGATCAAAACTGTTTCATTAACGGAAATAAAAGATGGTAAAAAAATTAAAGTATACCAGAAAAATGTGGACATAAAAAAACAATATGACAGTCTGAACAAAACAAATTATTTCATGCTTGTTTTTAAAGATGCCGTTCAGTTTCAGATCAACAGCAGTTATGAATTGAAAATCAATGCTTCATTATACAAAATCACTAATTTTAAAATGATGTCCAAGTCTCAGGGAGGTGATATTATGTATACTATTAATAATGAACCACAAGAAATAGGAGATGATAATATTATAAAAATACAAGCTGCTGACTAACCTTTTAGACAACTTAAAATAAAAAACTTAACATGACCTCATCACTACCAGATCTGTTTCCTACTTCGACCTATTGGGTACAGGATCAGTGTACCCTCAAAATAGGTAAAGAGCAGTATGATGCAAAGCTCTCCTATACTTTATACATAGAACAGGGAAAGAAAGACAGTGATGAAATGATCATCAACAGAACGAATTTAAAAGTCAGTGATCAGGAAATAGATACCAAATTTCTCGAAGTGGCCAACAGCTATATGGAAGCTTTGTTTCCACTGATCTGTACGATAGAAAAGTACAGTCTTTCCATTCAGAATATTGATGAGATCAGGAAACGGATTCAAAAAACAGATGTAGCCATTCATGATATCTATAGCGGAGATGGTATCGACCACATCCAGGCTCAGTTCTTTGAAGCAATACAAACAGATGAAAAACTGCTTCACTTTATCAGACAGCTTCATTTTATGAAAATCCTGGAATATGGTCTTCAGAAATTCAACCCTAAGAGACCCTATGAAACCTCCTGGAAAGTACTGCCCATAGGAACTGCCGACTGGATAGGAGAAACCCGGTATCAGAAAGAACAAAATACCCTGTCTTTTGAACCGAAAATCGATAATGCCCAGGATATGATGAATGACATTATCAGATATATCCATAAACATGATTATCACGTCAGCTTTGACGAAGAGACTCTTCCACTCTATGCAGACTTTCAGCATAACATCAGCTACACCGGCAAAACCGGCAGAATGAAAAAAGCGGAAACCCATGTATGTATAGAAACAGAAGATAAATTTTATTACCAACACAGTATCACCATCGAAACAAAATAAGAATATGTCAGCACCCATCCCATATACAGTTCAGAGCGGAGAGACGCTGCAGGATATCGCAACAAAGCTGGGTATCAAAGACTGGACAAAACTTAAACAATACCACAATCAGCATGCCGGTCCCGATCAGCAAACGCTGGATATCCCTTATAAAGGATTCAATCTTATGACTCCACCACCCGATGAGGTCTATCAGCTCAATGGAGAAATCCCACCTCCGGATCCTGAGGCAGAACAAAAAACCGCAGAACAGAAACAGGCAGAGGAAAAGAAAAAAGAAGAAGAAAAAAAGAAAAACGAACAGGCTTCAAAAAGTGATCATGACGGAAAATACTTTGTAGTACACGGTGCTAAATGTGTGTGTGACAAAGCCGAAAATCCTAAACAAACCGCGGATTTACAAGTAACCACCCATTCTATCATTGTTTTAAATGATGCACACGGAAAACTGGCCGCCACCGAGGAAGATAAGACCTTCATTCCTGCTGCTGCCACCTTTGGAAAATGTACGTTGAAGCCTTCATCCGGAGGCAATCTTCCATGTGCATTAGCGCCGGCCCCAAAATGGAATAAAACCTATGACAGCACTCAGGTCATGGGAAAAAATACACTGACGGAAATATCCGAACTGCCTTGTATGGTCGGCGGAAAAATAACGATATTCAAACATGGTCAGACAGATTCCGTAAGTACAGCCCATGCTGATAATACCAATCCGGCAGAACTTGGCATGGTAAACCCTGCTTTGGATCAGCCAAAGAAAAAAGAAGATTATCCTTCCGTCACCTCTATCTCTCTAACGAAAGTAGAAAACAGACCCGCTTTTAAAGAAATAGATTCAAAAAATAAAAACGGAGTGGTTTATCTCCGTAAAGACGAAGAAGCCTCCTTTAAAGCCAATCTGAAAAGCGGAAACAAACAATACACTTCATGGATGGTGTATAGTGATCATCAGGGAAAAAAAGAAAACAGGCTGTTACTTAAAGAGCAGATCGGAACAGATTTCTCTCAAAGCTTCGAAGGACTGGGAAAATTCAGAATTGAAGGATATGGAAAACCTAAAAGTCCTGAATTTGAAAAAGGAAAATATGACAAATGCGACCCTACGTGCTCCATTGATGTTGAGGTAGTAGAAAACACGCTCCTTGATCTGGAATGTACTTCCGCAGATTTTACAAGCCGTATCGACCCCTCTAAAAACAGAAAATTCAGAAAGGGAGTCCCATCAGTTTTCAAAGCTAAATTTTTTATCCCCGATCTTACGGAAGAAGAAAAATCCAGACTTAGTCTTTCGGTAACGGATGCCAGTGAAAATACCATTACAGAGGGTGTGCAGACAACTGGAGATACACTCACTTTTACGCCTCAGAACACGAAAGCAAAATATACCGTTATTGCAAGATATACCAATGACCAGGGGCAGGTTATTGAAAAAAAGATGACCGGAGAAACGGAAGGCAATGCTGTACTGGCCATCAGCCATGGAGCTGAAATTGTAAGGCCTGGAACAGCCATGTCTTTCAGTGTTTCAAAAATGAAATATAAATTCGGAGATGATAATTCTCCTTATGGACTTACCGCGGATGAGTCTGCTGAAGTAAAATGGAACCTTAACAACGTTCTTCTCGGAACCGGAAAAAATATCACGATCCCCGGAGCCAGACTGATGGTTCCCGGAAAATATATTGTAGAAGCGTACAGTATAACAGCTAATGCCAGTACTAAAAAAGAAGATGATGACTGGCATTTTGAAGTAAAAGAAAATGTGGTCACCGAAATAAAAGCAGGGAAAAAAGCAAGAACCGGTTCTGAAGTTCCTTTTGAAATCAGTAAAACTTTAATCAGCGGTTATGATCCTGTCAAAGACGGCCCGATTGCATGGAAAGTAACAGGGCCGGCATCCGGAACAGGAAGCGGAGAAAAGTTCAATTATAAATTTACCGTTCCCGGTGACTATACCATAGACTGTCTGATGGGCGGAAGATCCTCAACGACACCGTTAAAAATCAAAGTCATCCAACCGAAACTTTTAGTAGAAACATCCAAATGGATTGATAATGACGGAAGTAGCGGAAACGTTATCAAAGAAGCCGGATACGGACAGGAAGTATGTGCCTTTGTGAAATATGAAGGTCTGCAGGGAGAAGACGTTACCTTACAGATTTATGATAATGACAGCAACGGAGTGAATCTCGTTCACAATATAGAAGGAAAACTCCCTGAAAATAACAGTGGCGTCTTCTGGCCTTTTACCCTTGACAACAGCATTAAGCTTAAAATAGAAGCCAGAGGGCTAACTAAAGACGGAAAGCTCCATTTCAGACTGGCCCCCAAAGATCCTACTCTGCAAATTCTCAACGGGGATAAGTCTTTAGGGGAATATCTCAATGTATCCAACATTCCAAAGGTAGTGGACGGATACTTCTGTGACGCCGGAGATACGGAAAAATACTACAACTCACCCATTGATAAACCTTTGTATTTTAAATTATATGCCATCAATATGGTAGATAAAAAGGTGGAAATACATTTTATGACCCAGTCTGATCCTTATTTTGATATTGCCTGGAGCGCCAAACAATGGAAAGACTGGAAAGATGTTAAAGACAAATTCTCCAAAGAAAATTTCTTCTACCAAGCAGAAGGAACTATCAATAAAAAAGGGGAACTCATTGTAAAGGTAGATCCAGGCAAATTAGGCAAACCTAAAAACTATTTTAAAATTGCCGCCATTGTAAAGTTCACTGAAGGCGAAGGAAAAGAAGCCAAAGAAAAGGCCGCCTACATGGAAAAAACCGATCTTGCCATTTTATACGCTACCGCAAAACTTCCGGATATGGTGGAAAATAAAGGAGCTGTAAAAGTGGGGAGAGAAACATTAAATAACAGTACAAATTGTGGTGGTAAATTCTGTATTAAAAAAGGAAGCCCTAAAAGTGAACTGATCAGAGAAATTAATATCCGTCTCGCCGGATTTGGAGGTAATGTTCCCACGGATGAATTTACTGACAGAACTGAGAAAATGATAAAACAATTCCAACGGGATTATATGAAAGTTCCGGAAACAGGAAAAGTATGTGGTAATGTATTGAAAGCTATTGATGAGTTCCAGCAGAAGTATCCCGTAGATTTTGGAGAAATTAAATGTAAATGTGGATCGTGTACCGGCTTTGGAAAAGAAAGAAATAGTGAAGAATACCAAAAAACAACAATCCAGGAAAAACATAGAAAATATGAATATCCGGGAATTCACAGAAGCTTAATTTGTGCGTACAGAGCATCTATGTTTTATATTGATAAAGATAAGCAGCTTAACTTTAAAACAAAGTGGGTCGAATCAGGTTATAGATGCCATGATCATCCAATATATATAAGAGATAGAACTACCAATCATTGCGGAAAAGCAATAGATATTCATTACAATCTCCTGAGTACTGGACAAAGAACAAGAAGTAATGATGACATGAATAAAATCAGAAAAGATATTTTCATGAAATACACAGGAGCCAAACAAGATTGGAACGCCGGTAAGGATATTTTTTATTTAGAGTCTTTTGCCACCACTTGGGTTCACTTTGATGTAAGAGAGTTCGCTCAAGAATATCTAACTAAAAATTATTTTGTGAAAAATTCTGAAGAACTCAATGGTAAAAGTATTGTACAATTAGCAAATGAATTAGGATTTAAAGATATGTGCAGCTGTATGGGTGGAGGAACCAACACAAATACGAATACAAATACACCAGCAAGTGGTGAAAGAGTTGATCCTAAAACATTAAAAACATCTCAAAAAGGGAAAGACTTTATAAAAGATTGGGAAAAATATTATGAAATGCCTTATGATGATTCTGAACATTATGCAACAATTGGTTATGGATATCTTATAGCCTATAAAAGTTATAAAAATGTTACCAAGGACGATGTTGAAAAAACAGATATTACCTGGAAAGAATTCCAAGAAGGGATTTCTAAAGAAAGAGCATTAAAATTATTTGAAGAAAAAGTAGAAAAATATGAGAAATCAATATATAGAGACGTCACTGTAAAATTGTATCAACATGAATTTGATGCTTTAGTTAGTCTTTTATTTAATTGCGGACCAGACTTCCTAAAAAATAATAAAGCACCTAAATTATATAGTAACCTATTATCAGAAAAGTATGATGATGCAGCAAAAGAATTTTTAGATATAACTAATAATGATACAGAAGGTTTAGTAAAAAGAAGAAAAGCCGAAAATGACATGTTCCTAAACAATCATTATGATTCAACCCATTAAAATTTAAAAAATGAAATTACAAAATATATTCACTATTACTTTGCTTGCTTTTTTTAGTTGCAAAGGAGGAAATAATGATTTACATAAAAAAGAAGCTTCAATTATTAAAGAACAATCCTCTACATTAGTTAAAGCAGAGGAAATAGATAAAAATATTGAAAAATTTAAATTCAATACAGTTTCTCAAAATCCAATCGTTGATGTAAAAAAAGAATCCAGAGCAGAAATTATTAATAGATTTAAAGAAACGGATATTTTAATCAATCTAAAAGAGAAGACTTTTCAGGCAGGTAAAGAATGTACATTTGAATATTTCGAGAAAAAAGTTACTCCTATCAAATATTGGTATAGTCAATCAACTGTTAATATTTATAAAGAAGAATTGGCAAAAATTGGAATCTCCCTACCCGCAGAATTTTCAGTTTTTATATCCTCTAATCCTAATAAAGGCTGTGAATATCCTACCAGTGAATATATTCTTATAGATGGAAAAATTATTTTTATTTATGACGGCTATTTGATCGCTTTTGAAAATACGAAACTGATTTCCAAAAATACTTTTTCCTTTTCTACTTTAAAACTTCCTTACAATAAGAAGATTGACTATAAAAATGCTAAGTATGAACGGCTTTCTACAAAAAGTATTTCCGGATTATCAGAATTTGCGTGTAATGAGGAACAAATACGATATATTTCCCTCGAAAAAACAGCTAAAATTAATTTAATTATTGTTCCTATGGATTGTGGTGATAGTCCATATAGATATTACTTACTATCGGTTTTTAATAATAAAGTCATTTCCAGTCTATATGTAGAAGGTGAATTGTATGAACCTGAAGCTAATAATAACCCTGAAATAACAAACTTTAGTATTGATAAAGAATCTAAATTGACCGTTAAAACTATTAATAAAGATTTTCAGGGAAATTCTGTAGAGAAAAAATATTTAATCAATGATCAAGGAAAAATTGTTGAAAATATATAACAAAAAAATTATTTATACAGAGTTAGCAATGATCGTTAAATAATAAAGACGGTGCACGGAGAAATTATGATAAAAAACAAATTATAGTTCAGTACATTCATCAGAAATTTAAAATAATTTTTTATTTATTTTTCTCCTATCCTTCTGAAAAGTATAGTCAAATTGTATTTGGAGTTGAATTGGATTCTGTTTTTATAAATAATGAGTATACAGACGATATTTATACTAGTTCTGTTTCATTTAAGTCTTTCTTTTAAAAATGATCTTTATGAAGCCTATAAAAAAGGTTAAAAAGAAAAATTAAATATTAAACTCCCTGAAACAATAAAATCAGTAAGAAATAAAAAAGCTTATGATACTTCTTCCCAGCCAGATCAATATTTTCAGGATGCTTTTTTTATTAGTGACTCTATGTTTTTTGAAGTTAACGGATGTATTATATGTTATAGGAACAGCTAGAAAACAATTCAAAATGAAAAAGATAATTCTCACCGCCATTGCCAGCCAGGCTCTTTTCATTTCATGTGAAAAGCCTAAAGAAGTAAAAGAGCAACCCGCCGTAGCCGTATCTCAGAAAAAAGAAAGTCCTGATTTTGACATGCTTTTAAAATGCAGCGAATATTCTTATGATGAAAAGTATTTTATCACCGCTGATTATGGTTGTCTTTACGATCCGAAAGGTATCAACCCTTATGGAAATCTTATTATTTACTTAGTGCCTAAAAATAAAACGGTTCTTAATAATCAGCAGATCGAGGCAGAAACCCAAAAGGTGAATCGGTTGAACATCGAGCAGCTAAAGGAACAGTTTGAGGTGTTTGTTTATCTGACACCGAAAGAATTTCTGAATTACAATGAACAGGGCGATCCCATTTATTATCATAATGGGGCGTATAAGGAAGAAGTCTATACCCATACACAGAATAAATGGATACTTACAGATTCGATAAACATTAGAAATGTTGCTGAAAATCAGAAAGAACAGAAATGGAGAGAAAGCTTTATCCTGAGCAAAACCAAACAATAACGTTCCAGAATAAAAACAAATCATATTGACAATTTCATCATGGCTTGAGAAAATGGTGGAAGTAATTCTGTTTTCATTCCAAAAATCTAAAGAATAATTCTTTAAGGAATTAAAAAATAAGTAGTTTTTCCTGCTGCCGAAAAGAATCGTATTTATTATTTTGTATATCTTAGAGTGAAATATACAAATAACAAACCGATATGGAAATGCCTACTTTCACACGGCCAAGGCAGCTAAACAAACATGATATCCGAACATTGATTCTGTCCTCTTTCGGAGGAATGCTGGAGTTTTATGATTTTGTTGTATTTATCTTTTTCGCCAAAATCATAGGAGATCATTTCTTCCCTCCTACCTTAGATTCATTCTGGGCATCAATGAATACCTACGGTACTTTTGCAGTAGGATTTTTTGTGAGACCGATTGGTGGAATGATCATGGCCCATTTCGGAGATCTTTTCGGAAGAAAAAAAATGTTTTTCCTTTCCATTGTCCTCATGGTATTTCCTACTTTAGCCATAGGTTTTTTGCCGACCTACGCGCAAATCGGCTATTTTGCGCCCATACTTCTGCTTATTGTAAGAATCTTACAGGGTTTTGCCATCGGTGGTGAAATTCCTGCAGCCTGGGTTTTTGTAGCCGAACATGTTCCCCGAAACAGAGTAGGATTAGCCGATTCAATGATCACAGCCAGCCTTTCTTTAGGCGTATTATTAGGATCTGCAATTACTCTTTATATCAATACCTCTTTTTCTCCGGAAGATATCAGTAACGGAGCCTGGAGATATCCTTTCATTCTGGGTGGTCTGTTTGGGATCGTCACTATTTTTCTCAGAAGGTACCTTAAAGAAACTCCGGTTTTTATTGAAATGAAAGAGAAGAAGACATTGAGTGAAAAAATCCCGCTGCAAAAGATCTTTCAGTCTCATCTGCCGGATATCAGCTTTTCCATTCTGCTGACCTGGATTTTTACCGGCTGTTCCATCCTTCTTACGCTTATGATTCCAAATCTGATGAGCGATTTTTTTAATATTGCGAGGAAAGATGCCATTACCATGCAGAGCTATACCCTGATCACCATCAGTCTCGGAGCCGTTTTGGGAGGAATGATGTGTGACACAAAAGGAGCCGGAAAAATGCTGATGCTCTGGAGTACCTGCTTTGGAATCTGCAGCTGGTTCTTTTTACAAAAGCTCATTCAGATGAAACCGGAAGGGCTTCCCGTATTATATGCTACAACAGGTTTGTTTGCCGGTGGAGTTCTGGGATGTATTCCCTATATTATGATCCACAGGTTTCCAGCTTCCGTAAGGATTTCCGGTATTTCATTCTCATACAATCTGGGACAGGCTGTTTTCGGAGGAGTTACTCCCATCATTATTATTCTGATGGCCAAAGAATATCCTCACGGAATTCTTTTTTATGTCTTATTTCTTGCCTTACTGGGAATATACCTGGGTTACAGAACCCTAATAAAGAACAGTAAATAAAACTTTATGAATAAAAAAACCGCTATTCTGTTGAAAAGCGGTTTTTTTATTATTGTTGGGAGGTTGATCCCCTTACGCAGTCGGATCAGGAGTAAATACTCTTTGTGATAATTCCTGATCAAAAAGATATAATGCAGAAGGATTATCACATACCATTTTTATCTTGGTTACATACTGAGAAGCGCTTGCCTCTTCTTCTACCTGTTCGTTGATAAACCACTGCAGGAAAGAAGTTGTTGCAAAATCACCTTCTTCGTTGGCATTCTTTACAATATTGAAAATACTTTTAGTTACGATTTTCTCATGTGCTAATGCTTTCTCGAAAATATCTGTTGCATTTTCGAACTCATGTGGAGGTTTTGCAATTTCCCCGATAATGATTTCCCCACCTACATCATTTAAATAATCAAACATTTTATCCGCGTGCATCAATTCTTCTTTGCTCTGCACTCTGAAGTAATTGGCAATACCGTCTAAATCTTTTCCTGAAAACCATGCAGACATGGAAAGATAATATTGAGCGGCATATTGTTCGTGGGCAATTTGTTCGTTAATTAATTTTGCAATTTTTTCGCTAACCATAAGTATTAAATTTACAGTCAAAAATAAGGAATAAATGCCCGAAATCAAAAGATTTACGGAAAATTAATACAAAAAGGATGGAGAAAACCCCATCCTTTATACATTTAAAAATTAAAATTATAAACTATTATTTCGCTTCAGGAGCTCCTGTATTCATCGGTTTTTTCATCATTCTTCTTTCTTTCATAGCCATCTTTCTCTGCTCCATTTTAGCGTCTCTGTCTGCCTGCCATTTATCATATTGCTGAGGACTGAGAATCCTTTTCATATCGGCATCCATTTGTGCTCTTTTGGCCTTCATTTCTTCCATTTTGGCCTGTCTCATTTCTTTATTTTTTGCAAACTCAGCCTTCATTTCAGCTTTTCTTTTATCCTGAAGTGCTTTAATCTGAGCTACCTGAGACTGGTTGAGGTTAAGATCTTTCTGCATCTGTGCCAAGTGATCCTGTTCTCTTTGCTGCATTTTTTGTTGCATCTCAGCTCTTCTTGCTTCTCTGTCCTGTGGAGTTGTTTGTTGTGCCATGGCAAAACTTCCCATTCCGATCAATGCTATTGCTAAAACTAATTTTTTCATCTCTTAAAATTTTTAATTAATTGTTATTTACATCTTTTGGATTACTAATTAAAACGTAAGTTAAATTAACAAATTCATAAATAATGTTAAATTTTAACTAAAATAAATCAATATAAGAACAAAAAAAAGGACAGATTATAAAAACCTGTCCTTCACACCACTTAAATATAATATATGAAAATTAATTCCTAACTAAACTGCCTCTAAAGCCACCACCTCCATTACCGCGGTTATGCTGGCCTTGTGGTGCACCTTCAGATTTTTGTCTGAAACCACCGCCTTCATTTCCTCTGAAACCGCCACCATTATTTTCTCTTCTCGGAGCCTCTGCATTTCCTCTGAATCCTCCATTACCTGAGTTCCCTCTAAAACCGCCACCATTATTTTCTCTTCTCGGAGTCTCTGTATTTCCTCTGAATCCTCCATTATCTGAGTTTCCCCTGAAACCACCACCATTATTTTCTCTTTTCGGAGTTTCTGTATTTCCCCGGAAGCCACCATTATCTGAATTTCCTCTGAAACCGCCATTATTAGAATTATCTCTAAAGCCGCCGTTGTTATTGGCATTACTTCCGTTTCTGAAACCTCCTGTATTATTTCCGTCTCTTACCGGTCCTCTGAAGCCATTATCCCGTCTGATGATATCCAGTGTTGGATTGTCCATTCTGCGAAATCTTGTTCTGTCTACTCTGTAAATATTAATATTTACATTTCGATATCTTGGCATTACAGTATATCTTGGTACATAGTACGTTCTTCTGTAATTCTGGAAATAAACAATCGGACTTGAACCTCGGTAAAAATCATTCTGGAAAACAACAAATACTCTCGGTCCTAAAATTCTTTCCAGTGCATAGAATCTGTCATAATACCATCGGTCCGGATTATATCTGTAGAAATTATTCCAGGCTGTGAAACTTGCATACAGATTATTAAGTCTCATGATCTGATCAATCTGCCAACGGTTCAGTCTGTTTTGAGCAAAAAAACCGTTCCAGTTGATATTGATAATACTATTTCTGTAGTCGTTGTAATAACTTTGATAATAATCACTTGGATAATAATCCTGAGGATAGTTATAATAGTAATCATCAGGGAAGTAATTTCTGTCATCTTCATTACCATAATACCCTCCGTCATTCTGATAATAACCATCATCTCCCCAGCCATTATTCGGGTATTGCTGAGCAGAGGCTAAAAAGCCCAGACCCAAAGCTAATCCCAAAAATATTTTTTTCATCTCTATCGTCGTTAATTGGTTAATATATAGCAGAATATCTTAATTCTATCTTTTTGATGCAAATAAAAAAAAGAAGTTAAATCATAAAATCCAACTTCTTTTAATTTATACATAAACAACTGATAATCAGGCGTAAAATTTACATCCTCCCACTATCTTTTATCCAGTAAGCTATTTTTTCATTAAAAGCCTGTTTTTCTTTTAAATCTTCCAGCCTGATGTGCATTCTGTAACGCCAGTAATGTGGAAAAACAGCAGGATTATTAATCCTTTCGCTATCTATATTTTTATTCGAAAGTTCAGTGTCCGTAGCAAAAAATTCCTGAATCGGGAAAATGGCCAGCATAGCATCATTGTACAAATGCTGTTTCATAATAATTTCCGCCAGATAAGGACTAAGTTCTTCCGGAGCCTTTCCATACTGAATCAGCTGCTGATTAAAATACTTTTGTGTTAAAGCCGGATCTTCCTTCCACCATTGCCGTAATGTAGAGCTATCATGAGAAGAAGCGGTAACCACATTCATATAGCCGGCATTCTTTGGGTTATAAAACGGAATATTTTCGGCAGGCATACGCTGAACTTTAAGCGCAATAATAGCCAGTTCATCCATTACAACAGGGACACAGGCAGGTACCATTCCAAGGTCTTCTCCACAAATCAGCATTTTGGTAGCGTTCAAAATAACAGGAAGTTTTTCCATTGCTTTTTCATACCAAAGATGATCCTGTCTTCTGAAGAAGTAATCGTGGTACAGATCATAGATCCCTTTCTTCTCCTGTTCCGAAAGATAATGGTAAGATTCGGTGTTGTATACATTAAATCTTGGATGATAAACCATTTCATTATTCCTTTTCTCCGTTACAAATAAAACATTGGCACAAAGTGATATCAGTTGTTCCCCAAGATCTCCGTATTGATTTTTCTTAAAGAAATCTACCAGTTTTCGCTGCGTATCAAACTCTTCTTTAAAAGAATAAGTTCCATCCTGATTATTCTTCAGGAACTCAAGTGCTTTACCACTGTTTTCTCCAAAGTATTTCCATAAGATCTGATTGTTGATAAACGGTTTACAATACCTGTCAAAATCAAAAGGAATCAGCCATGCTTTAAACTCATCTGCAACAATAGGAACCGCAGGATAAAAATATCCCAGAATTCCCTGTACAGCCGAAACAGGCATTCTCCATATTCTGAAAAAGCCAAGAATATGATCAATTCTCATGGCATCGAAATACTGTTCCAAGGCTTTAAATCTGTTTTTCCACCATCTGTAATCATCAGCTTTCATCGCCTCCCAGTTATACGTAGGAAACTCCCAGTTTTGCCCAAGCTCCGTAAACTGATCCGGTGGTGCTCCTGCCTGGAAATCCATCCCGAACAATTCAGGTTCTGTCCAGGCTTCAACAGAATATCTGTAAATACCAATCGGTAGATCCCCTTTCAAAGAAACTCCGAGACTATGAGTATAATCCACAGCATCTTTAAGTTGCTTATGAAGCTGATACTGTACCCAGCTATGCAGCATGAAAATATCATAGTCTTTGCTTTTTGTGGTAAAAGATTGTGTTATTTTTCCTGCAATATATTTTTTATGGGTTTTCCAGTCATTGAAATTCGGCGTTTTATATTTATCCCTCAGTACACAAAAAGCAGCATACGGAACCAGCCAGTATTCGTTGTCCTTAATGAATTTTTTAAAGCTCCTGTCTTTGTAAATACTCTCCTTTTCAGTGTAAAACACCGCGTTCAGATACTTCCATTTACCGGTAATCATTTTTTCATAATCAATCAGCTCAAGACTGTTTAAATCTTCTTTTTCAGACAGATATGATTCAACTAATTCTTTAGGTAATGGAAAATCAAGCTTCTCAAGAGCAATGTATTGTGGATGTAAAGCATACACTGATACCGCTGCATAAGGATAAGAATCTGTCCACGAATAATTGGCAGTCGTATCATTAATTGGCAGGATCTGAATAATTCCCAAACTTGTTTCCTGGGCCCAGTCTGCCAGTTTTTTAAGATCTGTAAACTCACCGACTCCAAATCCATCCTCGCTCCTTAATGAAAATACCGGAACTGCTACACCTGCATCATGATACATCTGGTAAGCCTTAAATCTGAAATAATGGTTAGAAACAATCTGCAAAACATCAGCCAGTGGATTAGCAGCCGTAAATCTGTTTTCTCCGGTCTCTACATCAATCACTTTGTTTTCTCTGATATCATACAGACAATATTTGAATTGAATAAATTCATCCTCAGGAATTTCTACAGAAGCTTCCCAAATTCCAAAATCAGTCTGATACAGATGAACAGCTTTTTCATAATCCCAGTTTCCTAATGAGGCTGTATTTCCAAACAGTACAATCCTCCAGTCAGGATGATATACAGGGGCTTCAATTTTGAATAGATGAGTATGTTTCTTTAAAACAGTCATTTTCTCAGGAATAAAGCCATGTAGTTTGTTATAAAGAATTTTATTCGTTAAGTAATGTTCAGGAAAATTTTTATTATTCCATTCATCGAAAATAATAAACTCCTTATAATTGTGTGGAAAATTAAGATGATGCTGAACAAATTCCTCCCTTACAACAGAACCTTTCTCATCCACAAGCTGATATTTATAGGAAATTGATTTCGAAAAATAATCAACCTCACATTTCCATACTCCATGATCTGCATAAAACATAGTATGGGTATGTTCCAAAGCTCCGTCTTCACCAATGGCAAGCTGCAGATATTCTCCTGCTTTGGCAATATAACCTACATTAAAGTATAGCTTCATCTATATTTTTTTTATAAAATTACATTTTAATATCGAAAAATAAAACTTGTTGAATATCAAATAATCATTAAAAAACCTTCCTCAATACATTAGGGAAGGCTTAATTGTATAAAATTTTAAACTCATTCTATAAAATACAAAGCAAATCATTTATCTGGTCACCAGTATCTTTTTATTTAAAAGTACTTTTCCGGATTCATCAGTAATACTCATAATATATGCTCCGCTGATGAGACTTGTTATATCTATTTTCTGATCCAGCGAACCATTTTTGACGTTCAGGTTTTCAGTCAAAACATTTTTTCCTGCCATATCAAAAGCTGTAAGTTTTATATTTCCTTTTACATTTTTATTATCCACATGAATATTAATAAAATGTTCATCAGCTCTTGTAGGATAAATATCCAGATGAGTCAATGTGGCCATAGCGGAAGTCTTATCATTTACAAAATATTTACTTGCCAGATCATATATATGTAAGTTCTGTTCGCCCGGAAGCAGCTTAGCCTGCAAGGTTGCCAGTTCCACATCATATAGAGGAGCTCCCTTAGCACTGGCAATTACTACATTTCCTTTAGCATTCACAGCAGCACCATTCACAGAATAATGATCCGGAATCCCTGTAATTTTACCTATAAATTTTGCTTTTAATTCCTTTACAGATACCTTAAAAACATTTCCGGAAGCAGAAAAAATATAGAAATTATTATCCGTATCAGCAATCATATCCCCTCCAAAGCCCGTTTCCAGACTCGTAAATGAGTTTTTACCGTTAGAAACATCGTCTCTTATAATTCCTAAATCACTCACTTCATACTGCCCGGATTTTTTACTGATCTGTAAAAACTGTGTACCCGAATTATTAATTGCATAAATATTTCCGTCATATCCGGCCGCCATCCTGGTTATATGAGAATTGATATCACAGGATGTGATCTTAGCTATATTATTTTCTATTACAGTAATATCTTTAGTCTTAGGATTTAAAACATATATATTTGAAGAAAACATAGGCATATAGACCAGATTATTATCAGAAATATCATAAGCTAATGCTGCCATCGTCACCGATTGAGAATTATTATAGGAACTCTTATCTTCAGTAATCATCCCTCTTCTTACCTGTGAAAATATTTTTGGAGCCGAATCAACGGTAAAAATTTTTTCCCCGGAAGTTACTTTTGACACCTCTAACGTACGAAAATCACTGAAATTAATACTTTGAGTTTCCTTACCGGCAATAGCAAAAAAATCTTGCTGTGCATATGCATTCACTGCTGACAATAATAAAAGTAAAGGTAATAAATGTCTTTTCATGATATCTTAATTTAGAATTTATAATCATTTTATTATGACTAAGTTACATAATTTACAAATTCAAAAATAAAAAATTTCACAATCCGGATACCATGTACTACAATCCTTCTTCAACACTATTAATACATCAAAAAAATTATTTCCGCCGGCTCATCCATTGTATTTCTATTCTTAAAATTATTCAGGAGCTATTTCCCGCTATCCACTTCTACTCCTCGCATCCTAACTTTCCAATGCTTACTGCCTGTACTTTCCTTTCCCTGCTGCGGGGTAACCGTTTCTATCGGGGCTAAATATGAGAAAAGAACCAAGAACCAAGAACCAAGAACCAAGAATGAAGAATGAAGAATGAAGACGAATAACGACGCTACTATCAATAGGGACGGGCTTTAGGCCTTTCAAATCATAGATGGCATCGTACGGCATACGGCAAGTATAAAGCAAAAAAAAATCCTTTATCATAAAGATAAAGGATTTTTAAAAATAAAATAAAAACTGGCGGCGGCCTACTCTCCCGCG
>NZ_JAFAJM010000004.1 GCF_019236175.1 Chryseobacterium sp.
TAATCACGATCGAATAATTTTCGCCTTTCCCCAATGCAAACATAGCAGCTACAGCCCCTACGATCTGAAACAAAGCTGCTCCCGGAGCATGCGTTACTTCAAGTTTTACGGCAGAGGAAATGTACTCTCCACAATCCCAGAAACTGAGGTAATGCTCAATGGTAGAGAGATAGGTAATCAGTGCAACAATAAAAAGGAACCATCCTAACGCGGTATTCCATTTTTTAAAAGACCAGTTTTTCATATGTCATGTTTTTCAATACCTAATAAAAACAACTCATCAGGGGTAAATATTACACCGTTCATTAAAAATTCTAAACATTGTGAATTTTCATAAAAAAACCTCCAGATAAAGAATCTGAAGGTTTATATTTTTCATATACTTAATGACTGAGTAACTTCTCAATAGGTATTATTTAATCCCCCGTCTAAAGGGATACTGGTTCCGGTAAGATAAGAAGAATAATCTGATGCAAGAAAAGCCACCAGATGCCCGTATTCTTCTGTTTTTCCAAATCTTTTCATCGGGATTTTATTTTCTCTTGTTTTTCTTATTTCTTCTTCTAATATTCCGGTTTGCTGTGATTCGCTGTTCATCAGATTTTGGATTCGCTCGGTATCAAAATAACCGGTAAGGACATTATTAATGGTAATATTATGCTGGGCTACTTCATTAGACAATGTTTTTGCCCAGGCTATTACTGCTGAACGAATGGAATTGGAAAGTGCCAGATTACCAATAGGTTCTTTGACAGATAGTGAAGAAACATTGATAATACGCCCGTACTTTTGCTGGATCATATGAGGCAAAGCCAGTAAAGTAGTTTCACATACCGTCTTAAACAGCAGATCAAAAGCCAGCTGATAATCATCAACATTCTTATCCAGGGCAAAGCCCGGTACTGGACCATTGGTATTGTTAACCAGGATATCTACCGTATGATTGCTGAAATAGCCTGTAATTGTTTTCTTAAAATGATCAAAATCCGAAAAGTCTGCCACCAGATAGTTGTGTTTTTGATCAGTACCGACAACAGGTAACGAAGCAACAGCGTCCTGTAGTTTTGCTTCGTTTCGGGCCATCAGGGTAACATTGGCTCCGCATTGAGCCAGTTCCTTAGCTATTCCTGCTCCTATTCCCTGAGTAGCTCCGCCTATTAAAGCATTTTTTGAAAAAAGTTGAATATTCATAGTTCTCCGATGATTACAAATTACAGGATAAATTTATGAAAAAGCACCGCAACCGGATATGAGATCCCATAGAAATAATCCATAGTCCTTATACACAAGAAAGCACCGGTAAAGGCCGATGCTTTGTTTCTATATACGTTATTCTATTTAACGACTGTAGCTTCAAGCTCTACTTTCAGAGTCTCGAATAATCCGTTTACTTCCAGCATTGTCAGGGCCTGTTCAATCTGATTTTCCTCAATCCACTCCTGAAGAATCGGAAAATAAGGCCAAAGTTCTTTTGCGGAAGTCGTATAGATATTCAGCCTTACAATTCCTCTGCATTCGTAGCCTGCAGAGATGATGACTTTTTCCAGATTAGCAATGGCCTGTTCCAGCTGCGATTTCATATCTTTATCACTGGATGTGCCGTCTTCATCAATAGCGGCCTGACCGGAGCAATACAAGGTACTTTCAGCGTTCTTTACCTCGACAGCCTGAGAATAACTTCGCTCGTCCTGCCATTTCCATGGGCTTACTGTTCTTTTTTCCATTGTCTTGAATTTGTTATAGATTAGACTGCAAAATTGCAGCGTAGAGATAACAAAAGACTGTGACCCCGGTCACCATTATAAAGTGAGGCAGGTCACATTTACAAAGACAGCCGGCTTAATGTTTCTCTGGAGACGCCCAAATAAGCCGCTATAAGCGACTTGGGAACACGCTGAATCAGTGAGGGGTATTTTTTTATCACTTGTTCATAACGCTCTTTAATTCCTGTTGTCATCGTGGAAACGATTCTTTGTTGTGCCGAAATAAAGCCCATATAAGCCTTTTCCAGGAAGAAACGCTCTATCTTCGGCAATGCTGTACATAATAGTCTGTAATCCTCCAAATTAAGGGCTAATACGTCCGTATCCTCAACACATACCAATGACATGGCAGCCTTCGTCTGGTGATAGTAAGCCTGAAAATCAGTTTCCCACCAGTCTTCCATAGCAAAGCCTACAATATGTTCTTTTGCGGTCTCATCGGTATAGACTAATTTTAAAAGCCCTTTGATGACAAAATAGTTATAAACAACCGGTTCACCTTCCTGAACTAAAAACTGATGTTTTTTGTATTTTTTAGGGATAAAAAAAGAAGAGATTATCCCGAATTCTTCATCTGTGAGCGGTATAATTTTCTCGATATGTATTCTTAGCGGATCAGACATATTCTGTTTATTGATTCATAAAATTAGTCTTTTTTCTGAATGATGTTTACAACATTTTTTAAACATTCAGGCAGAATGAGACGATAACAACAGATTTTTCCTTAAAGTAACAAATACAAAAATTTATATTTAAGTAAAATTTACATTAATTAAATTAACAATATATTAAATAATATATTAAAGCACATTAAATAGAAAAAGAATTAACAGAACCAACCGCCCTTAAATGCAAAGTATAATATTGGAAGATTATTTAGAAAAAAAAGAAATATCCGGTATAACGACAAGATGAAAGCAGGCTGAAAAGTTCTGTTTTGTACGAATTTCAAAGTGATTTGTTCTTTATAATTTGTATCTTAGTATCAAACAGACCTTAATGGATAGTATAGCATATTTCAAGATTTTAACGGGCAAGCTTCCATCTGTAAATGACTCCACTATTTTGCATCAGCTGGAAAGGCAATGCGAGATCATACATGTTGAAAAAGGAGAATCTTTAGTGGCATTTCAGTCCAGCAACCGAAAAATATACTGTATTGTTCAGGGAAGTTTTATCCGGAATATCATCACTTCAAAAGGGGAAGAAAAAACGGTGATGTTTCATACGGAAAGCTTTTGTGAGTTCTTAAAGTCTTATGATACGGTTTATTTCCATCAAAAAACAAATTATGAAATCAAAGCCAATGAGCCTTCGGTAGTCATTGCGGTTGATTATGATTTTTTCTTTCAACTGATTAAAAATAACAGGGAGCTGCTTGAATTCTATACCCATAAAACTGAGGAACTCTTTCTGGCGGTCGATCTGTTCCGTAATTTTCAGCTGGGTCTCACCAGTGAGGAGTACCTTAAATGGCTTTACGAGAATTATAATTTTCTTTTCCTTCGTTTTCCCGGGCAGAATATTGCCAGCTTTATGGGAATTACCAATGTATGGCTGAGTAATTTAAAAGCGAAAATCACTTTTTAAATTAATTTAAACAAAATTGTTGGCAGGTTTCCAATCTTTGCTTCAGAAATAAAAATACACACAATGAAAAAACTGAAGTATGCTACGGCTATCTTATTGCTAGCCACAGCTTTTATACGAATTAAATCTCAAAATAAAACCTTATCAATCACCGACAAAAGTACAAAAATGAAAACGTATCAGTCCGACAACCAAGCCTGGAGATTATTAAATGAATTACTTCCTGAAGACTTTCAGATCAAAGACAATCATTTGCCCGTGGAAGAAGTATGGGAATGGAAAGGAAATAAAATCCATCTGGACCGGTATCCCAATCCGGATTCAAAATACAGAATCTTCCTGCATCATGGCGTAGGCACCAACGGCAGACAGCTTAATATGATTTTCGGGCATAAAATGGCCGAATTGGGTTACGATGTCGTAGCGATTGATAATCTTGGATATGGCATGACAGAAGTTTTTCAAAAAGATATTACTTATGACGACTGGGTTCATCTGTTTGCAGATTTCGTTAATGCTGAAACAAAAAGGGATCACAAGAAAACGATTTTATACGGATTAAGCGCCGGCGGAATGCTGATCTACAATTCATCTGCTTTCATTGATGAAGTGGATGGAATGATCGGGATGTGTTTTCTGCAGAATGACAATAAAACAGTGGGTAATGAAACTTCCAAGTATAAAGGTACGAACTGGCTTGTTGTTCCTTTAATGAAGAAACTGGCTGAAACAAAATCCAAAACCCACTTAATAGCCATGAAAAATGTCTCCAAAATGAAAGCATTGGTTAATAATGAAAAAGCACTGGAAATATTCCTGAAAGATGATGCATCAGCGGGGGCTAAAGTACAATTGCAGTTTTTAGCGGATTATATGACGTACAAAGCACCTATCCCTGTTAATCAATACAATAAGGCTCCGATTTTATTAACACAGCCGGAACTGGACAGATGGACTCCCCTGAAATTAAGTGAGATTTCCATGAAAGGAATAAAAGCTCCGTTCACTGTCAAACTGCTGGAAGGAGCCGGCCACTATCCTATAGAAGAAAAGGGGCTGAGACAATTAATTCAGTATTCTGATGACTTTATTAAATCTCTTCCATAATATCGTCTTACAAAAGCCTGCAGTGATTCCCCAGTCTGTAGGCTTTTATCTTTCATAATTCCGTCTTAATGCATCCTGTCTTTTCTATTTTAAGTCCTGTAGCCACCTTTTGAATTTTTAATGCAAAAAAAAACGTCATCATGGTTTTTGCAACAACTCGTTGATCTCGGTATAAAAAGATTCTTTGCTGTAATCAGCCAGTCCTTCATGATGAAGCCGGATTTCTCCTTTTTTATCAAGGATCACCGTAGTAGGTAACGAACCGCTGAAAAATTCTTTAGGAATACTCCCTGCAGGGGTCAGGAACGGGACAGAAAGTTCCTTTTCTTTTAGATAAACCTTACCGGATTCAGGTTGATCATCAAGATTTATAGTAAGAAAAACCATATCCGGGTGGTTTTTATACTGATTATAGAATTTCTGAACCGAAGGAAACTCGGCTCTGCATGGAGGACACCACGAAGCCCAGAAATTGATAAAAATAACTTTTCCTTTTAAGTCTGTCGTATTCACCAGACTTCCGTCTTCATTTTTTACGAGAAGATCAGCATGGGCCCTTACCGGATCATTTCCTTTATCTTTAGAAGATTCGGATATACCGGAATTCAGGATCCCTGTAGATGCCACCTGCCTCATTAGCCATGCCCGCGCATCAGTATTTACCAGCAGAATGATAAATAAAATAGTCAGAATGGCCGTAGACCAGTTATTCTTTATCCATTTTTTCAAATTTTCCATACTTTTTACTCTGATACAATTCTTCAGTAAAAATACATTTTTAATTATAGTGCTTTTAAAGCCTTAGCTGCATTTTCATTTTCAGGATTTATTTCCAAGGCTTTCAGATAGGTTTGTTTCGCTTTTTCTTTTTGGCCAGCTTTCAGATAGGCTTCTCCCAAGCCATTATACACCCCTTTATTTTCGGGATATAATAACGCTAATGTTCTGAAAACATCAATTGCCTGGGTCGTTCTCTTTTCGCGGATCAGGTCGTATCCTATATTATTTAAAAAATCTTCAGAAAGAAAATAATGATCCGGATTGTCAGATTTGGCCTTCCGAAAAGCTTCTGTGCCCTGATCAAAATTGCCCGCCATAATCAGTTCCATTGGTGTCTTTTCTTCGTTTTCCATCTGAGGATTTCTGGACCGGACGGTTTTATCCTGTAAAACAAGCACAAGTTCCAGCTTTCCTGTCTGTACATTTTTTACAAACTCGAACGTAAACTCTGAATTCCGTGCTGCATAGGTATTTTTTCTTACTTTAAGAAGTTCCATTGGATCCAGTATATCATTGGTAATCAACATTAGTTTTTCTTTTTCACGATATACTCTGAAAAGTCCATAATGATCAAATTGATACCGACCGACATTCCGGCTGAAATCCTCCTCCGTTAACGGCAAAATCTGATGGGCTGCATTCACAAAGCCGGGCCACTTATACACTGCTGCTACAGATCGTACTAATTCTTCTATAAAATCAGGTTTATTGGTATTGGTTAAAATAACCACACCATCTCCACTCGTTTTACTTCCTATAAATTTACTGGAAAAACCTTCATTCCAGCCTCCATGGGTAAAATAAGCTTCCTTGTTTCTATTTTCCAGAAAGATGCCAAGTCCTTCAAACTTATCAAAGAAAGGGCTTGTAAATTCTTCAGCCATTTTCTTGGAAATAACATTATTACTTGTATTGCTGAGCGTATTCTGAACGTCAATAACAAATCTGGCAAGGTCCTCAGCTGTTGTCCATAAGCCTGCAGCAGCCATTTCAGGATAGATATGATACCTTCCCTGAACTCTTTTTCCATCCATATCATATGCTGTTGCAGCCCATTGCATCTGAGTTTCAGGTAATGGCTGTACAAAAGTACTGTTTTTCATGCCCAACGGCACCAGTACATTATCCTTCATAATGTCTGGAAAGCCTTTACCTTCAATATCTATGAGCATCTGCTGCATGACACAATATCCGCCTCCCGCATACCGAAAAGATTTACCCGGAGCCTGATCTACAATAACTGCTGAGGTATTCGAAGGATTTTGTCCGTTCAAAACCTGAATCAGGGAAGGAATTTGTTTTCCTGATTCATATCCCGGGAAACCACTCACCGTAAAGCCGGCGGTATGACTGGCTATATTTTTAAGACTTACTTTTTTTTCTTTTGTAAACTGATTTTCAGGAATCTTCCACGAAGTCAGATAAGTATTGACATCTGCGTCCGGATCCAGCTTTCCTTGTTCCACTACCTTTAATGCAGCATAAACACTTACCGGTTTACTCATAGAAGCTGCCTGAAACAACGTTTTGGAAGTAACCGGAGTTTTAGATTCCACATCGGCGAATCCATAGGTTTTGCTCCAGATTACTTTAGAATTTTTAATAACGGCAATGCTTAGTCCGGGAACGTTATAGTATTTCATCCGGGAAGCCAGCGTCCACAGTGCTTCGCCTTCAAAACGGGTACCCGGCATCAGTCCTGATTCCACTTCGGAAATTTTCTTATTTATTTCAGATTTTACCTGGGCTGAAATGGGAGTTCCCATTATTCCGAGAGTGAATGCAATATAGAAATGAGCTTTGGCTTTCAGGGATTTTGAAATTTAGTCTGTCAAAAATAGAACTTTAGAACGAGTCTTCATTAAATAATTCTCCACTCATTGGATAATTAACTGAAAATTATACTCATAATAATATTATGTTTCACATAAGTTCTATTATCTTTGCCAGTGGAGCTTTCCGAACATTTTTCTATTAAAAAGACCGGTTAGGAAATTAATTTATTCAATACTCAATTTTTGTGTAACTAATTCCCTTTATCTCCAACTAATTGGACATCAATAAACTATTTACTATAGAGAAAGATATACTTCTTTTTTAAACAAAACTAATGCAAACATCCTTTTTAAAGATTACCGCAGCTACCGCTGCGCTCTGTTTCAGTACCTTTGTGATTGCCCAGCAAACCTATTCCGTAAGCGGAACGGTGAAAGACAAAAAAAACGGCGAGCTACTGATCGGAGTAACGGTAAAAGTAAGTGAAAACCCATCGATTAATGTTGTTGCCAATGAATATGGTTTTTATTCTTTATCACTTCCCGAAGGCAACTATACTCTCATTATTTCCAATCCCGGATATAAAGATTTTGAGCAGCAGATCAAAGTAGATCAGAATATGAAGCTGGATCTTCCCCTTATCCCGCAGGAAGTCATTTCCAAATCTATTGATGAAGTAGTGATAACGGGAATTAAAAAAGACAAAAATCTCTCTACTGCCCAAATGGGAACGGAGACTCTTAGTATCAAAAATATTGAGAAGCTACCGGTTTTATTTGGTGAAAAAGATGTCATGAAAACCATACAGCTTTTACCGGGTATTAAAAGCAACGGTGAAGGAAGCAGCGGCTTCAGTGTAAGAGGCGGTGCTACAGACCAGAACCTTATTTTACTGGACGAAGCTCCTGTTTATAACGCATCTCACCTTCTTGGTTTTTTCAGCACTTTCAACAGTGATGCCCTGAAAGATGTAAGTATTATTAAAGGAAACAGCCCTGCCCAATATGGAGGCCGCCTTTCTTCTGTACTGGATGTAAAAATGAAAGACGGAAATAACCAGAACTATAATGTGAACGGAGGAATCGGACTGATCAGCAGCAGACTAAGTGTGGAAGGTCCTATTCAAAAGGAAAAATCATCATTCATTGTCTCCGGAAGAAGAACCTATGCAGACTTATTTCTGAAAGCCAATAAAGATTATAAGGACAACAAATTATACTTTTACGACCTTAATTTAAAGGCCAATTATCAGATTAATAAGAATAACCGTCTTTACTTATCTGCCTATTTTGGCAGAGATGTTCTGGGATTGGGAAATACCTTCTCAACAGATTGGGGAAATACGACGGCCACATTGCGCTGGAACAGTATTATCAGTAGTAAGCTGTTCTCCAATACATCCTTTATTTACAGCAATTATGATTATAAAATCAGCTTAAAAAGCAATGATAATGTATTCGATCTGAATTCAAAAATCCAGGACTGGAATCTTAAACAGGACTTTACGTGGTTTGCCGGAAACAAACATTCTGTACGTTTTGGCCTTCAGTCTATTTATCATACACTTACCCCAAGCAGTGCTTCCGGAACAAGTGTAAGTACTTTTCCAAGAAACCCAAGATATTCTTGGGAAAATGCAGTGTATATCAATGATGATTTTAAAGCTACGGAAAAGCTGACCGTCAATTACGGATTGCGGCTTTCCGCCTTCAGTGTATTGGGAGGTGATACATTCAATACATTTGAGGATGGAGTACTTACTGACAGCAGATTTTTAGAGAAAGGAAAATTCGGAAAAACCTATATCAATCTTGAACCGCGTATTACAGCCAATTACCGGATCAATGAAGTAAGCAGTGTAAAGGGGGGATATTCACGTAATACTCAAAACCTGCATCTTTTAAGCAACAGTAACAGCGGAAACCCGACCGATCAGTGGATCGGAAGCAGCTATACGGTGAAACCTGAAATTGCAGATCAGGTAAGTTTAGGATATAGCAGAAATTTCAACAATAATAATTATGAATTAAATGCTGAGATTTATTACAAATCCATGCAGAACCAGATTGATTTCAAAAACGGAGCTGAAATCGGATTTGACACAGGATCTGATGTAGAAAGTGAATTGCTTTTCGGTAAAGGCAGAGCCTATGGCCTTGAACTTATTGCCAAAAAGAAAAGCGGAAAACTTACCGGCTGGATCTCCTATACATTATCCAAAACGGAAAGAAAAATAAACGGGATAAATAATAACGAATGGTACAATGCCAGAATGGATAAAACACATGATCTCTCCATAGTGGCAACGTATCAGTTTAATGAGAAATGGTCTATGTCCGGACTTTTCCTTTACAGTACAGGAAATGCAGTGACCTTCCCTACCGGAAAATATGAGCTGAACGGACAAACTGTATTTCAGTACAGCAACCGGAATGCAGACAGAATGCCTGCGTACCACAGAATGGATCTGAGTGCTACTTATGAACCAAGCTCCAACAAGCGCTTCCGTGGCTCCTGGACTTTTGGTATTTATAATATTTACGGTCGGGAAAATGCCTACACCATCACTTTTGAAGATAATCCGAATAATCCGGGAACTACCAGAGCCATGCAGACTTCTTTATTCCGTTGGGTACCGAACATCACTTACAATTTCAAATTTTAAATCATGAAAAATATATTTTATATCCTCATATCTCTTTTTACGTTAACTTCTTGTCAGAAAGAAATTGATCTGGATCTTACCGATCAGAGCGGAAACATAGTCATTGAAGGCAATATTACTGATCAGGCAGGGCCTTATATCGTAAGAATAACAAAAACCGTTGGTGTTTCACAACCTAACCAATATCCTGCCGTTACCGGAGCGAAAGTTACTTTAAGTGATGATACCGGACAGACTGAGATTCTGCAATATATAGGTCAGGGTAAATATCAAACCACTAATTTTGTCGGAGCATCCGGCAGAACCTATACTCTGAAGGTCCAGGCGGAAGGAAAAGAATATACTGCCCAAAGCACGATGCCTGAAGTAGTATACTTTCAGGGGCTGGTACAGGATTCTTTTAATTTCGGAAATAAAAAAAGCTATACACTTTTACCTGTTTTCACAGATCCTTTAGCCCTAGGTAATCGCTATCTTTTCAGCTTTACCATCAACAATTTAACGAAGAAAACATTTAACGTATTTTCAGACAATGTGAATAACGGGCTTCCCAACCAGCGGCCGTTAATTCTTCCCAATGATGATAATGACGGGAGAGACCATGAAGTGGTAGTGGGCGACACTATTCATGTGGAGATGCAGTGTATTGACAATAGTATTTTTACGTATTACAATGCCTTATTACAGATTTCCGACGGAAACGGCGGCGGTGTAACTCCGGCTAATCCCCCAAGTAATATCAGTAATGGAGCTTTGGGCTATTTTTCAGCACATACGTCAAGTACAATGGATTATGTCATTCAGTAAAAAATCAATCCAAATTATACAAACTAAAATCCTGATGAAAATCGGGATTTTTTATTTTCCCTCATCTCAGCTCTACTGACAGCCTGTTGTCACTACCCTTCTTTAATTTTGTCCTATATTTAAAATCGTATGAAATTAACATCATTAAGAATCATTACCAAAGACATCAAACAAGCCGTAGAATTTTATGAAAAAACGACAGAGATTACGGCTCAATGGTATACAGAAGATTTTGCCGAGATTTCTACCCCTTCCATCACAATTGCCATAGGAAGTACCCGCACTATGAAAATGTTTGGTAACCCTAAGGAAGAGTTCACAGGCGGTAAAAATACCATCGTTGAGTTTCTTGTAGCCAATGTAGACGAAGAATATGAAAGAATTAAAGCATTCACTCATGATATTGTACAGGAACCTACCACAATGCCATGGGGAAACAGGTCTCTCCTGTTTTCTGATCCTGATGGAAACCTGATTAACTTCTTTACCCCGGTAAGTGAAGGTGCTATGAAAAAGTTTAGCTAAACTTTCTCTATTATTTTCTATTGAACAATAAACTCCTGCCTCAATAAAGCAGGAGTTTGGTTTATCATTACTTAATTAAAAGATTAAGGTTGCAAAATAAAAATTTTTTTTGCATCTTTTATTTAATTAGCCACATGGCCTCATTAATATCATCTCCTCCCGGATATTGTTTTACAATTGCATTATTGAGATTTGCATTGTTATTGGCAATTTCCGATGCGGGATACCTCCATCTTTTTGGAATTTTACCATTGTTCAGTATACCAGGTCCATCTGTATTAAATTTAGGAAATCCTGTTCTTCTCTGATCATAAAATATTCTCCAACCTGTATTAAAAAATAATGCAGTGTGTTTCTGGTCCATAATCTGTTCGATCTCTTTACCTGGTTGTAAATTGATCACAGGCTGAGCCAAGTAAGTAGTAACATCAGTTGTATTTACTTTATAAAAGTTCATAGATGCATTAATTGCTTTCAGATAATAGGTATTTGCATTTCCACTGATCCAACCACGTACAGCAGCTTCAGCTAAAACAAACTGCAATTCTGCAAACCCCATGAGCAATGTAGGTTCATTGATAGGATCATGAAAATACCTCGGATTGATCCTTGATGCCAGACCATTAGATGCTCTTGTAGAATTTTGTCCCAAATCTCCACTCCCCTTTAATCCGTCGTAATAGCTAAAAGGATCTGTCGGCACCGTTCCTGTAGTACTTGTTTTCTTTTCAGCCATCATAAACAACCGTGGGTCTTTAGAAGTTTTTAGCTTATCCACAAAACTTTGTTCCATATAATATGCTGTTTGCAGATCGTTACTATTAAAAAAGGGATAACGGTTGTTGACTACATTATAAAAAGATAATTGCCCACTGTCTTCACTTGTTTCCATAATAGGGTTCTGAGAAGGATTATTGACAATGTCAGCAAATGTTTGCTTTACATTCAGATCTGTATCATCTGTTCTTTTAGACAGATCTATTAAAATTCTAAGTCTGTAGGAATTGATCAGTTTTCTCCATTTAAGAATATTTCCTTCATAGATAATATCTCCTGCAATTTTCAGGTTTAAATTAGAAAGCTCCGTATTAGCAAGTGCCAGCTCATTAAGCACATTTTTATAAATGCTTTTCTGATCGTCATATTTTGGAAAAAAATTATTAGTCTTTACCGCCTCGCTATAGGGAATATCTCCAAACATTTCAGATAAAGATATAAAATAATATGACTTAAAGAAACGGGCTAATGCTATATATTCTTTTCCACCATTTTTATTCACTTCTTCTATCATTTTCTCCACTTGCTTGATATTGTCGTATGTACCGAAAGATCCTCTTTGAAAATCATAATACTGCTCACGGCTCACTCCGTTGATATATGTAAGCTGTCTGGAGGCCAGCGCAGCTTCTGCCTTAATATTACTAAAAGCACTCACTTCAATTCCGGAAAGAATATTTTCGGCGCCCACGGTTTTAGGACGGTTGGGATCTTCCTGGAAATCTGCGACTCTGCTACAGCCTGTTAGGCCTAATACAGCAATCGATAACCCAATATATATTTTAGTTAGTTTCATTTGTTTGATATTTAAAATTAGAATTTCACATTAATATTGACACCGAAGCTTCTTGTTGCCGGAGTCTGAAGTTGATCTATCCCGGAATCAGGGTCTACATTCTTAATATCTGAAGCCAGCCAAAGGTTTCTTGCGATCAAAGAAATACTCGCCGAAGAAAGAGCCATTTTTTTCACAAAAGACTTTTCAAAGTTATAGGTAAGAATAACTTCACGTAGCTTGATAAAGGTTTGTTTATAATAATGGTAATTGCGTTCAAATGCATTACTTGTACTTTGCATATAAGCATTATAATTGACAGCTTTATCATTCTGAACAAAAACCCGGGTATCCGATTTTACATTCCCATTCTGATCATAAGTAATAGAGCCACTCACAACTTTTACTCCCGGCGCTATGTAGGTATTATTTCCGGCATTGGCATCATCTCTGTATTGATTAACGGTTCCCGGATCAATACCACCCCACCACATTTTCTGGTTGGTTGTAGAATACATAGAACCTCCGATTCGGCCATCAAACAGTAAAGACAGTCCGAAATTTTTATAAGTAAAGTTATTAGATAATCCATAGGTTAAATCAGGATCGGAATACCCCATATTGGATTCGAATGGTGCTTTGGAAGGTACTGGATATCCGTTTTGTAATACCAGCTGTCCGTCAGGTGACGTTTCATATGCTACGGCAGTCAGTTTATCTGCCCGTTCTCCTACTTTAACGAAATTGTACCTTTTATTTGCTTCGTTATATATTGTAGTATGATCTTCACCTCCATAGGCTTCTTTTAAATATTTACGGTAATGGCTCAAATTAAGTTGTGTACTCCATTTAAAATCAGATTTCTTTATTACATCTGCATTCAGGGTGATCTCGATACCTTTTCTTTGGAAAACATTTCCATTTGTAAGATAGGATGTATAACCCATTGCTTCTGATATGGGAATATTTGCCAGATTGTTATAGTCTCTGGTCTGGAAATAGGCAATATCTAGATTGATTCGATTTTTAAATACACTTATATTAGTCCCTATTTCCCACGAATTCGATGTTTCAGGTTTTATATTTTCATCGATAAGAGCACTACCAAAAGAAAATGTGGGTTTTCCGTTCCAGCTGATATCACTTTTTTCAAAAGCAGAAATATAGCCGTAGGTGTCATTGGCAATTTTACCATTGGAAACACGAGCCAGAGATCCGCGAAGCTTTGCAAAATTAATCCACTTCGGAAGGGTAAGCAGCTGACTTAGCACTACAGATCCGGAAACGGACGGATAGAAATACCCGTTATTTCCTTGGGGAAGTGTGGATACTTTATCATAACGTGCGGTCATATTCAGGAAAAATGCTTTATAAATTTCCATGTCTACATAACCGTAAGCACTATTGATCTGTTCATATTCTTTTCGGTTTCCGATTTTTGGTACGAATAAAGGCCCTACACTATTGAAAAGATTATACCAGCCCGGACTTACCAACCCATCGGTGCGCACCTCGCTATTTTTAAGCTCCCTATAATAATTAGATAAATATCCTTCTCCTGTCAACACAAAGTTGTCTGAAAATCTGTTTTGATATTTAAGACCTAATTCTGAAGTGATATCAAAATAATTTCCGGTGACCTGCGTATAATTTCCTAATGATTTATTACCATATCCAATATAGCTTTTAGGTTCTCTGAATTCCCGATTCAAACTGTAGATATTAGCTCCTACACGAGTTTTAGCCAATAATTTGGGGACAATTTGATATTCAATGTTAACATTCCCCAACACATTATCTTTATAATAAGGCCTCTGGTATTCATAAGCCTGAAAATAAGGGTTGTTATAATAAGACACATTATAATGTCTTTGCTGATAACCTTCTTTTCCAGCTGCCCAATAGTTTCTCAGATCTCTTACATCTACATCTGCTCCAGTCCATAGTACGAGGTTATAAAGATAATTGGTAGGTCCGTAGCCTACCTCAGGAAAGTTGGAAGTATACTCCTTATTATACGTTAAGGTAGAATTAATCTTAAGCCCTTCAATGGGATCCACAGAACCGGCTAAACTAATTGATGTTGTTTTCAGATCGGTATTGGGAACGATTCCTTTCTGGTAGATATTAGAAAGAGATAACCTGAATGTTGCTTTGTCGCTTCCCCAGTCTACGCTGATATTATTAGATTGGATAATTCCAGTATCAAAAAAATTTTTAATATTATCTTTACCTCGGGAGATCCATGGTAATGGAACAAGTTTTCCTGTTACAGGATCAACAGGGCTGTTATATTGTGGGGTTTCGAAATATCCGCTTGGCGTCGAAGGATCTTTTTGATCCAGTTTAGGTCCCCAAATCCATCCACCTCCCTCACTACCGGAACCACTTCCGTCTACATAAGCATATTTCCCGTTATTTCCGCCACCATACACCGTTTGAACTTTCGGAATCCGAATAAAAGAAGTCTGGAACATCGTAGAATTGTTAAAGGAAACTGTCATTTTCCCTTTTTTCCCTTTTTTGGTGGTAATCATAATGGCACCATCCTTCCCTACAGATCCATATAACGCAGAAGCTGTAGCTCCTTTCAGAACACTGATATTGTCAACATCATCAGCATTTACCCTCCATAAATCGGCTGTTCTGTCAGGAACTCCGTCGATGACGATAAGAGGTTTAGCTCCTCTCAGGCTGATCCCTGGATCCTGAAAAAGATCCGTACTATTATTAATATTCAATCCAGCAACACGTCCTGACAATGAATTGATAAAGTTGGGCTCTTTTGCCTTTTCAAAAATCTCTCCTTTTACTTCCTGTACTGCATACCCCAGTGCTTTTTTGTCTTTTTTGATTCCTAAAGCAGTGACAACAACTTCATCGATCTTTTTCTCATGAGTGTTTAACGTATCTATACGGTCTATCTTTTGTACATTTTGGCCATAGACTTCCAAACCGGATACCAAACCCAGTCCAATTAAAAGGTGTAATTTCATAAGTATATTTCTTTATTTAGTGTGGTGAGTAATCCATGTATTCAGAAAACCTTCTTTAGTTTTCAATAAGATTTTATAAATATTGGAATTATTAATTTTTTGTTTTGAAATAAACTTACCACTGTTCACATCCACCTTCCCGAGAAACTGATACTTATCCTTACCTCCAGTTTTAAAATTATTGGTATTAGTAATATATACTTCTGCCCATTCTTTTAAAAAATCTGTTGTTTTCCAGGTAAGATCAAGGGTATTATCAGACAATAAAGAAGCTTTCAACTGATAGGTTGTTCTGTTTCTAAGCAGATCGACACCATCCATTTCCTGCTGAATCCTTTCCGGCACTTTTATACTGAGAAAATCAGTTATTGTAGGAAGTATATCTGTAATAGCCACCCTATTGTTTTGAGCATAAGTATTAATATTGGGTTTATTGATTGCGATCCACGTATCGCGTTCTCTATCACTTTGCCCACCATGTCCTTTCCCGTTGCTTGCAGATCTGCCGTGATCTGTGGTTACTATAAACAACCAGTCTTCTCCATGTTTGGCTTCACGTTTTTTTACCGCATCATAAATCTTTCCAATTAATTGGTCTTCAAAAGAGATCGCTTTGTATAAGATATCTCCATCTCCATGATGATGCCCCATATCATCGGTAAACTCAAGATATACCCACGAAAGATCCGGGGCATTCTCTGTAATATAGCTTGCTGCCTTTCCCGCTACCAGACTATCAATCTTACGGATATACCTGCTTTGCTTGTCGTGTGGGAAATGTAAAGTGTCTCTCTCCATGCCATCATAAGCAAAATCCATTTTTATTTCCCCAGTAGCTTCAAGATTTTCACCAATCAGCTTAGTACGATTATCTTCCCATGTTGAAAAGACGGCTGCTTTTTTATCCGGAAACTGATCTTTAAAAAGTCTGAAAATAGTAGGGTAATTATAATTAGGGTTTTTAATATCATTATCATAAACATTATGTTTGTTGACCCAAGTTCCTGTCAGCAAACTGTTGTATCCTACCGCAGAAATTGTTGGTGTTTCACTATAATTTCCTTTTTCTCCTCCTACATATGCTTTCAATAATGCCCCGTCTTTTTTAATTCTATTAAGATTGGGAATTTCAGCCTTATTCAACATATCTTCCGCAATACCATCCACAATGATAAAAACCACTTTTTTTTGTAATTTGTTTTTCTGGCCAAAAACACTAAAAGTAACAAAAGAGATAATAATAAATAAAGATTTTTTTAAGAACTTCATTTGCCGTTTTTTTTATTTTGGTAAAAATCCATAAAAAAACGGACATCATATTTTAACAAAATATTAACAAATAAATTTAACATATTAAGTTTGCTTAAAGGCTATACATAAGCCTATTAAAACATTTTCTTTAATTTTCGGTTGTATGTATTATCTATAATAAGAATGGATTGTTCTGGCTAATAAAAATCTTATAAGATGGCCATATAAATAAATTTCATAATAATCAGAACTTATCAAATAAGTTTTCGATTATTATGAAACCTAGTTTATTTTCCTAAAAATTCAAGTGCTTTTGTAACAAAAGCTTCATGATTCTGAAAGAAAGAGGCATGTCCTGAATCCGGGAAAATAACCAATTCCGAATTTTCCAGGCTCTGAGCCATATTCTTTGCATTCTGAACGGCTACCGGGAGATCATTTTCACCATGAACGATAAGAACGGGATTTTTAATATTTTTCAATTCTGTAAGTGCACCGGTGTCTGGCTGTGCCCAGCTCAGCACTGCCGTAAACTGTGAACCGGATGCAGCATCACTTAAAATAAGGTCTCTGTCTGTTGTACGAAGCTGAATTCTTGCATATGCAGCCTTTCCTGCCGCGGTACTTTGGGCAGAGGCTGTAAATCCGAATTTCAGGAAAGAAGCTTCAGGACTCAGCCCGGCTGTACCGGCAATAATATTGGGTAAATCGGATAATCCGATGGCTCCTTTGGGACCTGTTCCTGTCAGAATAACTTTGTTGACGAGTGCCGGATTTGTTAAAACAACTCTCTGAGCCACAAATCCTCCCATGGAAAACCCCATAATATTGACTTTACTGAGATTCAGAGCCTGAATGAAATCTATGGCATCGTCAGCCATAGCCTGCACCGTATTGGGAGTTGTTCCTTTTGAAGAAGCCACCCCTTTGTTATCAAAGAGAATAAGTTTGTATTTTTTAGCCAACCCGTCTGTAACTGCAGGATCCCAATCATCCATTGACCCTCCTAAGCCGGGAAGTAAAACCAAAGGAATACCATCTTCTTTTCCTAAAACACGATAGGCAAACGTATTTCCTTTAACATTTACGAACTGTGTTTTGGCATTTTGGTGGTTCCTGTTCTGTACCTCCTGTATCGTGGGAGGTTCGTTTTCTTCACTGCAGGACATTGTTACCACAGTAAAAAGGGTTAAACATAATAAGCTTACTGCTGAGATTTTTCTGATTGTTTTCATTGTAGTTTATTTTTGTATGATTATGATGCAAACATAACACGCAAATATAAACGGAACACTCACAAGCTTGTTCAACAGGACATTTCGGGAAGTAAAGCAGACATTTAAAACGTTGAAAATTATAAAAGCAGGTCTTCTCAAATAGTTTTCAGGGCATTCAGGGTTTCCATGGCCTTTCCTGCATCTTCACTGGCTACAAAAATATGATCATGATAATAGGCAGCCACTACATTACAGCTGATATTTTCCTTTTTCAAAGCATTGGCAAAAGCAGCAGTAAGTCCTACGGCCTCTAGTGAAGAATGAATATTCAGGGTAATCCAGGAAGAGATATAGATATACTCCAGCTTCCAGCTATCTGCTATTTCTTTTTCCAAAACCAGGGTAATGGCTTCATTTTCACGAAAGAAAAATAAAACCTGGCTAAGATCCGGAATCTGCATCTGATTTTCAGTTGTACAAAAAACATAATTTCCGGTGTTCAGCACAGGCTCCATATGTTGAAGCAAAACGGCTAAGTCTTTTTCTCCTGACATCTTTTTTTGTACAAAACTAAGTGATCTCTTCAGGTATCTATTTATCATTTGATAAAAAATGCAGTCTGTCTATTTTCATATATAATAAAAAAAGGAGGTCCCCACCTCCTTTTTTATGTATTAAATACCTTAAAAGACCTATTTAACTTCTTTATATGAATGTTTGTGTTTTTTTGGTGGGCTTTTAAGAAGCCGGTATAAGGACATTTATACTTATATTTAATTTCATCACTTGCGTTTTTTATAACTATAGTTTATTATTTGTATAGTCATATTTCTCATTTGTGTAAAAAGTTCAGCGTTTGAAAATTTTGTCTCTTTTCATCTCCTGAATTTTCTACTGCAAAGTAACGACATTATGGTATAATTTCCATCCTATTCCCCATCGATACACGTCTAAAGAAGCATCGATATTTATCGATAAACCCATAAAATCTTTTGGATTTTAACTTTTATGATGCGTTTTGATCAGGTCTATCAGCTCTACCAGGTTCTCTATTTTTAATTTATCAAAAAGGTTTTTCTTAATGGTACTTACTGTATTCTGTTTGATATTCAGCTGATTTGAAATTTCCAGATTCCCATATCCTGCTGCATATAATTCTGCAATCTCCAGTTCTCTTTTGGTTAAACGGCTCAGCGGATTAATCATATCCGGATTAGAAACCAGCTGTACCAGCAGATCCCTGGATACGGATGAAAAATACTCTCCTTTTTGTATAAAATGTGAAATAGCTTCTCTTACTTCATCTTCTTCGCTTAATTTGCTCAGATATCCGTTAGCTCCGGCTTTAAAAAATTTAAGCGCATGTACATCCTCTTCAAGCCCTGTAAAAATCAGGATTTTAAGATCAGGATTGATACTTTTTATCTGTGACAGGATGTGCAGGCTATTGCCATCCGGAAAATGAGCGTCTATTATAGCCATTTCTATTCCCTTTGAGCCTACCAATTCTACAGCCTGCTGCAAAGAGGATGTGTGAAAAACCTTTGCATTGGGAACAATATCAGTGATGATAATCTCCATTCCCTGTCTTACAATACTGTGATCATCTGCCAAAAGGAATGTAATTTCTTTATTTTCAATTGGTATTTCCATCGTTATTAAGATTTAAATTGATCCTGAATGTTATTTTTGTCCCTTTATAGAGCTTACTGGTAGCGGATATTTCGCCATCAAAAAGCTCTACAATTTCCTTACATAAGCTTAATCCCAATCCCGCGCCAAGATTATCAATCTCATCTGAAACAACTCCCTGATAGTAAGGTTCAAAAATTTTCTTCACATCAGATTCTGATATTCCCACTCCGGTATCGGCTACTGTTGTAGTAAGGGAAATTCTGTTTTTATCAATCGGTTCGGTGATCATGGTAAGATCGATCTGTCCGTTTTCTGTAAATTTATTGGCATTTCCCAGAATGTTCATAAATACCTGATTGATCTTTATATTGTCTGAGTATACCACCACATTTTCCGGAATCATATCTGTGACAACAAACTTATTATTTCTGGTCTCTATATAAGGAGTAATTACCTTAGCAATAGCGTTAAGCTCATCTTTAAGGTTAAACACGCTGTTCACCAGCTTTTTATCTGCTTCCTGATTTTTTGTATATTCCAGAATCTGGTTGGATTGCAAAAGCAGCGTACTATTGGTAAATTTTATAGACTGTAAATAATCTTTTATCGTATCATCCTTTGTTGTTCTGTGGATCTTATCAATAAAAATATTAATAATTTTCAGCGGCGACCTTAAATCATGGCTCAGCATTCCCAGAATTCTGTTTTTGAAATTAAGATTATTTTTAATTTCCTCATGGGCTGCATTAAGTTTTCGCTCATATATAAAGGCAACCCTGGTAAAATACATGATCAGGATCGATACAATGAACATGAGAACCATCAATCCCAGTACGAGATAATTTCTTATTTTATTATTATTTGAATTCTGATCATTATACTCTTTTTCGAGTTCTGATTTAAAATCTTTAATTGCATTTTCATAGACTTCTATAAGGCCATTACTGTATACCAGCAACTTGTTGAAATTACTGTAAAACTGCAGATTCTCCTTCTGATTCTTGGCTGCATACAGCTGTACCTTTTTTACTTCTGCCGCATAGTGCTGATCTATAGACTTCATCGTATTGGTCATTTTTGATTTTACCTGAGAAAGGTCTATTGTCTTGCTATTCGTTAAAGTAACTACTGTACTTTCCTTCTGTACATTCACTTTACCCGTTATAGCATCTTTTAAACGTCCCATAAAGCCTTTCTTTTTGATGGTATCGGCATAAGTACGGGTCTGTATATTGAAATCCTCAAAGTCATTTTTATACTTTTCCGGTTCATATTTTTTATCTTCAATTTTTCCCGGTGGATTCAGGGAGGTCTGATATACAGAATCGATCAACGTTTTTAGCTGGTGGGCTTTCAAAGTATCTTTTTTATGCATTGCCAGAGTATTTTTCAGCCTGGGACTGGTTTTTTCATACTCTCCTATTTTGTCAAAATTCAGCTTAAGCTTTCTTAATGACTGGAAATAAGCCTGCAGATCTTTATTATCCTGACTGATCATATATTTCTGAAGATGATTCTGTGCGTCCATAAAATCTTTCCTCGAATTATCAGTCAGCCCGCCTAATGCTCTGCTTTCTTCCAGTTGGGTCTTAATAAATTTCAGTTTTTTTTCATTGACAGATTCAGTATAAAAAAAGGTGGCAATAATCACCTGTATCAATAAAATACACAGGATTAACGAGTAGTGAACAACCTTCCTCAACTTAAAATTCAAGAATTTATATTTCATAGGTATCGATCAGATAAATTAATTGGTAATTACGCAAACTGTTCAAATCTTATTTTTAATTATTAAAAATGACCTTACAAAATCGGGCAATCGCCGTATATCATTTAATTTACAAAGTTAAAGTAATTTTTGTCTTGTTATAATAGTGAATATCAGATAAAAAACGAAGAATTTCATTTTTCTTTTCATCAAAATCCATGCAAAAAATTAAGATTTTGTTAACATAAATCTCAATTTTAAATAAGATACAAAAAATGAAGTCTTACAGACATTATTTAAAAGAATAAAAAATGTATAAAAAACCCCTTCCAAAGCGACTCTGGAAGGGGTTTAGTGTATATAATTAAAAAGTATTGTGATCGGTGGTTTTTATTCCACTACGATTATTGTATTGTAAGGATCTTAATTAGGGTTTACAATAAACGTCTGCTCTACGATCATTCCCTGCGTACCATCAAAAGAAATTCCTCCGATCGTTGTTGAAGAATCCGGACTGTACATGGTAAGAACCTTGTCTTCCTTACTGAACATTCCGGCTGTATTCTCGGTAACAACTTTGAAATGATAATAAATAGGATTTCCATCTGCATCTTTTACAGTGAGAGGGTCCAGTCCTAATTTTTGCAGTCTTAAAAAGATTGTCTTATCAGTTATATCAAAGATTTCTTTCGGCATCCAGGTATCTGTATTGGTCTGAGGATCATTTTCAAACAGATACAGCTGTACTTTAGAAGTATTGTTCGGAAGAATATTCATTCTGGCCACTTCTTTCCAGTTCCCCTGATTAGTCATCTGATACAGGTGATACTTTCCTTTATAGCATTGTTCTTTCCATTCCAGAAGTCCTGAGGTAACTACATTTCCGGTAATCGGATTGGATTCGAATTTCAATTCCGGAGCCTGTGGCAATACATTTTCTACCATAGTAGTGATCATAATCTTTGATGCTTCGGATGGTGCAAATTCTTTTACAACCACTTCCGGCTGATTGGCAGCATACTTCGCTTCAGAATATTCAACTTCTGCTTCTACCGTTACACGATAATACAATGGATCTGTAAACGGAACCTGTACCAGATCGTGGAATGGATCAGTCAGAGTCCAGCTGTTATCATCCGATACGCCTTCTTTTTCAAGGACAAGCTCATGAACCAGTTCCATGGTTCTTACTGAAACAGCATCCTGCATGGTAAGGGCACGGTACAATTTGGCTTTTTTAACGTTGTATACTTTATTATAAGCATTGATTGTCACTTTCATCTGAGGCTTGACATCCGCAGCTTTATCTTCTAAAACCGGAATCACGCTCTTAATCTCAGGGGTTTTAAGCGGGAAAGAGTTCACCATTTTCACCGGTCCGATCGCGGTACTCATTTCACTTTGTACCATCTGTACATTGGTTTCTCTGGCTGCATAGAAATACGTACTGGTAGAAGCTCCGTCTAAGGTATAATCTACAAATAACGTTTTATGAGGGGCTGTACTCACAATCTTCATCATCGGGGCCATATCAAATTCTCCGTTGATATCATTACCCGGTGTCAGCAATGTTCCGTTTTTGGCTCTGATCACCTGTGCTTTAGGAATCGGCTGATAATCATTTCCTTTGATATACTGATACAGAACCGGAATTTCCGTTAACGGAACATAGGTATTCTGAATCGTCTGTTTCACAAAATCTCCGAATTTCAGCTCCCCGAATTTACCGTTAGGATCCTTAGGAATAATCACCGTTGATAAATCCTGGATATCATTATATGTCTTTTGCGGAATCGCAGGAGTATAATGCTGGTTATGATCTTGAATAAAGAGATTAATCCACTTCAATAAGTCTTCACTGTTTGGAATCGGAAGTGCATATCCGTTATATTCTTTAAAAGTAGACCCGTTAAAAATGGCATTGGCCAGATCCGAGAGTCTGTTATTGAAATACTCGTCATTGATTCTCTCACGGATATATTCTACCGAATCCTTTTCAGGAGCTGCATTATAATCTTTTGTGTGCTTATATAATGAGCTTAATAAAATGTCATCATTAGAACGAAGGAACATCACACTGAACGGCTTATGTTTATATTCTGTTGTGAAAGCATAAGAGGAACGCCCGAAGGAATCCGGTCTTGTAGCATACAGAGATGAGCCTGAAGGTGGTTCCGGAGTTTTAGGTGCCACGATTTTTCTTCCGAACATCATTGTCGGAGTGGAAATCCTTGATTTATAATCCGGGTACGTAAGATCTACGGTACGTGTTCCGAAAATAGTATACTTTTCCAGGTCATCATTCTGAGGAAGGATATCCTCGTTTCTCAGACGGCATGGGCCGTTATAATGAAGGTAAGCTCTGTATCCAGGGTAGAAATTCACCTCTACCGTTCTGCTAGGCATGATCGTTTCATCAGGCTGAAGAGGGTCCGTTGCAAAGGATTCATCCAGCGCAAATAATTTCAGGTCTCCGCTATTAATATTTTCAATACGAACTACTTTCAGTGTTGATTTTTCTTCAAACGGAGCATTAGCATTGGATTTCTCAATACGTACGCTTCCTCTGTACCATTGTACAATATCTTTTTGGGGATCGGTTGAATACTGAGGGTGATTATTCAGGGTGAAACCCGGAAAATCAATCTCATACATTCCCGTGAAAGGAAGAGGCACCTGAGCCGGGCCATTAGGATCCGGGTTGGGAGCATATTCAATAAATCGTTTAACGACTGCCGTTTTTTTAATTCCCCTGAATTTTCTGAAATAGGTATTCATCGTAACATCAGGATCCTGGCCGGATTTAATTGTTTTCTCTTCGGTATGAATCGGCCATCCGTCTCCGATCTGAATTTTCAGCGGATGCGGGTTTACAGTTCCCCATGTGGAAGGGTTTTGCATATTTTCTACCACCATAAATGCATCATTTGCATGAGGTACGGTAAAGTTGGCCGGATCGAAAGGAATATTTGCATTCTGACCGAAGGCATTTCCGACCTGTTTTTTCAGGACATGGAAAATCGGAAAATCAGGGTTGGTTCCCGGTAAAATATTATGGATAATATAATCATCAGTTCCTACGGTAAATATTCCACCGATATAATTCGGGAATGCTGCTGTAGCGATAGTTGGCTTCAGCGTCTGAAGAGTTCCCTGGGCGGCAGTTCCTGTGCTGCTGAGCACAAAGCCTTTCGTTTTAATAACAGAAACCAGCGGATTACCTGTAAGATCCGTTATCGTATCAATTGCTCCGAAAACCCTGTTTGGAATTTCCGGACGGAAGAATACTTCAATATGATCTGCGAATACTTCTTCAGCATCAGGAAGAGGATTGAAGTCGGTAATTTGTTCTCCGTTAATCGCTTTCTGATAGGTAATCATATCCTGTGCAGCATCGTATTCCATGGTAAGTCTCACCAAAGTTTTATCACTGGCCGTATTCAATTTATATAATTGCTGCTCATTATCGGAAGTCAGTAATAAAGGACTTTCTTCCTGAATTAAAAAGGCATTGACACTTGAAGCCGGTAATAAAACATTGGATGGCTTAATAGTAGACTCCACCTCAAATACAATCGACGCAGACTGGGCTCTTGAAAACCAGTTGACTCCGTAAGAACCGAATTTACGTTTCCCGGATCTCTTTTCTTTATGAACGTATGCCGGGTTTCCGTAATCAGGAAGTCCGATAGCTACGGTTTCAAAATGCGCTTTATATCCGCTGCCGTCGACATTCGAATAATTGGGGTTATGAGGCAGCTCAGGAAGTCTCCATTTAGCTTCATCACTGGATTTATATTCAATTCCCACCTGTACCGGATAGGTAAATGTGGACATATCAAACTGCTGGCTAGAATAATAGAAAGGACTGTTTGCCGGTTCATCCGGAGTCTGCTCTTCTGTCAGTAAACTTAAAAATCTTGCCGTCCCGTCATAGGTATACCCGTTGGCATCCGTAAGGCTGCTCATGGTAACACCGGCTGTAGGGTCTGCTGAAAGGATACCCGGAACAGGCTGCTTTAACCGTACCGGTAAACAAAGACGCTGATCCGTCATTGAGGTCGGTAACGTAAGAGCCACGTGAATGGCTTCGAAAGGTCCCTGTCCGTTTCCTAAATCTGCTTCTGTCACATAATAAGCCGCATACATAAATTGCTCTCCGCTAAATGCTTCGTCTGTCATATCCATATGCCCGAGTCCCAGCATTCTGGCTACGTGGAAGTCCAGAGCCGCCATTTGTAAAATTGAGAAATGAGAAATCTCCAGAGGCTCCTTAGTGGTATCATCTTCAGGATAGTAGTGATCCAACGCTAAAGGATTGTCATAATTATCACTCAGTTTCAGATACTTATACACTGAATCCTTGATGCTGTTTTCAGCATCTTTTTTATCGTCATACCATTTTGAAACATAATTTTCGATATTGACAAATTCACCATCGTTATATCTCGGCCAGGTCGCATGTACAGGATGGTTTTCCGCATCCGGTTCCAATCTGTAAAGCGCTTCATCATCCTCCGTGGTAAGGGCAAATTTACCCAGTTCTTCCCAGCCTTCCCTGTTGTAAGCATCTTCATAGAATTCAAAATCAATTCTGGAAATAATGGTTCCTGAAGGTACAAAACGAACACTTCTTCCATTTTCAGCAAATATTTTTCTTGTGAAATCTGAAATATCTCTTCGGAACGTTACGTTCTTGGGAAGGTTCTGCTTATTGGTTTCCACAGAAAGCACTTCTGTTTTGGCACTTCCTAGAGCAGTTGCAGGAGTAAGCTGTAATGCGAAGAATAAAGAATCCTTCGATTCCACTTCGATAAGATTACTTCCGTACTTATCTAAAAAACCGCTTGGATCTGAAAACGGATTAATACCGGCTCTTACCTCATTATATTTACTTGTATTTCTAAAATAAACATAGAACATTTTGCCGTCACGCTTTCCGCTTGAATACAACCATAGCGCTTCAGAATCAATGACTGTTGTAGGTGAACTCGTTAAATAAAGCGAGGTAATTGAAGGCTCATAACGGATTCTTGATATTCTTACAAAGTCATCCTGCCTGTTGAACCCCTTAGGAGAGCCTTGATAGGCTCCTCCTTTGGGTAAATGTTCTGCTGCAGGCCCCTTTAGCATCCATCTTAAATGGATTCCTACAGTACTCTCCTCTCCTCTTGATCCGGCAGCCTGAATATATAAACAATCTGACTGCAAAAAGATATTATTTGTTGATAATGAGGCTGCTGCCGCATTTTTTATAGTATTTGTATTGAAAGACATTGTATTAGTTTATTTTAATATTTTTAACTTCAACTGCGCTGGACTTAATATAATTGGTTCCGTCCCAGATTTTATACGTGAATAAGAAGTTCATCACACTTTCTGTAATGGATTTGTCTTTATTCATAATCAGGATCTGTGAATAATCCTTAGAATAAATCGCATTATAATTAGCGTTTTCACTCAACACGCCTGCTGAATTATAGGTTATTACTTCCACCATTCCCGGGCTGTCTACTTTTTTAACGGTTCCGTCCGGATTAAGGGTAACTTTCCTTGTCATATCCGCCAAAGGAATTTTAGGATGGTTGAATGGTTCCGGATTTCGGATCAATAATGCCAGTACTTTTCCAGTGTTCGGATCAACAATTTTATTGAATTCCGTTGTAGGAGCATCTTCCTGAGGACTGATTCCGAATAATCCCTGAACCACTCTGTCAAACGGATGCTGATACTGATTGGCAATCGCTTTACTTATAGCATTCTGACTTTCTTTTCCAAGTTCTGTATTGATAATATCCCATGCCGCAGTCAGTTTATCTGCTGCTACGGATTTTTCAATTGTATAAACCGCCTGTTTTTTCAGGTTGTTTCCGTTGGCATCCTGGTAGGAAATAAAGCAGCTTTCAACCTGAGTTTTAAAGTTTTCATAACGGGAAGTCTGGAACACAAATTTGTGGACTTCTTTAGCATACTTCCTCTTCATATTTTCATCAATACTTTCCCTACTCACCGTATCTGTTCCCCAATAGAAGTTAAGAACCTGCGCTGTATAAAGCTTCTGAGGTTTTAATTTTTTAGGTTGTACCACACGGTATATTGATTTTGGTTTCTGAAGCGTTAAGTTTCCTACACAGGTCTGACCGTTGTTCAGCATATTGAAATACTGATCCAGTATAGTAGGAATCGCCGGATTATCATCTACAGCCCAGGTTTCAAAAGTCTGGGGAATATCTACTGCCGACTGCACAATTTCCTGTTCGGTAGGATCCAGTGTCGGCGGATTATTCACCGCAGTATCTTCTACAGGGTCTTTGATAATCACCTTCATGGTGCCTCCCAGAGGTGCAAAAGTTTTACCTTCAGATACAAAACTCTCCCATCCGCTTAATAATTTGGAGACATAAGTGGAGGTGAAATATAGTGAAATCTTCGTTGTTAAATCATTATAGAACAATGGCTTGGCATTCACAATATTACCGTCCGCATTCGGATAAGAACGCTGATAATCGATATATGCTCTCAGTGAAGTATGAGGATACTGGTCAGGATGCGGAGTTTGTGACTTCACATGGTTTCCGTTCGCATCATAAATTTCTCCGGTAGTATCTTCAAGCTTATATATTGAGCCGTCAGGATTTTTGATTTCAATATCTCCATACGTAGAGTTTTTATCTAAATGGAAGAATCCTAAAGGTCCTGCTGTACGGAAAGCATAAGCATAAGGGTAAGGTTTCTGGGTTATTCCGTCATCTACAGTATCTTTTAAGACAAACTTAATATAATATGCGGTATCCGGTCTCCAGATCGGCTGAACAAATCTTGTCACTGCATTGACTGCGGCCGCTGTTTCCTCCTGAATAGCCTGCTGGCTAGGAATGTTCACATTATAAAAATGATCTTCTACAGATAACCATTGAACTTCATGGAACAAAGTGAAGCACTTTTTCTTGGATGAACAGTTGCCCAGATCTTTCAGAATATCAATAATATCCTGACATGCGGTATTAAATGCTCCTGCATTCATCATATAGAAAGACTGCCCAAGCATTACAACCGTATTGATTGTATTGATCTGTCTTGACAGAATCTTCGTTAAGTATGAATACTGCGGATGGGTAGATAGAAATGCATTAAATGCTTCCATCAACGGAGATCTGCTGATTCCCTGTCTGTCATTAAACTGTCCGAAATCTTTCAGAGCAAGCTCTGCACTTAAATTACATAAAGTAGAGTCCGTACAAAGATTTAATTCAAGAGCTAATCTTTCAATCTGTCTGAATTTGGCTTTCACCAATTCAAAACGGGAGATGATTCCATCATAGCTTACCGGCTGGGCTTCCACAAATTCTGTAAGATCTTCTAACAATCTTGCGTACTGATGCAGATAAACCTCAAACAGCGGAGACTGAACTCCGATTCCTGCAAGCATTTCCAACATATCGTGATAAACTCGGGAAGTCACCATATTGCTAATAAATACTGCATACGTAATACCATTTGGTGTTCCTCCCCTTCTATTGAAGCCAACAAAGAAATTAAGATTATAATGCTGTACAATATCCTGATAATACCTGCACATCATTTCTTCTTTCTCCTGTCTCAGCCCTTCACAACCTACAGATTGCAATTCGTTCAGCTGACCCTCCAGCTTTCTGTAGAGCTGAATATCACTTGGCTGCACTGTACCTACCACTCCTCCGTGGGCTAAAGCCTGCTGGTAACCCTGCTGCATCAATACGGCCATCTGTTCTAAAATCAGATTGATCTGAACGGTATCTGTCACATCAGGAATAATAACAATTTTTGTAATTCCTTTTTTCGTAAAATATTCAGAAACATCTAATTCGCCATTAAAAACATCTCTTGGATAATACTCCTGTTCCATCTCATATTGAACAAAGGACTGCGTATCGTCAATAATCGGACTGTAGTACTGAATGGTTAATCCCGTACTATACGTACTGAGTTTCAGTTTCAGTTTTCTTGCCCGTGCAGGCAGCATAATGGTAAGATGCGATTTATTCTTAAATTCCAGTGATTTATCAAATCCGAAGATATTGGCAGCATCCGAAACTTTACCTGAATCACCCTGCATGATAGGAGTTCCGTTTGGACCCACTGTATACTGTACATCTCCCGAAATCTGGTAAGATGCTTTTTTGCTCTGGAAGAAACTGTTTGTAGAAGCATAATAAAGCGTATTCAACGGCTTATTTAAAAAGTCTGAAACGGAATTTTCAATTTCCTGTCCGTGACAGAATAAAGTAGTAGCCAAGACACCGTATTGCTCAGGAGTAAACCATCCCGGGTTCCCCTGTTCCGTATAGGAGAACGGCGTTGTCCCTAATAGACGGATTGCATTGTACTGATTGTCTTTCTTCTGCCACTGACCGGCTTTCGCATTCGCCAGATAAGCATTGGTAGGATCCATGGCTTTAAACGGATCATATTTTACCCAGCTGCCATTTACATAAGCCTTAACCTCAAAGCTTTCCAGCGTATACTGGTGTTTTACCTGTCTCATTTCCAGTCCTTTCATAATTTTATCAGGCGGAATAAGGTCAGCAGAATTACTTGCAGGGTTGGTAAACCCACCGATAACTTTGCTACTCTCAACTGTCGGCAGCAATCCTTTTGTTGTTTTGATATCAATATAAGTATCCAGTGGAACTACTTTTTTGATCGTATCCACATTCGGATAATTATCAGGACTTACAGACTCCAGATCAAATGTTTCATTGGTTAACATACTGACCCCTTTCACCAGGCTCTTTTCCTGGCCTTCAATCTGAGTCATCGGATTCACAGGATCTCGCTCTACAATTTTGTTGAACTCCCATTTAAGCTCCACTTTAACGCTGAAACTGATCTTAAAGAACAGGATTTTTAATTTAAATGCGACACTAAACGCTCCATAGATTAAGAACGGTTTCGGAGATTCCACGGCAAGAAGAATGGTGACGGAAGCATAGATTCTAATGATCTTAACATCAATATCGATCGTCAGTCCGGCTTCAAAATAAGCACCCATCTGAGGTTTCTGGAAGCTGATTTTTCCTCCGAGCTCAAGATAAGCCAGTACAAAGATCTTCACCGGTCCGAATGTTCTGTCAAATCTGAACTCTCCTCTGGCTCCGGCTTCAATTCCTTTTCCGGAAATCATCAGGAAGGCTTTCAGGGTAAACAGATCTTTTAAGAGTTTGGCAGAAATAGGGACCTGTTTGGTTCCGAAATTAATATACCATGCGGATGGATTATTAAAGAAGAAACCGGCCTGAATTTCAGCATAGATCTTGATGATATCCCCTGATTTTTCCGGGAATTTATAATCGGCTCCAAATCCGAATTCCAGAGAGTTATCTCCAAAAATAAAGAAGGCAAAGAATGGTGGATCATCCTGATACGTCACTCTGCTTGAAAGAATCTTCATTCTTGCATCTACCATCACCATGGACGGAAGAGATAGCAATAACATGGCATTGGCAGAGATGATATTTCCGTTGGCCATCGTATCTCCAAGTAAAGCACCTACCCCTAGTGAGAACGGGAAATTATATTTCTCCGTTTTGTCCGGACGGCTGAACTTATCAACCCCTACTCCTCGTTTTGGCGCTGTATAATACTGATACCATGTATTTTGAGAGGTCATCCCGATCGCTTCTTTTTCAGCGACATAGCGGTATCCTAATAATCCTCGGAATCCGTAAATCGATACCGGGCCTAATGCAATAGGATTCGGAAGTTCAATATTGGCATCAATCAGGAATGCAGGATATTTAGGTGCCAAACGCATGTCGACCCCACCCGTAATTCTAGGGTTTTTAACTTTAAGGCTTACGCCTCCTTTATATTCCTGGAATTCACCCGGCTCCGGAATAGACAGCCATCCTTTGATCGAAACGGAAGGATCACTCGAGTTCGCCGGAATGATCATGTCAACATACACCGTCTGGATATGGAAGTATGAGTCATGTTTTTTACCGTTAGGCTCATCATCATCAATGGTATAGTAAAACTTGATTCCGTCTCCGCGGGCATCAATTCCTGCCACCCCGATACTGACTCCGCCGTCGAAACCGAAGTAATTATATTTACGAAGTACATCCCCTTTCATTCTTTCGTGAGAACCGAAGTGAATAGCCGTTACGGAAACCTCTGTAGGCCCGATCGGAATTTTAATCGGTTTCGGAAGGGTCATATTTCCTCCGTTTACTCTGAAGTCGATACGTCCGTCACTATAGATTCTCAGTGCGGAGATACTCAGGGTCTGCCCTTTTAATGCGCCTCCAAGTAAAGTATCAATAAACTCGATATCCGCAGAAGCACCAATGAAAAACTTATCATTCTCTTTCCCTAGCTCTACAGATTTCAAATGCAGTTTAAAGACTCCCGGCAGTGTGATCGTAGGATCAAACGGCGGTACTGCTGCTGCAGCTAAACGGAAATCTCCATTGGCTTCAATATGTCCTTTTACGTTAATATTAGCCGGATTATTATTTCCGTCCGTAAATTTTGGAATAAGCAACTGGCCTTCAATATTGGAAGAAACCACCGCATTCTGCTTTAAAGTAATATCAAAAGATTTGAAACCTACCTGAAAACCATCCTGTCCTCCAAGTTTTTTCCAAAGCATGGTATTACTGCTATTAAGCCCTGATAGATAAGTTTGATAAGTTTGAGCATTATTAAAAATACGCGGAGTTACCTGTCCATTAGGGACTAGTGATAGTGGGAATTTAAATGAAAACGGAGCATCTGACGTTGCTTTAAGTCCCTGCAAAATAGTTTTAAGCTCCTGATAATTATTTGCTTTAGCTTCAATTACTTCATTTGTAGTCGAATTTTTCTTAAATAATATTACAGGATAATTAAACGAAAATTTATCATTATAATATTCAAAACTACCTCCTTGTCCTGCTACTGGCACTGATTCCAGCATAAATGTTCCTGATACACCTCCAGTACCTATTAATAAGTCATATCCACCTAATCGTAATGTAGTGCTTGACGCAGAAGGAGGGTTATTTTCATTACGGAACCATTTTGGAGGAAAAGTAACTGACACAGCTCTTGCATATACCCCTGTGAAATCTGGAGAATAGCCATAAGCATCTGCCTCCGGTATATTTTTAGTTTTACTTAGATCTAATTTCAATCTGTCTAACTGAAGTAGTAATCCCGTATTTCCAATTTCTGAATAGTTGCTTGGCCCTAAAGACCCTGCGATATCTAAATTATAACCTATTCCTTCTACTGTATCAGCATATAAAATTGCTTTGGCAAAATCAAAGGATGTCTTCGAATTAGGATCAGGATGAGGCATTAATTCTCCGCCACTTATAATCCAAGGTTTTAAAATATTCCTTGGAAATTCAATTGATGCAGAAGTTTCTAATGTAATTTTTGCTCTCGGTTTAATAATATTCAGGATATAATCATCAAGATCTTGAGGTAAAATATTCCTGAAAAATAATTTTAAATTATTTTTAGTATTTGAAATGTTCAGATTATCTACTATATATGTTGTAAATGCAGCAAGTGCTGCTCCTTTTCCATACATATTGTTGATAGAATCCGTAAGTTCTTTAATCCTGTCATCTGAAGTTGGATAAGGAATTGGAGCTGTCATTGAGCCTCCCAACTCAGCATTCAAATCATCAACAAATTTTTTAATGGGATCTCCCGTAGAATTAACAAATACATTAATAATCTCATTAATAACTTTAGTCTCTGTTAAATTAAGACTAACCAGAATAACTTTAAAAATATCTTCCGGTAAAAATGAAAAACTATCTAAATCAAATTGCGATACATATCCTAAAATAGGCCAGTTATATTGTACAGTTACTGGAAAAGATGAAATCGAGTTATTTTGAGAATCTCTGTTAAGAACAAATTTTAATCCATAAACAAGATCAAAATCAATTTTGTCTTTCGCAACTATATCAAGACTGTAAAATGCACTGTCTCCTAGTGGACTTACACTCGACTGATAATTTTTATAATATATCTTTGAAAACATTCCTTGACTAATGCTTTTTACAAAATCAAGTGAAGAAGGAATGTTGTCTAATGTAATTAAGTTAGATAATTTAGGGTAATATTGTAATATTGGTGTGTTTGGCATGTTAAAATTATTTTACATTGTAATAATTTCTTTAAAAAAGTTATTCATTTTGTATTATAAAGTCCATTTTTAAGATATTTCCCGTACTGGGATCAACACTTAATGAATAGGAGTTAAATACAATTTGATATAACGGAGTAGATTCATTAACATATATTTTTTTAATATCTACTTTATTTTTTTTTGTTTTAAGTATTTTTATAAATATTTCGCTTGCTAGATTTGCATCTTCCTGATTGAAAGAAGTATTACCATAAATAGGTGTAGCTTCAAGGACATTTCCTTTATTATCTAAAACAGTTTTAAATCTGATGAACGGTTTATTTTTCATTAGAAGTACAGATTGAGTTTTAATTTTTTGAGAAAGAATATTTAAAACTTCAGCTTCAGATAAAGGAAAATCTTTTTTGTAAAATCGTTCTGTAGAAACCTTATTTTCATCAATATTTTTGCTATAGATTGGAATATATAATCTATTTCCAATAGATTGTTCATATTTAGTATAAGAATATAAAGGAGACTTAGTATCACCGTTGTAAGTACGACAGATAGATTCTTTTTGTAAAATATTTTCTTTACAAAATGATTTTGTATTCCAGGCAAAATTGACTATATTTTTATTTTCTTTATAACCTGAAAAATAATATTTATAACTGTCATTATCTTGATACTTACTCATTTTATATCGTATCCCTTCATTTTTAATAGAAAACAAACTAGTGTTAAGAAGTATAGAATCCGGAAGTTTTTTCAACACTAATGAATCGTAATAAGGCCTATAGATATAATCATCGATATTAACCGAACCAAAATTATATTTAAAAATCTTGTGTTCTTCCATTGCCCTATCTCTTTTAGAAATATAATCGTTAACAATTTTTTTGTGTTTAAAAAATTCTTTATCAATCTTATTAATAATTATTGTATCATGAATACTTTGGGAAAACAAAGCGTAGCTACTGAAAACGCATAAAATTAGCAAAGCTATTTTTTTCATATAGGAATAAGTTTGTTGTTATTATTAGTGTCTTTTATTTTTTTATCCTGCCATTTCCAAATCAATTTTCTTTTAGAATCGGGGTCTGATCCATTATAATCCATCACATTATCTGTGCTATAAATTTCAAATGTAAATTCACTATTATTATCAAATGAATGTTCTAATCCTATAGAGTGTAAAAGTTCATGAGCTATGGTATTCTTTTTTAACCCTGGTAAAAAAATTCTTGCACCATCAGCACCCCCAAGTTTATAGGCTTCTCCTGCTAATCCCATTGATCCACCATATTCTCTAAAAAATAAGAGTGTACATTCATCTCTTAATGTAGCAGGTAACTTATCTTTACAAAATTTAAACATTTCAGGGGTAGATTTTATACCATAAGTAGGGGCATTAAAATGAATTCCACCTGGTTTAAATTCTGCAATATCTAAATCCAAATCAGCCACTACAAAATCCGGTTCAATTAACAATTGATGTAAAAAGTTTTTTACTATCTTTTTAGTCAGGTCTCTTTCTCCAGATGGTAATCCTTCTTTTACTGAACTAATATTCGTTTTACAATTAACTAAAACAACTTTAAGCTTATATCTTTCACTATTACTTCGTAACCAACATTTTCCAGCAAGAGATGTCTTATTATTTTCTACTGCATAAACCTCTAAGGCTTGGTCGATTTCGGTAACTTGCAATGATTTTACATTTATAGTATAGCTTTCATTAATTGAAGGCTGATAATTTGATGAAGGAATTTCAAATAATTCAAATTCATCATTAATACTTGCAGTTGCGGTCGGATTATTTACAGAAATATATTTTTTGTTATATTTTATAAATAGTTTTGTGACCTCATTATTTTTAGTAAATTTCAGCTTTATTGTTGTTTCACTCCCTGGATACAACGTAATAAAGGAATCTGTATGAAAAGGAAAATCACCAGTATTTTTTCTCCAGTTTGTCGGTTTACAATTATATTTTTCGTACAACAGCTTATGGAAAAACTCTCTATCAGTTTTAAACGTATAATTTCCAGGATTATCAACATCATAATTTTCCAGCTTTCCTGTAGTTGTATTATAATATTTTCCGAGCAATTCTTTATATAAACTTCTATTTGTGTAAACTTTATTTGTCGTGTTAAAACCAATATAGTCAAATCCTGCGGACTCATAACCATTAAGAGTTGTATCCATGTCTACAGGTAAAAAATCTACAGCAATATTAGCAAATTCATTAAAATATTCAAAGTTATTTGAATATTTTTTTGTAAAAAAGAAATAGCCATCTACTGTATAAATTGCGACTTTTTCATTTGTTTCCTGAGAAACCCCACTCTGTGCGTCAAATAATATATTTAAATCATATTTTACAAAAGAACCATTAGGATCAAATGTTTTATTCTTAAAATTAAATACTAAATTTGTGGCATTGTTGATATTTTGAGTAAGATTTATATAATCAGCTTGTGATATTCCTAATTGATACAATGGAAAATTATTATTATCATTATCCTTTCTTCGATATGATAGAGCATTAAAATCTTCTCCATCATATATTTTCCCTTTCCAAATTTCTCCTTCTCCATATATAGTATGACAATAACTTTTTGAATCATTCACTCCTGTATAATAGGAGGCATTTAAATTTCCTTTGTTAAAATCTGCTGATGATTTACTTACTTCTTGTGGAAATAAAATATATGTTCTATTGACAGAATCCGGATTTACAGGTGTAGTGGGGGGATCAACGTTTGCTAGATAACCTTCTAAAACAACCTTCATATTATACAAGCCACAGTCTTCTCCGCTCTTAATCACATTTGGCCTTAAATGACTAACTGTTGAACCTTGCTTATTTAAACCATCACCACTTTCAATAATTGAAGATATATTTACAGGACCAAAAATTCCATTTAAAGAATCTTCTATACCATCATTATATGAAAGGTAAATAAATGATGAGATTTTCTTTGTTGTATTGATAATTGGTAAAACAAAAGTCAAGGGCTGAAATTTCGGATCTGTAGTTAATGTTCCTGTCATCAGATCGTTTGATTTATAGAGTTTTTTCTCTGATCCCTGATAGCAGTACATAGTGCTTCGATTACTAAAGATATTTAATTTAAAAGATAAATTTTTTTCTTTTATAATCCGTATTGGCCATTGATTTTGAGCGAAAGTTTTATTAGCATCTAAACCTTCTATTGGATTTGTAATAGGATTACTAGTGTTAGGATAAAAATTATATGATCTTCCTCTCTTACTTTTTATATATAAATACGTTAAATCATTATTTTTAAACTTAAGATTAATATTTGTATATATTTCATCAGGATCAGTGTATTCTTTTACTTTTGAAATTATTTTTCCTTTGTTCTTAGTTTTGTTCTCAGTTTTGTCCACACTAGTAATATGTGCACCATAATAAGCAATTGGATCTAAAAATAAGTAAATACTTTCTCTAAATACTTTTTCAGAAACACTCGGTAAATTACCATAATATACATTAGGATCATTACCTCCGATTACACTTAAAACGCATTCTTTAGCACTAAAAAAATCATTTGCAAATTCAAAACCGGTATCACTTTTATCTTGCGAAAAATCTCCCTCATCTAACACTACCTCAAAACCAAATTCGTTAGCAAAGTTACCAATATATGTTCCTATTGTAACTTTTGGTAATATATATTTATTACTTTTATAAAAAGCTTTATACGTTGCTAATTCAGTTTGCGATATCCCCAACTTACCCGCGTCTAAAACTACGGTAGAAGAGTCATTAATTTCATTATATTCTAAATATTCATTCCATATTTTGATCAAAAAATCAATTATCTGAGGATCATTTTTTTTGACTATTTGTAAAAATGAATTATTTTCTTTATATAAATTTTTTTTTAGTACACTTCTGTATACATAATATTTAACCTTGATTCCTAAACCCGATCCGTTAGAATCTGGCTTTAAAAATATATTTACTAAATCAGTTGATCCCTTTTGGGGAACAATGAACAAGGTTCCATCTGTTACAGCAAATGCTTTTAAATTTTCGACATGGCTAAAAGTGTTTGTAAGTCTAAATTTTTTATCTAGAAAATCTGGTACTGGACCGAAAGCGTATTTCGCATCTTGAAAGCCACTAATAATTTTGTTTTCCTCTGTAAAAAAATGAGAAACTGGCCCGTTTTTAATATCTGTTAACATTGATTTTAAACATTAAATTAAAATTAGTTTATTTTGTCTTAACATAACTTTTGTTAATATTTTTTACTTAAATCATCTCATATTGTATATATGATTGATTTTTCCACTTCATAAAAAAACCGAATAACAACAAGGAAAGCGTTGTAGGGTATGGAAGATCAATCAATGGATTTAATTTTTCTAACGTTATACAATATATTTTGTGATTCTCTTACTTGATTCGTTAGTGTGGAACGGTATATTCCGTGTTGGCGACAAAATGGGATGGATATATTCTGTAGTTAAAAAAATGAAATATTTTCATGAAGTGGTTAATTTTTATATAGCAGCGCTACTATATGTGGTTTCCTTGTTATTATTCGTTTTTTGTTCTACAGCAAAAGTATAGGGGTGCAACGTCAAAACTTGACGTGTTAAATTTCATTTTGAAAAATTTTCACTTAATTAGGGTTAAGATTATAAAATTTCCATCAACCCTCTGTCATTCTGAAGAATAGCTTTAAAAGATCATCTTTTGGAATTATGATCTGAAAGTATTTCACCTGTTTTATCCAGCTCTTCCGTATTTATACCCAACACCACAATTGGTTATTTATACGCTAAGAACATATATCCTCTTATTTGTTACTTTGAAATGCTTATTAAATCACAGTATCCCTGGCAACAATATACTTTGAAATGTATCATCAGTAAAATCTACTCTCCTATTCAAAGGTATTGAATCAGAGTCCGGATGGATCAGGATGATCTGCTCAAATATATTGTTGCTTTTATTTACATCTGATTTTCAACATACTAAACAATCCTTTTCCGGATGGATGTAAAGTCAAAATGGTTTTGGATACTCTCCATGGAAGAATATTTTCCGTATGGGCCCCCAGAGTGATTATCACATTGTTTTATTTCGATTTCATATCACCATCATTAGTATTTTCTATTTTTCTCAGACCAACCGAATCTTATATTTTCCTAACTTGTCTCATTTAAAAAACCATAGAAATAGAAATACCTGCAGATAATTTTATTGTGCTAAAAAACACTTAGGTTCTTTTATCCATCCCTATTCCACCCGTTATCTCAGGTATTCAGAAACAATTATAATAAAACTGCTTCATCATCTTATGACAAATAAAAATCTTAATTCTCAGAAAGGTTTTACGTTCAGTAAACATATTCCTGAAGAATTATCAAATTTTGACCGGGTCTTTGATGTGTTCAAAGATTTGCTCACCCATACTTCCGGTGATATTGAGGAGGCCTTTGAATGGCTCGATATGCTGGATAAAGAATATGATATTTTTAATGATGACTATACCCTTGAAGACTTTGAAAATGATTTGAAAAAACGGGGCTATATCAAAGAAGAAGCTCCTGAAGACGGCAATTCGGGACAGGGAAAAGGTAAGAATATCCTGACTCCGAAACTGGAATCCGCTCTGCGCGAATATGCCTTAAATCAGATTTTCGGAAAACTTAAAAAAAGCGGCACCGGAAATCACCGTACCACTAAAACAGGGGTCGGAGATGAACGGGATGGCGAAACCCGCTCTTTTCAATATGGAGACGATTTGTCTGCCGTGAATATGACGGAGAGTTTAAAAAATGCCCAGATTAACAATGGAATTTCCGATCTTCATTTAACAGAAGATGACCTTATTATAGAAGAGACCAGACATAAAGCGCAAATGAGTACCGTGCTGATGATCGATATCAGCCACTCCATGATTCTGTATGGAGAAGACCGGATTACTCCTGCTAAAAAGGTAGCCATGGCTCTGGTAGAATTAATCAAAAGAAAATATCCTAAAGATTCCATTGATATTATCGTTTTCGGGAACGAAGCATGGCCGATTAAAATTAAAGACCTTCCCTACTTAAAAGTAGGTCCCTATCATACCAATACGGTGGCAGGACTGGAACTGGCGATGGATATTCTCCGAAGGAAAAGAAATACCAATAAACAGATTTTCATGATTACCGATGGAAAACCAAGCTGTATGCAATTGCCAACCGGAGAATTATATATGAATAGTTATGGGCTTGACGAAATGATTGTTAATCAATGTCTCAACAGGGCTGCACAGGCGAGAAAACTTAAAATTCCGATTACTACTTTTATGATTGCTCAGGACCCTTATCTGCGGCAATTTGTGGAAGCTTTTACGGCACAGAATAAAGGAAAAGCATTTCTAACCGGATTATCAGGTTTAGGGCAAATGATTTTTGAAGATTACGAAAAAAACAGAATAAAGAGAATATAAAGAAAATGAAAAACGATATTACATTCAAAGAATTAAAAAAATCAGGCTATATCGATAAAACGATTAATGAAGAAATTCAGGCTAATTTAATTTCAAGAATTAAAGCAAAAAAGCCGGTATTTGAAGGACTCTGGGGATACGAAGACACCGTAATTCCCCAATTGAAAAAGGCCATTCTTGCCGGCCATCATATCAATCTGCTGGGTTTGCGCGGACAGGCAAAAACAAGAATAGCAAGAAGTATGGTGGATCTCCTGGATGAATATATACCTGTTGTAAAAGGATCTGAAATTAATGACAGTCCTTTTCATCCTATTTCAAAGTTCGCGAAAGATCTTATTTCAGAGCTTGGAGACGATACCCCGATTTCATGGGTACATCGTTCCGACCGCTTTTTTGAAAAACTGGCTACCCCCGACGTGAATGTGGCCGATTTAATTGGCGATATTGATCCCATCAAAGCTGCCACCTTAAAACTGCCGTATTCCGATGAAAGGGTTTTACATTACGGAATGATTCCCCGTGCCAACCGTTCTATATTTGTCCTTAATGAACTTCCCGATTTACAGGCCAGAATTCAGGTCTCCTTATTCAATATTTTACAGGAAGGAGATATTCAGATCCGTGGATTTCAACTGAGAATGCCTCTTGACATTCAGTTTATTTTCACAGCTAATCCGGAAGATTACACCAACAGAGGAAGCATCGTTACTCCCCTAAAAGACAGAATCGGATCGCAGATTTTCACACATTATCCTAAAACGATTGCTCTTGCCCGCCAGATTACAGAACAGGAAGCTAAAATTTCTCCTGAAGACAAGTCAAGGATACAGATTCCCGATCTGGCAAAAAACCTGTTGGAAGAAGTTGCTTTCGTGGCCCGTGACAGTGAGTACGTAGATACAAAAAGCGGCGTAAGTGCCCGTCTGACCATCAGTGCTATGGAAAATTTAATTGCGGCAGCTAAATTACGTCTTATAGAATCTGGTGAAGAAAAAACAACCATTCGTCTGCTTGATTTTATGTCAATTATTCCTTCTATTACAGGAAAAATTGAACTTGTATATGAAGGAGAACAGGAAGGGGCTGATTATGTGGCAAAAATACTGATAGACAAAGCCGTAATGCTTCAGTTTGAAAGCATTTTCCCTCGTATACCCAAACTGGAAAAAGAAGATATCAAAACACCTTATACCGACCTCATCAGATGGTTCAACAAAAATCACCTTGAACTTAATTACGATGATTCGGACGAAGTATTCTATGCTAAACTTAATAAAATAGCTCCTTTGGTAACGCTGGTTGAAGAAAATGCTTCCGAATTAAGTACAGAAAATCAGAATTTCTGTAAAGAACTCGTATTATGGGCCTTAACGATTAGCAGTAAAATAGATAAATCGGAAAATCAATCTGCATTTACCTTTGATTCTGCAGGAATCGGACAGTTCCTGCGCAACTAAAGGAACCTGTCGGTACACAAAAAATAGTAAAATAGAATAGCGATTGTCTCTTTTTTGAGGCAGTCGTTTTTTGATAAATCAAAAACAGATCCGCTCATCTATAGACTATGGTACATTTTTTATTTCTTTGTATTATAATATTTAGACTGTTTACCGCTGAAAATACCCTTACTTATGGAAGATCAACTCAATTGTATCTACAGGGTCATTAATTTTATGGAGAAAAATTATGATCAGCCGGTTTCTGTAAAGGATCTGGAAGAGATTTCAAATTATTCTTACCGAAATATCCAACGTATTTTCAAGTACAGTTGCGGAGAAACCATAGGTGCTTTTCAGCAGAGACTAAAAGTGGAAAACGCCTATAAACTAATCCTTTACACCCAGGAAAGCCTTACATCTATCGCCGTTGAAGTAGGATTTGCCAATATAGCTTCCTTTTCCAAAGCTTTTAAACAACATTTTGGGATGTCCCCTAAAACCGCAAAATTAAGTAAAGAACAGCTGCTTTGCGGTCATGAAATGATCCCGGTGTTATCAGAAGTCTTATTAGAACCTGAAATGGTGTATCTTAAACCCATACAGGTGTTTTATCAAAGTACAAAAACCTATTATAATAATGAAGAAATTGAAGTGTTGTGGGAAAAATTCATCCACAATGAATTTCCTGTTTCCGGCACAGAATATTTTGGCGTTATAGCAGATGAACCATTGATCAGAACGGAAATCAACTGCCGGTACGATGCCTGTTCTACGATACAGTCTAATAATACAAAGCTACCCTCAAAAACTATATTGGGAGGAAAATATGTCCGTTTTACCCACAAAGGCAGCTATGACACAATTGATGAAACGTATACAAAAATTTATTCCCGCTGGATTTTTAGTTCCGGACTTGAATTTTCACATACCCCCATTATAGAAAAATATGAAAGACATGCAAAATATGCAGACCAAACTGAAGAGCAGCTGACTTATATTTTGCTGCCTCTGAAGTAAGTTGTCAATTTCGGACAAGTTTGAAAATATTTCCTGATCTAATTTTGCCCTGTCAAAAACAGATCAATTATGCAAAAAAAGAAAATCATGCTTTTACTATTATCTTTAATTTTATTTTCCTGTGCTGAATCAGAACTAACTGACAATGCGGGAACAGCAGACAAAAGTACAATCCTTTACAAAATGCCTGAAGAATCAGCACCCCATGAAGGAACCTGGCTTCAATGGCCCCACGAGTATCAATATGGTGTGACCTATCGGAACCGTCTCGACCCCACCTGGGTAGCCATGACGAAAGAACTGGTACAGAGTGAAAAGGTTCATATTATTGCCTATGATAATACGGAAAAAGAACGAATTGTAGAGTTATTAAATAATGCAGGCGTTCCTTTAACCAATGTAAACTTTAAACTTTATCCTACGGACGACTTTTGGGTAAGAGACAACGGACCTATTTATGTAAAGGATAAAAACGGAAAGTTGTTTATTCAGGATTGGGGATTCAATGGCTGGGGCAACAAAGCCGAATATAATAACTGTAACCTAATCCCTTCCAGAATTTCAGCAGACACCCATATTCCTAAAGTTGACCTTAATTCGGTCATGATCAATGAAGGCGGAAGTGTTGAAATTGACGGAAACGGAGTATTAATGGCCTGTAAAAGCTCTATCCTCAATAATAACAGAAACCCTGGAATGACACAACAACAGGCAGAGGCGATATTCACCAAAAACTTAGGGGTAACTAAATTTATCTGGCTGGAAGGAAAAGCAGGACTGGATATCACAGATATGCACATTGACGGATTTGCAAGATTTGCCAACTCATCTACAATTATCACTATGAGTCCTGATGATCTTGCTTACTGGCAGGTTCCTGATGCTGATATCGACAGATTATACAATGCTACAGGACAAAACAACAGTACCTATCAGTTTGTGAAAGTGCCTCTGACTAAAAAAGATGTCATCACTACCTATGGCAAAAATGCAGGTAAAGCATCTTACATCAATTATTATATCACGAATAACCGCGTTCTGGTTCCTAATTACAATGATCCTAATGATGCAGTTGCCAACCAGATTATTCAGCGACTATATCCTGATAAAAAGGTAGTGGGCATAGATTGCCGTAACCTGTTTGCCAATGGCGGAATGGTTCATTGTGTTACGCAGCAGCAACCTCAATAAAATGATCAAAGTATAAAACCCTACCGGAATCCGGTAGGGTTTTTTATAAATCTGCAGATTGTAATGAAACTGAGGGAAATTTCACTAGAATCCTGCCTGATAAAAGAATTATCGTGTTTTTAGAATCCTAAAGCCCTAATTTTTTTTTGATGGCCTGCATTTCGGCCTCCATCTTTTTGATTTTTGTATTTTGCCGTTCTATCTCTGCCTGCTGTTCCTGAATAGCTTTGGTAAGTGCAGGCACAAGCACTGTATAATCAACAGCCCAGGCTTCTTTGCTGTCATCTTTGGGCTTATGAACAGCTTCAGGAATCTGCTTATACAGATCCTGCGCCAGGAATCCTATTCTATGCTGTGTCTTCAATGTGGGATCTACCACAGGTTTCCCGCCTTTAATCTCCTTATTGTCTGATAATTCATATTGCTTAGGCTCCAAAGCCATAACTGTACGCAACCCGTATCCGATTTCTTTAATCCGGGTTTTCAAACGCATATCCGAAGTAAGAGGTACCCCGTTTGAAAAAACAGCTCCGCCGGTGTGAATATTTCCCACACCATCAATGGTTGTTTGTGTACTGCCGTTGTAGCTGTATTTAAACCCGTCTTTGCCCAGGTAAATCTGAGTCGGCTGTAGTGGGTTCAGGGTATTGTAACCACTCAAATCAATATGTCCTTTGGTAGCGGCAATTCTGTTTCCGCCAATTCCTGATGCATCTTCAGGTCTGTTCATATTGATATCACCGAATCCGTTAATATCTACCCAGCTATCCGTGGTATTGTTATAATAATACTGAAGACCTGCGGTTCCTACTTTAACCTGTGCTGTATTATTATTTCCGGCAACCAAAAGAGGACCGGCCACATTATTGATGGTCCCCGCATTGGCACCACCATCTGTTGTTTTAGTGGAAGAATTCAGAAACATATTCAGAGCATTTCCGGCATCATTGGTAAACTGCAAAAGAGTACCGGCACTCGCCCCGTTATTGGCATTACTGAATGCTGTAAGCCCGAATCCGTTCACATTACTTCTGAAATATAAAGCTTTATCCAGATAATCAATCGCTGTATTTTGTGAGAGTATTCCCCCCAATCTCACATCATTGCCCACTATACCGAGACCATTACTCGCTGTTATACCAGTCGTGGCTGATGAAATATCCCAGGTAGAAACAGCTCCTGTAAGACCGGTACTGATCAGCTGCAGACTCTGATTGGGTGCTATAGTCGTTGTCGTATTTCCATTAATGGTTTCAGAAGGAGACGGATTTACGGTAATACTAAAAGCAGTGTTATTTTTGATGGTATACATACGGCCTTTGAAATTACCTGTTCCCGATATAGCAGCCGGTAAAGTAAAAGCTGCGTTTGCCGTTCCGTTATAAGCAATATAAAAATCTGCGGAAGTCATTGCATAGGTCGTTGAAGTCACAGCGGTGTATTTTGCTGCGAAGGACCCGTTAACATCCAGCGTTGAACCTGGCTGAGCCGTATTGATCCCCACACTTTGTGCAGCAGTAATCCCATAGGAAAGTAACGCCGCAGCTACTGATAATGTAGTCAATTTTTTAAACCTCATGATCGAATTATATAGTTTTAAATGAATGTATATTTCTCACGCCCGATCTCTGAAAATACAACTGAAAATCTTCAGCAGATCAGGAAGTATATTGTGTAATGATACCCCAATATTTTATGTACATAATAATATTGAAGGGCTATAACAGCCTTATAAATATTCTACACTTTCTGTACTCCTGAACATTTGAAATGGAAAAGAAATCTTGTTTTTTTTTGCATGATGAAGCGTTTTATCAATACAAAACTAGACGTTCCCGAAATCCTGAAGAAAAAAAACAGGTAATAATTTTTCCACGTCTTGTAGAAAAATTATTACATATTTATAGAGAAAACAAATAGTAAATTTATCTGTTGTACAGATCACAGCATCTCTGAAAAAGAAAAACAGGAAATCTTTCTCATCTCTGTTGATCAACTCATTTGCTGAGCCTTTATAAGAAAATAAAAACCTGCTATATTTCGATAGCAGGTTCAAAAATGGTGGTTCAAATACGAAAAAATATTCTTCGATAACAAAAGTAATAATTTTCACTTAACACTGAGAATTAGCACTATAGAATAATATACCATGGAATTATCAAACTTTTACTACCTTAAAAATAAAAACCTGCTACATTTCTATCGCAGGTTGATTAAATTCATGTAAAAAAAAAATATTATATCCTATTTTGATAGGTACTTGTATTCCATTACATCCCTTCTGGGTAGTATCTATAAAATAATCTAATCCATCTGCAGTTTAAATATACTTTCAAGCTGCTTCCGGTTGGCAGAAGCTGGAATATTTTTCATAAGATTATTTCGCAGCCATACTCCCAAACGGTTATCTACATGCGCCAGGCGGCCCACAATACGACTGCTGCTTACGACCTGTAATGCCTTAGGCATGCGTATTGCTTCATATTGTTGAAAGGCAGTCTGTATATCTTGTTCTTTGGCGAGAAGCTTTCCAAGTACATAAGCATCTTCTATGGCCTGACATGCGCCTTGTCCTAAATTAGGTGTTGTAGCATGCGCAGCGTCCCCTACAAGACATACCTGCTCTTGCTGCCAGCAATCAATAGGCTTAAGATCGGCAATATTGCTGGTAAAAATAGCACTATCCCCGCATTGAGAAACTATCGACTGAATATCCGAGTGAAAATCCCTGAAGCTTTTCGTTAAATCTTTTTCCTTGGCATTCTCATTCACTAATGCATACCAATAGACTTTATTCGGGCCTATCTTTACAAAACCAAAGCGTTTTCCTTTTCCCCAAGCTTCATTAAGCTCATGATGATATGCTGCAGGCAAATCCATTTCACTAACTCCACGCCAACATGTTTGCTTAGCATCACGGAGACTGCTTGTAGGAAACAGTTGCTTGCGTACTACAGAATGTATACCATCCGCTCCAATTAGCCACCGTGCCGTATTTATAGAACCGTCTTCAAAATAAAGATGATAATCGTCTTCTTTTTCTATTCTTAGCAGCCGTTTTGATAAACTTATATGCTCGTTACCTAATGCTTTTACCAATAACTGCTGCAACACTCCACGATGGATAGCCGTATTACAAACCTTATATTGCTTTTCAAAATCTTTCAGGTCAACCCCTGATAGGACGTTAAGATCACTATCTGTAATTTTCATTGCAGATATACGGTTACCTGCCTTTTCAACCTGTTGATCAAGGCCTAAGGATTTAAAGACCTGCATGGCATTATTCGCCATAATGATTCCTGCTCCAACAGGTTTTATTTCTGTTGCTCCCTCATAGATATGGACTGCATATCCCTGCTGTCTGAGCGTTAGTGCCGTTACCAGTCCACCGATACCAGCTCCTATAATTGTGATTGTTTCTTTCGTAACATGCTGTTTTGATACCACAAATATAGAGGCCCCTATTCTCCAAAAACGTTCACTAAAGTTAATATTTAATTCTAACGCATAAGCCTTTTGCGGATCCGGCTTAGCGATTGAGGCTGAATACCGAGATAGCTTGCTATGTACTTCTGAGGAAACTTCAAAACAATTTCCGGATAATTCTCTATCAGTTTGAGATACCTGTTTTCCGGTGTAAAATATAATAATTCTTCAATCCGGTGCTTGGCAGCAAGATATACAACCTCTGTCATCCGCCGCCCAAATAGCTGCCAGTATTCATCACTATGAGTAAGTTCCATCCAGTTTTTACGTGATATCAGGGCAACATATGATTTTTCTAAAGCTTGGATACTGAGTTTAGCCTTCTCCTGTAAAAGAAAACTTTCAAAATCTGTGAATCCCATATCTTCCAGCCTGTTATGAAAATGAAAAAGAAAATTGATCTCATTACCTTCTTCATTGACGTAAAAAGTACGAAGCGTCCCATTAATGACAAATCCAATAAACTGACAAAACTCATCCTGCTGAATTAAAAATTCTTTTCGTTTCAGCTCTCTGAACTCTAATAATTCATAAAAAGTATCTATTCGAAACGCATCCACAGCAAGTGCCTGAGCTAATGTTTTTTTAAAGGTATTATGATCAATCATGATAAATCAAGAAGCTTATAAGAATCTTTCTCAAATATACATATCCAGAACTACGCTGCCAAAAAGATCAATCAAATCAGAGCCCTTATCTTACAATCGATCCAATCATTATAAATTATTGTAAGATTGCATTATTACACTTCTTAACGCCATCAAAAAAGAACAATAAAATTAAAACTATTTCCAGCCTGACAGCCCCATTTCGTTATTTTTTTGATTTTGTTTCAAATAAAAAAACGTCCTAAGACCTCCACATCGGAAAGCTCGAACACTTTTCTATATTACATCAAAACAATGTAACAAACTGAAAGTCAAAGAATATAGAATACAAAAAAAGGAGACGTTATATTTTATAACGTCTCCCTTGGCGGAGAGTGAGGGATTCGAACCCCCGGACCTGTTACAGTCAACAGTTTTCAAGACTGCCGCAATCGACCACTCTGCCAACTCTCCCTAAACTCCGATTATATCGTTGTTTTCAGTGGTGCAAATATAGAACGATTTTTAATTTCTGCAAAACTTTTAGAGAACAAATTTTAACAAAAATTAATAATGAACTAGAAATCAAGGGAATTATTTTTCACGCTCTATTAAAAAGCGGATACAAACAAGTCAGATCTGCCATTAACAAAGAGATTTTCCTCCAAAGCCTATGATCAATCCGACTGTTTAAAAGTCTTATTATTAAGAAAATGAAACTTTACTCCCCTGCCGGTTCAAACAATTCGATCTTATTTCCTTCCGGATCCATGATGTGTACAAATTTTCCATATTCGTAGGTAGCCACCTCATCAAGAATAGTAACTCCTTCTTTTTTCAATTCTTCTACCAAAGCTTCAATATTTTCCACGTGATAATTGATCATAAAATCTTTTTCCGAAGGCTCAAAATATTGAGTAGATTCTTTAAAAGGGCTCCACAGGGTATATCCCTTTTTATCGGTTCCGGCATCTTTCCAGTCGAATTTCGCTCCGTAAGGGCTGGTTTCTACACCAAGATGCGTTTTGTACCAGTCGTTTACCTGTTCAGGATCTTTACATTTAAAGAAAATTCCACCGATGGCTGTTACTTTTTTCATTTTTTATTCGTTTTGTTCAGTTTATAGATAATAGAGTACAAATTTACATTTTCTTTGCAGCTCCACAAATACACCAATATACTAATTATATATTTCACTAATTTAACTGAATATTTCACATTAATATCAATTTATAGTTGGAAAATCTCAAAGACACAAATACCAATAAAAAAAATGGTCTTAAGGCGCAAAGGATTTTATCTGCGATAAAATTGGATACTACTTTTAATGGCTACTCATGCACGAATACATTCTTAATGTGGCCTGTTTTAAAACGGTATAAAGACGTCCTTTGAAAGATATAATTTGTATATATCATAAAATGCATGATTTAAAATTTGTGCATTAGCGGCAAAAACAGAGTGGACCACAGCTCATAAAAAAAGCGCACCCTAGGGCACGCTTTGTATTATTTTAAAACTAAATATTAGTGTAATTCAGCTAAGTATTTTTCTGCATCCATTGCAGCCATACATCCGCTTCCAGCAGCTGTAATAGCCTGTCTGTAGATATGGTCCTGTACGTCTCCGGCAGCAAATACACCCGGAAGATTGGTTCTTGAAGAACCCTTTTCAGTTAAGATATATCCGTTTTCATCAAGATCAACCTGCCCCACGAAGATATCCGTATTCGGTTTGTGGCCGATAGCGATGAAAATACCTTCCACATCTATTGTAGATGTTTCCTGGGTCTGGTTATTGATCACCACAGCTCTTTCCACTAAGCTGTTTTCTCCTTCAATAGCGATCAGCTCATGGTGAAATTTAACTTCAATATTAGGTGTATTTTCCACTCTGTGAACCATTGCTTTCGAAGCTCTGAACACATCTTTTCTCACCAATAACGTTACCTTTCTGCATAATTTTGCAAGATAAGTAGCTTCTTCTGCAGCCGTATCTCCTGCTCCTACTACCACAACATCTTTCCCTCTGTAGAAAAATCCGTCACAGGTTGCACAAGCTGAAACGCCACCCCCTGCATATTTTTTCTCGTCTTCAAGGCCTAAATATTTTGCGGTAGCTCCCGTAGAAATAATAACGGTTTTAGCTAAAATCTCTTTATTTCCGGCATATAGTTTATGAACACCACCCACTTCCTGGGAAAACTCAGCTTTAGTGATCATTTCATAATGAACTTTGGTATCAAATCTTTCTGCCTGTTTTTGCAGATCCATCATCATTTCAGGACCTGTAATCCCCGCCGGATACCCTGGAAAGTTATCAACTTCCGTAGTTGTAGTTAATTGTCCGCCTGGCTCCAAACCTGTATACAATTCAGGTTTTAAGTCTGCTCTTGCTGCATAAATAGCAGCTGTGAAACCAGAAGGTCCAGATCCTACGATCACACAATCTAAAATGTTTTGCTCCATAATTTACTTGTTCGAAAAAGATTTAATTAAATTAAGACTGCTAATTTCGGAATTTTTAACGTCTTTTTAAAGTTATTTTAATGATACTTGTCAATAACAGATATGTGAATTCTCAATGGAGAATCTGGCATTGCAGGGTAAGCATCAGAGGCTGACAACTTACAACTTTTCAGCAGCACCTGTTTATCTGCTTCTTAGACTTTCATCTTAATTTTGTCTACATTGATAATCTTGTAAACCAATTCCTTAATCAGCTCTGCTTCTCCCATATTTACTGCACCCAGCCCTTTCCCTTTCATATCAAATTCCCGTAAAATGGAAATGACTCTTGTAGCGTGTTTCAGGGGATATAATCTGGCACTTTCCGCATAATCTTTAACAAAATACGGGTTTACGCCCATTTGTGATGCGATTGTTTGGGGAGACTGGCCTGCCATCGTCTGATAGATAATAACATTTGAAAAATAGTTGTACAGGCTAGCCAGCAACATAACAAAAGGGTTATTTTTAGGATTCTTACCCATATAATGAGCTATTTTAAAAGCAGCACTGGCATTTTTTGTTCCTAAGGCCTTCTGAAGTTCAAAAACGTTATATTCTTTACTGATCCCGATATGATTTTCAACAATGGTACCATCCAGAACCTCTCCATCTTTAAGAATAATTGTAAGCTTATTTAATTCGTTAGCAATTCTTGAAAGATCATTTCCAAGGTATTCTGCCAAAAGATGAGAAATATTAGGAGCTGTTTTAATACTCAGTTTGATGCATTCATCGGCAATCCATTTCGGAAGATTATTTTCCTTTACAGATTCGCTCAGAAACAAAGCATTTTTCTTATCCAAAGCTTTGGCAGCTTTTTTTCTGCTGTCCAGTTTTTTATGCTTATGGGCAAAAACCAATACCGTGGAAGGCACCGGATTTTCCACATACATTTCCAGAATTCTGTTTTCCTCTTCATTGAATTTAAGATCCTGTGCTTCTTTAACAATAATCACCTGTTTATCTCCCATCATCGGAAACTGTCTTGCCAGAGAAAGAACTTCCTGATATGAAGTATCTTTCCCGTAAGTAACCGTTTGGTTGAAGGCTTTTTCATCCTCTTCCAAAAAGTTGTGTTCAAGAGCTTTTACGGCAACATCAATAAAGTAGGCTTCTTCTCCGTGGAAAAAATAAATAGGTAAAACTTCTTTATTTTTAATATTTTTGAGGATTAAATCTAATTCTTTCATCTTAATAATGGAACTTCCAAAACTGAATTTTCAGGAAACTTTTGATTTTAAATTCAAGAAAGACAAAGATAAGTTTTTTATTTATGATTTGGTTCGTAAAACTTATCTTCTGCTCACTCCTGAAGAATGGGTCAGACAACATTGGGTGCACTATTATCTCACGGTAAAATCCTATTCTGCATCAGCTTTGATCACTGAAAAAAAAATCGTATTAAACGGTTTAACAAAAAGAATCGACCTTCTGGTGACCGAAAAAACAGAACCTGTAATCCTCATCGAATGCAAGGCTCCCCATATCAAATTAACGGAAAAAACTTTTGAACAGACAGCCCGATACAACTCAATCATCGGAGCAAAGGAAATTATTCTGACCAATGGCCTTCAGCATATTAATGCCTATTATAAGGATGGGCAGTACCACTTTTACAGACCAGACTAAAGACAAAGAAATGAGTGTCTAAAATGTATTGAAAAATGAACACTATGGTATGCTTTTGGGTATTATATCATTAGTTTTAAAATACAGTTTTAGTTATGAAAAAGTTATTAATTGTGGCAGCCTTAGGTATATTCACATTAGGCTTTTCACAAAATTATTACAATGATTACAGAGGAAGTATTTCCTCTATCAACTGGGGAGATGTAGCCATTTTTCTTGGCTTAAACAACAACCAGGTACATCAGTTGAATATATTGAATAATCGTTATCCCGATTACAATTCCTGGAACCGTATGTATGGTAAAGCACCCAACAGATGGTATACAGACCGATATTATGCCATGGAAAAAATCATGACTGCCGAACAGTACAAAAGATTTTATGCTCGTTATTATCACGGACAAAACCCAAGATTAAAATATGATAACGATTACAGAAGACACTTTGACAGACCACAAGATCGTCACGACAGAAGGTTTAATGACCGCCACGATGATCATCACGACGGACATCATGGATAAAACTAAAAATATAAACCGAAAGATCTCTTTCGGTTTTTTATTTGACTATTTTTAATCTGCAAAAAATTACCCTTTAATAAAAAAAATACAGCAGCAGACAACTTCTCAGGATAAAAATTACCTAATTTTAAAGTATAAATAATTAAGATGAAAATAAAGAACATTATATTCGATTTCGGAGGGGTTTTAATGGACTGGAATCCCAGGTATTTCTTCAAAGAATATTTCAATGATGATCAAAAAATGGAATATTTCCTTGAAAACATTGCCCAGTCTGAATGGAACGACGAACAGGATAAAGGACGAAGTCTTGCAGAAGGCACTGATATCCAGATTAGAAAATTCCCGGAATGGGAAAAAGAAATAAGAGCTTATTATGATAACTGGGCCGTGATGCTGAAAAGTGATATCCCACAGAATGTAGAGGTCCTTAGAAAGCTTAAAAATACAGACTATCACTTATTCGGACTCACCAACTGGTCTGCTGAAACATTTCCTTATGCACTAGAAAATTATGATTTCTTCCAGCTATTTGATGGTAAAATTGTGGTTTCAGGAACGGAAAAACTGATTAAACCTGATCCGAAAATCTGGCATGTATTACTGGAAAGGTATCATATTCAGGCGAATGAATCTGTTTTTATTGATGATAATCCAAAGAATATCGAGATGGCAAAGTCTTTAGGATTTCATACCATTCAGGTACAAACCAATACGAATTTAACAGAAGAACTCGATCAATTAGGTGTGAAAATCTAATATTTTTTCACTTATAATAATATTCTATAAATCCTCAATTAGTAATTGAGGATTTTTTTCATTTAGAAAGATTCATTATTAAATATTCTCAATCATGAATTAATCAACGAAAAAAAGCAAGATCCAAAACAATTCAAAATACACAAAATCAACGTATTACATTTCAAAAAACATTAATAATACGATTATTTTTTTTACATTCGTTTCTGCAAAATTTAAATAATTCACAATATGAGAAAAAAAATATGCAGGGCCGCAAGCATAGGCGCCCTGTCGTTCGGTACATTTGTTTCGGCTCAGCATCATTTTAATCTGGCTCTTGATGCAGGGGTTACCTCCAGCAGCCTGCATGCTGATCTTTCCAATCAGATAGAATCAAGGTATAAAAGCCGTATCGGTTTGGGCATTAATCTGTCCGGAGAATACATGATCTGGAAATCCCTTTTTGCATCCGTAGGGCTGGGCTTCCAGCAAAAGAACTATGAATATCAGAGAACAGGAAACTATGCGGGCTGGTATAGCAGGTACACGAACAATTTCTTAACAGCACCACTAATGATAGGAGCCTACCTCCTCAACAACCCTCACGAAACGCAGGGAGTATGGCTGAAAGCAGCAGGCGGAATGTACTCGGAATACTGGCTGTCGAGAAAAATCAGTGGCAGATACCCTGTTTTTAATGAACTTCAGGAAGACGGCAGTTTTAATTACACAGAAGTATCGGATACTTACGATTTCAAAGCCAATGAAAATCAGCTTAACCGCTGGGGGTACGGTATCATAGGAAAAGCCCAGATAGGCTACTCTTTCAAAAAATTTGATGTATACGGTTCCTATACTTATCTGCATGGAATTTCCGATATCAATAAAGATAATCAGGATGAAAGCCGAAAAGAATCGCTCCGCTCCCATATGTTCTCTGTAGGAGCATCATATAAATTTAATTAAAACATATACCGATGAAAAAGAATCTAATTCGTTTAAGCCTGTTATTTTTTGTTGCAGCAGGAACATTGAGTTCATGCGTTGAAGATTTTCCCACAACCACTGATGCATCGCGATATACTGCCAGTGATATACAGTCCTATGCCGACCTTTTTAAAGTATTCTGGAATGTGATGGAACAACGTTACAATTACTTTTATGAACAGAAAAGACAGGACGGAAAAGACTGGAATACCATCTATAAAGAATATTATCCAAAGTTTGAAGCACTGAAAACCTACAGGTCTGCTTCCCAAGCTCCCGTCTTGGTAAAGGAAGACTATGAAAAGGCCAAACAATATTTTACAGAAATTATCAATCCTATTATTGACCGGCATTTTATTGTAGGCATTGCAATGCCTATCACTGCTCAAGATTACGATACATTTCATGGAGGAATGAATAATCCTGCTCCCTCTTATTATGATTTTAATGATAAGTATGGCTATATGAAAGACAGGCTGGATCATAAGCTGAGTAATAGCTATCCTATTAAAGATGAAGAGCCGCTTACCTATCTGGCAGGAAACCTGAAAGTTAATCCGGATATTTATTATTTTACTTATAATCAATTTACGCTGTCTTCTACTGTTAAGCTTAGCTTAGCTGATAAGTATCTTAGTCCTGATCCGGGCAATGGACTTCTTTTAAGTGTAACTGATATTGATACTTCTGCAAACCTGAATGCCATTAAAGATATTTCCGTTCGAAAAAAACTAAGAGATTTCACGGTAAATATTCTCAATCAGTGGAATACTTTTCTCGGTTCTCCTGATATAAAAACCTTTAACCAGCAGGTTAAAACATTTAACGAAACCGAGGTGATGTCTGATTCACTGATAACGCTGGCCCAGAAGCTATTGAATCAATCCAAAAACCTGGTCAATTATAATGATGCTTCAACCTATGCCTCCGTATGGAGCAATGAAACTATTCCTTACATTCTGTGGTTTGCACAACAAATGGATATTCAGATAGAATCAGGATATCAATTGTCTCAGTTTCAGAATGCCACCCAAAAAATTACTACCAATGGTTCTCTTTACAAATCCTTCTTTAATCCGTTGCACAAAGGAGATATTAAAAAGCTGATTATAGATCTGAGAGGAAATGGCGGGGGTGCTATTGTAGATACCCGTTTTTTTGTGGATCGTTTTATTACCCGGAAAACAACAGCCTTTTACCAGAGAACCAAGGAAGGAACCGGACTGTATAACTACACTCCATGGGTTCCGGTACAGACCCAGCTTCATCCCTTTGGCATTCCTAACAATATTCCCATTGTGATTCTAACGGATAAAGGAAGTGCCAGTATGTCTGAAATGTCAACACTGATGTTAAAAAGCCAGGGATCTCAGGTCATTTCTATCGGAGATTACAGTATAGGAGCAACCGCCGGCCTCGATCCTAATCCCAATGATTTCAATGGAGGCGCCTACTTTCAAGACGTTGCAGGCGGATTACTTCGATTCAAGATGCCTACCATGGCTTCCAAAGATCTTAACGGCAATGTTATCGAAGGTATTGGTATAAAACCTGACATTTATGTAACCCCTCCTACCCAGGCAGAAATACAGCAGATGAAATACAGTCCTGCCACATTCGCAGACCGCGTTATGCAGGAAGCCGTAAAATATCTTTCTTCAAAATAAGAAGAAAATTTTTCAGTATGAGCATATCTTATATTTCAATAGCCATTTAAAACAATAATCCTCATCCTATTTTATATTTTATTAATTTAGATGAGGATTTTTCTTTGCTATTAACTCAATTACAGAATATAATGATACGTTCAATCTTATTAACTACTTTCATGATGGTTTCAGGAACATTTTTCAGTCAGAAACTCAAACCCGTTTCCTATCCGGACGGCTCACAGAAACTTAGCGGCTTAGTCACCTCCAATGCAGGAAAAAAACTTCCGGGTGTTCTCATCCTTCCGGCCTGGAAGGGAATTGATGAAGAAGCTAAAACGGCGGCCATTGAGCTTGAGAAGCAGGGGTATATTGCTTTTATTGCAGACATCTACGGTGAAGGAAAGATACCGGCTGATAATGAAGCTGCTGCGAAGAGCTCAGGATATTATAAAAAGAATTATGCAGAATATCAAAAAAGAATTTCGCTGGCTTTAGAACAACTGAAAAAAAACGGAGCAATTGCTGATAAAACAGCAGTCATTGGCTATTGTTTCGGAGGTACGGGAGCTTTAGAAGCTGCAAGAGGGAACTTACCTGTGGCAGGTGTTGTTTCTATTCACGGAAGTCTGGCAAAAGATCAGACCCGTAAAAGTGAAAAATTAAACGCTAAAATTCTGATTGAAAATCCGGCAGATGACAAGAGCGTAACTCCTGATGATTACAGCAACCTCATCAAAGAAATGAATGATGGAAATGCAGACTGGCAGATGATTACCTATGCGCATTCCAAGCATACATTTACCGATCCGAAATCACCGGATTATAATGAAGTGATGGCTAAAAGAGCCTGGAACCACACGCTGATGTTTCTGAAGGAGATTCTGAAATAGTTGTATCACAACAATTGATAGTCTGACAATATCCCCATAATTCCGTGATGAACAAGCACTGGCGCATTGTCAGACTATTACCTCAGACTGATTATTGTTGAGCTTCCAGTTCCACCTTATATTCTTTCGGAGAATATTTAGTAAGAGATCCTGTAGCAGCATCGATCCCGACACCGATAGCCCCTCCAAAAAGGATATTTAGCAAGGTTACCGCATTAAAATTTTTCGTCAGCTTCACTTCTTTATTGTTAAAACCTTCTTTTTCAAAACTAACGGTTTGTTTGCTTAATGATCTTGGAATTTTTACGGTACAGGGTGTTGTACATTTCTCAATTCCTTTGTGAAATACTGTAGCTCCTTCAGGAGTTGAGGAAAAGGATATCGAATCCTGAGTACCTGTAAACATGCTTGCACATGAAGTTGTAGAAAGTCCGATACCTAATAATAATACAACTGATAGATTGTTCTTCATATATTCTTAAGACTTATTTTTTTTAAGCCCGCGAACTTACAAAATAAATTCAGATAAAAAAGAACAAACCTTCCGGATCATTATAAAAATAAAGCTTTTTCATAAAAAATGCCTCAGGACACTGCCCGAGACATTTGTCTTTTAAAAATATCGCCGTTTAATCTTTCAATACAATCAGCCATTCAAAAACCTGTATTGGGCCATAATACCCGTGTATTGCTAAACGGAAACAGTATTATATTTCTTCCCTGTTTACCAGTTCCATAGAAAAAGCAGGAAGGCAAATAGCAAGATATTCACAAGGTTCAGAAAACGGATTACTGTAGCGAATTCTTGCTCCTTTTTCAATAAGGATGCTTTGCCCTTTTTCCAGTACTACAATTTCACCGTCAATTTCAAATTGTTTTTTCCCGGAAATAATATAGGTAAACTCGTCAAATTCGGGAGTCTGATGAGGTTCACTCCAATCCGGAGGAGCCACCATATGAGCAATGGAAACATTAGCATTTCCTGTAGAATTCCCCCAGTGTTCTTCGATGAGTTTTCCGTCTGTAGTAGGTACTACAAAGGGGGATTCCTGGATTTTATATTTTTTCATATCCAATTTTCTTTTTTAATTTCATAGACAAAATTGGTTCTTGTAGGTTCCGCAAAATAAGCGACTTCCTCTTCTGCGATTTCTACCCCGCCAAGTCTTTCTAATGCCTTTTGTGAACGGAAATTTTCTTTCCCGATATGGAAATGAACTTTATCTACATATCGGAAGATATAATCAAGCATCAGTTTTTTTACCTGCGGATTGATTCCCTTACCCCATGATTTTGTTCCGTAAAAAGTATAGCCGATGAAAATATGATGATCATTTTCATCAAAATTATAGTAACGGGTACTTCCCAATACATTTCCGGTAGCTTTTTCAATAATTTTAAAAGCTCCTCCGCTCTCCATAGCTCCCTGAAAGAATTTTTCAAATACGTCTCTCTGGTAACGATCTTTGTTGGGATGCTGCTCCCACACCTTCGGGTCGGAAGCTACTTCATATAAAGATTCAAAATCCCCTTGCTGTAAGGGGATTAACTGAAATTCTTCATTCTCTAAAACCGGCTGAACAGAAAAATTCATTCTTAGCCTTTTTTATTTGAGTCTGATTCTATTTTCTGGATTTCTTTCAACTTATCAGAAATCTTGATTACGGTATCTAATTTCGCTGGTTTCAACGGAATTTCAGCCTGATTCATATCCCATTTGATCACAAGATTCCCTGTGTTTTCATCTGTTGGATTCAAAGTAATTTCAAACCATTCCTGCTTGTCAGCCAATTTATTCACTGGCACTGTAACATCTACTACATCCTGTTTCGGGTCGTAAGTATAAGCACCCCACTGTTGGAAATCTTTATTCAAAATTACTTTCCATTCTTTTTCAGTAGGAACAATGAATAACCCGTACGTTCCTGCCGGAACATTTTTACCACCAAAATTAACGGTCTGTCCAAATGTAATTTTTGTAGATGAGTTAGCTCCCGCTCTCCAAACCTGTCCGTAAGGAACAAGCTCTCCGAAAATTTTACGCCCTTTTACTCCCGGTCTTCCGTAGTCGATGGAAATTTTAGACATTGAAAACTGCTGTTCTACCTTCTGACGCGGGCTTACTGCAGGAACAGAATAGTCCTGAGCAAAACTGAACGCTGAAACTGAAATACAAAGTGCAACTAATAACTTTTTCACGTGTAAATTTTTCCCTAAAATTACGAAAATCAAAACAAAATCACTTTCTCTAATTCCAATAATTTTTGTTTTCTCCAGATTCCTCCGCCGTACCCTGTAAGCTGCCCGTTACTGCCAATCACACGGTGACAGGGAATAATAATAGAGATCTTATTTAAACCATTAGCATGAGCTACAGCCCTTACAGACTTAGGATTCCCTAACCTATCAGCCTGCTCCTGATAGCTTCTTGTTCTACCGTAAGGAATTTCCTGCAGGATCTTCCAGACTTCCTTCTGAAAAGCCGTTCCTACAGGAGAAAGTGGAACGGTAAATACTGTTCTTCTGCCTTCAAAATATGCTGAGAGCTCTTTTTCCAGCGTTATGAAATGAGGGTTTTCTCCCTGTACAATATTAGCATTAAAATGTTTCGAAATTCCTTTCAGTTCTGTAGGCAATGCTTTCCGGTCAGAAAACTCCAGCAGGCAGATTCCGTGTTCATCTGCACATGCCACCATAGTTCCAAGCATTGTTTCAATTCTTTTAAGATCAATGATCTTCTCCGTTTTATTATTTTTAGGGGATACCCCGAAAATATTTTTAAAACTCTCATTGAAGCCACTGAGACTTTCATATCCTGTATCAAAGGCTACCCCGGTGACAGATTCTCCTTGCTGAAGCTTCTTAAATGCTGTATTAAGCTTGGACATTCTCTGAAAAGCGTGAAAAGTAATTCCATGATGTTTCAGAAACCATCTGCGAACGGTAGCCGGCTCCAGACCTCTTTTTACAAGATCGTAATCTTTAAGTTTCAGTGACGGTTCTTCAGAAATTTCCCGCAGCAATTCTTTGATAAGCGGAGGTGTTGCATGAAGATTTTCCAAAGGTTTACAGACTTTACAGGGGCGGTATCCTTTCAGTATTGCTTCTTTTGTATTGGAAAAAAACTCTACATTTTCAAACTTAGGTTTTCGGGCCGTACAGGTTGGGCGACAGAATATTCCGGTCGTTTTTACTCCCATCCAGAATATACCTTCAAAAGAAACATCTTTGGTATAAGATGCTTCGTACATTATTTTTTCTGTAAGTTTCATGTATTAAGCAAAAAGAGCTGAAAAGCTTTTATGATCCATAATTTTTTTATTTATTATCTCCAGTTCCCTATAAATATGCCTGTTTAAAAAAGCACCTGACGTAATTCTTTTAACTCCCAGAGACTGAAGGGTTTTAAAATCAGGAAGGTCAGGAAGGCACATTACATTAACGGGAATAGCCGTGGCATTCACTATGGTCTTAATATCATTTTCAGCAGTCATTCCCGGCACAAAAATACCATCTGCCCCTAATTTTTCGAATAATTCAACTCTCTTCAGGGTTTCTTCCAGTGCATTTTCAAGTCCCAACAAAAAAGGGTCAGTTCTTATATTGATAAATACTTCACTTCGCTTTTCCTTTAGTCTCAAAAAGATATCTTCCATTGTATCCGCAAAAAGATTTCTATCCAGAAGCTTTCTTTCTCCCTCTGCTACATACGTATCTTCCAGATTAATTCCTACAATACCCGTTTTCTGAAGTTTCAGAATATTGGATGTAATGATATCGTTTGTATGGCCATACCCTGATTCAAGATCTACGGATAAGGGGATTGAAACGGATTCTCTGATTCTTTTAATGATATAAAAATATTCGTCGAAGCTCATCTGCTCTCCGTCTTCATATCCCAGGCTGAGCGCCACGGCAGAACTTGAAGTTGCCAATGCCTTGTACCCTGATTTCTCTAAGGCTTTTGCACTTTGCACATTCCATACATTACCTAATAATAAAGGTTCTTTACCCTGATGTAATTTTTTAAAACTGATCATTATTTTTTTATTCAAAGGTAGGAATAGAGTGAATGAGCCTGCAACCGGAAAATGAACATGTATTTTTTCATCCTGTTCTTACAACAGAATTGCACCTTCTAATTCCAATAGTTTTTGTTTTCTCCAAATTCCGCCTGCATACCCCACCAGTTCCCCCTTGGAACCGATTACTCTGTGACAGGGGATCAGGATTGCAATTTTATTAATCCCATTGGCTGTTCCTACTGCGCGTATGGCTTTAGGATTTCCTAAAAACTCGGATTGTTGTTTATAAGTCCTTGTTTCACCTATCGGAATCTCCCTTAGCAGCTGCCAAACTTTTTCCTGAAATTCAGTTCCTGTTGTAAATAAAGGTACATTAAACCGGCTTCTTTTTCCATCAAAATATTCTTTCAGCTCCTCCTCAAGCTGTTTAAAAAGGAAGTGCTCTTTTTGTACCACTTCCGCTTTCAGAGATTTTGACAGGGATGTAAGTTGTTTTTCAACATTTTTCCGGTCTGTAAATTCCAACAGGCAGATTCCCTGATCTACCGCACAGACAATCATTTCTCCAAGCGGAGTTTCTATGTTCTTTTGATATATGATTTCCATCAGATTAAAATTAGTATTTTTTTAGAATTTTCTAAACCGAAAAATAATTTTATTCATCATTTGGATTTAATAAGTGCACTTATTGTATTTGTGCTTACAAAAATAAATATCATGTGGAAAAAATCGTATTCAGTAATCACAAAAGAAATTACTAAAGAACAAATCTGGAAATTAACGACAGATATTGATCATTGGAAAGACTGGGATGACAGCGTTGAATATTCAAAATTACTGGGAGAATTTAAGATTGGTGAGTATTTTATTCTGAAACCTAAAGGAGCTCCCAAAGTAAAAATTAAGCTTATTGACATTATAAGGAATCAAAAATTCACTGATTTAACTTCATTTCCTTTAGCAAAAATGTATGGTGAACATCTATATGAAGAAACAAAAGATGGTTTAAAAATTACAGTCACAATGAGCGTTAAAGGGTTATTATCTAAAGTATGGATCAAACTGGTGGCAGATGATATTGTAAAAAAACTACCGGAAGATATTGAGTGTCAAATCAAAAATGCCAAACTGATATGGTAAAATACTGGATGGCATCTGTATCTAAAGAGCATACAGAACATGGTGTTAATGGGGGTTTCATACAGGTCTGTCATGGTAAGAAAGCACCGTTACAAAGAATGAAAAAGGGTGATTTTATTATCATCTACTCATCCAGAATAAAGATGAGCAGTACTGAAAAGTTACAGCATTTTACTGCCATCGGAAAAGTAACTGATGATGAAACCTATTCTTTTCAAATGACGGAAACTTTTATTCCATTCAGGAGAAATATAGAATTTTATAATTGTCAGGAATCTTCAATTATCCCATTGATTGATCAGCTTGATTTCATTGCGGATAAAAAATTCTGGGGCTATCCTTTCCGGTACGGACATTTTGAAATTTCTGAAAAAGATTTTAATTTAATTGCTTCAAAAATGCTTCAAAAATGAGTTCAAAAGATAATACATTTAGTGTAGAGAAAGCTGAAGACAGCAGTGGCTTCTTATTATGGCAGGTGACCAATCTCTGGCAAAGGGAAATAAAAAAAATACTATTGCCTTTTGACTTAACCCATTCTCAGTTTGTCATCTTAGCCAGTATACACTGGCTGACTATTCAGAAAGCGGACGTCACTCAGATTATCCTTTCCCATCATACGAAAATTGATCCGATGACGACCTCACAGGTAGTAAGAACTCTGCAAAAGAAAGAGCTTATCAGCAGACAGGAGCACAAAACCGATACCAGAGCCAAAACGATTGAAATAACGGAAAAAGGGAAAAAAACAATAAAAAAAGCTGTTATTGCTGTCGAAAAATTTGATCAGGATTTTTTTGCACTCTTACAAACGTCACAGAATACTTTTAATCAAAATCTGCAGATTTTATTAAAAAATCAAATCCATTAACAGGCAGGAAAAAACAAAACCATAAGCTCCTTTGAGTTTATGGTTTTGATGATTTTATGTAACTTATTATTCCGGATTACCTGTTCTTTGGATAAAGCCGGCTTTTAAGATTGATAAAATAGTTTTCTGCATTTTTAAAATCATTGCTTTTCATAAACTTAATGACTACATTCAGATAGGTTTCCGAAGGGTTAAATCCGACACCCAGCTTTTCTGAAAATAGGTTATATTCTTTTTCCAGCAGCTGAGGTTCTTTTGCCAGTTGTTTTATATTTGTTCTGAAGCCTTTATATACAAATTTCAGCGCCTCGTAGTTAGCAGGATAAGAGACTGTACCGTGAACTTCCCCTTCAAAGAAACGATGTTTATAATTCAGTGAGCCGTTTTTCTCTACAATCTCTTTGAATTCTTCAATAGCCTGTGTCATATCGGAATTCCAGTTTTTCTGCTGTTCTTCATTATCTGCCTGGGAAACATAAAGAGAGGTATGAGCCGGAAATTTCTTATTCTTTTCCAAAAAATCTTTTGTTCTTGAAATGGTTACTTTCTGGTCCCACCATAAACTTGGATCATTGGCGACATAGGCATTAAAATAATCAGGATGGGCAAGGAAAGTATTGATTGCAAATAAACCTCCGAAAGAATGTCCTACCAGGACAGAGTAAGCCTGCGTCCTGTAGTTTTTATGGATAAAAGGCTTAAGCTCTTCCTGTAGAAACCTGGTAAAATTCTCACTTCCGCCGCTATCTGCAAAAAGAATCACATTAGGATTTACCGGACTTTTCTTCTGTGATTTCGTGGGAGTAAGATCTCTGGTACGTTCTGTATTTTTGATTCCTACCACGATGGATTCCGGAATATCTGCGTAAGGAGTTCTGGCGAGAAAATCTGCCATACCTGCATAGTACTCAAAGTTGATTTCTCCGTCTAATAAATAGATAACCGGGTATTGTGCAGGATTAATGCTCTTGTCATCATATGTTTTAGGGAGATGAATCCAGATCTCCCTGTTTTCATTTAAAATTGTTGAAAACAAAGTCAGCTTCTCTCCTATTACTACTTTATCCTGAGCTTTACCGAATGTACATGATAAAAATACGGAGAGATATAAAAATTTAAACCAGTTGTTCATAATGTTCTTTTCTATGTTGATGAATATTTTTGATTTCTTTATTTTTTTTCGGTGATTTGTTTCTTCTTCCCCACCAGATCAGGAAGCCCGTAACCGGAAGACTTGTACAGATAAGCCCTACTATGAAAGTGAATATTTTACCAAACATTCCGCCCCAATAGCCTACATGCAGATCAAAATTCATATGCTCAATTACTTCATGCATCAATACTTCTTTAGGGTAATTAATTTCATTTCCGGTATATTTATTGACTTCTTTGCTTTTCCCGTCAACAATACTTTTTAAGCCTATAAACTTAGCAGCCGTTACATTATAAACCGTTGCGGAATCCTTACGTGGCACACTCATTCTGACCTGTTTTGCCTGAGGAATTTCTTTGAAACTTCGGTTTATAAAATCATTGAATGACAATGCTTTTTTATCCGGATCATACTTTGGCTCATACTTTTCTGCAATCTTATGGGCATCAGCAATCCCGCCGAAGGTAATCTGGGTAAGATCAGCCAACACTTTATACGCCATAATCAGTCCTGTAATCGTAATAAATAAGGCAGGTAAAAGGGAATAGAAGCCGAAAACATTATGAAAGTCGTAATTCTTTCTGCGCCATTTCGTTCCTGATTTAATTGTGAATGCGGTAGTTCTTGTTGTGGTATTCCATTTTTTAGGCCACCAGAGAATCAACCCGCTGATTAGCTGGATGAAGAATATAATGGAAGCCACTCCCACTAGTGTTTTTCCAAATTTACCTGCAAGCAACTGAGCATGAATATGCGCTACCACATAGAAAAATTCGTAAGTTTTGGTAGAACCCGTTACTTTTCCAGTGTACGGATCAAGATAGTGGTAAGCGAAAACACCTCTTGGCCCGCGCCCTTTTCCTTTAGGTTTTTCTGTTTTTTCAGTATTTTCATCTTTCGGCGGTTTAGTGGCTGAAGCTACACGGAATGTTCTGTCTGCTTCTTTGTACGTATCAAAATAGAAAGCTCTCCTGTCCGGAACCTGTTGTTGAAACTTAGCTAAGAGTTCTTCAGGAGACATTTTTTTTACATGAGCCGGAACCTGAATATATCTGGCGTTTCCTGCACAAAGATCTACAATTTCGTCACAGAAGACGAAAACCGTTCCTGAAAGCGTAACGGTAAGGACAATAATGCCGGAAACAAGTCCGAGCCAGAGATGGAGCCATCCTGTAATTCTTTTGGTCAGGGATTTTCCCTGTTTTTTCCTGGGGTTAGTTTTTTTATTTTCCATATCTAAATCATAGGAGGTAACTTCTTTATTATCATTGTTGTTGGGAAGAGGCAAAGGCACAATAATGCAACATGTTATACGGTTTTTAAGGCGCAAGAAAATCTAAGATTTTCAGTAATCACTGTAAGATTTTTTATATAGCCACAAATGCACTCATAAAATAATTCGTGCATTCGTGGTAAAAAACATCATATTACATTATGTTCTGTATCTTCATTTTTTCCAACAACCGATACTCTAAGCTTGAAGCAACCTTTTATTGTTTTTACAAGGTATTAGAATTTAAATGCAAAGTTGGCCAGGAATTCTCTTGGTTTCTGAGGCTGTCCGTAGAAATTCCAATAGGTTTCATTTAGAGCATTATTCATTTTCAGACCGATTCTGTATTTTTTCTTATCATAGAAAACAGTAGCTCCCACTGTTGTATAAGCCGGCGCCAGGAAATGGTTTTTGATATTGATATATGTTTTATCTACGAAATTAAATCCTGCTCCAAAACCTATTCCTTCATAGTTTCCTCCCGTAATCTTATAGCTTGTCCATAAATTGGCTACATGTTTAGGTGACCAGGCGCTTCTTTTTCCGGCATCCGGGCTTCTGTCATCAAATTTATTATCATTGAACCCATATCCCGCAACAATATTCCAGCCTTTCACCGGATTGGCAACAAGATCTATTTCAAAACCCTGATTTTTGATATTCCCATCCTGGATATATAATCCGTCAATAGAAGGATCAGCAATCAAACGGTTTTTAATTTTCATATTATAATAGCTTACCGTAGTCAGTAATTTTTTACCTAATAAATCCAGCTTAAATCCGGCTTCGAACTGATTCCCCTGTTCAGGCTTGTATTCTATAAAAACATTTGTATTTCTCGGATCTCGTTGAGGGGCTACGTTTTTAAATCCATTCACATAATTAGCAAAGAATGAAACCTGGTCTTTAACAATTTCATAAACCAATCCGAATTTAGGAGCCAATTGAGTTTGTTTATACTCACCCTGCTTTTCGGCTCCGTTAGTGATCAGATTTTCATTCTTATAATTGTCCATTCTCAAGCTTGCCATTACCAATAGATGATCAGTAATATTCAATACATCTGATATATATACACTGAAGGTAGTCACTTTATTAATATCGAACATAGTTCCGTTTCTTGGAAGTGATTTGATAATATCACGTGAAATAGGGGCCCATGGTGATGTAGAATTTAAAATAACAACATCTTCTTCCTGTTTAGTTCCATTGGGGGCAATAATACCGTTTAAAGGATAGGGAACGAATGCAGAAGATGGATTTTTTCCTACTTGATATACCGGATATTGATTTTTGCTGGTTTGTTGGAAATAATCCAATCCTAACACCAAACGGTTTCTTAAATTACCAATTTTAAAGTCGCCAATAAAATTTTGCTGAATATTATCTGTTGTGATTTTATAATTATCAAAAGGGCGAATACTTCTGCTCACCGAATTATTGTCTTTGTAGTTTAATACCAAAAAAATAGATTCTTTTTCATTAGCCTCTCCTCTCTGATAAGATGTTCTGGAAGTCCACTGATCATTGAATTTATGGGTAACTTCAGCCATGGTCACAAAATTGGTTCTCTTCGATCCGACGTCATTACTGGTAAATGACCTGCCATGGATGGCTGCAAGGTCCTTCATGGAATGTAAGGTTAAGTTTTCGGATCTTCTCACATACGCATTAAGTGTTTTTTCCGGCGCATGAAATTCTGCATCCAAAGTTACAGTTGTTTTATCATTAACTTTATATAAAATACTCCCTGAGAAGAAGACTCCTTTGCTATATCCTGCATCCTGGAAAGAATCCTGAGAATACGCAGCTATATTGAATCTCGCTAATGCTGTTTTTTCTTTATTTAAAGGGGTATTCACATCCGCTGTGATGCGGCTCATTCCCCAGCTTCCTGTGGTATAGTTGATAATTCCGCCAAAGTTTTCCTGTGGTTTTTTAGTCACTATATTTACCACACCTCCGTAATTAGCCAGCGTTCCGCCGAATAAGGTTCCTGAAGGCCCTTTAATCACCTCTACTCTTTCGACATTTGCTATTTCTGACTGTACCCTTGGGTTTTGAATCAGCCCGTTTCTAAAACTTGCATTGGAACTGAACCCTCTGAGAAAAATATCATTTCCGCTGTCATTTACACTATTGCTTACCACTACTCCGGGAGCTGAAGCCATTGCCGTATTAAAATCCGTAGCTCCCATTTCGCTGATAATTTCCTTAGGAACAAGATTGTAAACGGTAGGATTCTCAAGGTTTTCCAGAGGAAGTCTGGCTACAGATTCGGATTTTTTGGTCCGGTAATTATGAGTTCCCTGCAGAGAGACGGACTGTATTTCAGCTACTTTAATCGTATCTGTTTCCTGTGCATTCATAATCGATACGGCTAATACAGCTGCAGAAATAATTGTTCTTTTCATTTTATAATTAAGTTTTCGTTTTACAAAATTATCTTATTTTTATTAATTCTAAATAAAAACATGATACAAATCATAAATTCCTAGAACAAAAACGGCCATAAATAAAGGGTTTCCGTACAATCGGAAACCCTTTATTTCATCTATAAATGATTTTTTTTTTACTTGTTTTTTTAATTCAGGCTTATTTTATTGCTTTGCTTATTGAATTCAAAATCTAATCTCCTCACTTTTTCATTGAACTCTGTTTCATTGAGAACCCGTTTGATCACCTTCTACAAATCTCCAGTAATAAACGGCCCCTGACAATAAGTAAAAAAAATAGAGAATAAAAAAGTATATTATTTTTCTTTATATCATAGGCATTGGGAAAGATATTCTCGTAACTGATATCAAATTCATTTCGGTTTCCCGGGGATTTTGTTTTTATATGAATTTTAGATTCAAAAAGCTCGATACTTTGTGACTTAAAAAGACTTTTCTGTAATAATTTTATGATAAAATAATAAATACGGATATACCTGCTTTATACAACAACCATCATAGACATATAATAGTTGGCACAGTGTAGCGCATTGAGTAGTAGTATTTCTTTATTGGAAAATGTTTCGAATCTTTCTGTCGTCGTAATATGGTATTCGTAATGAAGAGCGCTCCATTTCAGGTGTGGCTTCATTACAAAAAGCTCTTCTCCCTGCTGACTGATCATAACAAATGATTCTTTGAACATTCCTCTGTGTTTAAAAAGATATCCTTCTTTTATGCCGTCAAAATACGTTTGTATAACAATTTCACCGTTCCAGTTCATACGGAATTTCAAAATGACTCTCTCATTATCTTTAAGTTCAATGGTTGTGCCCCAAAAACCTTTGGGTTCTACATGATAAAAGCGGTTTTTAATTTCAATTTCTGCATTAAATGTAAACCAGCTTTCATAAATAAGTCTTCCCATTAAGAGGCTGTCTCTTGTCAGTTCAAAAGATAAAGAATCATTTAATTTCGCGTAATATTCCGGCATGGTAGTTTTTGATTTGGTGGAGTTTTCAGATTTTTATAATAACATTAATATGTTGTATTTTTTGCCCCTCTAATTTATGCAATCTCTTAAATACAACAAAATTTATCCTGTTTTTTAACAAGTTAAGTAAAAACCCCGCAAGAAAACTTACAGGGTGATACGATCTGTTTTTGTAATCAACTATATTGTCATTACATTCAGTGAGCTTGCATTATCTTTACCTGTCCATACCATCAGACCCTGACTGTTTAAATAGCCAATGTTTGGTGCGAAGTATGAAGTATCGGCAAGTATTGTTTTATTTGAAAAATTTACACCATTAGGACTTCTCAAAATGTTTAATCTGTTCTGAGCATCGGTTCCTGCCCAGGCTAATACTAAACTCCCATTAACATTATTAATATTGGGAGTTTTATAACTGGTCTCTCCTAATGTAACTTTATTAAACCAGCTTGTCCCATTAAAAGCAATAATATTCAGTTTATGTGCTGCATCCGTACCTGCCCACGCAAGTAATAGATTATTTCCTAGCTGACAAATGGAAGGCCCGTCGACAGATGCTTCGTTTAAAGTTATTTTTTCAGTCCAGATACTTCCATCTGCAGATTGAAGAATATTCACATGACGATCATTGTCAGTTCCTGTCCAGGCTAAAAAAAGCTTTCCGTTAACACTGCAAATGGAAGGACTACAGAATGAGGTCTCATTCAATGTGATTTTATTTTTCCAAATTTTCCCATCTGTAGAAGACATAATATTTAATCTATTGTTACCTACTCCCCTCCATGCCAGAAAAAGGCTGCCATTCATAGAAGTTATTGAAGGGCCGGATAACGATGTTTCTTCCAGTGTAACTTTATCAAACCATACCCGGGTTCCAAGCGTCTGCATAACATTTAAATGATGTTCATTATCTGTACCTGTCCAGGCAAGATATCCGGTATTATTAAGATTAGTCAATGCAGGCTGACCTGTAGCTGTATCTGCTAAGGTTGTTTTTGCGCCTCTTCCGCCATAAACAGAAGAAATACCGGCTATATCATCCGGATGTAAATCTCTGCGAATTCCCGAATAATAAGCATACATAACGGATTCGGCAACATTTGAATGAGCCAGACCGAGAGCATGCCCAATTTCGTGTAATGCTACCGACCACAGGTCATAGCCTGTTGGCGGGTTATTCAAAGACCAGGTTTCATCACCATCAAAATGAATATCTCCGGCAAGATCTCCTCCGTTTGGAGGCGGGAAGAAGCCATGAGCTAATGTTCCGTTAGGTCCGTCAAACGGGCTTCCGTCGCCATGGTCTCTTTTTGCAAACTTTATAAGAATATCTGCATATCCTGTTGTTTCTGTAAATGTAAGGAAACAGGAAGTGCTCCATGATTCAAAAGCCTTTCTTATGGCATTCACTATTTCAGATGTACTCAGGTCAGCCGTATAATTTTGAAATGCAAAGGTTAAATTTGTTTTTCCCCATTTATTTCCCTGAATGACAAAGTAGGCTATCATTCCTGTTTGCCGGTCAAATAATCTGTGATGATCCGGATTTCCACAGCGGGGTGTATTCATCAGATTTACCGTTTCTTCTGTAAGAGTGCCTGATTCTTTTAAATTGTAGAACCTCTGAAAAGCTTTTAAAGCTGATTCTGTCTCCTCATCAAAATGATCTCCTTCAGATCTAAGCAACGAGGCATCCGCCAGATAAGCCCTATTATGATGGTTTTTCTCTCCGGAATAAAGATAACCGAAGGATTTAAGATAGTCTTTCAAAGCAGAAACATGGCCTCCGCTTTCATTCATTTTTGTTCCGATTTTAAAATTTTGAGTTTCCATTTTTTTAGATTATTAATTATTGTGGATGGCCTATCAAAGGTAGCCCGTATACCATCATGCATCAATTACCCTTTTGTGGTATTTATATTAAGTACACAAAAACCCCCGCAAGAAAATCTTACGGGGGTTACATTATTTATTTTTATCCGGATTACATGGTCTCCATTTTGAAGCTCATGCTTTCGATTACTTTCAGGATAGCCTCTACCGTATCCATTGAAGTTAAGCAAGGAACACCGTTTTCCACGCTCATTCTTCTGATCTGGAATCCGTCTCTTTCAGCCTGTTTCCCTTTTGTAGTGGTATTCACAACATACTGAACTTTTCCTTTCTGGATCAGATCGATCAGGTTTACATTTTCTTCCCCGATTTTGTATCCGATTTTACAAGGAATTCCTTTCTCTTCAAAGAACCTTGCAGTACCTTCCGTGGCCCAGATTCGGAATCCTACTTCATGGAATCTTGCAGCAAGGTCCGCAGCCTCTGCTTTATGCTTGTCTGCTACTGTGAACAAAATTGATCCATGCATCGGGACTTTTCTTCCTGCTGCTACCAATCCTTTGTAAAGTGCCTTTTCAAGGGTGGTATCTTTCCCCATAACCTCTCCTGTAGACTTCATTTCAGGGCCTAAAGAGATGTCTACCTTTGTCAGTTTAGAGAAAGAGAACACTGGAACTTTTACAAATACCCCTTCTTTGTTTGGAACCAGCCCGTGGCTGTATCCAAGATCTTTCAGTTTTTGTCCTAAGATGGCCTTTGTCGCAAGATTAGCCATCGGAACTTCAGTGATTTTAGATAAGAAAGGAACTGTTCTTGAAGAACGTGGGTTTACCTCGATTACATATACATTTCCTTCGAAAAGAACGTACTGGATATTCATTAATCCGATTACATTCAGCCCTTTTGCCAGTCTTTGGGTGTAATCTACCAAAGTATCAATTTCACTTTGAGACATATTCTGTGGAGGATATACTGCGATTGAGTCTCCGGAGTGAACTCCCGCTCTTTCGATATGTTCCATAATCCCTGGAATTACTACTGTTTCACCGTCGCATATAGCATCTACTTCGATTTCTTTTCCTACCATATACTTGTCAACCAGAACCGGGTGTTCAGGACTTGCCTCTACCGCATGCTCCATATAGTGAGCCAGCTCTGCTTCCGCATATACAATTTCCATTGCTCTACCTCCAAGAACGTAGCTTGGACGTACCAATACCGGATAACCGATTTCGTTAGCAATTTTGATGGCTTCTTCTTTAGAAGTTGAAGTTCTTCCTTTAGGCTGAGGAATTCCCATCTCCTGAAGTGCTTTTTCAAATTTATCTCTGTTTTCGGCTCTGTCAAGATCTTCCAGTGAAGTTCCTAAGATCTGTACTCCGTGAGAAGCTAATTTATCCGCAAGGTTGATTGCTGTTTGCCCTCCAAACTGTACGACTACTCCTTTAGGCTTTTCAAGCTCTATGATGTTCATTACATCTTCTTCAGTCAATGGTTCAAAGTATAATTTATCAGAGATGGAGAAGTCTGTAGAAACCGTCTCAGGATTATTGTTGATAATGATTGCTTCATATCCCATTTCCTTGATGGCCCATACTGAGTGAACCGTTGCGTAGTCAAATTCTACTCCCTGTCCGATTCTGATAGGACCTGAACCTAAAACGATGATTTTTTCTTTATCAGAAACTACACTTTCGTTTTCTTCTTCGTAGGTTCCGTAGAAGTAAGGCGTTTCGCTTTCAAACTCAGCGGCACAGGTATCTACCATTTTATAAACCGGCATTATTCCGTTTTCTTTTCTGAAGTTGAAAACTTCACGCTCTTTTACCTCCCAAAGAACGGCGATATTGATATCTGCAAATCCTAATCTTTTGGCTTCAATTAATATTTCTTTATCAAATTTATTTTCAGCAATTACTTTTTCGAAATCAACCAGTTTTTTTAGTTTCCAGATAAAGAACTTGTCAATTTTGCTCCATTCTACAATCTGTTCCCAGTCGTATCCTCTTCTTAAAGCATCCCCGATAATAAATAATCTCTCATCATCACAAACTCTGATTCTTCGTTCAATTTCTTCAGCAGTAAGCGCCTGAGCCTGTTTGGTCTTTAGTCCCAGATGTTTGATTCCGGTTTCTAATGAACGGATGGCTTTCTGTAATGATTCTTCAAGGTTTCTCCCGATTGCCATTACTTCACCGGTTGCTTTCATCTGGGTAGAAAGTCTTCTGTCCGCCGTTTCAAATTTATCGAACGGGAATCTCGGGAATTTTGTCACTACATAATCCAGTGCCGGTTCAAAACATGCGTATGTTTTTCCTGTCACCGGGTTCATAATTTCATCCAGTGTCAATCCTACAGCAATTTTTGCAGCAATCTTTGCAATCGGATATCCTGTTGCCTTACTTGCCAGTGCTGATGAACGGGATACTCTAGGGTTTACCTCAATAATATAATATTCGAAAGAGTGTGGATCCAGCGCCAGCTGAACATTACATCCGCCTTCAATTCCCAGTGCTCTGATGATTTTTAGAGAAGCATTTCTCAGTAACTGATACTCTCTGTCTGAAAGGGTCTGAGAAGGTGCTACTACAATAGAGTCTCCTGTGTGAACACCTACGGGGTCTATATTTTCCATGTTACAAACTACAATCGCGTTGTTGTTTGCATCACGCATTACTTCATATTCTATTTCTTTGAAACCGGCGATTGATTTTTCAATAAGACACTGAGTAACAGGACTGTGTTTTAGTCCCAGTTCAGCAATTTCTTTTAATTCGGCTTCAGTAGAAGCGATACCTCCTCCGGTACCTCCCATCGTAAATGCAGGACGAACAATTACAGGATATCCGATTTCGTCTGCGAAAGCAAGTGCACCTTCTACTGTGTTTACGATATCTGATTCAGGAACCGGCTCATTCAGTTCTCTCATCAGCTCACGGAAAAGATCTCTGTCTTCTGCTCTGTTGATTGCAGAAAGCTTAGTTCCCAATACTTCCACTTTACATTCTTCAAGAATTCCTGATTTTTCCAGCTCAACAGCCATATTCAGACCAGTCTGACCTCCAAGTGTTGGTAATAATGCATCCGGACGTTCTTTTCTGATGATGTGGCTTACAAACTGTAATGAAATCGGCTCGATATATACTTTATCAGCGATTTCCACATCTGTCATGATTGTTGCAGGGTTTGAGTTGATCAAAATTACCTTATAGCCTTCTTCTTTCAAAGACAGACAAGCCTGCGTTCCTGCGTAGTCAAATTCAGCCGCCTGACCAATGATGATAGGTCCTGAACCGATTACTAAAATTGTTTTTATATCTGTACGTTTTGCCATTTTTCTTTTTTTATTAGAGTCAAGAACCTAGAGCCAAAAGCCAAGATTTCCAGACTTTATTTTAAATTATATTTGAATGTATAAATCATTCTTTGAATTTCAGAAACTTCATTTAGTAAAGCGTTTACTTTTTCTTCAGATAAAAGATCCAACTCTTTTACCAAAATCAACTGAGTTTGTAATTCAAATGCAGAACCTAAAGCAATAGCAAGAAAATGATTAAACTCTTTATTGCTATTTCTTCCAGAACCTTCAGCAATATTAGACGGAATAGAAATAGTACACCTTTTAATCTGTGAAATTAAACCATACTTTTCGTCACTACTGATCTCTGGGCAAATAATATATATCTGCTTTGCCAACGCAATAGATTTCTGCCAGAAAAGTAATTTTTCAAAGTTATGCATGTCCTTTTTCTCTTAAGTCTTGATTCTAGGCTATGGGTTCTTGGTTCTGTTATCTTACTTCTTAAAATCCTCCATCATTTGAATGAACTCATCAAACAGGTAGTTTGCATCTTCAGGACCAGGGCTTGCTTCAGGGTGATACTGAACGGAGAAGCAAGGGTGGATTTTGTGTTTTAATCCTTCGTTGGTTCTGTCGTTCAAAGCGATGTGTGTTTCGATAAGGTCTGTTCCTTTCAAACTTTCCTGATCTACCGCATATCCATGGTTTTGAGAAGTGATTGCTACTGTATTTTTCTCTAAATCCAGTACAGGGTGGTTTCCTCCTCTGTGTCCGAACTTCAGTTTAAACGTTTTTGCTCCGCAGGCAAGACCGATTAATTGGTGTCCTAAACAGATTCCGAAAATAGGAACTTTTCCTAATAAACCTCTGATCATGTCTAATGCATGTGGTACATCTTCCGGATCACCAGGACCGTTGGAAAGCATGATTCCGTCCGGGTTCATCAGTAAAATTTCTTCAGCTGTCGTATCCTGAGAAACCACGATAATGTCACAGTTTCTTTGAGACAGTTCTCTGATAATTCCCAGTTTTGCTCCGAAATCTACCAATACTACTTTGAAACCTCTGTTTGGATTGGCATAAGGTGTTTTTGTAGAAACCTCTTCCACCTGATTCGTTGGGAAATGAGTTGACTTCAGTTCAGAAGCAACTGCAGTTTCATCTGCATCGGCATTTACGATTTTTCCTTTCACTACTCCGGAGTTACGAAGAATTCTGGTCAGTCTTCTTGTATCGATTCCTGAAATTCCCGAAAGGTTTTTCTTTTTAAATAATTCATCTAAAGTAATCTGAGTACGGAAATTGGAAGGAAGATCGCACAATTCTTTTACGATAAGCCCTTTAATCGCCGGCTCAATACTTTCATAATCATCACGGTTAATACCATAATTTCCGATAAGCGGATAGGTCATACAAACTATCTGACCACAATACGATGGGTCAGAAATCAATTCCTGATACCCTGTCATTCCGGTATTGAAAACTACTTCCCCTGCAGTTTCCAATTCTGCTCCGAAACCTTCTCCATGAAACACTTCACCGGACTCCAGTATTAATTTTTTCTTCATTTTTCTATTTAGATTTTCTATTTTTTTTTATAAACAAGTCGCCTCTACGAGGCTTTGGATGGTTATGTCCTTTATTTCCATGGGATTCACCCATTGCGATTATCAGGTCGCTCCTACGGAGCTCGCTGATTGTTTGTTTTTACCAATTCATCACTAAGACTCACTGGCTATTAACAGGTCGCCTCTACGAGGCTCCTTGGCTCTTATTTAAAAGTATACCCTTTACTTTCCAATGCTTCTTTTAAAATGGCCATTCTAGCGAATACCCCGTTTTGCATTTGTCTGAACACTCTGGACCTTTCGCATTCTACTAAGTCTGAATCTATTTCTACTCCTCTGTTGATGGGTGCAGGATGCATAATGATGGCTTCTTTTTTCATCGCCTGCTCTCTTTCTTTGGTCAGACCATATTTTTTATGGTATTCGGAAGCGGTAAAACTCATCGCATCATCATGTCTTTCATGCTGAATTCTGAGCAACATCAGCACATCTACTTCAGCGATCAGTTCATCTACTGAAAGATATGTTCCGTTGATCAGGGCTCCTTCATCAAACCATTGTTCCGGTCCTGAGAAATATACTTTAGCGCCCAGCCTTCTTAAAGCTTCTGCATTTGAGTTGGCAACACGGCTGTGTTTTACATCTCCTACGATTCCTATTTTTAATCCTTCAAATGTTCCGAATTCCTGATAAATGGTCATCAGATCCAGCATACATTGTGAAGGGTGATTTCCTGTTCCGTCTCCTCCGTTGATCACAGGAATCTTAATATTTTTTAATTCTTCAAAATATCGGTCCTTCTTATCACGGATCACTACTAAGTTGACTCCGATACTTTCAATCGTCTTTACTGTATCATAAAGAGTTTCCCCCTTGTTTACCGAACTGTGAGAAGCATCAAAAGGAACAACCTGTAGTCCCAGTTTTCTTTCTGCAAGATCAAAACTTGTTTTCGTTCTTGTACTGTCTTCGAAGAAAAGGTTTGAGCAAAAAACTTCTCCTACAATTTTGGCAGTTTTACCGTTTGCAAAAGCCAGTGCTTCTGTCAGTATACTGTTGATTCTCTCGGTGCTTAGTTCTGTAATCGTAAACATAATTCTTATTTTTGGGCATAAAAAAAGCGAAGACAACTATCTTCGCTTAATAACAATAAATATCGTAAAGGGCGCTTTCGCCCGGTAAATCTAATGATATAAATGCTTTTTTATTCATTAGGTGCAAAGATACAAAAAGTTTACGAACCTACAAAAACAATGTTTCAAAAAAATTTAAAACATTTGTATTTTCCTTATTCTCATTTAAAATTAATATTTTTGTTACTATTCAAATTAGTTCTATGGATTTAAAAGACAAAATGATTCTCAGCATTATTCAGGAAGACTCTACGTTATCTGTTAAGGAAATTTCAGAAAAAATTGGTCTTACCTTTACGCCTACGTATGAACGAATCAAACAACTGGAGAAACAGGGGATCATTGAAAAATACGTTGGTCTTTTAAACCGTGAAAAGCTGGGTTTAAATATTGTAGTCTATTGTAATGTTCGTCTCAAGGAACAATCCAAAAAAGTGTTGGAAACTTTCGAAAAGAACATTGGAAAACACGATGAGGTTCAGGAGATCATCAGTCTTTCCGGTGAATATGACTATATGCTGAAGATTATTGCTAAAGACATCAATTCTTATAATGAGTTTGCCGTTAATATAATCTCCAATCTTCCCAACATCGGACAATACCATAGCTCCATTGTCCTTCATGAGGTAAAAAAATCGACCAAATTTAAAATTGATCTGGAATAGCTTTCTGGTTTCAAACCATTGTATTTCAATTTCACGTGCTGAAAATCTTTGATTTTCCTGTGCTTAAAAGCAATCTGTATATTATTGCTTGTGTTTTACGTTTTCTACGTTTTTGATTTTTATCATCTTTGATTTTGTTACCACGCAAAGGCTCAAATGATTTTGCATACTTGATGTTATAAGAGGTAAAGATTCCATATCCGATACAATTTTTAAACCTGCATCGAATTCAAAGAACAGAATACAATAAAACCATTAAGATAACTTAAGCAGGTAAGATTTATTAAGATTAAGGATTCACAAACGATTGTAAGGCAGTGTACTAAAAATAATTTTAGAAATTCACTGATTCCGCTTAAGTTTTTTCCATGACCTTAATGGTTTATATTCTATTCTAACCCAATAATTTATTTTTCAGCTTATTGAACTGATATTCTATTTTATCAAGACAAAGATTTCCTAAACTTCCCTGATGGGTATGATCCAGATTTCCAGGTTCAAACTCAAATACATTGTTTTCAATCTCTTGCCCTACCTTTACATAAGCATCACGGAAAGAGCTTCCGTTTTTAACTTCTTCATTAATCTTCTCTACACTGAAAATGTATTTATATTTTTCATCTTCAAGAATTCCGTCTTTCACCTGAATATTAGGTAATGTATAACTTAAAATCTCCAGACATTCCTTTAGCGAGTCAATAGCAGGGAAAAGAATCTCTTTTGTCAGCTGTACATCTCTGTGATATCCTGAAGGAAGATTATTCGTTAACAGGATCAGTTCATTCGGTAATGCCTGAATCCGGTTACATCGTGCACGAACCAATTCAAAGATATCCGGATTTTTTTTGTGCGGCATAATGCTGCTTCCCGTTGTAAATTCTTTTGGAAAACTAATAAAATCAAAGTTTTGATTCAGATACAAACATACATCATAAGCAAACTTCCCAAGTGTTCCCGCTAAAGTAGCCATTGACATAGCCAATAGTTTTTCTGATTTCCCACGGGTCATCTGAGCGTACACCGAATTATAATTCATAGACTGGAATCCTAAATTATAGGTAGTGCTCTCACGATTGATTGGAAAAGAGGAACCATATCCCGCTGCCGAACCTAACGGATTTTTATTGATGATGTTTTTTGTTGAAAACAGCATCTCCACATCATCCAGAAGTGCTTCAGCATATGCTCCGAGCCACAGTCCGAAAGACGAAGGCATAGCAATCTGTAAATGGGTATATCCCGGAAGTAAAACCTTCTTATGCTGATCCGCCAATTGAATTAAAATCTGAAAAAATTCATCCGTAAGCGCTGTAATTTCGCGAATCTCATCCAGCAGATACAGTTTAATATCCAATAAAACCTGATCATTTCTGGATCTTGCCGTATGAATTTTCTTTCCCGTATCCCCTAATTCTTCAATCAGGATCGCCTCTACCTGAGAATGGATATCCTCAGCTTCTTGATCAATCTCAAAACTCCCATCTTCAATTTTATTTAAAATAGAATGTAAAACCACTAACATCTGTTCAGATTCTTCCTGAGAGATAATACCGGTTTCTGCCAGCATTTTACAATGAGCCATAGATCCTTTGACATCATATTTTGCCAAACGCTCATCAAAGTCAAGATCTTTCCCGACTGTAAAATTATTAACTAATATATTGGTGGCAAGGTCATCCTTCTGCCATATCTTTTTCATAAGTAAATACTTTTTTACAAACCATCTGCAATTGCAGTTCTCATCTGCTGAAAAATTGCATGAATGGCGATTTTATAATAATTTGATTTAAAATATCTGTTGGTTTTGACTTGCCCAGCACGGCGATCCTTATTACTATTAACTATAAAAAAACATTTCCTCATTACAAGTTTTCATTTTTAATTTTCTTTTTTGCATAAATCCTTATTAAAAACTTAAACTTCATCCCTGCTGAGCGGAGCCAAAACATATTGTATATTGTCGGAAGCCTGAAGCCGGAGGCTGGAAGTTAATAACAAACCCGATAACTTCCATTCTTCCCTTTTCCAATTTTTATAATATTTTTTCCAAAATCCGGATATAGATATCAATTCCTTCTCCTATTTCATGGATATAAATAAATTCATCTGCCGTATGAGAGCGCCTACTGTCTCCGGGGCCTAACTTCACGGATGTACACGGAATAATAGCCTGATCTGATGATGTCGGCGATCCGTACGTTGTCCTGCCCATTTCAAGACCAGCCATTACAAACGGATGATCCATTTCAATTTTTGAGGAATTCAACCTGAAAGATCTTGCAGTAAGGGTAGATTTCATCTGCGACTGAATAATTTCAAAAGCTTCTTTATTAGAATATTCATCAGTCACTCTTACATCCAGCGTGAAGTTACACGACTCGGGAACCACATTATGCTGTACACCTGCGTGAATTCCTGATAATGTTATTTTTACTTCCCCCAGATATTCTGAAACTTTTGGAAATTTAAAGTCTAAAATATGCTGCAGATCCATCATACATTTTACAATTGAATTGTCATCATTAGGATGAGCGGCATGAGAAGGAGTACCTTTCATCTCCCCATCGATCACCAAAAGTCCTTTTTCTGCAATCGCCAGATTCATCTGCGTGGGTTCTCCTACAATGGCGAATTCTACGTTAGGTAGCTGCGGAAATAAAGCCTCGATTCCATCAAATCCTGAAATCTCCTCCTCTGCCGTCAAAGCAATAACTAAATTATATTTTAAATCTTCTTTATTATAAAAATGTAAAAAAACCTGAGCCATAGACACCAGAGAAGCTCCGGCATCATTACTGCCCAATCCAAATAATTTCCCGTCTTTTTCAACAGGTACGAAAGGATCAAGCGTATAAGCTTTATTAGGCTTCACGGTATCATGATGTGTATTCAATAACACGGACGGCTTGAATACATCAAAGTTTTTATTGACCGCCCAGATATTATTTTTAAAACGTTTCGTAGGGATCTGATGCTTTTTAAAAAAATTCTCAATCTCCACGGACGTATTGAATTCATCTTTACTGAATGAAGGAATTTCAATCAAATTTTTAAGTAATTCAACTGCGTTATTTAATAATTCTTCTTTATTATAAACAGATTTCAGTTCCTGCATGATGATTCTCTATATGATTTTTTAATTCGGTTTCTTTAATCAGAAATACCTTATTTACATTATTTTTTATCGCTCCGAGAGCATTCTCAAGTTTGGGCAAAATTCCTTTATGCAATTTTCCATGTTCTTTCAATACTGAAAACTCTTCTTCATTCACCCTTTTGATTACAGATTCCGGATCATTGACATCTTCCAGCACTCCTTCTTTATCAAAACAGTACAGCAATTCTACTTCATATTTTTCAGACAACGCCTGTGCTATTACAGAGGCAATCGTGTCGGCATTAGTATTAAAAAGGTTTCCTTTTCTATCATGGGTGATCGCAGAAAACACAGGAACAAGATCAAGCTTGATTAGTTTTGAAACCAGTTTTTTATTCACGCTTTTCTTATTGATATCCCCTACAAACCCAAAGTCAATTTCAGGATCTTCTCTTTTCTTAGCTTTGATCAAATTCCCGTCTGCTCCTGAAAATCCTATGGCATTGCATTTTTTCTGTTGTAGCTTTTCAACAATATTTTTATTAATCCCACCTGCATATACCATCGTTACAATATCCAGTGTCTCTTTATCGGTAATCCTCCTTCCATTGATCATCTTCTGTTCTATACCAAGTTTATCAGCCAGTGTAGTGGCTAATTTTCCTCCGCCATGAACCAGGATCTTCTTTTCATTAATTCCGGAAAACTGATCTAAAAACTGATCCAGTAATCGTTCATCATCAATGAGGGCTCCGCCTATTTTTATGATGTATATTTTCTGTTTCATTTTTATTTAACATGTATTGTATCGACAGACTCTCTTCTATCTTGGTTAAATCGTCCTTTCAGGACTTTATATTATATATTGTTTAAAATTTCACTGAATACCGCCTGTGCAGAGAAAATACGGTTTTTCGCCTGCTGATAAATGATTGAATTTTTGCCATCCATCACCTCATCACTTAGCTCTACATTACGACGAACGGGCAGGCAGTGCATTACTTTCGCATCATTGGTATTGGCCAGTTTTTCATTGGTAAGCATCCAGTCTCCTTTTACTTCAGGCATGGCAGCATAGTTATCAAATGAAGACCAGTTTTTTACATAAATAAAATCTGCATCTTTTAGCGCTTCCTCCTGATTATGAATGACTTTGATATCTTTTGTGAAGTTTTTATCAAGATCATAACCTTCAGGATTAGCAATCACCAGCTCTACATCCATTTCCTGCATCCATTCAGCAAAAGAATTTCCTACAGCATGTGCAATTGGTTTAATATGCGGTGCCCATGTTAAAACCACTTTAGGTTTATGTTCTTTTTTCCAGTTTTCTGTAATTGTAATACAGTCGGCCAGGCTTTGCAGCGGATGGCGTGTTGCAGATTCCAGGGAAATAACAGGAACTTTAGCATGTTTTTCAAACTGGCTCAGAATACTTTCATTGACATCATCTTCCTTGCTTTTCATGCCTGCAAAACAACGCACAGCAATGATGTCACAATATTGATTCAAAACTTCTATGGCATCTTTAATATGCTCTACCGTATCCCCGTTCATCACGGCTCCGTCTGCAAATTCAAGATTCCATGCTTCCTGTGCGGCATTAAGTGTTAATACATTCAGACCCAGATTCTGTGCTGCAATCTGACTGCTTAAACGGGTTCTTAAACTTGAATTTAAAAATACAAGACCGATCGTTTTTCCTTTCCCCTTATCTGTTTCAGTAAGAGGATTTTCTTTTATTTGTAAAGCTTTTTTTATGATTTCCTGTAAGTTCTCAACATCACTTACAGAGGTGAATTTTTTCATTTCTTTTGATTTTAAAGATTTTGTTTACCCATTTTTTGAGGATTTAGATTTCTAAATATTCTCCAGTACTGCTTTCAGAGCATTGATGAAAATATCCGTTTCCTCTTTTTTGATATTAAGTGCAGGAAGAATCCTCAACACACTTTTATCATTTGAATTTCCGGTGAAAATATGATGATCGAAGAGTAAGCTTTTCCTTACCTCTGAACAATCTCTGTCCAACTCTATTCCGATCATCAGCCCTTTCCTTCGGATGGATTTAATATGTGGTAAATCTTTAATTTCATTTTCAATATACACTCCCATTTTTCCGGCGTTTTCAATCAGATTTTCATCTTTCATCACGTCCAGAACAGCAATAGATGCGACACAAGCTAAGTGGTTTCCTCCAAATGTAGTCCCAAGCAAACCATTACTCGCCTGGAATTTTGGATGAATTAAAACTCCTCCGACAGGAAAGCCATTCCCCATTCCTTTAGCCGTTGTAATGATATCCGGTTCTATCCCGAACTCCTGATGTGCAAAGAAATAGCCGCTTCTTCCGTATCCTGACTGTACTTCATCCAGAATTAAAACAGCATCATATTTTTCACACAATTCTTTAATTTTAGATAAAAACGCTGCCGTCGGAATCATAATTCCGCCTACTCCCTGAATTCCTTCAATAATCACAGAAGAGATTTCATTCCCGTGGAGTTCAAAGTTTTTTTCAAGCTGTCCGATATCATTCCATTCCGATTTGATAAATCTTTCTGAAAAATTCACCGGTGCAACAATTTTAGGATTATCCGTTACAGAAACTGCCGCTGAAGTTCTCCCATGAAATGAACCTGAGAAATAAAGCACTTTGCTTTTCCCATTATGGAAAGAGGCCAGCTTTAAAGCATTTTCATTAGCTTCAGCTCCTGAATTACATAAAAAAAGATTGTAATCTTCATAGCCTGAAAGCTTTCCCAGCTTTTCTGCTAACTCAGTCTGTAACTCGTTCTGAACAGAATTAGAATAAAAAGATATTTTCTCTAATTGCTCTTTCAGCTTATTTTGATAATGCGGATGATTATGTCCGATTGAAATCACAGCATGACCTCCGTAGAAATCAAGATATTGCTCCCCTTTATCATCCCAAAGAAAAGATCCCTGAGCTTTAACCGGATGGATATTGAATAATGGATATACGTTGAATAAATTCATTTTAATTGATAGTTAGTTGAGTTAGTTACTCATTAATACATTTCACGTTGCATATTAAAACGCTATAGGTTTTAAATTCAGCCCTGCATTTTCCTCCCAGCCCATAGCGATATTCATATTCTGAACCGCCTGTCCCGAAGCTCCTTTTAACAAATTGTCAATCGCTGAGTGAATAACGACAACATTCCCACTCTTCTCGATCTGAATCACACAGCGATTGGTATTGACAACCTGCTTTAAATCAACCGCCCTTTTACTTACCGTTACAAAAGGCTCCTCCGCATAAAACTCCTGATACAATTGTTCTATTTCCTCCAACGTCATATCCGTCTTCATAGTGGAACTTGTAAAAATCCCTCTTGCAAAATCTCCTCGCCATGGAACAAAATTCAGGTTTACTTCTTTATTATTAAATGAAATCAACTGTTGTAAAATTTCATCAACATGCTGATGGGCTAAGGTTTTATAAGCCGATACATTATCATTTCTCCAGGTAAAATGTGTCGTTGCCTGTAAAGATTGTCCGGCTCCCGTAGATCCCGTAATCCCCGTTGTAAAAACCTCATTCAACTTTCCTTTTCCAGCCAGCGGTAATAAAGCCAGCTGAATGGCCGTAGCAAAACATCCGGGATTGGCAATACTCTTCGCTCCCGCCAGTTGTTTTTTATTAATTTCGGGCAGTCCGTAGATAAAATCTCTATTCTCGAAATTTCCATCCAGACGGAAGTCATTCCCTAAATCAATGACTACAGTCTCCTCTTTAACCGGATTTTGAGTCAGCCAGTTTTGACTTTCCTTATGCGGAAGACATAGAAAAAGAATATCCACCTCTTCAGACTGGTTAGTTAAAACCACTTCACAAACCGCCGTTAAATCCGGGTACAAATCCGATATTCTTGTCCCCGAATTCGAACGACTATATAAAAAACTCAATGTCACATAAGGATGGAAAGCCAGCAAACGTATCAGCTCACTTCCCGTATAACCGTTGGCTCCAACTATTCCTACTGTTTTTTTCATATTGCTTCAATAGAATTCTGTTCTATTGTTGATTAAATTGTTCCTTCGGAACTAGTTGATATTTTGGTTAATCTGGTGATATATATTTAAGGAATTACTTACGATTTTAGTATAGCCTTTTACATCATCTCCTGTCCACGCTCTGTTAGCTTCTCCGTAGCTTCCGAATTTATCAGACATTAAATCATGATCAGACTCAATTCCGTTTAAAATAAATCGATAAGGATGAAGCGTTACAAATACCTTCCCGGTTACTGTTTTTTGAGAATCCGTTAAAAAAGTCTCGATATTTCTCATCACAGGATCCAGGAAAAGAGCTTCATGAAGCCAGTTTCCATACCAGTCGGATAGCTGAGACTTCATCATTTGCTGATATTTTGAAAGCGTATGTTTTTCCAATAAATGATGCGCCTTAATAATTACTGACGCAGCCGCAGCTTCAAATCCTACTCTTCCTTTAATTCCTACAATCGTATCTCCAACGTGAATATCACGACCAATTCCATATACAGAAGCCAGTTTTTCTATTTTTTGAATAGCATACACAGCATGCTCAAAGCTTTCTCCGTTTACTGCAATCACCTCTCCGTTTTTAAACTCAATTTCCAGTTCTGAAGGCTGAGTTTTTTCTATTTGAGACGGAAAAGCTTCTTCCGGTAAATAATTCCGCGAAGTCAAGGTTTCTTTCCCACCTACAGAAGTACCCCAAAGCCCTTTATTCACAGAATACTGAGCTTTATGGAATTCCATTTCATAGCCATGGGTTTTCAAAAACTCAATTTCTTCCTCACGGGATAAAGCCATGTCACGAATAGGCGTAATAATTTCCACATCAGGACACATCACCTGAAAGATCAGATCAAAACGAACCTGGTCATTTCCGGCCCCCGTACTTCCGTGAGCGATAGCATCAGCATTGACCTCTATTGCATATTTTGCAATTTCCTGTGCCTGGATGGTACGTTCAGCACTTACAGAAAGAGGATAGGTATTGTTTTTCAATACATTCCCGAAAATCAAATATTTCACACAAGAATTGTAATAATCTTCCTGAGCGTCTACGCACCTGTATGCTTTCACCCCAAGGTTTAAAGCTTTTTTCTCCAGTTCTTTTTCTTCTTCTTTAGAAAAACCTCCGGTATTTACAGTAACTGCATACACATCATACCCCAGTGTTTCACTAAGATATTTAGCACAGTAGGAAGTATCCAGACCTCCACTAAACGCTAAGATGACTTTTTTCTTCATAATATTCATTTTCAGGCTGATTGTTTACAACCTCATTTTTTTTTATATTGTCCGGAACAAATAACATTGCTGTACAAAGACAGTTCTTACGTTCCTTCATCATTAAAATTTCATAATTCACACAGTTCTTGCAACCGTTCCAAAACTCTTCATCCTGTGTCAGTTCAGAATAAATCACCGGTTTATATCCCAAATCACTATTGATTTTCATTACCGCAAGACCTGTTGTCAATCCGAAAACTTTAGCTTCCGGATATTTTTCTCTAGATAACTGGAAAACTTTATGTTTGATCTGAGTAGCCACTCCCCCGTTCCTGAATTTCGGCGACACGATCAGTCCCGAATTGGCAACAAACTTCCCATGCGACCAGGTTTCTATATAACAGAAACCTACCCACTCACCGTTTTCAGTGGCTACCACAGCATTGCCTTCTGAAATCTTTTTACTTAAATATTCGATAGAACGTTTTGCGATCCCCGTTCCTCTTCGCTGTGCAGAATCATACATTTCCTGCTGTATTTCACTCACATACATTAGATGTTCGCATGAGGAAATTTCTATTTCCATTTATTTATCTAAATTTTTTGACAAATTTAAAATATAATTTCTTTTAAATCCAAATAAAAAAGATATTTTTTTTGTTTTAAAAATTTAAACAGGTAAAATTATCTTTAACCAAAAATATACATTTGCTAAATTATTATATATTTGCTAAAATATTATAGTTATGGATAATACCTGTCCTAAATGCAAGAGTAACAAGATTGTAAAAAGCGGAATTGTCAATGAAAAACAAAGATTTCACTGTAAGAACTGCAATTATTACTTCACCGTTAAAAAACTGGGAAAACAGATTGACGATTATTATGTAACCAAAGCATTACAGCTCTATCTGGAAGGTTTAAGCTACCGCGAAATTGAAAGAATTATCGGTGTTTCCCATGTTACCATAAGCTCATGGATTAAGAAATACAACATCACAAGACCCCCACACTCAGAATTCCATCCGGTATATAAAATACTAAAACAGAACGAACTGGCAGAATACATCGCACAGGAAGAAAACATTAAAAATGCCGGAATTATCATCACTCAGTTCGCCGATAAGTACATGCTGATCAAATGGGAAAGGTTTAAGAAGTAAGCAAAACCTGATATTTAGAGGCACCATAAACAACAATAAAACACTAATTATCAGCAACATATATATTTGAAAACCAATCAAATCATATTCAGTTATTGCAGGCAGTAAAAAATAACTATACTATTACCAATAATATATATTAAATTTTCATAACTAAATTATTAATTACAATTTGGTATTCACAAAAAAGAACACCAAAAATTGATAATTTATGAAGAAATTACTTACATTTATTGGGGTAGTCTTAATCAGTGGATCATTATATTCGCAAGGTTCTCCTGATTATGGCAGTGGCTTAAAGCTGAACCTTAACCCTGACGGAGATAAGTTTATCAGATTTATTCTCTGGGACCAGCTTTGGCTGAGGAACACTTCCATGAATCCCGGAAGTATGGTGGGCGGAGAACCTACAGACAACAGCTGGAGTATAGGAAACAGAAGATTAAGAGCCTTAACGTATGCCCAGATTTCAAAAAGATATATGATCCTCCTTCATTTCGGAATCAACAATCAGACATTTATTAACGGCGGCGCTTCCGGAACTTCCGGAACAGGAGGTTATGGAAACGGAAAGAAAACCCAATTGTTTTTCCATGATGCCTGGAACGAATATGCAGTGATTTTACCTGGAGAAGCTGGAAAATTCAGTTTATCATTAGGGGCCGGACTTCATTACTATATGGGACTTTCCCGAATGACCATGGCTTCTACCCTGAACTTCCTTACCGTGGACTCCCCGGTTTTTTCATGGCCTCTTATCGACAACTCAGATCAGTTCGCCAGGCAATTAGGAATGTTTGCCAAAGGTAAATACGGCAAATTAGAATACCGTCTCAGCCTAAACAAGCCTTTTGCAACAGATTTGACTCCGGTGAATGTAACAGATCCTTCAAAAGCTGTGGCCGTGGACAATAATGGTAATCCAAGTTTTTCAAAAGCAGGTTATTTTGAGTATCAGTTTCTTGATGAAGAATCCAACACATTACCCTTCAAAGTAGGCTCTTATCTGGGAACTAAAAAAGTATTCAATGTCGGAGCTGGTTTTTATCATCAGGCCGATGGCACGAGAACTTCTGTCAATTCAACTATAGAAAAACACGACATTACCCTTTTCGCTGTGGATGCTTTCGCAGACATTCCTTTGGGAGAAGCCAAAAATAAAATGGCAGTTTCCGCCTATGCCGGATATTACAATTATAATTTCGGACCTAATTATGTAAGAAACCTGGGTACCATGAATATTGCAGCTTCTGATCCTAATTTCATAGGTAACAAAGCCATTGCAGGCCCTGGAAATCTACAACCCACCATCGGAACAGGTAATATTATCTACGCACAGGCCGGTCTGCTATTACCCAGTCAGGCAGAAAAACCAAAAATCAGAATACAGCCTTTTGCAGCTTACACTCATAAAAGTTTTGAAGCATTCGATAAATCATCTTCTCAATTTGACGTGGGAGCCAACTGGTTTATCGACGGACATCATGCGAAAATTACCACACAATACTCTACGAGACCAGTGTACACTAATCCTACGGAAAGCCCGTCTTCAAAAGGAGAATTTATTGTACAGTTCCAGATCTATTTATAAACCCGGGATGAATTAACACCTATTCCACTAAAACTAATCAATATGAGCGAAAACCATCACGAAAGCTATGAAAATATGACAGACAGGCAGAAAAACCGCACCATCTGGAGCGTGATCACGGCCTCATCTCTCGGAACCTTAATTGAATGGTATGACTTCTACATTTTCGGAAGTCTTGCCGTTGTTTTAGCCACAAAATTTTTCCCGGCGGACAATCCTACAGCTGCATTTTTATCTACTCTCGCCACTTTTGCAGCCGGATTTGTGGTAAGACCCTTCGGTGCTTTATTTTTCGGAAGACTGGGAGATCTTATCGGAAGAAAATATACTTTCCTTGTTACTCTACTGATCATGGGGTTTTCCACTTTCCTTATCGGATGTATCCCAAGTTATAAAACCATCGGATTTCTTGCCCCGGTTCTGGTATTAATTTTAAGATTACTACAAGGGCTGGCGCTGGGAGGAGAATACGGAGGTGCCGCCACCTATGTTGCCGAATACGCCCAGCCTCACAGAAGAGGATACTGGACTTCATGGATCCAGACCACTGCTACGGCAGGTCTATTTATTTCACTCATTGTTATTCTAATTACCAAAACAACACTTTCCGCCGAAGAGTTTGACACCTGGGGCTGGAGAATTCCTTTCTGGATTTCTATTTTAATGGTGGGTGTTTCTTATATCATCAGAAAAAACATGAAAGAATCTCCACTTTTTGCCAAGGCTAAAAGTGAAGGAAAAACTTCTAAAAACCCTTTAAAAGAAAGTTTCGGAAATAAATACAACTTCAAATTTGTTTTACTGGCACTTTTTGGGGCCGCCATGGGACAAGGAGTCATCTGGTATACCGGACAGTTTTATGCCATGAGCTTTATGCAAAAGGTCATGAATATAGATTCTACCCAGGTAGACTATTTAATGGCTACGGCTTTATTCTTGGGAACACCCTTCTTTGTATTTTTTGGATGGCTTTCAGATAAAATCGGGCGAAAAGCAGTAATGATGACCGGAATGCTGATAGCTATCTTTGCCTACAGACCTATCTATGAAAGCATGTTTAAAAGTGTCAGTCTTGAGAACAAAACAATAGCTGCCCATGGAATCACAGAAAAAAGAACTTCTAAAATTCATACTGATATCACAACAGACAGCCTCGTTACTTTTCACAAAGAGACTCTTTATACCGACGGAACTTTAATTAAAAAAGACAGCATCACTCACTGGTCTCCAAATGGTCCGGTTATGAAAGAAGGAAAAGCTGAAGAACCTAAAATTTCACAATCCGTCAAAGTCAGTGACCGTACAAAATGGCATCTGGTATTTCTGGTATTTATTCAGGTCCTATTTGTAACCATGGTATACGGACCTATCGCTGCTTTCCTGGTAGAAATGTTTCCTGTAAGAATCCGTTATACATCAATGTCTCTGCCTTATCATATTGGAAACGGGGTATTTGGAGGGCTTCTTCCGGCAGTAGCAACTTATCTTGTCACTACAGGAAAAGAAGCAGGACATGTCACATGGTACCTTGAAGGACTGTGGTATCCGATCGGAGTTGCCGGAGTCTGTCTGATCATCGGATTATTTTATCTTAAAAATAAGAATAATAATCTTCACGATTAAGTACCGAATCACTCAAATTTTTATTAATTTTAAAACAACGAAAAATGAACGGACTCAAAAAAATATTAGGCATTCTCTGGATCGCAATAGCGGTGATTGTAGGATATTTCGGAATCACAGTAATGGGAATCCCAAAAATAACTTCCGGCAAACAGGAAGATCTGGTTTTCGGTATTATCATTTTATTTGTACTCATGCCAATAATATCAGGAGGAATGGCTGTTTTTGGCTACTATGCTTTAACAGGAGAGTATTCCGACGACAAAATATAAGACCAAGACCGATAATTGATGAATTTCGTATTCATCAATTATCTTTTATCAATTATCATGTATGAAAAAGAGACACGAACAGAAACTGATCATTCTGAGTATCGGGCTAATAATTGCTTTCAGCATTCCTATTTCACTGCTCTTTAACAGCGAAAAAGAGGTTTTCGGCTATCCGATGATCCTGATTTATCTGTTTGCTGTATGGATGATTTCCATTATCGTTTCTTTTGTCATTGTAAAAAAGTATGATGAGTAGTTTTGCATTATTTTTTGTAGTCCTCTTATATCTGGCTCTTCTGTTCTTAGTTGCCCATCTTGCAGAAAAGAAAAGAAGCAAATTCTGGCTGAATAATCCATATATTTACGCATTATCTCTTGCTGTATACTGCACCGCATGGACGTATTACGGAAGTATCGGAGTTGCTGCAACAAGTGGATTAAACTACCTCCCTATCTATATTGGTCCTATTATGATCATCCCGGCATGGATCTATATCAACACTCGGATTGTAAGAATTTCCAGAGTCAACAAAATCAGCAGTCTTGCAGATTTCATTTCATTACGGTATGGAAACAGCAGAAGCCTCAGCGCAATCATCACCATCGTCTGTCTTTTAGCTATTGTACCCTATATCGGATTACAGATTAAAGCCATTTCAGAAACCTTTCATCTGGTTACAGAAACCCCCATGTCAAAGGATATTCTGACAGACAATGCTACTTTTGTTGTGGTTTTAATTGCTTTATTTTCATCTTATTATGGGACGCGATATGTGGATGCATCAGAAAAACGCCTGGGAATCATTTCAGCCATTGCACTGGAAAGCTTTTTAAAGCTATTTTTCATCATCATTCTTGGCCTTTTTGTTATCTATTATGTATTTGACGGATTTTCAGACATTTACCAAAAAGCCAGTCATTTTAAAGATTTTAAAGAAAAAAATACATTCAACGGCATTGAAGATGCTATGAACTGGATGATTTTATGCATGATTTCCGCTACAGCGATCTGCATATTGCCAAGACAGTTCCATACGGCCATCATTGAAAACAGACAGGAAAAGCATATTAAAACCGCTATCTGGTTTTTTCCGCTTTATTTATTGATTTTTACGGTATTCATCTTTCCTATCGCATGGGGAGGAAGATTAATTTTTGACAAACAGCATGTAAATCCAGAATTTTACTCCATTTTAATCCCTCAGCATTTTGGCAATACACTCATCACGGTTCTTGTTTTTCTGGGTGGACTAAGCTCCTGTATTTCAATGATAATCATTTCCGCCATCACTTTATCTATCATGCTTTCCAATAATCTTATCATCCCTTACGGACTGCTTGGAAAATTTAAATCTGAAAACGAAGTACAAAATACAAGAAGCATTACCAATATCAGGAAATTCAGCATTTTTGCTTTAATTATTATGGCTTTTGCTTTTTATAAATATTTTATTCTGAAAACGTCTCTGGATTCCGTAGGATTAATCTCATTTGTCATCATCGGGCAGCTAGCTCCTACATTTTTTGGAGCCATATTCTGGAGGAGAGGCAGTTACAAAGGAGCAGTTATCGGGCTTGCTGCAGGATTAGCTATTTGTTATTTTGGCCTGATCATTCCGCAGTATTATTTTTCTTATAATCAGGAATTCAAAGGTGTTCTGAGAGAAATGTATAACTCATTCGGTTTTTTCACCATTCCTTATCTGGGAAGAATTCCACAGATCTTCTTCTGGTCTCTTCTGGTGAACACCGGCTTATTTACCATTATTTCCGTAAGCGTCAAAGGAAATTACAGAGAAAGGAATTTTGCAGAGTTATACGTGGATATTGACAAATACATCCAGAATCACGAGAATGCTTTTATCTGGCGCGGAACAGCTTATATTTCAGATATTCAGAATATCCTGGAGCGCTTTTTAGGTAAAAGCAAAACAAAACAGGCGCTAAGAATTTTCAATTTAAAATATAATATCGATTCCCAAACAGAGACTGCTGACTCCAGGTTTATTAAGTTTTCAGAAAACCTTTTAGCAGGAAGAATCGGCACAGCTTCAGCAAAAATTCTCATCGAGGGGGTAACCAAAGAAGATAAAATATCTTTAAAGGAAGTTCTAAATATCCTTGAAGAATCTCAGGAAAATATTATCCTGAACAAAAAACTCACAGAACAATCTGAAGAACTTCAAAAACTGTCTGACAACCTTCGTACAGCTAACGAAAGCCTGATCATCAAAGATCGTCAGAAAGATGATTTTTTAGATTCGGTAGCTCATGAATTAAGAACCCCGATTACAGCCATTCGCTCTGCGGGAGAAATTTTAGCAGATGATGATGACATTCCTTTTGAAATCAAACAGGAATTTTTAAATAACATCATTACAGAATCCGACAGATTGAGTGAAATCATTAATGACATTCTTTATCTTGATAAGCTTCAGCACGGAGAAATTTCATTACATATTCAGGAAAATAATATTATTGAAACCTATAAAAAAGCACTTAATCCGATTCTTCACCTGATACAACAGAAAAATATATATTTAAGTGAAATTAATCTTTTAAATCATTTTATATTTGAATATGATGAAGCAAGGATGATTCAGCTGTTTCAGAATATTTGGGGAAATGCTTTAAAGTTTACTGAAGAGCAGGGAACAATACAAACCAAATTATTCGAAAAAGAGGATCAACTGATCATTACGACCTTCAATACAGGAAAACATATTCCTGAAGAAGATCTGGAAATGATCTTTGATAAATTTTATCAATCCAAAAATCAAAATATTCTGAAACCGACAGGAAGCGGACTCGGGCTGGCCATTTCAAAAAAAATAATCCAGGCTCACGGAGGAAGTATAAAAGCTGAAAACAGCGGACCGGGAGTCACTTTCACCATACGCCTTCCTGAAAAAATGAAACATGTATGAACACTATTAAGCCCCTTTTATGAGAAAGATAATCATTGCCGATGATGAACATAAAATCCTGATGTCCCTTGAATACAGTTTTAAGAAAAACGGATACGACGTCTTTATTGCCCGCGACGGAACCGAAGTGCTTGAGTTTTTAAAAACAATGGTTCCCGATGTGATTCTCCTGGACATTATGATGCCGAATCTGGACGGCTACAGTACCCTGGACGTAATCAAACAGGACGAAAAATTAAAAGATACAAAAGTCATTTTTCTCAGTGCCAAAAATAACCCCAGAGACATTGAAAGAGGACTGGAAATGGGGGCTGATGCCTATGTCACAAAACCCTACTCTATTAAGAAGCTGATGCAACAGATTGAAGAAATGTTCTGACAGATATTTATTAGACGTAACGAATAAAAAATTCTGGTTTATTTCTTTACGCCTGAGTATAGTTTGCAAATCAGAATCCCATCTGCAACGACAACACAAATACAAAATACGATATGAATACCGACACTTTATTTAAACAAAGCATAGAAGACAAAGAAGCATTCTGGAAAGAACAGGCCGAAGCAATACGCTGGACTCAGTTTCCGGAGCAAATTCTTTCTAAGGATGAAAATGGCTACCCGCTTTGGTTTCCCGACGGAAAGCTCAATATATGCTATTTGTGTATTGATCAGCATATTGATGACGGATTCGGCGATCAGCCCGCCATTGTCTATGACTCACCGGTAACCGGGCAAAAAAAGATCTATTCCTTTAACCAGGCAAAAGAAGAAGTTGCCCGATTCGCAGGCGGACTCGTTTCATTAGGATTAAAAAAAGGAGATACAGCTGTTATTTACATGCCGATGATTCCACAAACGCTTTTTGCAATGCTGGCCTGTGCAAGAATCGGGGTAATTCATAATGTCGTTTTCGGAGGTTTTGCCCCTCATGAGCTGGTGGTAAGAATTGATGACTGCAAGCCTAAAGTTTTAATTACAGCTACTGCCGGAATAGAGATCGCCAAAAGAATTCCTTATCTCCCATTGGTAGAAAAGGCTATTGAACTTGCCCAGGACAAAGTAGACAATATTATTGTATACAATAGAAAACTGGCCGACAATCAGAATGAAATGTTCGACGGACTTATTGATTATGAAGAGCTGGTTCAAAAATCAGAACCCGCAGCCTGTATTCCGGTTGAATCCACTCATCCTCTCTATCTTCTTTATACCTCGGGAACAACAGGAAAACCAAAGGGAATTGTCCGTGACACCGGTGGCTACGCAACTGCATTAAAATTTTCCATGAAATATATATATGGGGTTGAACCCGGTGAAACGTATTGGGCGGCCTCAGATTTCGGATGGGCAGTGGGGCACAGCTTTTCTGTTTATGGCCCGCTGATCAACAGAAATACCACGATTGTTTTTGAAGGAAAACCAATCATGACTCCGGATGCAGGAACTTTCTGGAGAATTATATCCGAATATAAAGTGGCCGTGATGTTTACTGCACCCACTGCTATACGGGCTATTAAAAAAGAAGATCCCCACGGAGAATTGGTTAAAAAATATGACCTGTCCCATTTTAGAAAACAGTTTTTAGCCGGCGAAAGATGTGATGTAGCAACATTAGACTGGTTTTCACAGCATATCGGAGCTCCCGCCATTGATCATTGGTGGCAGACAGAATCAGGATGGCCTATGCTTGGATTAATAACTGCTGATGAAAATTACAAAATCAAAAGAGCATCTGCCGGAAAGCCTATTCCAGGATATGACATCAAAATTTTTGATGAAAGCGGATTAGAACTGGATTCTCATCATGAAGGTTACCTGGTGATCAGGCTACCGCTTCCTCCCGGAGCCATGCTGGGAATATGGAAAGATTATGACCGTTTTGAAAACAGTTATTTATCCCAGTATAACGGATATTATTTTTCAGGAGACGGAGCAATACAGGATGAAGACGGCTATATTTTTATTACAGGAAGAGTAGACGATGTGATCAATGTCGCAGGACACAGGCTCTCCACTTCTGAAATGGAAGAGATTGTGTCTTCACATCCGGAAGTTGCAGAATGTGCTGTGGTAGGAATTGATGATGACCTGAAAGGACAAATACCTTTCGCTGCCGTTGTGTTGAAAAACGGATCATTCATCTCGGAGGAAGATGTGGAAAAAGAAATCATTAAAATGGTAAGAGAAAAAATTGGCGCTGTAGCCTTTTTAAAAAACGCAATAGTTGTCAGACGCTTACCTAAAACCCGATCAGGAAAAACATTAAGAAAACTTATCAGAACATTATTGGACGGGAAAGATTTCCAGATTCCACCGACAATTGATGATGAGAAAATTATTGATGAGATTCAGGAAAAAATTAAGGAATATAGAGGCTAAATCAGAAATTAAACATAAATTTAAATACCGGTTTCCTCCTTTTCAAACCCTAAAAAGTTTTAAAATTACAAACCTGAAGATGAATGACATTTCATTAAAATATCATCTGTTTTTTACATTATAAAATTTAAACACGCAATACAATTCAAATTTCAAAAAACGAAAGAGATATGAGAAATTACTTAATAGAAGATTTACCGCAATATTTTGAGGATTACAAAAGGTCTATTAAAAATCCTAAAAAATTCTGGGATAAAGTAGCAGACCAGAACTTCGTGTGGTATCAAAGATGGAGCAAGGTTGTTAAGTATGATATGAACGAAGCTAAAATTACATGGTTCAAAAATGCCAAACTCAATATTACTAAAAACTGCATAGACAGACATCTTGCAGTAAGAGGAGACAAAACAGCCATCATCTGGGAACCCAATGACCCCAAAGAAGAAGCACAACATATTTCTTACAACGAACTCTACACCCGTGTCAACAAAACGGCAAATGTATTGCAGGACATGGGAATTAAAAAAGGAGACAGGGTATGCATTTATCTTCCTATGATTCCTGAACTGGCTGTTACGATGTTGGCCTGTGCCAAACTTGGAGCGGTTCATTCCGTAATTTTTGCCGGATTTTCAGCTTCTGCTGTTGCATCAAGAGTTAATGACTGTCAGGCAAAGATGGTGATAACATCAGACGGAAGTTATAGAGGCAATAAGGTATTGGATTTAAAAAGCATTGTAGATGAAGCGTTAGAAAAAACACCTACAATAGAAAATGTTCTGGTCGTAAAAAGAACCCATAACGAGATCAAAATGAAAGAAGGAAGAGATCACTGGCTGGCTGATCTCTATGAAAAAGCGTCTCCTGATTTTGTAACCATTATCATGGATTCTGAGGATCCTCTTTTTATTCTTTACACTTCCGGATCCACAGGAAAACCTAAGGGGATGCTTCATACCTGTGCCGGCTATATGGTATACACAGCTTATACTTTTAAAAATGTATTTAATTATAAGGAAAATGATATTTATTGGTGTACTGCAGATATCGGCTGGATAACAGGTCATTCTTATATTCTTTACGGGCCGCTCTTAAATGGTGCCACTACCGTAATTTTTGAAGGAGTTCCGACCTATCCTGAGCCGGACCGCTTCTGGGAAGTCATTGAAAAACATAAAATTACTCAGTTTTATACTGCTCCTACAGCCATCCGTTCTCTGGCAAAAGAAAGTGCAGAATGGGTAGACAAGCATGATTTAAGCTCGCTGAAAGTCATAGGCTCCGTAGGCGAACCGATCAATGATGAAGCATGGCATTGGTTCAATGATCATGTAGGCAAGAAAAAATGTCCGATTGTAGATACCTGGTGGCAGACCGAAACAGGAGGAATTATGATTTCTCCGCTCCCTTTCGTTACCCCAACCAAGCCCACCTACGCTACCCTTCCTTTACCAGGCGTACAGCCTGTCCTCATGGATGACAAACGTAATGAAATCACAGGAAATCAGGTAACAGGAAATCTCTGCATCCGCTTTCCATGGCCAGGGATCGCACGAACCATCTGGGGAGACCATCAAAGATATAAGGAAACTTACTTTACCGCTTTTCCGGGGAAATACTTCACCGGCGACGGTGCTTTGAGAGATGAGGTGGGTTACTATAGAATCACAGGACGGGTAGATGATGTGATCATTGTTTCAGGTCACAATCTGGGGACAGCTCCGATTGAAGACAGCATTAATCAGCATCCAGCCGTTGCGGAATCTGCCATTGTAGGATACCCCCATGATATTAAAGGGAATGCTTTGTATGGCTATGTAATGCTTAAAGAAACCGGTGAAAGCCGTGATAAGGAAAATCTTAAAAAAGAAATTAATCAGCTGATTTCAGATCAGATCGGGCCGATTGCCAAACTGGACAAAATACAGTTTGTTTCCGGGCTTCCTAAAACACGCTCCGGAAAAATCATGCGGAGAATCCTTAGAAAAATTGCAGAAGGCGACTTCAGTAACTTCGGAGATATTTCTACTTTATTAAATCCTGAAATTGTAGAGGAAATTAAAAACGAAAGAATTTAGTTTAGCCTTTCATCAAAAATAAGACCCTGAAAATATTATTCAGGGTTTTTATTTTGTAGCTGATAATAAAAAAACAAGCATTCTATAGCTCATATCCCAGTCTCTTTAAAAAAGCCGTCTGATACTCGTTTACTTTACTGCTGAAGCGCCTGTCATACCCAATAAAATGACCTGCATCATCCAAAATATGAAGCTCACAATCATCCCTCTGTTTTCATTTGTTCAGCAACTAAAAGACCTGCGACAGATTAAAGAAAAAAGCATTTCTTTTAAATTCAGTCAGAACAGAACATTTATTATCCTATAATTAAAGACTTTGTCATACAAAACCATAAAGGTTTTAAAGCCATTCATATCTTCATTTATTCAATTATCAGAATTAAACACCCGTTCAATACATATTCTTAACTAAACCTAAATAACTTTGTAAATGAAATGTTAATTAACAAATTTTACTGATGTAAGCTCAATATAATTAGAAAATTATTACTAACTTTAGTCATAACTTAAAACCAATTAACTATGTCAAATATATTAGCGGGGCTATTTGAGCACCATAATGATTACAAGAAGCTTGAGGTCGATCTGGAAAGTTCCGGATTTGAAAATTCAGATTATATTATCTATCTTAATAACGAAACCAATAACTCTCAATATCTGGCAAGTGTATCCGTAAAGGATAATGGCCAGACTGAAAGTGCCCGTAATATTTTCAGCCAAAACGGAGTATTAAAAGCTTATTTATTTGAAAATATGGGAACCGGTGAACTGAATTATGATACGATAAAAAAATACATTGATGCCAGAAGCAGGGCTGAAATTCATAACAGCCCGGATATTAAGATTAAAACATCCAGTGACGGGATGAATTCAGAAGTAAAATTTTAAGAGAGACAAATACTAATATCCAGAGATCCGTAGCACATTCTACGGATCTTTTATCTTTGAAAAAAGTAAAAATTTTCGTATTTTCGTCTAAATATAGGCATCTGCACAAATGAGTTACGACTTAGAACAAGAGAATAAAGAGATCCTTTCAAGATATAAGGACCTGATTTCTAACACCTACAGAACGTTGGATGAGGAAAATAATAAACTTATCCGAAAGGCATTCGATATTGCTTTGGATGCCCATAAAGATCAAAGGAGAAAATCCGGAGAGCCCTACATCTACCACCCTATTGCTGTAGCTAAAATTGTGGCAACGGAGATTGGTTTGGGGGCCACTTCTATTGCCTGTGCACTTTTGCATGATGTCATTGAAGATTCGGATTATACGTATGAAGATCTGAAAAAAATCTTTGGAGAAAAAATAGCCAGTATCGTGAATGGACTGACTAAGATATCCATCATGAACCATCAGAATATTTCTGTACAGTCTGAAAACTACAGAAAGCTGCTACTGACTCTTTCCGAAGATTTCAGAGTAATCCTGATTAAAATTGCGGACCGTCTTCACAATATGAGAACACTGGAAAGCATGGCTCCGGACAAACAGAAAAAAATTGCCTCAGAAACGGTATACATCTATGCTCCTATGGCTCACCGTTTAGGGCTATATAATATTAAATCTGAGCTGGAAGATCTTTCATTAAAGTACAATAACCCGGAAATATATAATGAGATCACGGAAAAATTGGAATTGGCCAAAGAAAGTCGTGAAAAATATATTGAAGAATTTAAAAAAGAAGTTTCCGAAAGATTACATGAAGAAGGATTAAACTTTAAAATCAAGGGGCGTGCAAAAGCAATTTCTTCGATTTACAGAAAAATGCTTAAACAAGGGGTTTCTTTTGAAGAGGTTTTTGATAACTATGCCATCAGAATCATTTATAAGTCTGATGCTAAGAATGAGAAGTTCCTGGCCTGGAAGATCTACTCTATCGTTACGGATGTATATCACAGTAATCCTTCCAGAATGAGAGACTGGATTACCCAGCCCCGTTCTACAGGTTATGAAAGTCTTCACCTGACAGTTCTCGGACCTGATAAAAAATGGATTGAGGTACAGATCCGCTCAGAGCGAATGGATGAAATCGCTGAAAAAGGAGTTGCTGCTCATTACAAATACAAAGAAGGCTATAAACAAAGTTCTGATGACCGTAATTTTGAGAAATGGGTTACGGAGATCCGTGAAGTTCTTGAACAGCAACAGAACCTGTCAACCTCCGAATTACTGGATAATATCAAACTTAACCTGTACTCAAAAGAAGTATTTGTATTTACTCCAAAAGGGGAAATCAAGATTTTACCGACCAATGCTACAGCTCTGGATTTCGCTTTCTCCGTCCACTCGGATCTGGGAATGAAATGTCTGGGAGCTAAGATCAACGGAAAACTGGTTCCGATTTCTTATATTCTTCAAAACGGAGATCAGGTAGATATTCTATCTTCACAGAATCAGAAACCGAAATCTGACTGGCTGGAGTTTGTGGTAACATCAAAAGCAAAATCAAAGATTAAAAGCTACCTGAACTCACAGAAAAATCAACTGGTAGAAGAAGGGAAAGAAATTCTTCAGAGAAAACTCCGACATGCGAAGATCAACTTTAATGATGAAGAGATCAATAAACTTCAGAAGTTCTTTAATTTAAAATCATCACAGGAGCTGTTTCTTAAATTTCAAAGTAACGAACTGGATGTCAGCAGCCTTAGGAAATATATCGAAAGTAAAAATGTATTCAACAACCTGCTTTCAAGATTCAGAAAATCTCCGACTAAAAGCCAGAATTTCGAGGAACCGAAACAGGAAAACCTTGATATGATTGTTTTCGGAAAAGATGAAGAAAAACTAAACTATACCTATGCAAAATGCTGTACGGTCATTCCGGGGGATAAAATTTTCGGATTTATTACCATCTCGGACGGAATAAAAGTACATAGTGATAACTGCCCGAATGCAATCAACCTTAGAGCACAATACGACTATCGTGTCATCCCTGCCAAGTGGGTAAATGCGGAAAGTTTCAAAAACAGAGTTAAGATCGAAATTGAAGGACTTGACAGAATGGGAATGATCAATGATATTACCGCTGTAATCAGCGGGAGTATGGGAATGGATATGAAAAGCATGTCCATTGAGTCTAACAACGGCGTCTTTACCGGAAACATTACACTTGAGGTAAAAAACAAAGGTCAGCTGGAAGAGACCTTTAAAAAACTGAAAGGAATTAATGGTATTTCAAGAATAAGACGGCTACAATCGTAATTATGAATTTATCTCTTTATTTTAAAAAATTTTTCAACAACAGCCAGGTCTCAGGAATTATTCTTATTTTCTGCGTGCTTATTTCCTTACTTATTGCCAACTCTTCTGGAGCAGAAGGGTTTCAGCATTTTTTAGACCAACAGGTAGGAACACATTTATTTGAACTGCAATACCCTGTCAGTATCTGGATCAATGACGGACTGATGGCTGTATTTTTTCTTCTGGTAGGACTGGAAATAAAAAGAGAGCTTGTAGAAGGCGAATTATCGTCTTTTAAAAATGCCTCTCTACCTATTTTTGCCGCTGTCGGCGGTATGCTTATACCGGCTCTTATCTATACATTGTTCAACTCCGGAACTGAATATACTAACGGATGGGGAATTCCTATGGCAACGGATATCGCATTTTCGCTGGCTATCATTTCAATGCTGGGAAAGAAAATTCCAAATTCCATTAAAATATTTCTTGCTGCATTGGCTATTGTAGATGATCTGGGCGCAATTCTGGTGATCGCCATTTTCTATACAGAGCAGATTCACTGGAGCTATCTGCTGCTTTCTTTTGGAGTGACAGCCTTATTATTTTTACTGAATTTCTTAAAAGTAACCCGAATTATATGCTACATCATCCCGGGATTATTTTTATGGTATTTTCTTCATCACTCAGGGATCCATGCTACAATAGCAGGAGTTTTACTGGCTTTTTCAATTCCTACCAATGCTTCCAATGTAGAGATCTCTCCTCTGGAAAAACTGGAACATAAACTTCACATTCCTGTAAGCTTCCTGATTATGCCTGTTTTTGCTTTAGCTAACACGAATATTACGTTTTCAGAAGATATGGTTACCGGAATTACCAGTACGTTAGGACTGGGTATTATCTGCGGACTTGTACTTGGAAAGCTGATTGGAATTAACCTATTTTCTTTTATTGCAATTAAGTTAAAACTAAGCTCTTTACCTCAAAACAGTAACTGGACCCAAATGATAGGCGTAGGTCTGCTTGCCGGAATCGGGTTTACCATGTCTATATTTATTGCTTTATTATCCTTTAAAGATGATATACACATTCAGGATGAAGCCAAATTTGCAATCCTGATAGCCTCTTTTATTGCTGCTGTTTTAGGATTTACCATACTAAAAATCAGCTCAAAGGAAACTCCTGAAACTGAAGAAGATTAATTTCCCTTCAGATCTTCAAGCTTTCTTTTATGCTCATCGTCAATATCATATCCGGGTTCGTTAATCTGGGTATGATACTGAACGGTTTCTTTTTGTATTTCATCCGAGAGAAGCTTCTCTATCCTTAATTTTCTGATTGCCATATTCAGTTCATTTCCGAATAAAAGAAGGTAAACATTCACATTCACCCAAACCATTAAAAGAATCATACTTCCAATAGATCCGTAAAGTACATTATATCGGGCGATGTCCTTTACATAAATCGCAAATATGTAAGTAGTGGTCAGAAATAAAACCGTTGTCAGAACGGCACCCGGAACAGCCTGTCTGAATCTGGCAATCTTAACAGTTCCCAGCCAGTAAAACAGGGTCAAAAGAATAAAATAGAACAATGGAAAAGACACAAATCCAATGATACTGGAAAGGTTGTCCACAAACCATGTAACATCATAGGCAGGAGCAAAAAGCTTCATCACGACCTCCACATAATAAACCCCGAAAAGCGTTAAAAATACAATGGTAATAAAACCTATTGTAATGAAAAATGATAGGATAAATTCTTTAACATCACTTAGTTTTTCATCCGAATTTTCATTAAATCCATTGATCAGAGAAAATGTTCCGTTTGTTGCAAAAATAAGCGCCAGTACAATAGTCAGATTACTGATCCCTTTCATATTAGGAATAATATTGTGCTGTATATAGCCTCTTACATCGTTTTCCATATTGGAAGGAAAAACATTATGCATCAATACATCAAAAATATAGAACTGTAATTTTTCATAATGTGGCATATAAGGTAACACCGAAAGAAGAAACAGAATAAACGGAAACAGACTCATGGTAAAGCTCCAGGAAATAGCCGCCGCCTTTCTTCCTATTTTTCCTTTGAAAATTCCTGAGATATAAATCTGAAACATCTGCCAAAGCGATATTCCCAAAACAGGAATATGGATGCTGTCGAAAAAATCTTGAATTTTCAAAATAAAATTAGGAACTTTTACACTCATCTATCTGTTTGTCTTTATACAAAGGTAGGGGAATTATATTAAATGGGAAAAGTTTATTAAGATAGAAACAGGAATCAGACAACATGCTGTTTAAAACTTTAAACCTTAGGCTCATCACTTTGCCTCTTGCCTTCAAAACCCTATCTTTGCAGCCTGAAACTTCTTATAATGCGCATCAGTTTACTTTGTATAGGCAAAACAGACGACAGGGAAATTACTTCTTTGATCAATTATTATCTTACCCGTTTACCCAAACACTGGAATTTTGAGATTACAGAGATTCCTGATGTCAAGAATGCCAAGAATTTATCTCCTGATCTTTTAAAAAAAGACGAAGCCAGGCTGTTTTTGAATCATATCGATAAAAACGATCTGGTAGTTATCCTTGATGAAAAAGGCAAACAGTTTACCAGCCGTGAGTTTTCTCAGAAAATTGATACTTGGATGAATTCTTCCGTTAAAAAAGTACACATCCTGATTGGAGGTGCATATGGTTTTTCAGAAGAAATCTACAACAGAGCGAATGAAAAAATGTCTTTATCCAAAATGACATTTACTCATCAGATGATCAGACTGTTTATCGTTGAACAGCTTTATCGCGCTGATCAGATCTTACAGGGCAAGCCTTATCATAATGATTAAAAACGGTCTGTCATTAAGATGTCCCTATTGCAGGGTAAATGCTATCCTTTTAAAGCGATCTGTCTTTTCGCTTCTCCCACAACAAAAGCCACTGAATTTGCTATATTAAAGCTGCGGATTAACTTTGACATGGGAATGGTCAGGTGATTTTCAAAACGATCAAGAACATCTTTACCCAGTCCTACACTCTCCTTCCCGAAAACCAGCCAGTCACCATCCTGAAATTCGGTTTCAAGGTATGATTTTTCAGCATGAGAACTCATTAAGAAAACACGGGAAGGATCAGGAATATTTTTTATCCATTCTTCAACATGGGCATATTCGGTCACATCAAGATGCACCCAATAATCCAGACCGGAACGCTTCAGATTTTTATCATTAATAACAAATCCAAAGGGATGAATCAGGTGCAGTTTACTTTCCGTACCTACACATAACCTTCCGATATTCCCCGTATTATTAGGTATTTCAGGTTCTACAAGAACAATATTCAACATCTGTTTTCGTTGCTTTAATGTATATGAAATCCCATACAATGGATAGTCTATGACTAAGTATTTTATTATTGTAAGGGAAGAATTCTAATTATAATTTTATTATTTTTTAGCGCATTTAGCATAATAATCCGCTAAAACAGCTTTTTCGTAGCCCATTATAACAGCTTTATCAAGATTTTCACAAGCCTCTTTAGGTTTGGCCGTATCAAATAACACCAATGCCTTGGTTACATAAGACTGTGCGAATTTTGGATCAATGGAGATTGCTTTATTGACATCAACAAGTGATTCTTTGTATTTCTTCATTTTAAAATAAACATCAGCGCGACCGTTATACAAAAGTGATTCCGGCTTTTCGGCAATAAGTTTATGATAATCTTTAAGGGCACCTTCAAGATCACCGTTATTTTTCTTCAGGTTGGCCAGTCCGGTTTTTGCGAAGATATTATCAGGGGCAAAACCCAGTATTTGATTAAGATCTTTGATCGCCAGATCTTTTTTACCCTGACTGTCATAGATTTTAGAACGCATCAGATATAAATCTATATTTTCAGGCTCTATCTGGAGTCCTTTTTCAATGTATTCAAGAGCTTTTACTTTATTTCCTTTCTGATTATGTAATGAAGCAAGATTAACATAGACCGGAGCAGACATCGGATTTGCCTTTAACGCTGACTCATAAGATTTAAAAGCCAAAGCTGCTTTTCCCAACCTTCTTTGGGCGGTTCCAAGATTATTATAATATTCGGACTGAAATTTCTGAATCTGTTCTTTTTCTGCCAGTTTTGAGTATTGTTCTTCAGCACATTTATAATCTGCTTTCTTAAAACAATCTTCAGCCAGTTTTTTATCCTGAGCATAAAAATTGAGGGAGAAACAAAGCGAGGTTACTACTAATAAAGTTTTTTTCATGGTGTTATATTTTGTTTGTTGATCACTTTTTTTGCGAGTGCACCAAATATCACTCCCAATAAAGAACCAGCAAACGCCCCCACCAAAACATCTATCGGGAAATGCACTCCTAAATAAATCCGGCTGTAGGAAACTACGATCGCCCATACAAATATAGCATATGGAAACCATTTAATTTTCTTTTTTAAAAGAATTCCTAAATAAGCCGCTAAAAAGAAAGTATTGGAAGCATGTGCAGAATAAAACCCGTACTGCCCGCCGCATTTCACGATCCTCATATAATGTTCTAAAGACGGATCATGGCAAGGTCTTAACCTTGCAACCCCATATTTGAAGACATTGGCCAACTGATCTGAAACCGTTGCTCCGAGTGCTAAAAATATAAGTATAAAAACTAAAGACTTTAGTTGATAATTTTTGTATAAAAAGTAAAGAAATATAATGTAAAGAGGAACCCAGATCCAGGTACTGGAAATAAGCATCCAGAGCTGATCAAATGCAGGATCGCCCAGGTTATTAAGGTATAAGAATAGATGTCTGTCTTCCTGAATAATCTCCTCCATATTTATCTGCTTACAGGTCCTTCATAAGTTTCATCTTCAGAAGGCTTGGGTTTTGGAGGTTCATTAGACGCAACAGACTCAGAAGGTTCCGTTAAAATATCCTTCTTAATGTCATTTATCGGGTTGAAATCTTTAGCAGCATCTTTTACTTTTTCGATTTCACGCTTGATCTCAGAAACCGGATTATCAGTTTCTTTCATAATTTCAGTTTTGATATCTTCCACTGCCCCACGCATTTTTCTAACTCCTGATCCCAGGTCACGTGCTATCTGAGGAAGTTTATCCGGACCGAATAATACAACGATTGCAATGGCAATGAGTGCCATTTCTCCAATGCTTAATTCCATGATGTAAAATTACAAAAGATTATACATTTATTCACTGTAAACTAAAATTTTAAACAAATTTTAAGATTTCAGATTGAATTTGGGGTACAACATTCCCAATTCAGGGTTTAAAGTTTAAGGATTAGACAATAAAATAATGGATAATACTTTAGTTTCTGGGATCTGCTACTTATACTTCAAATATATGAATTAACAAATAATTAATTCAATTCATTGAGAATTATATAATAATTAATTATATTTACCCTACACAACCTAACTATTATTAATTATGAAAAAATTAGTGACTACTTTCAAATTCATTGCAGTACTCTCTGTATTTACTCTGAATAGCTGTCAGAATGAAAATACCGAACCGGCACAGCAGGAAACCTTTCAGGCAAAAGTTTCTACAGCAGACCTTAAAAAGGAAACAACCCCTATCCCGCAACCGGTACCTCAAGCCGTTCAAAGTCAGCTGGATGAATCTAAAAAAAATCTTGAAACCTATCTGAAAAGTGATTTACAGATTGCCGAAATCAATGTATTAGGAAAAATTTCAACACCAAAAGGAGTTGATATTTCCCAACAACTGATAGCAGATAAAGATCAGTTTATTGCCATAGGAAACATCATGGATCCTACAACCGTGAAAATCGGCAAAATTGGTAATTTATATTCCGGTGAAGATTTGACAACGGCTCAAAAAGGATTAAAAGAAACACTGAAGGAACAGATTAAAAATGGCACTAACATTCTGGAAATAACCTGGAACGGAAAATATGGCAAATTTAACACGCTGTGTTTTTATGATGACTCAGGAATTATCTGGGATAATATCTTTGGCGGATTAGTGATGATGGACACCAGAGGAAATATAGAAACTTCTGACCACTCAGCATCAAAGGCTCTTTCTACATGGTACAAACAATGGTGGACTGCAAGCTGGTTATGGGGATCAAAAAGAGGAGAAACAGGATACCAGATCACCATCTATTATACCGGTTCCACCGTTTCAAATGCCGATGTAAGTGACTGGGGCTATATCAGTTTAGGAAAGGCACAAAGTGAAAGTAAAATCCTTAGAAAAACCGGAGCTTACGGACAATGTCAATATGCATTAGGCCTTTGTACGCCCACAGGTTCTTTAAGCTTTAATGCGAGCAAATTTTCCGTTTCATTTTCAGGATTGGGAAGTAATATCGTAAGCAACGGAACAAAATCGCTATATCCATAAACATCATATTCAAATTTATATTTCAATAAAAAAGGGAAGCAAATCTGCTTCCCTTTATGTTAGGTTCCAATGAAATTCAATTGATCACTGAATTAATTTCCTGTGTTATTCTTCAGAATCTCTATAGCATTCTCTGTTACTCCAAAAGTATCTTTCAAAATTTCGAAAAGCTGCATATTATTTTCAATGGATACAGATTCTTTCCCTCCGTTATTCCAACGTATATTCAATCTATTATCATTGTATGTATAGCGGGCTTTATGATCCACTTTTGAAAACACCAGATTATTTTTAAACATAGATCCGGGATGGGTAGCAACATACCAATTCATCACTTCCAGATCAACAGGTTCTATAGGTTCTAGCACAAAGCGATAGATAGGAAACCACCGATCGTTTTCTGTCCACAATGTATAGAAACTATCTTTCCGGGAAATTTTAAATAACCCGTTAGGAGTCTGCTGTGGCTCTTCATCATTTAAAAGCAAAGGAGCAGTAAGTGTTACAACCCCGAAACCACAATCTATAAGATAATTCTGCCCTTCAATCTCAGCAGTTAACAACAAATGTGACTTGGGTGAACTGCTATCTCCCTCCTTTTTCCATAATACTCTGGCTAACCGTAATTCAACTTTAAATCCCAGACAAGTCAACACGTCTCTTAACAACAGGTTTTGCTCATAACAATAACCTCCTCTGGACTGAATAACCAGTTTCCGGAAGATATTTTCCGGATCCAGAGACGGTACTGTTCCCGTATAAGAATCTATATTTTCAAAAGGAATATATTCCGGATGTAACTGATGAATTTTCTTCAGCATATCCATATTCATTGCCCGGTCTCCGGAGTAATGAATTCTTTCCATGTATTTTTCAATTCCTGCCTGATCCATATTTTAACCTTATTTATTTAAAATTCCGACTGAGTCGCCTTTTACTGCTTAATTTTATTTTTCTTCTGAAATGCAGAATACGTAATAACCACACTAATTGCCATTAATATAAACGCCAGAAAAAACGGAGCTCCTGAAAATTTAAACGGGGCTTCATCATGCGTAAAAAAGTAAAACAGATTGGTCATCATAGGAGGACCTATAATGGAAGTAGCGCTCATTAAACTGGTCAATGCTCCCTGCAACTCACCCTGCTCATTGGAAGGTACACTTTTCGTAATCACCGACTGTAAAGCGGGACCGCAAATTCCTCCCAGACAATACGGAACTAAGAAGACAAACATCATCCAGCCTTCCGAAGCAAAAGCAAACAATAGCATTCCCACTGCATAGAATGCCAGACCGTAATAAATACTTTTTTGTTCACCCAATATCGGAGTCGTCCATCTGATCAAAAGTCCCTGTACCAGCCCCACTAATAACCCTACTACCCCTAATGAGATTCCTACCATTCTTTCTGTCCAGCTGAACTTATACATTGTAAAGAAACTCCAGTTACTTTGTACGGCATGTCCTGCAATATAAATTAAAATCAGAGCCAGAATCAATCCTGAAATTTCAGGATGTTTCCCTAAGAATTTAAATGAACCTATGGGATTAGCACGTTTCCAGTCAAATGCTCTTCTTTTAGTTTTATCTAAACTTTCCGGAAGAATAAAGTATCCGTAAAGGAAATTAAGCAAACATAATCCTGCAGCTGCATAGAAAGGAACTCTGGCTCCGTAATGCCCTAAGACACCTCCTAAAACCGGCCCTATAATAAATCCCAGACCAAAAGCAGCCCCTATCAGGCCAAAGTTCTTGGCGCGATCTTCATCCGTTGAAATATCCGCAATATAAGCACTGGCAGTAGTGACACTGGCTCCGGTAATTCCCGCAATCACCCTTCCCAGAAACAACCACCAAATAGAGGGCGCCAAGGCCAGGAAAATATAATCCACGGCAAAACCAAACAGTGAAATCAGAATAATAGGTCTCCGCCCATATTTATCACTCAGGTTTCCTACCAACGGAGAAAAGATAAATTGTGTGAATGCATAAGCAAATCCCAGCCATCCACCATATTTGGCGGCTTCACTGATATCTGCATGTATTAATTCTTCTATTAATTTAGGAACAACAGGAATAATAATTCCCCATCCGGTAATATCAATCAGTAATGTGATAAATATGAAGCCTATTGCCGCTTTTTTCTTTGAATTTTCCATGATGCTGCAAAATTAATCAAATCTAAAAAATAATGATTCTAAATTTCATATTATTAAAAAACTATACTCCTGATGGACAGATTAATGAAAAAAAAGCCTTTCTTTCGAAAGGCTTTTACTAATTTATTGTAGTTCGTATTACTTTGAAGCAAGTACTTCTTTATCAGAAGTAGTTTTTCCGTGTACTTCATCTTCTTTTCCTGTTTTAAGGAAGTCATAAGCAATTGCCGATGCAATAAAGATGGATGAATAAGTACCGAATCCAATACCAATTAACATCGCAAACATAAATCCTCTCAGGTTATCACCTCCGAAAATGAAAATCGCAAGGATAACAAGGATTGTTGTGAAGGATGTGTTGAATGTTCTACCCAATGTACTTGAAATAGAGTCATCAAATAATCCAGCTAATGTTAAAGATTTCTTTTCTTTCAGGTATTCTCTAATTCTGTCAAAAATAATTACCGTATCATTGATTGAATATCCTAATACTGTAAGGATTGCAGCAATGAAATCCTGGTTGATCTCCATATTGAACGGCATATATTTGTGAAGTAATGAATACGTTCCTAAAATAATAACCGCATCATGGAATAGTGCTGCTACAGCTCCTAAAGAGAACTGCCACTTTCTAAATCTGAATAAGATATAGATAAAGATACCGGCAAGGGCAGCAACTACTGCAAGAATACCGTGAGCCTGAATATCATCTGCTACTGTAGGACCTACTTTTTCTGATGAGATAATACCTGCGTGGTCTTTATCAGCAGATTTGAAGTCTTTTAAAGTAAGGGTTGCAGGAAGATCTCCTTTTAATCCTTGGAATAATTTTTCTTCAATAGTCTGGTCAGCTTTTAAAGACTCATCTCCGATAAGGTAATCCGTAGAAATTTTCAGCTGGTTTGCGTTACCGAAAGTTTTAGCTTCCACAGAAGAGTTTTTACCATCTTCCGTTCTGAATAATTTCACTAATTTTTCTTCAACATCATTTGCATTAACCGGCTTATCGAATCTTACGATATAGTTTCTACCTCCTGTAAAGTCGATACCGTATTTGAATCCGTGAGTAACCATAGAACCGATACAGATCACTGTTAAAACAGCAGAAATGATATAAGCATATTTTCTTTTTCCGATGAAATCAATCCATGTATTTCTGAAAAGATTTTTGGTAGGAGGCGTCCATACAGAAAGGTGTTTACCTTTGTTCAGTCTGCTGAAGATCATCACTCTTGAAAGCAATACAGAAGTAAACAATGTCATGATAATACCGATCATCAATGTCAATGCGAACCCTTTAATAGGTCCTGTTCCGAAGAAGAACAATACAACTGCAGTTAATAACGTAGTAGAGTGACCGTCAATAATTGCACTTAATGCATGTTTGAAACCATCTTTATATGCCTCTAAGATACTCTTACCGGCAAATAATTCTTCTTTTGTTCTTTCGTAAATAATTACGTTTGTATCTACTGCCATCGCCATCGTTAATACGATACCTGCGATACCAGGAAGTGTCAGGGTAAAGTCTCCGGAATCCATAATTCCGAAAATATAGAAAAGGTTGATTACCATTGCAATTACAGCGTACACTCCGGCACCTCCGTAATAGAAAATGATATAAACGATGATAATTAAGAATGCAATAGCAAAAGAGATCATACCCGCATTGATAGATTCTTGTCCTAATGATGGACCTACCTGAGTAGCCTGAACTACTTTTGCACCTGCTGGTAATTTACCAGCTCCTAAAACGTCAACTAATTCTTTAGCTTCTTCCTGAGAGAAGTTACCGGAAATCTGAGTTCTACCGTTAGGAATAGCATTCACAACGTTCGGAGCAGTATATACTCTATTATCAAGAGTTACAGCAACCGGTTTTCCTACGTTTTTCTCAGTTAAAGTTTTCCATTCTTTAGCTCCTTTGGAATCCATCTGCATGTCTACTACTACTCTTCCAAGTTCATCGTAGCTGATGTTTGCAGTTTCTACCGCACCGTCTACGGGAGCTTTTTGATTGATGTTACTTCTGATCGCATACAATACCAAATCATCAGGACTTGTAGCTTCAGGTTTGTAACCCCACATAAACTGTGTATATTTAATGTTGGCAGGACGTGAAGCGATTCCTATTTTGCTGTTCAGAATTTTGTTGACAGCAGCAGTATCAGACAATTTTACGTTGGCAACACCGTTACTTCTTAATTTGTCAAGCTGTAAAAGGTTCATGAAGTTCACATTCTTTGCTACTCCCATAGAATCTCCTTTTGCAGCAACCATAGTTGTTAAAGTCTGAAAATAAGGCGCAACTTCAGGCACCTGCTGTACTTCCCAGAACTGTAGTTTTGCTGAAGTCTGAAGCATTTTCTTCACTTTGTCGATATCTTTCATACCAGGCATTTCCACAGAAATTCTCGCAGTACCAGGTACTCTCTGAACGTTTGGCTGAATAGCACCAAGCTTGTCAATTCTCGTTCTGATTACCTCGAAAGCTGTACCTACAGAAAGATCAACTCTTCTTTTAATAATACTTTTTACCTGCTCATCAGTAGTGTTATACCTGATTTCAGATAAGTTTGTGTTTCCGAAAAGTTCCGGATCTGCAAGCTTAAGGTTGGTTCCTTTTGCTTTGTTAATCGCATCGAACTGCTCAAAAAAGTTATCGATGTAAGATTTTGTTGAGTTTTTCTGAGCTTCATCAGTCTTGTTTAAAGCTTCAATAAGAACAGGATTGGTAGAATAATTGGTTAAATCATTCACCAGGTCTCTTTGATTGATCTCCAAAAGGACGTTGATTCCTCCTTTTAAGTCAAGACCCAATTTCATTTCCTTGTCTTTAGCTTTTGAATAATAAAGCTTTGTATACCCAAGATTAAGAGTATCTTCCTTGATTCGTTTGATCTCTTTCTCGTTTCCTTTCGCAGCTTCGATCTGCGATTCAATTTTGCTGGCGTACCAGGTTGGTAATAGCTCATTTAAGCAAATCAACCCCAGGACAATAGCAACAATTGTAATAAGTCCTTTTCCTTGCATTTTGTTATAACTACGTTAAATTAAGTCGGCAAATATAATGATTTTCTTGGTTTTTATGAATTTTTAACAACAGAAATGGTTTATTTTCAGATATATTGGTATTACGACCTCTATTTAAGATTTAACAATTTTTTCATGGTATCTTAATGAAGTTTTCAAATTTTGATTGGTATAAAATTTTCATTCATTTTTCAACACACTAACTATCAAAATATTATGAAAAATTTACTTTTAATCATTTGTATTTTTTCTTCCTTAATCGTTAATGCTCAAAGTATTAATTTAGAAGAATTTGCCACCGGACTTACCAGCCCGGTCGAGATTACAAACGCCAATGACACGAGACTTTTCGTCGTACAACAAAACGGTATCATTAAAATTATTCAGCCCAACGGGACCATTAACCCTGTTGATTTTCTGAACATCAGTACTAAGATTGTTTTTGGCGGAGAAAGAGGTCTTTTAGGACTGGCATTTCATCCCCAATACCTGGCCAACGGGTATTTTTTTGTGTATTACAATAATACAGCAGGCAATATTGTAGTAGCAAGATATACCGTTAATTCTTCAAATCCGGACACTGCAGATCCCAACTCTGAAAAGATACTGCTTACTATTCCCAAACCTTTCGATAATCATAACGGCGGAAGCATTCACTTTGCTCCTGACGGAAAATTATGGATCATAACCGGAGACGGAGGAAATGGCGGAGACCCTAACAATAATGCGCAAAACAAAAACTCACTTTTGGGGAAAATGCTGAGAATTGATGTAGACGCTACCGGTCCTTACAATATTCCGGCTGACAATCCTTTTGTAGGTATTGACGGAGCCGATGAAATCTGGGCTTACGGATTGCGGAATGCCTGGAAATTTACATTCGATTTAACTTCCGGAAATGCAATGATCGCTGATGTCGGACAGGGTGCTATTGAGGAAATCAACAGCATACCCGTCACACAAGCCGGCCTCAACTATGGATGGCGCTGCTATGAAGGTAACAACGCTTATAACACAACGGGATGTGCCCCTGCATCCACAATGACATTTCCAATTGCAGTATATGATCATTCCGGCGGAAGATGTTCCATTACCGGCGGATATGTTTACAGGGGATCCCAATACCCTTCACTTCAGGGAAAATACTTCTTTGCGGACTATTGTTCTACCCAGATCGGAATACTGGATACCAATAATGCTATTACCTGGTCTTCTGCTTACAGTGGAAATAATTTTTCAACCTTCGGACAGGATTCTCAAAAGGAATTGTATGTAGCTGCCGTAAATAGTGGAAAAATTTTTAAAATATCAACCGGAACCTTGAGTACTCATGAAAACCACCCTTTAGGAAAGATCAGCATCTACCCCAATCCGGCGGCGAAGGAAATATTCGTCAGCGGAATAAGAGATAAAAAAGTAAGCGCAGAAATCATCAGCGCAGATGGCAGAAAAGTTTTAGAGACCAGTCAGATTATAAATGATAAAAGTATTGATATCTCAGGTATCCCTTCTGGGGTTTATTATATTAATTTAAAATCTGATGACCTGAAATCTTATAGTCAGAAAATTGTTATTAAATAGAAGTAGTTTATTTAACGCTAAAGCATTTTTAATAATAACATTGATCAGAAAGTTCAAAAGGGCTGTATACTCAGCTGAGGCAGCCTTTACTAAACGAATTACCATTGCAAACGGAAGATAAAACTAAATTAAGATCTCCTTGCGAGCGCTGCGTTAAAAAGAGAACGCCCCAAGCTTTATAACAAAAACCAGACTTTACAACTAACAAAAAAGCGGTTCAATATTGAACCGCTTTTTTGTTATATCGTCATTGAAAAAATTCTCGTTTCCGGTTTATTCCTCATCATTCTAAGGTCAAAAACCATGGCTACATTTCTGGTGAAAGCTCTACCCTCTTCCGTAATTTTAATTTCCTTACCGGAAATTTCAACCAATCCGTCATTTTCCATCTCTTTGAGCATTTCTAATGCATTATCAAGTTCCGGAAAAGAATTGACTGGAGTGAAAGTTGTTTCAAGTTGACACATCAGATTTAAAATATGCCTTCTTACAATCAGATCTTCTTCATTCAGAACATGTCCTTTTACCACAGGAATTTTACCTTCCTCTACCATTGTCTGATATTCTTCCACTGTTTTTACATTCTGACCGAAAGCATACCACGAATCTGAAATTGCGGACATTCCAAGCCCTACCATCAGTTGTGTATTGCTTGAAGTATATCCCATAAAATTCCTGTGTAGCTTTTTATGGATCAAAGACTGGTACAGATCATCATGCTCCAGGGAGAAATGATCCATCCCGACTTCAATATATCCCAGATCCTGAAGCAGTTTTTTCCCGTCTTCATACAGTCGGCGTTTTTCTTCTCCACTTGGTAAATCATTTTCATCAAAACCTCTCTGGCCTACTCCTTTTACCCATGGAACATGAGCATAAGAATAAAAAGCAAGCCTGTCCGGTTTTAATTCCATTGTTTTTCTGATCGTGTTCTCCATTGCTTCCCAGGTCTGGTGCGGAAGACCGAACACAAGATCATGACTGATTCCTCTATATCCGATTTCCTTAGCCCATTCCGTCACATTTTTAACATTCTCAAAAGGCTGAATTCTATTGATTGCTTTCTGAACTTTAGGATCATAATCCTGTACTCCGAAGCTCACTCTTCTGAAACCTAAATCATATAAAGTCTGCAAATGCTCTTTAGTCGTATTATTCGGATGTCCTTCAAAAGAAAATTCCGGATGTTCAGCGATTTCTACCGTATTGAAAATTCCTTCCAGTAATGTTTTTAAGTTTTCAGGAGAGAAAAAAGTAGGAGTTCCTCCTCCCAAATGTAATTCTTTTAATTTTGGCTTTTCATTGAACAGCGTAAGATAAAGATTCCATTCTTTTAAAACACTTTCCAGATAAGGAACTTCCACGCTGTGCTGTTTTGTAATACGCTTATGACATGCACAGAATGTACACAATGCCTCACAGAAAGGCAAATGGATATAAATAGAAATCCCTTCTTCTGCATTGCTTTCATGAAAAGACCTGATTACGCTTTCTTTCCATTTTTCCGGTGAAAATGTGGATTCATCCCAATACGGAACGGTAGGGTAAGAAGTGTAACGCGGTCCGGGAATATTATACTTATCGATTAAAGAGTTCATCTTGACAATTAAAATTTTATAAGGTCACAGAATTTAACATAATTAAAATTCTATCCTACAAAATTAACCATTAGTTATGAATTTTAACCTATGAATTATATTAGGTTCTATTTTATAATGAGTCTAAATACGTATGATCAGGCATTTGACTGATAATGATAAATTCTATAGGTAAGATTTAAAATTTTAATTTCATGAGCGCAATTCTGCTGTTTCCTGCAAAAACCACTGTATTTCCATCAATCCACTGGCAAACGAAAAATCCTTTTTCATCAGAAATTTTTTTCCATGTTTTTCCAAAATCAGAGGTATAGCTGATATGCTGATCTCCCACTGCAATCATTTCTTTACCTTTGGATCCCGGCTTAATTTTCACGCAGGTCATATAACCTGCATTTTGTCCTGAAGCCTGAGTCTGCCAGGTTTTTCCTCCGTCATAAGTCATAGCAATATTATTTACATTGGCATTCTGTTTTGTATAATCTCCGCCTACGGCAACCCCGAAATCATCATAAAAATCTATAGAATACATTCCCTGAGAAGATGCTCCCTGTACAAACGGGGTATTGAAAATTTCAAAAGATTCGTCTTTCAGATTCATTCTTACAATCCTGGAAGATTTACCGCCGGTAGCAATCCACATATATTTTTTGGATGATGAGATATTGGTATTACTTGCGGCAAAAGCGGCCTCTCCTTCATTAAGTACGACTTTATTTTTAAGCATCCCCCATTTTCCGTCTCTGTAAACGGCCAGTTTTAGCAGGTGATCCTGATCTGCATCACTGAAGGTGTAAGCGAGTTTATCATTCACAAAATGAAGGGCATCATAAAATGCAGTTTTGGCAGTATCTCTGAAAACAATTTGTGCTTTCAGTTCTTTCTTATCGATTTTAAAAAAACGAGCCGGACTTTCAATATTGATCACATAAAATGAATTTTTGTCCTGCCCTAAAGTCCTGAACTGCAGCTTATCTTCTGATAATCTGATCTGTTTCTGGTTTTTTGAATCTTTAAGATCTACAAATCCGAACTTGGAGTCTGTTCCGCTGTACCAGACTTTATGATCGTACACTTCAAGAGCTCTGATGCTTATTTTATCGTTCAGAATCGTTTCCATATTTTCTACCTGTTGAGAAAATGTACAAATTCCTAAAGAAAGAAATAGAATAGAGAAAATATTTTTCATATGATAGGTTTTATATAAACAAAAAAACCGCCGAAGCGGTTTATATGGTGATTAATCAATGTCCTTGTATTTTTCAGGATTGTTAAGTTTACTGTTTCTTCTTCCATACAGAAAATACACAACTCCACCTAACAGCAACCAGCCCCCGGAAAGCTCTTTAGCGTGATCGCTCAGGTTATAAATGAGGTATAAATTGATGATTACTCCTAGTCCTACTACAACTTTGTAAGCAGGCACTTTGAAAGGTCTGATCAGGTTCGGTTCTTTTTTTCTCATTACCCAAACGGCAATACAAACCAGTGTAAAGGCAAACAGGGTTCCGAAACTTGTCATATCAGCAAGAGTGGAAATAGGGGTTAAAGCTGCAATAAGCGCCACTACAATTCCAAGCAGAATAATTCCTTTGTACGGTGTTCTTGTTTTTGGGTGAAGTTCACCAAAGAATTTTGGAATCAAACCGTCTTTTGCCATTCCGATAAAGATTCTAGACTGTCCCATCATCATTACCATCACTACGGAAATCAATCCTACCGTTGCTGCAATGGTTACAATATTACTTGCCCAGTGTTTCCCTGCAATCTCGAAAGCATATGCTACAGGAGCTTTAATAGCATCAGGATATTTTCCGTCCGGATTAAAATCTGAATAATGCATCATTCCGGTTAATACAAGAGATACACAGATATATAAAGCTGTACAGATCAATAAGGAAGCAATAATTGCAAAAGGCACATCTTTTTTAGGATTAATAGCTTCTCCGGCCTGTGTAGAAACAGCATCAAAGCCAATATAAGCAAAGAAGATGGCAGCAGCACCGGAAATAATCCCCTGGATACCATACGCCGAGACCATATCTCCTTCTGAATTCTTAATTTTTACCTGATCGGGAATAAAGGGTTTCCAGTTTTTCACTCCGTCAACAGCGTTATAAAGATCTGTATTGGAAAAAATAATATAAACACCTGCTATAATTACGAAGATAACGGCAGCTGTTTTTAGTAATACAATCAGGTTATTAGCACCGGCTGCTTCTTTAGTTCCTTTCACCAATAGTGCAGTAATCAGTAAAACAAGAATAAAAGCAGGCAGGTTCATAGAAAAGCCTTCTCCCGTATAACTCGCAGGGTCAGAGGTGAGATAAGCAGGTAAATGGACTCCGAAAATCTTCAAAAATTTGTTAAAGTAACCGGACCAGCTCACGGAAACCGCCATACTCGCCATGGCATATTCCAGGATGAGACACCAGCCCATAGCCCAGGCAAAAATTTCCCCTACTGTTCCATATGCATAAGCATACGCAGAACCTTCAACAGGAATAATGGAAGCAAATTCTGCATAACATAATGCTGCAAAAACGCAGGCGATCCCTGCTATGATAAAGGAAATTGCAAGTGCTGGACCGGCATGGTAATAGGCTCCCGTTCCCGTAAGAACAAAGATTCCACCTCCAATGATAGCACCTACTCCAATTGCTGTTAGACTCCATTTTCCAAGGACCTTCTTCAGCTCACTTTTCTTCATATCTGCCTCATAGGCACTTAGTGGTTTTTTAACCCAAATTTTCGACATGTTTTTTTATTTATTAAGGATTCACGAAAATATAAAAAATTTAGGAACTCTCACGTTTATCGTTAAACTTTCACGATTTATTTTACATTAATACCTCAAAAACACAAACAAGACATTATTTAATTTATTTTAAAAAGTCCATATTTTTGCTTATTTTTGATCGCATGAATTTATATGATCTTTTTGTAAAACCCTATGAAAACTATGATTATTCACAGATTATACTGGAAGCATCGGGTGCTATTTTCGGAATTTTGAGCGTATATTTTTCCATTAAGAAAAATATATGGGTATACCCTACTGGCATTGTTTCAACCCTGATCTATGTATATATTCTGTTTAACTTCGGATTATTTGGAGACTGCCTCATCAATGTGTACTATACGATAATGAGTATATATGGCTGGATTTTATGGGCGAAAAATTCTGAAGATCATATACATGTAGACGTCACCTGGGCTACTAAGAAAGAATGGAGCTATGCCATCATTCTTTTTTTTCTGAGTCTGGGATTGGTTACTTTGATTTATTATTATAAACCTTATATTGACAATCATTTTTCAATGGAAGGAACCAGCCTTGGATTATATCATTTGGATTGGGCTAACTGGATGGATGTTTTTACTACTTCAATTTTTTTAGTAGGAATGTGGTTTATGGCCAAACAGCGCATTGAGAACTGGATTTTCTGGATTATCGGAGATTTTATTTGCATGCCGATGATGATTTTTAAGGGTCTTGGAATCACTTCGGTTCAATATTTGGTATTTACTATAATGGCTATCTTAGGATACCTTAATTGGAAAAAAAGTTTTAAAGAAAAAAAAGTACAATAAAGTCATGAAAAATTTATTTAAAATAGCAGTCAGCATCTTTGCTATTACCAGCTTAACTTCTTGTTTAGCCTATTCAGACGGATATGGATATAACAGTGGTTATGGTGACCCATATTATAATAACGGATATTATTATGCTCCTTCCGGATATTACGGAAGTGGCGGATATTGGGGAAATGACGGTTATTATTACAGAAACAACATCAATTATTATTATGATAATGGTATTCCTTACTACTACTATAACTATAACAATTCAAGAAGAAAAGTATATGTAGAAAGGAGATCTGATTCAAGACAAAATAATGGATTCAGAGGCCAGACCAACAGCGGAAGTGGTTTCTATAATAACGGCGGTTCTAACAATGGAAGTGGTTTCTATAACAAAAATAATAATACCAACCGAAATAACAACAGCGGTGGATTCAGAAACCAGAACAACAATAGTTACCAGAATAACCAGGGAAATCAGAACAGCGGTGGATTCAGACAGGGAAGCGGCTTTGAAAACAGCCAGAGAAACACGAACAGTGGCGGATTCAGAAATTCTGAAAGCAACAGCACTTATAGAGCTGAACCTTCCAGCGGAAGCGGATTCAGAAGCGGATCCAGCGGAACGCCAAACACTGGTTCCGGCAGTACCGAAAGACCGAATTCCGGCGGGTTTAGATAAAACGATTATAAATAAGAAAACGAACAGTTAACACTGTTCGTTTTTCATTTTAAATATATTAATTTTGCCTCTTCAATTTAAGAAAAAGAAATATGGATTTTTATAAATATCAGGGAACGGGAAATGATTTTGTAATGATAGATAATCGTGATCTTCAATTTCCTAAGGAAAAAAAAGTGATTGAAAAATTATGTGACAGACGTTTTGGAATTGGTGCGGACGGGCTTATCTTATTGGAAAATGACGACCATTATGATTTCAAAATGGTATACTACAATTCTGATGGTGGTGAAAGTACTATGTGTGGAAACGGAGGAAGATGTCTGGTTGCATTTGCTTTCTTTCTGGATATTTTTGAAGACAAGTGTAAATTCATTGCTATAGACGGGGAACATGATGCTGAAATCCATAATGGGATTGTTAAGTTAAAAATGATCGATGTAGATACCATCTCACAGGACGGAGATGATTCTGTATTAAATACCGGTTCGCCCCATTATGTAAAATATGTCAGCCATCTTGATCATTACAAGGTATTTGCCGAAGGAAACGGAATCAGAAATTCAGAAAATTATAAAGAAAACGGAATCAATGTCAACTTTGTTGAAAAAATTTCCGACAATGAGATTTTTGTAAGAACCTATGAACGAGGCGTTGAGGATGAAACTTTCAGTTGCGGGACAGGAGTTACAGCTTCCGCTTTAACTTTTTTACAAAAAGACAATCTAACTTCTGTAAAAGTTAAAACTTTAGGAGGAAACCTTAAAGTTTATGCTGAGAAAAGCGGAAATTCTTTCCATAACATTTGGTTAGAGGGCCCTGCAAAGCAGGTTTTTAGAGGTAAAGTGGATCTTCTTTAAAAACAAAACTTTTAATCAATAGTATAAGAATGAAAAAAGCTATTCTCATTGTCATTCTGCTGGTTTTTGCAGCTGCAGGATTTTTTGGATTGAGATTTTATAATAAATATTATGGAAATAATGTTGAAAAAGATGGTTACATATTGATTCCTCATCAAGCGGATTTCAAGCAAATCATGGATTCTATCAGTCCTTATATTAAAAATAAAGAAAATTTCGAAGCGGTAGCTCTGGACAAAAAGCTTGATAAAAATTTCAAAGCGGGACGCTATCACATTGCAGCAGGTAAAGGAAATACCGACCTTGTCAATATGATTAAGGCAGGTAACCAGACCGCCAACTCTTTTCGAATCGGAGATTTTGGTGATATGTACCAAATGGTTGGAAAAGTAACAAAAAAAACGGAACTGGATTCTTTACATTTCGTCAATGATCTTGATGGAATTGCACGAGAAAAAGGATTTAAAAATGCTGAGGATTTAAAAAAATATTTCTTTATAGACACTTATAATTTCTACTGGACTGTAAGTCCACGAGAGTTTTTTGCAAAGTTTGAAGATCAGTACAATGATTTCTGGACAAGTGAAAGAAAGGCTAAAGAGCAGCAGTCAGGTCTTACCAGAGATCAGATTTATGCACTGGCTTCTATTGTCTATAAAGAATCCGGAGGAAAAAAGGATGAAATGAAAACAATTGCCGGATTATATTTAAACAGATACAGAAAAGGGATGAAACTTCAGTCTGACCCTACAGTAATCTATGCCATCAATAAACAGACTAATTTTAAAGAGCCTATTAAAAGGGTTTTATATAAGCACCTGTCTACACCTTCCCCATACAACACTTATGCGAATGCCGGTATTCCTCCGGGACCTATCTGTGTAGTGGATAAGAATTCAGTAGATGCGGTTTTAAATGCGGAAAACAATAATTATATATTTATGTGTGCTGATCCTGCAAGATTTGGATATCATAAGTTTACGGCAAGTGCGGAAGAACATGCTGTAAACGCAAAGGCCTATCAGGACTGGCTTAATTCAAAAAATATAAAATAGGCTTAGTAAGCACTTAAAATTTATACAGCAAAATAACAAACGAGTCATAATGTTTTGAAAATCAAAGCGATTTGAAATTCTATAAACATTAGGGGTATCCCTTCATGATTTTATACAAAAAATAACCTATGAAGAAGACAGAAATTGTCAGTATTTTCACCAAAAAAACTCTGGGACTTACGTTGGTTCTTTCAGCAGCGGCTATGGCTTTCGCTCAGGAAAAAGCATCAGTATCCGGAATCATTGTCAACAAGAAAAACCAGCCTGTACCTTATGCTTCTGTAACATTTAGCAATAAAGTCACCAAAACATTAAGTGATGCGGTATTAACTGATGAAAAAGGACAGTACAAGCTTGATCTTGCTCCCGGCGATTACGAAATCACTGTAGAAGCTATTGACTATAAAAAAAGTATTGTCCATAAAAATGTTACAGGAGCCGGAAATATTGGTGCCCTTTCTATAGAACCTGAAGCAACCACTACACTGGATGGCAAAACACAGGAATTACAGGGTGTTGTCATTACTGCTGCTGCTACCAAACCTTTTAAAGTAGAACTTGATAAAAAAACATACGATCCTTCTCAGGATATTGTAAGCAAAGGAGGTAATCTTCAGGATGTTTTAACGAATGTTCCTTCTGTTTCCGTAGATACCGACGGAACGGTTTCTATGAGAGGAAGCTCCAACGTGAAGTTTCTGATCAATGGAAAGCCTTCTGCCCTTCTGGGAATTGATGACGGAGCCAATGCCCTGCAAAGTATTCCTGCTGACCAAATTGATAGAATTGAGGTTATTACCAACCCTTCTTCAAAATTTGAAGCCAGCGGAACTTCCGGTATTTTAAATATTATCCTTAAAAAGAATAAGAAAATAGGATTTAACGGTAGCGTAGTCGGAACATTGGGATATTTTCCTAGAACGGCACTGAATACCAATTTAAGCTGGAGAAAAAACAACTGGACTTGGTTTGTGAACGGCGGTGGCGGTTATACAGAAAACAGAACTAAAAATAATTCCGAAACAACCTATAACAATCTTACCCTCCCTTCCATTGTAGCAGGAAAGAATCCAAGTGATGTTCCTGTGCATCAACTGCAAAATTCCATCAACAAAACGTATAATAAAAATTATAACGCAAGTGCCGGATTTGTCTATGATCTGAGTGAAAAAACATCCATTAATCTTACAGGATTAGTAAGAACATTTGAGGGAGATGGTAATGAACTTCTGGATACTTATGACAGTTTCTACCGGTTTTTCAGAGATAATCCGAATGACCTTCAGACTACAACAGGAAAATGGAGTTTACTAAACCCTTATGGGAGAAGAGATTCTAAAAGTGTATTCAACAATCTTGCATTTCAGGGGGATGTAGGTCTGGATCATAAATTTGATGATAAAGGTCAGAATTTATCTGTTTCATTAAGTGTACAAAGAAACAGAAGCAACAATAATGCAGACATTATTGAAACCAATGACCTTGTTCCTGACATTCATGACGTTACCAGAAGACATTCCGTAAGTAAAACCATTATAGGAAAGGCTGATTATGAATTGCCAATAGGTGAAAAATCAAAACTTGAAGCAGGGTACAGAATAGATGTCAATGATAATACCTATGATAATTTTGTAAGCAGTACTTCCAATAATAAATTTATTCCTGACTACAATAATAATACAGATTACAGGGAGATATTCAATGCATTCTACCTCCAGTTCAGAAGTAAAATCGGCAATTTCGGTTATCAGCTGGGATTAAGAGACGAGCTTTCCAATATAAGGATTAATTACGCGAATCAAAATCCGAATACACCCCCTATAGTAGACAGAACGAAAAACTATAATAATTTATTTCCAAGTGTATTCCTGAGCTATGATGTTTCAAAAAATAACCAGATTTTAGTTAACTATTCCCGAAGAATAGATCGTCCAAGATCTTTCTTTATGGTTCCTTTCCCGAATTACAGCAACAGCCAGAATATTTTTGAAGGAAATATTGATCTTAATCCATCTTATGTAGACTCTTATGAAGTAGGTTATAATATCACCAGAAAGAAATTTACAATTAATCCTACTCTATATTACAGACATGCAACAGATGACACCAAAATGCTGGTATACAGACCTGATGAAAGGCTGGGTGTGTTTTATACAAAACCTATTAATCTTGGAAACGATGATCGCTATGGTTTAGATCTTAATTTCACCTACGATCCTTTTGCCTGGTTTAAAATCATGGGTAGTTTGGATATGTTCGGGTATAAAACAACCGGTATAGCTTATTATGATTCAAAAGATGTGAACGGACTTGAAAAAACAGGTTCTATGAACTTCACAGGGAGCGGATTCTCTACAAGAGCCCGTCTTAACACTACCTTTAAGTTAGATAAGACTTTAAGTGTACAGCTACAGGGATTCTACAGAGGAGCTCAGAAATCTGCCAACCAGAATACTCATGATATGTATGCACTCAACCTGGGAGCATCAAAAACAATCTGGAAAGGAGACGGAACCATTTCTTTTAATATCCAGGATATTTTCAATACCAGAAGCAGAGAAGTATTAAGCTTTAACAGTGATTATACACGAAGCAATTATATGCAATGGCAGCCGAGACAGTTTTCTATCTCTTTAACCTACAGGTTTAAACAGGGAGAAAGAATAGAGCAGCCTAAGAAGAAAAAAGACATTAACTCCAATGCAGCGGGAGACGACCAGCAAGGTGGCCCGATGTAATTAAAATAAAATCCCGAAAATTTCTTTTCGGGATTTTTTTATTGTTTTTATTTTACGGTTTCTTTTCTTTCTACTTTTTCCTTTTCAGCTTCATAGATTCTTTTTCTCAGGTCGCTGGTAGAAAATCTGTGATCTCTTTTGTTGTAAAAGATTTCAATTCCTTTTTCTTCACAATACTGTTTTCCGGTAAAGTCTCTGTCCATATAATCATCCCCGATGATTCTTACATCGATGACAAAAGATTTTAAAATATCTAAAAGATCTTCTTCTGTGTAGTAAGGAACAATTTCATCTACAGCATTCACTGCTTTGAGCTGAATATACCTTTCAACAATGGTCTGGCTCGGTCTGTTCTTGTTGGGACGGTCATGAGACGGGTCAATCTGAAGTCCGACGATCAAATAATCGCATACCGTTTTTGCTTCTTCAAGCATTTTAATGTGTCCTGCATGCAATAGATCAAATGAGGAAAATGTAATACCTATTCTTTGTGTCTTCATATTAATTTTTAGGTTAAAACTTCGCTGAAATAAAAGTTCTTTTAAACGGATAAAAGACTGGTGATTCAGGGAAGATGTTTTGTAATTCTAGTTTATAATCGTTTTTAAATTGTTCTTTCATATCCTCCGGAAGTCTTTCGATATACGGAAGCATGGCTGTTCCTGAAGCCCAAGTAAATATTGCTTCGGCATTTTCAAGAACATGTGGAAATACTTTTTCATAAACGGTAATTTCTCTCCCGTTATGATTAAACAATATTCCTGCATAATCTTCTATTTTCAGCACTGTATATTCTCTTTCCCAAGAGTTATAGGCTGTTTTATAAGGCTCAGAGCCGGCAATTTTCCTTAGAAGCTGGTGTACAATATATTCATGATTGGACGGAACCTGTACGGCTAATTGTCCTCCTGCTTTAATTTTACTGATAATCCTTGGAAACAGCTCTTTATGGTTGCTGCACCATTGAATGGCAGCATTAGAAATAATCAGATCATAGGTATCCCCAAGATGCAGCTGCTCTTCAATACTTCTTTTCTCAAAGTGAAGTCTGCTGGTTTTAAAATGAGCTGCTTTTTCAAGCATTTCCTCGGATGAATCAATTCCTAAAACCTTAGAGTCTTCAAGATAATCCAAAAGTCTGGACGTAAGTTCACCGGTTCCGCATCCCAAATCTATAACAGACAAATCCGATCTTGACTCAACAAGATTTAATAATTCATAAAAAGGCGCTGAACGCTCTTCTTTAAACTGGTCGTATACCTCAGGATTCCAAGCCATAATATAATGATTTTAAGAGTTTCTGCTATTTAAATATTTCTGCCACTCCCAGGTCGTTCTCAATGATTCTTCCAATGAAGTTTCTGATTTCCAGCCCAGTTCTTTCTCGGCTTTAGAGGGATCTGCGTAAGCAATTGTAATATCGCCTGCTCTTCTCGGGCAAATCTGATAGGGAACTTTTACATGATTGGCTGTTTCAAAAGCTTTTACGACTTCCAGAACTGATGACCCCTGACCTGTTCCCAGATTATACGTATCGATAACGGATTCTTCAGAAGGGTCTTCCATTAATTTTTTCAAAGCAGCAACATGGGCTTTTGCCAGATCAACTATATAAATATAATCTCTGATTGGGGTTCCGTCCTTTGTATCATAGTCATTACCCCAAATGTTTAATTTTTCACGAATTCCTGCTGCTGTCTGCATTACATAAGGAACCAGGTTATTAGGAACCCCCAAAGGCAATTCTCCGATCTTTGAAGACGGATGGGCTCCGATAGGATTAAAGTATCTTAATAATGAGATTTTACGATGGTATGCTTTTGCGAAATCCATTAAGATCTGTTCACCCATCTGTTTCGTCTTGCCGTATACACTTTCAGGCGTTTTTAAAGGGGTATTTTCATCAATGGGCATCACATCAGCCTGTCCATAAACCGTACATGAAGAACTGAAAATAAAGTTTGAAATTTCTCTTTGCTTAAACTCCTGAAGAATATTGATTAGGGAAAACAAATTATTTTCGTAGTAATCAACAGGTTTTACCTGGCTCTCTCCTACGGCTTTTGAAGCTGCAAAATTAATACAACCATCAATCTGGTGCGCCTCAAAAACCTGATGAAGCAATTCTTTTCTTTTTAAATCAAAAGGATAAAAAATCGGTTTTTTACCCGTGATTTCTTCAATATTATTTAAAATAAACCTTTCCGAATTGGACAGGTCATCAACAATAACCACTTCAAAGCCGTTATTGATAAGTTCTACTACGGTGTGGGAACCGATATATCCAAGTCCGCCTGTAACAAGTATTGCCATTTTTATTTTTTAATCTTCGTGTTTTCCTATATTTTCTATTTCATCTTTTGCCGGATAGTGCTTAAAATATCTTATGAGCAATAAGGGACCTGCCACTAAAAAAACTATAAAAAACAGAAAAGAAGACCAATAGGCATTCATTCCTTCATGATAGGTTTTAAAAAAGTTTACCGACCACAACAGACAGATCAAAGCAGCTGAAATGTTGAGGTAAATAAATGTCTTTCCGGACTCTTTAAAAACATTTACAAAGGTGACAGCAAGCAATATAAAGGTAGCAAAAATCAATAAAAAGATTGGAATCTGAATTGCTTTATACTGCTCGGTTATCCCATAATTTTTAAATAAAATATTAAAAACAACGCACCCATAATAAATCATCCAGCACAGGACAAAGATAATTGTAAAAAAATAGGCAAATTTATTCTTTAATATTCTCTCTTCGTGAAGCATAGCTTATCCCATAAACTCAAGCACTGCATCGGTAATATACTTCAGCTGCTCTTCGTCAAGTTCGGTATGCATCGGTAAAGAAATCACCTGATCCAAAAGCTTGTCTGTATTGATAAAATCCGCATCATTACTTTCCTGGAAATAGGCTTTCTGTTTTCTTAATGCTACCGGGTAATAGATCATGGCCGGAATTTCTTTCTCCGTCAGGAACTTTTGAAGTTCATTACGTTTTCCGTTCAGAATTCTTAAAGTATACTGGTGGAATACGTGCGTAGAATCTTCACTTCTTTTTGGAGTAAGGATATTAGGGTTTCCGGCAAATGCTTCATCATAATAATCGGCTGCCTTTCTTCTTGCTTCGTTATAAGAATCAAGATGAGGAAGTTTTTTTCTTAAAACTGCCGCCTGAATACTGTCTAAACGGGAGTTTACTCCTACTTCGTCATGATAGTATCTTTCATACATTCCATGGTTTACGATTCCTCTTAAACGGTGTGCTAATTCATCATTATTGGTAAAAATAGCCCCTCCGTCACCGTAGCATCCTAAATTCTTTGAAGGAAAGAAAGATGTTGTTCCCACAGTAGCCATCGTACCAGCGTATTTTACCGTTCCGTCTGAAAATGTATATTCGGCACCAATAGCCTGTGCATTATCTTCAATAACATATAAATTGTGCTCTTCAGCAATTTTTAAAATTTCCTCCATATTGGCACATTGTCCGAATAAATGTACAGGAATAATTGCTTTTGTTCTTGGTGTAATTGCTTTTCTTAAGTCTTCGGTTGAGATTGTGAATGTATCATAATCTACATCTACCAAAACCGATTTTAATTTAAGCAAATGAATCACCTCTACTGTTGCAGCAAAAGTGAAATCAGCGGTAATCACCTCATCTCCTTCTTTCAGATCCAGCGCCATAAGGGCAATCTGCAATGCATCTGTTCCATTTGCGCATGGAATCACATGTTTTACGTCTAAATAAGACTCCAATTCATTCTGGAAAGACTTTACTTCAGGACCGTTGATAAAAGCCGCAGAATCCATTACATTTAAAACTGCATTGTCTACATCATTCTTTATTTTGTAATACTGACTTTGCAAGTCAACCATCTGAATTTTTTTCATAAAGTAAATATTTCTGTAAAAATAAGGAATTTAATATCCCATCAAAAATTTTATTGATTTTGTTTTTATCTTTATACAAAATAATACTATGAAAAAGCTTTTACTCTTTTGTTTGTTAACGGGTTATTCCATTGCATCAGCTCAAACCCAGCTTGTTTTTGTTTATTTTACTGACAAACCCAATAAAGCTGCTTTTTTTGCCAATCCTTTATCAGAGCTTTCTCAAAAATCACTCAACAGACGTACTGCATTAGGAATTTCCCTTAATGATGAGGATGCCCCTATAGAAACATCTTATCTTCAGAATTTACAAAATCTGGGATTTACTGTCACCGATTATTCCAAATGGCTTAACGGAGCTGCTGTAAATGCTACCCCTTCACAAATAATCAATCTGCAGGCTCTTCCTTTCGTACAGTCTGTACAAAGCTTTGCAAGAAACGCATCCGCTGTCCCGAAAATAACTCCTGTTGCTCAACGGAAAAACAATTCGGATACCGGTAAGACCCTCACCACGTTTGATTACGGGTCGGGAGCCGCACAGATAGATCAGGTGAACATCCGGCCACTTCATCTGGCCGGCTATACAGGAACCGGAATCTCGATTGCCGTTATTGATGCCGGCTTTCCGTTTGTCAATACCGGAACTGCATTTTCAAGGTTATGGGCCAATAACCAGATTAAAGCCGGGTATGATTTCGTTACTAAAACCACTGATATTTACAATACCTCTTTAAGCCAGCATGGCTCGGTAGTATTAGGCGCTATTGGCGGTTATCTGGAAAACACTTTTGTAGGATCTGCTCCGGATGCTGATTTCTATCTTTATCGCAGCGAAAATGCGGCAGTAGAAATTCCTGAGGAAGAAGTATATTGGATTGAGGCAGCTGAGGAAGCTGACAGAAAAGGTGTGGAAATCATCTCAACGTCTCTCGGATATAATGTTTTTGATGATTCTCAGTATGATTACAGCTATTCCGATATGAACGGTACAACCTCCTTCATTGCAAAAGCGGCACAAATTGCTGCGGAAAAAGGAATTTTTGTTCTTGTAGCCGCTGGTAATTCCGGAACCCTGCCGTGGCATTACCTTCTGACACCTTCCGATAATGCTAAAGTATTTTCAATAGGAGCGGTAGACAGTGCAGGGAATTCATCTTCATTTTCTTCTTACGGACCTAATTCCTCAGGAGTTGTAAAACCGGATGGAAGTGCACAGGGAACTTCCACCACAACAGTTAATAACAATACGACTGTTACGGTAAGCGGAACTTCTATTGCGACTCCTATAGCTTCAGGAGGAGTAGCTTGTTTTATTCAGGCATTTCCAACGATGAACAGAGACCAAATCATGATAAAATTAAGACAAACAGCATCACTTTATCCTAACCATACGGATCAGATGGGATACGGCATTCTTAACTTTGGAAGTTTATATAATAATGCTGTTTTAGGTACTTCTGAAACGGCAAAAACAGAGGGAATTAAAATCTATCCTAATCCGGTTACCAACATTTTAAGCATTCAATCTGAATATGACATTAAGTCTCTGGAAATTTATGATAACCTGGGAAGACTGATCCGCAAAAACAGCCAACAAAAAGCGGTACATGTAGAGAACCTTTCCAAAGGAATTTATTACCTGAAAATCCAGATAAAAGATAAAATCTACTATGAGAAATTTATAAAAGAATAAATGTTTCAGCTAAAGCCTGTAGAGGTATTTTAAAATACAGAAACGGGCTGAAGCCCGTTTCTAATGATTGACATAATATGATAAAATTATGCTGAGTTTCTGCTCGCATTAATATTTCCAAACAAAGAACGGGTCACGAGTTTCTCATACGTTTCTTTGTTGCCTTCTCCTTTCTGTATTTTCATTAAGGCATACTGTTGAATACTCAACAAAGGGAGTACTATCTTCTCACGGATCTTCACTGATTTTCGGGATAACGGATCTTCTTCCTGGAGCATTTTAAAACCTGTCAGTTCCAGCATGATCTCCTTTGATAATTCGTACTCACTGAAAAGAATATTCCAGAATGCTCCGAACTTCGGATTGTTTTTGATATAATAAGTCAATGGAAAATATGATTTATTCATGCTCATCATCGAGTTCAGCACCAATGTTTTAAAGAAGTCTGATCCTTTGTACAATTCCTTTACTTCCTCAAACCGTCCCTGTTCTTTCAACTGTTGCATAGCATATCCAAAACCGAAAAATCCGGGAACATTCTGCTTCAACTGTGACCATGAACCTACGAACGGGATAGCTCTTAAATCCTCAAACCTCAGCTCACTTCCGTTTCCTCTTTTCGACGGGCGGCTTCCGATATTTGTTTTTCCGTAATATTCCAGCGTACTCATTTCCTGAAGATAAGGTACAAACATAGGATGAGCTTTCAGGTCGGAATATTTTTTATAACTGATATCTGCCAGTTCGATGATCAGAGATCTTTCTTTTTCGGTGAGATCTTTTTTTGCATTTTTGAATACGTCATTCTCTACACCAGCCGTTAAAAGCTGTTCAAAATTATATTTGGCCTGTTCTTTATTTCCAAAAATACTGGTAATGGTCTGCCCCTGAATGGTCAGTTCTATCTTATTATTGGCAATTGTTTTTCCCTGTGAAGCATAAAAATCGTGAGTTTTTCCTCCTCCTCTTGCAGGCGGACCTCCACGACCATCGAAGAATACTACTTTGATGTTATTTTGCTCAGAAAGTCTGGTAAGTACTTCTTTCGCTTTATAAATTTCCCAGTTGGCTTTAAGATAGCCACCGTCTTTTGTTCCGTCTGAAAATCCAAGCATAATAGTCTGCTGATTGCCTCTTTTTTGGAGGTGTTTCTGATAGACAGGGTGATGGTAAAGCTCATTCATTACATTTTCAGCATTGGCAAGTCCTTCCATGGTTTCAAAAAGCGGAACAATATCCATATTGATTTCTTCATCCTCATAACCACAGATTTTGAAAAATGCATATACATTCATAACATCTTTCACGGCATCTGAATTGGAAATAATGTAGCGATTCATTCCTCTCTGCCCGTTTAAATTCTGAATTTCTGAAACCTGTGAAACCGTTAGCAAAGTATCTCTTACAATATCCTGAAAATCTTCAGGGTTTACTTTTTCAGAAATCTGAATCAGCTTGCTGAACTTTTTTCCGGCATCTGCTTCTTCATTTCCGTATACTTTTAAAAAAACCTCATCAATGACGGACTGATGAATTCTGCTATCCTGTCTGATGTCCAAAGTAGCAAAGTGGGTTCCAAAAATTTTCACACGGTCTCTGAAGTTGATCAAAAGATCCAGAAATAAAGAATTATGTTCATTAACCAGAATTTTTTCAGCGTCATCCGTCTTCTTTAAAATATCTTCTGCGGTGATCTCTTTTCCGTCAAAAATAGCAGCATATAAGTCCTCACTTAGCTGTGTTAAGACTTCAGCCACTCCTCTGAAACTTAACCTTCTCCTGATATATTTTAAATGGCTGTAGTATGATTTCAGAATGGCAGAACGCAGCTCTTCAGAAACTTTTTTGGTGACATCAGCAGTCACAAACGGATTTCCGTCTCTGTCGCCTCCGGGCCAGAATCCGAGCTGGATAATATCTTCATGCAGATGGAAATGTCCGTTTCCAAAAGTCTTTTTAATCTTTGTAAATAATTCGCCAATGGTATCATAGTATACATACCTCAGATAAGAGATAATACTTAATGCTTCATCTATCGGGGTAGGTTTTTCTTTATTTACAAAAGGTGTTTTTCCCAATTGCTGCAGCAGGGTATCAATCTGCGTCACAGAATCACTGGTAATGGCTCCTCTCAAATCCTGAATAATTCTTTGTACCGAACTTGGATAAAACTGTGTCGGGTGTGCCGTAAATACAACTTTCACGGTAAAATCCTTCAGTTTTTCGCGTACTTTTTCAATTTTATGATCCTGGAATGAGCGTTCAAAAAGATTGGTTACTGTTCCGCTATCACTTTCGGAATGGAGATTCGGGAATGCAGCATCTTCTATACTGTCAAATAAAACCACCTGTCTTTCGATATACTGAATGATTTTAAAAAGCAACTCCAGTTTTTGTTCTTCCGTATCAAGATCTGTATGGCTTTTAAAAAACTCTTCAATGATTTCTTCCGGGGTCTTCCCTGCCTCATAACCGGTTCTGCTTTCCTCATAAAGAAAGGGAAGCAACATCCCGATATTGGTCATTTTATCATAGGGCAGGCTCATAAATAATGAATTGTAGATCTGGAACTTATTCTCCACGATCTGCCTGAACTTTTCTGCGCGTTGGTCGTGTATCATACTAACAAATGTAACTGTTTTTTGGAATTAAATAAATTGACAAATGACAAAAAAACAAATGATCCCGGAAAAATAGCCATGCTTTCACCTCCGTAAACATTTCGTACCTTTGTCTTCACATTAATCCTTTAAATATAACTAATAATATTGTTGAGGTTACAGTAAAATAATTCAAAAATTTCTATGGGTTACATCAGAGAATATTACGAACAGATCGTCAAACTAAAGGAATCGGAATGGACATTTATAGCAAGACATTTTCACAGAAAGGTTTTTGCTAAAAATAAAGTCATTACCCAACACGGTGAGACGGAGAAGTATCTGTCCTTCATAGAATCGGGACTGGTAAGGTTTTATATTCCGGATGATGAATACGGCTATACTTTTAGTTTTGGTTTTGAAAAGGAATTTACCTGTGCCTATGATTCTTTTCTTACCCAGACTCCTTCAGAATATGAAATGCAGGCCTTAACGGAAACTGTGGTATGGCAGATTTCTTATAATGATTTACAGCAGGTTTATAATCATACGAATGTGGGAAACCATTTAGGGCGCTTTGCCTCCGAGAAGTTATTTTTAGCCAAAAGCAAAAGAGAAATGTCTTTACTCAAACTTACAGCCAGAGAACGTTATTTAAAATTATTTACCGAACAGCCTGAAATGCTCAGACTTGTTCCGCTGAAATACATTGCTTCTTATATCGGAATCACTCCACAGGCTTTAAGCAGAATCCGCAGACAGATTAATTAACATAGGTTCATTGTATATCTTTTCTCTTCTGCTGAACTTTGCAGAAAATTATTTTAATGAATTTACCTATTGTAGCCTATGGAAATCGCATTTTAAAACAAAAATGCATAAAGATCCCCGAAAACAGTCAGGAAGTCCGGGATCTTATTACCAATATGTGGGAAACTATGGAAAATGCCAGCGGATGCGGCCTCTCCTCCTCACAAATAGGAAATCCTCTTCAGCTTTTCATCGTTGACAGCTGTACTATATTTGAAAACTTTGATACAGAGGATCAGCTCGTCTATTTTGAAAAAAATGACCGCGGAATACACGAAACTTTTATTAATGCTAACATTATTGATTATTCAGCGGAAATATGGGAAGATTATGAAGGCTGTCTAAGTATTCCCGGTCTCTCCCAAAAGGTAAAACGATCCTGGGCCATCACCATTGAATACTTTGATAAAGACTTTAACCGGCAGGTTAAGACATTCTCAGGCATGACAGCAAGAGTCATCCAGCATGAATATGACCATACACAAGGTATTTTATATATTGATCATCTGAAACCATTAACCAAAAAGCTCATGGAATCAAAGTTGAAAAAAATTGCAACCGGAAATATCAATACCGGCTACGGGATGAAATTTTCATAGCGTATAAGATCTCAGATACATTACTAATTTTTGTAAATTTGTCCTGAAAACACTTTCTTTATGAAAATTATCATCGTCTGTTCCCTGATCCTTTCTAATCTGTTCTGTGCCCAGATCACGGTTCCTGATGATTATAAAAAAATTCCCGATATCCTGGATACTTCAGATTACCTCTACCCTTTTATTATTCCGGATAAGGGCTACGAATACTGGAGAGTTCTCAGCAATGATACAGATTCTGATAAAGCGGTAATCTACGAAAGTCAGATGCCGGATTTCATGACGATCAATGAGCCGGTTCCGGAAAAAGGTTTTTTCCAGAAATGTATCGGTAATCATTGTTTTTCCTACATTCTGGCGTGTAAAGACAGCAGATCTGTTTATTTTTCCAATGAACAACAGTTGAGAGATTTTATCGGAACGGTTGATAATCTTCCCGAAGCTCTCCTGATTGCGCAAACTTACGGATATTCGTTTGATACAAAAAACAGATTTACGGGTTCTTATAAAATTGACAACAAATACATCTCTATATACGTTTTACAAGCCAGAGGATGCCCTGTTACCAAAGAATCATTTCTGGTCAGAATCAACAGAAAAACCGGAAAACTGGACGCGAAAACTAACGGAATATATTCAAAAAACGAGGACTGTGCCGCTTTAACAGTACCTCAATAATCTTTTATCTTTACTACTTCAATCAAGTATTCTTGTTTTTTGCCACGAATGCATAAATAAGATATTCGTGTATTCGTGGCAATTTAAAAAATCAGTACATCAGATGTTCACAGCGCCCTGCCCTGATGCTATCAGATAAGCTTCCTTCAAGGTTTCTGAATACGTCGGATGGGCATAGGAAATACGGAACATATCTTCAGCAGTTACTTCATATTCCTGGGCAATTACTCCCTGGGCAATCAGATCGGCGGCTCTGGCTCCAATGATATGAATTCCTAATATTTCTCCGTATTTAGGATCTACCAGCACTTTTGAAAATCCATCTGAATCCATAGAAGCACGTGCTCTTGCGCTGGCCGAGAACGGAAACTTTCCCACATTATAGGCTATATTATTTTTTTTGAGATATTCTTCAGTATATCCTACGGATGCTACTTCCGGCCATGTATATACGACGGAAGGGATACGATCATAATGAATATGGCGCTTTTGTCCATTGATGGTTTCTGCCACAAAAACGCCTTCCTCTTCTGCTTTATGTGCCAACATTACTCCTCCGATAACATCGCCAATCGCATAGATCGTGGGAATATTTGTCTGATTCTTTTCATTCACTCTGATAAATCCGCGATGATCGAGTTCCACTCCGGTATTTTCAAGACCTAAATCTTTTGTATACGGACTTCTGCCTACTGCAACCAGAATGTATTCAGCTTCCAGCTCATTTTCGATTCCTTTTTGATCCTTAAAAAAGACCTTAGCGGCTGATCCTGTATTTTCAGCTTTATAAACAGCCTGATTCAGGCGGATATCAATTCCCTCTTTCTTTAAAATCCTCTGAAGGCTTTTCCCCAGTTCATGATCCATTGCGGCAATCAGATGGTCAGCATATTCCAGAATGGTGACCTGAGTTCCGATACGGTTAAAAATAGAAGCCATTTCAACGCCAATCACTCCGCCTCCGATGATTACCATAGATTTTGGTTTTCCTTTCAAAGCTAAGGCTTCGGTAGAAGTAATAATTCTTCGTTTATCAATTTCCACTCCCGGAAGAACCGAAGGCTTTGATCCTGTAGCAATTATATAATTTTCTGCAGTAATCATAACCTTTTCCGTGTCATTTACCACCTGTAAGGTTGTATTATTGACAAAACCTGCCGTCCCCTGGATACGGGTGATTTTATTTTTACTCATCAGGAAATTAAGTCCGTCGGTATTTTTTGAAACCACTTCCGATTTTCTTTTATACATCTGTGAAAAATCCAGCTCTATCCGATCCAGATTAATCCCGTGTTCCTTAAACTGATGATGTGCTTCCGAATAATGATGGGTACTGTCCAACAGTGCTTTTGTAGGAATACACCCCACATTGGTACAGGTACCTCCCAGTGTATCATATTTTTCTATAATTACGGTTTTATATCCAAGCTGTGCACTTCTGATGGCTGCCACATATCCTCCGGGGCCTGAGCCGATTACGGCGATGTCAAAATTTTCCATTTGATTAATTCATTTTTTATGATTAAATTTACTTGCAAAACGAAAGTAAAATTAAAACAAATACTTTCATTTTGCAAGTATTATTTAAAAATTAATGGTATGAGTAAAAAAAGATCAGACTGTCCCATCAGCTGTTCTCTTGAAATCTGGGGTGATAAATGGTCCTTATTAATCATTCGGGATCTGATGCTTAAAAAAGAATGCACCTATGGAGAACTTCAGAAAGCTGATGAAAAAATAGCTTCCAATATTCTGGCTTCCAAGCTTCAGCATTTATTGGAGAATGGAATTATTGATAAAAAAAATCATCCTGAAAATAAGCTAAAGATTCTTTATCATCTTACAGAAAAAGGCATAGATCTTATTCCTGTGATCGTTGAAATCAATCTTTGGGGAGATCAGTACCTGACTATTCCTGAAGACCGTAAAAAACTTCTGGAAGACCTCAAACGAGATAAAGAAAGTTTTATTAAAAAAGCAAAAGCATATCTTTCTGAAGGACTTTAAAACAGCACGTCGTTTTGAAATATAAAATATTATAATAGCTTTCATTAAAATAAATCATAGTAATTTTAAAATTTCATTAACTCAATTTTCCTTTTTCATTCCGTAAATTTGGCTTACAATAAATTTAGAACAATGCTTAATTTCGAGTTTAAAAACCCAACAAAAATACTTTTCGGAAAAGGTGAAATCGCTAAAATTTCCAATGAGATACCTAAAGACGCTAAGATATTAATGATCTACGGTGGCGGAAGTATTAAAAACAACGGTGTTTATGATCAGGTAAAAGAAGCCTTAAAAGATCATGAAGTCTATGAGTTCGGCGGAGTTCCTGCCAATCCTGAATATGAAGTACTTATTAATGCAGTACGCTTTATCAAGGAAAAAAATATTAATTATCTTCTTGCTGTAGGAGGCGGATCCGTGATCGACGGTACCAAATTCATTTCAGCAGCAGCTCATTATGACGGGGAGCCATGGGATATTCTCAGAAAACAGGTTAGAACTTTTGAAGGAGAAGGAATGCCTTTCGGTAGTATTTTAACACTTCCTGCAACAGGTTCTGAAATGAATTCGGGCTATGTCATCTCAAGAAGGGAGACGAATGAAAAATTATCCTCAGGAGGTCCGGGACTTTTCCCTCAGTTTTCTGTTTTAGATCCTGAAGTGATCAGATCAATTCCTAAAAACCAGATCGTTAACGGAATCACTGACGCTTATACCCACGTTCTTGAACAGTATATGACAGCTCCGTCTTCTGCAGATCTTCAGGAAAGAATTGCAGAAAGTATTCTGATCAGCCTTCAGGAGACTGCTCCGAAAGTATTGGCTGATGATTTTAATTATGATGCTGCCGGAAATTTTATGTGGTGCTGTACAATGGCTTTAAACGGGTTGATTCAGAAAGGAGTGATCACAGACTGGGCCGTACATGCAATGGGACATGAATTAACCGCTTACTTTGGTATTGACCATGCAAGAACACTGGCAATCATTGCCCCTTCCCATTACCGTTATAACTTTGAAGATAAAAAAGGGAAGCTGGCACAGTATGCGGAGAGAGTCTGGGGAATTAAGGAAGGTACAACAGAAGAAAAAGCGGAACTTGGAATTAAAAAGCTTGAAGAGTTCTTCCACAGCCTTCACATTAAAACAAAACTTTCCGAGTATACGGAAGATTTCAAAGGAACTGCTGAAAGAGTAGAAAAAGCTTTTACAGACAGAAACTGGCTGGGCCTTGGAGAGTACAGAAAACTAACTCCTCAGGATGCTCATAAGATTGTAGAAATGAGCTATTAAGAAAGAATTCAGAGGTTAAAGCTCAATATATAAGGTTAAAGCCTTTAAGCTTTGGCTCTATGAATTTGTTTGTATATTTTTAGGTGGGCTTCAGCCCACCTTTATTAATTCGGCTAAGTACGTAAAGGAACTTTTGCAGAAATCACCTTATTTGTAAACATTTGTTTAAAAAATAGCGATTTCATTACGGATATATCAAATTTATTTATATTTTAGCATATTCTTAAATTTGTGAAAATGAAAAAACAGCTACTATTTTTATTTGCCTTTTCTGCTTTGGCACTTACTTCCTGTAAAGATGATGATATGCAAGCCTATGAAATGGAGATTATTAAAGGAGATTGGAAAGAAGTCAAAAGAGAAGTTATTTCCGGAAAAGATAATAAAACAGTACTTTCTTCCTCTACACCGAGTGGATGTGATGCTAAAAACTTACTATTCTTCAGAACCGACTTTTATGTAAGCTATACCGCTTATACAGGATCCGGAGGGGCAGATTGTCAGGTGAACGGAAAAAGTGAAGGAAAGTACACCTATGATGCAGATGCTAAAATTTTAGGAATTAAGTTTGATAAGGATGATAACAGAAACTACAGAGTAGATATACTGTCGAGTTCAGAACTTAGAATCGCACAACAATTTGGGAATTATGATCAGGACGGAGATAAAATTCCGGATGTCACTTATATTTCCTACAAGAGATAAATGATAAACTCCCGTTGAATCGGGAGTTTTTTTATTACTTTTATTACCTGAATTAAAATTTGAAACAATGAAGAAGATTCTATCAGCATTTTTATTGCTATTTTTTGTTATTTCCTTTTCACAGGAAAAAAAGCCAATGTTCTGGCAGGATATCCAAAACTTTAAAAAGGAAGATCAGCAGACCCCGCCTCCTAAAAACGCCATTTTACTGGTGGGAAGTTCATCATTTACAAAATGGACGGATGTAGCCAGTTATTTCCCTGACAAAACCATTATCAACAGAGGTTTTGGCGGATCCAGACTTACTGACCTCAACTATTTTGCTGATGATTTATTAAGTCCTTATCAGCCTAAACAGATTATTGTATACTGTGGTGAAAATGATTTTGCAGATAATCACAATTTAAAAGCGGAAAAAGTGGTGGAACGGTATAAAACATTCTACAAAAAAATTCGGGCTAGGTTTCCTAATATTGAAGTAGATTATATCTCAATAAAATATTCTCCAAGCAGAGAAGAACTTTGGCCTCAAATGAAAGAAGCAAACAGAAAAATTGCTGCTTTCATGAAGAAACAACCGAACTCCAAATTTATTGATGTTACTAAGGCAATGGAAGACTCCAACGGAAATGTAAGAAAAGATATTTTCGTAGAGGATATGCTCCACTTAACTCCTGAAGGATATCAGATCTGGAAAAAAGTAATGGATCCTTACATGAAATAATAAAAATAGCGGCTGTAAAAAACAGCCGCTATTTTTTTATGTATTGAAATATAATCTTTATTTCTTTCTTTTCGATTTCGATTTAGCTTTCTGCTGGGCTCTGTTGGCTCCAAACTTCTTAGGCGCTTTTCTTTTGGAAGGTCCACCCCAGTTTTCCTTAGTATTTTTAGCTTTTTTCTCATGGAAAGCTCCTCCTCCGTCATTCAGTTTTACCTGTGCCGGATTTTTCATAACTACTTCATCTTTTTCTGAAGCAATTTTATTAGGGTTAATTTTCACCCCTTCAGGGAAGTCTACAAACTCCAGCTCTTTATCCATCAATAATTCGATATCTAAGACTAAAGGCTCTTCTTTTTTCGTAACAAAGGTGATCGCTTTACCGTCTTTATCTGCTCTACCGGTTCTACCGATTCTGTGAATATACTGTTCAGGAATATCGGGAGTTTCAAAATTAATCACATGGGTAATATCGGAGATATCAAGACCTCTTGCCATTACATCGGTGGTGATCAATCCTCTCACCTCTTCGTTCTCAAATCTCTTCATGGCTTTGAGCCTGTAATTTTGAGATTTATTGGAGTGGATTACATCAAACTGCCCAGGAAACAGCTCCTCAATTTTGGTAAAAAGCAAATCTGCATGTTTTTTATTATTATTGAATATCAGAACTTTGGACATGTCTGCTTTACTTTTCAATAAATGTTCAAGCAAATTGATTTTTGTATTGAAATTTTCAACTTTATAAGCTGTTTGTTCTATTTTTTCAAGAGGTGTTCCGGATTTTGCCAATGAAATTTCAATCGGATTGGCAAAGTATTCATCCAACATTTCATCAACAGCCTCTGTCATTGTAGCAGAGAAAAGAATATTCTGTCTTTTCTCTTTCATCATTTCAAAAATATGGGTAAGCTGAGGTCTGAATCCGAGGTTGAGCATTTCATCAAATTCATCAATAATAAGTCTCTGAACCTCTCTTAAAGAAATTGCATTATCGATTGAAAGGTCCATTACCCTTCCCGGTGTTCCTACTAAAATATCGCAACCATCATTAAACAAGAGTTTCTGAGTATTGATATTTTTCCCTCCATATATTCCGATTACTCTTGCAGTAATATTTTCTGTCAGTTTTTCCAGAATTTCAGTTACCTGAACTACAAGTTCTCTTGTAGGAACCAGCACCAAAACAGTTGGATTTCCTGTTTTACTGTATTTCCAGGTCTTAAGAACGGGTAAAAGGTAAGCTAATGTTTTTCCGGTTCCGGTTTGTGCAATTCCCATCACATCTCTTCCGGAAAGGATAGGTTTTAAGCTCTTCTCCTGAATAGGAGTAGGTTCAAATAATTCCAAATCCGCCAAGACATCAAGAATTTTAACCGGCAGGTCAAAATCTGCAAAAGTGAGTTTTTCCATTTTGCAAAGATAAGTATTTAATTAGAAGTTGGAAATCAGAAGTGAGAAGTTAGCAATTAACAGGCTATATAACAAGAAATCGTCTGTTTACAAATTAAGATATAAAGATATAGGAGGCTGAGTTATTAGTTTAGCTTAAGACTTTTACTGATCATTTTTATATCATCATCCTTCCATTCGCTTGAAGTAATGATTAGATTTCCTTTCTTTTCCGGATCTTTCCTGATTGGAAACTTATCTTCTTCCCACTGGTTGCAATGAGTAGGTATTGGTTTCACCAAAGGCTTCCAACCAGTTTTAGTTAAAGTGTATACATAAAAAGGATGCCAGCAGCTGGTACACCAGTTGGGATAAAAACCAATCTCATCAGTGCCATCATTATTAAGGTCTCCGAGATTATACAGAGTCCCCTTGTTAGCGGGAGAAATAGTCAGTGGCTTTATTTTTTTATCGCTGAAACAGATGGTAGTTTCACATTTTCCTTCGCACTCATCCCCACAGTCGGAAACTTTTATAAATGTGTACTCCTTTGTTCCGTTACCGTCAAAATCCCCTGAAAGTCTCTCATTATGTCCTTCCTGAGCGATGATCATGCTAAGTGAGTTATAAAAAATTGCGGTTGGCGGGATATGAGGTATATATTATTTCCTCATCAGTCTCAGCAAAAGTATTAAAACTAAAATGACTGAAAAAACAAATCCCAGTACGGCTACCAGAGAAAGCTCCCCTATTCTGGGCCCGGTTTCTGAAGTAAAAACGATAGATGTTGCAATAATATTGGCTCCCAGAATCATTGCCAGAGCCAGATTGATAACACTTGATTTTATCAGCTGATTGGTCTTTTCAATATTTTTAATTTCACTGGAAACGGTAAATTTATTTTCATCCAGTTTCTGAAGAACGGAACGAAGTTCTTTGGGGATTTCATCTACATTATCTGTAAAATTCATCATCCTGTCCATCCCTGTTTTTAAGAGATTTTTCGGATTGATCTTTTTGGTAAAGATTTTTCGGGTATAAGGATGGAGACTTTTAACAATATCCAGGTCCGGATTAATATTTCTTCCTACTCCTTCTATCAGGCTTATTCCTTTAAACAAAAGATAAAAATAATCGGGCATATAGAGCCTGTTGTCTTTTAAAATATCTTTCATTTTGTTAATGATCACCTGAACATTAATTTCCCGCAGGGATGAGCTATGCACAAAATTGAGGATATCTTCCACATCATTTTCAAACCTTCTCTCATCGGGAATTTCGTAGCTTACTGCCATTTTTTTGAGATACCGAACAATTTTATGTGTATTTTTTGCAACAAAAGCGACAATCAGATTCTCAAGAATTTCTTTATCATTAGGCTGAATTTTACCTACTGCTCCAAAATCAATGAAAACAATTTTCCCGTCTTTTTTCACTAAAATATTTCCGGCATGGGGATCTGCATGAAAAAAGCCGTAATCTAAAATCTGTGATACAAAAAGTCTCAGTCCGGTTTCAGAAACTTTTACCGGATCAATATTATTGGCCAGAAGTTCCGTTTTATCTGTCACCTTGATTCCATCAATAAACTCCATACAAAGAACATTGTTGTTTGAAAATTCTTCATATACTTTAGGAACACAGGTTTCTTTATTATTCTTAAAATTAAGACGAAACTGCTGGATATTATTTTTCTCGTTAAGCAGGGAAACTTCTTCCAGTAAAGATCTTTCAAAAGTAGAAATTGCCTGTTTGAGATTAAGCTTTTCACCTATTTCCGAATAAGCGGAGACCAAACGTTCCAGGTCTTTTATTAATAGTAAATCATCTTCAATCACAGATTGTACATCCGGTTTTCGAAGCTTCAGAATAACCGGGCTTCCATCATTTAATACGGCTTTGTATACCTGAGCAATGGAGGCTGTAGCTAAAGGCTCTTTCTGAATTTCACGGAAATGATCTTTCACGGAAATACTAAATTCTGTTTCCAGGATTTCCTCTACATCCATTGTTATGGTTTCTACTTTATCCTGCAGCTTCTGCAGTTCCTGAATCAGTTCCGGCGGCAGGAGATCTTCCCTGCTGCTGAAGGTTTGTCCAAGCTTTACAAAGGTAGGTCCCAATTCTTCCAAAACCAGTCTTATTCTTTCGTATACGGTACCTTTTGAAATAATTTCATCAGAATTTGCGGAAGCTTCATCTTGTTTATTTCCTCCGTTCATTCTCGCCAGCATATCCTTAAAACCATATTTGCTCAATACGGAAATTAATCTGGCGGATCTTTTCAGTTTTCTTTGCTGTTTGTCAAACATAATATATCAATAGTAGGTGCAATTTACTCCAAAAACCGTTCCTAATGGAATTTTTATTCTGAATCAAAGGCTGTACAAACAATATTGATCCTGATCTTCAGTTGATACAAATACAGCATTTCATACATTTATTTAAAAAAAAATCAAATAATCAATATTTCAAACCATTAAAAACAACAATAACAACAAAATACTATTATACATAAGAAAACCAACATATTTTTCTATATTTACAAAGTACAAATACAACCAACCTATAAAAGTATTACAACATGAAAAATTTACGTAACAACAAATTATCAAGAGAGCAGTTAAAAGGAATCGCAGGAAGCGGTCTTATTGACATTCAAATTCCAAACTGCTCAAACCAGTGCTGCCCTACAGACGGAAGGCCGAGATGTCCAAGACTGATCTGTCCTGCTGTAGTTTGCCCACAGTTAAATGCGATATAAAATATTCTGAAAACAGTCCCTGTCTGAATCCTGTGAATTTCAGGATTTTTATGACACTGAAGTCTTTCAGTAGGCAGAACGGATATAGAGAAGCCACCTCAGAGAGAGGTGGCTTTTATATTTTTTTAATGATTATGCTATTTCAGATAGGTTTCGTACAGGTCTTTTCTTCTGTCTTTCATCACCTGTACCGAGCCATTATGGTGCAGATCTTTCAATAAATTTAAATCTACATCTACAATTAAAGTCATTTCAGTATTCGGAGTAGCTTCTCCTTTTACGGCATTCGACGGAAAAGCAAAATCTGAAGGTGTAAATACGGCTGCCTGCCCAAACTGGATATCCATATTATTGACCTTCGGAAGATTTCCTACACATCCTGCAATGGCAACATAACACTCATTCTCTATGGCTCTTGCTGCTGCACAATGGCGTACTCTCATATAGGCATTCTGAGTATCCGTTAAGTAAGGTACAAATAGTATTTTCATGCCCTGATCTGCCAGAATCCTTGGTAATTCAGGGAATTCCACATCATAGCAGATCACCAGTCCTATTTTCCCGCAGTCGGTATCAAATACTTTGATTTCATTTCCTCCTTTCATTCCGTAATATCTCTTCTCATTCGGGGTGATATGGATTTTTCGGTATTCGTCCATACGACCATCCCGGTGAAGAAGGTAGCTCACGTTGTACAATTCATTGTTTTCAAAAACGGGCATACTTCCGGAAATAATATTGACATTATAACTGATGGCCAGTTCGGAAATCTTATTTTTAATCTCTTCGGTAAGTTTCGATAGCTCGATCATACTGTCTCTTTCCGAAAGGTTATTGAAAGGAGCCAGCAAAGGGGTATTGAAAAGTTCCGGGAATAATACAAAATCTGATTTATAGTCTCCCATTACATTCACAAAAAACTCCACCTGTTCATAAAAAGCGTCAATATCTTTAAAGGTTCTCATCTGCCATTGGACCAGTCCTAGGCGGATGATACTATCCTGCATTGTATTGGGTCTTTTGCTGTAATAAATATTATTCCATTGTAAGAGGACTGCATTTTCTCTTGATGCCTCATCTTCGGGAAGATATTTTTTCAGGATTCTTATGGGAAGAAAATTATTGGAAAGCTGAAAAGACAATACCGGATCATAGATTTCCTTATCCCGGACTTTTCTAATGTATTCTCGCGGAGAAACCTCATGACTGTATTTGTGATAATTCGGGATTCTGCCACCCAGAACAATGGATTTCAGATTCAATAATTCACAAAGTTCTTTTCTGGCATCGTACAGTCTTCTTCCGAGACGCAATTCACGGTATTCCGGATCAACAAAGACTTCGATTCCGTATAACACATTTCCGGTGGAAGAATGGGTATTGAAGGTATAATTTCCGGTAATATCACTATAGGTATGATCATCTCCGAATTCCTCATAATTCACAATAATGGAAAGGGCTACTGCGGCTAATTTATCATCTACGGTGATACAGATCTGCCCGTTCGGAAATATTTTCGTCAGTTTTTCAATACTTTTTTTGGACCATATGGATTCAGACATCTGTGGGTATGCCCTTTTCATTGTTTCTGCCAGTTCATCATAATCCTGAACCGTCAGAGGTCTTGTTTCTATTTGCATTTGATGTAATTTTACTTAAATTTAGTGAAAATTACCTGAACAACACCAATGGATACATCCGTCTATTTATTTTTTTAATATATAATACAGCCATGAAGCTCAATCTATTTTTTATGGCCAGCTTATTTCTTACAGGTTGCAGTAAACCGGAAAAACAAAAAGTAACCCTATCCGAAGACAGCTCGACCTGGATGAGAGATTCTTTAGGCTGCCTGCAAGAGAGAAATTTTGATATGGCAGAGAGACTCCTTCTGGAGAATACATTGGAAAACAGCTCGACTGAAAAATTCAAAACCATCTTTGGAAAGCCCAATGAAATCAATCAGGATAGGAATCATACTTCATTCACTTACTATGTGCAATCCATATGCAGTCACCATTCCATTCAAAAAGATTCTGACAAATGCTTTATAGTATTCACTTTTAAGAATAATAAACTGATTGATCACAATAATGCTTGTGAGTAAATGATAAGGTTTAACAATAAAAAATCCCACCCAAAAAACGGGCAGGATTTATATTTTAAATTCAAGTCAGAAATTATTCCCACTCAATCGTTGCAGGTGGTTTGCTTGAAATGTCGTAAGCTACTCTGTTGATTCCTCTTACTTCGTTGATGATTCTGCTTGATACAGTATCTAAGAACTCATAAGGAAGTCTGCTCCACGTTGCCGTCATAAAGTCGATGGTGTTGGCAGAACGAACTACCGCAGTGTATTCGTAAGTTCTTTCGTCTCCCATTACACCTACTGATTTTACAGGAAGAAGTACTACAAATGCCTGAGATACTTTTTCGTAAAGATCATTTTTGTATAATTCTTCAATGAAGATATCATCTGCCTCCTGAAGGATTCTTACTTTTTCAGCATCTACCGCTCCCAATACTCTGATTCCTAATCCGGGACCAGGGAAAGGGTGTCTGTATACCAAATGGTGAGGGATTCCCAATTCTTCTCCTACTCTTCTTACTTCGTCTTTGAAAAGCTCTCTTAACGGCTCTAATAACTCGAATTCCATATCTTCAGGAAGTCCTCCAACGTTGTGGTGGGACTTGATTACTGCTGATGGCCCGTTAACAGACTGGCTTTCGATAACGTCAGGATAGATGGTTCCCTGAGCTAAAAATTTAGCGCCTTCAATTTTATGAGATTCTTCATCGAATACGTGGATAAATTCGTTTCCGATGATTTTTCTTTTTGCTTCAGGATCGTCTACTCCGGCCAATTTTGAAAGGAATCTTTCTTTGGCATCTACCATCTTAATATTCATATGGAAATGCTCTCCATACTGATCCATTACTTTTTTACCTTCATCCTTTCTCAATAATCCTGTATCTACGAAGATACAAGTCAACTGATCACCAATAGCTTTGTGGATTAAAACTGCTGCTACAGATGAGTCAACACCTCCTGAAAGACCAAGGATTACTTTGTTGTCTCCTACTTTCTCACGGATTTCCTCAACTGTTTTTTCAATATAGTTCGTCAGCTTCCAGTTTTTCTCCGAGTTACAGATTCCAAATACGAAGTTTTCAAGCATTTTACCGCCTTCTTCAGTATGAGAAACTTCCGGGTGGAACTGAACACAGAAGATTTTTTTATCTTCATTGGAAATAGAAGCAATTACTCCTGATTTTGCATTTAATTCAAAACCTGCCGGCAATTCTCCTACTTCATCAAAGTGGCTCATCCAGACTACAGAATTCTGAGTTACTCCTTTTAATAAAGAGCTTTCTTTAACGATCTCAAGATTAGCCTTTCCGTATTCTCCTTTTTCTCCTTTGTTTACTTTTCCTCCTAAAAGGTGAGCTGTCATCTGCATTCCATAGCAAATTCCCAGTACAGGAACTCCCTGCTCGTATAATTCTTTTTCAACCAGGTGAGCATTTTCTGCGTTGACAGAGCTTGGTCCTCCTGAAAGAATGATACCTTTTGGCTGTTTTGCTATAATATCTTGTAATGGTGTATTGAAAGGTAAGATTTCAGAATACACTCCCATCTCACGGATTCTTCTTCCGATAAGCTGGTTGTACTGGGATCCGAAATCTAAAATAATAATACCGTTGTTCATTTTGTAATGATTGATAAATGATGATTAATTTAAAAGCTTCAAGCGATAAGCTTTAAGCAGTAAGCTTTTTTATATTACAATATGCTTACAGCCTCTAGCCTAAGGCCTTTTGCTTACTTAACTGTTTTACAAAAAAAGACTTGGAATGACTCCAAATCTTTTTTCGTGATTTATTAAAACTTTCCGATGTCTTCTCTGTAGAAGCCGTAATCGAAATGTACATGTCCTGCATCTTCGTAAACTTTCTTGCGGGCTTCTTCATAAGTAGCTCCTGTAGCTACAACATTCAGAACTCTACCGCCGTTGGAAACCACTTTGTCTCCTTTTCTTACAGCGCCGGCATATAATAGTTTACTGTATTTTAATTTGTCTTCGCCTACAATTTCGAAACCTGTTTCGAAGTTTCTAGGATAGCCTCCCGAACACATAACAAGACAAACTGCTTTTTCGTCTTTAAATGTAAGTTCTATATCTTTTCCTTCCATACAATCCTGAATAACATCAAGAAGATTGTTTTCCATAAGAGCCATCAGCACCTGAGTTTCAGGATCTCCGAATCTCATGTTATATTCAAGAAGATAAGCTCCGTTTTTCGTCACCATTAATCCGAAGAAAATAATTCCTTTAAATCCGAAACCTTCTGCTTTAAGCCCTTTCACTGTAGGCTCTAAAATATTTTTTTCAAAATCTGCATAATGCTCCTGTGTAAATTCAGGGCTTGGTGCTACAGACCCCATTCCTCCGGTGTTAGGTCCGGAATCTCCGTTTCCTGCTTTTTTATAATCTTTAGCAGCAATACAAGGGAAAAGTTTATCACCATTTGAGAAAGCAATAATAGATGCTTCAAATCCCTGTAAATATTCTTCGATAACCAGACGGATCCCTGCATCGCCATAAATTCTTCTGATCATGAAATCATGGATGGTTGCTTCAGCCTCTTCCAGGTTGTCGCAAATTACCACTCCTTTTCCACCCGCTAAACCACTTGCCTTGATTACTAAAGGAAACTGTTGTTTTTGCACATATTCTATAGCTTCATTATATGAATCAAATACGACAGCTTTTGCTGTTTTGATATCATAGGTCTGCATAAATTTCTTAGAGAAAGCCTTACTTCCTTCCAGGCTTGCTACTTTTTGAGTAGGACCGAAAACTTTAAGATCATGTTGCTTAAACTCATCCTTCAAACCAGCTACAAGAGGGGCTTCAGGACCTACAATCGTTAAATCAACTTTTTCTTTAATAGCGAAATCTCTAAGTTCTTTGATTTCTGATAAATGAACATTTTTCCCTATTACATCGGTAGTAGCATTTCCGTTAGCAAAAAACATTTTAGAAATTCTAGGGTCATTCTGAAGCTTTGCAGCTAAAGCAGATTCTCTACCGCCTTCACCTATGATTAATATTCTCATACTTTATTTATTATCTAGTCTAATTTACAAATATATAATTTTCCAATCAAGAAATTAAGTGATTTAGGAATTTAGAGAATACTAATTTCTTAATCGTTTAATTTATTAATTCTATTGAATTAGTGAAAAAAGTGTCTCACTCCTGTAAACATCATTGGGATATTGTGTTCATTGGCAGCTTCTATACTGTCCTGATCTTTCACACTTCCTCCAGGCTGAATAATTGCTGTGATACCTTCCTGAGCGCAGAAATCTACTACATCACGGAAAGGGAAAAATGCATCAGAAGCCAATACTAAATCTCCTGTGAATTTTTCTTTAGCTCTTTCAATAGCCTGTTGTGTAGCCCAAATTCTGTTTACCTGTCCGCCTCCGATTCCGAAAGCCTGGATCCCGTTGGAAACAACAATAGCATTTGACTTCACATATTTCACGACTCTCTGAGAGAAAAGCAATGCTTTTTTCTGCTCTTCTGTAGGCTGTACTTCTGTAACCACCCTGATATCATCAGAGAAATGAGTATCATTATCCTGAACCAAGATACCACCATCCACTTTCACCCAGGTTTGTTTATCAGAAACAGGATTCACGATTTTGATGATTCTTAAGTTTTTCTTTTTTCTTAAAACTTCCAGTGCTTCTTCATCGAACTCCGGAGCCATTACAATCTCAAGGAATGTTTTGTTTAATTCTTCAGCTGTTGCAGCATCAATTTTATAATTCATTGCAACAATTCCGCCAAAGATAGAAACCGGATCACATTCAAATGTTTTCTGGTAAGTTTGCAATGCTGAAGTTCCGATCGCAACCCCGCAAGGTGTTGAGTGTTTCACGGCGCAACAGGCCATTTCTTCTTTGAATTCAGTGACTACTTTCCAGCAAAGATCCATATCACGGAGGTTGTTGAAAGAAAGCTCTTTACCGCCAAGCTGTTCGAAATCTTTCATTGCACCGTTCTCGAAAGTAGAAACATAATAAGCTGCCGTCTGATGAGGGTTTTCACCGTATCTTAAATCAGACACTTTTTTATAAGACGCATTTAAATAGGTGGGATATTCCTCATCTAAAAGCATTCTTGAAATAGCGGCGTCATAAGCTGAAGTAAGGTTAAATACTTTTCCTGCAAGCTTTTTACGTGTTTCAATGTAAGTGTCACCATTCTGCTCCATTTCCAGCTTCACTATTGTATAGTCTTCCACATCGGTAATTACCGTTACAGAATCAAAGTTTTTGGCTGCAGAACGTAGCATTGAAGGACCTCCGATATCGATAAACTCTACCTTTTCATGAAGAGAAATGTTTTTGTTCACATTTTCAAAGAAAGGATAAAGGTTTACGATAACCATGTCAATCAGACCAATTCCGTGTTCCTGAACGGTTTTCATATGCTCTTCGTTGTTACGAACAGCCAATAATCCTCCATGAACTTTCGGGTGTAACGTTTTCACTCGTCCGTCCAGCATTTCAGGGAAATCGGTTACCTCATCAATCTGAATGGGATTTAAACCAGCGTCTTTCAAATGTTTGAACGTGCCTCCTGTGGAGATCAGCTCATAATTCTGGGCCTCCAAAAACTGTGCGAATTCAATTAATCCACTTTTGTCAGAAACACTGATTAAAACTCTCTTTTTACTCATTTTACTTTCAATTTTTTACTTTTCACAGCTATTTCAAACTGTATCCGGGTCTTTCACCTCCGAATTTACTTTTTATTTTACTTAGATTTTTTTTATATCAGTTTCCCAGGACCTTATTGATCGCTAGTGGAAATATCTCATATTCAATCTGGTGAACTTTCCGGGCTAATGTTTCAGCAGTATCATCAGCTGTTACTTCAAAAGATTTCTGAAGAATAGCTTCTCCTTCATCAATACCGGGAGTTACAAAATGTACTGTTGCCCCGCTTTCCGTTTCTTGAGCTTCAATAACAGCATTATGAACGTTCATTCCCCACATTCCTTTTCCGCCGAATTTTGGAAGTAACGCAGGATGAATATTAATAATTTTACCGTTCCAGTTTTCACAAAACTCAGATTTTAAAATAGATAAGAATCCTGCCAATACAATAAGGTCTGTATTTTGCGGAATTACTTTCGCCAGTTCACTGCTGAAGTTTTTTCCTCTCGGAATCAGTAGGGTTTCTATATTGTGATTCTTTGCTCTTTCCAGCCCGAAGCATTCTCTGTCAGCGACTACCAAATTTACTTTTGCATTCTGGATTTCTCCTGCTTCAATGGTATCAATAATTCTCTGCAGATTGGTTCCTGAACCGGATACGAGTACAACAATGTTTTTCATTATTCAGATGGTAGATATCAGATTACAGACTTAATAACGTCTGGTATCTGAAATCTGATGTCATTTAAAATTTCAAATCGATTTTCTCTGCTCCTTCAGTAATTTCTCCGATTTCGTAAGCATCATCTAAAAGGTGTAATACTTTTTCAGCATGTTCGGCGTCTACTACGATTACCATACCTACACCCATATTGAATGTTCCGAACATTTCTTCACGTGCTACGCCACCTCTTTTCTCCAGTTCAAGCATAACGCTAGGGATTCTTACTTTTGCAGCGTCTATAGAAGCACAAAGTCCTTCAGGTATAATTCTCGGAACGTTTTCATAAAGACCGCCTCCTGTAATGTGAGCAATACCACTTACTTTTACTTCTTCTAATACTTTATGAATGTCTTTATAATAGAGTCTTGTAGGAACTAAAAGAGTTTCATATAAAGGCTTTCCTTCAAACTCTTCTTCGAAGTTCGGGAATACCTTTCTTACTAAAGAGAACCCGTTTGAGTGGAATCCTGAGCTTGGTAATGCAATAATTTTATTTCCTGCTTTAATTTTAGTTCCGTCAATAATTTGATCTTTTTCTACGATTCCTACACAGAATCCTGCAACATCATAATCTCCCGGCTGATACATTCCCGGCATTTCAGCAGTTTCTCCGCCGATCAATGCACAGTTGTTATCTTTACAAGCATTTACCATTCCTAAAACGATTTCTGCGGCAATTTCAGAGTCCAGTTTTCCACAAGCTAAGTAATCTAAGAAGAATAAAGGTTTTGCTCCGTGACAAAGGATATCGTTGGCACACATTGCGAAACAGTCGATACCGATAGAGTCGTATTTCTTAGTGTCTAAAGCTACTTTCAATTTTGTTCCTACTCCATCTGTTCCTGAAACAAGAACCGGATTTTTGTATCCCCCGATTTCATAGAAAGCACCAAAACTTCCCAAATGGTTCAATACATTGGCATTGTGGGTTTCTCCGACCGCTTTCTTGATCTTGTCAACCGTTTTGTATCCTTCTTCTTTGTCTACTCCTGCTGATTTGTAAGTGTTGCTCATGTCTGCTTAGATTTTTAGATATTGGATTTCAGATTTCAGATTATTTGAGTCTAGTATCTGCCGTCTGGCATCTTTTTATCTTTTATATTTTTACTTTTTATATTCGATTTAGAAAACAAAAAAGCCGACAATCTTTTCAGATTATCGGCCGTTATTTTATCTCAGAATTTCAGAGCCCACAATTTTCCCTTTATGAGAAAAACATTGTTTATAGGAGGTCTGAATTTTCATCTCTTTTCTTTTTGCAAAAATAGTAATTTTAAATGAATATTCAAATTCTATTTTTCAAGGATTGTTTCAATGGCTGCAATCTTCTTAATTTTCTCCTTTAATTCGCTGTTTTTCTCTTCGTTAGAAATTTTTTGTTCAGCTTTATCAAAGTTATCATTGAAGAAAGGAAGTGAGAAAGTTTCTACCACATTTCCTCCGTGGAAAGGGAAACGCTTAGATGCGGCTTCCAAAACTCCGGCTCCGCCTCTGCCTCCCGGAGATGTAGACATCAATAACATTGGCACTTCATTCCATACGGTTCTGTCCTTGATTCTTGATACCCAGTCGAACACATTTTTAAATGCAGTAGAATAGGTTCCGTTATGTTCTCCCAAAGAAACCAACAACACGTTTGCCCCGTCAATTTTTGCTGCAAAATCATGTGCTTGCTGAGGAACTCCACCTGCCAGTTCTCTTTCATGCTTATAGATTGGCATTTCATAAGGATTTAAATCGATAACGTCTATTTCTGCATTTTCAAATAATGTTGCTGCATAAGCTACCAGTTGTTTATTCATAGAAGTTTCTGAGTTACTCCCTGCTATTGCTAAAATTTTCATATGTAGATATTTTTTATTCATGAAACCTTCATTTCCGTCTCAGGTCCTGATCATTTCATTCTATTTTTAAGGTTACAAATTTAGTTTTTTATTTAAGATAAGATGGCAATTCCATAGGGACTTCCATTAATAATATTTCAGTGTCTTCTGCAGCTTCTATATTAAAACTTTGTGTATCCCAGATTCCCAATCCGTCTCTTTCATTTAAAACACGGTCTCCCACTTTAGCACTTCCTTTTAAAACAAATGCATAGACTCCGTTTTCTTTTTTGTGCAGCATATAATTTTTACCGTTTCCTTTTTTGAAGTTGGCTAAATTGAACCATGCATCCTGATGAATCCAGACTCCGTCATCATTTTTATCCGGTGATAAGATTTGCTGGAATCCATTGATTTTTTCTCCGTCTTTGATACTTTTCTGATCATATCTGGGTTCTACATCCAGTTCTCTTGGAAAAACCCAGATCTGTAGAAATTTCACCTCTTCATCTTTATTTTTATTGTACTCACTGTGTTTCACTCCCGTTCCTGCACTCATCACCTGAATTTCTCCTTTTCTGATCACGGCTGTAGTTCCCATGGAATCTTTATGCTCCAGATCTCCCTCCAAAGGAATAGATATAATTTCCATATCTCTATGAGGGTGTGTTCCGAATCCCATTCCCTGTGAAACGGTGTCATCATTCAATACTCTTAAAACACCAAAATTCGTTCTGTCTCTGTTCTGATAGTTCGCAAAACTGAATGTGTGGTAAGAATTTAACCATCCGTGGTTGGCATGGCCTCTTGAATCTGCTTTATGATATACTGTTTTCATTTCTGTGATTATTTTATGGTACAAATGTACGGGATGTCATAAGAAAAGAAGTTGATGTAGGATAAGAAAGGATTTTCATTATAAATTTGAGGTCATTCAGCTTTTATTATAGCCTTCATTAAGCATTGTTGTATACAGGTTCTGGCTAAAGCCAATCGGTACATATTTGAATACAACAGCGGGCTAAAGCCCGCTTCTATTGCTTTTTAACATTCCATATTATCGTTTTTTTCTTAGAATGCGTCTTTTATTCTGGAGTCTCGTTTAAGATAAAAAAACAACATACAGATCAACAGCATAAAAGCTGTCAGAATTTCAAGAATAACAGATATCTGATTTGAAAAATACCCTAAAACATTGGTAGCGGCTCCAGTTCCTATTTGATTCGCTGCCATCAAAAAACCGGAAACAACCACTGAGTATGCAGGAAACTCTACGGTTCCCCAGCCAATTGAGCCGGGAAATATACTTCCCATAAAAAAACCTATCAGAAACATTATCAATAAAAGAACATGAATACCAGGATCTACTAATAAGAATCCAAGCACAACGGCTACACAAAGCGGAGAAATAAGAAAAAAGAAGGATAAATCATATCTTTTTGCCAATATTCCGAACAAAAGACGGTTCAAAGCGATTCCTCCCCAAAATAAAGACAATCCTAGACTTGCTTTATTATTATCCAGTCCTTTATCTCTAAGAATAATCCCTCCGAAGCTTCCAAAAGTTCCTTCTATACACCCGTATAAAATAATTACTGCAAAAAACACCCATAGTTTCGCCGGAATCCGGAAATGATCAGGAAGTCGGAAAAATTTTCCTTTTTCAATTTTTAAAAACAGAAAGAGGATAAATACAATACTCACTGCTACAAATATACCTGCGGGAACATACCTCCAGTTTTTAACGTCTCCAATCAGATTCATCATTAAAGGCGAAGTGGATGTACCCAATCCCACCAGAAACTGAAGGATTAAAATCGCTGAGGAATTTTCTTTTTCAAATAAACTTGCTGCTAAGGGATTTAATGTGGTAATAGCCAATCCAAATCCTGTTCCTGTAAAAGCTACCAAAACCATTAATAAGGAAAATAATGATGATTTTACGCCAACAAAATAATGCATTGCCCACAAGGCACCTGTTGACACCAACATCAGCACAATACCTATAGTCAAAACCCTTTTCGGTCCCCATTGATTTACAAGAAATGGAGCTCCCAAACATGAAAGAATGATACAGATCACCTGAGGAATAAAAAGATTTCCAAACTGAGACGGGGAAAGCCCAAATAGAGAAGGATCTGTAAAAGCTGTTCCCAATGCTGGAAAAACCACAAAATTAACTCCTGTCAGAAAGGCCAATAAAAAAACGATTATAATGATGAATTTTTCGGAATTCATACTTTTATTTCAAAATATTGTTCTTAAGATAGCTGCCCACTCTTAATGCCATGGCAATAATCGTAAGCGCGGGATTCACAGCACCGCTTGAAACAAAAAAGCCCCCATCCACGATGTATAGGTTTTCCAGATCATGAGTTTTACAATTGACATCCACTACGGATGTTTCAGGATCCAGTCCCATTTTTGTTGTTCCGTTTTGATGAGCCGGAGAGGCAATATTCATCCCTTTACTGAAATAGTATCCTTTAAACAGAAAGCTTTCAAATTTTCCTGATGCTTTCAAAGCCTTAATTAACTCTGCTTTGAGCAGCTCATGACCTTTTTGATTATTATCCGTATAGCTTATTTTAATTTGTCCGTTTTCTACTGTCACTCTGTTTTCGGGATCCGGTAAATCTTCTGAGGTAAGCCAGAAATCAACGGCATGCTTTGCCATTAATTCGAAAGTAAAACCGGGAGCAGGTACAGGACTGTCTGCTTTAATCTGATTTTCATCTGACTTACCCAGCATCTGGATATGCCCCAGTGGAAATTCATATCCTCTGGCGGCATGGTAGAAATCATTGATTCCAAAGGTTTTTCCAAATTTAGTAGGATTGAGTTCCGTGTACAGTGCTATTAATGCGGTATTCTGATGAAACATATAATTTCTGCCCACCTGATCTGAATGATTAGCCAGTCCATTGGGGAAGTGTTCATTTTTACTTTCCAGCAGTAATGCAGCAGAATTAACCGCACCTGCTGAGAGAATAACAAGATCAGCCGTCAGTATTTCTGACGTTCCGTTTCGTTCTATAATCACTTCAGTAATTTTCTTCCCTAAGCTATCTGTATTTAGTTTAGTAACCTTTGCATGAGTCATTAATTCAACATTGGGATATTCCAGCGCTTTTGACAATGCACAAAGATGAGCATCTCCCTTTCTTTCAGATGCATCAGGAAAACCATCGAAGCGGTCTAAAGTATAGGGAGCATTAGCTGTAGAATGAGGACTAAAATTGACTCCGACCGGTAGCTCAAAAGGCTGTAAGCCATAACCGGTAAGTTCGTCAAAAATCTCCTGAATCCTCGGTTCATGAGGCAATGGCGGATTAGGGTAAGGTTCGGAGTCAAAAGGTTCTGTAGGATCAGACCCTCTTTTACCGTGTACATGAAACAGTTTTTCAGCTTCAAGATAATATTCTTTTAAATCTTCATACTGAATAGGCCATGCAGGAGATACACCTCCATAATGCTGAATTTCTTTAAAGTCTTCTTCCCTCAGACGAAACAAAGCTGCTCCGTAAAATTTGGTATTTCCTCCTACATTATAGTGCATTCCGGGGCGAAAAGATTGTCCATGTTTATCCAGCCAGATTTCTGTAGTGGTATATCTGTTTTTCAGAAAAACTTCTTCGGAACTCCAGTTTTCTTTTTCTACGGGAACATAATCTCCTCTTTCAAGAATTAATATTTTCTTACCGCTATCAGCCAATTTATAAGCCATAGCAGAACCTCCAGCTCCAGTTCCTATGATGATAATATCGTACATTTATTAGAATTTGGTAACTCTAATTTAGAGATAAAAAAAGCAGAATCAGCTTAACAAAATGTTAATTTTCAATCTATTGAATCTATTTGAAATATAAAAACTGATGCTAAGTTTATATAAGACATTTTATTTCTCACAGATCACACAGATTTCGTAGATTTTCACCTGAGTAATAAGGGATTACTCAATTTAATTTTTAATCCAATCTGCGAGGCGATCAAACAACATATTGAAAAATGATATAGGTTTTGGCTAAAGCCGCTTGAGGATATATAAAATATGAAAGCGGGCTAAAGCCCGCTTTTATTGAATTTTAATACTATTATTTTATCGACATTACGACTGTCGTTTGTCGACTTTTTATATGTCACTAAAAATGCACCTGTTTAATTTCTTCTTCAATCTCCTTTGGAGTTTCATTTTCTGATTTCACAAAAAGCATCGTTACCAAAGCTCCGATCAGCATGCAGACTCCTCCTACCACGACATAATCCATAGCCTGTTTACCAAAGATTCCACTTACAACCGGTCCTCCAAACAACCCGTTAATGATTTGCGGAATAACGATAAAGAAATTGAAGATTCCCATATAAACACCCATTTTTCTCTGTGGAATTACTTCTATCAACATTGCGTAAGGCATTGCCAGAATGCTTGCCCAGGCAAATCCTAATCCGATCATTGAGATCCATAAATTATCTACATTTCTGATGAAATACATGGAGATCAATCCTAATCCGCCACACAACAAAGCTAAGGCATGGGTTTGCTTTTTACCGATCCATTTAGCAATAGGAGTTAATAAAAAAGCAAATGGGATTGCCCAGAGGTTATACATTCCAAAGAGTTTCCCCGTTAAATCTCCGGCATCATTGAATTCCTTTGAGTGGGTATCTTCCGGAGAAAGACCTAAATGATGAGTAGCCAGCGCACTGGTAGTAAACACCCACATCGTAAACAGAGCAAACCATGAGAAAAACTGAACAATACCCAGCTTTTTCATCTGTGCAGGAATGGCTGCAAAATCTTTAAAAATATCTGAAAATTTAGATTTTTCATGTTCTATTTCTTTGCCATCTTCAAACGCTGCAAATTCTTCCGGAGAATATTCTTTAGTAGTAACGATGGTGTACAGAATAGAAATAATCAGCAATACTGCTCCTACATAAAACGAATAGATTACGTTATCAGCAACAAAACCTTTAGGCGCAACATTAGAAACGCCTAGTTTTGTAAGCCAATCCGGCAGGTAGGACCCCAATACTGCTCCAAATCCGATCAGAATCGTTTGCACGGAAAAACCTACGGTTCCCTGATGTTTTGGAAGCATATCTCCCACTAATGCACGAAAAGGTTCCATTGCAACGTTCACTGAGGCATCCATCATGGCCAGGAAAATCACAGCTAATAAAAGTGCATTCGCAGCAAACATCTGGGTTACAGAAGCTGCATTAGGAAGCAACACCAATCCTATCGCACATAAGATGGCTCCAATCAGAAAATAAGGTTTTCTTCTTCCTAAAGGACTCCAGGTATTATCTCCCATGTGGCCAATAATAGGCTGAACTATAAGTCCTGTAATCGGAGCTACCAGCCAGAACCACGACAGTTCGTGAACATCCGCTCCTAAATTGGCAAGAATACGGCTTGCATTCCCGTTCTGTAAACCAAAAGCCATCTGAATTCCCAGAAATCCCATACTCATATTAATAATCTGGAGCATGGATAAATCCGGTTTTTTTCTTCTTTCAAATGCGCCCGAATTATATTTTCCTGCCGTTTCTGCCATTATGACTTCAGTTTTTGGATTAAAGCATCTTCGATGGGTGCTTTTTCAGGAACCACTTTATCTACCACTTCATTAGGAACTGTCATGGAAAGTACATACTGTTTTACCTTCCAGTTTCCGTTGATCTTTTCTACGACTCCTGAGCCTCTGCAGATTTTCATCTGGGTATCCAGTAATTCATCAAACCAAGCCAGCTTCCCGTCGTTACTGAAATAAATATTTCTTTTAAGGGAAGTAAAATTCCAGGTTTTCTTTTTATCGAAATGGGGTTTTGCCCATACCATAAATTCTTTTTTATTCCAAATTTCTGTAGCATCCGTTCCGATAAACGTAGATTCATCTGCAAAATAATTAAAATAGGCTGTATAATCTGCTTTAGCTGCTGCTGTATTGAAAGCATCCAACATAGCTCCTATTTCAGTCTTTTCTTTTTCAAATCCTTTTTTTGACTGTGCTGAAAGTACAGAAAATCCGAATAAAAACAGGATTAGCGTATGAATGGTTAGTAATTTTTTCATAGGTTAGTTATAGATTGTTTTTTAAGTCGTATAGAATCCCTTATCTTAGAGCTTTGGGATTATTCTTCAAGTTCAATGATCAGTGGTGTTTTCGCAGGAATTGTCATTGTATTTTGCAGACTGAATTCTTTTCCCGAAATCACTTCTTTTCCTTTTGAAAATCCTTTTAGTGATTCTTCAAAGCGCTTTAGGTTTAACGTTTCATCTTTTTCATTATTGTTAATGATCACCATGACTGCTTCTTTTTCATTATATCTGAAATAGGTAAAGATTCCGTCCTGAGGAACATAATTTTTCGTTTTCCCGTTGTGAATTACCTCTTTGCCTTTTCTCCAATTCAGCAATTTCCGGGTAAACCGGAAGAATTCTTTTTGTTCAGCAGTTTGTTCTGAAGGGTTGAATGCATTTCTCTGATCAGACTTCCAGCCCCCCGGAAAGTCTCTTCTGATGTCTGCATCTCCTCCTTTTTCTTTATCACCACGCATTCCGATTTCGGATCCGTAATAAATCTGTGGGATTCCGCGAACCGTAGCAATCAGAGCTAATCCTGTTTTGTATGCTTTTGGATCTGCCTTGAAGATTTCGTTCCATCTTTCTGTATCATGATTTTCAAAGAATACCATTACATTATTGATATCCGGATAAAGAAAATCACTGGTAAAAGAATCATAAATTTTTATCAAACCGGTATTCCAGCCTTCTTTTTCTTTTAAAGCTTTGGGTAAATCTCCAAACAACATAAAGTCCATTACCGACGGAAGGTTTGAATTATATCCTGCTGCTTCTCCGGTTTTTGAGTTTTTCTGCCATGCCGAGATCTGTCCTGCTGTGTAAAGCCATGTTTCTCCTACAATATTAAATTTCGGATATTCATCTGTAATCGCTTTGGCCCACTTTGCCATAGCCTCTTTATCGTTATAGGGATAGGTGTCTACTCTGAATCCGCCCAGTTCAGCATATTCAATCCACCAGATTGCATTCTGGGTTAAATATTTTAAAACCAAAGGATTTTTCTGATTGATATCCGGCATTGTCTTATCAAACCATCCGTCCAGAGCCGATCTTTTATCAATATCAGATGCGTTGGTATCAAACTGGGTTGTTGTTTTATAATTGGATCTTTTGAATCCGTTTTCGCCGTCGTTAAACCAGTGGATCCAGTCTTTTGCAGGAAGATCTTTGATCATCCAGTGAGAAATACCCCAGTGATTGGTTACATAATCCATCACCAGTTTCATATTTCTTTTATTCAGTTCACGGGAAAGATTTCTGTACTCTTCGTTGGTCCCGTAGCGGGCATCAATTTTATACAGATCGGTCTGAGCATAGCCATGATAGGAATACACTTTTTCATTGTCTTCGTTCACGGGTGTTAACCACACAGCCGTTGCACCAAGATTCTGAATATAATCTAGATTATTTATAATTCCCCGGAGGTCTCCGCCATGCCTTCCGTTAGGTAGGCTACGATTAGCTTTTTCAGTCAGGCCTAAAACAGAGTCATTTTTTTCATCTCCATTGGCAAAACGATCAGGCATGATGAGGTACATTACATCCTTTGAAGTATAGGATTCCCTGTCTGCAGATCCGGAATTCCTCTGTTTCAATTCATAAGAGTAAGAACCAAGATTCTTTTTACCTTTTTGAACATTGATGGTAAACTTCGGAACATTAATTTCATCAGTATTGACTGTAATGAAAATATAATTTGGATTATCTACCTTCTGAATGTCCTTGATTTGTATACCATTTGACAAACTGATGTCATTATTGGCAATTCCTTTTCCATAAACAAGAATCTGAAGTTCAGGATTTTTCATTCCCTTCCACCAGAAAGCCGGTTCTACCTTTTCCAATGTTTTTGATTGTGAAAAAGCAAATGAAGCTATGGAAAGAGTGAGTGCTGCATATATTGTCTTCATATTAGAGTTCAATTTAGCATTAAATTTTTATATATTCTTACCACTTATTAGAATTCATCACTTTTATTTTATTTTTTAATTAAAAAGTCCAAATACAATGTATTTAGACTTTTTATTCAGTTGATCAAATCAAAACTGTATATCTGAAGATTAATAATTCCCAGCAAACTAACCACTATAAAGAAATTACAATTTTACCAATCATATTACCACTTTCCAGTCTTTGATATGCGCTTACTACCTCTTCTAAAGTATATATTGTATCAATAACCGGATGAATATTATTCACTTCAATAGCACGATTCATTTTCGAAAAACTTTCAGCATCTCCTGTAGCAAGCCCTTGAATTCGGATAAATGACAAATTAATGGAATGTTTATGGATATCAATAGGCAATCCAGATCCTGATATAAAACCTGCTGTTGCCAGAAAGCCGTTTTCTTTAAGAGCCAATAAAGATTGTTCTATAGTCTTTGTCCCTGCAATATCTAAAGTTATATCTACTCCTTTTCCGTCATTTAGACGTAAAACTTCCTGATGCCAATCAGGATATTGAATATAATTAACCACTGCATCTGCTCCCAATTGTAATAACTTTTGTGCTTTTTGTTCAGTGCTTGTAGTCGCTATTACTTTTGCTCCTGCAGCCTTTGCCAACTGCAGTGCAAAAATAGAAACACCTCCGGTGCCTTGTGTTAGAACAGTTTGCCCCAACTGAAGTTTGGCCTGATTAAACAATGCGTACCAGGCTGTTAAAGCTGCAATAGGTAAAGTAGATACTTCTTCAAAACTTAGGTTTTCAGGAGCTTTTACAATTCCATATTCAGGAAGGCATACATATTCTGCCAAAACGCCCTGGGTTTGCCATGCAACTCTTGTATTGTGTTCTGCATTAAAGTCCCCTTTGATCCAATTCTGTACATATTGAACAGCTACCCGGTCACCAGCTTTCCATCCTTTAACGTCTTCTCCTAATTCTTCAATAATCCCTGCACCATCTGAGGCAGGTGTATAAGGAAAACCGGGAAGTTTATTGCCAAAGTTACCATTTGCCAATAAAATGTCCAGGTAATTCAATGAAACAGCTTTTATACGAACCAATACTTCCCCGCGTTTGGGACTTGGTTTCTTAACGTCTTCTATTTTTAAATTTTCAATGCCGAATTGGCTTAACTGTACTGCTTTCATACATCTTTTATTTTTCAACAAAATTGAAGATGTTCAGCTCAAAAACAAGGTAATATTGTTTGATAAAACAGTAAGATTATTGGAAATTAACTTTTGAAAATCAAAAAATAATAATTTTGTATCATGGATGTAATGCACGATACCTTTTCAATTGAAATCGTTGAATACGATGAATGGAAAAACAGAAACCGCAAAAACAATTATTTTGAATTGGTTTATATTCTCAATGGCAAAGGTTTTCATAGAGTAAATGATACAGACTACGCTTATGAAAAAAGCGGTATCTTTCTACTGCCTGCAGCTAAATGTCATCAATACATCATTGAAAAACCCACCCGTTTTTTGTTCATTAGGTTTGTAGGATCTTATTTTCTGCCTGATTCTAATAGTTATATTGATTACAGCAACTGGTTTAGCCGTTTAAATTTTATTATGGGTAACCATCATCATCTTGCAGGAGAGCTCATCAACCATCCTGATGATAAAAAACAACTGAAAAGGCTATTAGATGTTATCCTGTATGAGTACAATCAAAAAGATATTTGCTCTGCATTTATCATTCAAAATATATTAGTATCCGTACTTGCAGTTATTTGCAGAAATATTCAACACCGGAACTGGGGTGGAAGAACTTTTAATGATGATAAGTTTGTTGATCTGCTCAACTTTATCAGTTTCAACATTCTGGATCCACAAAAATTAAGTGTAAAATATTTGTCTCAGCAGTTTCATATTTCCGAAACTTACTTTAGTGAATATTTTAAACGAAATTCTTCAGAAAGATTTCAAGACTATTTATTAAAGTCTAAATTAAGAATTGCCCAATCCAGGGCAAAGTTTACTGATCTTCCTATACAGGAAATTGCTTTAGATCTGGGATTTACAGACAGCAGCCATCTTAACAGAATGATGAAAAATCATTTTGGAAAAGGGATGCGTGAAATAAGAAAAGAAATGCAGGAATAGGTTATTTCTATTTTAAACAATTAGATATATCACAAAAACCTTTATTAATTTTTTCATATTTTATCAAAAGTCAATAAAATGTACCTAAACAAAAACAAGATTTAATACAAAATAACATAATTTATGTTTAGTTTTACAGAAAAAAATGTTTGATTTTAGTAAAATGTTTGAAAGTGATGGGCCGGATATTGTGTATCCCTGGGCTATTCCTATGTTTGCGGGTATTATCTTTATAGAGATGGCCTATAGCCATTTCAATAAAGAAAAGCTTTATGAAACCAAAGATGTGGCTACCAATGTACTCTTAGCCCTTTTAAATTATAGCCTGGATATCATCATGAAAGGGTTCTCTATGCTGGTCATGATGTTCTTTTACTATCATCGTATTTTTGATTGGGAAGTTGGGATATGGTACTGGATTGCGGTATTTCTGGCTCAGGATTTTGCCTATTACGTCCATCATTATGTAGATCATCATTCCCGTGTATTCTGGGCAGTACATATTACCCATCATAATTCTGATTATTTCAATATTACTACAGGATTCAGAAGTCCTGTATTTCAGCCTTTGTACAGATATTTATTCTTCTCCCCTCTGGCATTCATAGGATTTCACCCTCTGCATGTTATGGTAGCTTATTCTGCTATTCAGATCTATGGAACTTTCGTCCATACACAATCCATCAAAAGTATGGGCTTTCTGGAATATATTCTGGTAACGCCTTCCCACCACCGTGTACATCACGCGTGTAATATCAAATACCTGGACCGTAATATGGGTATGGGCCTGATTATCTGGGATAAAATCTTCGGGACCTTTGAAAAAGAAGATCCTGAAGTACCGGTTAAGTATGGAATATATCCTAAAATGGAGTCTAAAGACCCTGCCACAGTTCTGTTTTACGAATGGAGAAGAATAGGAAAAGATATCAGACAACCCGGCATTTCTTTTATAACCAGAATAAAATATCTTTTTTATTCACCGGGATGGAGACATGACGGTACCGGAAAAACGGTTAAACAGTATCAAAAGGAATACAGTGAAAAAATAAAAAAGAAACAGCAACCCACTGTACCTCAACAGTCTGAAACCTCAGAACCTGAATACATTTCAAGTTAGAGTAAAAAATCCTTAAAGACGGAAGCCTTTAAGGATTTTTTATTTGAGCTATTTCTTTATACCGGCTTATTATTGTTTTTCAATATAGCCTTCATTAAACAATGTATTGGGCTTTATATAAACAGTATTAGTCTGAAAATCCAGAAAAACATTAAACCTTTTAAGAATTTCATTTCCCAGAATATTCATTTTTTTATCATTAACCGGTCTGCTTTCAGAAAGCAACTGGGCCGGAATATTGTTGAGGCTGTATTTACCCAGACTAAGGGTTTCAAGATTGGCGGTAACAACCGGAATTTCGTTTCCTTTAGCTCCTCTCATCATCACTTTCTTTATAACCTTCATCTTATCGGTAGGAAATTTTTGTTCTCTTAGTAAAGGACCATCCAGCATTACGGTTCTCTGATAACCGGTATCAAACAGGAACCAATCTTTATTTTTCACAGCCCCCTGTTGTATTGTTGTTTCTACAAAAAATAATTTATCATAAAAAGTAAGGTTTAATTTTTCATACGCTTTATCTTTTCTCACTTTTTCCGGAAGCTGAGAATGTACAATCATATTTCCCAGGTCATAATTAAGCTCTACCACCATTCCATCAAAGAGATCCCAGCCAAATCTTCCATCTGTACCATGTCCTGTCAGTTCTACTTTATAAATTCTGAAATCCTGATATTTTTTATTTCCGAGAGACAGAATATTTACGCCTGATTTTAAGGATTGTTTAATTTTATTCTGTAAAGCTTCCTGAGTAAGAGAGAGGTTACTGCTTCCCGTATCGAAATTCAATGTAAGAGAGTCTGTTTTGTTTAGAGCTGCTTTTACAAACATTGTATTCTGTTCGTTAATTCCCATACGTATAGTATCATGGAAAGCAGGCTTTACACTACTAAAATCTTTAGAGGGTGCACACTCAATCCTTGTCATACATGAATCTTTGCCTTTCAGAAGTATAATAAAATCTTTTTTCTCACCTTTTTTTATTGTTATTCTGAGGGAATCAATATCTGTTTTCACCTTTATTATTTTCGAGCTGTTTACCATTCTGGAAACAGTATAGATATCAGGTTTTAGAGACGGATCAATATTCCAGTCTGTTTTCAGGCCATTATCTTCTTCAATGAAAATTGCTTTGGAAGAATTGGCCTTCAATATGGGAAGTTTTTTCTGAGCCATTATCTGAAGGATTGAAAAAAATGATACTAAAAAAGCCAGTGTATATTTCATATTAAAAGAGGGCATTAAATTAAAAACTTTCCGAGATAGGTCATAAGAATATCAAGAGAACGGTTTCCCATCGTAGATCCGTCATGAAAACAATTATCTGTAGGAGCTATATAATAATGATAAGGTTTATGCTCTATTCTTAAAACCGGATAATCAGGAAAAAGCTTAAAAAAATAAGAAGTAATATTTTTATTGTTCACTTCATTTTCTTTAATATCAATTTTCTTTTTGATCATGTTATAAACCTGAAGCATGGAAAGATTAATAATGAGTAAATATCTCGATTCTTTTCCCAGATTGAATGCAATACGGTTGCCGAATTTATGGGCCGTATGCAGCGTCATATCTTTGGAACTGTCTTTATGTACTCCTATAAATCTGACTTCATTAGCAGTATATCCTGAGGGCAGGTTTCTTTTATCTAAAGAAACTATTTCACTGTTTGCAAAATTAGCCGCCAGACTCATCAGTTTAAACGGGGCCAGAGAAATACTCTCCAGAAATGTATTTAATTTACCATTAATCTGATTGACCAGCATTTCGTTTTTCCTGAATCGATCATATACTTCAGCTTCTGTCTCTGCAGTCTGTAAATCCAGTTTAATAAAAAGTTCTTTGATATCATCAGAAATTTTTCCTGTAAAAACAGAATTATAATCCTTTTTATTTTTGTGATCTCCTGTAAAAATTTTATATTCCTCTACAGTAGGTGTACGCCAGTCTCTTTTAGGAAGGTACGCCTCCGGTTCATATCTTTGAACAAATTTTTCATTTTTAAAAATAATCTCGTTCGGCGTTTGCTCAGAGTGATGTAGGGTACCTGAATTGATCTGAACGGTCTCTTCATGTCCATTCAGGTATATCTTAATTCCCGGTTTTAGTTTTTTCATATTGAGTTTCTTGCTATTTGCAGGTATATCTAGTATTTATCAAATACACCTGTATAAACCATGGTAATATCAAAGAATTTATTTCCTAATGTGGTCCCGTCATGAATAAGGTTATCCGTGGGCGCAATATAATATTGATAGGGTTTTATTTCCAGTCTCAAAACAGGGTAATCAGGGTAAAGCTTAAAAAATTCTTCAACAATATTTTCGGACGTAATTTTTTCTGATTTTTTTTTCTGAATTTTAGTAAAAATCTGCCTTAGCGTGAGATTAATAAAATAGAGAAAACGGGGTTCAGTACTGATATTAATTGAAATTCTGTTATCTGATTTATACGCCGTATGAGGAGTAAAAAAAATACTTTTATCAATATGTAATCCTGTATATTTAAAAGTATTATGACCAGTATGATGAAAAGTTGTGCTTTGCATATCGGGCAATGATCTGGCAATTCTGTGGAATTTATATTTCCCGGCTGCAGATTTCTGATCCAAAAAAGCATTCAATTCCTGATTAAGCTTTTTAATAAGCTCTTCATTTTTTTCAAATTGCTTCGGAACATCAAAAAGCGACTCACATTCACTGAGTTTCAGACTTTTAAATAAATGCTCTAAAGATAACGGAATGACTCCCATTCCCAAAGTATTAAACATTCGACTGTCCTCATTCGCTGTAAAAATTCTTCTGTATTCCTGATCAGTCAGCATTCGCCAATCTGAATTGGGTAAATAAGCATTGTGGTAATATTCAATCTCAGGATCATTATTTTCAACAGGTACAACCCCTGAATTGATACTGATCTGATCTTTTATATTATCAATCTGCCGATTGTAAACTCTAATACCTTCTTTTAAATTCATACTAAACTATAGGCTAATAATTTTTCTTTTATCTCCTGCTGCGGATCATTATAAGGCATGTTTTCCAGTTCCGCTACAATTTCATCATACGAAACTTTGGTAAGTTTCATGTCTTCACAAATATCTTCCGGAAGACTATCGATAAGATCATTCTGTATATGGCTCACCAGCTTTATCATATCATGGCAGTAAATCGTAGGATTGTCGAACCCATTTTCTTCTGAATATCTGTTGAGCAGAAAACCACCGCCACAAATTTCATAAATCGGACACTGACTGCATTTCACATTGACCATCTGATGAGAATGGATATAAATATCAAAAAGAGGATCTTCCAGGACAGCTGCAATTTCATGAGTATGAATATTAATATCATTCCTGGTAATCCCTTCATAACAGGCTCTTATAGAATCTGCTACTTCCAGATTCCCGTTGGTTTCCACTACTGCTACTCCATTTTTTTTCAGACCTACCATCTGATCTCCAATTTCTTCACCGGCAACAAGCTGAATAAGAGTTTTGAAGAACCTCATATTAGGTCTTTCCGGATCACTTTTCCATATTTCAAACAACTCTATGAGCCAATCTGCAAAAGGCGTATAGCCATAGGTATTTACCTTTTCACGAAGTATTCCGTCAGGCAATTTATCAAAATGTCCATCCGGAAGGAGAAGATTAAAACTCGGAATAGCAAGGTTTTTAAACTCCTGATAAAGTTCTGAAGGAATAATAGCAAGGTTAACGACAGACAGAACTCCATGCATCCCGTTATCCAGTCCAAGCTGAATAGCATTCCGCACATCATCATAGGATCCTTTACCGTTATGAAAAACACGGTATTTATCGTGATATTCTTTAGGTCCGTCTATACTGATTCCGACGCGAATATTCAGTTCTTTAAAGAGGCTGTACCATTCTTCATTTAATCCGACACCGTTGGTCTGAATTACAAAATCAAAATAGGAATCATTGAGTGTTTCTCTAAATATCCTTATACTTTCTCTGTAAAATTCTTTGGGGAAAAGCAAAGGTTCTCCTCCATGAAATACAATCTGAAAAGCTTTTATTCCATTTTCAGTACTATATCGTGATAATTTTTCAACGAATGTTTTTACAGTCTTTATGGACATTAATTTAGGCTGCTCCAAATATGTTTTGTCTCCTAAATTATACATATAACAATAAGAACAGTTGAGGTTGCATCTGCTTGCAACCTTTAGAACAAAAGAAGTAACCATATCTCTATTAATAATAAAGTTCTTCGCTATTTAACTAACGAAGAACTTAAATTTTTTAAAAAACAGTAATTTTAAGCTCTTAAAAAAGTATCGATAACTCTATCGTATGCTGCGGAAGCTCCTGTAACAGCAACTACACCACAATTATCACCCGGAAGAACGATACCGATATTACCACGGCCTCCAAAAATAGATTTGTAAAGATCCACATTTTCTTTTTCAGAGTTCTGGATTGATTTTTTAAGAATTTCTTTTTGTTCTAGATTACTGGAAATTTGAAGTTTCTTTTTCATGTTAAAATAATTTTTGATTAATAGTTTTCTTATATCACCAAATATAGATAAATATTTTAAAAAACAAAATAATTTTTGATTAATTATTTATTTTTTTTAACTGAAAAACAAAATGTTATTATAAAAAACAAAATCCCCGGCTCTGCGAGCCGGGGATTTTTATGATTGCTGTTACAATTTATTTTACAGGTTTAATGGAGATAGCGAAACCACCACTTCTTACCATTTTAAAATTAATTTTTGATTTGCCTGTAATCTCTTTTTTATAGATATGATAGCTTTGAGGATTATCGATATAATCTGCATCTTTTCCATCTTCATAGATCGTTGCTTCATATTTTTTTCCTTTATCCAGGAATGAGAAGTCTACCGTGTAATCGCGTTTGTTTTCATCCGTAATTCCTCCCACAAACCAGTTTTCCGTTCCTTTTGCTTTTCTTGCCGTGATGACATAATCTCCCGGTTCTGCGGCTAAGATCTTCGTATCATCCCAGTCTGCCGCTACATCTTTGATAAACTGAAATGCATCCATATGCTTCTTATAATTTTCAGGAAGATCTGCGGCCATCTGAAGCGGCATATACATCGTTACATATAATGCAAGCTGTTTAGCCAGTGTTGTTTTCACAGAACGATTATCTCCAGGGAAATAATAGTCTAATTTGGTCTCGAAAATTCCTGGTGTATAGTCCATTGAACCTCCCATCCATCTTGTAAACGGAAGAACGGTCTGATGGTCTGGTTTGTTTCCACCGAAAGCTTCATATTCCGTACCACGGGCTGCTTCCGCAGAGATATAGTTCGGATAGGTACGGCTTTCTCCTGTAGGGCGTACGGACTCATGAGAATTGACCATGATTTTATATTCATTTGCTTTTTCAGCAATTCTGTAATAATGGTTGATCATCCATTGAGAATAATGATGTTCTCCTCTGGGAATAATATCTCCTACATATCCAGTTTTCACAGCATCATAGCCATATTTGTTCATCAGCTGGAATGCTTTGTCAGACCACCTTTCATAGTTTGCCGCAGAACCTGATGTTTCATGGTGCATGATCAGCTTAATACCTTTAGAATGGGCATACTCGTTCAACATTTTGATATCAAAATCCGGGTAAGGTGTAATGAAATCGAAAACAAAATCTTTAGAATGTCCGAACCAGTCTTCCCAACCGATATTCCATCCTTCGATCAATAATCCCTGAAAGCCGTTTTCAGCTGCAAAGTCAATATATTCTTTAACTTTTGTGTTGTTAGCGGCATGCTTTCCATTAGGCGTTAATTTGGTGAAGTCTGTTTTATCGATATGAACATTTTCAGCAGTAGAATATGCCCATTGTGATTTTCCGATGATCATTTCCCACCATACCCCCATATATTTTGTAGGGTGGATATAAGAGGTATCTTTATATTTCGTCGGCTCATTAAGGTTGAAAATCATTTTAGAGTCCATCACCTGTTCTGCTTTCGGAGCTACAATGATTGTTCTCCACGGTGTTGTAGAAGGAGTCTGGATATATCCTTTAGCTCCTTGTCTGTCTGCTGTTAAATGCGTCTTGAACTTAAAATTCTGTGCATCTACTTCTAAATGAGAAGCCGGATAATCTAATACGGCTGCCTCCGCAACATTAATATACAAAGGTTCTTTTCCTTCTCTTTTAAGCATCAACGGTGACTGAACTGCATTTTTCACCAATGTCTGAGAAGCATTAGCATCATACGCCTGAGCCCATTTTGACGGAATTTCAGAAACTTTTGTTTCCTGATACTGATATTCCTGAGAGTCATAGTCCGCTACGATCCACCATGCTTTCATATCGGTAGGAAAATCAATTTCCGAGTCTTCTTCTCTGATGACAAAATAATTAAGATTTTTCTGCTGCGGGAATTCGTATCTGAACCCCAGTCCGTCATTGAACAATCTGAATTTTACGACAATACTTCTGTCTGTAGAAGCCTGATTCAGGGTAACAGCCAGTTCATTATAATTATTGATATAATTTTTCTTTTCTCCAAGAACCGGTTGCCATTTTTCATTTTTGGAGTCTCTTTTTTCCTCTACTTTGGCAAAACCGTTATTAAGATCGAATTTTGCATCTTCTGGTTTCGCAATTTCGGAAGCAAATTTAATAGCAGTGTCTTTAAATAATCTTAACCCTAATTTAGAATCTTCAACTACTACTCCTCCGTTGTATTTAAGGTTGTAGTAAGGTACTCCGTCTTTCAGCTGAAAATTCATTTCGAACTTACCGTCCGGAGATTTTAAAGATTGTGCTTTCACACCTACAAACATCATTGAGAGCAAAAGGGCTCCAACTGTAATTTTCTTCATAATGACTATTTATTAACTTTAAAACAGACAAAGTACTGCTTTACTGCAGCACTCTGCCATTTATAATTTGATTTTTATTTACAATTTTGTAACAGTTAATTTATAATAAGCTGAGTTATGCAAATCCAGCTCTATTTTATAATTACCCGCCTGTGAAACTTTATATCCTGAATCTCCTGTTACTGTTCCTTCTGAATTTAAATACGATTGTACACTCATTCCGGAAACCAGAGTCTGATCAGCATCTTTTGGCTGAAATTTCATCACCCAGTCATCATTTGCTCTGAATTTAAACACGCCATTATTCGTCAGGGCAATTGAATTAATTATATAAGTCTTACTAATGGGATTGTATACAAAGTCTGTATCAGAATCCCAACCCGTAGGTGTAGCATCACCAATAATCCCAAAGTTTGCAATAACATTAGAATAGGTATTAGCAGCCCAGTCTACTTTAACATAATACGTTCCGGTTACCGATGACTTAATGTTTGAACCTCCTAAAAGAAGTTTCCCTGAATTAGTTCCGTCATCTCCTTTATTCTCTGACCAGCTTTCATTAATTGTAAACTTATACTGTCCGTTTTCTCCTGTCAGATCGGTAATATAAAGAAATCCTCTGTATTTATCATTTTTCTCAGGAGAGAATAAATTAGCAGTATTGGTAGGTTCCCAATTTGCATATCCGGCAGCTCCACCGAATCCGCCCGGTACATTAATTTTAGGATAAATCAGATCCGGGTTTGGAGCATATCCAGTAATATTAATCGTTAATACATTAGAATAATACACAGTGGTAGCATTTAAAGCTGATTTTAATCTGACTTCAATAGCTTTTGCAGCATTGGGCGCAACATTTAATGTCCCTAGAATTGTATTTAGCTGTAGATGGGTTAATGAGAATGTCTTTTGATCCATTGATACAGTTTGAGCTGCACTTGATTTAAAATTAGTTCCTGCTACTGCAAATTCTACAGAGTTTGCAAAAACTACATTAGGATTAAAAGTCGGATTTGTATACGTAAAATTTAAAGCAGCTTCATTAGCTAAAGTCTCATCTAAAACAATGGCCGTTTTATTGACTGTTAAGCTTCCGTTTGATGTATTATTAAGAACAATTTTATCATCATCTTCTCTACAGGAAACAATGAGATAACTCACTATTCCTATTAGAAATATTTTAAAAATATTTTTCATTTTAATTCAATTTTAAATTAATAGCCAGGATTTTGAGTTAAATTAGGATTCGCCTGCAAAGCACTGCTTGGAATTGGGAATATTTTATAGTTATCTGAAATTGAAGTTCCATTTTTCACACCCCCTTTCCATGGCCATACATATGTTCCTCCCGTAAATTTACCAAATCGGATAAGATCCTGTCTTCTCATTCCTTCAAAATTCAATTCTCTGGCTCTCTCATCCAAAACTATATCTAAATTTATTGAACTCAATTGTGTAGCTCCTGCTCTTGCTCTTACCTGATTTAGATAGATAAGCCCCTGAGGAACTGTCACTCCTGATGCGCCTCTTAAAGCACACTCAGCATACATCAGATAGACATCAGCAAGTCTGAATAGCGGAAAATCTGTTGAAGAGAAATCTGTCGCACCTCCGACACCATTTGAATCTTTATTCCAAAACTTATCTGAAGGAAGTCCGTCAGACCATGTTTTATAATCGTTCATTTCCCAGTTGTGACCTTGGGTCCAGAATAGTTTTGCTCTTTTATCAGGGCTTGCCTGAAGATCCGCAATACTGTTACCAAATAATCCGTACCAGGCTTTAGTAGCTCTGTGACCGGCCCATCCTTGTTTAGCTCCAAAATCCGCAGGTACCATAGTATCTGTACTTATACTTCCATTAACAAGGTAAGTGGTATTTCCAAAACTCTGGCTGGATACCGCATCTGCTAAAAGTGGAAAAATGATTTCCTTGGAAGTATTATTATCCGATGAGAAATTTTTTCTGATATTGGCTTCCAACTGATACCCTCCTTCGTTAATAATTTTATTGATCAAACTTGCAGCATCATTATATCTCGCCGTTCCTGTATATACTTCCGCGTTAAGATATAATTTAGCTAAAAGCATTCTTGCGCAAGACTTATTGGCTCTACCATAGGAATTCGTCGCAGGCAGTGAAGCTTCTATCGCCAGTAATTCACTTTCAACATAATTGAACAGATCTTTTCTTGACATTTCCGGTAAAAGTGCACTTGTATTGAAATTGTCATCATTTACCAATACTCCCTTTCCAAATAAATCTATTAAATAATAATAAGATAAAGCTCTTAAAAATCTCAATTCATCTACAACTTGATTTTTATTTGCATAATTCACCTTATCACTTTTCATAATAAGAATTAAATTCGTTGCCTGTGGAATTGTATAATAGATTCTGTCATAAACATACTTGAAAAATTTATTATTCGAAGTCCAGTTGGTAGTTGTTGTTAACTGGTCCAGCCCATTATCACCCCATCTATTTTTCATATCATCTGCAGTAAAATCCTGCAGGTTGACGAGCCCTCTTACGAATGGTGACTCTCCCGGATCAGCTCCTGAAATATCAGATTTATCTGGTCCTTCCACACTTGAAAGTGCAAAACTAGCATATAACCTTGATAATAAGCCCTCTACTGCATTTGGATCTGCTGCCAATAGGTTTTCTAAAGTTTGTTCTACTTTAGGTTCTGTATTTAAATCATTAAGACAAGATGTATTCACAGCCAAGAAAGCCAGAAGAACCAGTACTTTATATTTAGTATTTTTCATTTTTAATGCTTTTAGAAATTAAAATTAAATCCAATAGTATACGTTCGTGGTCTTGGATAGAAATTATTATCAATACCAGTAAAGTTTTCAGGATCCTGTCCTGAATAATTTGTCCAAGTATAGACATTATTGACAGAAGCGTATACTCTTACATTTGTATTTTTAAACACATTTTTAAATAAATAACCTACTGTTACATTATCAAGTTTCAGGAATGTTGCATCTTCTAAAAAATAGTCTGAGAAGTAAAGGTTATCCGACAATGTAAATGGAGAATCTGCAGTGGAAGCTAAAACATTATTTAAGTTTTGTGAATTTTGAGGTACCGTATAACTCTTAAAACCTTGTGCTAATTTTCTTGTATTATAAATCAATCCTCCTATCTGTCCTCTGAATGCAGCATTAAAATCCCAGTTTTTATAAGTTAAAGAAGTACTGAAACCATAGGTCCATCTAGGTCTTATTGCTTTATAATATCTATCTTTTTCATTGATAACTCCATCATTATTTCTATCTACATATACATTATCAAGAGGTCTGCCGTTAGCGTCATAAACCTGTTCCAATACCCATGCAGAATAAGGCTGATATCCTATAGCATTGTTGGCAATCTTAATACCTGTTCCAATAGGAAGAGTACTGGAATTATCAGGGAAATAACTGACATCTCCCAGGCTTAATATTTTAGAATCATTATATCCTATATTACCTGATACCGACCAGTTTACATTCTCATTCTTTACAGGAACTACCGTTACATTAAATTCAACTCCTTTATTTTCGAGAGAGCCGACATTAGTGGTAAACTCATTACTTAAACCCTGTCCTGCAGGCAACGGTACCTTTGCTAAAAGATTTGTAGTTTTTCTTTTATAAACATCAATGCTACCTGTTACTCTCTCTTGTCTGAAGAATGAAAAATCAATACCTCCGTTCCAGGTATCTGTAGTTTCCCATGTCAGACCTGGATTGAACGGTAATGCACTATATGTTCCAACACCGGGAAAATATTGGGAGTTTGCCCCACCAATAGAAAAATATGGACTTGAAGGATAGAATCCTGCAACACTTACAATATCAGCATTTCCTGTTCTACCCCAGCCTAATCTCAATTTAAGATCTCTTACAGATGAAGAATCAGTAAAGAAGTCTTTATTAATCTTCCAGGCAAATCCTACTCCGGGAAAGTACCCCCATCTTTCCCCCTTTTGAAACAAAGAAGAAGCATCTGCTCTGAAGTTCAGGGTAAATAAATATTTATCATAGAAGTCAATATTTGCTCTTCCTATGAAAGACTGTAAGTTCAGTACATTATAATATCTGTTGGTTGGGTTTAAAGCAGTCCCCGGATTGGAAACTCTTTTTCCGGTCACATCATCATATCTGTATTGCTCCTTATAACCATCATTTTTAAAGTTCTGATAAGAATACCCTCCCTGAACCAGAAAATGAGAAAGAAAACCTGAATATTTTTTCTCATATACTAAATAAGCATCCATGGTCTGATTGACAATATTCTGATGTTCAGCATAATCAACACCCGGACTGAACACATAATCGTTCGGAACAAACAGATTTTGCGGATTCCTGTACGTTGCAATTGCATTGTCTGAATACACTGTTTTCAGATTAGATCTCGAAGCTTCCAAACCTAAATTAACAATAGCTCTTAAATCAGGCAAAAAATGAAATTTATAATTAATCTCAGCATTTCCTAGAAACTTAGCAATCTTCTGAGGAGAAGTCCTCTGCATAAGAATTGCCAAAGGATTGCTCTGTCCCTGAATAAGGTATTGATTCCCTTTCAGAACAGTATTCTGATAATATCCGCCAAATCTGTTATACGGATCCCCCGTTAAACTGGTTTGAGCCTGATAAATCGGTAATGTTGGATTCATATTAATAGCGCCTCCGATTGCTCCGCCATCATCAATTGCATTCAGATTTGAAAATAACCCTTTCAAACTGACATCCACTTTTAAATGATTATCAAAAAAAGAAGGTGTAATATTTAAACCGGCTGAAAATCTTTCATAATCACTGGTTTTAATCACCCCTTCAGTTCTGTTATATCCAACTGATAATCTTGTAGGAACCTTATTAAATAGACTCCCGGAAACACTTAGGTTATTATCTGAAGAAACAGAATTTCTGTAAATCGCTTTCTGCCAGTCTGTATTATAGATCTTCCCCGGCTGGGTTGGGTTTGCTGAATTGCCTCCTACACCCAGTAAATAATTATAATTAGGGTAATTCTGATTGACGAATTTTGTAAATTCATCGGCATTCATCACATCAATATACCTTGTTACCGTACCCACAGAGACATTCGTACTTAAATTCACCTTAAGCTTTCCGCCTCCTCTTTTCGTCTTGATGATAATAACCCCATTTGAACCTCTGTTTCCGTAAATTGCCGTTGCAGAAGCATCTTTTAATATTGAAAAAGATTCAATATCATTAGGATTTATCAAATTTAGGGGATTACCTACACCTGCAGGATTATTGGTATCCAGCGGCACTCCGTCGATTACAATTAAGGGATTGTTATTAGCACTAAAGGAAGAACCTCCTCTGATTCTGATATTTGGAGCAGAATCCGGTGATCCACCGGCATTTGTAATCCTTACTCCGGGAGCCTTACCTGTAATTAATTGATCTGCAGATACAATTGCCCCTTTGTTAAAATCCTTTTCAGAAACAGCAGTAATAGATCCCGTAAGATCAGATTTTTTCTGTTTTCCATACCCTACTAAAACAACCTCTTCAATTTTCTTTTCCTTTGTGACAGAGTCTTTTGTCTGCGCGTGCATTATTGTACTGGCCAATAAAAAAGCGGGCGCAACTTTTAATACCGTTGTAAAATTCTTCACAATCTTATTTTTATATAGTTTCGTTTTTGTTCATTCTGGCTTGCAGCCAGTTTTGCAATTTATAAAAAAAATATAATTATCATAAAATTAATATAAATTAGGATAAAATTATGTATATTACGATACTTTATTAAATTAATTATCTAAATTTCAACAATTTACCAGACGCTATGTTTTGCATAATATAAACACAGCTTTAACATAAAGTTAAACAAATGTTTAACTTTATTTCACTTTCAACCGCTAAAAAAGGGCTCTACAATCATAATAACTCCACAAAGAGCGGTATTCAACAGATAATCCTTATCTTTGCAGTCAAAACTTTACTATAAATGTCAAACAGAAAGATGATTACGGCAGCTTTGCCTTATGCAAACGGACCGGTTCATATAGGACATTTGGCAGGTGTTTATATTCCTGCGGATGTTTACGCAAGATTTCAGAGAAGATTAGGAAAAGATGTAGCGTTTATCTGTGGTTCAGATGAACATGGGATTCCTATCACCATAAGAGCTAAAAAAGAAGGAGTTACTCCACAGGATATCGTGGATAAATATCACGGAATCATCAAAAAATCCTTTTCTGACCTTGGAATCTCATTTGATGAATACTCAAGAACAACGTCTAAAAAACATTATGAAACCAGCCAGGATTTCTTTAAGGTTTTATATGAAAAAGGAAAATTCACTGAAGAAATGTCCGAACAGTATTTCGATGAGCAGGCAGGAGAATTCCTTGCGGACCGATATATTGTAGGAACATGTCCGAATTGTGGAAATGAAAACGCCTATGGAGACCAGTGTGAGAAATGCGGTTCTACCCTTTCTCCTTCAGAGCTGATCAACCCTAAATCCATGTTAAGCGGAAATGTGCCGGTTCTTAAAGAAACCAAAAACTGGTATCTGCCTTTAAATGAATATGAAGATTTCCTCAATGAATGGATTATTGAAGGTCATAAAGACGACTGGAAACCGAATGTGTACGGACAAGTGAAATCATGGCTTAATGACGGTCTAAAACCACGTGCCATGACCAGAGACCTGAACTGGGGTGTTCCGGTTCCGCTTCCGGATGCAGAAGGAAAAGTACTTTACGTCTGGTTTGATGCTCCCATCGGCTATATTTCTTTTACTCAGGAATGGGCAGAGAAAAACGGAAAAGACTGGAAAGATTACTGGCAAAATGAAAACAGTGATCTGGTACACTTTATCGGAAAGGATAATATCGTATTCCACTGTATCATCTTCCCTGCCATGATGAAAGCACACGGAGACTATATCATGCCGAAAAATGTTCCTGCATTTGAATTCCTGAACCTTGAGAATGACAAAATCTCAACGTCAAGAAACTGGGCAGTATGGGCACACGAATATGTAGAAGACTTCCCGGGACAACAGGACGTTTTAAGATATGCGCTTCTTTCTTCAGCGCCTGAAACAAAAGATAACAACTTTACATGGAAAGATTTCCAGACGAAGAACAATTCCGAATTAGTAGGAATCTTCGGAAACTTCATCAACAGAGTTGCTGTTCTTATCCATAAATATTACGATGGCATTGTTCCTCAGGGAGACGCAAACAGTCCTGAATTACAGGAAATACGCAAATCAGCGAAAGAAATTTCCACCTTCCTTGAAAACTACGAATTCAGAAATTCATTAACAGCTTTAATGAATCTTGCCCGCTTCGGAAACCAGTATCTCCAGACAGAAGAGCCGTGGAAGACCATCAAAGAACATCCTGAAAAAGCAGCGCAGTCCCTGTTTGTTGGAGCCCAGATCGCGGTAGCTCTGGCGCAGCTATGTGAACCTTTTATGCCGTTCAGCTCCGAAAAACTATTGAACATGTTCAATGTAGAAAAGAAAAGCTGGGAAACTATCGAAAACCAGTCGGTTTTAATTGAAACAGGCCACAAAATCAACGAATCATCCCTTCTTTTCTCAAAAATCGAAGATGACGTGATTGAAGCGCAGATTCAGAAACTTGAAGACACTAAACAAAACAATAAAAAAACAAATCCTAACGCAAATCCTATGAAAGAAGAGATCACTTTTGATGATTTTACTAAAATAGACCTTAGAACAGCTACCATTACAGAAGCCGAAAAAGTAGAAAAAGCAGATAAATTATTAAAACTTACCGTTGATACCGGTGTAGACGTAAGAACTGTTGTTTCAGGAATTGCAGAAAGCTTCACTCCGGAAGAACTAATCGGTAAGCAGGTGATGATTTTACTCAACCTTGCTCCAAGAAAAATCAGAGGCATTGAATCTCAGGGAATGTTATTATTAACAACAAAACCAGACGGAAAATTATCTTTCGTAACACCGGACGACAGCAATGTTGAAAACGGTATTGAAATCGGATAATTAAAGTCCCGTACAAATAACACAGGCTGTTTCTATCAGAAGCAGCCTTTTTAAATCTTATCTGCTCTCTTTGAAATGATTTCACATATTGTATATATATTTATTTTACATTTGCCGCTATAATATTTATGGTCAAGAGAAGCGTATTAAAGAAACTCTCCGATTCTGAACTGGAATACTATCTCAAAGCGGGCAATCGTTTTGTTCCGGAAGCCGTGCAGATCGCTTTTGAAATTTTAGAAGAAAGAGGACGTGTATTCACCGGACAGGAAAAAACAGCCATTCAGCAGCTGATTCAACATAAAAAAGAAGCCCAAGAAGCAAAAATTGCCGAAGAGCAGGAAGTCTGGAAAGATCACATCACAGAAGATCCCAATGCAGTAAGACTGTATTCAAGAACCACCATCCTCATCAGCAGTATTTTTTTCACCCCGATTCCCGGTGCCGTTTTACTCTCGCTGAATTTAATTAAATTAAAAAAATACACAGCTGCTTTTGCCAGCCTGACATTCGGTTTACTTTTCTTTATTTTCCAGAAATATATATTGTCATCGCATTTTGATTCCGGTGCAACTTCCCGGTACAGCCCGGAAATGGGAGTTATTGCAGCAGGTGCAATCGGCATGCTCATTATATGGGTTATAAGTGTTCCCAAAAAACTACCCTACCGTCCGAAATCCTACCTGCTTCCTGTCATTGTATGTGCAGGTACTGCTGTTCTTATGTTTTTTTATTATGAAGAGTGGTTTTCCTATTTTCCGTTAGCCAGAATGATTCGGACACTTAGGAGCTGAATCCCGCTATCTGCTTTTACTCCTCGCGCTAACCCTTACAACCCGGGCCTGCTGTGGGGTAACCGCTCCTATCGGGGCTAGGAGAAAGTTGGGTATACAAAAAATGTCATTCCGGTCTACAGAATGACATTATATAGGTATTGAGATGACCTCTCTTTCAGCACACAGCGAGTCTCTCTTTATTATTTAGTTAGTTTGGCAAGAAAAGAATCTTCGTCCTTTACAACTTTCTCTATCTTAAAGCCATTATTCTCTGCTGCATTTTTCAAGGTATTAAAATCAAGGTAAAGCCATGTGATAGGCTCTTCAGATTCCCCTTTGTAATGAACAACATAGTCCAGTTCTCCGTAATACCCTCCGGCTGGAATATAAACTCCCCCATCTTTATCGCGGTCAAACATATAGAGAATATCCGTACTGTCAATTAAAATTTGTCCATTCTCATTTAATAAGGTATATAATTTTTGAAAATAAGTATCAATTTTAGCCAGGCTTTCAAAAATCCCGGTCCCATTCATCAATAAGATAATGGTGTCAAAGGTTTCCCCTGAAAAATCAAGAATATTATTACTGATTGCTTTCTTAACACCTCTCAGTTGACATACTTCGATAGATTTCGGTGAAATATCCAGTGCTAAAACATCCAGAGCCTTTTCATTTTGAAGATATAAAGCATGAGATCCCGCACCCGCACCAATATCCAGCACTTTTCCCTCAGATAATTGCAAAGCTTTTTGTTCAATTTTGTTCATCTCCTCAAAATCTCTGAACAAATAGTCTACCGGAAGTTCATCCAGTTCAGAAATCGAAGTTTCGGTTTGCAAATCTTCAGGATTTTCGTTGTGATAATAATCCCAGATCGCTCGGCCCATTAAATCTTTCATAGATGCAAAGATACAGCTTCGGAACACAAAGTTCAAAGTTTAACATATCAGATTAATTATTCCGGCTTTCACAACGATAAGTCCGGACCTCAGGCGCTGTACTATGCTATCGAATCCTTCTCCTTATGCCTGTCTGTTTGTGACTCATTTTCAGCGACTCCTGCTTTCCAGTAAGAATAGGCGTACAGCTCCTGTGAAGTCCAGCTCTTTTCTTTTCTAAGATACATACGGATTTCCTTGACACTTGAAAATTCACAGGCCACATACCCGAATCTGCTTTTCTCAGGAATAGCAAGACTTTTAACAGCTTCAGCAATCCCGCTCCCCAAATGAGGAGTCGCATTATAAAGCCATTGAATTTCAATATCTGCCTGAGTCTGCAAAACCTGCTCATCTTCTTTTCCATGTACTTCAATGATACACACTCCTTTTGCTGTCTGCGGCAAAGTTTCCAAAATAGTACTCAACACAGGAATTGCAGTAGCATCTCCTGCCAATAAATACCATTCAGCTTCAGGATACAGCTCTTTTCCGTCCAGACGCATCATCACGCCAAGCTTTGAGCCTGCTTCAGCATCCCTGGCCCATCTGGAAGCCGGTCCTCCGTCTCCGTGATCCGCAAAATCAATCACCAGTTCATTCTTCTCCAGATCGATTCCTCTATGGGTATAGGTCCTGATTGCAGGAGCAAGCTCTTTCGCCGGATATACCCACTCATGATTGCTATCCAGTGTAGGAAAATGAATCTCATTTAAGCCCACAGGAGGAATTGCAATTTTATTATTATCTCCTACCACCGTATTTTTAAATACATGAACTTCCGGTGAATAGAGATAAACCCTGATGAAATGATCAGTAATGTATTCTTTTCTGGTCACTTCGGCCACGATCTGCCCTGTTGAAATTTTTGCCATAACTGATTTTTTTTAATTATATCCGGCTTCCAATAATGATCAGAAACCGGATGAAATAGAAAGTATAGTTCAGATTAGAACCCTTGGCCCCAATCTATTTTAAAACTCAAATGTATAAGACAGATTAAATGTTCTCCCCCTTCCTTTATAATTAAACAACTCAGGAAGACCGTAAGAAGAATAAAGAACCTGAGAGCGCTTACTCCATATAGTCTGATAATCCGTATTAAACAGGTTTTGGATTCCCAGATTAAATTTTCCCCAATGGAACCTGTAAGCAATCATAAGATCTGAAGTATTGTATCCTTCCACAACATTCTGAAGCTCATCCTTCTGCTTAAAATTCTGCAGAGACTGGAATCTGAACGACCAGTTCTGAATATGATACCCGATATACGTTACCAGCTTTGAAGGAGAGGCATTATAAATTTCCTGTTTCTGCCATTCCCCTTTATTGCCAACTTCCGATTTAATCAGAAGTCCGCTTGCTCCGAAATATACCCCGTTGGTGAAAGCATAAGAAACCTCAGCTTCAATACCCATATTTCTTAACTTAAGATCATTGACCAGAATCTGAAATGTTTTTTTATCTACCGTAACCGTTTTGTCTGAATTGCTCAAAAATCCTGCAATCTGAGCCCTTAAACCGCCTTTATTGATACGGTATCCCACTTCAAACTGGTTTGTTTTGACAGCCTGTAAAGGCTGATCCTGTACATTCAGGCTTGATATGACATCCCAGTTTGTTCCGATCAGCTTATAACTTCCGATTCCGTAAAATTTAGCCGGGTCTGCCAAGCTGGCTCCTTGAGAGAATGTTCCCCAAACCTGATGCTGTTCATTGAATTTATACAATAATCCCCCATTAAACAGAGAGACATTATAAGAACTCTTCCCTCCCGGAATTACAGACGCCGACTTTCCGTATCCCATAGCGACCTGAGTCTGCTGTTCGGAACCGACAAAATCATCCATTTTAACATTAATGTTCTGATAACGGACTCCCGCATTAAGCTGTAACTTCGGAAGAATATTATATTTTGCCTGAACATATCCTGCATAGCTCTGCGAATGATTCGTAGGATATCTTCCCAGACGGTACTTTGTTTCATTCACCAGTCCGCCGCTTGCCATTGTTTTGGTAATATCATAAACCGACTGAGCTCCTTCAAATTTTTCAAAATCTATATCTGCTCCGTAGGTAACATTCAGCCCCCGCCATGATTTTGACAATAATGCCTTAATCCCTGAATAGTATGTATCCTGCTGTGAAGATGACATATAGGCAATTTTACCGGTCTGCAAAGTTACATTGCCCGGGAAAGGATAAAATCCTAATTTTTCGCCACGGGTCGCCAGCTGTACATACAGGTCCTGTCCGCCCAGAATTCCATTTCCGGTATAAGCTACCGTTCCCATATAGCGCTCCGTTCCTACGTTTTTATCTGAAGAAAAGCCATCTCTCATTTCCAGCAAGGAAGCATTTTTTGTAGTGAAAGCACTTAAATTTTCCCCTAAAAATAAACTCCTGTCTCCATTGAATTTAGAATTATAATATTGAAGAGATGCCGTAATTTTATGTTTATTATTAAACTGATAGCCTCCTGTTGCCAGGATATCAACCGACTGGTTGTACTGAAGATCGGTCTGGGTAATATCGGTAAAGAGCTGCTTCTGATCCGCACCATATACCCCGCCGTTTTGCTGATAAGCAATGCCTAGCCTGCCAAAGAATTTCTCTCCTTTTCCCGCAATAGACTGTGCCGCACGGAAATCATGGTCATCTTTTCCCATAAAGCCCGTACGTACTCCCAGTTCAGTCTCCCCGCTGATTCCTTTTTTGGAAGGGGTTTTTGTAATAATATTAATGATTCCTCCGGTTGCATTTCCGCCATAAATGGAACTGGCTCCGGAAAGCACTTCAATTCTTTCTATATTAAAAGGATCAATAGCGTCCAGCTGACGACTGATGGCTCTGATGCTGTTCAGAGAAACTCCGTCGATCATCACTAAAGCAGAGCGTCCTCTCATATTCTGCCCGTAGTTGGTTCTGCCCTGAGGCCCGACATCCATACCCGGAATTAAAATAGAAAGCATTTCTTTAATAGGAACCCCGCTTTTTGCCTGCTCCTGAATTTTTTCTTTCTGTACAACCCAAACCGTACCAGGAATTTCAGAAATTTTGGTGGGCTTTCTGGACGCCACAATGACAACATCATCAATACCTTTGGAGGTTATAGAATCTTTAACGGTCTGGGAAGCAAATAATCCCGAAACCAGCAGACCTATAAATGCATACTGCTTTTTCATTCTTTTTATTCGAAGTTTTATAATACTGCAAATATAATTTTTATTCTTTCTAAATAAAAACAACTATCAATGAATTTTTTCACTGTTTTAATAAAAAAGAACCGGACCATCAAAGTTCAGATGAATGTAAGCTAAAGCCTATTTCTATGGATACCCTGCATTAAAAACCGAACATACAACTCTCCTCAAAAGCGTAAAATCCCGGTCTGTATCAGATCCGGGATTTTACTAGTGAAAAACAAGGTATCTTTTATACTGCAGGCCCTGCAGCATCTTTTATTTCTTCTAATAATTTTTTCCTTTCTCGAAGTCTTCTTCTTGCAATGACAGATTTCCCCCCAAGAACTCTTACAAATCTGAAATATTGAAAACGTTTGGCTCCAAAGTGATGGGAAGCAATATAAATCATCACTCCAAATCCAACTAAAATAATATATCCGAATATTTTTTTGGTCGCTACAATAATGGCATTCAACTGAATTGTTTTCATATTGGCAGCTACATTCTGAGGAGTAACGGTCATTCCATCCATATAAACGGCAAGATCTCCAATTGCTGTCACCTGAAACCGGTACTGAAACCAAGAGTACAGTGTTGAAAAAATTCCTACTGCAAGGAAAGTTCTCCAAACCAATACAAGTCCGATGGCAGCCAGCATCTCATCCATTTCCAGCTTATCCAGTGTATAAAACCATACGGAGATGAACAGGGAACACATTCCGTACCCTTTTAAAAACATAGGCAGATACCAGTTGTCATAATTGAACTCCAGTACCATAGAAAAGTACATAATAATGGCATATCCCATCATACCGGCAAAACCTGAGAAAATATACATCTTCAAGGGTTTCTCTTTTTTAAACCAGAAAATTGCAAGAATTCCGGCCAGAATAATTCCGGGAATCATGAGTAAACTCAGTCTGGTATTGGTCAATTGATCATAACCCAAAACTCCCACCGCAAAAGTATTCTGTATAGAGGCTGTTCCAAGAAACATTCCCAGCCAGAAAAGCATAAACAAACCATGCTGTACGTTATTCTTTTTAAAAATTTTAAACGAAAGATATGGTCGTTTTAATGTCAGCTGGCGAATAGAAAGCAATGCAAAACTTACAAAAGCAGCAATACTGGCATTCATGATATTCTTCGAATTGAACCAGTCCTGTTGTCTTCCAAAAGAATAAACGTATGCTGAAAACATGAACGTTGAAATGAAAAGCAAAATACTCAACCAGTCAATATAATGAAGAGGAACTTTTAACGCAAAATATTTATTGTGCATAAAAATCCAGTGTATCAATGCTAAAATAAAGCATAAAACAGCTGTAAACAGATAAAACTGCTGCCAGTTATAAACCAGGGCAAACTCTGCTGCATAATAAGTAGCCACCTGATTCATCACAAGAACGAATGTATAGAAAGCGCCATAAAACATACCGCGGTTTCCAATCATAACCATCAGGGGCAGGAAAAGCTCTATAGTGATCATCATTTTCATAAATCCGATCAGCAAAGAAGTAAAAACGAAGATCATGGGCTGTAAAGTAGTGGCATTGATGTAACTCAACAGGCCTAAAAGAACCAGCAACATTACCATTTTATCTCTTACCTTAAATCTCATCTTCATTCTGAGAACGACAGGCATACACGCCCCCATTCCAATAGTGGTTGCATAATTAGCCCACATAAAATATTCTGTCAGCGCACCGGTACCGCTTACCAAATAGCTTATATTTCCTGTATACACTCCACCGAGAGGCATTACTACGGCAAGCAGCAATACAATCAGCAGAAGCTGTACGGGTTTTGGCACCCAGTCGTTATATAATCCTTTATTGTACATGTTTTTAGCTCATTAGATTTCAGATAACAGATAACAGACGGCAGATCTTCAATTTTCAGCCTCAGCTTTCCATACCGTATCATGTCCGGAGTCCGATATCCTGTGTCTTCTAGTCTTTATTAATATTCACGTTCATGTTCATTCCTGCACTCAGTTTATTAAGATCTTCTTTTTTATTGGAAGCTGTAAACTCTATTCTCACTGGTATTCTCTGCTGTACTTTAATGAAGTTTCCGGTAGAGTTATCCGTTGGTACGCTTGAATATCTTGATCCGGTAGCCGCAGAAACCGCAGTGACCACACCTTCGAATTGTTTACCTCCTAAAGCATCCGCTGTCATGGAAATTTTTTCTCCAATTTTGATATTCGGCATCTGGCTTTCCAGGAAGTTGGCGGTTACCCATTTCTGTCCGTTCAATACAATCGTGGCGACCTGTTGTCCCGGCTGGATCAGTTGCCCTTCGGAAATTGTTCTTCTTCCCATTATCCCGTCATAAGGAGCTGTAATTACCGTATAAGAAAGATTGATTCTTGCCATATCCAGAGCAGACTTTGTTCTTTTAATTTCAGCATCATTGATTCCTAATTTGCTTTTTACCTCCGTCGTGGAGAGATGAGCAGACTGCTTTTGATTCACTAAAGTTTCATAGGCTGCTTTCTGGGCATCATATTCTGTTTTCACCTGGTCATATTGCTGTCTTGTTACCGCTTCCGCAGTCAGGAGGTTCTTGTATCGGTTCAGGTTCTGTTCAGCATTCCAAAGTCGGGCTTTCGCTCCGGCAATATTAGACTCCATTACGCTCACATTATTGGAAACTGTATTCACAGAAGAACTTGTCGCCGTTTTTTGGGCCATTGCGTTCTGATACGCTGCTTCAGCCTGTCCCAACTGAGTAATGATTTCACGGTTATCCAAAATCACCAACGTATCTCCTTTCTTTACTTTCTGGTGCTCTATAAATTTGATATCTTTAATATAAGCAGAAACCCTTGTATTGATAGGGTTAATGAACTCCTCTACCTGAGCAGCTTCTGTATATGTTTTATTTCCGATATGGAAATATTCACGGATCAGCCAGAATAGTCCGAATCCTATCACCAGAAAAACGATGATATTGGAAATGATGGCTCTGATCTTATTTTTTCTGTTCTGTTTTTTCTTGCCCTCTCCGCCTGGTCTTGCCGGAGTTTGGGTTGTATTTTGAGTAGTTTGTTCCTTGTTTTCCATTGTGTTGATTTTCAGTTTTAAAAATTAAAGTGTTCCTGTAGATTTCAAAAGGTTATAATATTGATACAAAACATTGATCTCAGCATTCGCATAATCAAGCTCCGACTGCAGTTTCTGATTTTGTGCATCAATCATTTCAGCCTGTACTGCCAGTTGATTCAGATATTTGGCTTCTGTAATCTTATAGTTTTCTTCGGCCAGTCTTTTGGAATCATTAAGAATATCTGCCTGCTGAATTGCTTCCTGATATTTGGTATAGGCAGCATTCACTCCCATATCGATATTCTGCTCGGTTAAAGTTCTGGCATCACTGGCCTGATTCTTCTGCAGTTCACCTAATTTTATTTTTTCTTTCGTTCTGTACAGATTATCTATATTATAACTAAGAGAAACACCGGTCTGCCATCCTCCGGAATACATATCGAGAACAGGATTTCTGGTCGTAATCGGTCTTTGCAGTGTATATCCTCCAAATCCGGCTACAGTAGGCATATTATCTGTTCTAATAATTTCAATATTCTTATCCGCTATAGCTATATTTTTATTGGCAGACTTCAGCATAGGATTGCTTTCATGAGCAAGATCCAGATAATAATCCATTCCGATTCCCGCGGCTTTATTGTCCAGACTTTCAGTAGGGATGATTTCCGTATCAGACGATAAGCCCAAGGCAATATTTAAATTATAATTAAGGATTTTTTTATTGTTGGAAAGCGTCAGAATTCCCTGATCCAGGTTTTTAATCGCCAGTTCACCACGGATTACCTCATTCCGGGTTACCATTCCCTGCTGATAAAACTTCTGAATATTTTTAAGGCGTTCCTGAGCCAGTTTTTTATTATTCCGGAATACATCTTCCTGGTTCAGGATTTTATAAACATCCAGATAATTCGAAATCACCAAAAATTTCACATCCTGTTTATTTTTTTCAAGATCCAGTTCGGAAATCTGCTCACGAAGTCCTGCCATTTCAATAGACTTATTGACCAGTCCTCCTTTGAAAATCAGCTGTGTGGCCTGTACTGCATAAGAACTTCCGTAATGCGGCATCGGGATGGTTGTAGAATTTGAAAAATCTTTATCAATCGCTACGGCGTCTCCCAAATAGAACTGGCTTGTAGAAGCTGTAATAGTGGGAAGTTTCTGAAGTTTTACAACATTGGTATTCTGTTTGGCAATATCAATATTCTGAGCAGAAACTTTCAACTGCTGATGATTTCGGACTGCCATTTCGGCAACCTCACCTGCAGTCATCTGTTTCATTTGTTGTGAAAAAAACAGCGCAGGAAAAGCTGCTATCAGAAGAGATAGTGCTGTTTTTATTTTCTTTGTCATTTTACCTTGTTTTACAGATGCAAAGTTAGGGCAACAACAAAATCAATCAAATGTTTGATTCTGGGAAAAAGATGTTCAAATGTAAGATTTTAATTTTCAAACTGATGTCTGTATTGGGTAGGACTTAGTTCGATATGTTTTTTAAAAAAGTGAGAAAATGAGTACTGATCACTGAATCCAAGAATCGATGAAATTTCCGAAACAGGTTTATTGGAAGAATTAAGGAGTACTTTTGCCTCGTTAATAACGATCAGAGCAATGATCTGGCTGGCTGCTTTTCCGGTAATAGATTTTACGACCGATGAAAGATGTCTGGTTGTAATGGATTGCCGCTCTGCGTAGAACTCCACGGATCTTTCCGTAAGGTGATGCTCTGCAAGGTCTGTAAGAAAAACGAAAACAATTTCCTCCTGTCTGGACATCTGATTCATCGAATTATTATCTTCTTTGGAAATAATCCCTGCCATCTGATAACAGAAAACAGAAAAAAGATGCTCTACCATTTCTTTTTTGTACAACATTTCGGTCTCAGAATCCAGAATATATTTCAGAAAATTAACGCTTTTCCAGACCACTTCCATTTCATCCTCAGGAAACGGAACGCCTTTGTTCATCTGTTGCCTGAAATAACGATAGGTAATCAGCCGGTTAAATTTTAAAGATAATGCAGAAATAAATTCTCTTTTATAAGAAACCATTCTGGACTGAAAGTCTTCACTCACCGATACCACTTCGTAAATTGTCTGGGGGTCTGTTACCATAAACATATTAGCAGAAACTTCGAGATCACTGAAATGCTGGCGGAGTTTTATGGTTCCTGATTTAATAAAGATAAATGCCGGATTATCAGGACGGAATGGCTTATCAACAGCTATTCTTTCGAAAATATTGCGTTCCGTAAAAATATCAACTCCGAACTTTTCTAAGGCAGACATGAGACAAATGTAAGCAATCTTACCAGTGATTACAAAATTTTATTATTTTAGCATCTGTCAAATTCATTATCAATATGAGAAAGGTTGATTTATTATTTGCGGAATACAGTAAAAGCCACAGAAACGCAACCAACAAATTCATCCACTGGATTTGTGTGCCTCTGATTTTCTGGACAATTCTGGGGTTTATCTCTTTTATTCCTGCACCGCATTTCTGCATCTCCTATTTTGGATGCATCAGCATTGTAAGTAGTATTGCTGTGATTCTCATCACTATTTTCTATGTAAGGCTTTCATTACGAATCAGTATCATTATGATTTTCACAATGCTGATGATGGAACATTCTATCTACCTTACCAATATTCATTTCGGAAAACAATCGTGGATTATTTATCTCATGGTTTTTGCAATCACATGGATTTTTCAGTTTATAGGCCATAAAATAGAAGGCAAAAAGCCATCCTTCCTTAAAGACCTGCAGTTTTTACTGGTTGGTCCCATATGGTTACTGAGCTTTATTCTTAAAAAATCAGGAATCCGGTATTAGTCTTTTGCAAGTATTTCAATTTTGTTTCAGCCATAGTTGATCCAACCTTTGTTCGGATGGAGGCATCTTATTTCTTATAGCATATGAGAATATTTTGTAGGTAAAGCATTTAAGCACAGTTTTTGATAGCGTAATATTTCATAAAAACTATTCATGAGACATTTATTATTAATATTTTCCAGCCTTATCTTGATTAACTGCAGTAACCCCGAGAAAAAGCTATCGGTAAATGCTGATCTGGCAGAAATCATTTCTGAAGACAAAGCACCACCGCCACCGCCGCCAATGGAGGAAATTCAGAAGAATTCTACAGTAATCGTTACCGGAAATTTAAAATCAGCAGATACAATCTCCAGAAAAATCATCAAAAACGGAGAGATGAGAATCCAGGTCGGGGATATCAAAAAAGCCCAGAACCAAATCAATGATATTCTGAAAAAGAATAATGCCTACATCCAGAAGGAAGGATTTCAAAATACTGATATGAATGAAAACCTTGATCTGGTCATCAGAGTTCCTCATCAGAATTTTGATCCGCTTATCCATTCATTTTCCGATGGAATCGGCTCTGTTCTTTCCAAAAATATCACCACTAATGATGTCACCGAAGAATATACGGATGTTTCTATAAAACTGGCCAATAAGAAAGTGTATCTTGAAAAATACCGTGACATGCTAAAAAGTGCCACGACTACAAAAGATATTCTTGAAATTCAGGAAAACATCCGGAATCTGGAGGATGAAATTGACGTGGCCGAAGGCAGATTGCGTTTTATTGATGACAGGGTACACTACAGTACTCTGGAACTGGGTTTATATAAAGAAAAAATAAGGAGTTCCGCTACCTCCAGAATAGGTTTTGGAAACCGGTTTGGAGATTCCCTTACTGAAGGATGGAACAGCTTTGTCAGCTTTTTCCTTGGGCTGATTTCTCTTTGGCCATTCTTTTTATTGATTCCAATTATTGTGTTTCTTTGGAGAAAATGGAAATCCCGAAAAAAAAAATAAGTATTCAAAACAGCTAAATTGTACTTCAAATAATTATATATAAAAATCCGGACATTGATTAATGTCCGGATTCTTATTGTATTATCACAATTTAATCATTAAAATAACTTTAAACTCTAAAAATGTTTCATCTTTATATGCCTTTAAGTTACCTCTCATAAAAGACAAGAACAATGCAAAACAGATGTTAAGAGCTGTTAAATATTACCCGGTAAAAAGATAAATTTTAAAATATTGTTTTAAAATTTAACCGGGTAGAGAAAAACTATTTCCCCAAAACAAACACTGCGGGAATTTTATGAAGTTCCGGCTTTTGTTTCTGCCAGTCTTTTATGGTTTTTGTTTTAATGAATTCATGCTCCTGATCATTGATATTGGCAGCAATACAAAGCTTTGTATTGGGAGATAAAAATTTAGTTAGATCTTCAAAAAGCTGATTATTTCTGTAAGGTGTTTCCATGAAAATCTGTGAATAGCCTGTTTTCTGAACCAGGCTTTCCAGGTGCATCACCTGTTTTTTCTTTTCACCTTTATCGATAGGAAGATAGCCATGAAAAGTAAATTCCTGCCCGTTGAATCCACTGGAAATCAGCGCTAAAATAATCGATGAAGGCCCTGAAACAGGAATCACTCTGATATTTTTTTCATGACACCATTTGACAATAAGATTTCCGGGATCAGCAATACAGGGTAGCCCGGCCTCCGAAAGCAGACAAAAATCCTGACCTTTCATCATCAGTTCCTGTGCCTCTTTAATGTCAGCGTTTTCTGTATATTTATCCAGTAAAAACAATTTCAGATCAGCCTGTTTTTTTTCCGGAGCAAAGAATTTAATGACCTTTCTCGCCGTTTTTTCATTTTCTACGAAGAAATAATCCGTTTGCATGATATAGTCTTTCAAAACGGGAGAGAAATGAGTCACAGGAGTATTTTCCGATAAATAAGCAGGAAGTAAAAAAAGCATGAGATTTGAATTATAAATTAAAATATAAATTATTGCGAAATTCTTACATGAGCTGCGATAGCATCACAACCCTTGTCTAACAACTGAAAGACATCTTCAAAGTCTTTCATATCGCCCCAGTACGGATCGGGAACTTCTGTATCTTTATGATTACCGGCAGATTCCAGAAATAAAGATATTTTCCGGCGCTCTTCTTCATTTGCAGCTTTAGAAACCACATCTTCAAATACATCAATATCCATACAGTAGATTTTATCAAAAGTTTTAAAATCGGCTCTTGTTATAGGCCTTGATCTTTGTCTTGAAATATCAATACCATGATTCGCAGCTGTTTTGATCGCTCTTTTATCAGGATGCTCTCCTTCATGCATGGAAATAGTACCCGCCGAGTCCACTAAAAAATTTTCAGGTACTTTTTTTTTCATAATCCCTTCTGCCAAAGGACTTCTGCATATATTACCCAGACAGACCATCAGTACTTTCATCGTATTTCTTTTGAAAATTAATTATAAAACTTTTTGTCTTAACAAAACTAAATAAAAAATGAAGAATAAAAAATATTCTTCATTTTCATTATTTCAACTAAACTATTATTTTTTACTGTTTAATTCTTTCTGTAAGGTCTTTTACATACTTCTTCACCTCTTTATCAATCTTTGATACGTCTTTAATGGTATCACAAGCATACATTACAGTTGAATGATCTTTTCCTCCCATTTCTTCACCGATTTTACTGAATGTAGAATTAGTGAATTCTTTTGAGAAATACATCGCCAGCTGTCTCGGAAGGGCAATTTCTCTTTTTCTTGTTTTGGACAGGAGCTGTTCTTTTTTAATTCCGAAATAATCACATACTACATCCTGAATATAAGGAATATTGATTACCTTCTTCTGGTTGGCTGCAATTCTGTTGATCGTTTCTTTTAATAATTCTAAGCTCAGATCTGTTTTATAAATCGTAGAATATGCAATCACAGAGTTGATGATACCGATAAGCTCCCTAACATTTGTTTTAGCTTCTGAAGCAAGGAACTCAAGCATATCATCCGGAAGTACAATTCCGTCTCTGCTTAATTTATTCTCAATAATTCTTTTACGGGTTGTTAAATCCGGAGATTTGATTTCTGCAGAAAGTCCCCATTTGAAACGGGAAACAATTCTGTCCTGAATATCCATGATATCTGCCGGTGCTTTATCGGAAGTAAGGATAATCTGTTTTCCGTTTTGATGCAGGTGATCAAAAATATGGAAGAAACTGTCCTGGGTTGCTGATTTTCCGGATAAGAACTGAATATCATCAATAATCAATACATCTACCATTTGATAGAAGTTGGCAAATTCTGTCTGCTTATGCGCTTTAGCCGCAGAAATAAACTGCTGGATAAATTTTTCTGATGATAAATAAAGGACCACTTTATCAGGAAACTGGCTCTTTACCTCTAAACCAACGGCCTGCCCTAAGTGCGTTTTTCCAACTCCGTATCCTCCGTATAAGAATAACGGGTTAAAGGCTGTAGCACCCGGTCTTTTTGCAATAGATCTCGCTACTGTAGCAGCAAATTTATTACTTTCCCCTTCTACATAATTATCGAAAGAAAAATCGGCCTTCAGATTTGAATCAATATTAACTTTTTTAATTCCCGGAACAACAAATGGATTAACGATGTTTGAAGAAAAACCCTGAGGCATTGTTTCCTGAACTTTCGGAGTGGGAACACTCTTTCCCTTCATATTCATTGTAACAGGCTTTTCAAGACCGCTGGGTCTGTTTTCCATTACCGAATACCATAATTTAACTCCTTTTCCGATGTTCTTTTTAAGAGCAGCAGAAAGAAGTGACAAATAATTATCTTCTATATATTCTTTATAGAAGTCACTTGGCACAATTAAAGTAAGGTTGTTATCAACAAGTGAAAGGGGCTGTACTTTATCAAATAACAGATCGAAAGATTTTTCAAGCTTTTTCAAATCAGAATCATCCTCAGCTGCGTTTAAATTATCACGCATGAACTGAAGACACCTCTGCCATATCATCATTAAATTTTCGTCCATATTTGGGCCCCGATTAGTTGTTTGTTAGTATTGTTTTTTAGAAGGATGACAAAGGTCCAATTTTTTCTTTTTAAAAAAAAATATTGCAGGTATTGATTATTTAAAAATATATTTGTATGTATAATTTACAGTTAAAAATGATACACACAACTCACTCAATACGAGTACGTTACGGAGAAACAGACCCTATGAAATATGTATACTATGGCAACTATGCGGAATACTTTGAAGTAGGAAGAGTTGAACTCTTCAGAAGCATAGGAATGTCATATGATGAAATTGAAAATCAAGGAATTTGGTTACCTGTTTCGGAATATAAAATCAAATATCTCCGACCGGCTTTATATGATCAAAAATTAGAAATCCACACGTTTATAAAAAAAATTCCGGGAGTAAAAATTGAATTCGAATATGAAATTTACAATGAAGAACAGGTTAAGATCACAGAAGCCTCCACTACCCTTTTCTTTCTGGATGCCGGAACAAATAAAATAATTAAATGTCCAGAACCATTAATGAAGCTTATAGAAGCCAACTGGACAGAGAAGGATCATGCAGATACCCCATAAAAGTTTCCTTTTTTACCCATTGTTAAAAAACAGCTATCTATCCCCTGTTTTTCTGAATTAATTTGCAACTTTGCAGTTCAATTCTAAAACAACACCTTATATTACTATTTATGAAGATTGCATTTTTAGGACCTCACGCCAGTTTTACACAGCTTGCCGCGGCACAGCTTTTCCCGAAAGAAGAGCTTTTACCCCAGGCAAGTATTTTAGACTGCTTCAGTGCAGTGGAAAACGGAGAGGTGGCGAAAGCGGTTGTACCTTTAGAAAATTCTATTGAAGGTACCGTTTCCATGACGTTGGATTATTTATATAAGACCCCGTCCATCAAAATAGAGGCGGAAGCAGTAATGCCCATTGCCCACCATCTGATGATCCACCCGGAAAACACGATAGAGGATATAGAAAAAATATACTCGCACCCGCAGGCACTGGCGCAAAGTTTCCATTTTTTGGACACCCATTATAAGAAAATCATTAAACAGGATTTTTCTTCTACAGCGGCAGCCGCAAAATTTGTTTCGGAAAATAAAGACCTTACCATTGCAGCCGTAGCCAATCAGTTTGCAGCGAACCTGTACGGATTAAAAATCATCAACCGTAATATTCAGGATTTTGAGCAAAACCATACCCGGTTTATTATTATATCGAAACAACAAACGCCATACAATAATGATCATCTTGAGCTTCTGGGTGAAAAATCCGGTATGCTGATCACTCTTCCGGAAGATCATCCGGGTGGTTTACATCAGGTTTTGTCAGTTTTTGCGTGGAGAAAGATGAATCTCAGTAAAATTGAATCCAGAACATTAAAGACGGGATTAGGAAATTATTTTTTCTTTATCAACGTAGTAGGCGAATGGCAGGAAACCCTGCATGGAAACGCGTTAAAGGAGCTTCAGTCCATTCATGCGGAAGTAGATTTTTTAGGAAATTATAAGGAATTCTTACTAGAAAGCTAGAATTTGACATCATAATATTAAAATAATTTAACACTGCCATTACGGCAGTGTTTTTTTTATTTAAAATCTATAAAAACCCAATGTTTATCGATATTACAGACATATTTTAATATGATTAAAAAATTAATATTAAAAATTTACAATTCAAAAATGAGAGATATAATATATTTTTTATTAAATTTGATTCAGAAAAAAAATTTATAAATCCCAAACCGTAACCAAATTATGAAACACATCAAAATGAAATATAAACATATGTTTAATAATTCAACAAATAATTATTAGTAAATATATGTAATTCACAAACACAGAGCATTCTCCTTGCTTGATATCAAACTTAGAAACTAATTAAAAAAATTCGATCATGAAAACTAAAATCTACAGCTTATTATTAGCTTGTGCCAGCTTATCCCTCTTTTCACAAGTTGGTATTAACACCGCCACGCCGGCAGCAACCCTTGACGTAAACGGAACATTAATCGTTAGAGATACACCACCTGCTACTGCATTACCGGGATATATGATCCTGGCCCGTAATAGCGGAAGCGACCAGGTATTCACCATGGACCCGGCATTAATAACTGCCGCCGCCAATACCAATACAACATTGTATGCTGCTAAAAAAACAGCAGGAATCAGCTTACTAAGTCTTGGGCTTTTTCCTACAGGATTCAGAGCTGTTAACTTCCTGGTAGCAGAAAGAACAATAGGATCTGCAGCTTTATTCAGTGATACAGATAATACCTATACCATTCCCAACACAGGTGTTTACGCTGTAGGATTTTCTTTCCGTTACGGAACAGGTTTACAGGCATCCATATTGGCTAATAGCCCGGGAGTCGGTATTGTAAGAACAAGAGGCGGAGTAGCCACAACTGTTGACAGCCGTGCATTCAGTGGGGCGAACTTAATTCTATTAAGTTTAACAATCTCAGAAAGCACACTCAGCTCAATCTATTCATTTCAGGCCGGTGATAAGATATCATTCGGACTTGTGGGATCTTCAGCGCTGGACGTAGGATTATTAGGATCCAGTGTAGCTTCATTCTATATCTACCAGATATCCAATTAGGAAAAACATATTGTTAGTTATTTATACAGTTGATCCATCACATCCTTGTGGTGGATTAATTTTTTCAGGTAGTTTCAATCATTGTTTATATATTTGATAAAAAACTATATAATGGATGAATATGTCTTTGTCATATTAATAATTATCATCGCCCTCATTTTTAATAATCTGAACACAAAAATCAGAAAACTTGAGAAAGAAATCTCCGACCTTAACACGAAAATAGGCAAGACGTCTCAAAACACGGCCCCTGGTAAAGAAGAAATTCCGACAGAGAAGACAATAGTGTTATCTCCTTCAACAGCCGACAAACCTCATCCTGATAAGAATACCACTTCCGATATCAAGGAAGACCTTCCCGTTTATCCGCAAAAAGACTGGTCCGGACCTCTTTTTGATTTTTTAAAACAAAATGCCCTTACTATTATTGGTATATTCACTCTGGTTCTCGGTGTAGGCTATTTTGTAAAATATGCCATCGATAAAAACTGGATAGGAGAAGCAGCAAGAGCCGCCATTGGTCTTTGTATCGGCGCCGTCATTATCTTTATCGGCCACTTTTTAAGGAAAAACTACGCTACATTCGCTTCTATTATAACGGGAGGAGGTATTGCCGTCCTGTATTTTACCGCGACAATAGCCTTTAGAGAATATCATCTTTTTACGCAAAACACTGCGTTTGTTATTACAACCCTCATTACCGCCGTTTCTATCATCCTCTCCTATTATTACAAAAGTGAGATATTGATTATTTTTTCATTACTGGGAGGATTCGCTGCTCCTTTAATGATCAGTACGGGACCAAGCAATTATCTTTTCCTTTTCATTTATTTATCACTGTTAAATACAGGGATGCTTGTGGTAACTTTTCTTCAACACTGGAAAAGTGTCGGCTGGACTGCTTTTGTTTTTACAGCTTTATATTTATGTTCCTGGACTTCCGAGAAACCTGAGCTTTTAAGCATTGCATTTTATATGATCAGTTATATCATCTTCTACATTTTTGCATTGCAGGATTATATTAAAAAAAATATACTTACCACTTCCGGCATTTTAATGCTTGCTTTAATCAACTTTTCCAGCATTATCGGATTGGTTTATATATTCGACACCCTGGAATACGAACCCGTTATTATTTTCCCGCTTGCTTTTGCGGTGGTTAACGCCTTTCTTTTATTCAGAGAATACAGCAGAAAGAATTTCGGAACCTCCTATTCCGTTTTTGCGGGAATAACCGTGAGTCTGATCACTATAGCATTTGCGCTTCAGTTCAAAGCCCACCTTATTACAAGTGTATGGGCTATAGAAGCAACCTTACTTCTGTATATATGGAAAAAAACCGGACACAGAATTTTTAAAAATTCTTTCTATCTTCTTTTTCCATTAGTTGTTTTTGCACAGATCATTACCTGGACAGAATATTGTAATGATAAAAATCTGAACATTATTATTAATCCCGTATTCTTAACAAGTCTGGTTACTATTATTTCAACACTTGCTAATTTGTTTTTATTAAAAAACTCCACGGAACAGCAAAAAACTAATTTTCCGGAAGAACTCATCACTATTGCCAGTTACGGAATTATCTACACGGCATTATTATCCGAACTTATATACCAGATTTCCGGTATGCCATGGGAAGCCGTACTCAATATTGCATTATTATTCAGCATTTACTATATCTTTATTGTATTACTTTTCAGAAAGAAAATAAATATCCATACAACCGTACAGATCATACTAATCTATGCTTTCCTTTCTTTAGTGGTAATCAACGCTTCGTTTTCCACTTTTTCAGTCGTTATTGCAGTCTTATCTAAAAAACTTCAGGCTGGTTTTTACCTGTTACAATTTCTTCAATGGCTTCCTTATATATATGTATATGCAAAAATAATCCCCTCTTCAGAGTTTAATACAACCAAAATCTCTTACTGGATTTCCGCACTCACCCTTATTGTTGCAGTAAGTTGCGGACTCCACCATACCTATGTATTGGTTTGTTCTCAGGACATCCCTCATTCCTATAAAGTAAAAGAACATTTCGACATTCTTTATTTACCGATTATATGGACGATCCTAGCTATTATTTTTATTTATACAGGTTTAAAAAAGGACATTCAGGAATACAACAAAATCGGCTTTGTTCTTATTGGAATTATGGTTCTGAAATTATATGCTTATGATGTCTGGCAAATGGACAATATCTCCAGAGTGATAGCATTCATTATCCTTGGAGTTATTTTATTATTAAGTTCATTTACATTTCAGCGGCTTAAAAATATGATCAGAAAGATGGTAGACCAGAAAGATGAAAACAAAGAAGAAACCGATACATTATCTCAATAAATATTTTTATTTATAAATAAAATGTAAAACATTTTGAAATCCTATTCACATTTTACAAAAAATAACTATATTTATCACGTTTTTAACAGTTACATATTCTGATTATGAAAAAAATTCTATACTCTTTTTTACTCCTATCATCAGTGACTTTATTGGCTCAGAAAAATACTTCTGTAAAATTTGTTATTGCTAATGATATTGTCGGAACAGCAGACATGTTTAGTGCTAGAAAAAACTTTATACAAAGTTCTAAAGTCTACACTGCAGCAAATCTTCCCCAGAATTTGAAAAAATACAGTGCAATCTCTGCAAACGGAATTACTGAATATAAGATAAAACCGGCTTATAGCGGATTAGACAGAATTTCATTAGCCAGTCTGAACGAGCAGAATAACCTTCCAAAAGACACTCCTGTATTTATAGAAGGATATGAATTTACGGACACCAATACGTTGGTATATGGAGATATTCTGGCAGCTTCAGAAGTAAAAGATCAAAACGGCAGGAAAACATTATTTATTTCTACAGCGAGATAATTTCAACACAATCATCATAAAAAAGGATACTGCACAGTATCCTTTTCTATTTTAATATTTATTGTTCCATTTCTTTTTAAGTTCTTCGTAAATCTTCTTTTCTGTAGAATTGTTCCCCGGTTCGTAAAGCTTCACATCCTTGATTTCGATGGGAAGAAAATCCTGTTTAACAAAATTACCTTCATAAGAATGAGCATATTTATATTCCTTACCATAATCCAGATCCTTCATCAGTTTAGTTGGTGCATTTCTCAGGTGAAGAGGTACAGGAAGATTTCCGGTTTGTTTTACCAGTGCTAATGCTTCATTAATAGCCATGTAGGCAGAATTACTTTTAGGGGAAACAGCAAGATACACCGCTGTTTCACTTAGAATAATCCTCGCTTCTGGATTTCCGATGACATTTACGGCCTGAAAGCAATTATTGGCAATAACCAGTGCATTGGGATTAGCCAGCCCAATGTCTTCAGCAGCCAGAATAAGCATTCTCCTTGCAATGAATTTAATATCTTCACCTCCTGCAATCATTCTGGCCAGCCAGTAAACTGCACCATTAGGATCACCCCCTCTCATAGACTTGATAAATGCCGAAATAATATCATAATGCTGTTCTCCATTTTTATCATAAAGTGCCATAGTTTCCTGAAGAATCTCCATTACATTGGCATTTGTGATTTCTTTCATCCCTGAATTTTTATATTGGTTTAAAACCAACTCCACAGAATTAATCAGTTTTCTGGCGTCTCCTCCGGAATATTGAATGAAAGCTTCCTTTTCCAGAATTTTAAAATCAGTCTTTTCATCCTGATTATATCTCCCGGAAGCAATATCAATAAGTTCTTCCAGTTTTTCGTAGCTCAACGCTTTAAGAATATAAACCTGACTTCTCGAAAGCAGGGCCGAAACCACTTCAAAACTTGGATTTTCAGTAGTTGCCCCTATCAGCACAATCCACCCTTTTTCTACTGCATGCAGAAGCGAGTCCTGCTGGGATTTATTGAAACGGTGAATTTCATCAATAAATAGTATGGGCGATTTTCCTGAAAACAGATTTTGTTTTTTAGCGTCATCAATTACGTCACGCACATCCTTTACCCCTGAAGAGACCGCTGAAAGTTTATAAAACTTCCTTCCGGACTGTTCAGAGATAATCTCTGCCAAGGTGGTCTTTCCTGTACCTGGTGGCCCCCATAAAATCAGGGAATTCAGGGTATTATTCTCGATCATTTTTCTGATCGTCCCTTTTTCACCGGTAAGATGTTCCTGCCCTAATACTTCACCCAGGGTTTTAGGTCTTAATTTTTCGGCTAATGGAATATTTTGATTCAAGGTAATTTTATTTTTAAGGTCAGTGCTTCGGATTTCAGATCCCCGAAACTTATAACAAAATTAAACTAATTTTAATTTTTTTACCCTATTTTTGCATTGTTTTGAAGCTTACACTCAATAAAATCATTACATTTCCGCTGGTAATTTTGATAAAATTTTACCAATGGTTCATCTCGCCATTACTTCCCAAAAATTGCCGTTATCAGCCTACCTGCTCTCATTATATGCTGGAAGCCCTGCAGACACACGGTATTTTTAAGGGATTCTGGATGGGATTCAAACGAATTTTAAGATGTCATCCCTGGGGAGGAAGCGGCTATGATCCTGTTCCCCCTAAGCATAAAAATGAATAAACAAACTATTAAATCAATAGAAATGAGTACTACTTTTTTCAGAATTTATCTCATCATGTTTGCCTTCGTTGCACAATCTCTTTTTGCACAGGAATATCCCGGAGGTTTATCTGACGGAACTTTAGAAATAAACGGAAGCGGCATTCCCGTGAAGATCTACTCCACTACAGAGCTGGGTGATCTTGAAGCTTTTCCGGACAGAGGAATCAAAGACAATGTTCTGATTATCCTTAATGATTCTAATTTTGAATCTCCATATAGTGCAGCAACTTTAACAAGATTCAAAGATTCAAAGTATCAGTTTTTCGATAAAAATTTCAAACTGATTGATGCTTCTGTTACTCAAAAAAACATAACCGGTTTTAAATATGCTGTAAAATCTGACAAACCTATTACAGCTTCTGATAAGGTAGAACTAGAAACTTCTTTTAAAATATGGGATCCTTCAAAAGGGATTAAATTAGGTCCTGTTACCCTGCATTTTTATAGCCTAATGTTTGTATTTGCATTTGGATTCGGATATATTTTAATGACCAGAATCTTCAAAATCGACCATGTAAATCAAAAATACCTGGATCCTCTTTTTACCTGGACATTAATAGGAACCATTCTCGGAGCAAGATTAGGACATGTTATTTTCTACCAGCCAGAACTGTTTAAGGAAGACTTCTGGAGTGTATTTTTGCCGATTAGTACAAAAAACGGAATAAAATTCACAGGATTTTCAGGACTTGCAAGCCACGGAGCTACCATTGCTCTGATCTTTACCACTCTATATTATTCATTTAAAATCATTAAGAAAAATCCTTTCTGGGTATATGACAGATTAGGAATTGTTATTGCTCTTGGTGGTGCTTTTGTAAGAATGGGAAATTTCTTCAATTCTGAAATTGTCGGAAAACCGGCAGATCCAAATTCTCCGTTTGCACTGCTTTTCCCACAGCAAAGCAGCGAATACGGACTTACTGTTCCCCGTTTTCCAAGCCAGATGTTTGAGGCAATAGGCTATGTTGCTCTTTTCATTTTATTATGGATTTTATATAGAAAAACAAATAAAAAATATCAGCAGGGATGGCTGTTCGGATTATTTTTCATTATTCTTTGGGCCATCAGATTCTTTGTTGAATTCCTGAAAGAACCTCAGGGAGACGAATTTATCCAGATTGGAGGCTTAAATACCGGACAGGTGCTTTCGATTCCATTTATGATAGCCGGAGTGGTCATCATGTTTGTTTCCAAAAAGTTTAAAATCACCGAGGCAGAAAACGAAAAACCGGAATAATAATTTTGAAATAAAAAAATGAAGACAGCATATAGACTGCTTGCTTCATCATAAAAAAGGCAAATTTGTATGATTACAGATTTGCCTTTTTTTATATTTATAAATATTTTACAGTCCTTTTGTTCACATCTTCAAAAACCTGCCCGAATTCATCAATGACATCTGTGGGCAGCATGGATTCTTTTGAATGCTTTTTTATGGAAAAATCAGCAGCCTTTCCGTGCAGCCATACTCCAAAAATACATGCGTGCTCTTGAGAGTATCCCTGTGCAAGAAGTGAGGTCAAAACACCGGTAAGAATATCTCCGCTTCCACCTTTTGCCAATCCGGCATTTCCAGTGATATTGTAATACACTTTTCCTTCCGGACTCACAATCTGAGTGTGGTGATCTTTCAAAACGATATAAATATTTAATTCCTTCGCTTTCTTTCTTGCCAGCTCCAATCTTTCAAAAGAATTTTTTGTACTTCCAAACAATCGCTCAAACTCTTTCGGATGTGGGGTGATAATAGATCGTTTCGGAATCAATTCAATATTACTCTGTTTCTGTGAGATAATATTTAAAGCATCTGCATCCAAAACCAGTGGTTGCGAATAATTTTTCAAAAAGTCAATCAGGCTTTTTCCCGTTTCGGCATGAGTTCCCAATCCGGGACCAATCCCGCAAACCATATCAGCATCAAATTTAAATTCTTCAATCAGTGCCTCTCCTCCTTTAATAAACATCGCTTCAGGGCATGAAGTCTGCAGGATTTCATAACCACAATCAGGTGCTAAAGTAAACGTTAAACCGGCTCCTGCCCTTAAAGCAGATTTTGTAGCAAGCACAACAGCCCCTATCTTCCCGTAACTACCTCCTGCAATAGCAACTTTACCATAGTTCCCTTTATGGGAAAACTCATCTCTCGCCCTAAAAACAGAATCAATCAAAGGATCATCGATTACAATATATTCAGTCTCTGTAATTTCAGAATATTTTTTATCTAAACCAATATCCAGAATTATCGTCTTTCCGGTATATTTTCCTGTTTCAGGATGAAGAAAGCTTCTTTTCCAGCATTGAAAGCTAAGGGTATAATCTGCTTTCATAACAACAGCTCCTGCTTCGGATACAGAATCCGAAAGCATTCCCGAAGGAACATCTATCGAAATTCTGGTATTACTTTTCAGATTCAGCTGTTCAACAAGCTCTTTATAATTCCCTTCCAACGGCCTTGATAATCCTGTTCCGAAAAGTGCATCCACAATAATGGTTTTCTCATCAAAATGATATTCATCAACATCATTAAATTTTCTGACAGAAATTCCGGAAAAATCCCGGAGTCTTTTAAGATTGACTGAAGCATCCGCTGAAAATTTACTTTTAGGATCCCGTACAAATATTTCAACATCAAATCCTTTCTGATAAAGAATCCTTGAAACAGCCAATCCGTCTCCGCCATTATTTCCCGCACCACAGAATACAGCAATTTTTTTGTGGCTTTTACAGTGTTCTGAAATCCAGTTGGCTACCGCCATAGATGCTCTTTCCATAAGCTGAATGGAAGAAATGGGTTCATGTGAAATAGTAAACTGATCCCAGTTCCGTATTTGTTCTGCTGTAAAAATTTTCATACGATGCTAAACTTTTAAGCAAATTACAAAAGATTTTTTATTAGTCTGATACAAATTAAGCCAAAACAGAGCATCATTATCAGCAGGATAAGGTTGAAAATAAAATTTCTTTTAAACATAAAAAGGAAGACAAGATCAGAGAAAATCTCCATCTTTTTGAAATAAAAAAACCATAAAGAGTAGTGTTTTTTACATTTTTTAATTATATTTTTGTGTATATACTAATTAAAAAAATATAAATTATGGGATTTGTCAAAGAATTTAAAGAGTTTGCCTTTAAAGGCAATGTGCTTGATCTGGCTGTCGGTGTAATCATCGGTGCAGCTTTTGGTAAAATTGTTTCGTCTTTAGTAGAAGATGTCATCACTCCTCTGATATTGAATCCGGCATTGAAAGCAGCGGGTGCAGAAAACATTTCAAAACTTACATGGAACGGTGTTGCTTACGGAAACTTTATCTCAGCAGTGATCAGCTTTCTGTGTATTGCTATGGTACTTTTCTGGATCATTAAAGGGGCTAACAAAATCAGCAAAAAAGAGGCTCCGGCTCCTGCTGGTCCTACAGAAGATCAAAAATTATTGACAGAAATCAGAGACCTGTTAAAAAACAAGAACACTTTATAGTCTGATAACTTACGTTAAAAAAATAGAAAAGCACCTCAAAGAGGTGCTTTTTGTTTTTATATACAATCCTTAAATTAATGGATCTGTAAAATACTTGAAATCTGCTCCGCCAGAGACAATCCTATTCTGTCCTGGGCTTCAAGAGTAGAGGCTCCCGTGTGAGGAGTCAGAGAGATTTTAGCGTGTGAAAGAATTTCCTTAGAAGGTGTAGGTTCATTAATGAACACATCCAGTCCTGCAAATCTCACTTTACCCGAATCCAATGCTTCAATAAGAGCGGCTTCATCGATGACCCCTCCTCTGGAACAGTTGACAATAGCCACACCGTCTTTCATAACATCAAATTCATTTTTACCAATCATATACCCTTCTTTCTGAGCCGGTACATGCAGGGTAATAAAATCCGAATGTTTTAAAACTTCCTGCAAAGGTTCTGTTTCTATGTCAACATTGATAAACTGATTGTTATAGAATTTCACCTTAATACTGGCTCTTCCTACATTATTGTCTGCGGCTACCACTCTCATTCCAAGACCCAGTGCTATTCTTGCTACCTCCTGTCCTATTCTTCCCATCCCTATAATTCCGATGGTCTTTCCTCTCAATTCAATCCCTGCAGCATATGCTTTTTTAAGTCCTGCAAAGTCTGTATCTCCTACCAGAGGCATTTTTCTATTGGAATCCTGAAGAAATCTTGCTCCTGAGAATAAGTGTGCAAAAACCAGTTCCGCTACAGATTCCGAGGAAGCCGAAGGGGTATTGATGACATGTATCCCTTTTTCTCTTGCATAATCTACATCAATATTATCCATACCCACACCACCTCTGCCAATGATATCAATGGATGGGCAGCCGTCAATAATATCTTTTCTTACCTGTGTTGCACTCCTCACCAACAGAGTACGGATTTTATGTTCATTAATATAATCCACTAAATATTCCTGTGGAACTTTTGTTGTAATAACCTCAAAACCTTTTTCTTGTAATGCATCAATTCCAGATTGATCCAGTCCGTCGTTTGCTAAAACTTTCATAAATACTCGTATATTAAAAATTGAAAGATTTAAAAATTAAAGGGATATTCTCCCGTTCAATCTTTAAATCTCTGAATTATATTTTTATTCGCCGTCTTCTTTGAATACTTCAATCGTCACCTGTTTTTCTACCAAATCCGTAAATCTGCCTTTATATCGTGTTGCTCTTACCAGGTGGTTATCAATCCAGTGATAGTTTCCTCCTCTTGGCTTTCCGCAAAGTACACTATGATATTTGAATCCGTGTTTGTTCAGCCAGTCGATGGTAATCTGTTTCAGATTTTCGGTTCTTGAAGTGAAAAAACAGATCTGATGTCCTTCGTCATACCATTTATTAACGGTTTCTAAAGCATCAGGATAAGGTTCGCAGGTAACCATTCTTTCAGGTTCTTCATTCGGAACATCTTCTGTAATGGTTCCGTCTATGTCTATTAAGTAATTTTTTACACCATCCTTAAGAATAGGACTGATGTGTTCTATGTATTCTAATTCCATCTCTAAACATTAAGTAACAAAGTTAGCGTTTTTACACCTATCAGGTACATTAATCTTAGTTTAAGTTAAAAATTTACTATAAAAACCACTATTTAATAAATAATATAAACATTTCATTCACTATTTTACTATTTATGGTTAAAAATTTACGTTTCATTATTTAATTTTAATGATTAAATAATGAGAATAATACGTAAAAAGAGAGTGGATATCAATTAAAAGCCGTGTATGATATAGGCTATCTTGGGAATCAATTCACAATTCTATTGATAAAAACATGATGTTTATCTAAAAATTTCCAAAATACATTAATTACACTTACATTTGTAGAAATGGAAGAATTTGTAGTATTAGTGAATCCTGAGGATGAGGTTTTGGGTCTGATGGAAAAACAACAGGCTCACATCAATGGGTTGTTACATCGTGCTTTTTCAGTATTTCTATTCAACAGCAAAGGGGAAATGCTTCTTCAAAAAAGAGCTTCAGGAAAATATCACTCTCCTAACCAATGGACTAATGCCGTATGCTCTCACCCGAGAAATGGTGAAACTTATCTTGACGGAGCCAAACGCAGGCTGAAGGAGGAGCTAGGTATTGATTCGGAACTTTCAGAAAAATTCAATTTTATCTATAAAGCAGATGTAGGCGGAGGACTTTGGGAACACGAACTGGATCATGTATTCGTAGGAAAACATGAATCTGATTTTAATTTAAACAAAGAGGAAGTGGAAGAAGTGCGATTTATTGCTCCGGAAGATCTGGATCAGGAAATAGCGGAAAATCCTGAAAACTTTACGGAATGGTTTAAAATTATCCTTGAAGAATACAAACATCACTTTTAATACACCGGCTTTCCGGAATAAAAACGATCATCCTTTTTAAAAGAGACTTTTAACAGTTTTAAAATAAAGAAATAAAAATTAAATATGAAGAAAACAGCCTTGTACGACAAACACGTTTCTTTGGGAGCCAAAATCGTACCTTTTGCAGGTTTTGAAATGCCTGTACAATATTCAGGTGTAACGGAAGAACATTTTGCCGTAAGAGAAAAAGCAGGATTATTTGATGTTTCCCATATGGGACAGTTTTTCATTGAAGGTCCGGGATCAAAAGATCTTTTACAGTTGGTTACGACAAACAATGTGGATGCTTTGGAAAACGGAAAAGCTCAATATTCATGTCTTCCGAACGAAAATGGAGGAATCGTGGATGATCTTATCGTTTACAAAATGGAAGATGACAAATATTTCGTGGTTGTCAATGCTTCAAATATAGATAAAGACTGGAACCATATTTCAAAATACAATACTTTCGGAGCAAAAATGACCAATGCATCTGATGATATGTCATTATTGGCTGTTCAGGGACCAAAAGCTACGGAAATACTTCAAAAGCTTACAGAGGTTAATCTTTCAGAAATCCCTTACTACCATTTCACAGTAGGAAGTGTAGCCGGAGTTAATGATATCATCATTTCCAACACAGGATACACCGGAAGCGGCGGTTTTGAGATTTATTTCAACAACGAAAATGCAGAGAAACTTTGGGATGCAATCATCCAGGCTGGTGAAACGGAAGGTATTATTCCTTGTGGTTTGGCTTCCAGAGATACTTTAAGACTAGAGAAAGGATTCTGCCTTTACGGAAATGATATCGACGATACAACTTCTCCGATTGAAGCCGGCTTAGGGTGGATTACCAAGTTTGATAAAGAATTTGTATCTAAAGAAATCTTTGCAAAACAGAAAGAAGAGGGAGTCAGCAGAAAATTAGTAGGTTTCGAGCTTACAGACAAAGGAGTTCCAAGACACGATTACCCTGTTGTAGATGCAGAAGGTAATGTGATCGGAAAAGTAACTTCGGGAACGCAGTCTCCAATGAAAAAAATAGGATTAGGTCTGGCTTATGTAGACAAACCTCACTTTAAACTAGGATCTGAAATCTTTATTCAGGTAAGAAATAAAAACATTCCTGCAAAAGTAGTAAAAGCTCCTTTTGTATAATTGTTTAAAAATACTGATAAAAAGATGTTCCCAATCGGGGACATCTTTTTTTATTCATATATATGATTCCATCACTGGTCCGTTAAAACAAAAGGAGACTCATTACAGTCTCCTTATTACTGAATAACAGGTGCAGCAAACGGATCGGTTCAGATTTTTTGTTTTAAAAAGCTGTTTTCATATTATTGTTCTCTGGCTACAATAAATATGAAATCTAATTAAATCAAACACTTTTATTTATTTTACGTCAAAAAAGTGTTGTAATTCTTCTACATTTTTCTTGTCATTTCCTACAAATATTTCTTTATCAGTCAGAAAAACAGGTCTTTTTAAAAAGGTATAATGATCCAGCAGCAATTCTTTAAAATCCTTCTCCGCTAAAGACTTTACATCCAGCCCTCTCAGTTTAATCTGAGTAGATTTTTTACTGAATAAAGCTTCGTATGATTTGGTCTTTTTATACATTTCTTCCAGCTCTTCCTTGGTAATGGGAGCTTTTTTAATTTCTCTAAGCTCCCAGTCCGTAAGATCAAACTGTGCTAAAATTTTTCTGCAGGTATCACATGTATTGAGATGAAATACTTTCTTCATTGTTGTTTAAATCTATTAATGTTAAAATTCTCTTTCATTCTGATTTCGTCTTTCAAAAGTAGGATTTAATCTAAAACTTTGGAAATTATTAAATAACTTTATTCAAATTTTAAAAAGATGGAGAACAAACCTATTACTTTTCAGTTTATTTCGGAGCCTTCAGATGTTAACTATGGTGGAAATGTACATGGAGGAAGCGTTATGAAGTGGATTGATCAGGCGGGATATGCATGTGCTACAACCTGGAGCGGAAATTATTCTGTAACGGTTTATGTAGGCGGAATCAGGTTTTACGAACCAATTAAAATCGGGGAAGTGGTAAAAGTAGATGCACAGGTGATCTATACCGGGACATCAAGTATGCATATTGCCATCAATGTTTTTTCAAGAAATCTGAAACAACCCAATTTTGATAAGAAAACCCATTGTATTATTGTTTTCGTTTCTGTAGATGAAAACGGGAAAAAGCTACCTGTTCCCAAATGGGTTCCTACCACAGAGGAAGAAAAACAACTCGAACAATATGCTAAACGCCTGATGGAGCTAAGAACCCAGATCGAGGATGAAATGAAACCTTTTTTGTAGCGCCCGAAACTGAAATTTGAAAGTAAGGTCTCTGGAAGGCATCATTTCCAGATTTCATCTTCCTATATTTCATCTCTAACTTTTTAAAACATACACCATTTAAACGATAATATGAGAGCTATTTTTACACTATCTGCTTTATTGCTGATGGTTTTTATTCAGGCACAAACCAATAGGTTTATTTATGAATTACAGTACAGGATGGACTCTACAGATGCTCATCTTGAAAAACTGAATATGATTCTGGATATCAGCCCAAAAGAAGTAAAATTCTATGGACAAAATCTGGCGATCACAGATTCTTTAAATAAAAAATTCGGAATGAGTTCCGACTATACTGACATGTCCGGACAAGTTGTTAAAAGGAAGATCAATTCTTTTGACAATGAAAACTATATCAATATCAAGCAAGGATATTATATTTTTAAAACCACGGATAAAATCAACTGGACTATTTCTGATGAAACTAAAAAGTTAGGCCCATATACTCTGCAAAAAGCCGGTACAAGATTTGGTGGCAGAAATTGGACAGCCTGGTTTTGCAAGGATATACCCTTTAATGAAGGTCCTTTTAAACTTCGTGGACTTCCTGGTTTGATTTTCGAACTATCAGATGCTAGGAAAAATTTCATCTATAATCTTATAAAACACCAAAAACTTCCGGAAACCTATTCTACTGATGACTTTCTCGAATCTAACTTCGGAAATAAAGCCGTTCTCATTAATGAAAAGCAAAAGCATAAGCTGCTCATGGAATTTTATAATGACCCATTTGCTTTTGAGAGAAATAATTTCAGCAAGACTGATAATAATTTAAAAATCAATATCAACGGAAAAGAAATTCACAATATTGATGAACTCAATACACAGACGAAAAGTATGCAGGAAGTGATCAGAAGATACAACAATCCTCTTGAGGTTGATAAAGCAATGCATTATCCGCAATAGTAGGTATTGAGAGTTTGCAAATTAATAAATGATTTATTTATTATGAAAGCGGGCTAAAGCCCACTTCTATTGATCCGGCCAAGTACATATAGAAACTTAGCAGAAGTATCTTGTATCTTGTATCTTGTATCTTGTATCTTTTAAGCTTAATTCCTATATTTGCAGTATAAAAGGAAATGGTGTTCTTCCTTACCCAACCGCTTTATAAAAGCTGATGACGCCTGATTGAGAGATTATTAACAATAACTAATCAGGATTATTATGTCAAAAAATCAACGAACACTTGGAAACAAAGCCCTTTTTCATACTTATTTTTTCTTCAGAAAATTTCCGGCGCTGCCTTATATTTTTAAATGGCTGTTGATCAGTATTATTATCGGGGGACTTGTAGGAACAGCCTCAGCAGGTTTTTTACAATCTCTGCAATGGGCTACCGACTTCAGAGAAAATCATTTATGGCTCATTGCATGGTTGCCGGTTGCCGGTTTTTTAATTGGTCTCTTATACTACTATCTGGGGAAAGATGTTGAAGCAGGAAATAACCTACTGATTGATAATATTCATGATCCCAAAGGAATCATTCCTTTTAAAATGGCTCCTTTCGTGTATCTGGGAACTATGGTCACCCATTTCTTCGGAGGTTCCGCAGGGCGTGAAGGTACCGCTCTACAAATGGCCGGAGCTATTGCAGATCAGCTTACCAGACCTTTTAAACTTAACCGGAATGAGCGAAAAATATTAATTATTGCTGCTATTGCTGCCGGCTTTGGCTCTGTTTTCGGAACTCCTTTGGCCGGTGCCGTTTTCGGACTTGAAGTCTTTCTGATCGGAAGAATTCGCTATAATGCTATTTTTCCTGCTTTTGCTTCTGCCATATTAGCAGATTGGGCTACCAATTTGTGGAATGTTAAACATACCCATTACCCTATTGATTTTATCCCTAAATTGGAATTCTTACCTATTCTGTATAGTATTCTTGCCGGGATTGCGTTTGGCATCTGTGCTGCTGCCTTCAGTAAAATCATTCATTGGGCAGGTTCCGTTTTTAAATCAAAAATAAAATATCCCCCGCTCCGCCCTGTAATCGGAGGAACGGTTATCGCTTTAGCCGTTTTAATTATGGGAAGTACCCGATACATCGGATTAGGGGTACCGGTTATTGTGGAGTCCTTTGAAAAACAGCTTCCTTTCTACGACTTTGCCTTCAAAATGATTTTTACCATTGTAACCTTATCTGCGGGATTCAAAGGTGGAGAAGTAACTCCCCTGTTCTTTATCGGAGCTACGCTGGGAAGCGCTTTATCACTCTTCATTCCGCTTCCTTTCGGTTTACTGGCAGGAATGGGATTTGTTGCAGTATTTGCAGGCGCAACAAATACTCCATTGGCCTGCATGCTCATGGGAATTGAACTCTTCGGAGCAGAATGCGGGGTGTATGTAGCTATAGCCTGTGTCGTTTCTTACCTTCTTTCAGGGCATAACAGTATTTATACCAGACAGAAAATTGGTGAAGCGAAGAACAGAAGATACGAAAACCAGCAGGAAAGATCGATTTCGGATTTTTTATAAGGCTACAGCTTCTGTTTTACCTAGTTAGTCTGATAGGGTAAACACTGAACTTTAAATTTAAACTCCTCCAATACGAAACATGGGATTTACAAGTATAATTCGTATTTTTACCCCATGTTTGATTACAGGTTAAAAGTTTTCCATACCGTAGCTTCCAGGCTCAGTTTTACCAGGGCTTCAGAAGAGCTTCATATTTCTCAGCCGGCGGTTACAAAGCATATCAAGGAAATTGAAACCCAATTGGGAGCCAAATTATTTGATCGTAAGGGAACTTCTATCCAGCTTACCCAAAGTGGAAAAATACTTCTTGAACATGCTGAAAAAATCAGAGGAGTATACCGTGATCTTGAGTTTGAGATCAGCCAGATTAACCAGCAGCATAAAGGGAAACTCATCATTGGAGCAAGTACCACTGTTGCCCAGTATATCCTGCCGGAAATACTGGCAAAATTCAATTCGTATTATAAAGATATTAAAATAGAGCTTCTTACCGGAAATACGGAAGCTATTTCACAGCTTTTAAAAGAGGAAAAAATAGATCTGGGCATTATCGAAGGTGAATCCCAATCCTCTTATTTCGATTATAAAACATTTAAAGCTGACGAGATTGTATTAGCGGCAAAAGCCAACCATCCTCTAGCTCATAAAACACTACATTTAAAGGATTTGTATGATGTAGATATGATCTTCCGGGAACAAGGTTCAGGAACTCTGGAATTTATTCAGAACCGGCTGAAAGAAGAAGGCGTTCATATCAATGAGCTCCATACCGTTATCCATCTCGGAAGCAGTGAAAGTATTAAAAATTACCTCCTCTATTCGGACTGTATGGCATTTCTCTCCATCAGCACCATTCTTACTGAACTTAAGAATAATATACTCACCGTTATTGATATCAAAAACTTCAGTATTGAAAGAGATTTTCATTTTATTCTTCCCAAAGGGGAACAATCAGAACTGATTAAACTGTTTCTAAGATTCACGGACTAAGTTTACTTATAACTTATAGTTATTCAATATAACAAAATACGATTTACTTTGTAATAATAAATTGCGGAATTTTGAACTCTATTTTAAAAGTTCGCACTATGAAAGATTTCATTCACAATGAAACGACACGAAAAGTAATTTTTATATTTCTGGCTGTCTTATGTCTTACACCGGTAATTTCTTCACCCATCGCTCTGATTCTAGGTTTTTTACTGGCTGTTTTTATCAGGAATCCCTTTGAAAAGCACCTTCATCAATATATTCATTTGTTATTACAGATTTCCATTGTGGGTTTAGGATTCGGGTTAAAACTGGATGAAGCGCTACATGCCGGAAAAACCGGATTAATGCTAACAGTAATCAGTATTATGACGGTAATGGTTTTAGGATATTTTTTAGGTAAAATATTCAAACTGGAAAGACCATTATCTTATCTGTTGTCTGCCGGAACTGCTATCTGCGGAGGAAGTGCTATTGCAGCCGTCTCTCCTATTATTAAACCCAGTACAAAACAGATTTCTCTGGCACTGGCTATTGTTTTCACCTTAAATTCCATTGCATTATTTGTATATCCGGCCATCGGGCATCTGCTGCATTTATCACAGGAACAATTCGGACTCTGGTGTGCCGTAGGAATTCATGATACAAGCTCGGTAGTAGGAGCAGCCAGTAAATATGGAGATGAGGCGTTAAAAGTGGCGACTACCGTAAAATTAGCACGGGCTTTATGGATTATTCCGGTTTCCGTTATCACCATGTTTATTTTCAAAAATAAAGAATCAAAAATCAAAATCCCATGGTTTATCGGATATTTCATTCTTGCTATTCTGCTGAATACATACTTTCCTATTCTTGATCATTTCAGTACTGCTATTACTGCTATAGCAAAATCAGGACTGAATCTGACTTTATTTTTTATCGGATCTACCCTTTCTCTTCAAACTCTGAAAACAATAGGCTTTAAACCTTTACTTACAGCCGTCCTCCTTTGGGTGACCATAAGTATAGGCAGTCTGCTTTATATTATTCATTAAAAACAGCGTACCCCTCTTGAAATCAAGAGGGGTACGCTTATTAAATGTGGAAATGTTTATTTCATATTGAAATAGTATCTTAAACAGCTGACTGGCCACAAGTATACACCTGAGGACATCCGATATACTGAGCGCAGTACCAAGGTCCGGTTACGGAACCTGAACAGCTGCATCCGCAAAGGGACAAATCAGGATTTCCGCTAATTCCTCCAGTGATATTTTTCAGATCTGCTTTTCTTAATTTTTTAGCATTTTTAATGATGTTCATGTGATTTAGTTTTAATTAAACAATATAGTTTTAGTTACCTTTCAAAGTTAAACAAATATTAATTATTCGCAACATAATTTAATTAAAAATTAAATAATTTATTGATTATAAACTTTTTATTCTATAAAAGACAAGGTGCACGTTGCATTAATTTATTAAACAATATCGATTACTCTGTAAATTCAAGGTCTCTGTCATGCGTTTCCGAGATGGTAAGACAAGAATAAAATGCTAATCCAAATACAATAGTTCCAACAACAGCAGCACTTCCAATTACCGACAAATGACCTTTAAGAAAATCAAAAGCCAAAATCATTACAGGAACTAATCCCCGGACCATATTCGGAACAGTTGTCGTCGCGGTATTCCGGATATTGGTTCCGAATTGTTCTGCCGCCAGCGTCACAAACATAGCCCAATATCCCGTACCCAATCCCAGCCATACACAGAACAGGTAATATTTTGTTTCCGTATTGGTGTTCCCGAAAAGCTTAATTCCTACTCCGATCAGTGTAAAAACCAGCATATAAAAAATCGCCATTTTACGTGATTTTAAGATATGTGAAATAAAACCGCTGGATAGATCACCGACAGAAATCCCCACATAAGCCCACATAATTGCTTTACCCGGGTTAAGATCCTTTATTCCGAACTCAGGTGCAAACTGATTGGCTAGAACAGCCAGAATCCCTATGCAATACCAGGTAGGCAGCCCTACTGCAATACATTTTAAATATCTTATCAGTCTGTCTTTATTCATGAAAAAGGACAGAAAATTACCTTTGTCTATGCTGCTATGTTCCATATTCTTATAAATTCCGGATTCTGAAACGCTTATTCGTAAGAGCAATAATAAAATTCCCATCACTCCGCCGATGATATAAGAAATATTCCATCCGCCGGCTAATTCTACAGTTAATTGGGCAACGACAGCTCCCATTAATCCAAAACCAGCTACTACGGATGTTCCTATTGCTCTTAAATTCTTTGGCAGGCTTTCAGAAACCAGCGTAATTCCGGCTCCCAGCTCTCCGGCCAGTCCTATCCCTGCAACAAACCTTAATCCTGCATATTGGTACACCAAATGCTCTTTGGGGAAATAAGGTAAAAAACCGCAGGCAATATTTGCCAGAGAATACACTAAAATAGAACCGAAAAGAACGGAAAGCCTTCCCTTCTTATCTCCAAAAATCCCCCAGAAAACACCTCCTAGAAGCAACCCTACCATCTGGCAGTTCAGAATAAAGGTTCCGTCAGCATCAGGATTCAGCCCTAAAGCCTTCAGACTGGGGATCCTTACGATCCCGAATAAGAGGAGATCATAAATATCTACAAAATAGCCTAAGGCAGAAATAATAACGGGAATAGAGAAAATGTACTTCAGTTTTGAAGACAGCGACAGTTCTTGCATTTTTAAGTTTTGATAAAAATAAAAAACCTTTCAATTTCTTGAAAGGTTTTTATAAAATATCTTGATCCGGTTATTATCTTGCAATATTAACAGCTCTCGTCTCTCTGATTACTGTTACTTTTACCTGTCCCGGATAGGTAAGCTCATTCTGGATTTTTTCAGAGATATCGTAAGATAACTGAGAAGCTACTTCATCATTCACCTTTCCGCTCTCTACCATTACTCTTAATTCTCTACCGGCCTGAATTGCATAAGCACTTGATACTCCATCGAAGCTTAAGGCTGCAGATTCAAGGTCTTTTAATCTCTGAATATAAGATTCCAGTACCTGTCTTCTTGCTCCCGGTCTTGCCCCTGAGATAGCATCCGCTACCTGAATGATCGGAGATAGCAACGACTTCATTTCAATTTCGTCGTGGTGAGCTCCGATAGCATTTACTACTTCCGGATTTTCACCGTATTTCTCAGCCCACTGCATTCCTAATAAAGCGTGTGGAAGTTCAGATTCCTGCTCAGGAACTTTACCGATATCATGTAATAAACCTGCTCTCTTAGCCAGTTTTACATTTAATCCTAATTCAGCAGCCATTGTTGCCGCGATATTAGCTACTTCTCTTGAGTGTTGAAGTAAGTTTTGTCCGTAAGAAGAACGATACTTCATTCTACCTACGATCTTAATCAATTCAGGGTGTAATCCGTGGATTCCTAAATCAATAATGGTTCTTTTTCCTACTTCAATGATTTCCTCTTCGATCTGTTTTCTTGTTTTTTCTACAACCTCTTCGATTCTTGCCGGGTGGATTCTTCCATCTGTAACCAATCTGTGAAGTGATAATCTTGCAATTTCTCTTCTTACAGGATCAAAACATGAAAGAAGAATAGCTTCCGGAGTATCATCAACAATAATTTCTACTCCTGTTACGGCTTCTAAAGCACGGATATTTCTACCCTCTCTACCGATAATTCTACCTTTTACTTCATCTGATTCAATATTGAAAACCGATACCGAATTTTCAATAGCCTGCTCAGTCCCGATTCTCTGAATCGTTTGAATAACGATCTTTCTCGCTTCGTTTTTAGCATTCATCTGAGCTTCTTCCATAATGCTCTGAACGTGTGCCTGTGCTCTTGTTTTGGCTTCAGCTCTCATGGTTTCCACCAATTCTGCTTTAGCCTCATCCGCAGTGTAGTTAGAGATTTTTTCAAGAATTTCCACCTTTTTAGCAGTGGCTGTGTCTAATTCCTGTTGTTTCTTTTCTAAAATCTCGTTCTTCTTAGAATAATCAGCAATCTGTTTATCTAAATCCTTTTCAAGTTTCCCAACTTTACTGAGCTCATCATTAAGCTTATGCTCCTTATCTTTGGTTCTCTTTTCAACCTCCTGCATTTTCTTCTCACGAGACTGAATATCAGCATCATGCTGCGATTTCAGTTCCAAGAATTTTTCTTTGGCCTGAAGATTTTTTTCCTTCTTTATGGATTCAGCTTGTACGTTAGCTTTTTCTATAAGGTTTTCGGCATTTTTCTTTGCATCATCTATAATAAATTTTGCCTTAGTATTCAGAGAACTTCTGGAAAAAAACATTCCCACTGCAGCTCCAATTACTAAACAAACAACACCGACTATAACTTCTATCATAATTTATATTGAGTTTTAATTGTATTCATAATATTTTAAAATAAAAAAGCCCACAACAATTCAGAGATTGAGAGTAAACTCCTAATCAACACGATTTGAACTGATTTCCATTATCTGTAATCCGGGAATCCGGCACGCCATTTAATGGACATTCGTTCGGCAATTGTTTAGCGTTGAGTTTACCTTTAATGTGTTAGAATTATTGTAGGCAGTCTGTTCCGGAAAAAAAAATCTATTTCCCGATTTCATCCAGCGTTTGATTAATCTGAATTAATCTGTCGTTGGTAGAATTAATATTTTTTTCGTAGTTAAGAGATACTACTTCTGCATTGGTTCCTAATTTAAGGGCACACATTGCCAAAGCATCCTGCTTATCTCTAACATCGAAGTTCTGTTCAAAATCTTTAATCATATTCTCGATCTGCTTCCCGACTTTACGCAAAGTTTCCTCCTCTGCTGCCGGTACGTTCAGCGGATATACCCTTCCTGCAATGTTTACGGTTATTCTCCTTACCTCCATTATAGTCCACTGTTTTGAAGCTGCGCAATACAGAAATCAATTTCTTTCACCAATCTGTTGATATGATTCTTCATTAACCTATTGTGTTCAGGATTTCCTGATATTGCTGAATAAAGTTTTATATTTTTATGTTCTTCTGCTAATACCTGATTCTTTCTTCTTTCCTCGTCGTATTTCATCTTCAGTTCCTCATGCTCAGTATTTAATTCCGATAACTTTTCAGTAAGATTTTTGTAGTTCTTCTGCAGTACCAAAATCTTTTTCTCTATTTCTGAAAAATTGTTTTCTAAATCTTGAAGCATTTCAGGTTTGTATATTCTAACTAGAAGCAAAAATAAAAAAATATTAACACTAACAAAAATAAAAAGCCTTATATTTTGGTCTGCCAACAAAAAAGGAGATGCAGAAGCACCTCCTATGTATTTTCATTATGATATTTTCTTATTCAAACTTCAGCACAAACATAACCGCTCTTGTCTGCAATGTAGAGATGGCGGAAGCCCAATATGGAGGCGTAGTAGCATTATCAGCCACTTTTTCGTTATTCATAAAGAAAGTTCCTCTGATAGCAGGCGTCAGTTTAAATTTGTTGAAATAAAACTGAATTCCCATTTCTGCCGACCAGGCGAAGTTGTGTGTCGTAGATCTGAAGATCTGCTGCATATTATCATCGGTAGAACCTGCATTAGACTGCAGATTGACTACATAATTTACTCCTGCAGCAATATAAGGCCTTGAATTGTACCATCTCTGCCCGTGAAGTTCAAGCATTACGGGTATATCGATCAAAGTAGATTTGATTTCTCTTACTTTATCTTTATCCTGTAGCGGGAACGGTGTGAAAGGAGGATTCGTTAAAGATCCGCCTGCATAGATGTCATTAGATTGCGTATTAAAAGTCAACTGTCTTTGTGCAAACTGTAACCCTGGTTCTACCCTTACATCCAGATAGTCATTGAGTCTCCATTTTGCAATAAGCCCGGCACCGAAACTGTAACTGTCTTTAGAAGTAACAAGATTCTGGTTATCATTCATACCATACCTTGGGTGAAGTACAATACGGTAGTCCAGCCTGTTCCCGTTCAAATAAAACCCCCAACTGAATTTCTGTTCGTCGAAATCTTCCAGCTTGTCCATTCTGTTTCGGGTTCTGAATTGCGCGTTTGCAAAAACGGCAACATTTACTGAGGTTAAGACCAGTGCTTTTAATAGAAATTTATTCATAGGTTACTTTGTTGCTTTATAAATTGTGGCTATACCTAAACTTAGTTTTTTATATTCAACTTTCTTAAATCCCGTATCTAAAAGAATTTGCTTCATCTTCTCCCCGAAAGGAAAAGCATTTACAGAATCCGGAAGGTATGTATATGCCCTATTATCTTTGGAAACCAATCTGCCGATGGCAGGTAATATATTTCTGAAATAAAACATATAAAATGGCCCCATGAAACCCTCAACCTTTGAAAACTCCAGTATATAAACACTTTTGTTATCTTTAACTACTCTTCTTAACTCTGCCAAACCTTTGGTAAGGTTCTCAAAATTCCTTACTCCAAATGCAACGGAAACTGCATCAAATCTATTGTCCTCGAAGGGTAAATTTTCTGCATCTCCTTTTTGCATGGAAATTTTGCCGTCTAATTTAAGTTTTTTTATTTTAATAACGCCAACATTCAGCATTTGTTGTGATAAATCTAAACCAACTACTTTTGAGCCTGTTCCTTTTTCAATAGTAATAGCCAGATCTCCTGTTCCTGTAGCCACATCCAGCACTTCCTGCGGATTATCATTTTTCATCCATCTTACCAGTTTATTTCTCCATAAAACGTCAATTTTCATGGATAAAACATGGTTAAGAAGGTCATACTTCGGCGCAATGTTGTCAAACATATCCTCTACCTGGCTTTTTTTTGTAGCCTCTGAATTGTAGGGAGTAACTTTAGTGATATCTTTTGTCAAAACTTAAAACTTGTAATATTCTTTATAATAATTTAGGTAATCCTGCTTTCTGAAAATTTTCGATCTTGATTCCACTTGTTGGATATTCTTGATCACTTTGTCATAATCTTCATCTACATTGTAGTAAAAATCTTCTGTGTAAAGCTTATTGAAGTGCTTGGCCCCTCCGACATAATCCTTTCCGTCAATAGTTGTCTTATCCAGTGCCATTAGTAACGAATCTTTTTTCAGATTATATCCGTAATACTGGTCGTTCACATAATAATCCTGATGTGTGATATTGATCAAACCACGAAGTTTATTCACTTCAAATGCTGAATCGTAAAGCATTTTTTTATTCTGATCAAAAACCTGAATAGTGTTTTTCCCTTTATTCAGATCCACATGCACATATTGCCCCGCAGAAATGATTCCTTCAGATCCGTTATTGATTTTAAAGTAATACGTATTCGGGGTAGGATTATCTACAACATAATAATTCTTCTTGGCTAAAAAAAGGAAGTAGATCCCAAAGGCAACGATAAACGCCACAGCTGCAATAAGTAAGCCTTTTAAGGACGAGTTGTTTTTCATAGATTGTAAAGTACAATTTTTGCAAATTTAATAATATTTTTAATTCTCCGTTATTAATATTAATTATTAACTTTGCATCTTTAAAAAAATCATATAAACGAATGCCGAATACGATCATTATTGGCTCTGGATCTTACATTCCGAACAGAGTTATTGGTAGAGATTACTTCATGAATTCCGAGTTCTATACAGAAGACGGAGTAAAAATTGAAAAGCCTGTGGAAGAAACTATTGCGAAGTTTGTAGAAATTACAGAAATCGAAAACAGGAGATTTATCGAGGATGATCTTTCTAACTCACAAATCGGTTATGAAGCCGCAAAAATTGCCCTTGAAGATGCAAATGTAGACGGTGAAGACCTGGATTATATTATTTACGCAAGTAATTTCGGGGAAGTTACTGAAAACGGATATGCTGACTTTATGCCGACTATGGCAGCGAGAGTAAAAAATAAACTGGGTATTAAAAACAGAAAATGCGTAACCTATGATATGCTTTTCGGATGTCCGGGATGGGTGGAAGCTATGATTTTAGCAGATAATTTAATTAAAGCTAAAGTAGCTAAAACAATTCTGGTTATCGGAGGTGAAACACTAAGCCGTGTTACCGATCCACATGACAGAAACAGAATGATCTTTGCCGACGGAGCAGGTGCTGTTGTTGTAAAAGCAACGGATGATGAAAATGTAGGGATTATTGCCCACAATACGATCTGTGATAATGGCCCTGAACTGAATTACCTTGAAAATGCCCCCTCCATCAATAAAGAAGTTGATCAGAAACGTCTTTATGTAAGAATGTTAGGAAGAAAAATCTATGAGTACGCCCTAAAGAATGTTCCTGTTGCGATCAAAGAAACCATTACAGATGCAGGTCTTTCTATTGAAGATATCGACAAAATCCTTATCCATCAGGCGAATGCAAAAATGGACTACGCTATGATTGAGAGACTTCACAGACTTTATGATGTAAAAGAATACGACCACTCGATCTCTCCTATGACAATTCAGGATCTTGGAAATACCTCTGTAGCTACTATTCCAACCATGTATGATTTAATAATTAAAGGAAAAATGGCTGGTCAATCGTTTAAAGATAATGGTAACATTGTAATGACTTCGGTAGGTGCCGGAATGAACATCAATGCTATCGTTTACAGATTTCCTTAAAAGTATTTAAACCATTAAAAATATAAAAAGCACAGGGAAATTATTCTTTGTGCTTTTTTTAAATCAGAGTATGCAAAAAAATCTTTTAATCATTGCCGGAATCTTCCTTTTTCTGGAGATTTACATTTATCAGGCCGTAAGAACATTAACGGATAATTTTTGGCTGAGAATCAGCTATTGGGTAATATCTTTAATCATATACGGAGTCTTTGCCTATGAAGTCACTCATTACCAGAGATCAGACCGAAGCATGGTAAGAGCTCAGATTATGATTTCATTATTTTTAATATTCATCCTTCCTAAAATTTTTGTGGTCCTGTTTTTATTAATAGACGACCTTGTCAGAATCGGAGGTTACCTGATCGGATTTTCCAAACCTTCTGAAAACTTCTTTCCGGAAAGGCGAAAATTCCTCAGTCTGGTCGGCTTAGGAATGAGTGGTGTTTTGTCTGCTTTATTCATAGACGGAATCACTTTCGGAAAATACAGACACAAAGTGAGAAGACTAAGAGTGAATTTCAATAATCTTCCCAAAAGCTTCAAAGGCTATAAAATCGTTCAGATCTCAGACGTACACAGTGGAAGTTTTTCGGATCCCGGCAAATTACAGCACGCCATTGACTTGATCAACGAACAAAATCCTGATCTGGTATTGTTCACCGGAGATATGGTTAATAATGTAGCGGAAGAGTTCAAACCTTTCATTCCATTATTTTCGAAAATTAAAGCAAAAGACGGCAAGTTTGCCGTACTGGGAAATCACGACTACGGCGATTATGTAACCTGGGATTCTCCTGATGCTAAAAAGAAAAACCTGGACACTCTGATCAACTACGAAAAGCAGGCCGGTTTTGACATGCTGAGAAATGAGCACAGGGTTATTGAAAAAAATGGGGAACAATTATACATTCTTGGGGTTGAAAACTGGGGACTAAAACCTTTTCCGCAATTCGGAAAACTGGATGATGCTCTAAAAAACGTTCCGGAATCCGCTACTAAGATTTTAATGAGCCATGACCCTACTCACTTTGACTATGTGGTTAAAAAGCATCCTGCAAATGTTCATTTAACCCTTTCAGGTCACACCCACGGAATGCAGTTTGGGCTGGATCTCAAAAATATAAAATGGTCACCGGTTCAGTATCGTTACCCTAAATGGGCGGATCTTTATGAAAGTGAGGGCAAGCTATTGTACGTAAACAGAGGATTCGGAGTACTCGGATACCCTGGAAGAGTCGGCGTCTTACCGGAAATCACCCTTTTTGAACTGAGTTAACGCATTACCGGATAACAGACTATCCGTCTATACATTTACAGTTTAAAAAATATAATCTTTCATTCGGGAAGTAGCCATTTCCCTGTCATTGAGAAAAGTAAGGAGGGCATCTAATTTGTCCTCCATTTTTTTGCCCGAAAATAAGCTTCGGTAAAAAGGAATCTGAAACCTATATTTCTTAAAGTCTGTAAACTGCCATGTATTAAGATAGATCAGAACGAATTCCTCATTCTGCAAGGTTTCTAAAACCATGTTCTGATAATACTTCATCGGCAGAATCTGAAATACAAAATCATTATAGGGCAACTGGCTGTAAGGAGAGATACTTTCCGGAACAATACTCAATCCGTCTTCTTCAGTAATTTCAGTATCTCTTCTGAGACGTTTGAACGGGAAAAGAATATCCGCATTGTCAATATTGGAAACATAATTAAATTCCATCAACTTCAATTTTTCCTGTGGTACTTTCATGTCTTTCTGACGAATTCCCCGGATCTGTTTTTCCAGAAGATCCTGAATATTCTTCTTGGCATTTTCAATTTCTTCCGGATTTGATCCTTTATTATAAAAAGCAATTTCATGCCCTTTGGATGAAATTGCTTTTATAAGATTCTGCAGTTTTTCAGTGAGAGAAACCTCAACAAAAAAACTCGCTTTTATGTCATGAATATCTAAAATTCTAAGAATTGCTTTTGTGTTATCTTCTGTTATTTTTAATCTTTCTTCATCAGAAAATGAAGAGCTGTTTTCTGATTCAGCCTCCATATTCAGTATGTTAAAAGTCAATAATACCATTTAAATTAAATTTTATATAAATTATATAATCTATTAAAAATCAATAGTTAAAGCAATTTTTAATTAAAGTATTACTTTACATGATTAATTCTTAGCCAATTTTACTTTCAGATTCTTGATCATATCTTTCGTCATTTCAGAAATTCCGAAATCATAAGTCAGTCCCCAGTCTTTTTTCGCTACAGAATCATCAATAGAAGCCGGCCACGAATCTGCAATCGCCTGTCTGAAATCCGGGTTATAATCAATGGTAAAATCCGGAATTTCTTTTTTAATTTCTTCAGCCAGTTCTTTAGGAGTAAATGACATTCCTCCTAAATTATAAGATGAACGCACCGATAAATTTTCTTTCGGGGCTTCCATTAATTTCAGGGTTGCATTGATGGCATCATCCATATACAACATCGGCATTCCTGTATTTTCAGATATGAAACTTGTATACTTTCCGTCTTCTATCGCTTTATAAAAAATCTCAACAGCGTAGTCAGTTGTTCCGCCACCTGCAGGAGTTTTCCAGGAAATGAGTCCAGGGTATCTGATACTTCTCACATCTACTCCGTATTTATCGAAATAGTACTCGCACCACTTTTCTCCTGCCATTTTGGAAATTCCGTAAACTGTTGTCGGGTTAAGTACTACCTCCTGCCCTACATCATGTTTTGGAATTCCTTTTCCAAATACAGCGATTGAACTTGGCCAGAAGATCTTTTTAATAAGTCCTTCCTTCGCCATTTCACAAAAATGAAGCAGAGGTTCCAGATTTAATTTCCATGCGAAAATAGGTTGCTTTTCCGAAGTTCCGGACAACAGAGAAGCCAGGTGATACACAGTTGTGATATCGTAGTCCTGAATAATCTGTCTCACCAATTGTGTATTGGTAACATCCATTCTTTCATAATGCCCGGCAGAAGTAATTCCTTCCTGCCATCTGTCCAGACCTGAAGCTACAACATTTTCCGCTCCGTGAATTTCAACAAGTCTGTTCGTCAATTCGGTGCCGATTTGTCCCAAAGCACCGGTAATCAGTATTCTTTCCGTATAGGATTCCATTTTTCAGATTTTTTTAGAATTCTACAAAAGTAAAAAAAACATGTCAACCATAATAAAAAAGGTGTATTTAAAAAAAAGGCCTGCCATTATGATCAAAACTTATCTGTAAAATCCGGACCTGCATTCATAAGATGATATCCTGTGCTAATATCAGTGATCTTTTTAATCTATCATTCGGGTAGAGCAATACATACAATCCGGTAAACAGCACAGAATGACTGTTTTATAATATATACTTAAGAAATAACAATCCTCAAAATCCATAGTTATTTCGGATAAAACACCTTATCTCCAACCTTACAGACAATGATTTACACAAAAAATCAATAATTTTGTTCTAAAGAAAAAACAATTAGTATGAAGAAGATTTTAATTGCTTCGATGCTGTTGGCAGCTCAACTCAGCTGGGCTCAGTTCACAGATATCAATATTATCAAGGAAGTACAGGTAAAAAAGAAAGGTGTTGTAGTCTCTGCACACCCATTAGCCAGTGAAGCGGGGGCGAAAATCTTAAAAATGGGCGGTAATGCCTACGACGCTATTACAGCAACCCAATACGCACTTGCTGTTGTTTATCCACAGGCAGGAAATATTGGTGGCGGCGGATTTTTAGTCGGCGTAAAAAATAATGGTGAAAAATTTACACTGGATTACAGGGAAACAGCTCCGAAAAAAGCTTCCCGTGACATGTACATTGATAAAAAAGGAAAAGCAGATACAGATCTTTCTCAAAACGGAAGACTTGCAGTGGGCATTCCCGGAAGTGTAGCCGGTTTTTTTGCGACCCTGAAATATGGTAAGCTTCCAATGGAAAAGATTATTCAGCCTGCTATTGATCTGGCAGAAAAAGGATTTACCATCACAGATAAAGAAGCAGAAATGCTGAATAGTCAGAGAGAAAAATTCCAGAAACACAATAAATCTTCTATCATTTTTGTAAAAGATGCTCCATGGAAAGCCGGCGATCTTTTGATCCAAAAAGACCTGGCTGAAACGCTGAAACTCATCCAGAAATTAGGTGCTAAAGGTTTTTATGAAGGGAAAACAGCTGATCTTTTGGTAGCTGAGATGAAAAGAGGCAACGGAATCATCACCCTTGAAGATCTTAAAAATTATAAAGTCGCAGAGAGAAAGGCTCTTGAATTTGATTATAAAGGGAACGATGTGGTAACGATGCCTTTACCTTCAAGCGGTGGAGTTCTTCTTGCCCAGATGCTCAGAATGGCTAGTTTCGAAAATCTTGAGAAATACCAGCAAAACTCTACAAAAGCTGTTCAGATCATGGCTGAAGCAGAAAGAAGAGCCTTTGCAGACAGAGCCGAATACATGGGTGACCCTGATTTCATTCAGGATAAAACATCCTATCTGATCTCTGACGATTACCTGAAAGGAAGATGGAAAAGTTTTAGTTTTGATAAAGCCACGCCAAGTTCAGAAGTGGGTAAAATTATTGAACAGCCTAAAGAATCTATGCAGACAACCCATATTTCCGTATTGGATAAGGATGGAAATGCCGCTTCTGTAACCACAACACTTAACGGCTATTACGGAAGTAAAGTGCTTGTTTCAGGAGCCGGATTCTTTTTAAATAATGAAATGGATGATTTCTCCATCAAACCAGGAGTTCCGAATATGTTTGGAGCAGTAGGGGGAGAAGCTAATTCTATTCAGCCTAATAAGAGAATGCTGTCTTCCATGACTCCGACAATTATCCTTAAAAACGGGAAACCTTTTATGGTCGTGGGAACTCCCGGAGGAACAACGATTCCGACTTCAGTATATCAATCTATCGTAAATGTTGTGGATTTTAAACTGAATGCCAATATATCGGTCAATGCACCAAAATTCCACCACCAATGGCTTCCGGAAAGCATTAGTGTTGAAAATAACTTTCCGGAAAGTACCATTTCCGAACTTAAAAGTAAAAATTATGTTATTGAAAAAGTAAAACAGATCGGTAAAACAGAAATGATTGTTCTTGATGAAAACGGAAACATCCATGCTGTAGCAGACGGTCGTGGTGATGACTCAGTTGCTGTTGAATAATTATTGATACTTAACATTCATCAAAAAAAGGGTTAGAAATATGTTCTAGCCCTTTTTTGATGCGTACTGATTTTCCCTTCCGGACCCTATTTTTTTAATAGCTTTAACTCTTTCATTACAAATTCATGATTTTTATCATGAATTTGGAAAAATTTCATAATTTCGCGATGCAAAAAATTATTTCTTTTGAAGTCAAAAAAACTCTTTCAACAGCTATATTTTCAGGTGTTTCTTGCCATCATTGCAGGTATTCTTTTGGGGAACTTCTACCCTGAACTGGGAGAGAAGATGAAACCACTGGGAGACGGATTCATTAAACTGGTTAAAATGATCATTGCTCCCGTCATTTTTATTACGCTGACATTGGGAATTGCCCACATGACAGACCTTAAAAAAGTAGGGAGAATTGCCATCAAAGCAATGATTTACTTTTTTACATTTTCCACACTGGCCTTGATCATTGGGCTCATTGTAGCCAATGTCCTGCATCCTGGTCATGGTTTGAATATTGCCCCTTCTAGTCTTTCAGGAGATGTATCATAGTATAAGGCACAAGCTCATGAAACCTCTCTTACCGGGTTTATTATGAATATTATTCCGGAAACCTTATTCAGTCCGTTGGTTGGAGATAATATTCTTCAGGTACTTCTCGTTGCCATTTTAACGGGAGTAGCATTGGTATTAACCAAAGAAAAAAGTCAAAGAATTACAGATTTCCTTCAGGATTTATCTGCTCCGATTTTCAAGATTGTACATATATTAATGAAACTTGCTCCTGTAGGAGCTTTTGGAGCGATAGCATTCACAATAGGAAAATACGGCATTCATTCTGTACTGAATCTGATTTATCTGGTACTTACCTTTTATATAACCTCTATCCTGTTTGTTGTATTAGTTCTGGGAGCTGTGGCATGGTATAACGGGTTCAGTATTTTCAAATTGCTTCTTTATATTAAAGAAGAATTGCTTCTGGTATTGGGAACAAGCTCTTCTGAGCCGGCTCTTCCGAGACTGATGGAAAAACTGGAAAAGGCAGGTTGCTCTAAAGCAATTGTCGGACTGGTAGTCCCCACCGGATATTCATTTAATTTGGACGGAACCAATATTTATATGACTTTAGCCGCGCTTTTCATCGCTCAGGCGCTGAATATACATCTTCCCCTGGAAAGGCAACTGATGCTTTTATTTGTAGCCATGCTAAGTTCCAAAGGTGCTGCCGGAGTTACCGGTGCAGGATTTGTTACTCTGGCTGCAACATTAGCTGTAGTTCCTGAAGTTCCGCTTGCGGGAATGACCCTGATTTTAGGAATAGATAAATTTATGAGTGAATGCAGAGCGCTAACCAATGTGATAGGAAATGCCGTAGCTACAATAGTGGTTGCCAACTGGGAAAAGCAACTTGATAAAGAACAGCTCCAGTATAGTCTGAATCATACAGAAATAGATTAAAACGAGGTTGAAGAAAGCTTTAAACTAAAATATTCAAACTTGCCGGTTGCACTTTCACGTGGACCGGTGATTTTATTTTGTTAAATTCTCCGTCAAGATGCCAGTTCTTTGTATTTACCTGAAATGAAATTTCAGAAACCGGAAGATAAGTAACATATTCATCGTCTTTCAGTCTTTTGGTAAACATTCTGAACGCAAATAGTGCTGAATAGGTAAGCGGAAATTTTTTCACCAGAACCATATCTACCAGTCCGTCACTTTTACTCGCTTTAGGGGCGATGTAGGCATTATTACCAAATTGACGGGTATTGGCAATATTCAACATAAGATATCTGCCATTGTATTGCTGGTACTGCTCGTCAAAAAACTTTACTTTAATGGGTTTATAATTGAAGAATGTTTTCAGAGAAACTTTGATATAATTCTTAAATCCGCGGCTTGTTTTCTCAAATTCTTTAACGACTTTACCGTCAAATCCGGTACCTGAAACATTAATAGAAAGTCTGTCGTTAACAGTGAAGGTATCAATCTTTCTTGATTTTTTCGCTTTTATTTTCTGCAAAAGCTCATCCAGATTTTTACTGAAACGGGTTTCATTGGAAAATCCATTTCCTGAACCTGCCGGAAATATGGCCAGAATTTTATCTGTAGAAATCAGATTTTGGGCGACCGTAGAGATGGTTCCATCCCCCCCAATAGCTACAAAGATATCTACATTATCAAAATGAGTCTGAATAAACTCATCTGTTCCGGGAATAGATTCTGAAACATAATACAAAGGGTTATTTACCTTAGTTTTAAGTTCATCCAGAAATGGCTGATAATTCTTTTTGGCCGAAAAAGGATTGATGATAAAAGCTACATTTTCCATTACTGCAAAAATAAACAATGCTTCCTGATCCGGAAGCATTAATCTATTTAATTTTCATTCTTTCTTTAAATTCTGTATTGAGGGTCCCCTTTAATTCTTCCCAGGAAACGGGAATTGTAATATCTCCGGCAGCAAAAGCTGCGATTTCGTAAGGGCTATAATGAAAATACAGGCGATCCTGATCAAAATAGAAATTATTAGTGGCAGGAATTTTATCAACCAACAGCATTTCTGAGTTTTTCACTTCTCCTTCTGCATCTGTCGTTCCGCTGTTGATTTTATTAACATTTTTCATCAGAATATCCCCAATCTTACCTGCGGGCATTGAGGTAATGTCTTTCAATTCCAGTTTTTTATTATTTTTAAGGTCGAATACTCTTTCTGAAAATCCGTAATTATCATGTGCTCCCCCTTCGTATCCGCTTCCTGTATATTGGATATGCATATAACCGTTAGTATTCGAAATAAGATTCATATGGGAACTTGAATACCAGTTCTGGGCGTACGTAATATCTGAAGCCCAATCTTTGCTGTCATTTTTTACAGAAGAAAAGTAGTTCTGTTTTTCTTTTTCCAGATAAGCCTGAAGCCCCTGTTTAGAAAAATCCTTAATATTCTTTTCCTGAAAGTAAATACTGTCCAGAAGTTTTTTATCCTTTAATGAAGGAAAAACCAAAAGTTTAGCCATAAAGGCCACTTTTATAGAATCTGTTATTTTTGTAGAATCACTGATTTTAACAGAATCTACAACCATTTCTCCGGATGGTTTGTTTTCTGCTTTTTCTGTTGCCGCAACTGTTTCCGTTTTTTTACAGGCAGCAAAAAGGAAAAATGCAGATAACGCTAAAACAGCAGTCGTATTTTTCATAATTTATAATTTTTCATATGAATACAAAAACCATTCAAAAGATGAATGGTTTTTGAAAAAAATTAATATTTTTTTGTAAATAAAAGTCACAAAAAGACAATTAGGACTTCTTAATTAAACTGATCACCTGATTTTCATGTTTGGATGCAACTCCCCAGATCTGTTTGAAAGCAGGATAATATTCTTTAGGATAATCCGGACTTATCACTTTAGTAGCAGAGGTAATTTCCAGCTTATTTCCATTTTGTACGGCAGTATAACTGTATTCTATTTCCTTATCTTCAGTTACAATTCTTTTATTTTTAGGCATTTCTTCTATGACATAGCCTTCAGGAATTTCAAGAGTGATCTTTTTCACTTTTGATGTCGGAGCACCAAAATCAATAGGATACCTTCTTTCTTCCGTCTGATCAAACTCATTAGAACTTTTACTTAAAAACAACATTGGATTGATGATCATTTTCTTTCCTACCCGGTCAATCAGGTTATTTGAAGAAAAGCTCATCGTACTCTCAAATTCGCCGTTATCCAAAACTTTTGAATCAATTCCCGTGAAATCTATAGAGAAATTTTCATTATACTGTTTTTTATACTTTTCAGTATTTTCGTCATAGCTTTCCTTAACAAGCATGGCAAAAACCCCTGTATCTCTGTCAGAATATGTTCCGGAAATGCTTCCGTCATCATTAATCTTTGCATTCACTGTAAGGAATGTACTTCCAGGTTTATTATTGGTCATCTGGATCTGCTCCACTTTATCTTTTCCTACTAAAATCCCAAACTGGTTCCAGTTTTTCAAAGGAATCTGATCCACTGAAGATTGTTTAGAGGTCGCATCATAAATGTGAAACCCATCGCCCATATTGACAGCCGCCAGTACATAGTTCATATTTGCTATATTAGGAGATGCCAGATTGATCAATCCGTTATCTACTGTTGAAATAACCAGCGGATCGGCTTTTAGGCCAGCTTCTCTCAAAAGCATGACCAGATAAAGATTAATTTCTGCAGCATTTCCCTGTTTGGTTTCTAAAAGCTTTTTAATTCCGTCTTCCGTATAAATTCCTTTATCTTTATTCCAGGTAAATGTCTTTTGAACATAATTAAAGATGGCATTGGCTTTTTCAGCAGGTGTTTTCAATTCGGCAATTCCTGCCGGCATTTTATCTTTAGCCAGTCTCGTTTTTTTCAGTTCCTCACCAAAGTCTTCACGCTCATAAAGTCTTTTCCCGATCTGATCCCAGGAAGATGAATATAGTTTAAGCTCTTTAAAGTTGGTAGAATGAAGCTCCGCACTGATCTTTGTACGGTAATTTCTGTCATTTCGTACAAATTTCTCAGTCTTAAAACCTTTTAAATTTTCAAAACCAAATCTGTATGTTTTATACTGATTGTTATACAGGTACTTATCACTTACATCTCTGTATTTAGGAGTTAAGCTTCCGGTATAATTCATATTATAGGCAATATTAAGCGGAGAATCAATAACATATTCCGTATAAAGAGAAGGAGTATCCGATTCTACTAAAAACTCAGGGATTGCATATAAAAACGGAGACAGCACCTCATACTGATATTCCAGAACAGAACCATTCTTCACATTAGGAAAAGCAAATTTAGTTACTGTAGTATATTTGCTTTCTTTACTTTTATACTGGGAGCTCTTCTCAACTTTTACAGGAACTGTTTTCCCGTTTTCAAGATTGTAAGTAAAAGCTTTAAACTTATTTAAAACTTCCTGCTCTGTAGCATTCTGATAAAGCGGAACTTCTACATTCAACCAATCTTCTGCTTTATCTTTATTATATATTTTTACTCTGTAAAAGTATTTCTTGTGTAAATCTCCTGTAGTTATATCTACTAAAAAATGAACCGATTTATAAAGAATTTCTGCCGGAGCATTTTCATCCAGCGCTGATTTTGTTTTAGACAAATCTGCCTCATTAAATTTAGGGGGATCCAGAAACTCATGTTTTTGTGCCGTCACCAACATTATATTGGCCGCACAAACGATTAGCATCACTATTTTCTTCATCTTAGATTTTTGTAATTAAAATTTTTGAATTGTCCATGTTTATTGTTTTCTTTCTGAAATTAATGTACTCATTGAATTTCTCTTTGGGATATGTCCCTTTATTGATTTGTATTTTTCTGATCACTTTCACTTGTTCCCCATTCTTGGCAAAGCTTAGTTTATAGTATCCGAATTCAGATTTTATATGGGCATCTTCAGGCGTCTCATCAATTTTATATCCTGCAGGAATACTAAAACTAATCTCATATTCATCTTCAAAAGATTGTCCGATTTCAAAGGGCAGTTCTCTGTTTTCTTCTGTTTTATAAACATTATCAGAGAATATAGGAACCGCTCTGAATATCAGACTATTGCCTGCTCTTTTTGAAAAATTATTGGTTTTAAAATCAATATCATAGGTAATAACAGCTTTATCTCTGTCATTGACGAAATTTTTCATTTCCACCTTTTCAAAGTTTAAAACATTTAATCTCTCTTTCAAGGTTTCATTTCTCTCTTTAGAATCAAGGTTGGCATATACAAGATTATAATCATACTGACTTCCGGTATATGAAAAGTTTACCTCTCCGGTGATACTGTTATCTTCCGCCAGCTTAATTTTAAGAATTTGTTTTTCTTTATTCTGTTCAGCAGTATAAACAGGAGTAGAGATAAGCTCAATACCATTTTTCTTTACAGAAAGTACATTTCTGTCAGTAGTACTGTAACTCAGGTGATTAAATGCCGTTTGTTGTGAGGTATTTTCAAGCCAGATATTCCCTTTCTCTGTAGGTACCATTAAGATAGCATGATTTCCGCCCATTTTTGGAAAATCAGGGTCAAAAGATACCTGAGAAAATCCTGAATTGATTACACAGTAATAGGACGGTATTCCAGCTTCATCCAATAAAGTTTTCATATAATTGGTAAGGCCTTTGCAATCTCCGTATCCTTTTTTATGAACTTCATTAGGCATCATCGGAAGCCAGCCTCCGATTCCTAATCCTACATAAATGTATCTGGTTTTGGCCTGCATATACTGATAAATCTTTTTCACTCTATCTTCAACAGACCCCTGAAGCTGCAACGCTGCAATTTCAGATTTGATTTCCGGGGTAGAAACGGCAACAGGTTCTATGAGGTTTTTATAATACCAGCTCCCGAAATCTGTCCAGTTATTTAAATCTCCCTGTCTTCCCGATAAATTGAATTTTGCCAGAGCAAAACTTACCTTAGGTAAGATTTTTAAAGGTTGCGGCAAAAGTGAAACATCATTTACTGCAGGAACATTTTTATAGGAATACTTTTTTTCACCGCCACTGCCATTTTCGCTTACAGCAGCATAATTATATGGTGAAGGGTAAATTTTAGACCGCAGTTCAATACCAGAGGTATTAATTACTTTAAATTCCGCTTCTTCCAACGAGGTGTTGGTAGAATAGAACGGTACAAAATCGGGAAGGAAAATGGTTTTTTTATCGGTTATCTGATATGAAAAATCTATCGTATACGGATATTGAACAGGAGTATAATTAAGTACTAAAAGTCGGTTATCAGAATAAAATACACCTTGCCGGTTATTGGCAAAATCACTAAAGTCAGATTTAGAGAAACTTTTTACTTTTTTACCGGCCTCGTCATAGATAGTCACTTTTATATCTGAGATACTATTGTCTTTATCATAAGGAATATAAGCTATTGCTTTTTCATTTCCATCCTTATTTAAAACAGTAGTAATCGTGTTATACTGATATTTTATATCATCAATTTTATTAATCTGAATGGTTGTCAGTTCTTTTCGGATGACAATATTTGCATTCTTCTTTAAATTTTCAGGAATTGCAGAAACGGGATATATCTGCGCAAAGTACATTGAAGCTGTGGCAGTTAAAGCCCCAAGAAATAAGATCTTCATCATGGTTATTAAAATTATGCAAACATAAGAAAATCTTAATAACTGTTAAAATAGTTTAACCAAAAAAACTTCATTTAATGAAGCCTTCACTAATACTCATAAGTATTATCTTAAAATCTATCTGTAGAAATCTTATAAGTGGACAATTAAAATTTTTCTTTGTTTAAATTACACATTTCCAGTTTCGTCATACAGAAGGTATTTTTCAATGTATTAATTCATATTTTTATAAATACACTGAATAATTTTATACACATTCTACGGGCTCAAAATTAATATTATTTCTATTTCAAATATTTCATTAAATCTATAATTAATTTACAATCAATATAAAATTAATTCTACAAAAAAAAGACTTCATTGCTGAAGTCTTGTCTTTTAGGTTTATTATTTAAAATCATCCGGAATTCTATTTTTATCATAAGAATCACTTCCGAGTCCTAATACAGGAATAAAAATACATCCAAGGAAAAATAACAAGATTGTGTATAGAGGAGTTTCTTTTCCAAAGCCCTTTGCCAGCCTGTCATAGACTATCCATGCAATAAATAGATTAACTAAAGGAATAAAGAATAAGATAATCCACCAAATAGGTTTCTTTACAATATCCAGCATCACAATCGTATTATAAATGGGAATAAAACCAGCCCAGGCATCTTCTCTGCCTGCTTTCTGGAAGATCTTATACATACAATATCCATAAAATATATAGATAAGTAAACTGAAAATCATGGTTCCGATTCCTAATCCTGCGGCAGCGGCACCTGAAACCGCATTTACATTTTCATAAGAATCTGTTTGTAAAAGAGTTAACATATTATTATTTTTTTTGGTTTAGTCAAATATAAAAAAAAGCTTCTAAATAATTAGAAGCTTTCTTTTATATTTGAATGATATTTTATGCATCAATTTTTGCATATTTTGCATTTTTCTCAATAAACTCTCTTCTTGGAGGAACTTCATCCCCCATCAACATTGAGAAAACACTATCTGCTTCAACGGCATTGTCAATCGTTACCTGTTTTAAGATTCTATGCTCTGGGTTAAGTGTTGTTTCCCAAAGCTGCTCAGGGTTCATTTCTCCAAGACCTTTGTAACGTTGCACCTCTACTCCTTTTCCGTCCGGAGACATTTCTAATGTAAACTCCTCACGTTCTTTCTCGTTATAAGCATATACCTTCTTGTTACCTCTTTTCAATAGATATAACGGAGGTTGGGCAATATAAATATATCCGTTCTCAATAAGTTCCTTCATATATCTGAAGAAGAAAGTAAGGATTAGGGTAGAAATGTGGGATCCATCGATATCGGCATCGGTCATAATGACGATTTTGTGATATCTCAGTTTCGCCATATTCAATGCTTTACTATCTTCTTCTGTTCCTACAGAAACCCCAAGAGCAGTATAGATATTTCTGATTTCCTCATTATCATATACTTTATGAAGCATGGATTTTTCAACATTCAGAATTTTACCTCTTAGAGGTAAAATCGCCTGGAAGTGTCTGTCACGTCCTTGTTTAGCAGTACCCCCTGCGGAATCTCCCTCTACAAGGAAAATTTCAGATTCTGCCGGATCTTTGGATGAACAGTCAGATAATTTTCCGGGAAGACCTGAGCCTCCCATCGGAGATTTTCTCTGCACCATTTCACGTGCTTTCTTAGCTGCCTGTCTTGCTTTTGCAGCCAATACCACTTTCTGTACGATCAGCTTGGCTTCAGTAGGGTTTTCTTCAAGGAAATTAGTTAACATTTCCCCTACGATTTTATCTACCGCTCCGGATACTTCGGAGTTTCCTAATTTTGTTTTAGTCTGGCCTTCAAACTGAGGTTCCATTACTTTTACAGAAATTACAGCTGTTAGCCCTTCACGGAAATCATCTCCTGTAATTTCTACTTTTTCTTTTGCCGGAATTCCTAATTCGTCTGCATATTTCTTTAAAGTTCTTGTTAAAGCTCTTCTGAAACCTGCTAAGTGAGTTCCTCCTTCGTGAGTGTTGATGTTGTTTACATATGAGTGAAGATTCTCGTTGAAAGATGTATTGTAACGCATCGCTACTTCTACAGGGATATCATCTCTTTCACCTTCCATGAAGATCACGTGTTCCATAATAGACTCACGGTTGCCATCAATATAAGCAACAAACTCTTTTAATCCTCCTTCAGAGTGAAAAACTTCTGATCTGAAAGAACCGTCTTCCAATTTCTCTCTCTCATCAGTAAGGGTAATCGTAATTCCCTTATTAAGGTAAGAAAGTTCTCTTAAACGGCTTGCCAGAGTATCATAGTTGTAAACTAATTCTGTAAAGATAGTATCATCCGGCTGGAAAAACTGCTTAGTTCCTCTTTTGTCACTATTACCAATTTCTTCAACTCCTGTTTGAGCTTTTCCTTTGGAATATACCTGCTGATAAACGTTTCCGTCTCTGTAAACAGTAGTAATCATTTCGTTGGAAAGTGCATTCACACACGAAACCCCAACTCCGTGAAGACCTCCGGAAACCTTGTAAGAATCTTTATCAAACTTACCACCGGCTCCAATTTTCGTCATTACAACTTCAAGAGCAGATTTTTGTTCTTTTTCGTGGAAGTCAACGGGAATACCTCTACCATTATCACTCACCTCGATTCCGTTTCCTTCTTTAATGGCAACAAAGATCGTGTCGCAGAATCCTGCCAATGCCTCATCGATAGAGTTATCTACTACTTCATAAACCAAATGATGGAGACCTCTTGTCCCGACATCACCAATGTACATTGAAGGACGCATACGTACGTGCTCCATTCCTTCCAATGCCTGAATACTACTAGCTGTATATTGTTTTTGACTCATATATTTTTTTAGATTTGAAGAGCCGGGATTGAGATTTAACCATTGATTTTTAACCTCTTATCACCTCCCTAAATGTATCTTTTTTTATTTTTCGCAAAGACTTACAAATATCGTGATTTTTTTCGAATTATGAAAGTTAAAAAATGTCAAAAAATGTGGAGTTTTCTTATTGGAAACATAAATGATCACGGATCTATAAAAGAATCAAAATTAAATTCTATTTCTGAAATATCAACTGTTTTAAATCATGCTTAACATCAATAATTTATACGTAAATTTATTTACTCAAAAGTTGAAATTATGGATGATTTTATTGCGGCACGTGCGCAGATGGCCTTATCTCTGGGCTTCCATATCATTTTTTCCTGTGTAGGGATGGTGATGCCTTTCTTAATGGCTTTCGCACACTGGAAATATTTAAAAACCAATAATGAAGTATATAAAGGCCTTACCAAAGCCTGGAGTAAAGGAGTAGCCATTCTTTTTGCTACCGGTGCGGTTTCAGGAACGATGTTATCCTTTGAACTTGGCCTTCTGTGGCCCGGCTTTATGAAACATGCGGGTCCTATCTTCGGAATGCCGTTCTCATTAGAGGGAACAGCATTTTTTATTGAGGCAATTGCGATTGGATTCTTTTTATACGGATGGGAAAGATTTAACAAATGGTTTCACTGGTTCTGCGGTTTTCTGGTGGGATTAAGCGGACTGGCATCCGGAATCCTTGTCGTAGCAGCCAATTCCTGGATGAATTCTCCCAGCGGTTTTGATTATATCAACGGACAATACCTGAATATTGATCCTATCAAGGCCATGTTCAACGATGCCTGGTTTCCACAGGCGCTTCATATGACAGTAGCTGCATTTTGTGCCACGGGATTTGCAGTAGCAGGTGTACATGCCTTATTAATTATAAGAAAAAGAAATATTGAATTCCACACTAAGGCTTTCAGAATAGCTGTTGGTTTTGCCCTTATCGGAGCCTTTGGCGCTCCTTTAAGCGGAGATATCGCTGCAAAATCTGTTGCGGAAAGACAGCCCATTAAATTAGCAGCTATGGAAGCTCATTTTGAAACGGAAAAAGGAGCCTCTTTCATCATTGGCGGAATACCGGATGAAAAAAAAGAGGAAGTCCAATATGCAGTAAAAATCCCAAAGGTATTAAGTTTCTTAGTGAGTAATGATTTTAATGCTGAAGTAAAAGGACTGAAAGATTTTCCGAGAGATGAATGGCCGCCAATAGCGGTTACCCATTATGCATTCCAGATTATGATCTTTTTTGGAGTCGTTATGATTGGTATCGGAGTCATTTATTTATATGCTTTCTTTTTCAGAAAAGAATGGCTCACTAAAAACTGGCTGTTAAAGACTTTCCTTATCGCCACTCCTTTTGGATATATTGCTCTGGAAGCCGGCTGGACCGTTACCGAAGTAGGAAGACAGCCATGGATCATTTACGGAGTCATGAGAACAATAGACGCGGTAACCCCGATGCCGGGAATACAATATTCATTTTATTTCTTTACGGCCATCTTCATCTCATTATCCCTGATTCTGGTTTTTCTTTTAAGAAGACAGATCCAGATGGTTCCGATACTTTACGACCCTTCAGACGCTCAGTTCAATACTAAAAACAAGAAATCATGATCTACATTGTTATAGGCTTTCTATGGCTTTCCATTTGTCTTTATATTATCCTGGGTGGCGCTGATTTCGGGGCAGGTATTGTGGAGCTTTTTACCAATAAAAAAGCCCGCCACAAAACACAGGAGATCATGTATGAATCCATCGCTCCTGTGTGGGAAGCCAATCATATGTGGCTCATCATTGCTATTGTAATTCTTTTTGTAGGGTTTCCTGAAATCTATACCACCCTCTCCACTTATCTCCATATCCCTTTAGTCTTAATGTTATTGGGAATTATTGCGAGGGGAACCGCTTTTACATTCAGACATTATGATGCTGTAAAAGATCAGTGGCAGGTTTTATATACCCATATTTTCTATTATGCCAGTCTTTTAACACCTTTCTTTTTGGGGTTAATTGCTGCAGCCACCGTATCACATTCTATCAATCCGGATGCTGTAGGATTTCTTGATCTTTATATCTTCAGCTGGCTTAACTGGTTTGGTGTTTCTGTAGGATTGTTTACTGTAGCACTTTGCGCATATCTTGCTTCTATCTTTTCTTTAAGAGAAACCAGAGATAAGGCAGATCTGATGCTGATGATCAGAAAGTCCAAACAGACCATGATCTTCGTGGTCGTTACAGGAATTCTGGTATTTTTCACCGCTTACATTTCTGATATTCCACTTTTGATGTGGGTATTTTCAAAACCTTTGGGAATGATGGCGATTGCTTTTGCTACAATTGCTTTATTCCTTATTCTGCGGGCTCTGAACAGGCAGAAATTACTTCCGGTACGTGCTCTTGCAGGTTTTCAAATGGTCATGATCCTTGTAGCAGCAACCTATCAGCACAATCCGAACATCATATTATTAGGAAACGGGCAGCATCTTTCTCTTCTGGAACATATGGCCCCTGATAAAACCATTTCTGCATTAGGATGGGCGTTAATGCTCGGATCTTTATTTATCCTTCCTTTCTTATTCTATCTGATGGCCTCATTTAGTAAGCTGAGAAAATAAATCAATGATGCAGACCTATAAAGATAAAACAGAGCTTATTGAAGCAATCAAGAAAACGTATCGGTTTTATGACAATGAATTTGATGGAATTAAAGAAGATGAAAAAAACAGGGATGCACCGGGAATTGACAAAACTCCTTCACAGAATATTTCTTATCAGTTAGGATGGACAGGCTTACTGTTACGATGGGAATCTGATGAAAAAGGAGGAATTGAAGTAAAAACTCCCACTTCTGAATACAAATGGAATAATTTAAAGGGATTATATCAGTCTTTCTATGATCAATACGGTTCTTACCATTTGGCAGAGCAAAGAGAATTGTTACAAAAACAGGTTAATGAAATCATAGAATGGATAGAAAGTCTGGATCACGAAACCTTATTTACTCCGGAACAGAGACAATGGGCAACAACTCCTGCGAAATGGCCGGTCTGGAAGTGGGTTCATATCAATACCGTAGCTCCCTTTAAAAACTTCAGGACACAGCTCCGGAAATGGAAAAAAGAAACCGGTACAGACTAGCTCTGTACCTGCTATTTTTATTTCTTATCAATTTTGTCTGGTGACCTCATTTGACTATTGAAGAAAATAAATTCGGAATCAAAGGCTCGAAGCTGTATAAAATCACCTTATTCATTCTTTAAGCTGCCCATCTATTTTTCTTAAATACCCAATCAGAATTCAGATTACTTCAGGACTTATTTTTAAAAAATTCATCAATTTTTCCTGCACATTGCCGCCCCTCTGCAATTGCCCATACGACAAGACTTTGTCCTTTCCGGGCATCACCACAGGTGAAAATTTTATCTTGATTGGTTTTATATTCTTTATTATTCCCGATTAAATTCCCTTTTGGATCCAGATGAATGTCTAAAGCTTCAACCACTCCCTTATGCTCAACGTGGGTATACCCTAAGGCAATAAAGACAATATCACACTCGAGTACAAATTCAGATGCTGGTTTTTCAGTATACAAATTCCACTTCCCTTCATCAGAATCTTTAGTCCATTCTGCCTCCACCAGACGAATTCCCTTTAGGTTTCCGCTTTCATCTTTTACAAATTCTTTTGAATTCACAGACCACATACGATCGCATCCCTCTTCATGGGAGGAAGTAGTCTGCAGGAGTGCCGGATAACTTGGCCATGGCATCGTTTCATCTCTTTCTGTGGGTTGCATAGGTTTATAATAGATCTGATAAACCACTTCTGCTCCCTGACGATTAGAAGTTCCTATACAATCAGACCCTGTATCTCCCCCTCCTATTACCACTACTTTTTTTCCTTCTGTATTAATTTCTTCTTCTTCGAAAGGAATTCCGCTTACCTTTTTATTGCTCTGTTTAAGAAAATCCATTGCGAAATAAATTCCTTTTGCATCCCGGTTGGGGATGATCAGATCTTTGGGAACAGTACTTCCCGTTGCCAATACAATGGCATCAAAATTACGGTTCAATTCTTCTACAGCATAATTAACACCAACATTAATTCCTGTACAAAATTCAACTCCTTCTTCTTTCATCCACTGCACCCTACGTTCTACAATAGTTTTATCCAATTTAAAATCCGGTATTCCAAATCTTAGTAATCCTCCTATTTCAGCATCTCGTTCAAAAACAGTAACAGTATATCCCATTTGATTCAATTGATAGGCCGCCGCCAACCCTGCAGGTCCAGAACCTACTATAGCGACATTTTTATCGATCTTCAGCTTAGGAAGTTTTGGTTTAGCGAAACCTTGCTCAAAAGCTATTTCAACAATATTTTTTTCTATTTCCTCAATGGTAACAGCCTCATCATTAATTCCTAAAACACATGCACTTTCGCAGGGAGCAGGACAAATTCTGCCGGTAAACTCAGGAAAATTATTGGTAGATATTAAAATCTGATAGGCTCTTTTCCATTGTTTTTTATAGACAGACTCATTAAATTCAGGAATAAGATTCCCCAGGGGGCAACCATTCTGACAAAAAGGAACTCCACAATCCATGCATCTTGCCGATTGACAATTCAACTGCTGATCAGAAGGCTTTTGAATAAATTCTTTATAATCTTTCAATCTCCTTTCCACAGCTAATTTAGAGGGAAGCTCCCTATCATACAATAAAAATCCATCTATCTTGCCCATTATCTAATTTCATTTATCCGGTTTTCGATCACTTTTTTATATTCCCTTGGATACACTTTTTTAAAATGCATACAGCTTTTATCCCAATCGCTTATGATGTATTCCGCTAACACACTTCCTGTATTTTCAGAATGTTCTTTGATCAGGGTAAAGATCAATTCTTTATCATGCTCTGTAATAGACTCCAGATCCGCCATGTCAGCATTAAAATGATATTCTAAAGTTTCATTAACATCCCATACATAGGCAACACCTCCGCTCATTCCTGCTCCAAAATTTCTTCCAACACCTCCTAGAACAATAATTTTTCCTCCGGTCATATATTCACATCCATGGTCACCAATCCCTTCTACCACTGCGATAGCTCCGGAATTCCGAACAGCAAAACGTTCTCCTGCCATCCCATTGATAAATACCTTTCCGGAAGTAGCTCCATATAAAGCAACATTTCCAACAATACTATTTTCATTAGCATGAATAACAGCCTCTTTATCCGGAAAAACGATTAGCTGAGCACCAGAAAGTCCTTTTCCTAAATAATCATTAGCATCCCCTTCTAAACGCATGGTAATTCCTTTATTACAGAATGCTCCAAAGCTTTGCCCCGCTGTTCCTTTAAAATTAAATAGCAATGAGTTTTCCGCCATTCCCTGGGATTTATAAATCTTGGTTACTTCATGAGAAAGAATAGTTCCTACAGAACGGTCTGTGTTTTTTATATCAAACCCTACCTCCATTACTGTATTATTTTGAAAAGCATATTGAGCCGCTTCAATCATTTTCCAGGATATAGAATGCCCTAATCCCGCATCTTGTTTTTCAGATTTAATCACCGGTAAACTGGTTTCCACTTTATACAGAATCCTGCTCAGGTCTATGCCTTGATGTTTCCAGAAGGTAATATTTGCTTTTCGTTCAAGGCATTGAGATTGACCCACCATATCATCAATAGTTCTGAAGCCTAAATTAGCCATGATTTCACGAACTTCCATAGCAAGAAATCTAAAATAATTTACGAGATGCTCAGCTTTTCCTTTGAATTTTTCTCTCAACTCCTCTTTTTGAGTAGCAATTCCGACAGGGCAGGTATTTAAATGACATTTTCTCATCAGTATACAACCTTCCACAATCAGTGCAGAAGTAGCAATCCCCCATTCCTCAGCCCCTAACAAAGTTGCTATGGCCAAATCACGTCCTGTCTTCATCTGTCCATCAACCTGTAAAGTGACTCTTTGTCTCAATTTATTTTTAATTAAAGTCTGTTGAGTTTCGGCTAATCCGAGTTCCCAAGGTAATCCGGTATGACGGATTGAGCTTAAGGGAGATGCACCTGTACCTCCATCATATCCTGAGATCAGAATATGATCTGCTTTGGCCTTAGCAACTCCTGAAGCAATGGTTCCTACTCCAGCTTTTGAAACTAATTTCACCGATAAACGCGCATGGCGATTAGCATTTTTTAAATCAAAGATAAGCTGAGCTAGATCTTCAATAGAATAAATGTCATGATGTGGTGGTGGAGAAATCAATCCAACACCCGGCGTTGAGTGTCTCGTTTTACCAATCCATGAATCTACTTTATCTCCCGACAACTGCCCACCTTCACCGGGTTTAGCACCTTGAGCCATCTTTATTTGAATTTCATCTGCTTCTGCCAGATACCTGGCTGTAACCCCAAACCTTCCGGAAGCCACCTGTTTAATGGAAGAACGCAAATTATCTCCATTTTCATCAAGGGAATATCTTACTTCATCTTCTCCTCCTTCTCCTGTATTGCTTTTGGCCCCTATCCTATTCATTGCAATAGCCAATGTGGTGTGCGCCTCCCAGGAAATAGACCCAAAAGACATCGCACCTGTTGCGAAGCGCTTCATTATATGGTCTATAGATTCAACTTCTTCCAAAGCAATGGGCTTTCTATCATTTTTAAATTCCAACAAACCTCTCAATAAAGACACCTTACCCGTTTGCTGATTGACAAGTCTTGAATATTTTTTAAAGGTATCATAGTCATTATTCCAGGCAGACTGTTGAAGTAAGTGAATAGACTGCGGGTTAAACTGATGATACTCATTATTACTTCTCCACTGGTAAATACCGCCTGTATCGAGTAAAGAGTTTTCTATATCTGTATTAAATGCACTCTGATGCTTTACCAAAGCTTCTTTTGCAATTTCATCAAACCCAATTCCTTCAATTCTGGAGACCGCTCCTGTAAAACAGGTATTGACGACAAGTTTATTCAACCCTATAATCTCAAAAATTTGTGCTCCATGGTAAGATTGCAAAGTGGAAACTCCCATTTTAGAAAATATCTTTAAAAGCCCATCTCCGACAGCTTTTTTATAGTTTTCTCTCAACTTTACCAAGTCTTCTTCTCCTTCAAATTCCCCATCATCAAACATTTGCCTGATACTTGCCAATGCGAGATAAGGATTAATTGCTGTTGCTCCAAAACCCAATAGGGCTGCAAAATGATGAACCTCCCAAACATCCCCAACCTCCATGACCAGACCTATTTTCCTTCGGATACCTTTTCTAATCAAATGATGATGTACTGCTGAACATGCCAATAATGAAGGAATCGAAGCATGCTGAGAATCCAACGACCGATCGGAAAGTATAATTACCTGAAACCCATCATCTACTGCGTCTACTGCATACCTGCAAATCCTCTCAATCGCTTTTTTAAGCTCTCCTTCTTTTCCATTCGCATTAAAATAAGTATAAATCGTTTTGGCTTGAAACCTTCCTGTATCAACGCTTCTTAATTTTTCAAGCTGATTATTATTGATAACAGGATTCTCCAGTTTGATAGAATGTGCAAAATTTTTATCTTCTTCCAAAAGATTTCCGTTTCCACCGATAATGGTAGTTAAAGACATTACCAATTTTTCCCTTATAGGATCTATCGGGGGATTTGTTACCTGGGCAAATAGCTGTTTGAAATATGAACTCAAATGTTGTGGCTTTTCACTCAACACAGCTAATGGAACATCAAATCCCATTGAACCCATCGGTTCTTTACCATGCGAAGCCATTTCTTTAATGATTCCTTCCAGATCTTCTCTGGAATACCCAAATGCCTTCTGATATTTAAAAATATCTTCTGTCTGAAGTTTATTGAATCGAATTTTAGGGTCGGGTAATTCGGTGATATTAATCCTCATACTATCCAACCACTCACGATAAGGTTTTGAAGTACATATTTCCTTTTTCAATTCATCATCGCTGATGATTGTCCCCTTTTTCATATCCACGAGAAACATCTTCCCTGGCTGAAGGTGGCCTCTTTTAATTATCTTTTTGGGATCTACAGATAAAACTCCTGATTCGGATGCCATAATTACTAAATCATCCGACGTGACACAATATCGCGAGGGGCGAAGTCCGTTTCTATCTAAAGTGGCTCCAATAATATCACCATCAGTAAAGGAAATAGAAGCGGGTCCATCCCAAGGCTCCATCAGGCAAGCATGAAACTCATAAAAGTCTTTTTTGTAGGGCTCCATTTGCTCGTGTCCATCCCATGCTTCAGGGATCAGCATCATCATGGTGTGAGGAAGCGACCTTCCTGAATGATACAATAACTCGACCATATTATCGAGATAAGAAGAATCGGATTGTCCTGGTTTTGTTAAAGGAAGAAGCATATCCATTTCCTGAAGAGTAAAAAATGGGCTTTGGAACATTTTCTCAGAAGATCTAAGCCAGTTAAGGTTTCCTCCTAAAGTGTTTATTTCTCCATTATGCGCTAAAAATCTGAAGGGTTGTGCGAGGCTCCATGTAGGTGAAGTATTAGTGGCAAATCGGGAATGCACCATACCAAATGCAGAACGAATTTTAGGATTCGTAAGATCTTTAAAATAGTTCCGCACCTGAATACTTCTTAGCTGTCCTTTGTAAATCAGTTTTTTACAGGAGAAAGAGGCCACGTAAAATCCAACAGGATCATTATTTGTAATGCTGATAACCTGATGAGAGATATAATTTTTAAAAATAAATAACTTTCTTTCAAAATCTTTTTCGGTTTCCAGATCAAAAGGACGCTCAATAAAAAGCATTTCCATCACCGGTTCTACACTTTTTGCCAAATCTCCAAGATCAATATTACTTACCGGAACAGGCCGATATCCTAATATCTTAAGATGAAGTTTTTCTGCAGATTGCGCAATGATTTCTTTGCACTCTTCCCTAATAAAATTATTCTGAGAAAAAAATAGCATCCCCACTCCGTAATATCCTGCCTCGGGCAAATCTATTCCGACATTTAGTGCCTCATCGTATAAAAGCTCATGAGGAATCTGGATTTGTATCCCCGCACCATCGCCAGTGTTACTTTCATATCCGGTAGCCCCACGATGTTCCATGTTTTCCAGCATGGTAATGGCATCACTTATAATTTTATAACTTTTGCCTCCTTTGATATTGGCGACAAAGCCAATGCCACAGGAATCAAATTCAAATTCCGGCTCATAAAGACCCTGTCTCTTTATAAAATTATCTGGTTTTTTTTTGTGTGTTCTATTCATTTCCATATCAAATGTAGTAAAAAGAACAATTTGAAATATTATAAATTACATTTATTTTATTAAAATATATTTAAATGATTATTTTTTTTAAAAAAAATAAACAATAAATGAGAATAATATTAATAATTAAATAAATTAACAAATATTTAATAAATTAAAAATTCGATTATTATGTATAAATTTCACTCTTTTAAAAATAAAATCAAGTATTTCTATAGGTATACTTTTAGAGTGAATCTCCACTAGTTTATTAAGAAATTAATTGAAACGGGATCCCTCAACCTTAAGTAAAATAGAAAAGCCTAGCATGGTTTAAAAATTTCAACATATCTATAAAAACAAAAAAAAACCGATACAGATTTACCCTGTACCGGTTTCTTTTATATTTCATAATGAAACTAAGCCAGTTTCATCAAAAGATTTTCATCAATCTTCTCCACTTTTACAATATTGTTTTTTGTCAGTGTTTTGGAGGCTTTATCCCATTTTTTACCGGATAACCGGCTTCTTTCTTTTACCTCAGCTAATGCTATCGGTTCTTCCTGAGAATTAAGGATTTCAAGGATTACTTTTTCATCTTCTCCCAATTCAATTTGCGGAACCGCCTTCTCCGGTCTCATCTGCGGGAAGAATAATACTTCCTGAATAGAAGCGTTATTCGTCAGGAACATAATTAATCTGTCCATTCCGATTCCCAATCCTGAAGTTGGCGGCATACCGTACTCCAAAGCTCTTAAGAAATCCTGATCGATGAACATTGCTTCATCATCCCCTCTTTCAGACAAAGCCATCTGAGCTTCAAAACGTTCCCTCTGATCAATCGGATCATTAAGCTCGGAATAAGCATTGGCAATTTCTTTTCCACAAACCATTAACTCAAAACGTTCAGTTAAGCCTTCTTTACTTCTGTGTTTCTTTGTCAATGGAGACATTTCAACCGGATAATCTGTAATGAAAGTCGGCTGAATGAAGTTTCCTTCACACTTCTCACCGAAAATCTCATCGATTAACTTTCCTTTCCCCATGGTTTCATTCACTTCAATTCCGATAGACTTTGCGAAATCGAATAATTCCTTCTCTGTTTTTCCAGTGATATCGAAACCTGTGAACTTCAGAATCGCTTCTGTCATGGACACTCTTGGATAAGGTGCTTTGAAATCTACTTCATGCTCTCCGAAGGTAGCTGTTGTAGTTCCATTTACCTGAATGGCACAGAATTCCAATAGTTTTTCTGTAAAATCCATCATCCAGTTGTAGTCTTTATAAGCTACATAAATTTCCATAGCTGTAAATTCCGGATTGTGAGTTCTGTCCATCCCTTCATTTCTGAAGTTTTTAGAAAACTCATATACGCCGTCAAAACCACCTACGATCAATCTTTTCAGATATAATTCGTTCGCAATTCTTAAATATAACGGAATGTCTAATGCATTGTGGTGTGTGATGAATGGCTTAGCAGCCGCTCCACCAGGAATTGACTGTAAAATTGGAGTTTCCACTTCAAAATAACCTGCATCGTTAAAGAAAGTTCTCATCGCATTGAACAGTTTTGTTCTCTTCACGAAAATTTCCTTTACCTGTGGATTTACCGTTAAATCTACATAACGTTGTCTGTATCTTAATTCAGGATCTGTAAATCCGTCATGTACAACACCGTTTTCATCTGTTTTAGCCTGAGGAAGCGGACGAAGAGCCTTTGTAAGAAGGGTAAAATTCTTTACTAAGACCGTCTTCTCTCCTACCTGAGTCGTAAACAGTTCACCTTCGATACCGATAATATCCCCGATATCCAAAAGGTGTTTGTATACTTCATTATATAATTCTTTATCTTCACCCGGACAGATCTCGTCTCTGTTGAAATACACCTGAATTTTTCCTTTAGAATCCTGCAATTCGGCAAAAGAAGCCTTCCCTTGAATTCTGCGGGACATCAGTCTACCAGCGATCTTCACCTGTTTACTTTCAGAAAAGTCCTGTTTTATAGATTCTGTAGTATCTGTAATGGTATACTCATCCGCAGGGAACGCATTAATCCCCATTTCAGTCAGCTTATTCAGCTTTTCTCTTCTAATGATTTCTTGTTCTGATAATTGCATTTCTTATTTTTCTAAAAGCGTACAAATTTAGGCATTTTTGAGCTGACCATCAAATTAGTTTTTTCAGAAATTTTAAAATGTGAAGTCTGGAGCGTAAATTTTTAAGATCATAACACTCTAATAGCGAATTGAGTTTCTTACCTATACCGAAACGGAAAAATAATAATCAAAAGTACACGACAAAGCCAACACAGCATCAACTATGAACTAAAACCAGTCTTTCCGGTCTTTCTGAGGCGCGAAAGTCCAGGCCAGAATCCGGCTTATTTTCTGTCCCTGAGCCATATCAATGGTTTTATATTCTGCAGCTTTTAGTTTTTTTACAAGAGCAGTCAGCTTATGAAGGTTATCTTTTTTAGAAACCAGACAGGTAAACCAGAGTACCTGTGACGGGTACAATGCACTTTCATGGATCATTTTTGTAATGAATGCGATTTCACCACCTTCACACCATAATTCATTCTGCTGTCCGCCAAAGTTAAGTAATGGTTTTTGTTTTTTTGAGCGGTTAAGGTTCTTTGTCTTCCGGATATTTCCTTTCACTGCAGATTCTTCTGAATCATGGAAAGGAGGATTACACATAGAAAATGTAAACCGGTCTCCGGCATTTATTATATTTTTAAAAATATGATCGGAATCCGGTTGCTTCTTTAGCTGAATAGCTGATAAAAGATCGGGATTTGCGTCTAAAATATTTCGGGCGTTCGCCAGTGAATCTTCACTGATATCTGTTCCTGTCATTTTCCAGCCGTAAGAACTATGACTGATTAAAGGATAAACAAGATTGGCTCCGGTTCCTATATCCAGGCCTTTTATGGAAGATCCTGCCGGAATTTTATTTTGATGTTCAGCCAGCAGATCGGCAATATAATGTACATAGTCTGCACGCCCTGGGATGGGAGGGCATAAATTGGCCTCAGGAATATCCCAGTTTTTTATATGATAATAATGTAACAGTAAGGCTTTATTGAGCAGCTTAACTGCCTGAGGAATACTGAAGTTAATGGTTACCGTTTGATAAGCATTCGTAAAAACATACTGTTTCAGTTCTGGCACACAAGAAATAAGCTGATCAAAATCATAGGGATAACGATGCAGATTTCTTGTGTGCAGACTGGATTTTTCAGTAGACATATTCTATTTCTTCTGACTTAAAATATATTCCACCATTTTTTTGGCATCTTCTTTAGATACCTGTGGATGGGCAGCCATAGGGACACCTCCCCAAACTCCGCTTCCGCCTTCTATAATCTTGGAAGCAAGCATTTCAACATCCTTGTCAGAATATTTCCCTGCTATTTCTTGATAAGAAGGTCCTATCATTCTCTCATTGGCAGAATGGCATCCTGAACAGTCTAACGTTTCGATGATCTGAGCACCGGAAAGATTAGATTTTCCCGGTTCTGAAACAGTTGCTGTTTCAGAAGATGAAGCCACAGCTGTCGTATTTTCTTTTTTAGAACAGGAAAAGATCATAAGACCTAAAGCTCCTGCCAAAAATATTTTTTTCATTATTTCTTCGCTGTAGAATCTTTTTTAGCAGCTTCAGGAGCAGGTGTAGCCGGAGTTGCAGCAGCAGGAGCAGCTGGCTTAGCCGTAGAATCTACCACTGTAGTTGCTTCAGGTTCTTCAAGCATTGTATTGCTGTCCTGTAATGAGTGATCTGTCTTTTTAGAACAGTTAACGACTAATAAACCACCAATAAATGCGATTGCTAATACTTTTTTCATTGTTTTCTAATTTGGTAGCAAAAATATAAAAAATAAACTTTTAAACTGATGACAAATGTTCTCTTTGAAAAATATTTTTAAAGGCTAAATAAATAACAACGATAAAATAATTCATCAATAGGAGATATTTTATAATTATGCTTAATATTTTTGTATTGATTATGGCAAACTCAATCCATATTATCAGTTTACTTCTATGACCAGAAAAAATTTATTGGGCATTGCTTCAGGTATTGTAATATCTGTATTGCCTCTATCCTGTGACAATTCTTCATCGGATAATCACAATTCAGAATATTCCGACAAAATTGAATCCGTATCTTTATTAAAAACAACAAAATCATGGGATGGTACTGTATATCCGGCGTATCCGGACGGGCAACCGGAGATATCGGTTCTTAAAATCTCTGTTCCGCCTCATAAAGCCCTGGACTGGCATAAGCATCCTGTCATTAATGCGGCTTATGTAGAAAAAGGGGAAATTCAGATTGAAAGAAAAGAGGACGGTAAAACCCAATGGGTAAAACAAGGACAGGTACTTCCGGAAATGGTGAATGCTGCCCACAGAGGCAAAACCGGAGATCAGGGGGCAACCTTAATTGTTTTCTATAGCGGATCTCCAGACCTACCACTTTCGGAGCCCGTACACTAATTTATTTTACAGCGGGGCCGCAGGATATTTATTTAATTCAGAAAACCGCTTTCAGACTCCTGCGGACTCATCTTTTAAAAAAAGAGAATGAATGACTTTACTTTATCTGAAAAACAAGCGGTAATCTTATTAATTTTTTTAATAATTTTAAAGAGATTTTAGATTTTAATAAAGATAACCGAATTATAAACATGATTCTAATTTCAAAAATTCTGTTTTTTGCCAGTCATCATGGGTTTTACACTGTGATCATTCTTATTTTGTTCTTTGGATTACTCACCTTTTTAACAAAAAAAGTATTGTTTCTGATTCCTATTATTCCATTGGCAATCTTAAACGGAATCGGCGGACAGTTTGTGAATGCCTGGTTTTTAAATAAATACGGAGTTGAAAGCACGGCAATCATCACCGATGATGTGGAGACTAATTCGACATTGAACGAAATGTACATCCATGATTATGAAGCTATTGTAAAAAAACAGGACGGAAAATACATTTCCACTTACTTCTCTACTACCACTGCAGCTATTTATCCTATTGAAAATGCAATCAGAATTCCTCGGATGAAAGAATCATTTCCTGTAAAATATATTCCGGGATATGAAAAAAATATCGTCATTCTCTATAATCAGTCTGAAGAAGGAAAAAGAGTATTGAAGTATTCAAAACTTGCACCGGTAAATTCTGCCAAAATCAAATATGAGGCAGACAGAACCAACAAAGAATTTGTAAAAGAATATATTTCCGCTCTTGAAGAATATTTAAAAGACTATGATGATGAAAGTTACAGAACCAGACTCAGCGATCTGAAACAGGAACTTGATCAGTTGAAATAATAAATTTCCATATTAATTTTTTTGTTTTTTTGACTTTTCTATTTTTTGTATTGATTTTTTTTTTACATTTGTCCCATGTTTAACATGAGCAACAATATTTGGTGGTGGCTTTCAAACTCTTCGTCGGGTCTGAAGGTATTGTCATGTTGCTAACTTACAACAGAAATATTAAAAACAATATATAGGCTTTGACGGATTCCGTTGAAGCCTTTTTTTATTCCTTACGCTCACATAAAAAATAAAACTACAGATGTTTACTGAACCTATTACAATAAAAACCGTTTCGAAAAAGACCCTGGGTGATCTTCATACACCCATGAATATCTACCTTAAAATCAGAGATAAATTCAGAGATACTATCCTTCTGGAAAGTTCTGACTCAAAGAGTATTGATAATAATTTTTCTTTTATTGCCATTAATGCTATTGCCGGGATTGAGGTAAAGAACCTTAACGAATTTGAAGTTAAACTTCCTCATTCTGCTCCTGTTAAACAATTCATTATGGAAAGAGACCTTAACGACATCTTTGAGGGCTTCCGTACCGTTTTTCAATGTGAAAAAACAGAAGACCCGATTGAGCAGACGGCTCAGAGCCTTTTCGGTTATACGAGTTTTGAAGCGGTACAGTTTTTTGAAAACATAAATCTAAAGGCGCAAAGTCCTGAAGTGGAAATACCTATTCTCAGATACAGATTGTATCAGTATGTAATCGCTATCAATCATTTCAATGATGAAATGTATATTATTGAGAATCAAATCAAAGGCATAAAATCTGAACTTCATCTTTTAGAAAACCTCATTAAAAACCAGAATACTCCGGTTTATCCTTTTGAAAAAAACGGCCGGGAAACCTCCAATATTACCAGTGAAGAATATATCGATCTTGTAAAAACCGCCCAGAAACACTGTATGAGAGGCGATGTATTTCAGCTGGTTTTAAGCAGAAGATTTGAACAGAAATTTAAAGGAGATGAGTTCAATGTATACCGTGCCCTGAGAAATATCAACCCTTCTCCTTATCTTTTTTATTTTGATTACGGAAGCTATAAATTATTCGGATCCAGTCCTGAGAGCCAGCTTATTATAAAAAACAATAAAGCGGTCATTCACCCGATTGCCGGAACGGCTAAAAGAACGGGCCATTTTGAAACAGATCTTCAGGCAATCGAAACCTTAAAAGCAGACCCGAAAGAAAATGCAGAACACACCATGCTGGTAGACCTTGCCAGAAATGATCTTGGAAAACTGGGCAAAAATGTTACGGTTACCAAACTGAAAGAAATTCAGTTATTTTCTCATGTTATCCATATGGTGAGTGAAGTAACTGCAGATCTTCCTGAAAATATTAATCCTCTTGAAATGGTTTCTGCAACCTTTCCACAGGGAACGTTAAGCGGAGCGCCCAAACACAAAGCTCTACAATTAATCAACCAGTATGAAAAAGATTCTCGCGGATATTATGGGGGCTGCATCGGTATGATTGGTCTAAACGGCACCTGTAATCAGGCTATTATGATCCGAACTTTCTTAAGTAAAAACAATACCCTTTATTATCAGGCCGGCGCAGGACTTGTTGCAAAATCAGTTCCTGAAAACGAACTGCAGGAGGTTAATAATAAATTGAACGCGCTGAAAAAAGCAGTAGAAAAAGCAGAAAAAATAGTTGAAAACTGATTTCGGAAAATTGAACAGGAACATCATCAGCTAGCAAATCAAAAAATAAAAAAATGAGCAATACAATAGATAATCAGCAATCAGCATCTAAAGTCCTGGTTTTTGATAATTATGACAGTTTCACGTATAACCTTGTCCAGATCATCGAAAAAATCCTTAATCAAAAAGTGGATGTGGTAAGAAATGATCAGATTAGCCTGGAAGAAATTAATAAATATGATAAAATAATTCTTTCTCCCGGTCCCGGAATTCCTGAAGAAGCAGGAATTTTACTGGAACTGATCAGAGAATATGCTTCTACAAAAAGTATTTTGGGAGTATGTCTCGGACAGCAGGCTATTGCAGAAGCTTTTGGAGGCAGCCTTATTAACCTGTCTGAAATTTTCCATGGAGTGGCTACCACAACAGAAGTTGTAAAAGAAAACACTAAACTGTTTAAGGACATTGCTTCCGGACTGGAAGTAGGAAGATACCACAGCTGGGCTGTTAATCCTGAAGATTTCCCTTCAGAACTGGAAATTACAGCGGTAGATAAAGACGGAATGATCATGGCATTACAGCATAAAACTTACGATGTACACGGAGTACAATTCCACCCTGAAAGTATTTTGACTCCGGATGGAGAAATGATAATTAAAAACTTTCTTTTACAGTGAATACCACAGAGATCTCATCAACAATAAAAACTCCTCAAATGAAAGAAATACTGCAATACCTGTTTAATCATAATACACTTTCAAAATCTGAAGCAAAAGCTACGATGATTGAAATTGCTCAGAATAAATTCAATTCTGCGGAAGTAACAGCCTTTATGAGCGTTTTTCTGATGCGTAATATAACACTGAAAGAACTGGAAGGTTTCAGAGAAGCTCTTTTACAAATGGCTGTCCCTGTGAATATTGACGCTCAGGATGCCATAGACATCGTAGGAACAGGAGGTGATGGAAAAAACACAATCAATATATCAACATTGGCCAGCTTTGTGGTGGCCGGAGCCGGGCAGAAGGTAACAAAACATGGTAATTATGGGGCTTCAACCACTACAGGCTCATCCAATGTACTGGAAGAACTCGGGTATGAATTCAAAAACAGCTCAGCTCAGCTGAACGAAGACCTTGAAAAGGCCAATATCTGTTTTTTACATGCACCCTACTTCCATCCTGCTCTTCAATCGGTTGGGTTATTGAGAAAATCACTGGGATTAAGAACTTTTTTCAATCTCCTGGGTCCACTGGTCAATCCGGCCCAACCTCAATACTCCGTGATCGGAGTTTACAATCTTGAAATTGCAAGAATATATCAGTATCTCCTGCAAAAAGAGGATCGTGATTTTATGCTTGTTCACGGATTGGATGGCTATGATGAGATAAGTCTTACCCATGACAGTAAAATCATTACCAAGAATGGAGAAAGTATCTATTCAGCTGAAGATTTAGGATTCAATCCTGTAACGCCGGAAGATATTAAAGCAGGCACTAGCATTCAGGAAACAGCAAAAATCTTCAGAAATATTCTTGAAGGCAACGGTACAGAACAACAGAACTCAGTAGTACTGGCGAATGCTTCCGTAGCACTTCATCATACCCGTAAATTCGGAACTTATGATGACTGCCTTCTTTTAGCACAGGAAAGTCTTGAAAGCGGAAAAGCATTAAATAGTTTTGAACTCTTAATTCACTAAAAAACGTTAAAATCAAAAACACCAAACTGTTTTAACCCTCTAAGCACAAAAAAATGACTATACTGGATACAATTATTGAAAGAAAAAAAGAAGAAGTTGCCGTATCAAAATCAAATATCTCCGTTGATCAGTTAAAAGAGACCACCTTTTTTGAGAGGAGCACTTATTCTTTGAAAGAATCCGTAATCAATAAAAGCGGAATTATTGCTGAATTTAAGAGACAGTCTCCGTCAAAGGGGATTATCAACAGCAGTGTTTTACCTTTAGATGTAGCTTCTGCTTATGAACAATACGGAGCCAGCGGAATTTCTATCCTCACTGATAAAGATTTTTTCGGAGGAGATTTCGATGACATTCTTAGTATAAGAAACCATATTCATATTCCCATTCTGAGAAAAGATTTTATGATTGATGAATATCAGTTTTATGAAGCAAAAAGTATGGGGGCGGATGTTGTTTTACTGATTGCTGCCTGTCTTTCTCCTGTTCAGGTTACTGAATTTACAGCATTGGCTCATGAACTGGGACTGGAAGTTTTACTGGAAATTCATACGGAAGAGGAGTTGAGGCATTTTTATTCTGATATTGATCTGGTGGGAATTAATAACCGGAATTTAAAAGATTTCAAAGTGGATTTGCAACATTCTGTCCGGTTAAAAAATATGCTTCCAAAAGAAACCCTGTCTGTCGCTGAAAGTGGAATTTACAGTACGGCGGATTTCAGCTACTTGAAGGAAAAAGGATTTGATGCTTTTCTAATGGGAGAATATTTTATGAAACATGCAAACCCGGGAAACCAATTTGCTGAATTCATATCTCATGTATCACTTTAACCTTTTATCCTTCTCATAATGATTAAAAATCAACAACCCCATCTCAAAGTTTGCGGACTCACCCGGTTAGATCAGATTCAGGAATTGATTGCTATGAATGTAGATTTTCTCGGGTTCATATTGTACGAAAAATCACCGAGATATGTTCTGAATCATCTGAGTCCGGAGGATATTGCGAGTCTAAACCATTCCGGCAAAACAGGAGTTTTTGTGAATGCAGATATCGAAAGAATCATAAATATCGCAACAAGAGCCCATTTAAATTATATTCAGCTTCATGGGGATGAGACCACCGATTTTATTACGCATCTGAGAGAAAGGCTAAATCCGGATATTCAAATTATTAAAGTGATCAGGATCGGGAAAAACACTGCTGAAAACAGAAATAAAATAAAGCAGGCCCTTAATACCCAGTTTTCAGATTTCAGCTATTATTTATTTGATACAGACAGCAAAGCTTTTGGAGGAACCGGAAAACAATTCGACTGGACCTTACTGAATGAGTTTGAAATCCCCCTGCCCTACTTTCTGAGTGGTGGTATTTCAGAAGAAAATACAGAAGATATCAAACAATTAGACCAGCAGCCTTTTGCCCTGGATATCAACTCAAAATTTGAAACAGAACCTGGAAATAAAGATTTAACTAAAATAAAGAAATTCAGATCAATACTATATAAAGAATAGTAAATAAAAGAATTTAACCCTTGTCATTAATTGATTAGTCTCTTCAGAAGTCTTTATTAACTTTGATTATAATTTTACCCTCATGAAATACCAGATCAAACAAACCAATGAATTAACAGAACGTGAAATAGAACATATTCTTCAACTATGGGACATCTCCGCCTGGAACACAATGAAATCTCCTTATTTCCGTAGTTTTTTTAAAGATTCGGAATTTCATTTGCTATTGGATACAGATGAAAATATACTCGCGGTGATTCGTATGAATTTTGATTTTACACTTAAAATTTCACATGAAGAGCTCCCTTTTGCTGAAGCTGTCGGACTTGTTGCCGCCCATAAGAAAAAGGGATACGGAGCCCGGCTGGTTCAGTATTTTAAAGACAATGCCCGTGAAAGAAATATAGATACCATAGGTTTTTGTCATGAAGAACTTCGTCCGTTTTATCAGAAATGTAATATTGAAATTCTGCGTGATATGGCCAAAAACATCAAAGAAAGTGTGGGTTCCGAATGGGTCAATTCCGAAGATGATGATATTTTAATTTTTTATGTATCAGAAGAAATAAAAGAAAAGCTCAGTACGGTGAGCACAAAGAATAATGCTTATTTAATTAGTAAAGAATAAAGAAATGAATTATAAAAACCCCGATGAAAACGGATATTATGGAGAGTTTGGAGGCGCTTTTATTCCCGAAATGCTCTATCCGAATGTAGAAGAATTACAAAAAAACTATCTTGCAATCATAGAATCTGAAGATTTTCAGAATGAATATCAGGATTTACTTACCCATTATGTAGGAAGAGCGACTCCTCTTTATTTTGCGAAGAATCTGAGTAAAAAATATAAGACTCAGATTTATCTGAAAAGAGAAGACCTCAATCATACGGGAGCCCATAAAATCAATAATGCACTGGGACAGGTTCTTCTTGCCAAACGACTTGGAAAAACAAGAATCATTGCTGAAACCGGTGCCGGACAACACGGTGTAGCCACTGCTACAGCATGTGCACTTCTCGGCCTTGAATGCATTGTATATATGGGTGAAATTGATATCCAGAGACAGGCCCCGAATGTGGCAAGAATGAAGATGCTGGGCGCAGAAGTCATTGCAGCTACCTCAGGTTCAAAAACACTGAAAGATGCTGTAAATGAAGCCTTAAGAGACTGGATCAACAACCCTGTAACGACTCATTATGTCATCGGAAGCGTGGTAGGCCCTCATCCTTTTCCGGATCTTGTAGCCAGATTCCAGAGTATTATTTCAAAAGAAATCAGGGAACAGCTTAAAGAAAAGATTGGAAGAGAAACCCCTGATTATGTAATCGCCTGTGTGGGAGGAGGAAGTAATGCGGCCGGAACTTTTTATCATTTTGTAGAAGAAAAGGACGTAAAAATTATTGCCGCGGAAGCCGGAGGTTTGGGAGTCCACTCAGGAAAGTCTGCAGCTACAACCTTTTTAGGAACTTTAGGAGTTCTTCACGGAAGCAAAAGCCTTGTTATGCAAACTGCAGACGGACAGGTCATTGAACCGCATTCCATTTCTGCAGGACTCGACTACCCTGGAATCGGACCTTTCCATGCCCATCTGTTTCAGGACAAGAGAGCGGAGTTTTTCAGTATCAATGATGATGAAGCCTTAAAAAGTGCTTTTGAACTGACGAAGCTTGAAGGAATCATTCCGGCGCTGGAAAGTTCACATGCGCTGGCTGTTTTAGATAAAAAGAAATTTAATGAAGATGATGTCGTGGTGATCTGCTTAAGTGGACGTGGAGATAAAGATATGGAAACTTACTTAAAAGAGATGAGTATTAGTTAATATAAGCTAAATGTATTTTTTAACGCGATGTTCGCAAAGATGCTATCATGAATTATTTTGAAATAGTTTGCAATGATGTTAACACTCACCAAGAAAATCAGTTGTGTACCGCTGAATGGGCTGCCTTTGCGAACGAAAATATCCAAAAGATTTCATCAAACTCTTGCGAATCCTTTGCGTTTTTAAATTTTTTATGTTGAGTTTACATTTATTTTAATTATTTCAACGTACAACATTCACCTTCTAATTTCTAACCTCTATAATGATAATAAAGAAATGAAAAAACTAAATATATACTTCACAGCAGGGATTCCTCAATTGGAAAATACTGCCGATATTATAAAACTGATTCAGGACTCAGGAGCTGATATGATTGAGATCGGAATGCCTTATTCTGATCCCGTTGCAGATGGTCCCGTGATTCAGCAGGCCCATGAACTTGCTTTACAAAACGGGATGACCATTGAAAAGCTGTTTTCTCAATTAAAAACCATTAAAAATGAAATAAGAATTCCCATTATTCTGATGGGATATATCAACCCTGTATTAAGTTTCGGGTTTGAAAAATTCTGTAAAGAATGTTCGGAAAGCGGAGTTTCAGGATTAATTTTACCGGATCTTCCTCCGATTGAATTTGAGAAAAACTATCAGCAGATTTTAAAGAAGTACAATCTCAATTTTACTTTTCTGGTGACCCCTGAAACCTCTGACGAAAGAATAAAATATCTTGATTCTTTAAGTTCCGGTTTTCTCTATGCGGTAAGCTCTTCCTCTACTACAGGAAATGAAAACGCCGTTGTTAAAAATGAAAATTATCTTTCCAGATTAGCCGGTCTTCCGCTTCAAAACCCTGTCATGATCGGTTTTGGGATCAAATCTAAAGAAGATTTTGACAATGTAACGGAAAAAGCAGACGGAGGTATTATCGGGACTGCTTTTGTGAATATTTTATTGCAGCATAAAGACTGGGCTAAAAATGCCATAGATTTTATCCATTCCATAAAAGGCTAAAATTCACTAAATTTGTATATCAAAAATTGAAATGAATACAAATCAAAATAAAGTAGTAAAGTTTGAAGATTTAGGAGTTAAAGAATATCAGCCTGCATGGGAATATCAGGAAAAACTGATGAAAGATATTATTGACACCAAAATAAAGAACAGAGATCTTCCTGCAGAACAACACATTACCACTCCGAATCACCTTCTTTTTGTAGAACATCCGCATGTCTATACTTTAGGAAAAAGCGGACACGAAGAGAATATGCTTGCCGGTATTGATAAGTTAAAAGAAATTGAAGCCACTTATGTAAAAACCAACCGTGGTGGAGATATTACTTATCACGGATATGGCCAGGTCGTAGGTTATCCTATTTTAGACCTTGAGAATTTCTTTACAGATATTCATCTTTATATGAGAAATCTGGAAGAAGTCATTATCAGAACTATTGGGGAGTATGGCCTTAAGGGAGAACGCTCTCAGGGGGAAACCGGAGTTTGGCTGGATGTAGGAAAACCTTATGCAAGAAAAATGTGTGCAATGGGAGTAAAAGCTTCCCGATGGGTAACATTACATGGTTTTGCACTGAATGTCAATACGGATATGAGATATTTTGAATACATCATTCCGTGTGGTATTAAAGATAAGCAGGTAACCTCTCTGGCAAGAGAGCTGGAAAGACAACTCAGCCCGCAAGAAATGGAAGATCTGAAAGCGAAGATCAGAAAACACTTTACAGACGTATTTCAGGCAGAACTGAGTTATAACTGATCAAAGTAAATCATATAAAAACCGGTTTCAATATATTGAAACCGGTTTTTATATTTTTCAGGCTGCTTATTTTATCAATTTAAGAAAATACAAATTTTCCATGAAATAATTAATAATATACATGTAAAAAACATATTTAAAACACTTTAGATATAAAAAATAACATTTACTTTGAAATTTTTCTAAAAATAATTGGCAGGTATATTAAATTTTTCTACTTTTAATATCACTTTACAGTGAACTAAAACCACTTAAAGAAAAACTTCATTAACCCACCAAATAATTTATGAGAATTATGAAAAAATTTTTGTTATCAATGATGGTATTTGTGTCAGTACTATCATTCAATTCGTGTTCAGATTCAGGAGCGAATCAGGAAACCATTACCTCAGAGTCTAAAGAAATTGCGATGAAAGATTTTGGAAGAACTGTTCCGGTAGGGATAGAAAAGGAAAATGGTAAATTTAAAGTCTCCTTTATTCTTTCAGCTCAGCCGTATGAAATCAAAGACACTAAGGAAAATGAAAACTATATCTCCATGATCAGCCAGGCTGTTAAAAATGAGTCTCCTGTTCATATTTTCCTTAAGGCCAACTCTACTGAAATTTCAAAAGTAGAAAAAGCGACAGAAGAGGATATCCGTTTTTTTAAATCTGCATTCACAAAAGAAGTAAAAGCAGACCAAGGAGAAACCAGCAGACTGGCCAGTGTTATTCCTGATCTTGCTACTTTAAACAGCCTGTTTGCCCAGATTAAAAACCAGTCTTGCGGAACTTCTACGGCTTCTTCACCATGTATTACTTTTAGATACCCTGTAGACGGATGTTATGCAAGAGCTCATAAAATGAGACAAATCCTGAACAATGCAGGATACGAGTGTGAAAAACAATTTGTATATGGTAATTTAAGAGCTTCTACCGGTACCTGTTGTGTATCATGGGTATATCACGTTGCTATTCTGGTAAGCTTTAAAAATGCTTCCGGGGTAGTTGAAAAAAGGATAATAGATCCTTCATTAAACTCAGCAGGCCCTATAACCGATACAGCATGGAGAAGTGCTTGTACCAATTCTACCTGCGGATCGACTTCTGTTTCTTCTTTTGTTAATACAGCTGGGAATGTGTATTACAGAAGTCCGTCAGGCTCTTTATTATATGATAACAACCTTGTTAATACGAATTGTACATTAACAGCATTTTCATCTCTTTCAGGGTGTAGTGCTCCTGTACCTAGTACAGACCATTGCGGATTCTAACTAACTTTTTATATAGCTCCTGCATTATTTATATACTGCAGGAGCTTTTTACCCAATACTTTATTATTATGAAAGTCTGGACTTATTTATTATTAGCATTTACCATGATCACTTCCTGTTCCTCTCATTCCGAATCCCAGAAATTAATCTGGTACAATAATGCGACTATCAACAATATCCTCGAAGATCCTGATAAGCCTGAAGAAGTTGTACGTGTGGCCATTGGAATAAGTGCCCAGGTTTTTTATATTTCAAAGAAATCTTCCGATTATAAAACATTGATAGAAAAAGCCACCCGAAGTTTTAAAAAAGGGAAAACCTATAATATTGGTGTTGAAATTAAAACCAATATGATCAGACAAATCAACGAGGTCAAATGAATTTTATCAATTTTAACGGGTTATCTTATCACAGAAATACCTGCATCTACTTTTATTTCAGCACCATGAATATATGCCGCTTCTTCCGATGCAAGAAATAAGACTGTACTGGCAATCTCAGCGGGCTCTCCCTGTCTTTTAAAAGGGATGGTAGGAATAATATCATGAACTGCGTTTTCAATCTGTTCAGTTGTTAAGCCCGTATTATTAAAAATATTTGTTTTGATATGTCCGGGGCTTACTCCATTCACCCGGATCCCCTTTTCTGTAAGCTCAACGGCAAACGTTTTAATAAAAGACTGTACCGCCGATTTTGCTGCAGAATAGACTGAAAAATTGGGCATCGCAATCTCTGTGGCTACTGAGGTGTTAAAAATAACAGAACTTCCACGTTCCATTAATGGTAATAGTTGCTGAACTGTGAAGAAAGGACCTTTCACCAGCATATTAAAAAGCTCATCAAACTGATTTTCATCTACATATTCAACCGGAGCAAACCTTCCGTAACCGGCATTGGGAAAAAGAAGATCAATCTGTCCCGTATATTTTCTTACTTCCTGTTGTAAATTCATCAGGTCTTTCATATCTCCGGCATTGGACACAATTCCAAAAGCCTTCTCTCCCAGTATTTCTAAAGCATTATTTACAGTGGCCTCACTTCTGCCTGTAATAATTGCCCTTCCTCCCTCTTCTATTAATCTCTGTGCCGTGGCGAATCCCATTCCGTTGGTTCCACCGGTAATTAAAGCGGTCTTGTCTTTAAATCTCTGCATTGTTTTTTAGTTTTAAATTCTAATGCAAAGATTGAAATATCAGAAGTCTGAAAAAATCCGGATCTTGCGAAATTTCTTTAACTTCATTATTCTCAGCAGGAAAAAACTAGCCAATCCGTAAAAAACTTATTTTCTTTCTTCACTGATCATCAATCATGAAAAAAAAAAAACACAATGCACAATAAAATTTTTCAAAATTAAATTGCACACAATTTAATTTATTGTATATTTGCATTGTTATTTTATCCCAAAATAAAATCGGGGAAATAAATAATCACCAAGTAATTTAATTTAAAACAAAAAGAAAATGTCATTAATAGAAGATCTTAACTGGAGACATGCTGTAAAAGCATATGACCCGAATAAAAAAGTTTCGGAAAAAGATTTACATACTATATTAGAAGCGGCAAGACTTGCTCCTACTTCATCAGGCTTACAGCCATTCCGTATCATCGTCGTGGAAAATCAGGAACTGAAAGAGAAAATGGTACCCGGAGCCTTAAATCCTGAGGTCATGAGAGATTCGTCACATGTTTTGGTTTTTGCTGCCTGGGACAGCTATTCCAATGAAAAAATAGATAAAGTATACGATCATCATACGGATGTAAGAGCTCTTCCACGAGGACGTTTTGGGAGCTATACCGATAAAATCAAAGAGATATACGGAGCCCAGACTCCTGAACAGCATTTTGCACATACGGCCCGCCAGACTTATATCGCTTTAGGAATCGCCCTTGCACAGGCTGCAGAACTTAAAATCGACAGTACTCCGGCAGAGGGCTTCAGTAATGAAGTCGTAGATGAAGTATTGGGACTGAAAGCATTAGGTTTAAAAAGTGTAAGTCTTTTATATCTTGGATATCGTGATGAGACTCATGACTGGCTGTCTTCTATGAAAAAAGTCAGAATTCCAATGGATGAATTTATCATTAAAAAGTAATACCTTCATCGCATCTTTCGTACGTAATCAAACTCATGGACAATTCAAAACCGCCTAAATTAGAAAACCAGATCTGCTTTCCGTTATATGTGATCGCTAAAGAAATTACCGGGCTTTACCGCCCTTTTCTTGATGAGCTGGATATTACATACCCCCAGTATCTTGTGATGATGATACTTTGGGAAAGTGATGGTCATACGGTGACTCATATCGGGGGAAAGCTGTTTTTAGACAGCGGTACTTTAACTCCCCTGCTCAAAAGGCTGGAGGCTAAAGAATTTATTGTCAGAAAAAGAAAAAAAGAAGACGAAAGAGTGGTTGAAGTATTTTTAACTGATGCAGGAAAGCAACTGCAAAAAAAAGCCTGCGAAATTCCCGGGAAAATCCAGGAAAAAATCGGGATACAGCCTGAAGAGCTGTTACATCTTAAGGACACAGTATTAAAAATATTAAAGAAAATCGAAAAATAAATGAAAACCTTATATACTACCAAAGTAACTGCTAAAGGAGGACGAAACGGTCATGTACAAAGCGATAATGACGTTTTAAACCTTGAAGTAAGAATGCCTAAGGCATTGGGAGGAGCTAGTGATGATTTTACCAATCCTGAAATGCTTTTTGCAGCCGGATATTCTGCATGTTTCGACAGCGCATTGAACAGAGTGATCAGTTTATCTAAAGTTCAGACCGGCGAAACAAGTGTTGCAGCACAGGTGAGCATAGGACAGATTGAAAACGGCGGATTTGGTCTTGCCGTAGAACTGGATGTTAATATTCCCGGAGTTTCCATTGAAGAAGCGCAGGAACTAACAGAAAAAGCACACCAGATTTGTCCTTATTCCAATGCTACAAGAAATAATATTGAGGTTAAACTTTCGGTAACCAACAACAATTAATCCAATTTTTTTAAGCATAGTTATTACGAAAGGAGCTGTTTTAATTTCAAAAACAGCTCCTTTTATTTTTGAAGCAGTATATAGATAAAAGATCCTAACTTTATATTTGTTTGTCAAAAACTATAAAAGGATAATAAAAGCTTTAAACCCTGCCAGAGTTTATAGGGGAAATTGGCAGATTATTTATAATAGCCCATCCACTTAATTGTTTAACAAAGGAAAAAACCGAATCTGTTTAAATCATGAAAATACTTCCAGCCATAATAGTTTCTTTAGGACTTGTTTTGATTTCTTACAACCGGTCTTATGCTCAGAAAACCAAGGATAACAATCTTTTGCAACACATTAATGATACTAAAGCAGCAGCACATATTAGCCGGCTGATAGATGCCAAAACCTGGAATTCCTTATTTCCCAACAGGAATAATATTCAGGGAAAAGCCAGCAGCCATCAGGACTTTTATTCATATAAGGCATTTATAGAAGCGGCAGCTCACTTCCCCATTTTTCTGAATGAAGGGACAGCGGAAGATCAGAAGAGGGAGCTCGCGGCATTTTTGGCCAATATTGCCCAGGAAACAAGCGGAGGCTGGGATGACGCTCCGGGAGGTTACTATCAATGGGGGCTTTATTTTATCGAAGAAAATAATAAGGGCAATGGGAATGATTATTCTGATGCTTCTAAGGTTAACTATCCTCCGGTAGCAGGACAGGCTTATTACGGTCGCGGTCCCAAACAACTCAGCTGGAATTACAACTACGGACAATTCAGTGAAGCCTGGTTTGGAGATAAAAATATACTTTTAAAAAATCCCGGACTTCTGGCCGGCAACAATGTTTTATCTTTTGCCTCTGCTATCTGGTTCTGGATGACGCCTCAATTTCCTAAACCTTCCTGTCATGAGGTAATGACCGGGAAATGGCAACCTACAGAAAAGGATAAAGAAAGCGGAAGAACACCCGGATTTGGAACTACTGTCAATATTATCAATGGTGGTATTGAATGCGGACAACCTGCCACACAGCCCAAAACAAAATACCGTTATGAATACTACCGCTACTTTTGTAAATATTTCGGAGTGGATCCCGGAAAGAATATCACCTGCAGTACTCAAAAGCCATTTGGTAATTAAAAAGCTCCTTCTTATTCGTTAGTTCCTCAAAATAGCCTGATATTTTAAAGAATGAAATGATCAATTATTTTATTGACACTCCTTCCGTCAACGAGACTTTTTACTGGCATAAACATCATGATAATCCTGACAAAATAATGATAGGCGCAATGATTACTGATAATGATAAACTCATTATGAGCCTGACTGCAGATGGTAAAGATTTTATGAGGAAATAGCTAAAGGACTAATAAGCAGATTTTGTGCGGTTGTATTTATAGTACTCATCGTCTATTTTTTGTTGGACCCATTTTTCTGATAGGCATCTACTTTTTTATAGGAATCGTTCTTTTCTTTTTCTTTTTTATCGGAGATCAGAATCCCGAAAAGGTGGTCAATTTCGTGTTGAAAAATAACGGCAGTGAAGCCTTCTACAATTTCCGAATATTTCTGCCCTTTTAAATCTGTATATTCCAGCTGGATGACCTTACTTCTGTAAAACTGATCTCTGAAATCGGGGATAGATAAATCGCCTTCCGGGCCCAGATTCTGAAGATCTGATCTCCATACAATGACCGGATTGATGAAATATTCCAAAGGAGTTTCTTCTTTATCAAATCGTTGCACCCAGATTATTTTTCTGTTGATTCCCACCTGTGGGGCAGCAATGCCTACTCCACCATCTGTTGAGAGTAGGGATTCTTTCATTCTCCTTACTAAAATTGCAGTATTTGAATCAATCGGGTCTGCCTCTGAAGAAAGGCTCAACAATGTTTTATGCTGATTGGCATCTGTCGTCTGATAAATAGGCAATGCAGAATTTATGTTTCCCTGATTAATAATTGAAATCTCATTGGCGGTAAATTTTTGGGCCTGCCATAATCCTACAGTAAAAATCAACAGAGCAGATAGTTTTTTCATATTATTCGATTGTATGACAAAGGTAAAAATTGTGACTGAAAAACGGGTATTGGCTGCATGATGATTTCATACAGATTTTTACTTTAAAAAACTGACGGAACTTAAACTTATATTATGTATAAATTGCCACGAATGCACAGATAAAATAATTCGTGTAGTCGTGGCAAAAATCAATATTTCCCTTACAAATTCCGGATTAAAAAGTTTTGGTCATATCTCCTGGAATGACCAGATTAAAATTTGTTGGAATATAATCTTTTGAGGGTACTTTCAGGTCCGGATCTTCGGATTCAAAGACAGAAATCACGGCCATTTTAAGATTTGGGTTTTTCTGTTTGATGTACCAGTAAATTCCTCCGAATTCTTTGCTGTGATAGTTTCCGTTATAATGAATGAAAGTTTTTCCTGCCTGAAAACTTTTCAGAATAGACTCTGCCATCGTTGCATCTTTTGTTGCCTGGGCTGAAATAAAGTTCATGACCTTGGTTCCTTCCGCATGATCTCCCATCATGGCTTTCATTTCAGGATATCCCGGTGTATCCAATGTTACTTTGATAGGCAGCTGGGCGATGTAAGTCTTTTCTTTTTCGCTGAGTTTACTGAGAGATTCAAGACCTTCTTTTGCTGTTTGTGAAGCATATTTCCTTGGAATATTCGTGGCAATAAAATTCAGTTTCTTACTTTTGGCAAAATCAACTAAAGGTTTGTAATCCGTTGCATAATTATTCCATAAACGGGCAGAGTCTTTAAATGTTTTGGCATCAAATTTACCGGTTAAATACTGATTCAACTGCGGCTGGTTATCTCTTTCAAACATTTCAGCCCCTAACATAAGCTGGCCGTTTTTCTTTTCAAATAATGCTTCTGTAATTTTCAGCTGAAGCCAGTGGTTGATTGAGCTGTTATGATTTTCACCAAAAAAGACGATATCATAATTTGCCAGTTCTTTTACGAGTTTCTCTGTCTTTACTTCTTTTCCTTTCTGATCATAAAACTGATAAGCTTTAAAATCCTGTGCCTCTGTGGTACAGAAGGTGATAAGCAATATCGCAATAAGAATATTCTTCATTTTCTTTATTTAAACACAAATTACACAAATATTTTGGTGCAGATAACAGAATCATACATTCGTTTGTATCTTTTTTCACCATAAAAAAGACCGCTTTGAATTTTACAAAACAAAACGGTCCGTTCAAATTATCTAATTATTATTTTTCTAATGCTGCAACCAGATCTTTCCACTCTTGCAATTCGGGAATCCCGGGTTTTCTTTTTCCAAAGAACTGAACGATAAAGTCTCCTTCATTGTTGAATACTTCAATGGCTGTTACTTCTCCGTCCTCTGTTGGTTTTTTTACAATCCATGCTTCAGCGATTTTGGTTACGTCCAGGTGCAGGTTAAAATCAGGATCCATTACATTGAACCATTGCTGATGCCAAAGAGTTTTCTTGACATTCCCCGTATGGATCTGGATAATTCCTCTGTTTCCTACGAATACCATGATTGGGGTATTTTTTTCGGAAGCATCTTCAAGAATGTTGACTACTTTAGCATTGTCGATTTTTTGGGCAAAACCTTCCGGAGCCAGCCTTAATGCCTGCGTTCTGCTTACCCCGAATTTTCTCGTCATCATAAAGAAATCGTGAGTGTCTTTTAATTCTGTCCAAGCTTTTTTAAATCCTTCCACATCAATTTCAGCATCTGCTTTTTCAATCTGTTTCGGAGCTACTGCTTCAAATACAAAAGTCTGGTTCTGGTCTTCAGCCCTGAATTTTTCAACGATTGTATTGTAAGCGGCTTCATTACTATCTTTCGTCAGATAGATTTTATGCAGAGCCAGGCCATCTTTTCCGAAAAACTGAAGACTTTTCTTATCTCCTTCCACTACTGCAAAAGCAAATTTCCAGTGGTTCAGGAAAATTCTAAGGTCAATATCTTCCCCTACGAAAAGCTGTGCGTGAGGGCTGCTGAAATCACCATTCAGGTAAGTTCCTTTTCTCTCATGAACACATTCATCATTACGGGTAAGTGCCATTACTTTTCCTAACTGTTCAGCTTCGGTAAGAATAGCCGGAAACTCAGGATTTAAAACAGTGACTCCTTCTCCGACACCGGTTACCAGTAATTCAGCTTCGCTTACCCCGAATTGTGCGGCAGCATTTCTTATTCTTACATGTGGATTTTCTGCTTTCAGAGCTTCCCATTTTTCCTTTAAATCATTAACTAATGTGCTCATTATTTATTTTTTTATGGTTAAAACTGTATAAATTCTTTGTATTGTTTCTTCTCCTGTTTTACTTTTTATCTGTTCTTCTTTTTCAGAAGTTTTCATTCTTTTAAAATGACTTTTGGAAATAAGTTCTTCCATTTCATCATTATTATAAAGATTAAAATCAAAGGCTGTGAAAGGAAGCTTTTCCATGAAATCCCTCTGCCCGAAAGTAAGAACGAAGGTTCCGTCATCTTTCAAGACCCTGTAAATTTCATTTAAGAATGTTACCGGATCTTCCCAGAAATACACGGTATTGACGGTAAATATTTTGTCAAAAATTTCATGATCAAAAGGAAGCTTTTTTCCTTCATACAGCACAAAATCAGTCTGTTTACTGAAATCTTTGTTCAGCCTTTGAGCTTCATGGTGCATTGTTTCAGAAATATCAATTCCTGTATATTTCAGATTTCGGGCTAAACTTAAGATACTTTTTACATGAGCTGCATTCCCGTGTCCTATTTCAAGAATGAGCTCATCGTCTTCTATCAGCAGTGCCTTGATGCTTTCTAAGGTCATTCCGATATTAGTGGCATTCATCATTTCACCGATCTCTTTGCCTTTTTCCCCCTGAGGATTGGCAAGATTTTGAGCGAGGATCTTTAATTCATCTTTTTCCATGGTTATCCAAAAATGATCATTGGGTTATTGGTAATAGGATGCCCGCAAATAGTACATGGAAAATTGTAAGCTTTAGTTATATTTTCAGCTGTAAATACTTCTTCCGGTGTTCCATAAGCGGAAACTTTTCCTGATTTCATTAATAAAATCTTATCTGCAAATTGTGCAGCAAGGTTCAGATCATGTAAAACAACGATAGCACTGTTTGCTTTCTGAGTAAATTTTTTAATAATTTCCAGTGCTTTATATTGATGTTTAATATCTAAATTATTCAAAGGTTCATCCAGAAATACAAGTTTATGAGCGATTTCGTTCTGGAGTTGTGCCATTACTCTCGAAAGATGTACCCGTTGTTTTTCTCCACCTGAAAGGGTGTTGTATTCTCTTTCTTTAAGATAAAAAATATCCGTTTCGTACATCATAGTATTCATCGCTTCAAGATCTTCCTTTCCCGGTTGGGAATCAAAGTACGGGTATCTTCCCATCATCACAACATCTTTTACTTCCAGAGGAATATCATTACTGTTGTGCTGGGAAAATTTTGCTTTATGTTTTGAAAGTTCTTTCACATTCCATTCAGCAATGGGTTTATTTTTAAATAAGACTTTCTGCTTTCCGGATTTTACTTCATCCGCCAAAACGCTTAATAAGCTGGATTTTCCAGCACCGTTTGGTCCCACGATGGCCAGGAATTCACCATACTCAAGAGAAACATCCACTCCGTCCAGAATATGAAAATCTTTATGCTTATAATTAATCTGGTGTGCCTTGATCATTACAATGCTTTTTTAAATTTAATCAGAATCGCGATAAAGATAGGCCCTCCCATTAAAGCGGTAAGAATTCCTATCGGTAACTCTGACGGTGCGACAATACTTCTGCTGAACGTATCTGCCGTTAATAATAAAATACTTCCGCAGACCGCAGACAATGGCAGAATAAATGTATAATTGGACTTAAATAACAGTCTTAAAATATAAGGCACAATAAGTCCTACAAAACCGATCGTTCCTGAAAAAGCTACACAGGTTCCCACCATTAAAGCTACAATAATAATGATCTGCTTTTTCAGCCGTTCTACATTAATTCCTAAATGCTGCGCATCTCTTTCACCTAACATCATGGCATTAAAGGCTTTTCCTTTAGGCAGCAGAATGATATATGAAGTGAGTAAAACAATAGCCAGAATGATATTTTTAGTCCATGTAGCTGCAGCTAAGCTTCCTAAATTCCAGAATGTAAGATCTCTGAGCTGTTCATCTTTTGAAATATAAATCAGAAATCCGGTAATTGAAAATCCGATAGCGGTAATGGCAACTCCTGTTAATAACATCATCACTACATTGGTTTTTCCTCCGCTTGTTGAAATTCTGTACACCAGCATCATGGATAAAAGAGATCCTAAAAATGCAGAGATCCCAACCAGTGAAAACTGTACGGCTTCAGGAAGATATTGCTTAAAATGTGTCCCTAAAACAATAGCAATTGCCGCTAATAAGGTAGCTCCTGATGTGAGTCCTATTAAATCGCCTGTCGCTAAAGGATTTCTGAACAGTCCCTGCAGACTTGTTCCTGAAACCGATAACATGCTTCCTATTAAAACAGCCATGATAATCCGGGCTGCTCTTACATCCCAAACCACATATTTATCACTTAAAGATAATGTCGTATCTCCTTTTATCACCTGCCACAGTACTTTGAATGCGGATGTTCCGCCAAAGTCGTAAACGCCTGTATTAAGTGACAGTACCGCTATAATGACAAGCAGTACCACACTTATAGTAAGATAAAAGTATAATTTACTTTGTGTTTTCAATTAAAAGTTTGTTTAATCCAACTGCAGCTTCTCCCAGTCTTGGTCCGAAACCAGAAACCAGTCCTCCATCCATTGCGATGATTTTCTTATTTTTTCCGGCATTTGTCTGAGACACACCCGGCATTTTCAGAGCACCTTCATTTCCTCCGGCTCCCTGTAGTCCTGTTGTAAAGAAGAATAATACATCAGGATTAGCTTTTACAACGGCTTCAGGTGTTAGAGGCTTAAAGTCTTCAAATTCCGTCACTGCATTGTCAGCCCCTGCAAGATTGATTAATGAAGCCATTGGAGTCTTTTTCCCGGCAACCATCAGCATATTTCCTCTTGCATAGATGAATAATACTTTGGGCTTTTTAGCAATAGGCTGTACCTGTTTAAGGTCCGCATCAATTTTATCATTCAGTTTCTGATAATCTGTATTTCCGATCGTTTTTGCTACTTCTTCAATCAGTTTTTTGGTTCCTTCCACCGTGTACTCCTGCTTGAAAACTTCAGTTTTAATGCCTGAAGATTTAATTTTCCCCATTAATTCCGGGTTGATATCTTTATCGGAAGCAAGAATCAGGGTAGGATTTACAGCCATAATCGGCTCAATCGTCATGGATCTCATGTGCCCTAAATCTTTAGCTGTCGCTTTCAAAGATGCAGGATAAGTACTGGTAACATCCGTTCCTACAATTTCTTTTTCATGCCCTAAAGCACTCACAATTTCTGTAATTCCACCGCTTAGCGTTACAATTTTATTATTGCTTTTGGGAGCTTCAGAAGCAGCTTCCGTCGTATTTTCTTGTTTAGCACCTTCTTCTTTTTTGCATGAGTATACTGCGATAAGTACAGAAGCTGCAAGGATGAATTTTTTCATGATATACAATTATTTGATTTCTATAAAGGTTTATATTCAAATTGAGGCCTTCCCCGTTCTCCGGCAGTATTGGTAAGTCTGGTAAATCTTAATTTAAAGTAATAGCCTTCTGCATCTTTAATAATGTAGAAGCGGTCACCATATACTTCAAGTCCGTTGGTTCCTACCGGATTTCTCCAGTTCCCTCCGATTATTCTCTGGTCATTGTAAACAAATTTAGAAGGATCAATATCTGAAGTTTTAAAGTTATTATAGGCTTCCACTCCGGATCCCGAATTGACTTTTACTTCGTAAGCCCCTGCACCGGCAACATTATTCGTCGTTACAAAATCTGCATAAATATAGCTTCCTGCTCCCTGAATAATATTGGTAAAAACAGTAAAACAAATATCCCATTTCTTCTTTTCAGGCTGTATGGTAACTTCGCTGTTCTTTTCCAGACTCACAAAGCTGTAGTTGTATGCTTTGTTTTTAGTAACGATCAATTCTTTATGAGTTGTAGCATTGAGTTCGGCATACTTTATTTTATAATCTGCTCCCGATTTCACGATCTGAACTTTCATCCATCCTCTGCTGTCTCCCCCTGTCGCTACAGATCCTGTGGCTATGGTACCTGTAAAAATCTTTTTCCCCATATTGACAAGGTACACGGCATTCTCAGTATCATTAGCTTTGATTTCTTCAATAGCGGTATAGCCTGAAGGGAAATTTCCTTTCACATCATCAATATATGCTTCATTAGCAGGATCAAAACTGGCTACCTGTACTTTATCTTTTAATGCGGAAACGCTTGCATCAGTTACTAGATCTATATTAGCAGCATTAGGAATTTTTCCGGCTGCCATCATAATTGAGGAATTGATCACTACTTTAAACTCATTTCCTGAATAGAATGCAAAATCCCAGTCTGTTCTTTTAGTAAGTACTTCTGTATTAGTTCCCAGATCAAACCAGACCTGGTTAGGCTGAGCAGCTCCTCCTACATCGGGGTTTACAACAGCTCCGTCAGACGGGGCTACCATCACTGCATCCTCATTATCATTAATACATGACTGAGAAATAAAAGAAACGCCTATTAAAAGGGAAAATAGTATTTTTTTCATTTTAATCCTTAAAAATTATAGTTTAATCTGGCGAAGTAGCTTCTACCGTAGAATAGGTTCTGTTGATTGGCAGCCGCATTATGTGCATTACCTGATTGTATTGTATTTCTGACACTTGTCACATCAAAAATATTCTTGATTCCGGCACTGATTTCAAAATGATTATTGAAAAACGGCTGGCTCAGTGTAAAATTCAGCATACTGAAATCACCGATTTCTCCCAGAATATACTGTCCCGGATCTTTTGGATCCTGGGAATTGGTTTTGTGGGTATAGCGCTTCTGAGTTCCGGTATATTTATAGTAAAGAGCAAATAACGTTCTGGTAGAAGGCAACGTATAATTGGCGGCTAAATTTGCTTCCCCATAAAAATTATAATCATTCGGTGATTCTATATTTCCCGTATTAAGAGACTGGGAAATCCCCATCAATGAGACTCCTGCATTTACCGTTAAATCACCTTTCCTTACATTTAATCCGCCTCCGAATAATATCGATTTATAATTATCTACATTTAAGAAAGTTACCTGTAACGGGCTGTTATTAATAATAACATCTTCAATTCTGTTTTTGACATTCAGGAACATTCCCGAGAGACTGAAATTGAATTTCCAGTCATTTGAATGGGCAGTTGCATAATCCCAGAATAAAGCAGCTGAATATCCGGTTTCCGGTTTCAGTTTTTCATTTCCTCTGATATCATGATTATTATCCACTACAAAAGTGTACAGCTCATCATAAGTCGGAAATCTGTTTGCGGAACCAAATACGGCACGGATATCCGATTTTTGAGTGGTTTTGAATCTTAGAGTCGCTGAATAATTATATTGAGAATCAAACTGATCACTCAGCGCCAGTCTTACTCCCGGACGAACAGAGAACCATTTGTTGACGTTCCATTCTGCGGATAAGAAGTTGGCATAATTGAATATAGAGCGCTCAATATTTTTTCCGTTATTATTACTTTCAAAAGTAGTGGCACCGGCGAAACCTTTTGTTCTGTCCAACTCATAACCCAGCTGGAAATTAATTTTCTCACTATCCAGGAAATTACTGAACATTCCTCTTGAGTACAGGACATCTGATTTATAAAATGTCAGATTCTGATCTCTGGATACTTCCTCTCTGTTAGGAACATCATAGATATAGTTTTGTGATTTTCTTTCCTGAGTCTGGTAAGAAAAGTCTCCGTTATAATTGATTCTTCCCAGTTTGGTCTGGATATTAAACTGATGGATCCATCTTTTGGTGTTATAATCAATATCCTGAGAAGTATATGTTCTGTTTCCGCCGCCAAGATAAAGCTCATTAACCAACGGATTATAATAATTGATCTTTTCTGAAAGGAAGTTTAATTTATAATAAAAGCTGGTATTGTTCTTATTATACCGGACAATTCCGTTTGTCGTTACCTGTTCTTTGGGCTGCCAGTCATAACCACGAAGTCCGTCGTTACTTTCGCTAAAATATTTATAGCCTCTGAGTGTTCCTTTATATCCTTTAAAATCATTGTGATTAATATCTGCAGAAACAGACCAGTTATCATTAATTTTATACCCCACATTTAAAAACTGGATATGTCGTCCGTTTCCTTTTTTAAACCAGTCATAGTCTTTATTAACGGTTTCTTCCTGTAAAGAAGCCTGAATGCTCACTTTCTTATTGTAACTCTTTTTGGTAATAATATTAATTACCCCGGCTACCGCATTATTTCCGTATTCCACTCCCATGGAGCCTTTTACAATTTCAATGCGTTCAATATTGTTGACATTGAGTTTGGTAAGGTCTACTAAATTTCCCATCCCCTGGTCACTTACTACCGGAATGTTATCAATAAGGATTTTGGTATATTCACCACTTAACCCCATAATATTAGCGTTGGAATCTCCCGAGCCTTTATTAGGTTCTATTAAGATATTCAGGTTTTGATTTAAAACTTCAGCCACATTGGTCACAGCCATATTTTTAATTTGCTGTGCATCAATCACTTCTACCTTATATATAGATTTATTAATCGATTGTTGCATATATTGCCCTGTAATAACGACTTCATCAATATTCTTCTTGTTAAGAGAATCTTTTTGTTGCGCGTTCATCCAGAAAGCAATGGATAGTGACAAAACGGTTAGCACTTTCTTCTTCATAGATGGAAAAAAAATTTTCACAAATATAAAACTTTATTTAGAACAAGTAAAAATAAATATATATTTTTGTAGAATAATTCTAAATAAAAATAATGTTATGAAGTTAAAATTACTTTTAGGAGCTTTAGCATTTACAGCTATTACATCAAAGGCACAAATGTCTTCTATCAATGAAAATTTTGACAATTTTACTTCCGGGAACAATACTTTCCCTCAACAGGGCTGGTCTGTTATCCTAGCAACGAATCCGCTTCCCTTCCCTCCGGCACCGCTGATGATTGTAACGACAGCTACGGATAAAGTAGTGCAGGCTTATTCGGGGAATAATACAAGTGCACCGTCTTATCTGATTACTCCGCAAATTGCGGCACCAGCAGGGGATAAAACGTTGTCATTTGCCGCTGCAAAAAGTACCGGTACCAACGGAAACGGAACTATAGAAATTGGACTGGCGTCAAACCCGACTGATATGACTACTTTTGTTTCTTTAGGTGCTCCTATTTCTTTAACCAGCGAAACAATGCAGACCTATACGATCCAGGTACCGGCATCTTCAGCTACCTATATTGTATTTAAGTTTACTCCAACGATTGCCCATACAGCCTTACAAATAGATAATGTGGTGTACAATTCCTCTACTCTTTCCGTAGCAGACCATACAAAAACTAATGATGACATTAAATTTGTGGTCAATACAGATCAGACAGCATTGGAATTCATCAGTAAAAAAGATCCGAAAAGCGTTCAGATTTATTCTGCTTCAGGACAAAAAGCTGCTGAAGGAAAATTAAACAGACAACAGTTTGACATCAGTGGACTTCAGACCGGAGTTTATTATACCGTTATTGAAACGGCTGAAGGAAAAGCGGTAAAATCCAAATTCATCAAAAAATAAGGTTTCAAGACTATTGTTTGCCTTTATAAAGCCGGTAGGTGCCTTCCTACCGGCTTTTTCATTGCTTATCTGTCTGTTTTTACAATACAGTCGGAACAAAACACGACAAATGTCATGTTTTTATTTAGAATAATTAAAAATAATATATATACTTTTGTATAATAATTCTAAATAATAATCTGAAAATAATTATGAAAACAAAACTACTATTGGCTTCATTATTGGCTCTTACTGTCCAGCAGACCGTTGTGGCACAAACAGACGCCTTAGGATATACACAGGCAAATATGTCGATGGGAGCACAGTATCAGAACCGTGTATTTTTTAGTCTGGCTGATGGCAATATGGTTTCTCAACCGGCAAACAGCTGGGATATCGCTTTTTATAGAAATTCAAGCTTTGAGTTCGGATCAAGAATAAATGATGCTCTTAATATTGAAGTGTATTCAGCTGCTACGAGCCTGTCTGAATGGGATAATATTGATATTAATAATATGGCTTCATGGGGTGAACCTTTGTACAATCCGGATCAGACCACTTCTTTAAGCCAGGGGGCTTTTGAACAGGGACCTATAACTTCCAGCAATCCATTTCTTCCGGCTACAGGTTGGGGAGTATATAATGGCGGAACTCATCATATCGACGGAAAAGCGATTTTTGTTCTCAAATACACCGCTACAGGTTCTTATATTAAATTTGCCATTGTAGATTCTTATGCAGGGTATACATTCAAATATTCCAAATGGGATGGTAACGCATGGGGACCTACAGAAACAAGAACAATTGCCAATGGTACCGACGATGCTTATTTTAATTACTTTTCTTTCTCTACAGGAGCTAAAGTACCCAATATGGAGCCTTCAAGAAGTACGTGGGATTTAGTGTTTACAAAATACTTCACTTTTTATAATAACATCATGATGTATCCGCTTTCGGGAGCCATCCAGAATCCTAATATCAAAGTGGCCATGGTACAGCCTGAAACCCAGGCAACGTCTGCAGCCGTAATTCCGGCAGACACAGACTTTTCATCCAAAATTACTACTATAGGGCATTCATGGAAAGGAATCGGAAACGTGAAAAACGATGTGGTATATTACATTAAAAAAGGAAGTGATTACTACAGAATGTACTTTACTACCAACGGAGGAGCAACTACCGGAGATATGTATTTCAAGTATAAAAAAATCACTGCTACGCTGGGAATCACTGAAGTAGGAAAAAAAGCTTCTTTTGGTATTTATCCTAATCCTACTACGGCAGATAAAAATGTAACGGTCCTGTTTGATGTCAAAGAAAAAGTGAATAACAAAGGAAATGTAGCGGTCTACGACCTTAGCGGAAAAAAAGTTTATTCAGCTGAGCTGACCAATCAGGCCGGTTTTTATAAACAAGACTTAAATTTATCTCACCTTATATCCGGAAATTACCTTGTAACAATAACTTACGGCGGTCATTCGGAAACGAAAAAACTTATCGTGAAATAATTTTTATTTTAATACTTTCTATTTTTTCTAATAAAATGGCGGTTTCAGCATACTGAAACCGCCATTTATATTAATAGATTTTAAATCCTTTATAGACTTCTGCTGAGCTTTCCATCATTTTAGAAGCATCCTTACGGAAGTCCAGTAAATGATCCTGACCATTGTGGATGTTATGATGATCCACACTCTCCCAGAGTTCAATCAGGAAGAAAATTCCTTTATTATCTTTATCCTCAACCAGATCATACTGCAGGCAGCCTTCTTCTTTCCTTGTTTCTTTTACAAGCTTCTGAAACAGCTCTACAGCTTCCATCAGGTAATTTTCATTAAACTTAAAAAGTGCAATGATATGTAAATTCATTTTTTATTATTTAGTGATGTAAAAGTAAAATATTTTCAACCCCAAATTTGTTTTTGCAGCTTTTATTTTCACCCACTTTTTCAAAATTTTCAGCTGAACACTGATTTATAAATAGTTATAGAACTCATTATAATCACCAGTAATCCAATCACCACAAACATTTTCTTTACCGGAAGCTTTGCGGTAAGCATTGCCGAAAAGGGAGCTGTGATAATTCCTCCGATCAAAAGTCCCAGAATAATATTCCAGTGCTGAATACCCAGGGTAAGGAAGAAAGTAACTGCGGCAGTAATGGTTAAAATAAATTTGGCTACCGTAGAACTCCCTACAGCAAACCTTGGGGTAAATGCATTTTTAATCAGTGTACCGGTTACCAGCGGACCCCATCCTCCTCCGGCAAAGGAATCTATAAAACCACCTATTACACCCAGCCTTGTCAGATTGGTTTTTCTTTTTAAGGCTTTATTTTGTTTTTCTTTAAAAGCATTTGACAGAATCTGGAATCCCAGATATAAAGTATAAAAAGCAATAAGTGTTTTGGTGATCTTAGAATAATATTCCCCCAGGTAAGTTAAACTTACAGCCCCTATAACAGCCCCTATTACTCCGGGAACAGCCAGTTTTTTTACCAACGTCCTGCTTACATTTTTTAATCTGATATGGCTTATGCTTCCTGCTGCAGTTGTAAAACTTTCTGCCGAATGAATACTTGCACTCACAATATGTGGCGGGATGTTCAGCAGCATAAGGGTTGTGGTACAGATAACTCCATAGCCCATTCCCATGGATCCGGCTACAATTTCAGCAAAAACCCCGACCAGAAGCATCCAGTAGAATATATAATGGTCTTTGGCCATAATGGTTAAGAGCTCATCGAGATAGCCTAATTCATACATTGAAAAAGCGACTAGAGACATGAGAGCAAGCGTCACAAAAAGAACATTAAGCCTGATTTGAATTTTTCTTGAGATCACCATATCGTAAAGTCTTTTACAGCTTTTCTATTCCCCGTTCCATAATTCATAGTAACAGAAATCCTTCCGCCATATTCAAAGCCAATAAAGACTAATATTGCAATCTGCTCCGGTATAAGTCTGTCTTCTTTTGAAACCATAATTTATTCATTTGAAGTTCTGCAAATATCCAAATAAATAATTATCCTACAAAATAAGTAGACTATCAATTCAAAAAAAAGGACCGGGTTAATCAACCAGATCCATTAAAGTTTTTCTTTCCAGAATATTGAGTGAAGCGTCTCTGACTTCAATCAGGACATCATGTAAACCACAATGATCTTCATTGCAGTCTTCACATTTTTCATAGAAGTTAAGACTTACACAGGGAAGCATTGCTATCGGGCCGTTTACCAGTCTGATAATTTTGGCCAGTTTCACATTTTCAGGATTTTCTTTTAAAAAATATCCACCTCCTTTTCCTTTTTTACTGTCCAGAATTTCCGCTTTTTTTAATTCCAGCAGGATATTTTCTAAAAACTTTAAAGGAATCTTTTTATGTTCCGCAATTTCGGAAATAAGAACCGGGCCTTCATTTCTCTTTTCTACAAGATATGAAAGCGCTTTAAAAGCATATTGAGATTTTTTTGAAAGCATTACAGCAAAAATACGAAAATTGTTTAATATTTGGAAAAAAGAGATAGAATAGAAAGGCATACAGAAAACGAGGGAAGGAAAACCCAAAGCAATGAAAGAAGGAATTATAACTTTATCGGTATTAAATCCCACATTTTTGCCTTTTTGCCATTAAATCATTAAGTTTGCCTTTATGTTCAGTAAACAAGAGGCACAACAATTAAAAAAAGAATTTTGGACCGCTTTTGGGAAGTCTTTTCCCAGAAAATGGATCTTGTATGATACCAAAATTAAAGATCTCTCATTCAAATTCTTTGCAGACAACAAAAAAGCAGAGGTTTCTTTAGACATTGAAATGAAGGATGAAATCTTCCGGAATGCATATTATGAAAAGATCTGGTCTCTGGAAGACATTTTGAAAGATTTTATCGGTGATTTTCAAAAAGAAGAATATTTTACATTGGAAAACGGAAAGGTAATCAGCAGAATATGGGTTGATATTCAGGGAGTTTCAATTTTTAATAAAAATAAATGGCAGGAAATTTTTGAATTCTTCGTTGATAAAATGGAAGGATTTGAAAGATTTTACTACGAATATGAGGATTTTATAAAGGATATTTAAAATACTTGCGAAATAAATACTATTTTCTAGGTACTTATAAAATAAAAAAGAAACTTATCTTTGCTTTCACCCACTTAGACTAATAGATGAAACTAAATAACATGATAAAAAATGAGAAAAGTGTACAAAAACATTTTTGGAGAGATTATCTCCAAAAGTAATGCTGCAAAACTGGATGAATATCATCTCTATTATTACGAGAAAGACTCGGATCTATTGAAAGAGATAGAATTCATCAGTGAAGACAGCATCTATAACATCAATTATTTTATAAGTGAAAACGAAGATGAGAATCAGGTTTTTGAATATCTGAAAGAGAAATCGGACTTTTTTGATGTTGAAAAAAGAGAAATTATAGATAGTTTTATTATTTCAACCAATAAGCTTTATTCGCTTTCTGTGGATGAATTACCGTTGATTTCAAGAACTGTATTTGGTGTGGATGATCCTGAAAATTTCATCTGTTCTCAGGTCATTGATAATGAAACTCAGCAACCTCAGCTTGAAAAAACAGTTAAATGCTGGTATACCACTAATGAAAATGGTGAAAAATATGCGGCTATAGAATGCAGTTATGAAGAAGACGGAACATTAGAACTTGCCATTGATAAAACATCAGATCCCGAAAACGAAGAAAATTGGGAGAATTATGATTATAATACATTCAGTGATCTTCAGCAACGATTTGACACAGATATCAGCTACTACAGAACTGCTGAGCTGCTTCCGAAAGAAGCTTACCAAAAGTAAGAATAATTGTTCTGAGATTGCACAGAAATAAAAAACAGCTGGATCATCTGAGCAGGAATCTTTTTCCTGAATTTGAAAAATTAATACTACAAAATACAAGAGAGATTTTCACATCTCTCTTTTTTATTTAAGGTCTTGCCAATGCCTCATCACTCCTGATTATTTTATTATTTCTGCAAATACCAAATAAAAAAGAGAAGCTTACCGCTTCTCTTTTTTTATTATTTATCCGAACTTCCTTTTTCTCAGCCAGAAGAACAATCCTCCGATAAGACCGATAATTACTAATGGAAGCAATAAGTTCAGCCATTGCCAGTTGGCTTTTTCTTCTGTAATTCTATGTCTGTCCAGCAGTCTTTCTTCAATATTTCTGTTTCTTAATTCCATCAGATTACTGTCGTCCAGCAGGTAATCCAGTGCATTTCTCAGGAACTGCTCATTTCCGAACTGCTCGTTGGTGAGTAAATCTACTCCAAGAGGAAGCGGCTTTCCTTTGATCACTTTATTTCTTCCTACGTCTCCGTCTGCAATGACAATCATTTTATTTTCAGGACTTGTTGCTTTGAAACCGGGGTATGATTTTCTTTCAATCCTTGAAGCATAAGCAGAATTAAACTTTCCTTCCAATGAAACGGCAAAGATTTTTGGTGTACTTGGTTTTTCCATTTGTCCAAGACTGTCTACACTGGCAATTTCTTTTAAATCTACATAATTTGGCACCTGTTTCAGTAATGTTCTTTCACTGGATTCGAAAAGGACTTTTGTTTTGATATTTTTTCTTCCTCCTAAAGTGTCTATGGAAGTCGGAAATTCAAATTTTACAGGATTGATATTTTTAGTAACCGGATTATTATTTTCAGCAATTCCCAGCGGATAATAAGGCCATGGCAGGCTCGTATACTGCGGATTTCCGCTTACTTCACCGGTAACCAGCCTTAATAAGGCAAACTTCTTCACATCTTTCACCAATGCAGGATTGATTCTTAGTCCGTAATTGAAAAAGAAATCCGTCATATTGATATCAACCGGGAAAGGCATTACTTTTTTAGACCTTGTGAGCGTGTCCATTTCTGCATTTACAGCATCTATCATCCAAAGGGTTTTCCCTCCGTTCATGATATATTGATCAAGGATTACTTTTTCATTATCTGTAAAGGCTTTACGTGGTTTTGCAATCACAAGGGCACTCATTTGTTTCAGTAAAGGAATATCTGCTAATGAAAGTTCCGTCTGATTTTTAGGAATAATGGGACCGGCATCATAATTTTCCATTGCAAGATGTACGAATCCCTGAAATTCATCCGGACTTAATTCATCCTGATTCACCAGAATTCCTATTTTCTTTTTCCTGTCAGCTGCAATATTTTTGATATTGGAAACAAGGCTGTATTCGAGCCCTTCAATGGATCTTGTCAGCTGCTGGTCTGCATCTATTCCTGCCTGTTGTACGACCAGCGGGATGGAAACTCCTGCATCGTTATATTTGATAACCGCATACGGAAAAAGGGTAATCTGCGAGATTTTCCCGTCTTTCACGTCAGGAAGAATGGAAGGCTGCATTCCCATTGCCATCAAAGTATCCTGAGACATTTTAGTTTTGATAGGGTCTATAAATTTAAAATCAATTTTAGGATTGATTTTTCGGAACTCTTCCAGCATAAATTTTGTTTCGCTTTGAAGTTGTTTAAAGCTTGCCGGAAAATCACCTTCAAGGTATACTTCAACAGTCAAAGGCTTTTTAACAGACTCCAGTACCTTGATGGTATTATCTGAAAGTGTATATCTTTTTTCTTGGGTTAAATCTAATCTGATTCCAGAATATGTCAGAATTATAACCAAAGGAATAATAACGATTAAGAAAATTCCAAACGGAGATTTAGCATTGATCTTCTTCATAATTCTACTTCTTTTTGTTTATAAAATAATTAGACAATACTAATGACAACCCGATAACGAGAACGAAATAGGCTACGTCTTTACAATCAATGAGGCCTCTGGTAAACCCTAAAAAATGTTGGTAGAAACCAATATTCTGAAGAATAAAATCTGCACCACCCAGCAGTTTATAACTCGCCAGCTGCTCGATCCCGAAATACATGATAAAACACATGAAAACACCCAACAGGTAAGCCATGATCTGATTTTGGGATAATGAAGATGCCAGAATTCCTAGTCCGGAGAATGCTGCAATTAAAATGATCAGTCCGATATAACTTCCGAAGGTCATCCCAAGATCTATATTTCCTTCCGGAACTCCTAAAACATATACCGTATACAGATAAATCAGTGATGGAATAAGGCATAAAACGCCCACAATCCATACGGAAAGGAATTTCCCGCTTACCAGATCGGAGACTTTTAACGGTTGTGAGAAGAGCCAGTTCAGCGTTCCCGTTTGCTGTTCTTCAGCAAAAGTTTTCATCGAAAGGGCCGGAATAATAAACATCAACAGCCATGGAACCAATACGAAATAACTCTGTAAAGAAGCCATCCCGATCTCAAAGATATTAGAATCGTTGTCGAAAAAGAACAGAAAAAGAGTGGCTATCAGACTGAATGCTGCGATAATTACCCATGCGCTCCAGTTTCCGAAGTAACTCCAGAGTTCTTTCTTTAAAATTGCAATCATAGTTTTTTTGTAAAATGTGAAAAGTAGCCATGTCCTAACATGTACATCCTACTTCACAATTATTTGTTTTTTTTATTTTTATTAACGAGTTTCACTGTCATCATGATCAGAAATACAAGAACGAAAAATCCTGTAATTAATTGCCACCAGTATTCAATTACCATCGATTTTAAAATCACCGTGAATACCACCAGAAACAAAATGAAGGTAGCAATCTCATTGGCCTGTCTAAGTTTGATGTTGGCTATCTCCAGTGTATTTCCGTTAAGTATCTTTAAATGAAGTACTTTCTTCCAGCACCAGAAGTGATAAACTGCCAGACCGATAAGAAAGGTTAATTTTAAATGAAACCACGGCATTTTCATGAGACCTGGGTTCAGAAAAATCATCACCAGCCCACACACCGCCATAATAACACCGGCAGGAACTGTAATGATATTCCACAGCCTTCCGGCCATAAATGTATACTGCTCTCTCAGAATTTTCTTTTTTTCTTCCGGAAATTCATCGGTATCTTTATAGTACACAAAAATTCTTACGAGATAAAAAATTCCCGCAAAATAACTCACCATAAAAATAATGTGCAGCGCTTTGATTATTGTATAAAGCATTCAGAAAAAATTAAGAGCAAAGATAAGCTTATTCTATAATTGTTAAAAATAAAATTCTTTTGATCAGAAAAATATAATTAAAACTGTATTTATACCAAAAAGACTTCGGCTCGGGCAGCGAAGCTGCCGAGCCGAAGATAATATGTTACGAATCTGCCTAAACAGTGACTAAGAAATCACACCCAGCTCCTTTCCTACTTTTTCAAAAGCAGCAATTGCCTTATCTAAATGTTCTCTTGTATGCGCAGCAGATAGCTGAACCCTGATTCTTGCCTTACCTTTCGGTACTACAGGATAGAAGAATCCAATTACATAAATTCCTTCATCCATTAGCTTTTCCGCCATTTTCTGAGAAAGCGGAGCATCATACAACATGACCGGAACAATAGCAGCATCCCCATCAGGAATATCAAAACCTTTAGCTTTCATTTCCGTTCTGAAATAATCTGCATTTTCCATAACCTGATCACGAAGTGTTGTATCATCAGAAATCATATCCAATACTTTCAGGGCAGCTCCTACAATTCCCGGAGCTAATGAATTGGAGAATAGATAAGGACGTGAACGCTGTCTCAGCATATCAATGATCTCTTTTTTACCGGAAGTAAACCCACCTAACGCACCCCCAAGAGCTTTTCCTAATGTAGAAGTAATAATATCTACTCTGCCCATTACCTCATTCGCTTCATGGGTTCCACGGCCCGTTTTGCCGATAAATCCTGTAGCATGAGAATCATCCACCATTACCAGTGCATCATATTTATCTGCAAGATCACAAACTCCTTTTAGATTAGCCACAATACCATCCATAGAAAAAACACCGTCTGTAACAATGATTTTGAATCTATGTTTTTTTTCAGAAGCAGCAATTAACTGAGCTTCAAGATCTGCCATATCGTTATTTTTATAACGGTATCTTCCTGCTTTACAAAGACGAACCCCATCAATGATAGATGCATGATTCAATTCATCTGAAATAATAGCATCTTCTTCGGTAAACAACGGTTCAAAAACCCCACCATTAGCATCAAAAGCAGCCGCATACAGAATCGTATCTTCAAGACCCAGAAAATCAGCAATTTTCTTCTCCAGTTGTTTATGAATATCTTGTGTCCCGCAAATAAAACGTACAGATGACATTCCATAACCATGAGATTCTATCATATCCTGAGAAGCTTTCATTACTTCCGGATTATTGGATAATCCCAGATAATTGTTGGCACAAAAGTTCAAAAGCTTCTTTCCGTTGGCTTCGATTTCTGCACTTTGCTGAGAGGTGATGATTCTTTCTCTTTTGTAAAGTCCGTCATTCTCAATATTCTGAAGTTCATTCTGTAAATGTTGAAGGTATTTTTCAGAGATCATTTTAGTAATTTTTTAGATGTGCTAATTTACTAAAAAGGCAGTAAAATAAAACCTTTTATAAGTTTTATTCTACAAATCTGACTTTGATTTCAGTTTTAACAGCATTAGTCTACTAATTTAGTAGGATAATATTTATATTTGTTATAAATTTATAACATATGAGATTGACCCCTGTACAGAAAATGAAAAATATAAGTTCAAGAAATTTCATGAATAACTACATGAAGCCAGGTCTTCCTGTAATTCTCAAAAATTTTATAGATCAGGAAAGTCCCGCTTTTAAAAAATGGAATTACACCTATTTCAAAGAGATCGCAGGTGACCGGAAAGTAAATATATATGGCAGTGAACTTGATTCTTTAGACAGAGTCGCCAGTCCCCCTATCGCACAAACATCCTTTTCGGAATATCTTGATCTGATAGATTCAACCCCCACAGAACACAGACTTTTTCTTTTTAATTTATTAACTATCAAACCTGAACTCAAGGATGATATTTACTACAATGATGTTACCAACGGTAAAATATTAAAATGGCTTCCGTTTATGTTTTTTGGCGGCAAAGGATCAGTTACCCGAAATCATATTGATATCGACATGTCTCATGTATTCATCACCCAATTTCAGGGAATCAAAAGGATTTGGCTATTTCCCTGGGAACAGTCTGATCTGATGTATAAACTCCCGTATAATTTCCATAGCCTCGCCAATATTAAAACTCCCGATTACAGGCAATATCCCGCTCTTCTGCACTTAAAGGGTTATGAAGCCATTCTGCACCCGGGTGAAACACTTTATATCCCTTCCGGATGGTGGCATTATATACAATACGAAACGGAAGGATACTCCGTTTCAGTCCGGGCACTTCCATCAAGCCTGCTTGAAAAATGGCGGGGATTTAAAAACCTGGTGATTACACGAAATTTTGACAATATTATGCGAAATATTTTTAAAGAAAAATGGTTTAGATACAAGGTTAAGAAAGCTGAAACAAGAGGCAGTAAAGCGTTCAGAAAACAAAAAAGCTTTCAAGTATGAAAGCTTTTTGTTGTGATCCGTTGTATCAATACCTTTTAATGTTTAATGAATTTAATATTTTTATCATTAACGGTAAAGATATAAGTTCCCGGAATCAGCGCTGAAATTCCGATTGATTTTCCGGGCTGATAGATATCTTTTCTGATTAATTTTCCATCTATGGCATGAATAGAAAATTCAGCGGCTTTATTAATTCCTTTGATATAAAGTTCATTTTTAGCAGGATTAGGATACAACCCAAAATCTTCTTTATCTACTGAAGAAACACTCAAAGTATTATCCTGCGAAACCGTAGAATTCTTTTCTACAATCTGATATTCATAATTAAACTGAACACTGGCTACCGGAAATGATACCGCTTCTGTTATATACTGATTATTGGATGTATTATTCAATGCCAGATAAGCAGTCTGTCCTCCTGTTCCTGTAACCTTGACAGGCAGCAGCATTTCAAAAAAGTTTACGGAAGAATGACTTTGAGTCTGATTGATATTAAATATCACCTGATTTCCGGATTGTCGCCATTTAATAGTATAAGTCGGATAGCCCTGTCCGTAAATCCAGTCATTAAAAAACTCCGTAAAATCTTTTCCGGTAGACTGTAGCAGTGATACTTTGAAATCGGAAGTTACTACATAATTATAAGCCAAAGCAGGTCTTGCATGATAGTCTTTAAGGGCCTGATAAAAGGACGCATCTCCAAGCATCCATTTCAACATTCTTAAAACATAACCTCCTTTCGAATAGGTTAATCTGCTGTCAAATATTCTTCCTATACTGGAAAGGCCGGAATCCGGAACATATACACTGCCTCCCGTGCTGCTGGTGATATAATTAATCTGTCCCGATAAAAAATTCATAAAATCCTGATTGCTCATCAGTAATTTTTCATTGGCAAAATGTTCTCCGAATGTAGCAAACCCTTCATTCAGCCAGATGTCATTCCATGTACCACAGGTTACTTTATCTCCAAACCACTGATGGGCAAGCTCATGAGCGATAAGAGATTTCCCCCAGCTTCCCATAGAAGACATGGTCTGATGTTCCATTCCTCCTCCATTGATGTATTCCATATGACCATATTTTTCATTCCTGAAAGGATAAGGGCCGAAATAATTTTCGTAAGCATCCATAATCTGTTTCGTCCATTGGATATTTGCCATGCTTCCGGAGTTTAAACTTGTTGAGGGATAGACATAATTCACGAATGGAAAAGGAGGATTTCCCATCGTATCATTCAGTTTCGTATAATTGGTTATGCCCAGTGCAATCAGATAAGCCGGCGTAGCATACATTGTTCTCCAGAAAGTAAGTTTCTTACCGTTGGGAAGAGATGTTTCCGACATCATTTTACCGTTGGCTGCGACATTATACTGTGAAGGTGTTGTAATTTTAAAATCAAATCGTTCAATCTTATCATTAAGACTCTGTTTGGTAGGAAACCAGTCCTGAGCACCGTAAGGTTCGTTGAGAGTAGAAAAAATCGGATTTCCACCCTGACTTCCCGTCATTACAGTACTATAAACAGGATCCGGAGTACCGGAATACTGAATCGTCAGCGAATCCAGAACATTGGCAGGAACAGAAGCCGGAAAATCAATTTTAACTTCTTTTGTAGCGAGCTGCTGAAAAGGGATACTCGTCCCGTGATACTGGACCTGAGAAACCGTAAGTACATTCGTAAGATCAAAATAAATACTCCCCATAGCCTGACTGGGTTTAAAATGAGAAGTTACCGAACCTGAAACGCTATTAAAAGCAGGATCTATAGTCAGGTCCATTCTTTGATACTGCAGATCATAATTTAAGGTATTGGGATTCACATTTGAGGCGGTCATTCTATTGGTAAAGGATTTCATTTCCTTTTTAATAAGCCCTTTCCTGTCAATGTTTTGATCTTGCTTTTGCCCGTTATACTGTTGAGACAGCAACAATCCCAACATCAGGAGGTAAAATTTTCTCATATTTAGAAATATTGTAAGATTCAAATATAAAAAAAACCTTCTAATCATTGATTAAAAGGCTGTTATAATATTAAAATAAATATTTTTTAAAGGTCCAGAGCCGGCTCAAGAATTTTTTCCATTCTTTTCTTTACCATATCTACAGATCCGGCATAGTTATTAACCATTAAAGAAAAAACCAGGGTCTTTCCTGAATTAGTTTTCAGGTAACCTGCCAATGTTTTCACTTTATTCAGAGTTCCTGTTTTTGCAAAAACCTGTCCGTTTCCTCCTCCGATAAACATTCTTTTCAGAGTACCGGACTGTCCGCCTACCGGTAAAGAAGTCAGATAAGACTTATAGTACTTCTCATCCATTAAAGAGGTCAAAAACTTCACCTGAGAAATCGGCGTCACATTATTACTTCTTGAAAGACCGCTTCCGTCTATATAATTCAGGCCATTCATATCAAAACCGGCATTTTTCAGGTGACCAGTCACCACTATTCTCCCTGATTCAGAAGTCTGATCTCCCATTTTCTGGAATCCTACGGTTCTGAGTAATGCTTCAGCTAATGAATTATCACTATGCTGATTGGTGTAATAAATAATATCGCTTAATGTAGGTGATTTATAAGATGAGATCATTTTTCTGCTTTCCGGACTGGCATCTGTCATTTTTGGAGTTACTTTTCCGGTCACAGGAATTCCGCTTTTTACAAGTGCTGTTCTGAATGAATTTGCCAGATAAGCCGGTGCATCGGGAAGTTTCGTAGTTAAAACTCCGTCTCCGTCATATTTTTCAGCATATACCATCTGATTGGCATAAGGGGAAACATAGAAAAATTTTCTGTCTGTAGAAAAACCTCCTTTTTTAACAATCAGTTTTTCATTCGCGGGATTTATTCCATGAGTAGTTCCTACGGGCAGATAGTAATTATTATTCTCTAACCACACAACATTTTCCGGAAGCACTGAAATATTGCCTTTGAAAAGCGCTGTCTGAATAATAATATCACCATTTACCTTTTTAATCCCTTCTCGTGAAAGTCCGCCTGTAAAATCTGAAATAATATCCCTATAAGACCATGCTCCTGCTTTATTAGTACCTAAAGAAGGGTCGCCGCTGCCTACAATATAAAGATTTCCATTCAACACCCCATTTTCATCCACATTTCCCGAATATTCCAGCTGCGTCATCCATCGGTAATTTTCACCCAATAAATTTAGAGCGGTTTCGGTGGTGAGCAATTTTGTGGTAGAAGCAGGAACCAACGGAGTATTTTCATTATACGAAGAGATTACTTTCTTCGTTTTCGGGTCATACACTACGAATCCCCAGGTTGCATTTTTCAGCACAGGATCCGCCATCATCGTGTTTACATTAATGTCTACTAATTCTTTGGCTGACAAAACAGTTTTCTCCACCACCGAACTTACCGGTGAAGGAAGATTTAAACTGGTTTTCTGATTATCGTAAGCCTGAGAGTAAAGAACGGTAGAAACGGTAGATTGAGCCAGGAAAAAACCAGAAGCCAATACCGCTGCGCTTGAAATATATTTTCTGAAATTTACCATCTATCTTCTTTTTGTTCTATAGTTTTGACGCTATAAAAAATGATAAGTTAAATCATTCAATAAAACGGCCAAACACTTAATCAACGTCCAAAAGTAGAAATTATTGTTATAAAACGGATCACAACCGCCTTATAAAAGACTTTAAAGTTTGTTAAAAATTGTTAAAAATCAACAAAAACATCTTTTTTAATGCTTTGATATGCAGTGATTTCATCAAATTCTTTCAAACTTATCAAAACCAGGCTTTTAAACTTCTCATAGTTTTTCCCGCGGGGAAGTTTAAGCATAATCTGGAACTGATATAAATTATTCAGCCTTGCAATCTGAGCTCTTTCCGGTCCTAAAACACAGTCTTCCGGCAGATATTTTCTTAGGATAGATCCTAAAAACTGGGATGCACGGTCTACTTTATCCTCTCTTCGGTGCTTCAGCTCTATCATAATAAGTTTGGTAAACGGAGGATAGTGGAATTTCTGACGTTCCGTAAGAATATATTTATAGATTTTTGCAGGATTGTTCATCTTGATCAGCTGAAAGACAGAATGATCAGGATTATAGGTCTGAATCAGGATCTTCCCTTTTCCGGAAATTCTTCCGGCTCTTCCGGAAACCTGTGTAATCAGCTGATAAGCTCTTTCTTCTGCTCTGAAATCCTGTACATATAATAAAGAGTCAGCTTTGGGAATAGCCACCAGCTCGATATGGTCAAAATCCAATCCTTTTGAAATCATCTGGGTTCCTACAACAATATCCGTCTCGCCCTCTTCGATTTTTTCATAGAGCTTTTCATAGGCAAACTTCTTGCGCATAGAATCTACGTCCATTCTGTCCACTTCATTTTCGGGAAAGAGTTTGGAAACTTCTTCGTGAATCTGTTCTACCCCTACTCCTCTTTCATTCAGTTTTTCAGAATTACATTTCGGGCAGGTTCTTGGTTTTGAAGCCCTTTGTCCGCAGTAATGGCACTTCATTTCATTAGCTGCTTTATGATATGTCATTACCACATCACAGTTGGAACAATAATTAACATAGCCACAGCTCTCACATTCTATCACATTGGCATATCCGCGACGGTTATGAAGAACAATAGCCTGATTTTTTTCATCTATTGTCTTTTTAATTTCATCAATAAGTTTTGTAGAAAAATTCCCTGACACATTCTTGGATTCCTGTGCCTCTTTGAAATTGATCAGTTCATATTCAGGCAAATTCACATTCCCGAATCTTTCGGTCAGGAATATATACTTCATTTTATCCTTTCTGGCCCGGTAATAACTTTCCACAGAAGGTGTTGCAGAACCCAATATCACTCCCGCTTCATAAAATCCTCCGAGCATCAATGAAGCGTCTTTGGCATTGAAATAAGGAGAAGCTTCTCTCGGTTTATAAGCGGAATCATGTTCTTCATCCACAACAATCAAACCTAAATTCTGATAAGGCAAAAATAAAGCATTACGGGTTCCGATAAGAATCCTGATATCATTCTGCTTAATTCTCCGCCAAACTTCTACTCTTTCGAAATCGGTAAGTTTCTGATGATAAAACCCCAGCTGTCTGCCGTATTTTTTTTCTAATCTTTGGGTAATCTGTTTCGTCAGTGAAATCTCAGGAAGTAAAAACAAAACATTCTTTCCGCTTTGAATGCATTCCTCTATTTTTTCTAAATAGATATGGGTCTTTCCTGATGAAGTAACCCCGTGAAGCAAAACATTTTTCCCTTCTTCAAAAGCGGCATCAATTTCAGACTTGGCGATTTTCTGCTGTTCGGAAAGCTCTTCCAGCTCTTCGATTTCACCTTCATAACTTTCAATCCTGTCCTTCTGCATATAATATTCTTCCACAAGACCTTTATCTGCCAAAGCTTTAAGATGAGAGCTTCCGAAATAGCCATCTTCGAACATATCTGCCTTTTTGATCTGCTTTTCGGGATGTTCCGTCTGCTTTTCCAGAATGGCCAGAAACAGGTCTTTCTGTTTAGGAGCTTTATTAAGTTTTAGAAGAATCTCAGTAAGATTGCGGTTGCCTAAAACCTCTTCGTTAATTCTTACGTATGCTACTTCCTTAGCTTTATATTTTTCAGCAATTTTTTCGTCAATTTCGATATACTGCAGATCAATAAGAGAATTGATTGTTTTAATAATATCTTTTTTGGGAATAAATGCTTCAATATCGGCCAGATTGATCAGCTGCCGGACTTCCAACGCCTGAACAAGATACATCTCGTTCACATCCAGGTTTTCAAAATCGATGACAGCACCCGGCTTCAGTTTTAAATATGTTTCACTCTCCAGTTTCAATGAAGAAGGAAAAGCAAATCTGTAAATTTCCCCCAGACTGCACAGATAATAATCGGAAAGCCAGTTCCAGAAACGGATCTGTTCTTCCGGAAGAATAGGTTTATCATCCAGAATACTGATTACTTCTTTTGCGGTAAAGTTTTCAGGAGCATTATCGTGAAGTTCAAAAACAAGTCCCGTATAAATCTTTTTCCCTCCAAAAGGCACCAGAACACGCATTCCCAGCTGGATTTCAGGCATTAGTTCTTCAGGAACCTTATAAGTAAAAGATCCTTTCAAGTTCAGGGGTAAGACAATTTGGACGTATTGCAAGGGAAATATTTAAAGTGTAAAATTAAATCTTTCCTGAGAAAACTGCAACTTTGTTGAAGAGCTGTCTGAGACCAATTCATAAAATCTTTGATCTGCCGTCCTCTGCAGGCTCATCTTATAAATTATTTTAAAACAAATATTGAGTTATTTCATACCAAAATGCAGAGGTAAAGAACCCTACAATAATACTGACACCGATAATAAGGTTGGTCAGTTTCGTATTCAGCCTGAACTGTTCTGCGATGATACTTGAAGTAACCAGCGTAGGCATAGCTGCTTCAAATATGGTAATTTTTGCCACATCTCCCTTTATTCCAAATAAAAAAGCCATCCCCAAAACCATTGCAGGAGCCAAAATCAGCTTATAGAGCATGGAAGCTGACATTTGAGGAATTAATTTTTTCCAGCCGTTAAATTTCAGCTGTAATCCGACAGAAAATAGCGCTAACGGGCTCACCGTAGCAGCCAGTTTATCGAAAAGTGGCTCAGCAAAAGTTAAATCAAAGAACTGAGATAATACCAGTGCAGAAATACAGCCTATCAATGGCGGAAACGTAATTAACCGCTTCAAAATAAACACGGCGCTTACTTTCCCTGATTTACTTCCTCCTTTTACAGCAGCAATAATTCCTAATGTTGAAAGTGCGAAAAACATCGTCTGGTCACAGATAATTGCAATACTAAGAAGACCTTCACCATAGAAAGCACTAATCAGCGGAAATCCGATAAAGGAAGTATTGCTGTAACCGCTTGCCAGCTCTAAAGTACTTCTAGACCGTCTTGAATATCTCCTGCTTTTACTATAAAACATGACATAAAAGAAACAGAACACCGAAACCAGAAAGGTAGCTGCAATCGGAAACAACATTTCTGTCGTCCATTGTACTTTTGGCAGATATTTAAAGGAAACTGCCGGCAGAGCAAGATAAAGAATCCAGGTATTGATACCTTTATGGGCATCCGGGTGGATAGATTTTGTTGCTTTGAATATCATTCCTGCAATAATGCAAACTGCAATCAGAACAAAATTTACCATAACTATAAAGAAATATACGGCAAATTTACGGCTGATTTTTGAGTTAAAGAGGTAAAATTCATCTTTTTTTGGGTAGAATTTCTGCTGGCCCGAATACTAAAGAGCTTCCCACTCATTCTGTCATTTTAGATTTTAATAATTCCGGATGTTTTTCAGGATCACTTGCTGTTCCACTTTCAATACTTTCCTGAATTGTTTTTTTTGAGAAGCAGAAGCTTATTTCCTTCTTAAAATTACCGGCAAACTAATAGAACATATTTGCAAAATATCGTGATTTCTCAATTTTGAAAAGTATCAAACAAACTCATCACCTCAATGGTATCCAAAGGTTTTGAAAGGATAATCTTTCTTGATGTTTTAGGCAAAAGATCAAAAAAGTTATCACTAAAATGAGTATTTCCGATCAGGTAAACATCTTTTGCAAGAACATCTGTTGAAATTTCAATTTCTGTCGGAGATATTTTCTTTATTGTAATATTGGGCCGCGAAAGTTGTAAATCTTTAGGTTTCTTAAAGAAGAATAACGTCTCTGACTTCGATGAGCCATTCTCAATAATAACTTTTAAAACCGCTTTTGATAAATCAAATTTTGAAAAGTTTTCTTTTTTCACCTCCATGTGTTTCTCACCCGTATTGGCCAATAAACGAGCTGTTGCCCCTGCGGTCCAAAGAACCCTACCCTCAAAATCTACCAATTCCACTTTTGAATTAATCTGCATATCATCAAGCAAGTCATTGATACAATAAATACCATAACTTTCCGGCATTTCCGATACAGATACCAACATCGGTTCAAAACTTCTTTTTGCCTGATAATGAAAAGCCTTCCAGTTTCCCAGATAGTCAATAGATGACCACGAAACCACCGGCCAGCAATCATTAAGCTGCCAATATAAGGTTCCCATATTATAAGGTCTTGCCCGGCGATGAGCTTCTATGGCCATCTGCATTCCTTTTGCCTGCAACAATTGAGAAATGTAATTGTATTTTACAAAATCAGTTGGAGTCTGGTAATCCCGCTTCATATATCCGTTAATGATTTCCCAGCCTCTTCCATGTTTTTCGTGAGCTTTAATGGTTGAATTTTGCAGATTCAGATCCGGCACTCCAGAAAACATTGATGTGGTCGTTTCTAAGGTAGGCATTCCCTGAAATCCATATTCGGACATAAAACGCCCTACTTTTTCATTATAAATTTCAAATGGTTGTTCTCCCCACCAGACGCCCCAATAATGGGAATCGCCTTCGGTAAGACTTTCCTTATGCCCCCATCCGATGGATGGTGAACTCGGCCAATAGATGTTCTTATCTGCTGTAAGATTTTCTTTTAAAGCTCCTGGTATAACCTCATGAAACAACTTTTTATAATCCTTCCAAACCTGAATGGAATCATTTTTTGAATAGTTGAACTGTTTCTGATATCCCCAGTTGACAATGGCTTCATCAATCTCATTATTTCCACACCATAAAGCAATCGACGGATGATTTTGCAGCCTTTTGACCTGATCTTTCACTTCTTCCTTTACGTTATTTAAAAATTCTTCATCTGCAGGATAGAAGCTCCCCGCAAACATAAAATCCTGCCATACCAGAATCCCGTTTTCATCACAGGCTTTGTAAAATTCATCATCTTCATAAATTCCACCACCCCAGATACGGATCATATTCATATGGGCTTCTTTGGAATCTTTAACCAGTTTCTGATATTTTTCTTTGGTAATTCTCGGTGAAAAACTATCCGCTGGAATCCAATTGGTTCCTTTGATATACAATGGATTTCCGTTTACTTTAAAATAAAAGGATTTTCCTTTTTCATCCTTTTCCTGAATCAGTTCGATTGTTCTCAACCCTAGTTTCAAGGTTTTATCAGAAAGATTTTTCGAATCTTTTTGCAGCGAAAATTTCATATCATACAGATACGCTTCTCCCCAACCGTTAGGCTGCCAAAGTTTAGGGTTTTGAATGGTAAAGGGAATATCTATCTGATTTTGTCCTCTTTTTAATTGAATTATATTCGATTTATTATTAATGACAACCGCATATTTCCCTTCTTTATCTGCCTGTATTGAAGTATGGATATTTAGATCCGCAATGGTATTGGATAAATTTTTCTGCTCTATTTTTATATTTTCAAATTTTGCATTATTCCAAAATTCAAGTTGTATATCTTTCCAAATGCCGGTGGTCACCAATCTCGGGCCCCAATCCCATCCAAACTGATATTGAGCTTTTCTTACAAAACTCCGCGGTGATTCAGGCATGGTAAACGGAACCTTTTTAGCCAGTTCTTTTCCGGTATTGACTGCTGATTTAAATTTAATCTGCAACAAATTATCTCCTATTTTCAGATTCTGCTTTACAGGAATTTCCCATTTCCTGAACATATTATCTGTTTTTTTCAAGAGTTTTCCGTTAAGATAAATTTCCGAAAAAGTATCTAATCCATTAAAAACCAGGTTAACATTATCGTTCTTTAATTCTTTTGCTGAGATCTTGAAGTTGGTCTGATACTCCCAATCTTCATTCTCTATCCATTGTACTTTCTTTTCGTTTTCATCTTTGAAAGGATCTTCAATAATTTTATTATTCATCAAGTCCAGATGAACAGTCCCCGGCACCTTGGCCGGAAGCCAGTTATTATCTTTTGAGCTTTTGAATTGCCAGTTTTCAGAAGATAAATTCCTATCTGAAGATTGTGCAAAAAAGATATTTTGAATGAAAAGGAAAGCAAAAAGGATAGTTTTATTCATTAATAAGTTTATTTACAATTCTATGGATTCCATACTTAATAAGTTCAGTATTAAAGTTAATAAGTAATCCCAGTTTTATATCAGCCTGTTTCAAGTAGGTCAGTACCTGTGAGTGAAAGATCGGATGTAGCTCCAATACAGATTTCACTTCTATAATTACTTTATTTTCTACAATCAGATCAATTTTATAAGCGTTTTCTACCATTATTTCTTTGTATTTTAATGGTAAAGACACTTGTTGTTTTACATTAAAGCCTTGCCGTTTCAATTCATAAGCCAAAGCAGTTTCATATGCATTTTCTAGCAGACCAACTCCTAAGTTTTTATGTACTTCTATAGCTGCACCTATTATTTTGTAGGATAGTTCGTTTTCTGTCATTCATTCGTGTGTTTTTATAATTATTATTTATTTTTTAACGCAAAGGTTATTTTTTACAATGTTATATTTTAAGGGAGCTAAGATTAGATCAATTTGCAATTGATTTGATGAAGCGATCTTTTCTCCATAGCTTCGTCAGCGGCTTTGCCGCATATCTTTGCTCTGCTTAACATCAAAATAAATGATTATTAAACTTTGCATTTAAAATAATTATTCTTCATGTAGCTTAATAGTTCCTGGAACGAAGGAATCTCAATTATACCAGATAAAATTTCCTCACTATACCCTGAATGACAAATTGACTTATCTATTATTTACTCTTCAAAGCCACAACCTCATCTGCATTGGCAAAAGCACCACCGTCAGTGATGGCAGAGGAATGGAAATAACCTGCTTTTGTCAAGGCTCTTATTCCTTCAAGGTTTGAAGAACGAAGCCCACCTCCTATAAGAATTTCTATTCTCCCGTTAGAAAGTTCGACTAACTTTTTGAGATTTTCTTTTCCTTCGGATACATTAGGTTTCTGACCTGAAGTAAGAATTGTTTTAAAACCACACCCAATTACTTTTTCTAAGGAATCCTCCAACCCTTCAGCTCTGTCAAAGGCCCGGTGAAAAGTACAGGGAAAAGGTGCTGCCAATTCTACCAGGGCTTTATTTTGCTCCATATTAACTTCATCATTAGCATCCAGAATACCAAACACAAAACCATCTACCTTTAAAGACTTTAAGTGAATCAGATCACTTTTCATCTGTTCAAACTCAGCATGTGAATAGGTAAAATCTCCTCCTCTCGGACGAATCATCACAAAAATCGGGATATTTATTTTTTCTCTGAGCTGTTGAGTCACTCTAAAATCAGGAGTGGTTCCTCCTTCGCTCAATCCGTCGCATAATTCTATTCTATCCGCTCCGTTTTCAAAGGCAATCATTGCTGATTCCGGGTTAAAGCATGCTATTTCTATTTTTGACATTTCTACTTTTGTATACTTAATTAAACTTAGGTTCTTCCTGATAGACATCTGCAATTAAAAAAGAACCGTTCTCATTGATGACTTTTACTTTAATCGGATATTGAGCTTTAAGTTCTTTATCAGTAAGCATAACGTCAAACAGAAGACTATTTTCATTTTCAGAAATCAACTGACATTTTGTTACTTTCACCTCATTCCAATCCTGTCCGGCAATTAAAAAACCAACTCCAGTTCCGGCCTTTTTTGTATCAAACTTAGATTTCCATTTATCCTGAAATTCTTTTTCAGTAAGACTTCCGTCCACATCCAGATCAACATTCATAGCATCCGTTTTATAATCGAAATAATCTTTCGTTGTCATCTTCTGCATGTTCATTTCTTCGCTTCCGAGATCGCCTTTAAAATAGTCTGTAATACTTTTTTCCAACCATTTTTTCGCATCTTTCGCCTCACTGGCCTGAGGTGTTGCTTCCTGTATTGTTTTCTCTTCTATCGGAGGCTGAGCCTGTACTGCTCTTTCCTTCTTTTCTTCCTTACATGCTATCATTAAAAACAAGGAAGCCATAATCGTTCTTTTCATATTTTGTTTTGATCCTAAAGTTTTGGCTAAATAAGAATATGATATTTTGTAAAAACGGATAAAGTCCGCATCTATTGATATTTTTATTATTTTAAAGCAAATTCAGGGGTTTCAAGGCGGTTCCCTTTCTGATCATACACGGCAAAGTTAAATCCGTCCTGAATACAATAAGAACCATATTCTCCTTTTTTGTTGATTGCAATAAAACCGACCTGAATATCTTTCAAGTTTTTGTTTCTTCGCTGATTGATCTTTACAATTCTGTCTACTGCTTCTTTACAGGCTTCCTGTGGATTTCTCCCCTGCCTCATGAGTTCTACTACAAGATGAGTTCCCACCGTTCTTATGACTTCTTCACCATGGCCTGTTGCTGTAGCGGCTCCTACTTCGTTATCGACAAACAAACCTGCTCCGATAATCGGGGAATCTCCTACTCTGCCATGCATTTTATATGCCATTCCGCTGGTTGTACAGGCACCTGAAAGATTTCCCTGTGCGTCTAAGGCAATCATTCCTATGGTATCGTGATTCTCAATGTTTGCGATAGGTTTATATTGGCTTGTTTTCAGCCACTCCTTCCATTCTTTTTCTGATTCCGGGGTCAAAAGGTTTTCTTTTTTAAAGCCTTGTGAAAGGGCAAATTGTAATGCACCGTCTCCGACTAACATTACGTGAGGCGTTTTTTCCATTACCGCTCTGGCCACAGAAATTGGATTTTTAACATGTTCAAGACAAGCCACCGAACCGATGTTGTAATTATCATCCATGATACATGCATCCAGAGTCACTCTTCCGTCTCTGTCCGGACGCCCTCCATAACCTACACTTCTTTCTTTAGGATCTAACTCCACAATACGGACTCCTTTTTCAACGGCATCCAAAGCTTTCCCTCCTTTTCCAAGAATAGTCCAGGCTTCTTCATTGGCTTTTAATCCAAAATTCCAGGTAGAAAGAACGATGGGTTTGTTGACTGTTTTGGTATCAAAATGTTCCGGTAATTCGGCAGCCATCAGGTCCAATGGATTTACGGCAAGTGCTGCTGTTGCAATTCCCAGTTTTTTAATAAAACTTCTTCGGTTATTGTTCATGGTGTCTCAAATTGTTAATACCCACAAATCTAAAAAAAACTTCTATGAAATCCTCAACACGATGTAAGGAATATCCATCTATTATTTTTATATATCTTTACTGCTGTAATGGACTTATTTAAAACTTTCAGGAATATTGCTTTCTTTCAGGAATTATCTGACGAGGAAATTAATATTCTGGTTAGTATCAGTACCCCGAGACTTCTTCGCAAAAAAGAGAAGCTGGCAGAACCCGGTCAGTCCTTTAACCATTTATTCATCATGTCTCATGGGTTATTAAGATTTTTCTTTGACGATGAAAACGGGGTTGAAAGCAATCTTTTTTTACCCTCAGAAAAAGAAGCATCCATCATGGCTGCTCCTGAATCATATTCCGGAGAAACCGAAAGAAAATATACGATAGAAGCTGTCATCGAAAGCCAGGTCTTTCTCTTCAACAAGAATGAATTCGAAGACATCGCATTTCAGTACAGAGGCATTTATAATGTATACCTCAAATCTTTGAAGATGATCATTAACATCTCAAAGACCCGCATAGAACAGTTTTGTTCTGCCACTCCACATTCCCGTTATGAAGAATTTCTGGAAACAAGACCTTTCACTTCTCAAAATGCCAACAGAAAGTATATTGCTAATTTTCTGGGCATTACTCCCAACTCACTTTCACGCATGACAGCCCGTATTCATAAAAAAAGGAACGAAAGAAAAAAATAACTTAGGAATACTTTTTCTCACTTTATTCAATCTAATTTTGCTTCATCAAAATACTATCACACAATTAATTAAAAAACAAAATGAGAAAAACACCGCCTATTATTGAATAAGCTTTAATTTTCATTACCATTCAAAGTAACCACAATCCGGTTATCTTCTGTTTTACATTCAATATCATTTTACCTTATACAATTATTTTATGCAAAGAATTACAATCCTTCTTTGCCTGCTGTTATCATGCAATTTTGTTCAGGCATCAACAGGCAACTTAGAAGATAATATAGCAAATGCTGCATCATGGTTAATTTTACTTGTTTTACCCGTTGCAGGAATTTATCTTTTCTGGAAAGTTCATATCTATCCGGAAAAAGTAGCTGAGAAAAAGAATCATCCTCAGCTGAAAGCCATAAAAAGTATGTGCCTCCTTTCCCTTGTTTTTGGAGGCCTTTTATGGCCGGTTGCTTTAATCTGGGCCAACTATGATTACGAAACTCCCAATGACCCGAAAAAAGACACAAATCTTATCGAAGAAGAATTAATAACAACTGAAAATTAACAGACATGCTGGAATTACTAGTCGCAATATATGCCGGAATATGCTGGCTTCTCATCAAAAAATTAAAACTGATCCCCTGGACATTTACTACTCAGGTGGTTGTGTATTCATTGCCGATTTTCGGTTCTATAGCGTTGATATTAAGTTTAAATTATTTTTGTCCCATTACCTCTGACGTTAAAGTAGGAAACAGAAGTGTGGATATCACCACTCAGGTTCTTGGGAAAGTCAAAAAAGTGTATGTAAGCACCAATCAGGAGGTTAAGAAAGGTGATACTCTATTTGTCTTGGACAGAGAGCCTTATGTACAGGAAATCAAGTCACTGGAAGCTAAACTCAGCAGTATGAAAGCCACGGTAAGTTCTTACGATACAGATATCTCTGCATCCAGAAAAAATATTACCGGCTTACAATCGCAACTGGATCTCGCTAATAAAAGAGTGGTTCAGTATCAGGAATTAGTAGATGCAGGAGCAGCCAATAAATTTGATTTGGAACAGGCCGTCACTAATGTACGTGACTTGCAATCCAGAATCAGTGCTGCCCAATCTCAGCAGCAATCTTTGGAAACAAAATCTATGGCGTCTTATGGTGGAGAAAATTCATCTGTCTCCGAAATCCAGGCAAAACTGGACCAGGCAAAATGGAATTTAGCCCAAACAGTTGTTTTGGCTCCTACAGATGGTATTATTCCCAATGTTCAGTTGAATGAAGGGGCGATTATGGCTCCCTTTAAGTCGGCCTTTGTTCTCATTCAGAAGCAACAGTCTGTTATTGGATTTTTTGCTCAAAACGAACTGGAAACGGTAAAGCCGGGAGATGAAGTTGAACTGGCTCTTAAAACAGAGCCCGGCAAAGTTGTTAAAGCCAAGCTTGAATATGTTATTGACGCAACCAGCCAGGGAATTATGAATAATGCAGGAGGAATGCTTGGAGGGAACGGATCTGTTGCAGGGCTTCCCGATACGGCCAGACAATTACCGGAAACGGATGGAAAACTTATTGCCAAGTTTGTATTGGAAGACGACCAGAAACAGCTTACTGTGGGAGCGAGAGGAACTGCTGTAATCTATTCCGATCATATTAAGCCATTGCATCTTATCAGAAAAGTAATGGTACGTGTGAACAGTAAAATCAACTTCCTAATCCCTAAACTTCATTAATATGTACAGAAAATTAGTTGTATTGGGGATACTTTCCATAAGCTTAAGTTCATGTATAGGGTATAAAGAACCTACTAAAGAAAATATGGACCAACTTAAAGAAAAAAGTGAAATTGCTGCTCATATAGAAATTCCGGATGACTGGATATTTGACAGACAAGCGAATTCAAGATCACTTTCTTATGACTGGATCACGATTCTTAAAACACCTCAATTGGAAACCTTGATTAATGAAGGAATGCTGTATAATGCAGATCTCATCATTGCCAAGGAAAAACTTAATCAGGTTGAACTGGCTATGGAAATTGCGGGAAGTGATCTTTATCCAAGTGTAGGTGCTGTGGCTAATACATCCAACAATTTGGTCAGTGATGCTCAAATCCGACGTCTTGCCTTAAAAGCCAGTTGGGAAATAGACCTTTGGGGTAAAAATAAGTCGTCACAAATGGCCAGTACAAGCAATTATTTTTCTGCAAAGCATCAGAATGCATTATTGCATCAATCTATTGCCGGGATGATTGCTAAAGCCTATTTCCTGAATATTGCAGGAAATATTCAGGAAGATAAGATTGAAAGCTATATTCAGAAATCCAAAGACCTGGAAAAGCTGTATCTGATCCAGAAAAAAGTAGGAACAGCTAATGCCCTGGATTTGTCCAATATATCAGCAGAAATTATTTCTCTACAAGGATATCTGGAAAAGGTAAAAAATGCAAACGTTCAATCCAGAAGATCGCTGGAGCTGCTCACCGGAAAATATCCGGAAGGAAAACTTGCCACACAAAATTTCTTTAATTCTGTAAAAAATGATATTCCTGAGTCTTTCCCGCTTCAGCTTTTGGAAAACAGATCGGATATACAAGCCAGCCAGTTTCAGATAGAAAAGGCTTTTTACGAAGTACAGCAAGCCAAAGCAGCAAGACTTCCCTCATTAAGCATCAGTTCTTCTTTGGGAACTGCCGGAAGTAATGTGGAATCCATCAATTCTTTATTTTCAAATCCGTTATTAAAGGTAGGCAGTGGATTGGTTTCTCCGTTATTCAACAATGAAAAGTTAAAAAAGAATGTGGAAGTAAAAAATTCACAGCAAAAACAAGTAGTTGAAGAGTATTCCAAAGCGGTCCTGAATGCCTTAAATGAAGTAGAATCATCATTATCGAATTTACATTCTATTGAGAAGCAAATAATTTACAATACTAAGGCTATAGATGAATTGAAAAATAATATTGAATTAACACAGAAGCAAATAAAAGTAGGTTCAAATAACAGTTTTGTACTGATCCGTAAGCAACGTGATCTTCTTAAAAATGAAATGAGCCTTATCAATCTGGAGTTACAGTACAGGATTGAGCGCATCAACCTTTATATGGCTTTAGGAGCAGAGAATTTTATATATTCATAGTTTTATACTTCAAAAGACTGTAGATGTTTTCCTACAGTCTTTTATTTTTTCAACCATCCTATCAAATCTTTGCCTCGCCAGTAGCTTATCTTATAGGAAATAATAATAATATTGATTTATCATATTCTCGCAGATTGGGCTTCGTCGAACTTACGTTTCTCAAATTGAGATTGCTTCATGAACTACGTTCGAAAACTTTCAGTTTTGGTTCGCAATGACAATCTGCATCATCTGCGAGAGTTTTTAAAGCATATATACATTATTAATTGCTTGTTATTGCTTATATAAAAACGCAAAGTTTAATAATCATTATTTTTGATATGTAAGGGAGCAAAGATTGGAATCAACAAAGTTGATTCTGATGAAGCGAACTCTTAGCATATTACTTCATCAGCGACTTTGTCGCTTTCTTTGTTCACTAGGATATAAAATTAGAATTAAAAAACTTTGCGTTTAAAAAAATCATTATTGAAATTTGAATATATATCAAATCATTTGATTTTAAAATTCATTCTCTTTGATAGAATATCTGATTTTTTTTATTCTTTAATGAGGTAGTTTGTCTCTGAAATACCCATACACCCAGGTTCCGGCAACAGCACTCAACAAAGTGACAGAAACCGCTAAAGCTCCTGTTCCGATCTGAGCAAAGAGCGGTCCCGGGCAGGCTCCTGTAATGGCCCAGCCAAAACCGAATATCAGTCCCCCGTAAATTTGACCTTTATTAAATTTTTTAGGTGTCAGGGTAATGGGTTCTCCATAGATTGTTTTGATATTGAATTTTTTAATCAGCCATACTGAAATCACTCCCACCAAAACGGCACTTCCAATAATTCCGTACATATGGAAAGACTGGAGTCTGAACATTTCCTGTATTCTGAACCAGCTAATCACTTCCGCCTTCACAAAAACAATTCCAAATATTACGCCTGCTGTAAGGTACTTCAGATTGTGATACCATTTTTGCCTAACATCATTTTGATTCACACAAACTGCCTCCTGGTAGTGAATATCCTGTTCTTTTTCTTTTATCATGATTTAATTCCGTTTTAAAATTTAACTTATAAGGAAAGAATGACAGGCAAAATAAGGTTTGCCATAATAAACCCTCCTGTCATAAAGCAGATCGTTGCTACCAAAGACGGCCATTGTAAATTAGAAAGTCCCATAATAGCATGTCCACTGGTACATCCTCCGGCATATCGTGTTCCGAAACCTACCAGGAAACCACCTACGACCATCATCATAAATCCGCGTAATGTAAGAAGGCTTTCAAAGCTCATCAACTGCGTAGGTACTAGATTACTGTAGTCTGTAATTCCATATCCTTCCAACTCGGTTTTCAGATTGGGATTCACAGTAATCTCTGCAGGGTTTAACATAAAATTAGTGGCCATCATTCCTCCAAAGAAAATCCCCAGTACAAAAAATAAATTCCAGGCTTCTTTTTTCCAGTCGTATTTGAAAAAACTCACATTTGCCGGTATACACGCGGCACACAAATGTCTCAGCGAGGAACTGATCCCAAAGGATTTATTTCCCATAATCAACAAGGCAGGAACGGTAAGCCCAATCAACGGGCCTGCAATATACCAGGGCCACGGTTCTTTTATTATTTCCAACATATTTATTTTTTATTCTAATTTATTTAAAACTTTGGTTTGACATACAAAATCACTAGTAGGAATACCTGTGGAAGCTATTGCTTTAAAACCACCTTCCACTTCAGTAAAATTCCTATATCCTCTTGCCTGAAGAATACTTGCCGCCATTGTACTTCTATAACCACTTCCACAATGCATATAAAAATGTTCTTCAGGCTGTACTTCATGAATCCATTCATTAATATAAGCTAAGGGCTTACTGTATGCTTCATGAATATGTTCTGCATTATATTCACTTTCCCTTCTTATATCAATAATCTTCACATCCTTTTCTTTTATTTCCTGTTCAAATTGTTCCGCAGAAATACGGTTGACAGAATCCATTTCTTTATCTGTTTTTTCCCATGCATCAAATCCGCCTTCCAAAAACCCTAAAACATGGTCAAATCCTACCCTGCTCAATCGGGTTACCGCTTCCTCTTCATCGCCTTCTTCCGTTATCAGCAGAATAGGTTGATTTACATCAGCAATCAAAGCGCCTACCCAGGGAGCAAAATCACCATCCAATCCTATATTGACAGATTGTGGGATAAACCCTTTAACAAATTTCAAATTACTTCTGACATCTAAAATTAAAGCTCCTGAAGCTTCTGCCATTTCCGCAAACTGTTCTGGTTCAAAAGCTCGTAAACCCTTTGATAATACTTCTTCAAAACAATGATATCCGTTTTTATTCATCATCACATTCATACCAAAATAAGGTGGTGGAGGTAAAAGTCCATCGGTCACTTCTTTAATGAAACTTTCTTTATCTTTTTGATTAAGAGCATAATTGGTTTTCTTCTGGTTTCCTAAAGTGTCTACCGTTTCTTTCTGCATATTTTTACCACATGCTGAACCAGCTCCATGAGCCGGATACACTATAATTTTGTCATTTAAAGGCAGAATTTTTTCATATAAACTGTCATACAGCAACCCAGCCAATTCTTCCTGGGTCATATCTGTTGCCTTCTGAGCCAAATCCGGACGCCCTACATCTCCCAGAAATAAAGTATCACCACTGAACAACGCTTTTTCAACTCCAGATTCATCAATCAACAAATAGGAAGAGCTTTCCAGGGTATGCCCAGGTGTATGAAGAACTTTAATTTTAATGTTTCCAATTTCAAATATCTGGTTATCTTCAGCAATGATGGCTTCAAACTCCGTTTTTGCTGCAGGCCCGTAAACAATCGGAGCCCCTGTTCTTTTACTTAAATCAATATGACCACTCACAAAATCAGCATGGAAGTGCGTTTCAAAAATATATTTCAACTTTACTCCATCCTTTTCCAGTCTTTCAAGATAGGGTTGTGTTTCTCTCAAAGGATCTAAAATAGCAGCCTCCCCACCTGAGCTCATATAATATGCTCCCTGGGCTAAACATCCCGTATAAATCTGTTCTATTTTCATCTTATTTATTTTTGACTTTGTTCTTTTGATACAAATTTCCCGCTTTCTGTTTTCCTCTACAGTTACTTTTGTTACATAAGAAGATTTAAAAAAAAATTTCTTTAGCTATAATATAGATACCCATAATCAGGATAAACCACCCAAATGCAGGTTTCAGTTTTTTGCCATCAATTTTCTTAGATAGCTGTGACCCTATTATAATCCCTGCAACTGCAATAGCAGCAATAGACATTAATAAATTCCATTCTATTTTCGTTGTATTCATGGATGAAGAGAATCCGATTAAAGAGTTTAGGGAAATAATAACCAGGGAAGTTCCTATTGCTGTTTTCATCTGAACTTTCAAAAGATTAACCAGCGCAGGGATGATCATAAAACCTCCTCCTGCTCCAACCAGTCCGGTTAAAACACCGACTAGCGAACCTTCTCCCGCGGCCAACAGCATATTATTTTGAGCAGAAGCATGTTCCGACGTTTCAACAGAAACATTATTTCTGATCATTTTGTAAGAAGCCAGAATCATTAACCCTGCAAAAACCAGAAGTAAAAAAATATTCCTGGTCAATATAAAACCTTGTATACTGAGAAGTTCCTCAGGAATGAGAGGCAGTAAATAGGTCCGGGTCAAAAAGATTGAAATAATAGAAGGCAACCCAAATATAAAAGCTATCTTAAAATTAACCATTCCTTTTTTGAAATACGACCAGGAGCCCACTATACTACTGATTCCAACGATAAAAAGAGAATATTCTGTTGCGAGAAAAGCATCTAATCCAAAGAGATAAACCAGTACAGGGACCGTCAAAATACTTCCGCCTCCTCCTATCAGTCCAAGAGAAATTCCTATTAAAACTGATGCTGCATACCCTATAATTTCCATTTTTTAATTCAACTAATTTGATGCAAAAATGGAAATGTTTGCACGAAGCTACAGCTACTTTTGTTACATAACAGGAGTTTAAACACAAATGCCACTAAGGATTCACAAATGGCACAAAGGGATTGTAGACCTGAGATAAAAGTTTTGCCTTAACACCCCGTCAAAATCATAGATTTCGCCCTCCGGAGGCTAATCTTCTAGGAGTTTTTAAAATCATGTGAATTCGATATAAGCCTAAACCTCAATAGTGATTAATGGTATTTATTTTTTTGAAACGCAAAGGTTTAATTTGAATAGTATATTCTAGTGAGCAAAGAAAGCGACAAAGTCGCTGATGAAGCTATATGTTAGAGGTTTGCTTAATAAGAATCAACAAAGTTGATTCAAATCTTTGCTCCCTTAAAATATCGTATTTAAGAAATTAGTCTTTGCGTCTATATCAAAAACATTGAAATGATCAAAGATTTCATCATTGAATTAAGTAAATTTTAATGGTGTTTAACCAAAAAAAGCATCAAAAAAGCATCGTAAACAATACAACATTTTTATGATCTGAAAAAAGGAGCTGAACTATAAACCTCTACAAGATTAGCTCCGGAGGAGAGGGAATATGAGTACTTTCAGTTGTGGTGATTGTGAAAATATGAGATTTTCAAAGAACTTTTGTGACTTTTGTGGTTTATAAAAATTTTTACGAGATTTGAGATTGCTTCGCTTTCAGCTCGCAATGACAATGGTTATTTCAGAAGAACAATTTTGTTTCTGCCTAGCTTAACTTTTCCTTCTTCTTCCAACTGTTTGAGAAGTCTTGATACGACTACCCTGGCTGTTCCCAATTCATTAGCAAGCTGTTCGTGGGTTGTATTGATGATTTCCGAATGGGTAAGTTCTGATTTTTTATGAAGAAGATTCAGTAATCTTTCATCCACTTTTTTGAAAGCAATGGCATTGATAATATCCAATAATTCTTCAAAGCGTTTATGATATAATCTGAAAATATAATCCAGCCACTCAGGATGCTCTTTTATGAATAAAGAAACTTTATCTACAGGAAGGAAAAGAATCTCTGCATCTTCTTCAATTTCAGCTTTCACAATACTCCTTTCATTGTGCATTCCACCCAGAAAAGACATGATACAGCTTTCTCCTGCCTGAATATAATACAACAGGATTTCCCGTCCGTCTTCTTCTGTTCTGATTACTTTAATCATTCCTTTCATAACGATAGGAATGGAGCGGATGGAAGTATTTTCATCCAGTATAACATCACCTTCCTTGTAGTTTTTTGTTATTCCGTATTGGTATAACTTCTCGACAAGGTCCGGGGAAGAGGAAAATTCTGAAGAAAGTGTGGTATCCTGCATGGTACTTAATTCTACTTCGCCTAATTTACGCCAATTTCATCAACAAATAGCCATGCTTTTGAGTCTGCTCCAGGATTTCCTGCTGGAATAATCCCTGCATTTTCAATAGAAATTTTTAGGTATTTTGCATTTTGTGCTCCTACATTCAACCTGATCTTTCCTTTAGCATTTTGAATTTCTTCTTTTCCGATCTCTTTGATCAGTTTAAAATTCATATTATCATCGGAAACAAAAATCTTTGCCGATTTTGCAAGATGAATCCAGCTTCCTTTATTTTCTAAGGTATTAAAATACACTTCGGAAAAATTGGTTTTCTGACCAAAATCTATGGTAGCCACAACATCTTTTCCATTGAAGCCTAACCATGTTTTTCCTAACTGTCTTGTGTTCCCGATAATCCCATCAATAAGGGTAAATGCTCCACCAAAAGAATAGTTTTCGCTTGGCTGTTGTTCAAGAGTAATTTTCTTACCTGTTGTTTTTGAAATCGTGAATTGTTGTGAAGAAATGGCACTTTTCAGCTGCCCATTCTCAAAATAAGCCGATTTTATTGTTAAAGAGCTTGGAATGGCAACGGGAGTCTGATAAGTCTTAGAATTAATGGTCGGCGTTGTCCCATCCAGCGTATATCGGATACCGTCTGAATTTTGTGAGGTTGATAATTCGTAGGCAATACCGTTATCGGAAGGAATTACTTTTCCTGAAATATTATAAATACTCTTGGCATAATTCACATTCATTTTATCCAAAACCTTAAACTGACCAATTACCCTGTTTTCAAATTCCTTATAATTTTTAGGATCTGATGTTCCCCACCCTACTTCAGAAAGAGCCATCAATCTTGGGAATATCATATACTGAACCTGTTTAAAATCTAAAATATATTCTGTCCATAAATTAGCCTGAACACCCATAATGTATTTTGCCTGCTCTGCATCCAATTCACCAGGAATCGGGTTATAAGAATACACTTTGTCTAATGGAGTAAATCCACCGAAAGCGTTCGGTTCTGATTGCGGATCACCCTGATAATGGTCGAAATAGCAATATGCTCCTGGTGTCATCACCGCAAAATGTTTTGATTTTGCCGCTTCAATCCCACCGTTTACTCCTGTCCAGCTCATTACCGCAGCATTCGGAGCTAGTCCTCCTTCCAGAATTTCATCCCAACCGATAATCTTTCTGCCTTTACTGTTCACATATTTTTCAATTCTTTGAATAAAATAGCTCTGTAAGCCATGTTCATCCTTCAAATTATTTTTCTTGATCAATTCCTGGCAGTGTGCACATTCTTTCCATCTTGTTTTCGGACATTCGTCACCCCCAATATGGATGTATGGGGACGGGAACAATTGAATCACCTCATCCAGAACATTTTCCAAAAAGGTAAACGTTTCATCCTTTGGGCAAAATACATCATCAAACACTCCCCATTTGGTAGCTGCTTCAAAAGGACCTTTAGTACAAGCCAGTTCCGGATAAGCCGATAATGCTGCCAGTGCATGCCCCGGCATTTCTATTTCCGGAACCACTGTAATATGTCTTTCCTGAGCATATTTTACCACATCTTTGATTTGTTCCTGGGTATAAAAGTAAGGCCCATAAGGTTTTCCGTCAAAAGTATTATCCACATAAGCCCCGATCATCGATTCTTTACGTTTTGAACCGATCTGTGTCAGCTTCGGATATTTTTTGATTTCAATTCTCCATCCCTGATCATCCGTTAAATGCCAGTGAAAAGTATTCAGCTTATACATAGCCAAATAGTCGATATATTGTTTCACTTCATCTACCGTAAAAAAATGACGGCAAACATCCAGATGCATTCCACGCCATGCAAACTTAGGCTGATCTTCAATTTTTAAAGCCGGAATTTTTTTAACTGTTTTATATTCTTCAAACAATTGAATCAAGGTCTGAAGAGCCAGAAAATAGCCCTGCTTAGTATAAGATTTAATATGAATCTGCTGAGGAGTGACTTCAAGAATATAAGCTTCTTCTTTTCCGGCAGGAGTTTTCGGTAATTCTGAGTATATTATCCGGGCATCTGCTTTCCGTGAATCTTTACATTTAACCGTTGATGATAAACGTTTTTTAAAATACTCCGTTTCATTTTCGGGCAAATCGCTACTTAGATTCAATACATCAGGAATCTGAAAACTGCCTTCATTGACCTGAATATTTTGGGGATAGGGAATTAAATTCAATTTATTCTGAGCAAAAATTACGTTTAAAAACAATATAAAAAATACTGAAAGTACTCGTGTCATGGGATACGGTTAAGGTTTTAGCTAAGATAATTATTTTCTAAAACTTATGGGCTCATTTTTACAAATTAATATAAGGTATTTACCTGAAAACAGGTTAGAAACATTGAAGATATCATAAAACGGGCTGAATGATTAAAATAACCTGACATCTGGAAATATATTTAAAAAAAAACCTTTGATTTACTGTTTATCGCACTTTTAAAACGGTTTAAAACAGTAAGAAAAATTTATGGTTTATTTTTTGATAAGTCAAAGCGACCACAACAAATAAACATTTAAATTTGTAAAAAAAATACGATGAGAAAAAGCATTTTATTAGCAGCCGGATTATTATTTTCGATCTCTGCACAGGCTCAACTTTTAGATATTATAAAATCTACGGTTAAAGATAAAACAGGTGTCGATCTTAACACCCCGATAAAGACTAAAGGTTCTACAGCTGCCAATCCTACTACTCCCGCCGCTACTATTTCCACTCATTCTACAGCCAATCTTGGAAATCTGACCTCAACTCAAATTTCATCAGGATTAAAAGAGGCTTTAAATATAGGGGTGACAGACGGAGTTAAAAAACTTGCATTAACAGACGGTTTTTTCAAAAATGAAGCGGTAAAAATTTTAATGCCCGAAAAATTAAGAAAAATCGATACTACCCTGCGTTCTATAGGAATGGGAAGTCTTGCAGATGAAGGTGTAAAATTACTGAACAGAGCTGCCGAAGATGCTGTAACGGAAGCGGCACCTATTTTTACCAATGCTATTACCACCATGACTATCACCGATGCCAAAAACATTTTGTTGGGAAGTGATAACGCTGCCACCAGTTATCTTCAGGGAAAGACACAAAGCCAGCTATTTACGGCTTTCCAGCCAAAAGTAAAAGCCTCATTAGGAAAAGTAGGAGCAGATACGGTATGGAAAAATCTGATTTCAAAATACAATACTTTTACAGGACAATCTGTAACTACTGACCTTAACGAATATGTAACGACAGAAACCATCAACGGAGTATTCAAAATGGTTGCCCAAAAAGAAAGCGGAATCAGAAATACACCTGCTATGAGAACGACGAATATTTTACAGAAAGTTTTTGGGGCTCAGGATAATAAATAAGATGACCTGTTGTTTAATCAAATTATCAGGTCGCTCCTACGGAGCTTCTTCCTCTAAACAATATATTAAACTATGAACAGATTGCTCCTACGGAGCTCTGTTTAAAAGGATATTAAAAGAAAAGCAGTAAAGATAAAATCTCTACTGCTTTATTATTTATAATCATTAACTTTTCTGATGGCTACAATTGCATTTCAGGAACTTCCCCTTCAATAATCAGATCAGCTTCTGTAGCTTTAATAATATCTTCTACCGAAACTGCCGGTGCTCTTTCCACTAGTTTGAAACCTGCCGGTGTCACCTCTAATACGGCTAATTCTGTAACAACTTTTTTCACACAATTTACACCTGTAAGAGGAAGTGTACATTTTTTAAGGATTTTACTTTCTCCAGCTTTGTTTACGTGCATCATGGCTACGATAATATTCTCAGCAGAAGCCACAAGATCCATTGCTCCTCCCATTCCTTTCACCATTTTTCCGGGAATTTTCCAGTTAGCAATATCTCCGTTTTCTGAAACTTCCATTGCACCAAGAATCGTAAGATCCACTTTTTGGCCACGGATCATTCCGAAGCTAAATGCGGAATCAAAAAATGAGCCTCCAGGCAGGATGGTTATGGTTTGCTTTCCGGCATTGATGATGTCTGCATCTTCTTCTCCCTCGAAAGGAAACGGCCCCATTCCCAACACTCCGTTTTCACTCTGGAATTCTACGGAAATACCGTCCGGAACATAGTTGGCAACTAAAGTAGGAATTCCGATTCCCAGGTTTACATAATAACGATCTTTCAGTTCTTTTGAAATTCTTTTGGCAATTTGTTCTTTTGTAAGCATAATAAAAACTTAGACTGCAATTTAATTATTTTCGCCAGAATACAAAAGGACTTTGTGATGCTTAACAATTAACACTGTTAGTCAAAATAATATCTTTAATTTTGTATCATTATTTAGCAGAATGAAAATACTTTTTAAATACCTTAAACCTTACCAATGGTTAATTGCCATTTCTTTATTTCTGGCAACCGTTAATCAGGTTTTTTCTTTATTTGCTCCGGCTATTACAGGAAATATCCTGGATCAGCTGGTTACTCATCCTAATTTTTTTGATAAGGAAAAGCTCCTTCCCAGAAATCTGAACGATTATTTGTACGGAAATAAAATCTACCATGGTGCTTTTTATTTTTTAGGACTACTCATCGGAACTGCCATGGTCAGCAGAATTGCCAAAGCTTTTCAGGATTATGTGGTAAGTGTGATTACTCAGAAGTTCGGGGCTAAAATCTTTACGGATGGTTTAAAACATTCTATGGCGTTGCCCTTTCAGGAATTTGAGGACCAGAGAAGTGGTGAAACCTTATCTATTTTAACAAAAGTAAGAGAAGATACGGTAAAATTCATCACCAATTTCATCAATATTTTCTTTGGTATTTTAGTCAGTATTATTTTCGTTTCAGTATATGCAATCCGCTTACACTGGTCCATTATGCCTGTGTACATCTGTGGGATTTTCTTTATTGCCATTGTTACCAATTTATTGAGCAAAAGAATAAAAAGTATCCAGAAAAATATTGTTTCGGAAACTACAGCTTTAGCAGGAAGTACTACGGAAAGTTTAAGAAATATAGAAATTGTTAAAAGTCTGGGATTAACCAGTCAGGAAATCACCCGTCTCAACAATAATACGTATAAAATTCTTGGACTTGAGCTCAGAAAGGTTAAAAGCATCCGTTCTTTAAGCTTTATTCAGGGAACGATGGTTAATTTTCTTCAGCAGATGATTACCCTGACTTTATTATTTCTTATTTTTAAAAACATTGTAACTCCCGGGCAATATCTGTCTCTTATGTTTTACGGGTTCTTCATTTTCGGACCGATGCAGGAAATCGGGAACATCATCATTTCTTATCGTGAAGCTGAAGCTTCTCTCCAGAATTTTGACCGTTTAATGAAAAAAGAGGTGGAAGAAAAGCCTATTCACCCGAAAATAATTGGTGCTATTGAGGAATTAGAATTTAAGAATGTTTCGTTTAAACATCAGACTGCTCAGTACAAAGCGCTAAACAATATTTCTTTTGAAGTCAGGAATGGAGAAACAATAGCTTTTGTGGGACCGAGCGGTTCGGGGAAAAGTACACTGGTAAAATTACTGGTTGGGCTTTACAGGCCTCAGGAAGGAAATATTCTTTATAATAAGATCAACGGAAAAGAATTTGATTTTGATGAATTGAGAAATCAAATTGGTTTTGTGACTCAGGACACCCAGCTTTTTGCAGGAACCATTAGGGAAAATCTTCTTTTTGTTAATCCAAAAGCTACGGAAACAGAGCTGCAGATCGCCTTACAGAAATCAAGCTGTACCTCCTTGTTACAAAGAGCTGAAAAAGGAATTGAAACCGTTATCGGGGAAGGCGGATTGAAACTGAGTGGTGGTGAAAAGCAAAGAATAGCGATTGCAAGAGCTCTTTTACGAAAGCCTCATTTATTAATTTTTGATGAAGCAACTTCTGCTTTGGACAGTATTACTGAAGAAGAAATAACCTCTACGATCAAAGATATTTCCAGAGAAAAAGAGCAGATTACGGTTCTTATTGCCCATCGTCTGAGTACGATCATGCATGCGGACAAAATCTACGTTCTTGAACGTGGTCAGGTCGTAGAAACCGGATCTCATGAAAAATTAATTGCTGAAAAAGGATTATATTATGCCATGTGGCGGCAACAAATCGGGGAAAGAAAAACACTTAGCCCGCAAGCATAAAAAAAGCGCTGAATTTAGTTTCAGCGCTTTTTTATATTCTTATGATCAGAGATTTATTCTTTGCTTCGAACGGTTCTCTGCTCAATTCTTTTTTCAAATTTTTCTCCCTGAAAGATTCTCTGGATCATAATTCCCGGAATATGAATCTCGTTAGGATCCAGTTCTCCAGGCTCTACTAATTCTTCCACTTCCGCAATGGTAATTTTAGCGGCACCTGCCATAGGATGGTTAAAGTTTCTTGCAGATCCTTTAAAAATAAGGTTTCCGGCATGATCTCCTTTCCATGCTTTTACAATAGAAAAATCTGCATCATAGGCATGTTCAAGAATATGAGGTTTTCCGTTGAACTCTTTTACCTCCTTTCCTTCTGCTATTTCAGTTCCATAGCCGGCCGGAGTATAAAAAGCGGGAATTCCAGCTTGTGCAGCCCTGCATTTTTCTGCCAAAGTTCCCTGTGGAGTAAGCTCAACATCCAGTTCTCCCGAAAGCATTTGTCTCTCAAATTCGGCATTCTCTCCCACATAAGAAGAGATCATTTTTTTTATTTGTCTTTTATGCAGCAGGAGTCCTAATCCGAAATCATCTACTCCTGCATTATTTGAAATACAGGTAAGATCTTTCACATCACTTTCTACCAAAGCGTTGATTGAGTTTTCAGGAATACCGCAAAGTCCGAATCCGCCAAGCATCAGTGTCATTCCATCTTTAATTCCTTCGATGGCCTCCTTTGCATTTTTTACTCTTTTATCTATCATGAAATATTAGATTTTTCTGTTGGCTAAATTTAATAATTTTTCTCATATATCCCATGATCAGAAATACTCTTGAATCTCACGCTTTCCCAACAGGCAATTAAAAACTTTATAATCAAATATTTACATTAAAAAACGAACAGATCGGTTCATTTTTAATGTATTTCTCATGAAATTGATTTATATTTGTGGGCTCAAATTCAAAAACACAGTATATTTTATAGTCTTCGGATATTATAACTATAGGTAAACACCATTTCAATGTAAAATTATTTCGCAACAGCCTGTTTCTGTATATGCCATTTTTATGGCTTTCATTTTCAATACGATCACCACATTAATCATATAAAAATCAACTTAAATAAAAACATGAAAAAACTATTTACGTCAGCATTACTTGCACTAGTACTCAGCGTCAGCGTATATGCACAGGAAAGAACTTATTTCGATGAAAACTGGGAAAAAACGTCCAAAGACAAAATGGAATACTACCGTGAAACATCTGCAAAAGGGAAACTAACCCTTATTAAAGATTATTATAAAAACGGAACATTACAAATGGAAGGTCTTGCTTCGGACACCACTCCAAGTAATGAAATTTTTGACGGAAAAGTAACATGGTACACCCCCGAAGGGAAAGTTATGAGCTCAACTACTTATTCCAACGGCAAGCACCTAGGCCCCTCTCAATCCTATGATGCAAAAGGAAGACTTATCGAAGAAATGACCTACAAAGCTGATGATGTATTCAGTGGAAAAATATACAGCTATAAAGATCCTGAAAATGAATATTTCTACAACAGCATTACGACCTACGAGAATTCCTTACCATCCAGAACTCTTATTTATGATGAGGATATTAAAGGGATCCGGTACGAATCCACCTTTGGTAAGGATAGCAGCTATGAAACCAAATACTACGGAGAAAAAGGAAAATTTATAGGAGCCGGAAATTCAGGTTCCGGTGAAAATTTGCTGGTAGACTACTATTACAACCCTATGAGAGTTTCCAAAATCGAAAAATATAAAAGCGACGGCACTATAAAAGAAGGGGTAATATATACTAAAAGCGGAAAAGTTCTGCAGGAACAGAAAAGAAATAAAAAAGACGGTTATAAAACCACTTATGATGAATCCGGCAAAAAAATAGCCAATCTAATCTATCAATATGATAAGGAAAATGACAGCTATAAGCCCATAGAAGGCGAAGATTACCAGTTTAGCTATGATAATACCCAAATTTCATCTATTGATGTTTATAAAAACGGTTCGGTTATCCTGAATAAAAGTTTTGATGACAACGGAAAACTAGTATCCGAGAAAACAATGAAAGATGATTCTCCCCTGGAAATCAAATTCTATAGCCCGGACGGAAAATTAAAATCAACCTTAACCTATAAGGATGATATGCCTTATAACGGTACTTCTTATGAGGGTCTCAATGAGATTCAATATAAAGACGGGATTTCGATCAGTACGAAAAATTATTCTGAAGACCAGAAGCTCATTTCTGAAAAGAAGCTTAATACGAAACAAAATACATATGAAGGGACCATATACAATAGTAAAGGAGCTATTGTGTATACCTTTACCCAACCCGTTAAAGAGGAAGAGGATAATTCTTATAACTTTACCGGTAACATTGTGCAGTATATAAAAGGCAAAGCCGGTAACAAAGCTGTCGTTAAAAACGGCGCCCTTCAAAGTGGTAAAATCAGGTTAACAACAACAAGCGGAACTAAAGAACTGGAGCGTAACGGAAAATGGATTTTATTAAAAGTTTATAATGCGGACGGAAAACTTATTCAGGATTCTAAGATTTTAGCTGATACAGGAGATGAATTTGCATCTGCCGACGGCCAAACGGTCATTCAGGAAGATGATTTATATAATGGTTTCGAATAACAGGAAATCATTTTTACAAAAAAGCAGTTTCAAAATCTGAAACTGCTTTTTTTTTCATATTATAAAAATGGATTTTACTGGATAATCAGCTTTAAAGTAAATAGCTTTCTTCCGTGTACTTTTACAAAGTACACCCCTTTTGGCAGGTTTTCATTGACTAAAGAAAAACGCTGGTTATTGATATTTTTAGAGACATAAAGCAGTTCTCCTGATGCTGAAACCAATTCGATTTTTTCAATCGGATAATCACTTTTAATGAAAGTAGGCTCTCCCGGTTTCGTAGGGTTCGGATACAGAACAACATTTTTCTCTGTGCTTTTTGTTTCTGAAGTTCCCAGACTTGAAGAGGTTACCTGAAACTGTACTCTGTTTGAAACCTCCGTATAAGAATCATTAGTAAACATAACCATATAGTAATTTCCGGGAGTTGTAGGTATTGCTGTTCCCTGAATGGTTTTGGTACCCTGTGTTACTCCGTCAAAATAAGTGTAAGAAACAAAGTTATCATCCGGAGTCTGAATATTTTGCGGATAAATTCCCAGCCAGTCTTTAATAATCCCCGGAGAATCTGTCCATGAAGCGGTTATATTTTCTCCCAGTGTATATACCGGCTTATTGGTCCATAATTCTGTAACGATATCTCCTACTTTAAAAAACACTTTCTCTCCTATCCCGTTGTATCCATCTTCAAGTAAATACTGTGCATAGTAATACCCTTTTGGTAGTCCTGTAAAATTAAGGGTTCCGGATGCTGTGGTCACATAACTCCATTTTATGGAATTGGTGGTTCCCGGACTTTGCCCCATTTTATAAATTCCGATCCAGTCTTTCTGCAGATTAGGTCCATTGGCAAAGTTGATGACCACCGTACCTCCTACCGGATAAGTATCTGCAGTAGCCTGTAACTGAACTTTTGGACCTACATAAAAATTCTTTCTCGGGGTGATTTCCGTATATCCGTTATTGGCAAAAAATCCGGCAAAATACTGTCCTTTATTTGGCAGTCCATTGGTAAAAGTTGCCGTCCCTGCGGTCTGTCCGTTGGTATACATATAGCTTTGGGAAGTTGTTGTGGCGGGAGTCTGTCCTTTTTTATAGATTCCGACCCAATCCTGCTGATTTCCGGGTCCTCCTGTAAAAGTGGCAACAACAGGTTCATTTTGTGTATATTCTGTTTTATCTAAAGTAAAAGTGGGATTTGAGACTACACTTCCGATAATTTCAAACTGCTTTACATCACTCCAGTCACTCCATTCCAGATTTCTGTCTCTGTAGCGGGTTTTCACATAATAGATTCCGTTAGGAATAGAGTTAGTTGTTAATGTTACTTTGGTGATATCTACTCCTGCGTTTAGATTTTTAGTTTTGTCCGGGGTTCCGTTTCCGTCTTTTCCGAACCAGTTTTCAAAATCTCTGTAAATTTCTTTTTCAATCACGGAAAAGTCGGACGCTTTACTGATCAGGAATTGCGTGGTATTCAAAAGTTCTCCGTTAGAAGATGAAAAGGCACTTCCATCCAGTGTCAAAGGTAATGTAACAGGTCCTGAAAAAGTATTGGTAACGGAAGGTTTAGCGGGTTTTGGCTGATTCTTATATCGATGAAAAGAGTCTACCAGTTCATTATTCTTTTTATTGTATATTCCACCGATAGAATAGCATTCAATATCTACTTTACCTGTTGGTACATCTACTTCTACGATCTGATATGTCCAGTCTGTCAATGTTTTCTGAACATCATCAAAATCCTGTTCATTAGACATTCCCCAATACTGGTCCCACGCTGTTCCTCCGGAAATAATCTGATAATTCGGTGTATTTTTCAACTGCCCTCTGTGGTACAGATGATGATGCGCTCCAACATGCATCAAATATTTATCTGACGTTACCAAAAGCGGTACGGCATTGTTTCTTACCCAGGTAGAAATATCTCCTACATACTGCTCTGCCTGATAAGGTCTGTGGCTTAAGGAAATAATCCAGTCTACTGTAGGATCATTATTGGCTTCATTTAGTATCTGTTGCAGCCATGTTTGTTGTGCAGCACCGGTATGTTCGGAGCTCAGACTTATAAATAATACATTTCCTGCCTGCTGGGCATAATAATTTTCATTTCCTGAGCTGATATTTTTGTATCTGATTTCATCGATATAAAAATGAGCATAATAGGAATTCATTCCTAAGGTACCATAGGTCTCGTGGTTACCTACTGTCGTCTGAATCGGCAGATAAGGTGATAATTTGATATTTTTTTTAAAGTGAACATTTTCATAATGATCCAGAGTTCCTACATCCACCTGATCTCCCACCATAAATGTAAGTGCAATATTATCCGACGGATCTGTACCTGCTCCAAACTTTTCCTTTAATTTTTTATAAGCATTCAGGGTAAGGCTGTCGTATCTTGGCTCTGCTTTAATCTGATTATCTCCCATAATCAGAAAACGGATTTTCCCGTTTGTCGTTGCTGCTTGTCCCGGTAAAGGAAGTGTTCTGAAATTGTAGACAGCGGATACGCTTGTTCCTGTTTTGATCTTATAATAATACTTTGTATTCGGTTGCAGGTTGGTAATTTTTGCGGTATGGTAATAGTAATTATTATTATATCCTGTATCTGAAAAGATATTGGTAGTACCTGTCACAGTGACATTCAGATTGGTTGGAGAGTCTCCGTAAATTACTGTTGTTTCGTTATCGGAAGACGTTTTCCAGTTGACGATCATAGAATTCGGTGCCGGGTTTTGTAAATAAGGATACAAAACCTGTCCGAACGCCATCTGGACCGCGAAACAAAAAAAGAAGAAATAATGTTTCATAATGATATTATATTTAAATAGTGTATAGCATTTTAATTTGTAAATCAATACATTAAAAACCAGTATCCTGATTTTTATTTCGGGCAAAAGTAGACTTCCCGTATAAACTCTGGCTGATGGAAGTTTAAAGAAAACATTAATTTTTTACTGAAACTGAGAGGAAAAATTTATAGTTTTTAATACATTAATTATTTGGTGTATTCAAAAACTATTTTGTACATTTGCAACCTGTTATTCAACCTCTGACGAAAAACGTGTAAGTTGCTTAGCTTTAACATTTTATTTATTAATAATGGATTTATTAAAGTACGTACAAGATAAGTACATTGCGAAAAAAGAATTCCCTGAATTCAAAGCAGGTGATACAATTACTGTGTATTACGAAATTAAAGAAGGACAAAAAACAAGAACTCAGTTCTTCAAAGGAACAGTTATCCAATTAAGAGGTACTGGATCTACAAAAACTTTCACAATCAGAAAAATGAGTGGTGATGTAGGTGTAGAAAGAGTATTCCCTATTAACTTACCAGCGCTTCAAAAAATTGAAGTTGACAGAAGAGGTAGAGTTAGAAGAGCTAGAATTTACTACTTCAGAGACCTTAGAGGTAAAAAAGCGAGAATTAAAGACGCTGCTTACAAGAAGAAATAATTCAGACAACAATAAATACAAAAAGAAGCTGTTTACATGTAAACAGCTTCTTTTTTTTGTAATCAATCATAAGTGTCTTTATATACCACTTACGATCGGGCAGGGCTTTCTTCTGCATATTCTCTGTAGGGATTTCCCTTTCCCGTTTCCAGAAACAGCTTCAGACTGTTGATAAACTGTATCCAGCCATTAGCACAGATCTCATAACATTCTATATCCGGATTCAATCCTATATGTGTAATCTTTATCTGTGTATTACTTTCCTTATGTTCAATATCCCAGATTATAGTTGTCCCTATCCATTCTGTCTGATTTTTTAATTCCGGAATGGCAATCAGCGAGTCTTCCACATACCAGATTACCTTAGAACTGACTTTCAGTTCTTTCACTCTCATCGTCTTATGAATATGCTCACCAAATCTTATTGTGAATACCTCTCCGGTTTGCGATGAAGATCCTTTAAACAACTCAGACCACCAGAGAGGAATTTTATGTATAAGAGCATCATAAGCCTTCTCAGGTGTAGTTGTTACTGTAATTGTATGACTGTAGTTTTCCATAGTGTAATTTTGTTAGGTCCTACAATGTTATGTAAATTATTTTTCAAACGTCTTTGCATAAGACAAGAAACAGAAGTTTAATACTGGTACACCCCCGTTAAACCTTTGGCAAGCTGCCTGCCGAAATGATTATCAATGATACAAAATTCCTATATCCCCTATACATTTTTCATCAGATATTGCAATGGAGTAGATCCCGTATGTTTTTTAAAAAACTCAATAAAAGCACTATCTGAGGAGAAGTCTAAAATATGGGATACCTCACCTATTGAGTTTCCTTCTACCAATAACTCAATTGACCTTTGAAGGCGCCATTGCTGTCTCCACTCCTGATAAGACAGACCGGTTTCTTTTTTAAAAATTCTGCTGATTGTTTTTTCAACAATTCCGTGTTGATCTGCAAGATTTTTCAGCATTGGCGGCATAGAAGAACGCAGGGTCCACTTTTCTGTCAGTTTCTTAAAACGTCTGTCTTCAGGCATTTTCAATGTTAGTTTCTCTTCCGGAGCTATTTTTACTTCATTCCAGAATACATTTAGAATAGCTTCCTGGCTTTCGTCGGGAGTCGTCCATTCCCAAAAACAAATTCTTTCTATAAGCTCTTTTAATAAAGAATTCACATGTAAAATTTTCAAACCGGAAGCCATATACTTTCCGGCATAATTTTCATCGAAATAAACAGATCTGTAAGCGACAACATTCCGAAAATTAACTCTGTGAGGTTCATTGGAAGGAATCCAGAGCATTCTGAAGGGTGGCAATACCAATTGTCTGTCGGAAGTCGTTACCGTCATACAACCCGATGGAGCATATAGCAATTGTGCCTTGGTTTTATGAGAGTGAAATCCGGAATCATGCATTACCATATCCGAAGCAATTCCGATGACTTTTTCCTTAAGGATATCCGCATTAAATTCTTCATTCTGAGTCAAAACAGCCATGTCTTATTTTTGATATTTTTTGTTTTTATATCATTATAAATATACGTTAGTTTTTTCGAAACTTTGCAGAAAAAATGAAAAAGACAAATCCGCTCTGGCTGCTAACCCTGCTGGTAATGCTCCCTCAATTCGTAGAAACCATCTATAGCCCGGTTTTACCCGGTGTACAGGAGCGGTTTAATATAAAAGAAGAATCTGCGACCTTTACCATAAGTTTATATTTTATAGCCTTCGCCATCGGAGTCGCTTTCTGGGGAGTTCAATGTGACAGAATAGGAAGAAAAAAATCATTGGAATACGGGCTCATTACCTATGGAATCGGCACGCTGGCTGCTGTATTCGCTTCTGATTTCATATTCCTTCTTGCTGCCAGAATTATTTCTGCGTTTGGAATCGCTGTAGGATCCATTGTCACCCAAACCATTCTACGGGATACTTATGACAAAGAACATATCAGCAAAGTATTTTCCTGGATCGGAATTGGCCTCTCTATTAGCCCAGTTATCGGTATGATTACGGGATCTCTACTCGCTTCTTCTACCGGATATCAGGGGGTTTTTGTTACTTTACATCTTTTAGCTATTCTATTTTTCATACTCTCTTTAAAAAGGATTTCTGAAACACATTATTCCGGAAAAGAAGCAGGCTTCGCTACGTTATTCAATCTCTTAAAACAAATGGTTAAAGACCGTGATATTATCAGATCATGTATACTGATTATGAGTTTTAATGTTCTTTTATTTTCATACTATTCACTGGCTCCTTTTATATTTAAAGAACAGCATTACTCACCACGTGCTTTTGGGTACAGCAGTATCATCCTGGCGTTGGGAACATTTGCAGGGGCTCAGCTGAACCGTTTTTTATTGTCTAAAAACCTACTGCCCCATACTTTGGTTAAAACAGGCACACTGGGATCATTTATCGCTTCCTTATTTGTCTGGTTACTCACGGGCTACGGAATCTATTTTTTAATTCCTTATTTCTTTATTGTAATGGCCTTCAGTATAGTAATTCCTAATATTCTAAGCACCGCTTTAATCCGTTATAAAAACAAAACAGGAAGTGCAGGAGCTTTGTTAGGCCTTATGTACTATTTATTGATAGGTGCTGGACTGGTCATTACAGGTTGTATTCAAAATTTAGGATTCTCATGCATTCTTTTTTCAGGAGCCGGAATATCAGCTCTATTACTATGTAAGCAAAAAGAGAAAACCGTTTAATACAGACGGTTTTCTGTTTTCAATAATGATCTGATATAGTAATTAAGAATAAACAATCCAATTCCTAATGGGATCATGGAAAGGCAAAGGATGATAAAAGGCCAGAACCATAAATGCCAGAAGCCACCACGAATGGCTCTTGACGGATCTTTTTTATCAAAATATACGGTTACATCATTGGACCACTCCCTGCTGCTACTGCTATAATCAGCGTGGAGGGTATAAGAATGATTGGAAGAATCATAATAAGTGATAACCGGAGAATACATCCTGGTACTTCCATTCCCATCACTATCCTTCGACCAGCTTTCTTCATATCCTGTAATTCTTGCTTCCGTTTTGACCCCATCAGATACCAAATTGATATTTCTGCTGAATTTACTATAACTATAATAAACACCTCCAACACCCATTCCCAGGAACAAAAGCAGAAACATAAGGAAGAAAGAAACTATCCAGAAATTATCGCTTTTTACCTGCTTGTTTTTGAGTTTAATACTCTTTTTATTCATTGTTTTTAAATGTAAAAATCATTACCTCCGAAACTATCTTTCGCTTCGGAATTGCCTGAGCCGGTTCTTTATTTAATAAAATTATACAGAGCATCAAAGAATTTCGGATAGACCTCAATATGGGGCAGGTGTCCTACATTTTCAAGTTCCACCAGTTTTGATCCGGCAATTTCATGTTGGGTTTTCTTACCAAGTTCCTGATACTGGCCCATTTTCGGTTGAAGATCTTTAGGCGCTCTGTCTTTTCCTATTGCGGTTCTGTCTCTTGTTCCTATGATCAGTAAAGTAGGCGTTTTAATATTTTTAAATTCATAACAAACCGGCTGATTATAGATCATATCTGTAGTTAAAGCCGCATCCCATGCTACCTTTGGATAATCTTTATGTAAGGTCCAGCCGGCAATCAAATCCAGCCAGGGCTGATATTCTTCTTTCCATTGATTATCGTAATAAAATTTGAGCTGATAATTTTTATAGGTTTCGGCAGTATTTTTAAGTTCCGACTGATAGGCCTGATCAATATTCTGATAAGAAGCAAAAGTTTTATAGTCTTCAAGTCCGATGGGATTTTCAAGAATCAGCTGCTGAACTTTTTCCGGGTAAAGTAAGGCAAATCTTGTTGCAACCATTCCGCCCATCGAATGTCCCAGAACTATGGTTTTATCAATTTTAAGTTCATCCAGAATTGCCTTTGTATTTTCAGCCAATTGTGAAAAAGAAAACTGGTAATGTTCCGGTTTGGATGATTTTCCAAATCCGATCTGATCAGGAATAATCACTCTGAAACCTTTAGCGGATAAATCTTTGGCCGTTCTTTCCCAATAGGCTACATTGAAATTTTTTCCGTGAAGTAACATAATGGTTTTTCCATTCGCCTTCTGAGGCTTTACATCCATATAAGCCATTTTCAGATCATTATTCTGAGATTTCAGATTGATAAAATGAACGTCATAAGGATATTGATATTCCGAAAGCACAGCGTCTAAAGGTTTTACCTGCGAAGACATCCCATTGGGTACTGACATTAATACTACAGCCAATAGTATATTTCTAAAGTACTTCATAACACTAATTTTTAAATCATTAAAATTAAAAAAAACCACTCCAAAAGAAGTGGTTTTTATTTTTATTTTATAACCTTATTTTTAAGATAATTCTGCTACTGAAATCTCTTTTTCTTTTTTAGAAGGCAGATTCATCAAAACAATCGCAAACAGAATCAGTGCAATTCCAGCCCATTGTATCAAAAATACTTTTTCACCTAATAAGACGAAAGCCATTGTCACGGATACCGGAAGTTCCAGAGACGAAACAATACTGCCCAGTCCTAACCCGGCATTCGGAAATCCTACATTGAATAATACAGGCGGAATAATAGTACCGAACAAAGCCAGCACAAAACCGTATGTTAAAAATATTGAATAATTGAACGGATGGATATGTTCCGTATTATCTGTAAAGTTTAAATACAGGGATTTCAAACCTTCAGAATACATTGGCCCTATCTGAGCAAAAAACAAGAATGCAAAAACAATAACAGAACCTCCCGCCAGCATGATTATACTTTTTCTGAATACAGGAAGATGGGTTGCCAGTGTATTAGATGTAAACATAGTCAATGTATAAGAAGCAGCTGCCATCAGCCCCCAGAAAACTCCATGCCAGTCAAGTTCAATTTCCATATTGATAAGATTAGTTGCCAGAATCGTTCCCAGCAATACAATCACTACGGCCACTACTTTTCTTGCATTAGGCAGTTTTTTTGTCAGGATACTTTCCACCACCACACTGAACCACACCGATTGCATCAATAATACAATCGCGATGGAAACGTTGATATACTGAACCGCAATATAATAGAATAGACTTGTTCCGCCCAATGAAGTTCCGGCAAGCATCAACATTCTGACCTCTTTGGAACTCGGAACAGACAGTTTCTGCTTTGAGGTTAAGGTTTGGATGAAATTCAGGATCAAAAGCCCGGTCAAACCTAATACGAATTGAGAGGTAGTCACTTCAGAAGTTGTAAACCCATCATGATAGGCCATTTTCACAAAAGTGGCCAACATACCGTATATACTAGCTCCAATTCCGACAAATAAAACACCTTTTAGTATATTTTTCTTCTTCATAATTTTTTTAACAGCCTGCAAAGTTACGACATATAAATTAAAGTACCTTAGCATTGCTTTAATAGATAAATAAAATCGCCACAAGCAAGCTTGTAGCGATTTTTGAAATCAGTCTTTATAATCTGATTATTTTTTTACCATTACTTTCGATGTTCCTTCGAATCCAAGTCCTTTTACTTTTACGATATAAGTTCCGTTCACTAAATTGCTTGTAGAAATTGCTTTTTTAGCATCCGGTGAAATTTTATCTTCTGAAGAAACCAGTTTACCTGTCATATCGTAAAGCTCTACACTTACTTTTCCAAGAGTATTGCTTGGGAAGTTGATAAAGAATTCATCTTTAGCAGGATTTGGATAGATAGATAACTTGCTTTCTTTAGCGGATTTCACTTCGTTCGTTGCCAGCATACATTCTGCAGGTACTGTAAAGTCCTGAATCTGGTCATTGATATTGGTTTTTGATCCTGCTGAAGCAGTCACTCCCAATCCTCTTTTTGCAAATACACTCCAGATCATGCATTTATCCTGCCCCTGGGTAATCGCTGCTTCTGCTGCTAATATCGCATCCCTTCCATCAACGAAAGTAGGGTTACAGGCCTGAAGTTTCAATGCACTTGTTACCAATTGCAATACTCTGGTGCTTCCATTCGTTGTATTCGCCAGTACATTGGATGAATAGCCGTATTTTTCAACATATTTCCAATGAAGATCCCATAACATGGTAGCCCAAACGAACCCGATAGAGTGAACATCCAGGGATACTCCTCCACTGGTATTGGTATATACCATTCCGTTGGTATTTCCGTATGTATAGTTGTTAATGGCAAAATCAGGAGAATATTTTGCAGGTCTGATTCCGCCTCCGGTAATAGCCTGTCCTCCGGCATAAGTTCCCATTCCTCTAGGAACAGAAGCATTATCTCCGGCTTTGTTTGTTAGCATCAATGCAAAGAAATCTGACCATCCTTCTCCCATTTGTTCGTAGCTTGCATTTGCATTTAAACAATTGGCTCCGGTACCTGTTAATCTATTGGAGATACCATGTCCGTATTCATGAGTTACAATCCCGTTATCAAAACTTCCATCCGGAGTTACGCTTGTTGCAGGATCATCTTTCAGAGTGACATTTACGGGGGTATTGGCAGCAAGTAAGCCTTTGATATAATCTCCTTCAGCTTTTGTAACAAGTACAGTAGGAATCGTAACTGACGGGTCAGTACCTGACATATTATTCAGGGTATTGCCATTAGCTGCATTATTATAGATAATAGCAGCTAAAGCACCGGCATCCTGCAGGTTTTTAGTTTTCACGACAAATGAGCATGTTCCCCTTTCAACTAATCCGATTTTTTCTACCAGCGATCCGGCGGGTAAAGCAGTACATCCGTCAGCGACTGATGATAATGCTATATTTCCGGTCACCCCGGCTGCACTCAGCGGGTTACCAAAATCAGCAGTTCCTACTCCCGGAGTTCTTGATGTTGCAGCAGTAGGTGCGTTATAGAAAAACTTTTGATTTACGGGACTCCACAAATACATCTGCATTCTAGGATTATATCCATCTTGTGGAGAAGAGAAATTGGCATTGTTTATTCCGCCGCCATCCTGAGCTTCTGCATATACAGAATCATCGTCTTCACCGCCTTTTCCAAAGTTATTTTGCTGAAAATTCCGTGCAGATTCCGTAAACCCAAACTGATAGAAAACATCGTGAATCTTATTGTTCAGATAAAATAAATTGGTAATGGATGCGTTCCTGTTATTTACCGGCGTTCCATTGATACTAAAGGGAAAATCAAAATTTCTCGTCGGACCTCCTTCTGCGGGAGTTCCCGGCAGATAATTAGGAGCTGTTAAAGCTGTACCGGCAACATCTTCGTAAGCAAATACGTTATTACCTCTTGTTACCGTATAATGATTGGTCCCATCAGAGTGCCATCCTTCAGGAGAGGCAGTAGAATTCCAGGGGTTATTAAGAATTGACCTCGATCCGAATGTCGGAGCTTCTATAGGTAAGGGAAAAACGTTATAGGAAGCATCATCAGGCAGAAATAATGAAAAACTATTATCTGCAATAGTATTTTGCGGGCCAATAAGTGTATTTACAAAATGATCAGCATGATTGTGATCGGAAGCATAGGCATCGGAATGGAAATTACAAGATAAAGTCAGGTTATTTTTTTCAAGAATTTTTCCATTATTGGCATCCACCACAATATTCCAATAATTGGGTGATTTAGGCTCCATCAAAGTATACTCGTATGCCAAACGTAAGTTACCATTGGTATCACTTGTATACACCAGTCTTTGATTTGCGGATGCTTTTCCTTTACTTTTTTCTAAATATCCCAGAATATTGAAATTAGCAATGTCTGCATTATTAAGTTCCTGGGCAATCTTTTGAAGAGCAGCTGATTTGTCGATCACGGCTGTACTGGGTGTAGAGGCTGTATAATCTTTAATAAAATTGTCTGTATAATATACAATCTTGTTATCCTTAATAAGTACAGTTCCTACAGCGCTATAAACCGGCAAACCATTATAGGTTTGTAAAAACTTCACCACATCACCGTTCAATGATTTTGAAGGATCTACATTATCTATAATAATATTATTAAGGTCAGACTTTTTATATTCCCTGATTTTATTTTGAGAAATATAATCTTTAATTAGCTTTTCATTATCCTGTCCAAACAAAAAAGCCGGAAACGCTGAAAATACAGCAAACAAAAGAGGTAAAGTTCTATTTTTCATATTTACTATTAAAGCCGCTAATCTACAAATAATTAACAAATAAATTGAAATTATTCTAAATTTAATTTAACAGTAATACAATCACGAATAAAAACAAATAAAAACAGAGCAATTAAACATTTTTCAACAGAAAGAATTCTTCTGATTTTTGTCTGGACTGCCCTTACAGATTAATCTTTGTCTTGTTGTATTATTATGTTAAAAACACCATTAATAACCTATTATCTATCATTTTCCGAAAGACGTTTTAATATTTAAATAAAAAAAGCCGCTCAAATGAGCGGCTCTCTATATTGATCAATGGTTGAAAGATTATTTACCTTCTTCCATTTTTCTCTTCAACTCTGCTAATGCATCGATGTCTCCAAGAGTAGATCTTTCTTCGTTGTTTGAAGAAGAAGATACGTTTCTAGAAGAAGATTCTTTAACGTTTTTCTTTTCTTCGTCTCTGAAGATACCTGTGTGAGATACTACTACTCTCTTGAATTCTTTGTTGAATTCGATTACTTTGAATTGAGCATCTTCACCTTTTTTGATTTTAGATCCATCTTCTTTCTCTAATAATCTTGAAGGGCAGAAAGCTTCAACCTCAGCATCTTCGAATTGTACAGAAGCTCCTTTATCGTGAACTTCTACTGCTTTACCAGCGTGGATAGTTCCTTCAGCATATTTAGTTTCGAATTTATCCCATGGGTTTTCAGTCAATTGCTTGTGACCTAGAGATAATCTTCTAGCCTGAATATCTAATTCAAGAACTACAACATCTAATTTATCACCTACTGCACAGAACTCAGATGGGTGCTTGATTTTCTTAGTCCAAGAAAGATCAGAGATGTAGATTAATCCGTCGATACCTTCTTCTAACTCTACGAATACACCAAAGTTAGTAAAGTTTCTTACAGTTCCTACATGCTGAGATCCTACCGGATACTTAGCTTCGATGTTTTCCCATGGATCTTTAGATAATTGCTTGATACCAAGAGAAATTTTTCTTTCTTCTCTGTCTAAAGTTAATACTTCAGCTTCAACTTCATCACCTACTTTTACGAAATCTCCAGCAGATCTTAAGTGAGTAGACCAAGACATTTCAGAAACGTGGATTAATCCTTCAACACCTGGAGCGATTTCTACGAATGCACCATAGTCAGCAAGAACTACTACTTTTCCTTTTACTTTGTCACCAACTTTCAAGTCAGCAGAAAGAGCATCCCAAGGATGAGCTTCTAATTGCTTCATACCTAATTGGATTCTTGTTTTCTCGTCATCGAAATCAAGGATAACAACTTTTACAGTTTGTCCGTCCTCAAGGATTTCAGATGGGTGGTTCACTCTAGACCAAGAAAGGTCTGTAATGTGGATCAATCCATCAACACCTCCTAAGTCAATGAATACACCGTAAGAAGTGATGTTCTTAACAGTACCTTCAAGAACCTGACCTTTTTCAAGCTGAGCGATGATTTCTTTTTTCTGACCTTCGATATCTGCTTCGATCAATGCTTTGTGAGATACAACTACGTTTTTGAACTCAGGGTTGATTTTCACAACTTTGAACTCCATAGTTTTTCCTACGAACTGATCGTAATCTTTAATTGGCTTAACGTCAATTTGAGAACCAGGTAAGAATGCTTCGATTCCGTGAACGTCAACGATCATACCCCCTTTAGTTCTAGACTTAACAAAACCGTTAACGATTTCTCCAGTTTCGTGAAGTTCGTTTACTTTATCCCAAGCTTTAAGCGTTCTAGCTTTTCTGTGAGATAATTGTAACTGACCAGTTTTGTCTTCTCTCTTGTCTACCATTACTTCAACCTCATCACCTACTTTCAGGCCTTGGTTGTAACGGAATTCGTTAAGAGAAATAACACCTTCAGATTTGAAGTTGATGTCTACGATAGCTTCTTTATCAGTTAATCTTACAACTTTACCAACTAAAACGTCGTTATCGTCTAGGTTGTTTAATGATCCGTTGTAGATCTCTTCTAAATCGCTTTTCTCTTTTCTAGCATCAGCATCAAGACCAGATTCGAAAGAATCCCAGTCAAATTGTTCAGGTGCTACGTTTTGGTTTAATAATAATTCTGCTGAATTTGTCTCTTTTGACATAATTCTAAATAAATTTGTATTCCTTCTCTTTCAACGGTCTTAATCAATGTGACTGAAAAATACGGAAGTTATTAATATATAATATTTTACTTTCTTAGACCTTTACCACAAAAAGTGGCTGCAAAGATACGTTTTTTATTTGAGATAAGCAATAGTTATATACTTACAGAATCAGTCATTAACTCACTGATTGTTAACCCCTATTAAATTCACGAATCAGATGGATGAACGTATTAACCCATAAAGACTTTTTCTAAAGCTCGCTCAAACTCTCTTTCAGTTTCATGATTGTAAAATGGTACAGCAGTAATTAAATAATGATCCGTATGAATGGTAATGGTGTTCTTTCCATCTCCCATTTCTCTCAAAAAATCATCTTTCCATCTGTCATAATCAATTAAATGAGTTCCTTTGGGTTCTATAAAAACCTGATAGGTCAGCTGCTTATCTTTCTTTTGACTGCAGAACAAGATAAAATCAGGTTCAAAAGCACGTCCAAACTTATCAAAGATCTTAATTTCTCTTTCATTACGGATCAGATGAATATCCTGAAACTTTTGGTTCAATCCTTTAAATCGTCTGGCAAATAATTCTACAAATCGTTTTTCCTCATTGGTTCCATAATTGGCATTGTAGGCATACCAATCTTCATCAGCAACCACATTCTCCTGCCCGTCTGCTTTTACACTGCCTTTACTGACTCTGATTTCTTTATCTCTGAAAACCTGATGAATAGGCTGTGCCTGAAACGATGAACCTTCATAATCTGGAGCATTATGTTTAATATCTGCCTCTATATTTTGCAGCAACCCATTCAATGCCTGAAGATAATCGAAATGTGAAATTTCCTGAAGGCGACTTTGAGTCCCGTAGAATATAATTTCCATTCCACCCAGATACTTTTCATCCTCTATAAACTCCCAGATCGAAGTAATACTGGGAAAATAACGTGAAAGATTATCAAAATAATAGAACGGATTCCGGCTTAAAGCATATCTGATAACATGTTTCTGAATATCATGAATTCTGACTCCCTCAGATTTTATTCCTTCATCCAAAGGAACCTGTTTTTCTAACTCAAAAAAGACATTGGAAGTTCTCCCGCTTCCCGAAGAAAGCTGGTGGCTAAACTTAGGTTTTATAATTCCCAAATCTTTAAAGGACTTTATCCGATCAAAATTTTTAGGTATTTTCCTATTTGAAAATACGACTCCGTTTTTATATAATTCTGTGGTTTTAAATGTAGATTTTAACTTTAAATATTTCGTCTCAAGATTGGTTTCATCTTCATATATTCCAGAATCTATCAACGCTTTTTTAAGTTCTGAGATATAGCGGCTGTCTTCTTTGGTATGATAATACAATTCTTCTAAAATTTTCAGATCGTTTGAAATATCATCATCATATTTTCGCACAAACTTATCTCCCCCTTCTTCCACAACAAACGGATAGTATCTTGCGCCACGACCAATCAGCTGAGCTTCGGAAAGGGTTGTTTTTCCAGGCCTTCCATCTTTTCCATCGCGGTCTTCATACAATCTTACAATATCGAATAAGTTGAGAACATCCCAGCCTTCATTGAGCTTCTGAACGGCAAATACAGCCCGAATCGGGTTATTTTCCTCTTCCAGTGTATTGAGTAATACCTGGTTTTTCTCTGCTTCTAAGTCATTATTCGCGCTCAGACAATTTTCTTCTCTAAAATAAACCTGTATCCGTTTTACAATTTCACTGTTTGAAATATTTTTGGCTTTAAAAAAATCAAAAGCCTTTTGAACAACAGAGACTGTAGATGTTTTTCTGATTTTCTCCACCATTGCTTCAGAGAAACCATCAATCAGCTTATGAAAGTTTTCTTTATTCTGTTCTGATTCTTTGATCGTTTTTTTGGCCTTAAAAAGAATAACCGGTTTCAGATTAATATGATGCATAGCAGCCAGCTCCTGACGGTACAAATTGAGAATCAAAGCCTGAATAACTCTTTCCTGTTCATCATACATGGAGCGGACAAGATTGATCTCTTTGGAAAACTTATCTGTTCTGAACTGAGCCAGATCATATTTATAAAGAACTTTATCCTTGTATTTTTCTGTAATCTCGCGACTTTCATAATCTAAGGTTGCTGTAAATTCTAAAAGGATATTTTCAAAATTCTGATGTAAAATCTGTAAAACGGTTTCCTCCCAGCTTCCAAACAGGTTTCCGGTTTTGGTTCCGCTATTCAGGTGATGCGCTTCATCTGCAATCAGAACGATTTTTTTATCCTGAAAATCTTCATAAGTAATACTGTTCTCTTTGGTATTATTTAAATCCATATGAAGCTGCTGAATTGTGGTAAACTTGATATTAATATTTTCATGATCTGATTCATCAAAATTATCAATCTGCTTCAAAAAAACATCTTTACCGTTGATGGTTATTTTTTCATTAAATAAATATTTGGACGTATAAGGATTGAGAAAATTATCTTTTGTTTTTTGAATAATATTGTTACTGTTCACAAAAAACAGAAAGTTTCTATATCCTTTTTCATAAAGATGAAGCATCAGCCCGGCCATGACCAAAGTTTTTCCACTTCCTGTTGCCATATTATAAAGGAGATGAAGCGGTTTCTTCGGTTTACCATCAAAATCTTCCCTTTCAGTATATAAATAACGTCTGAATGCTTCTTCCTGATAAGGACGGATTCCAAATTTCAGATTATCCGTAATTTCATTGGGTAACGCAACCTCTGCCAAAGCTCTACGGGCAAACGGATTATTGAATATTTCATGTAAAAATGCCATCTGCTTAGTTTTTAAGTTGATAAAATGCTTTTGTTACTTTTTGCTCTTCCGCTGTACATTCAAAATTCTCATCTTTAAGGGAAGAAAGATTGACATAAAGCTGATTTTTATCGAGTAATTCACAAAGGTGTTGCTTCTGTTCCTGAAGACTTAATGTTTTAAAGTCTTCAATATGCTGCTCCTGCTTCTGAATATCTACATTATAATTCAGAAAAGACTTCGCCTTCATTTCCTCCCAAATCTGAAGAAGCATTTCTCCATCTTTTGCTTCTTCTATTTTTTCAATAAAAGTCTGGTTGTATTTTTTAAGCTCGAGGTAAGTGAATGAGCCACCGCCTTGCCAGTTCACGGATTTGGAGATGCCGCCTTGTTCGCCATTTACAACATTATTTACTCTTACTATACTATCATTATTACCATAATCTAGTTGTTCAAAACCAATATATTGTCTTCCCATCTTATGAGCAACTGCAGCTGTCGTACCGCTTCCTAAATGATAATCTAACACTATATCATTTTTTTCAATTGACAAATTAATAATTCTTTGTATTAACTTTTCAGGCTTTTTCCCATTAGGAAGATTCACCCCTCCTTCTTTATTCAAATTTATGGTACTAATATCTAGCCATAAATCACATAAATATTCATTAATGTAATCTTCTAAAAATAGCATTTGTTTTCCTTCCCACCATATATATTCTATACCTCTTGCAGAAGTAATTTTTGCAAGCTTTCCCTTTATATTCAATTTTTCAAAAGAGTTATTGTTTGTTCGATAAATTATTCTTGCCGCATTTTGTATTTTAAATTCTTTATAATTATCATCAGGCTTTTCTAAATTATTTATTTCAAAATATTTATCAATAGATACAATCTTCCATTCCTCAACAGGTTTTGACTTATCAATAATAATTTTAGAATAATAATTTAAGTACTTTTCAAACTTTAAATTATCTTCTTCATTTGATTTTTCAACTTTTATTGGATTTATTTTACTATTTCTACTTTTTGAGTAAACCAAAATATGCTCAAAAACATTAGGTAATCGTTTCTCTATGTGAGCCATTTTAACTCCCGAACTTTCGCTCATTTTAACCGAAATACTATTTATTAAATTTTCAGAACCAAATATTGAATCTGCTAGAATTTTTAAATGTGCATAACCGTCAGTTTTAATTTGAATAAACATAAAACCATCTTCTTTTAATAAGTCTTTAGCAATTTCTAACCTATTTTTCATAAACGTTAACCAGGTTGAAAGTTTAAAATTCGAATTATATTTAAAACTATCTGAATCAACCGTATTATTAAAATAATAAGGTGGATCTATATAAATCAGCTTTACCTTTCCAGCAAACTCTTTTTTCAAAGAATGCAATGCCAAAAGATTGTTTCCTTTGATAATAAGGTTATCTGTAATGGTTCCGTTTTCATTTCTACTGAATTGATCAAAAACATGTTCACCATTTTTATCAAACCGTTTGGCGTTGGTTAATACTTTGGGATCCAGTAATTCGGTAATTTCATCCTGCGCCAGGACTTCATTGAAGAAAATCTCTTCTCTTTTATCTTCCTCACGGCTTTGTCCACCCTCCAGAATACAGTCTTTAAATGGCCATACCAATGATACTTCATTGCGCTGCTTCAGGTGTTTTCCATCAATGGTTAATCCCACTTTGTTTTTAAACTGAGTATAGCTGTCATTCAGATAATTTTTTTGTTCAAGAAACTGGACGAAAAGGTTTTGTTTAAACACCCATATATCTTTTATTTTTACGAAAAATTTATCCTTCAAATCAGTATCTTCTAATAGCAATCCAATCAGTTCTTCATCAAAATTTTGTGCTTTATTTAGGATAACCCATTTTTTTATTTCTCCGTTGTCGGAAACGTAATTTGGTTCTTTCTTAATTTGGTTTTCCAGGGTTTGGTAGAGTTTCATGGTATTCATTTTATTGCCTCAAAATTATCTGAAGAGCATATAAATACATTACGGCTTTCCGTAATACAACAACTTGTTGGTATTAATAATGCCATGCTAAGCGGGGTCGAAGCATCTCTACTCTACAAAGAAAAATATCTATTTACCTTTTCAAAAAAACGACATTGAGATTCTTCACTTCGCTTTGCTCCGTTCAGAATGACAGTCACACTTTGTATAAATTTTCAGCATTCCTTCACTTCAAATTCCCCCACCCTAAAATTCTAAGACTCTCAAACTCCAAAACATCCAAACTCTCTCACTCATAAATTCACTACCTTTGCACCATGGAACTACAATCAATCTATCAAAAGCTGCAGATTCAGGATATGAATCAGATGCAGAAATCTACTTATAAAGCCTCGGAAAACAATACGGATATTGTCCTGCTCTCTCCTACCGGATCAGGAAAGACACTGGCCTTTTTATTTCCGGTTCTGAGAAACCTGAAAAAGAATGTTCAGGGAGTCCAGGCTTTAATACTCGTTCCTGCAAGGGAGCTTGCTTTGCAGATTGAGCAGGTTTTCAAAGCGATGGGAACAGATTTTAAGGTTTCCGTTTGCTATGGCGGACATGATAAAAAGATTGAGGTTAATAATCTCATTGAAGCTCCCGCTGTGTTAATCGGAACTCCGGGAAGGGTGACTTATCACGTAAGAAATAATAATTTCGATCCCAAAACGATTAAAACATTAGTTTTGGATGAGTTTGACAAGGCCTTGGAGCTCGGTTTCCATGATGATATGGAATTTATATGCAATTCTTTAAAAGGACTCTCTCAAAGAGTTTTAACCTCTGCAACTGCGATGGATGAAATTCCAGCATTTACAGGGTTAAAAGATGAGAAAATCATCAGCTTCCTTAAAGAAAATAACATAAAACCAGATCTTCAACTGAGAAAAGTAATGACTATTCCGGAAGAAAAGCTGGACACGCTTTTCAATCTGGTTTGTAAAATCGGAAATAAAAGAACTTTAATCTTCTGTAACCACCGTGACGCGGTAGACCGTATCTCTGAACTTCTTCATCAGATGGGAATCGACAGAGAGACTTTCCACGGCGGTATGGAACAGGATGAAAGAGAACGTGCCTTACTGAAATTCAGAAATGATTCTGCAAGGATTCTTATTACCACCGATCTTGCAGCGCGTGGACTGGATATTCCTGAAGTGGAATCTATTGTACATTATCAATTGCCACCAAAAGAAGATGCTTTCATCCACAGAAACGGACGTACCGCAAGGATGAATGCCAAAGGTTTTGTCTACCTGATCATGAATGAAGATGATAACTTTCCTTTCATCAAAAATGATGTACCTGAAGAAAGTGTTGCCGGATTTACTAAAGTTCCTGAAAAAACACCTTTCCAAACCATCTATATCAGCGCTGGAAAAAAAGATAAAGTAAACAAGGTAGATATCGTAGGATACCTGATTAAAAAAGGAGAATTACAGAAAGAAGATGTAGGTGTTATTGAAGTAAAAGACACCACTTCTTATGTGGCAGTTTCCAGAAATAAAGTGAATGCTGTTTTGAGAAAGCTTCAGAATGAAAAACTGAAGGGGAAAAAAGTAAAAATGGAGATTGCTTATCAAAATACAATAAAAGCTAAGGATCAGGGAGTTACCTCCGACAACCTAAATACGGCTAATAAATAAAAGTTTTTAATTGCCACAAATACACGAATCAATCATTGGTGTATTTGTGGCAAACAATTATTTTATCCCTCTCACTCTCATCGGGAAAGTATACACAGACTTTGAGGCGGTAATAAACAAAATATCATTATGTTCTCCCCCGAATGTCACATTAGAGGTCCATTTTTCAGGAATGGAAATATGGTATATCTTCTTTCCTTCCCGGTTGAAAACATGTACTCCATCGCCTGTTAAATAAAGGTTTCCTTGTTTATCCAGCGTCATTCCGTCCGATCCCATTTCACAGAACAATTTCTTCTCAGAAAGCCGGCCTTCTCCTAAAATATCATACACATACGTTTTTCCTGCATCAATATCCGAGAGGTATAATTTTTTCAGTTTCTCACTGCCTACGATTCCGTTAGGCTGGGTAAAAGTATCCAGCTCATCAACTTTCCCATCTTTGTTTCTGTAATAAAGGCTTTTGTGAGCGGTTTCCTGTTTAAAATCCACCCAGTAATCCCTTACATACAAAGGATCGGTAAAATACATCCCGCCCACGGAATCATTCCATACGTCATTGGGGCCATTCAGTCTTTTCCCTTCAAATCCCTTCAGAACTACTTCCACTTTTTTATCCTTTGATATTTTCCATATTTCCCCCTGATCATCGGAACAGGTGATCAGGTAACCGTCTTTATCAAAATGAGTTCCGTTGGCTCTTCCCGTTTTATTTAAAAACTCGATCACTTTATTACTTTTCCAGTCCCAATAATAAATTTTATCATTAGGCTGATCTGTAAAATAAACATTCCCTTCTTTATCCGTAGACGGCCCTTCTGTAAAACTGAACTGATCTGAAATCATTTTCGGTTGTACTCCTTCATAAAACATATTACCGTTATTTACTGACTGGCAGTTTACCAATGCGAAAACCCAACCTATCATTCCTATTTTACAGATATTCTTCATATGACATTTTTAAACCCGCAATTTACAACATCAGCCACAGGATTCAAACTTATTTTATCATTTTGATACATTATACGTTTCAAAAATAAATGTCCCAATTATCCTATTTCGTAAGTAGATCATATTAGGAGCCAGTTCTCAGATTTCGGAGCTTTGCAAAAGCAGGATCAACAGGATTTTTCTTCCGCTAAAAATCAGAACTGATCTTGTGAAAATATTACCATAATACTTTTATAGCGTACGATAATGAGTGCAGAATCCAACCCGATCAAGTCTTTAGAGATTGAAAATGAAGATTTTAGAAATTCAGTAGGAACAATGGATGAAACCGGAAAAAGAAAATGGATCTTTCCCCGGAAGCCCAAAGGAAAATACACCAATTACAGGAATTATACCAGCTATGTTTTGCTTGCCCTATTTTTTGGACTGCCTTTTATAAAAATCAACAACAATCCATTTTTCTTATTCAATGTTATTGACAGAAAGTTCTTTATCATCGGGCAGCCATTTTATCTTCAGGATTTCTTTATTCTTGCATTAGGTGCTGTCACTTCAGTCATTTTTGTTATGCTGTTCACAGTGGTATTCGGTAGAATTTTCTGCGGCTGGCTATGTCCGCAGACTCTTTTTATGGAAATGGTTTTCCGAAAAATAGAATACTGGATAGAGGGCGACCGAAACAAACAGATGAAACTTGACAGACAGGAATGGGATACCGAAAAAATAAGAAAAAGGCTGACAAAGTGGTCTGTATTCATTTTGATTTCACTGATCATCTCTACTTTTATGTTTATGTATATTGTAGGATATGAAGAGGTCTGCCGGATTATGATAGAGGGTCCTTCAGAGCACCCGCTAAAGTTTATCACCATGATCTTTTTTACCATGACCTTTTATTTTGTTTTTGCATGGCTTCGTGAGCAGGTATGTACACTGGTTTGTCCTTACGGAAGGCTTCAGGGAGTATTGATTGACAAACAGACCATCAATGTTTATTATGATTTTAAACGAGGAGAAGGCCGTTCAAAATGGAGAAATAATGAAGACAGAAAAGCAGCAGGAAAAGGAGACTGTATTGATTGCAACCAATGTGTGGTGGTTTGCCCTACAGGAATTGATATCAGAAACGGACAACAGCTGGAATGTGTCAACTGTACTGCATGTATTGATGCCTGTGATGAAGTTATGGACAAAGTAGGGCTGCCTAAAGGACTGATCCGTTATGCCACAGAAGCAGAAATTGAAAATCAGGAAAAATTCAGATTTACTTCCAGAATGAAGGCTACCACCGTTTTTCTTGCTCTTCTCATAGGTTTCCTTGGATTCCTGATGTATGACAGAGGTTCTATGGAAGCCAAATTTATCAAACCTGCGGGGTCTACTTTTTTCATTAAAAACGGGAAAATAACCAATACCTTTATTTATACACTACTCAACAAATCCAATGAAAAGAGAACACTTCATATAAAAGTCATCAGTCCGGCCCACGCAGAAATCACCTACTTCGGATCAGAAAAAATTATTTTAAAGGGAGACCAGATTCTCAAAGGAAATATCAATATTACGTTCCCCGAAAATGAGATTAAATTTTCAAAACAGAATATAGTCATTGGTGTTTTTGATGAAAAAGGAAAATTGGTAGACTCATTTGAAACTACTTTTGAAGGCCCCTTCAAGCTTGCATTATAACAAGGGAGAGAATTTGAATTAGTCATTGATATTTGATATTTTCAGAGATACAGGACCGGGATTCGAGATTTGGACAGTTATTATATGATTATAAACTGGTAACCATCATCATAAATTTCAAATTTTGAGCTTAATTCCAACTAAGCCTTGTATTTCTTTATAAACTGAGTGGGGGTCATTCCTGAGTTTTTCCGGAAGACTCTCACAAAGTAAGAATATTCTTCATATCCAAGTCTGAAAGCAACTTCGACAAGGCTTTCATCGAGGTACATCAGCATTCTTTTGGCTTCCAGCACTACTCTTTCAGTCATTACATCTGTGGCTGTTTTTTGAACCACGGTCTGGGAGATTCTGTTGAGATGCTTAGGAGAGATTCCCATTAAGGAAGCGTAATAGGCAATAGATTTCTGTTCGGTGAAATGTTGTTCAATCAGGTTTTCAAAATCCTGATAACGTTTAAAATAAGATATTCCGGCAGATGAAGCTAATGTATCAAAATCTTTTGAAAATAATCTTGTGGCATTAATAAATATCTGAGACATCAGGGAAAGCATCAGCCCTTCTTTCATGATACTTTTGCTTTGAAATTCATCACCCAGCTCCTTAAAGAGACGGATATTTTTCTCAAGTTCTATGGCATTCAACTGGAGCTTTCTGGGAAAAGATACGGAACCGAAAAACGGAAAATTTCTCAGTTTCTGATTCACATAATGCATTTCATAAAATTCCTGAGAGCAAAAGAAAATATACCCGTCAATATTTTCCGAAAGTTCCCAGCTATGAACCTGCCCCGGAGATAAAAAGAAAAGGCTGCCTTTTGAAACTTCATATTTTTGGAAATCAATTTCGTGAACGCCTTCTCCTTCCGTAAAAAGAACAGCGGCATAAAAATCATGCCTGTGTGGTTTCTCTATATGGCGATGTCCCACCACCAAATGGTCCTTCATGGTATTAAAATAAAAATCTGAAGTATTTCTACCAGACTGGAAAAGGTCAATATGAAGAACAGAGATTGAATTCATCGCTATACTATAATAGGGAAAACAGATTGAAGGGTTATAAAAATACTATAAATAAAGAAAAACTGCAAGTTTCAAACAAAAAGGGCCGGCAATTGCCAACCCCTTCTTTATAAAAATTTAATAATCTATTATTTACTTTATAACCAATTTACTGTTGTATATTCCTTTCGCAGAATTAATACTGATTATATAGACTCCCTTAGATGCATTTACATTAAATTCTTTTGTCATATTTCCTTCACTCTGATACGCTGAGGAATAAACAATCCTTCCACTGGCATCAAACATTGATACCCTGATCTCTCCTTTTAAATTCCTGGATTTCACAAAGAAATTGCCATCACTCGGATTAGGATAGATCTTAATATCATCGGCTAATGGAGAACCCGCTTCCCTCGTTTCCAACGTCTGGGTCTGCTGAGTGCATACTTCAAGAGACCATCCTGTGATACTGCCTGCACTTCCCGGATTATTATCAGATGCATACAATATCCATTGTCCCTGAGCCTGGTGGCCTTTAAAAACACCCAGAGATTCATGTGACTTCGTTTCTCCCTGAACCGGCGAAGCACAGGCTACAGCATTCCCTGTATCGCTGAATGAAGCTGTGATTCCTGAATTTCCGTTACAGAGTCTGTTCCAGACCAAGGCTGAAGTTCCTACCGGACTTTCAATACCTATTGAAAGGTGTCTTATATTCGGATGTGTTACAGCCGGAGTTACTTTAATTCTGGTAATCGTTCCGGTATTATTAACCATCAACGGAATGTTGATTCTTGGAGAAGATATATTGGAACCTCCCGGCCCGTCAGGAATAGCCACCGCTGTTCCGTTATAGGTATATGTTGCACAAGTTTCACCAGTAACCGTATAGTCGATAACAAAACTTGGGCTCACAGCATAATAGATATTACCTACCGCTTCTATCATAATAAAGGCGTTAGCTGAGGTAGATCCTACAGGAATGGTAATCTGTTCATTGCCATCATTAGGGGTATTGGCAGCAATTGTAGTAAAGGTCTGCCCTCCGTCTGTAGATATTTTAATGTTTACATTTGCCGTATTAATGGGGGCCTGGTTAGTGTTAGCTACATCCCAGGTCACATTAACTATACTTCCTGAGCTTAATGACTGTCCAAATGTCGGAGCTGTTATCTGAAAAGGGCCTGATCCTGCATTTACAGAGACCATCATTTCGTCTTTATTGGTCTGGGGTGCCATTGGATTATTATTTCTGACTGTTAGCCTGAAGTTCATATTTCTTGCCACATTGGAGACCGATTCCCAACGTGTTGACAATACACCTGCTAAGACTTTATTAAAGTCCGGCATATATCGTATTGGATTATTAACGGGCACTACACTTCTAAAGTTAGGACCTGCCGGTTTCGCCTGATAAGCAAGGCTGTTGGTATCGGTTTGAGAATTCCCTGCCACATCCATTTGCTCCCAGGTGTAAGTATAAGAAGCAGTGTTATTATCATCGGTTGTTCCCTTTAATAGGTACGGGGTGGATTTTGGGATAATATAATCTGCTCCGGCATTAACAGTAGGTGCAGCGGTTCCAAAAGGTGTTGTTGTACCACAACTTACATTATTAATTCTATTTTTAATTTCTGTTAAATTATAAGTATGGTAATAATCATTAGAATTGTATTGAATATCAAAAACACCTCCCATAATTCCAGTATAAGCCATAATAGTACTTCCGCCGCCGGGTTCTACTTCTGATGTTCCATCCCCATCTAAATAATAAGAAAAAGTATGATTAGCCCCCATTTGGTGTCCCATTTCATGGGCTACATAATCAATATCAAATTTATCTCCTTCGGGAAAGTTATGAGCAGTCCACCCTCTTCCCGGCCTGGTTCCACATAATGCATCGAGATATGCTGCTCCATTACCGTTTTTCTTATCCAGCAAATGTCCCATGTCAAAATTGGAAACACTCACTACAGAAGTTATTCCTGTATTGGCAGCGTCCGGACCTGCACTTGTAGGATAGGGATCTGTAGCTGCATTTAAAAATATAAGTGCATCATTATTGGCAATCAGATTAAAATGAAGAGACAATTCTTTTTCAAAAACGCCATTTAATCTTGTTAAAGAAGCATTCATTGCAGCAAGAACGACTGCTTTTTTCTCTGCATCCGTAGCTGTTGCCGGTGTTCCTGCAGCGGTTAGATGATATTGGGCATACTCGCCTGTACAGGAAAGTGCCAGTCTGAAAACATTAAACCCAGATGTCCTTTTATTGACAATGTCGTTTTTTTTTTCTGTTGGAGCATTCTTTTTTACTTCATCTATGGTAGAACACTCAAAAGGTTCTTTATCCTGACCTCTTCTGGCATTGGAATCAAAAACAGCATACACGGTTCTGTCTTCAGTGTAGGGTTCAATAAATTCAGATATACCCGACCGGGTAATCATTGAGGAAAACCCCACCGGAGATACGCTAAATCTTAAGTAGGCCGTTGGATCTTCCACTCCCATCCCTACATATGATTGAATATCCGGAAATTTAGTCTGTAACTCTTTAGCCATATTGGACGACTCCCAAACCTGAAAATGTTCTAATCTTCCATGAACATTAGGAACTGAAATAACAATTCCTTTTGCATTTGAAAAACGTGCAGGTGCATTTTTTAAATTCTGCCTGAGAATACTGGTATCTAATGTATAGAGTCCCGTAAATTCCAGTTTTTCCTGATTCTTTTTAATTTTCTGAGCTCTCAGCTCAGTTCTTGTCCACTGTGAAAACGCCAAGAAAGGCACCAACAGTGCGAAAATAAAGAAATAATGTTTCATATCAATGTATTTTTTTGTGTTTCACCAAGTTACATAAAAAAAATAAGTTTATTCATTTTTTCACACTCATAGGAATAAAAAAAATAAATTTATTTCTGAACAGAGGATCCATACCAGTTTGAAAGATATATTTGGATGAAACTTTAAAAAATATTTATCTTTGAAGATTAGGAACTGTAAAATGAAAATAAATTTACCTGACAAGCTGTATTATTCTATAGGAGAAGTGGCTAAAGCATTCGATGTAAACACTTCATTGATACGTTATTGGGAGCAGGAATTTCCTATTATAAAACCGAAAAAAAACCGGAAAGGAAACCGGTACTTTACCCCTGAAGATATCAAAAATTTACAGATGATCTATCATCTGGTAAAAGAAAAAGGATATACGCTGGACGGAGCCCGTGTTGCATTGACAACGAATAGTAAGATTTCGGAGACGATTACTCTTATCGACAGACTTGAATTTGTAAAAGCTGAACTTATCAAGCTAAAAGAATCTTTAGGAGAAAGTACTGAATAGGTTATCAGCCTATATATTTCACTGTTATTATTATTTTTCTGATTTATCTTTAAATACTACTATTTTTAAAGGTTCTATATGCATTTTAAAAACCAATAGTAAAAATTTATATTCTAAAATAATTCATTCAGTCACCTACCATTGCCCTGCTTTATTTTTATCGATATGTTTACCCTATGATGAGAAAAAGTTATTACCGGGCAATTGCTTTGATGGTTATCGTATTGACCGTCCTTTTGGCTTTTGAGAAGTATATCAGCAGGGAAAAAGAATCTTTTCCTGACGTAAAATTCATTACTGCATCTTCCGTTCCTGTTCGTATATCAGATTTCGACCCTAATACACTGGACCGGCAGCAATGGCAAAAACTGGGATTTTCCGAAAAACAGATTTCTACCATTATTAAATACAAAGAGATAGTGGGAGGTCATTTTATATCAAAAGAACAATTAAAGAAATGTTACGCTATTTCTGAAGAAAAATTTGCTGAGCTGAAACCTTATATTTTACTTCCCGAAATTCATGAAAAGACAGAAAGCCCAGCATTAAAGAACTTTGAAAAGAAGAGCATCAGCATTCCCGGAAAGTTTAATCCTGATCTCTACTCTATCAATGACTGGGTAAAAATGGGATTTAGCGAGCGGCAGGCGGAAGCCATTTTAAAATACAAAAACTATCTTGGAGGAAGCTTTATCAGTAAGGAAAAGTTTAAAGAATGTTTTATTATTTCTCCCAAGAACTACACACAACTTGAACCTTACCTACTACTGCCTGTAAAATCTCCCGAAAACATTAAAAAAAAACATACGACAGCTACAATGACTTACCATCCTTTTGATCCTAACATCTTAAGTACGGAGGAATGGCAATCCTTAGGATTTTCGGAGAAACAGGCAAACAGTATCATTAATTACCGTAACCGAAACTTACAGGGGAGCTTTAAAAAGCCTGAAGACCTGCAAAAATGTTTTGTTATTTCTCCGGAAAAATTCCTGGAACTTAAACCTTATATCAGAATTTCAGAAAAAATAAAACAGGAAAAAACTGATTTTCAGAAAACAGATCTCAATATACTTAGTTTTAAACAGCTTTTGGAGTTCGGACTGGATGAAAGAAGCGCCGGATCCATTATAGGATTCAGAAAGAAATTAGGCGGATTTGTCACTAAACAACAGATTTTAGACACGTATAACATTGATAGGGAAATGGTTCAGAAACTGATTTCAACCTGCCCGTTGGATCCTTCCGGCGTTGTGAAATATACTTTAGCAGACGCTCCTGAAGACTGGTTGAAGAATCACCCTTACTTTAAATATTCAGCGGATAAGATCATCTACTACCGCACCAGCTATCCGGATGATAAAAAAATATGGAAACTTTTGAAACTGAAGCCGGAATATGAAGAAAGAATGAAACTCTATATTAAATAGCTAAGTGTTCAAACCTATAATATACAAGATAAAAGCCTGGAATTAAAAATGAATATTCACTTTCAATTCCAGGCTTTTACTGCATTTTAATCTACTGTTTTGCTGGAGTCTGAAAGTAAAGAATTTAATGTATTTAATTCTTCATTCGTCAGGTCTCTCCATTTTCCGACAGGCAAATCAAGTTTGATATTCATGATGCGGATCCGCTTTAGCTTTTTCACCTCATACCCCAGATATTCGCACATTCTTCGGATTTGTCTGTTCAATCCTTGGGTAAGAATAATCCTGAAGTTCATATCATCAATTTTTTCAACCTCGCATTTTCTGGTTACTGTATCTAAAATCGGAACCCCGTTTCTCATTTTTTCCAGAAATCTTGGTGTGATAGGTTTATCTACCCGTACCAGATATTCTTTTTCGTGATTGTTTCTGGCTCTAAGAATTTTATTGACGATATCACCATCGCTGGTTAAGAGAATCAATCCTTCACTGGGCTTATCCAGTCTTCCGATCGGAAAAATTCTTTTAGGATGGTTGATATAATCTACAATATTATTTTTTTCACGTTTTGTATCAGTAGTACATACAATTCCGACAGGTTTATTGAAAACAATATATACCGGTTGATCCTGTGGTTCTCTGATTGGTTTGCCGTCTACTTCTACAACATCTTCATCTGAAACTTTAGTCCCCATTTCCGGAATCTTTCCGTTAATTGTTATTCTGCCCTCCTCCAGAAGCTTGTCTGCTGCTCTTCTTGAACAATACCCTGCTTCTGATAAATATTTATTAATACGTGTTTTTTCCATTAATCTTTTCCCTACCCGGAAATATTTTTATTGTAAAATGAAATCTGTAAGGGTATTCTTACATTCCTTCAAATCTAAAATCGTTATTCAAAAACTGATCCGTAGCATCTTCAATTTTATAATCTCCGATTTTGGTACGTCTCAGCTGCGTCAGATAAGCTCCGACCCCAAGTTCCTGTCCGATATCATGAGCAAGACTCCGGATATATGTACCTTTTGAACAGCCCACCATAAAGCTTACCAATGGGAAATTTATCGTAATATCCTTGATGTAGTGAATGGTCGTCTTTCTCGACTTCATTTCTACTTCTTCACCTGCTCTTGCCAGATTATAGGCTCTTTCCCCGTCAATCTTAATGGCAGAATAAACAGGAGGTTTCTGATCGATTTCTCCTACGAATTTTTCTAAAGTTTCCTTTACCTGTTCATCCGTGATATGGGAGATATCCTGATGAAGAATTTCCGGTTTTTCAGTATCATAAGATTCAGTTTGTACCCCGATCTTTATTTCTGTCCAGTATTCTTTGGGAGCATCCTGAATTTCAGGAATATTTTTGGTAAATTTTCCACAGCATACGATAAGAAGACCTGTTGCTCTTGGATCTAATGTTCCGGCATGCCCGATTTTAAATTTTTTAGGAAGGTCGAACTCCCTTTTAAGTTTATATTTCATTTTATTGACAGCCTGAAAAGAAGTCCAGTCCAAAGGTTTGTCTAATAAAAATGTATATCCTGATTTCAGTTCTTCAGCGGTCATGAATTGTTTTTATTTAAAGAAATAAAAATAAATAAGCAAAGCGACTCCTACAAAAATACGGTACCATCCCCAAGGCTTGAAACCATATTTATTCAATACTCCAATAAATGCTTTGATCGCAATAAGAGCTACAATAAATGCAACGACATTTCCTACCAAAAAAGTGATCATATGCTCCTGTGATGCCATGATCATTTCATATCCTTTCTGTGGATTTGCAGTTTCTTTCCCCCATGTTTTAACAAAAACAGAATATACGGTTACGGCTAACATCGTAGGAACTGCAAGGAAAAAAGAAAATTCTGCAGCAGCCTTTCTGGTAAGTCCCTGGGTCATTCCTCCAATGATGGAAGCAGCACTTCGGCTTGTTCCGGGCATCATTGCAAGACACTGCCAAAATCCGATGGTCACTGCTTTTTTTATTGTAATTCCTTTTTCATCATCAATAGTAGGATTCTTAAACCACTGATCGGCAAACAATAAAACCACTCCTCCTAACACCAGTACAGAGGATATAGCAATCTGATTTCCAAGAACAGCTTCAATTTTATCATCAAATAAATATCCTAAAACCAATGCAGGAACGACTGCAAAAGCCAGTTTAAAATAAAACTGAATATTGTTAAGGTCAAAAAACTTTTTCCAGTAAGCCACAACTACCGATAAAATAGCTCCAAACTGAATAGATACCTGAAACATCTTCAAAAATTCATCTTCGGGAAGCCCCATCAGACTGGCCGTAAATCCCATATGTGCGGTAGAAGAAATAGGAAGATATTCTGTAAGTCCCTCTACAATGGCAATAATGATTGCTTTGATTAAATCCATATTCTGTAAAAATTAAAAGATTAAGAGATCCGGAAATTCAGAATCAACACGCTGAATTTCTTAATCTCTTAATCTCTAAATATAAGTTTTTATTTATTTTCTTTTTAAAATAGCATATACCTCTATGGCAAAACCAATCACAACAAACAAGGGTGCTATTCTGACTCTTCTGATGGAAAAAACACCATCATTCCAAGAATTCGGGTCAAATTTCCCGTCTACTGTATTGGCATCCGGGCCCATCATCAGTAAAAAACCACCCACGATAAATGCCAGACCGATTAGCATCCATTTGAAATTCTGCTGCCCGAAATAGAACGTCTTTTCTTGCGGTGCTTCTGCTTCTCGTCCAAACTCCGAAGCGGAAAATTTATTTGTTTTTTTGCTCATTATTAAGAGTAATATAAATCGTCAACGTTTGATTTTAAGAACCTCCATGTTGCAATAATGGTACTTAGAACAGTGATAAAAATCCCTACTCCGAACACCAGTAACACCAGCCACACATATTGTTGATTGTCCTGTGCAAATGCCTGTCCAATCTGATTAGTAAAGTAATACCATACACCGAATAAAGCTAAAAGACCTATGAGTGCTCCGATAGCTCCTAAAATCACCGCTTCTATAATAAAAGGCTTCAAAATAAATCTTCTCTTAGCCCCCACCAGCTGCATGGTTTTAATAATAAATCTTTTAGAAAATATCTTCAGACGGATCGAGTTGTTGATCAATACAACAGCCAATACCAGAAACAGGACTGAGAATCCTAAGATCCATTTTAAAATTCTGCTCAGGTTATTGTACACGTCCACCATAAGTGTGCTATCATTTTTAACATCAATGATTCCCGGAACAGATTTGATCACCTTGATCGCCTCATCAATTTTTGTAGGGTCTACATATTCCGGTTTTAAAGCAATTTCGATAGATGAAGGGAAAATATTTTCTTCAAACAAAGCGTCACTATCGATTCCCATACTTTTCTTAGCCTCTTTCGCAGCCATTGTTCTTGAAATATAGGTCGCCTTTTTCACAGGAGCCAGCGTCTGTACTTTTTTAAAAGTTTCTTCCTCTAGTTTTGCAATCTTTACAGAATCTTTAGCATCATAGTTTTGATCAAAGTAGGCATTCACTACCAATTGTTCTTTGATATAGTCAGAATACTTTTGAGCATTGATTAAAATAAGCCCCATTAATCCCAACAAAAATAACACTAAGGCAATACTTATCACCACTGTAATATTGCTGGACCGAAGCCTTTTCTTATTAAACTCATCTACAGATTTAGCCATTAATATTAAAATTTTTGGCTAAAATAGAAAAAAACTTCCGAAATTTGGGACGAAAAAAAGAAAATCATTGTTAATAAAATCATAAAAAACTTTGAGTGTAAAAGCAAAAAAACATCTTGGACAGCACTTCCTGACAGATGAAAACATCGCAAGAAAAATCGTAGAAGGTCTTAGTTTTGAGAACTATAATAATATCATGGAAGTAGGCCCCGGAACGGGAGTTCTTACCAAATATCTTATTGAGAAGGACCAGCATATTTATCTGGCAGAAATTGATACGGAATCTATCGAATACTTAAAAAACAACTATTCTAAGATTACAGAAGAGACTTTTGTGGGGGATTTTCTGAAACAGGATTTTAACTTTCTCCAGAAGGAACAAATTGCCATCATCGGTAATTTCCCGTATAATATTTCTTCACAGATTTTATTTCAGATCGTTGACCACTATGAGCTGATTCCAGAAATGGTGGGAATGTTCCAAAAGGAGGTTGCAGAAAGAACGGCTGCAGTGCCGAGAACTAAAGATTATGGTATCCTATCTGTTCTGATTCAGGCTTATTATGACGTATCATATATGTTTACGGTTCATGAGAATGTCTTCAACCCTCCTCCGAAAGTGAAATCAGGAGTAATCAGACTGACAAGAAATCCTAAAGAAGGTTTAACCGGCAACGAGGTTCTGTTCAAACAGATCGTAAAAGCAGGTTTCAACCAGAGAAGAAAAAAACTTTCCAATGCATTAAAAGTTCTGAATATTCCCGAGGCTTTAAAAACCCATGAGTTTTTAGATAAAAGGGCTGAAGAACTCAGTGTTACAGATTTTATAAATTTCACCAGACTCTGGAAAGAAAATCAATAAAATACAGATATACCTAAAGATTTTTTGGGCATTACTTCATAAAAAAGCCTTTCAGATTGTCTGAAAGGCTCTTTTTTAAATCATGTACTTATTTTAATCCCTATTCTTCAGCATAATCCATCCGGACCAGTTCATCTGCGTTTTTGATTTAGGGTATTCAAAATTAAATTTATACCAATAGGTTGCTGTAGGAAGTCTCTTTCCGCCTATTGTTCCGTTCCACACAGGGTTTTCTTTTGAGAATCTGAACATTTCTGCCCCGTATCTGTCATATACGGAACCGGTAAAGTTCTTGAAATCTCCAAGAGCTTTAAGATCCAAGACATCATTGATACCATCTTCATTCGGGGTAATGATGTTGTTGATTTTAAAGGTAAAGAATTCCAGGGTACCTACACAGGATGTCCCTACTCTTCTTACCATAAGATTATACTTTGTATTATCTACAAGACCCGTAAAGACATTAGAATCCTGCCATGTCAATCCGTTATCAATAGAATATTCCAGAGTACTTGGGGTATTATTCATCGGAGGATTTTCTGCCGTAACGGTCAGCGATTTTTTAACTCCGTCATAATCCATGGCTGTAAAATAAGGAGTAGCTGCCCCCATTACTTTAACCGGGAATATTTTTTTACAGATACCGTTGTCAATTTGCACGGTATAAGTTCCCCACTGGCTGACTTCAATTTTCTGTGTGGTAGCGCCTGTACTCCACAGGTATTTATAATTAGGTCCGGCTCCTGCATCCAGCGTAACACGGTCTCCTAAACACAGTTCAACATCCGTTAAAGGTGTTGTAATTTCAGGAGTTACTTCAATTCTGATGGTTGCCGGAATCAGGGATCTGCATCCTTTTGTCCCGATCGCCCATACGGTAAATGTAGTACTGTTGTATAAAGTAACCGTCTGTGTACTTCCGTTTCCTGAGAAATTATCCCAGAAATAAGTATCACCGCCTTCAGCAGAAAGGGTAACGGATTCTCCCGGACAGATCTTTATTTTAGAAGATTTCAATTTGGCTGTAGGGGTCACTTCTTTTAGGAGAGTAAGCTCAATCATTTTGCTGCAGAAGCCTCCGTTGGAAACTACTACATATAAAATCTGGCCGTCGTTTCCGTTATAATTTAAAATATTCTGAATATTATTATTATTTTGAGCAATAGCATCTGCCTGATTTACGTAAAATTTAAATACAGCTCCCGGAGTCGGGCTGATAGAAGGCATAATGGTACTTAAATCAAAGGTTGTAATATCCGGCGTGGTACAAAGCAGTAAGGTAGCATCCTGAGCCTGCGGGGTAAATCCGCCATGAATTTCTATGGAGGCTTTTCCCGGACATGGATTTCCAGGAACACTTACTTCAATCGTATAAGTTCCCGGCTGTACAGCTGTAATTGTATTGGTAGTGGCATTAGGAATCGGTGTTCCGTTATAATACCATTGATATAATAAATTAGGATCACTTACAGAAGCTGTAATCACCTGTGGTACATTATCACATACATTAATCTCATCCGGCAGTTTAGTTCCGGTCGGGTCCAGAAGTTCTACTCCGATATTAAAAGATCCTCCTTCCAGAAATACGGCAGAATCATAGGAATGGTCTGCTCCAAACGGTCCGTAATCTGCAATAACCATTTTAAAATGATACTCCTGTCCGGCAGTTACTGTAGCGGTAGCGGTAAGAGGAATTGTTCTTCCGGCAAAATTAGTTTCGATGTTTGCTGTATTGTAACCTCCGAAATACTGCTCATTCACAGCGGCACAGCCATTTGGAATTAACGGACGGATATTGGTTACACTTACAGGGCCAGCTCCATTAGGAAGCACCGCCATGTTGGTATAAGGCCCTCCTGAAGTAGGTCTAAGTAAAATAGCAAAAGCATCTGCATAATTACAAGGGAAAGTACCCGTATATTCTTCAGAAGCCAGTATATAATTAAACTTAATCTGAGAAGTGGTAGGAACGAAATCAAATTCAAGAAGCACGGCATCTGTCAGAGTTCCTGTAGCTCCTGTGGCCTGAGCAAGATCGGGATCTGTACCTCCTCCATTGATATCACTCAGAGGCAAAGGACCTTCATAAGTATTTCCTCCTCTTCTCGCAAATCCTGTAGACAGGATAATCCCGTCTTTAAAAGGGAAAGCTGTTGTCCCTTTATGAAAATACCCCCATGATCTGTCTGCATCACCTACTGCGTGATTAGGAGTAATCTTTACATTCGTAACACTGGGAGTTACACAGGTATTTGTTCCTGATGAAATTAATACATCTTTTACAAGTTTATCTATAGTATAACTGGTTTCGGTATATCCCGGAGCATTTACATCAATAAAAGCTCCCGCTCTCCTGGATAGTGGAGAACTTCTCTCTTTTATAATTTCTCGGGACGGACGATTAGGGGTTTGTGAAAACAGAAATGTAGATAGAAATAGGAAAAATAAATAAAACGGTAGATATCTTCTTCTCATAATACTTTTGTTTCAACAAATTTAATTTTTTTTTAAACATACCATACACATATTTATTTTTTTTATGAAAAAAGAATAAAAATACCCTTAAAAAATTATCTTAACAATTTCCGTTATTTATTCCGATTTTAAAAACAAAAACAAAGAATTCTATACATATTTCATTAAATAAGATACTTTAAAACCAACTTAAATCATATGATCAGTATCTTTCATAAAAACAAACGAGATCTTCCATTTCTGAAAGATCTCGTTACTTATTTTTTATAGTTTCCTAATTTCTGTTTTTTAACAGGATCCAGCCTGAACGCTGTTCCAGTTTTTTACTGGCCGGATTATCCCATTGTACCCTGTACCAGTAAGTTCCGGTAGGCAGATTAATCCCCTTTAAAGAACCTCTCCATATGGCATCACTTTTTGTAGCTTTAAACACTTCGGCTCCGTATCGGTCAAAAACAGAAGCTGCAAAATTGTTATATCCGCTGATTCCCGTGAAATCAATGGTATCATTAAAACCATCCATATTCGGAGTGATTGCATTATTGATTATCAGAGTAAAATAATCCAGCGAAGTTCCACACTTTGCTCCTTTTACTCTTACCATCAGATGATAGGTTGTATTGTTTAATGTTCCGTAAAATATATTGGATGGCTGCCATGTTGCTCCTCCGTCGATAGAATATTCCAGAATACCATTTGTAGGGTTACTCGCTGTCAGGGTAAGAACATGATTATCATAGACTACATTGGTAAACTGCGGCAAATCAGGATTGATGAGCTGGGCGGAAAATACTTTAGAACATACTCCGTTGCTTATCGTTACACTATAAGTTCCCGGCTGATTTACCGTTATGGTCTGTGTAGTCGCTCCCGTACTCCATACATAAGTATAATTAGGTCCTGCACCTGCGTCTAGGATTCCGCTGTCCCCGGCGCAAACATATACATCTTTCAGGGTAGATACTATCGCAGGAACCACTTCAATAGTAATTGTAGCCGGAGCTACAGAACTACATCCGTTTCCTCCTAATGCATAGACTGAATAAATGGTAGTCACGGCAGGAGTTACAATCTGGGTACTTCCGTTTCCTGTAAGCCCCACCCAGTTATAAGTAATTCCTCCGGTTGCTGTTAAGGTTACAGATTCTCCGGCACAAATTTTTGTTTTAGAGGCGGCTATTCCTGCAATGGGCGGCCCCACCTGTACGGTAACGGTAGCAGGATTTGCGGAGACACAACCGTTAGCCCCTACTGCATAAACCGTATATACCGTGGTATTGTTTGGAGAAACTACCTGTGTATTTCCATTTCCGGTAAGCCCTACCCAATTGTAGGTAACCCCTCCTGTAGCAGTTAATGTTACAGATTCTCCCACACAAATACGGGGTTGGGAAGAAGTAAGCCCGGCTACAGGTTGTGCTGTATCCTGGGTAACGGTTACAGCGGCGGTATATGTACAGTTTAAATTGCCTGGCTGGGAAGTATTGGTAACAGTCAGTGTATATACTCCACCGGCACTCACTACAGGAGTAAGTGTAGCGGCTCCGGATACTATAGTACCTCCTGTTGTTGTCCAGGTAATTGTAGAGCCCGGAGGTATTACAGAAGCTGAAGCATTCAGGGTAATCTGAGGGTTTGTACAGGTAACAGTTTGCGGAGCTGCTATTGTTAAAGTAGTTTCAGCTGTTCTCAATAACTGCAGGGAAACTACATAGCTACATCCGCCATTGCTTACCAGCACATATATTGTTTGATTTCCCGGTGGCGAATAGGTTGTCGGATTAGCGATAGAGTTAGCATTTGCAGCCAGCGCGTCAGCCTGATTGATGTAGTAGGTAAATGTAACTCCTGTAGTGGTTGTAATCTGAGGCTGAGCATCCGTCAGGTTATAAGATAATCCCGGAGCATAGCATTTATGTAACGTTGCATTTTGTGCCGTAAAAGGTTCTGATACTTCAATAGTAATTGTTGCCGGACTCTGGGCCACACATCCATTAGCACCAACGGCAATCACAGAATAGGTGGTAGTAGCCGTAGGTGATACTGTCTGTGTATTTCCGTTACCGGCAAGGCCTGTCCAGTTATAGGTAGCTCCTCCTGTAGCAGTTAATACAGTCGAATCTCCTTTACATATTTTCAGTTTACTGGCAGTAAGCCCTGTTGCAGGTGGTGCACTATCTCCTGTTACCGTAACACTGGATGTTGACGTACAGGTTACATTTCCGGGTTGATAAGCTTTTGATATGGTTAAAGTATAAGTTCCTGCAGCATTTACAACAGGAGTCAATGTATTGCCTCCCGAAAGAATATTTCCTCCCGTAGTCGTCCAGTTGAATGTAGCTCCCGCAGGATAAACTGAAGTGGAAGCATCCAGTGTGGTCTGTGAATTAGCACACGTCAATACCGCCGGAGGAGCTATCGTTGCTGTCATCTGCGGCGCTTTTACCAGTTGTAATTGAGCTACCTTGGAACAGAAGCCGTTTTTTACCAAAACATATACGGTTTGTCCGCCCGCGCTCTGATATGCAGCAGGATTCGGGATCGTGTTTGCATTTCCGGCATTAGCATCAGCCTGTACAGCATAATAGGCAAATGTAGCTCCGGGAGTTGTACTTATAGCAGTTTGGGCTGACGTTAAATTAAAAGTTGCATTTCCTGCAGCATAACAGGCGGTTAACGTTGCATTCTGTACTGTAGGAGATGTTCCCCCAACAATAGTAACCGTTGCTTCTCCGGGGCATGTATTTCCCTGAATATAAACTTTCACAGAATATACTCCCGGTTGTGTAGCTGTATAATTAACACCTGTTGCACCAGGTATAGCCGTTGTTCCCTGATACCACTGATAGGTAATATTAGGTCCCTGAACAGAGGCTGTTAAAAGCTGTGGTGAATTATCACACATATTGATACTGGCAGGAAGCTGCACTCCTGCAGGATCCAGAATTTTCACCCCGATATCAAATGATCCTGCTTCCAGAAAAACAGCTGAATCAAAATTTTTATCCTGATAGTCGGCCAATACCATTTTAAAATGATAAGTCTGGCCAGGAACAACCGTTGCTTTTGCAGTCAAAGGAATGGTACGTCCGTCAAAGTTTGTTTCAATCTGGGCGGTATTGGTTCCTCCGTAATATGCTTCATTAATAGGGCCGCAATTGGGATAAGCCGGGTGAATATTTTTTACACTTACCGGTCCTGCTCCATTAGGAAGAACAGCAAGATTGGTATAAGTAGGGTCATTTACTTTTTTCAGCAATAAAGCAAAACCATCAGTAATACTACACGGAAAACTCTGCTGATATTCTTTGGATGCAAATAAATATCTGAATGAAATCTCAGTGGAAGATGCTACAAAATCAAATTCTATAGACGTAGCATCAAATAACAAGTTGTTATTAATTCCTAATGCTGTAGCCAGATCAATATCTCCGCCCGAAGACAGGCCATCACTCAGTGTTGCCTGAAAACTATTCCCGGCCTTATTGGCATATCCGGTGGATAATATAATCCCTTTACTGAAAGGAAAATTGGTACTTGCTTTATTAAAATATCCCCAGCTTCGTTCCGGGTTACCTGGGGCTAAATTAGGAGAAACGGTTACATTATTTACAACTGAAGTGGTACAACCGCCTCCGGATATTAAAACATCCTTTACCAATTGTGTGATATTATATCCGGATTCAGGATAACCAGGCGCATTGACGTCTATAAAAGCACCGGCTCTCATAGAAGCAGCACCGGCTCTTCTGGCAACCTCTACCCGTTCTCTTGTTTGAGAAAAGATAAAAGTCCCTATGAAAGTAAAAAATAGCGCAAAAAATAAACTTCCTGTTCTCCTATTTAACATTTTATATTATTTTAAACAAAAATACTATTTTTTTTGATTAAAATTCAGCTTTATATAATTTACATTATTACTAACGCAAATTTATTTATCGTAGGATATCAACTTTATTTATTCAAAAAAAATAAAAAAAGACTGACAATATAGTCAGTCTTTCGATGATCGTTCAAATCACTCTGTATTTTTCAGTAATATCCAGCCGGTCTTTACGGTAAGCTGTTTGCTTGCAGGATCTTCGTAGGTTACCTGATACCAGTAAGTAGCTGTAGGAAGTCGTTTACCCTGGAAAAAACCGTCCCAGTAGGGTCTTATTTTTTCAGCCCTGAATACCTCTCTTCCATAGCGGTCAAAAACAAGTCCGCTAAAGTCCTTATAGCTGCTGACCCCTCTAAAGTCAATAATATCATTGATATGATCGCCATTAGGAGTAATTACATTTTTCATTACAAATGTAAAGTATTCCAGAAAACCTTCACAGCTCGTATACTTCACTTTCACCCGAATAGAGATTACTTTATTTTTAGGTACATTTCCGAATATATTTGAAGACTGCCACGTAACTCCATTATCTATTGAGTATTCCAGAATACCGTTACTTGGGTTACTTGCAGTTAGAATCAAAGTGCCGTTTTCATTAAAATCAACTTTGGTAATTTCTGGAATTACAGCACGGATCACTTGTGTTTTAAAGGTTTTTGAACACACTCCGTTACTGATGGTCACTGTATATTCTCCTGGGGTATCAACAGTGATAGTCTGGGTCTTTTCTCCTGTACTCCACTCGTAGGTATACCCGGGTCCTGAACCGGCATCCAGAAGCAGTTGATCTCCAATACAAATATGCCCTCCTTTTAATACAGAAACAATGGCAGGAACTACTTCAACCGTAATACGGGCAGGCTGTAACGACTTGCATCCCTGCGCACCGATTGCATACACCGTGTAAGTTGTGGTTTGGGTTGGACTCACCGTTCTTACTCCCCCTGTATTTGAAGTATCACTCCACTGGTAGGTAACCCCTCCTGAAGCAGTCAGAACAAGAGATTCTCCGGAACAGATTTTTAATCTCGGTGCTGTAAGCTGCGCTACAGGAGTATCTTCTTTTCTCAGGGTTAAGGTAGCTATCCTGCTGCAAAACGCTCCGTTGGAAACATTTACATACAGAATCTGTCCATCCGTTCCGTTATAAGCTGTCAGGTTCGTAATATTATTGTTATTCTGAGCCTGTGCATCTGCCTGGGTCGTATAAAAACGAAATACAGCCCCCTGCGTAGTACTGATTAAAGGTTTTGCATCTTCCAGATTAAAAGTACTAAGAGCAGGTGTAGAACAGAGTTTCAGCTCTGCATCATGAACCGTAGGGCTTGTTCCGCCAATAACGGTTATGGTTGCTTCCCCAGGACAGTTATTACCAGGAACAGAAACTTTCACCTGATAAACTCCGGGAGAAGTTGCCAGGTAACTTCCTGATGTTGCACCGCTGATAGCCGTACCATCCTTATACCACTGATACGTCATTCCCGGAATAGCCGCAACCTGAGCAACCAAAGTCTGAGGTGTATTATCACACATTTTTAATTCATTGGGCAAAGTAGCGCCGCTTCCGTCAACAATTTTAATACCGATGTCAAAAGAACCTCCTTCTATAAATACGGCAGAATCATAACTATGATCTCTGTAATCGGACAAAACCATTTTAAAATGATAGGCAACCCCAGGGGTAACATCCGCCACTGCAGTTAAAGGAACTGTTCTTCCATCGTAATTTGTTACAATATTGGGTGAAGAATTATATCCTGCAAAATACTGTTCATTGATAGCTGCACATCCTCCAAAACCTGAAATAAGAGGATGAATATTGGTCATAGCAACAGGTCCTGCATTATTCGGCAGAATAGCTACATTCACATACGGACCTCCTGCAGCAGGTTTGATCAATAAAGCAAATGCGTCCGAATACTGGCACGGATAAAACCCTGAATATTCTTCAGAAGCAAAAATGTAATTAAATTTCACCTGACTGGAATTAGGTACAAAATCAAATTCCAGCATAACATTATCGTTATAATGATCATTAGGATTGGAATTGGGAACCGCTGCCAACAGATCCGGATCATCTACTCCGGCTCCGGGTATACTATAACTTGCGCTGGATGCCACATTTCCGGCTTCTCTTGCGCGGCCTGTCGTTAAAACAATACCATCCTTGAAAGGAAAATTAGTCGTTCCTCTGTGAAAATACCCCCAAAAGCGATCGGTACTCGCAGCCGGCTGATCCGGTGTTATCGTTACATTCGTTACATTAGGTGTAGAACAGGTAGAGCCTCCGTTGATCAGAATTTCTTTTACGAGCTGATCCGGTGTGTAGCCCGAGGGTGCGTACCCCGCTGCATTTACATCTATAAATGCTCCGGCTCTCTTATTCACAGCAGACACCACGTTTTTAGGAGGTTTTCTTTGTGAGAATAAAGTAGTTGAAACCAGCAGCATTCCTAAGAGAAAGAGATAGTTTTTTAATCTATAACACAACATTTTTATTTTTTATTTAGCCAAATGTAATAAAAATATCTCTATCAGATTAACACTCACCATCAAATATCGGCGTAAAAATAAATAATTCAACAACAAATACACCTTATCATTAAACTATTCACAAAACAACAACATCCGGTATTCATTCACGGAAATATCAATAAAAAAGACAGGCTAACTTACGTTAACCTGTCTTTATATTTAATGATTGACCCACAGATTCTTTTAAAATATTCTGTGATACTTATTCATCGTTTTTTTTCAGCTGATCAATTTCATTTTGCAGCTGGGTAATAATATCTTTCAATGCTTTTATCTCATTTTTATTAGAGCTTACATTGCTTTTCAATATCGCATTTTTCGCTCTTTCATTATGATGTTCATCTTCTTCATCTTCATTAATTTCTTCGATATCTTCCTGGATATCTTCAATATCTTCATTAATTTCCTCTATGTCTTCACTGATTTCTTCGATATCCTCGCTTATTTCTTCGATATCTTCCTGGATATCCTCAATATCTTCACTGATCTCTTCAATATCTTCCTGAATATCTTCAATTTTCTCGTGGCTTTTATTGACGGACATCTGGATAAATATGGCCAGATAAATCGCTTCCAGAGAAAGTACCGTAGTAAGAATAAGAAGCATTTTATCAAATTCTACCAGATTTACCATAGGAAGCAGAAATGAAGTAAGAAAAAGCAAAGTATGCACAATCAGAGAAGGGATAGACCCTATCCATGAAGTAATGCCGTCTGCTATTTTCTCAAGAACCTCAGCTTTTTCATTGTATTTTTTCATCCTTTTATATTTTTACAAAAGTTCTTTTGTTACTCCTAGTCCAAACAATGCAAAATCATATTTTGCCGGGTCGTTTTCATCAAACCGCCTGATAGCAATATCCAGCTCTTCCACTGTTTTCCAGTCATTCTGAGTTCTCGAAATAAGCCCCAGTTTTCTTGAGATATTTCCGGTATGCACATCCAGAGGGATAGATAAATTTTTCTGATCAATATTTTCCCAGATTCCAAAATCTACCCCATGCTTATCTTTACGCACCATCCATCTTAAAAACATGATAATCCTTTTTGCCGATGAGTTTTTACCGGGCGAGCTGATATGCTTGTGGCTTCGGTGTTTTTCTGTTTCCAGGAAACTGCTTCTGAATCTTTCTATCGCGTGCAGAAAATTGGTTTCCGGTTCTTTTACTTCAAACAGAGCTTCCAGGCTCTTATTTTCACTATAAATTCTGTGAAACTGTCTGATAAAGTAGGCAAAATCCTGCCCGTTAAAAGTCCTGTGAATACTTTTATCCTGAATATTTTCCAGCTCCTTTTCCGAATAATTCATGACAAAATCATAAGGAGAATTCCCCATAATATCCAGCATTTTCTCTGCCGATTTAATAATTGATTTTCTGTTTCCCCAGGAAATTGTTGCTGCTAAAAAGCCTGCAACCTCAATATCCTGCTGTAAAGAAAAACGATGCGGAATCTGAATCGGATCATTTTCAATAAAATCAGGACTATTATACCGGTCCGCTTTTTCGTCCAGAAAACTCTTTAATTCTTCAAACTTCAACATATTCATCCTAAATTTTTACGCTTTCCAGTGCTTTCGGTAAAAAGGTGTTAGGAAATACGTTTCTTGCTTCATCTGTAAATACCGTTAAATCTCCGTACCTGTTAGAAAAATGCCCCAGTATCAATTTTCCTACCTGGGCTTTCTGAGCAATAGTTGCCGCTTCCAAAGCGGTAGAATGCCCTGTATAATCTGCCATTTCTTTAAGATCATGCAGGAATGTAGACTCGTGATATAACACCGTCACATTTTTAATAATCGGAATTACATTTTCCAGATAACGGGTATCACTACAAAACGCATATGATACGGCAGGTGCAGGCTCAAGAGTCAGCACTTCATTTTTAAGTACATAGCCATCGCTTAAGACGAAATCTTTTCCTGCTTTAATATGATGATAATCACAGGTTTCGATTTCGGGATATTTAGCGATCTCCTTCATATTGAGATGTCGGTCTTTGGGTTTTTCTTTAAATAGATAACCATTGCAATAAATTCTGTGATCTAATGGGATTGTATATACCTCTATTCTGTTATCCTCATAGATTTTTTCTGAATAATCTTTATCCAGTTCATGATATATCACCTCAAACCCACGATGAGTTTCTGTAATCTGAAAAATCGTTTCCAGCATTTTTTTAATTCCCTTCGGACCGTATACATGGAGCGGGTTATCTCTTCCCAAAAGACGGAAAGAGGCGATAAGCCCCGGAAGTCCGAAACAATGATCACCATGAAGGTGGGAAATAAAAATATGGTTGATTTTTGAAAATCTTGCTTTTGCTTTTCTGAGCTGTACCTGTGTTCCTTCACCGCAATCAATCAGAAAGAGCCTTTCTTCCATATCCAGCAGCTGGGCGGTAGGTGAAGTATTAATAGTCGGTATCGCTGAATTAAAGCCTAATATCGTTAAATAAGTACTCAAATCAATAATTTATTATAACAAATGTACAACAGAAAATCTAAAACGTAAATTTTAGCATTAAATTTCAACAGGAAAAACAGGGTTCAGTTGTTTTCCTTATATAAACAACCCCTCTCAAGGAGGGGAATTGATGTATTTAGTCTGTCACTTTTAAAAAATCCATAAACAGATCCAGGGCCTGTCTGCGGTGACTGATTTTATTTTTATCCTTCGGAGCCATTTCTGCAAAGGTTTTCTCATATCCTTCCGGAACAAAAATAGGATCATATCCGAATCCCTGAAAGCCTTTATTCTCTGCCAGTAAATTTCCGTATACTCTTCCTTCAAAATATTGGGCTCCGTTTTCATCATAATAACATAAAACGGTTACAAAATAAGCCTTTCTGTTTTCTACTCCGGTCATTTCTTCAAGCACTTTTTCAATATTTTTAGCAAAGTCATGATCTCCGGCATAACGGGCAGAAAAAATACCGGGTCTTCCGTCTAAAGATTCTACTACCAGACCGCTGTCATCTCCCAGACTTGGAATTCCGGTTTTTTCAAAGCAGTATTTTGCTTTGATTAACGCGTTGGCATGAAAAGAATCTCCGTCCTCTACGATTTCTTCGTGAATATGATAATCCGTAAGACTTTTCACGATACAGTCGTTTCCTAAAATCTGTTGGATTTCTTCTTTTTTATGTTCGTTATGTGTTGCTACCAATAATTCCATATCTATATTCATTTTCCAATTTTACTTTTTCATTTACAGATTCTTATATTTCAGCATAATGCACTTTATACTTTTTCATAAAAAGATAATAAAATAATGAAAAAAGTACAATTCCTACGGCCAGTATCAGCCATTCTGAAACATGTAAAACTTTTGCAAAACTTTCTTCTTTACCATAAATCACCAATAATGAAAGGGTAAGATTATTAAACCCATGCAGCAACATAGGCATCAGTAAAGATTTCGTCTTATAATACACCAGTCCCAGTACGCATCCCAGCATTACTGCACTGATGAACTGCCACGGGTTTCCGTGAACCACACCGAAAATGACGGAAGCATACAGGATTGCTTTCCATGGCTCAACTCCCTTATTCATCAGCCCTTTCTGAATAATTCCCCTGAATATAATTTCTTCAAAAACCGGGGCAAGAACGGCAGTCATGATCACCATTACCACCGGATCATCTGTCAGCTGATTCATTAATTGGGTAAAGTATTCATAGAAACTCCCGAAAAAAGAGCCGGTTGTCGGGATTAAAGAAGTCACAAATTCTGAAATAAACATCATTCCCGCCATCATAGGAAAAATCAGAAGGTAGGTATAAAAGTTGACTGAAGATAAATTAAAACTCAGCTTTTTTTTAGTGGTGGGTCTTACTATAAAGAAATCAAAAAAGGCAATAGCTGTAAGGAATCCAACAGAATTCGCCAGCATTAAAAACCAGTCTTTCAGTTCTATATTTTCCCTGAAAACAACCTTCCAAAAAGTACTCAGTAAAGAAACAGCCATTGTTCCTACAAACAGTCCAATCACCAAAGTAAGGCCGCCAAGCCATGTGAACGTAAACTTTGGGTATTTGCTATTTTCCATTCTTTCTCTGTAAAAGTTTAAAAAACAAAGATAATTTTTTTAAGGGCTGCAGGCAACTAAAAAAGGAAATACTTCTTTTCTCTTTTACAGAGGCTCAGCCACTAAAAATCGGCTCCCGTAACCTTGAAAATATTAAAAAAATAAGAAAAAAACTACCCGAATCAAAATCTCACCTTACAACTTGTTTTATTTTTTTCACATTACGCATTTTATAAAAAAACATCATTTTTCATCATCCGACTTATTTTTCATCAAAATATATTTTGCTGATTCTATCCGTATTTATGCCAACCTATAAATCACACAAATAAGATAAAAACAATCACAAAACACTGATTTTGTTTTAATTACAACGGATGTTAGTTTTGCAGACACATAAAAAGTAATACAAAAATGAAATCAAATTTATTATTCATTCTTACCTTTTCAGCATCCGGTCTTTTTGCCCAAAGCTGGAATATCAACGGAAACTCCGGGACCAATCCTTCTACCAACTTTATCGGAACCAGTGATGATAAGGAACTTATATTTAAATCCAACAACTCTGAAAGAATGAGGCTTTTTTCGGGACCCTATGTCAACGGTATTATTGTGGGAGACGTTACCAAGAACGGAACAAATAATGGCGGCAGGCTGGAAATTGGTGGTGTAAACTGTAATGGCTGTCAGTCCCCATGGTCTGTAGCATCAGACGTTGTTATACGGAACAGAGGCGGAAAAAATTTAGAATTCCATATGGCTAATGACAATGCTACGGACCCTAATACAGACACAAGTACTCCCAATTCACCGTTTATTACCAGAATAAAATTTACTGACGGAGCTCATAAAAGCAACCTTATTATTTTCAATACCGGAAAAGTAACGGTAGGAACAGATCAGTATGATAATGATCCTAATTTTATTTTCTACGTCAAAAAAGGAATTAAAGCAGAACTGGTAAAAGTAGAAAACCCTTCTAATAATGGCTGGGCAGACTATGTATTCAAAAAAGAGTATAAGCTCCGCAGTCTGGAAGAAGTAGAGAAACATATTGAAGAAAAGGGCCATCTTCCCAATATTCCCTCTGCCGGAGAAGTAGAAAAAGAGGGGATCAATCTGGGGGAAATGGATGCTAAACTGCTTGAAAAAATAGAAGAGCTAACGCTCTACTCTATCGAACAGAATAAACAGTTAAAATCTCAGTCTCAAAAGATTGAAAAGCTGGAGCAGGAGCTTCTGACAATCAAAAAAGATCACAGATGAAAAAAAAGTTATTCTCGGCATGTTCCCTTATGATAGGATTTCTTGGGTTTTCCCAGACCGAAGTCTATTTTAAATACGATGAAGCCGGAAATCAGAAATACAGAGGAACCAATCTATCAGCCAAAAGAGCCGAAACAAATGCCTTACGTGAAGAGCCCAAAACAACATCACTTATGGACGAAAAAGAGTTCTGGAAGCAGGTCAGGGTATATCCGGTCCCTGTGAATGATATTCTCACTATTGACTGGACAGAAGAGACAGACAAACTGATAGAATCGGTTTCATTGTATCAGCATAGTACTACACACTGGAAATTCCAGCAGCAAAATCTTCCCCAGCTCAACCGTCAGCTGAAAATCGATATGAGTGGCTATGAATGGGGCGTTTATATCCTTCGATTCACCCTGAAAGACGGAAGAACCTTCAGTAAAAATATTACCAAAAGATAGCATAGCTAGGGATATAAACAATTTTATTTAAAAACACTGTAAATCAGAATTTTATTTAGAAACAAAAACACAAATCATGAAAATTTTCTATATATTATCGCTCTGGTCGGTATCGGTCTTTTCACAGACGATACTGTATCAGCCGGAGACCTCCTCGCGGACGGTGCAGGATCCGCAGGCTATTATTCTCGCCCC
>NZ_JAFAJM010000003.1 GCF_019236175.1 Chryseobacterium sp.
GCGGGTTCGAGTCTCGTCCGGATCGCAGAAGTTTTCTCAATTTCTTTTAAAAAAATTGATCCGGTAGTTCAGCTGGTTAGAATGCCGCCCTGTCACGGCGGAGGTCGCGGGTTCGAGTCCCGTCCGGATCGCAACTCAATCAAAAAACCTGTAAAGAAATTTACAGGTTTTTTTTGATTGTACTACAGATGAGGTAGATGGGGCAATGGTTTTTAAAAATATGGCTGCTGATTCATTTGTACACTGAAATCATAAGATAGTCCTGACAGGTCTTACATCTGTCAGGACTATGATTAAAAGAAGTATTGAGTTTGTTTTATGAACTTGTCTGATGAGATTTTATGGACATGAAGCGTTCAATGGGTTCTTAAGATAGCCCTTTCCTGGAGGAGGTTGTACAAAATAAGGGGTCCCATAAGTATTTCCCGGACGGAAAAAATCTGTAGATATCACCTGAGCACCGCTGCTGAAAGCAGCTTTAGACCGTGTGAAGTCATTGTTTTTTGCTTCATACGTTTCAATATCAGCTCTTGTTCGTACAATATATCCCTGTTTTATCAGATCCTGTATTTCTTTTTGTCTGACAATGGCATTATCCCGTAAAATAAAAGCAGCAAAAGAATCATCAGGTTCGCTGTTGAGAAACATCACTCTTTCTTTTAAAGAGCCGTTGATAAGATAGGGATTGTTCTTAGACGATAAAGTTCCTGCGCTGCCGGGTAAAAGCATGAAGATAAATTTACCGGAACTTTCTTTTAGCTTAGGCCAGTTGTTATGAGTCACCGCCTCTTTTAAAGTAGAGTAATTCCCCTGAACATCCTTCGGCATAATAATCTTATCTTTTCCCATGTATTTCACAATTTCTTCATCCAGATGATCGTAAGCATTCTTGTCAAAAGGTAAAACTTTAGTACTGTTCTCAAAAATAGGAAATCCGGAGTCCTTAGCTTCAATCATCATGAAAACAGGTGTATGATCAGGATGCAGATCAGACCAGTTTTTAAGAACTGTAAGGGCCTCTTTTAAGGTAGGGTAGTGGGTTCTGAAATCAATGTCGGCCATATGCAGTACTTTAAAGCCAGGCTGATCCAGTCCTTTTGTATTGAAAGGGGCAAGATCCGTGATTCCTTTTGCCTGCAATGTCTGGTAGGAAACAGGATGACTGAATCTGCTTCCTTCAGGATCATAATACACGTCAATTTCCAGTCCGCGAAGGTTGGCATTCAGCTGTTGTTCAAAATCAGGATGATTATAATGTAATCCTTCTTTCAGATCCATTCCGTAAGGATGATATTCTTTAAATTTAGCTTTCTGCTCTTCGGACATCAGACTGCCGTATTTTTGCATCATTCCGTTAATAATAGGGGTGACTAAATCCAGTACCCGTGGATCTGCAGGTTGTGCATACGAATTATGGGTTCCCACGATTTGCAGTTGATTGATCCTTAGATTCGGGCATTTATCCTGTGCCTTCAGTAAAGCTGTCATACATAATGCAGCTCCGTATATATACTTTTTCATATAAATGAATAATTTTGATTAAAAATTGAAATTGAATCCCAACTGTCCCCGTATTCCGGAGTAGGATATATTTTCTACGCGGTTTTTTACTCCCATATAATAGCGGTTGGGCTCATTGAAAATATTATTAAGCTCTACAAACAGCCGTATTTTCCGGCTAATGCTGTAAGAGGTTGAAAAGTCTACCGTAAAGTTTTTATCAAAATATTGGTAATGATCTGCTCCTGCGGCCGCTCTGATTTCACTCACATAATTACCTTTGTAGTTTCCGGCCAGACGCAGCATGAATTTACTGGTTTCATAGAATAGTATAGTGTTGAAAATATGTTTGGCCTGATTAGGAATGGTGGTAGACATGGTTCCGGTTTGTTTTCCGTTTTCGTAGACCGGCATATTCATCTTAGAAGAGATGTAGGTATAATTTCCCTCGAAGCCAATATTTTTCAAAAAGCCGGGAAGGTTTTCGAAACGTTTTGAAATTCCGAATTCAAACCCGAATAGTGTTGCCCCTTCCAGATTTTTCGGAGCGGTAAATGTGTAAGCTCTTCCTCCGATATCTGCAACAGACTGATCTTTATAGATAAGATTGGTAATATCTTTATAGAAAACTCCGGCTGTGATAAGATCCAGTTTTCCGAAATAGTTTTCAAACATAATATCAAAATTATTTGAAAATGTAGGATCCAGTTTGGTATTTCCCTGTGTAATTGTATTGGTGATATCATTGACAATGGTTCCCGGGTTCAGATCATTGAAGTCTGGTCTTGCAAATGAACGGGTGTAAGCAAGTCTCAGAATACGGTCGTTACTGATATTCCATTTCATATTGATCATGGGAAGCAATACATTATAGGTTTTGTTGTCTTTAATATCTTCTGCTGTATTATTTTTATCAGATCCTACTTTTTTCCCCCAGAATGTAATGGCATTATATTCATTTCTGACCCCGCCTAAGACCTGAAGCTGATCTGTAATTTTCCATGTCCCCATTACATAAGCTGCCCATACATTTTCGGTACCTCTGTACGAGCTGGTTATATTTGAATTGCTGTCTTTAGAGTTTACCAGCACCAGTCCCAGTCTCTTTTGAGTATCAGGATCATACATCCTGTCAATTTGTGTATTGGTGATCTGATCCAGGAGAACCCCGTTATAAGGATTACCAAGAGGATTCATAAAACCTCCTCTGTAAGGGAATCCTTCACGCTCAAGCTGGTTCAGGTAAGTGACGGGAGCTCCCGGTATTCCCAGGGAAGATTGGGGCATCCAGACCAGTAAAGAACTACTGACTGTTTTTTCTTTATTGTTGTATTTGGTTCCGAACTTAAATTCAAAGCTGTCAGAAGCTTTATATTTAGCATCTACCTGTCCTCTGAGGTCAGTTTCGCTGTTACGGTTCTGGCTGAGAATAATCTGGTTTAATCTTAGTTTATCTGCGGCAATGGGCTGTTGATTATAAGGCAGCGTATAAGTGCCGGTGTCTCCGATGCTGTCCGGAGCATCCATCGCCATGTATTTTTTCCCGTCCGCGGATAAATTTCCGTAGGTCATGGGTTGTATGAAATTAATCATTGGATACCCTCTTTCATATTTGTCAAGATTTTCCGGAGAGTTAAATCTGAATTCTGAACGTGCTTTAGATAAGGACCAGTTTATTTCTATGCGTTGCCCTGTCTGATGGTTTCCTCCCAGCTGCATAGAATACAGATCGGTAAGATAATCAGCATGCCTTGCCTGAAGCATTACATTTTTATTATCAAAATTAAAATAGGTTTCCCGTACGGATTGTCCGTCTTTATATTGGCTGTATAAGCCTTTAAAGTATAATTTATTCCTGCTGTTGATTTCATAATCCAGCCCAGTATTGAATCCCAGGGTTCTCCGGTTGGCCAGATAATCACGTAGCTGAAGCTGGTTGATAGAATAAGACGCTGTTTTATCCTGAAGACCGTAATTGAAAATGTTCCTCATCTGATCTATGGCAGTAGAACGTTCCCAGATTACTGCAGAGGCAATAAATTTCAGCTTATTAGTGATTTTGTTTCCATAGACGACTGAGGTGTTATAAGTAGGGGATTTGGACATATTCACATAGCCTGAAGCCATGCTTATAGCCAGTATTTCTTTGTTGGGAGATGTTTTCGTAATAAAATCGATATTGCCACCAATGGCATCTCCATCCAGGTCGGGGGTTAATGCTTTAGATAGACGGACATTCTGAATGAGCTCCGAAGGAAAAATATCCATTTGTATCCCCCGATTGGCGTTATCACCACTTGCACTTGGCATCCTGTTGCCGTTTAATGTCGAAGCTGTCCATTGTACCGGAGTTCCTCTTACGGCGACAAAACGCCCTTCCCCCATATCTCTTTCGATGGAAACTCCCTGCATACGTTGTACTGCATCGGCAGCGTTACGGTCAGGAAGTTTTCCAATAGCATCTGCAGAAAGAACTTCAGTAATGGTATTGGAGTTTTTCTTCATGGCGATTGCTCTCGCCTGTGAAGCTTTGTACATACTGGTAACAATGACCTCCTGAAGGTTGTTCTCTTTAAGTTTTGTTCCCAGTTTGATGAGTCCGAGCTCCACTTCCTTTTTATTCAGCACCGTAATAGGAATAGAGAGGCTCTCATATCCTTTGTACTCGATAATAAGTTTATAATTACCATCATAAACATTACTGAGGATAAAAGAACCATCGGTACCGGAAGTGATTTTTTCACCTGTATTTTCAATATAAATCAGAGCGTTGGGGAGGTTTCCCACGGGATCTACAACAATTCCATGAACTGTTGTCTGTGCAAAGGCTAAAGGCCCAAGAAGAAAAAATGCTGCTTTTGTTAAAAAAAGTCTTTTGCGTGCCATCTTTGTAAAAATTTCTATGCAAAGATGTCTGCTCTTTTAAAAGTTTTAGTTCATTTAAATTTTATACAACTTATTCTCTGGAGTCCGAGGAAAACTATGCTGTAAATCAGGTAATTAATAATGTTAAATTATTGTAACTAATGGGCGAGCTGGGAAGGAAGACAGTCATATTCCTTTTTAAAATACTTATAAAAAGTAGATTTGGATTTAAAGCCACACTGAAAGGCAAGATCAGTAACACTGGCCGAAGGATCTTCCGACAAGATCTGTTTAAAATGCTGAATCCGGTTTCTGTTGGTATATTCGTGAAAATTGGAATTAAGATGTTTATTGAAAGTAATGCTTAAGTCTGTCTTACTTATTTTCAAATGGCCGGAAAGCTGGTCCAGAGTAAATTCTTCATCCAGATAAACCTGACTTTCCTGATAGAAAGCGATGATGGATTGTTGTACGGATTCAAAATCTATTTTAGACAGGTCTTTATACTGATATGTTTCTTTTGGAGCTGAAAAATGAGGGGTATGCAGAGTCTGTTTCTGTAGTCTGCTTTGGTACGTTAAAATATAAACGTACAAAATCCAGCCAAATTGAAACAGAAATAAAAGACTATAAATCTTTTGATATACCATCGTATTCCAGCCTAACAGATATACTGCCCAAAAAACCAGTACGCCAGCTAATACATAGCAAAGCAGGTAACGAAAATTTTTTGCCACCGGATGGCTGATGTTTTTACGATATTTTGTTAAAAAGTAAATACAGAGGGAAAGGCAGGCTACCCAGTAATAACTGTAGTAGCTGAAATATGATTTATAGGATTTGATCGCTATATCCGCCCAGGAGAATTCAAAAATTTTTGCAGAGAGAGCAATCGCATGATGAATAACAATCAATGAGAACGGAATGATCAGGTATCTGAGTCTGTCTCTCCACCGAATATTGATTAAATAAGTCGTAATGTACAGGAATATAAGGCCTTTAAAAACACGAAGACTTCCCGGAATTTCGTACAGTACAGATTCGTAACCGAATTTTTGAATGATAAAATATTCATATCCCATATCCATACTGACTACAATAATATACAATAGCAACATATTCAGTACAGATTCTCTGTTTTTGATAAGGCACATCAGTAAAGTTAGGGTGATAAGTGCCTGTAGTACAACTACCATAATGATGTATAACATGATAACTGATATTTTGCCAAAATTATAGATAATATGAGCATGGTATCTTTAACAAATTATTAAATATAGTACGATGTGGCTTTATTCTTTTTTTCGGTGCTGCCGCGGGTATTAAACAGAATTTTATTCTTAGATTTTTATTCTTTATACGGATAATATTATTTTTAATTTTAGTTTTGCATTCAAAATGAAATTCTGACGGACCCATTTAATATGTGCCATTCAGCTTAAAGAATTAAAAAATGCTTTTCAATAACGTAACAAGGATAATCAAGCAAATATTCACGATAGATATTGATGAAAACAGAGTTTTTGGACTGGATCTGCTGCGTTTTTTTGCTATTTCTTTTGTTTTTATAGGCCATGGTTTACATTATCTGCCGTTTTCTGATTTTCTGGTCCGTTTTATGCTGGACGGCGTTACTTTGTTTTTTGTTTTGAGCGGCTTTTTGATAGGAGGCATATTAATCAAGATTTTAAATGAAAATAAATTTGACAGAAGGGTATTATTTAATTTCTGGATAAGAAGGTGGTGCAGAACTTTGCCTGCTTATTTTCTGGTGTTGTCTGTTCTTGTCATTTTGGAAGTATTTTTTACAAACGATTCTCCAAAATCTGATTATGCCCAGTATTTTTTGTTTATTCAGAGTTTTGCTTCTCCTCATCCCGGGTTCTTCCCGGAAGCATGGAGTCTAAGTGTGGAAGAATGGTTTTATTTACTGATGCCTATATTTTTATATGGATTGATCAGGGTGTTAAAACTTAAAGTAAAAACTTCTATTCTTTCTGTTATTTTCTTTGTTATTCTTTTTGTTACCCTATTCCGGCTGTACAGATATTCTACAGATATTATCCCTCATGATCTGCGTTCCTGGGATATTAACTTCAGAAAACAGGTGATTACAAGACTGGACAGTTTAATGTATGGTGTTCTGGGAGCTTATATTAAATATTATTACCCCCGAATCTGGAATAAAGGGAAGGAAACAATGCTTGTTGCAGGGCTCATATTAATTATTATTAGCCATCTTTCTTTTATAGGAATCATTACAGAAGCACGAAGTCTCTATCTTTCTGTATTTTCTTTTTCATTGATGTCCGTAGGAACTCTTTTTCTCTTACCTTTTTTAAGCAGCTATACAACCAGTCATTTAAAGATAGCAAAGCCGGTTACTTACATCAGTCTTATTTCATATTCGATGTATCTCGTCAATTTATCTCTAATTCAACCTTGGATTGTAGATCGTATCCCCGGATACTTCAATTTTCCGATTTACATTTTTTTATGTCTGATGATCCCTTTTTTCATCTATAAATATTTTGAAATTCCAACAACGAAATTAAGAGACAGACTGATCATCAGAAAAGCAGTTTAATCTTAAAATAATGAAAAGTGGTAGTGTCCTTTTTATCGGGAGCTGTTGTAAAAGAGTCTGAAAAAAAATTACTGTCTGGCAAGACAGTAATAGAGATAGATCAGCGATATGGTGCTTCGATCAGTTTTTGACTTTTAAGCAGTAATACTGTTAAAAAGCTGATCTTTAGAGCTGCTGTAATTCGGTCGTCTTTCTTTAATATCTTCAGTCTGAATAGATCTTCGTATTCCAAGTTATTTACGATAAAAACTTTATGGCAAAACCTATTTTTTACTTTAACCGAATTTGTTAGACAGCTTCTTTATATCATGGTTATTGATAACAGAGAAGAAGTGCTATTTTGAGCCTGTCTTGTGATGGTGTTCTAAAAAAGGTACAATCATGTAATTCTGTTGGCAAAAGTAAATCACTGTATTTTGAAAACTACTACACTTTTGTGTAGATTTGTGGTATTGTAGTTAAAACTACTCCTTTGGGTAGTTGACATACGAATACTTATAAGCATATGGAGCAAATTAACAGATTTTTTAATGATAGCAATGAAGTAAGACATGATGCAGATATTGACTTTAGCCAGTCGGGAGACTACCTGGAAGCTATAAGAGCTCTTTCCAGAACAACGTACCAAAGTCTGTATGTCATCAATTATCAGAACAGAGGATTTGAATATGTTTCAGATAATCCGCTCTTCTTGTGCGGGAAGACTTCGGAAGAGGTAAAAGCGCTGGGTTATGCTTTCTATTTTCAGAATGTAAAACCAGAGGATGTAGAAATGCTGATTAAGATTAATGAAGCAGGATTTAAATTTTATGAAACCATTCCTGTTGCTGACAGGAAAAAATATTCTATTTCTTATGATTTTAATCTGATCAACAGCAGAAAAAACCTGATTTTGGTAAATCATAAACTCACTCCGATGTTTCTTACCGAAGAAGGGCAGGTTTGGAAGGCATTATGTGTTGTCTCTCTTTCCAGTAACACCTCTGCGGGAAATGTGATCCTAAGCAAAGATGGTTCTGATGAAATCTGGAAATACGATCTGGATGCAGATACCTGGGAGAAAAGTGAAAAAATGAAGCTTTCATCCAGAGAATATGAAATCTTAAGTCTTTATACCAGCGGGCTGACGATCAATGAAATAGCTGAAAGACTTTTTATTTCAGCAGATACGGTCAAATTTCACCGAAAAAAACTGTTTGATAAAATTGGAGTAAATAATATTGCTGAGGCATTATCTTACGCTAAAACAAATAAACTACTGTAAAAAATACACTTAATTAACTTTTTTTTAAGATTTTTTTAAGAATATGTTTTGAATTTCAATTTTAGGTCTGATATTTGTACTGGGTAGCCAAACTACATGACCTAATTTAGTTATGAAAAACATATCTGTGAAAAAATCATTTTTTTATGCCTGTTTATGCGGGGTATTTCTTATTTCATGTAAAAAAGAAATAGAAAAAATAAGCGATACTTTTAAAGACACAGTTTCTTCTGTATCGGAAACTCCGAAAGCGGAAGCAGATTCTATTAAAAAAGATTCTGTACCTGTGGTGAAGAAAGAATCAGCTCCGCCTGCCATGCAGGAAGATGGTTTTTATAATGCTTTTGTACTTCCAAAAGATAAAAAAATGAGGGATTCTGTGTATGCAGCATTCAGCAAAAAATATAATGAAAAAGAACGAACCGCTATTTTAGCCCTAAACAGGCTGGATTCCAAAAGTAAATGGAATGCAGATACTCTTGTTGTACCGGCAAAAATAGATACAACACTGATGGCTTATTCTCCTTTTCCTATGCAACTGGATGTATTGAGCGGCGTGAAAAAATTTGTCATCTTTTCATATCCTATTCAGGCTTTCGCAGTGTATTCAAATGGAAGCCTTGTAAAATGGGGACCTACAAGTATGGGGAAAAAAGCAGCTCAGACGACAAGAGGTCTTACTTTTGCCAACTGGAAAAAGAAACTGTCAATCTCTACCGTAAGCAGCGAATGGAAACTTCCTTACAACTTCAATATTCATAATATAGGAGGAATCGGATGGCATGAATACACTCTTCCCGGATACCCGGCATCACACTCATGTTTAAGATTATTAAGGAAAGATGCCCAATGGTTGTATTCATATGCGGATACCTGGATATTGAACCCCGGCGGAGCTACTACAAAGGCCAGAGGAACGGCTGTTATGGTATTCGGAGACTATAACTGGGGCGGAAGAAAACCCTGGAAGAAACTTTTAAATGATCCGAATGCCAATAATATCTCAGTGGAAGAACTTACAAAGTTATTAGAACCGGATGTTCCTAAAATGCTGAAAGAACAAAGCAACAGAGAAAGAGTGGCGGATTCTATTAAAACAGCAAAAGCAATGGCTGCTCCTGTGGTCAGTGAAAAACCTGCGGAATCTTCGTCTAATTAACTTTTTTCTCGAATTGTAAAGTAGATTCTTCAGCGAATTTTCTTAGTTTAAGCATTTCTTCTTTTCCTTTATGCTGTCCGAATCTTGCAGCAGCATAGGTGAGAAGAATAAAAAATATCATGACAAAAGAAGCGCTTAGTGCCCAAGGGTACTCGGCGCTTTTTATTTGTTTTTCTACATAATACATCGTAAAGAATGTCATCCAGAGAATAGAAAAAGAAAAATAAAGGAACATGAAAAATGTCCAGACTGCAGAACTTGGCCCGAATACACCCCGGATGACCGTATGCTCATCCTCATGTTCGACACGCAGAGAAAGACGGGGTTTCCAGTAATTATCATACTTTGTTTCTACGCTGATTGTGGCTACTTCTTTATTGATATTACCGGAAAATTCATCTTGATGTTCCGCAAGGTATTTTTTTAAATTTTCAGCATACTCTTCTTTGGTAAGATGGGTAAACATCTTAAATCTGGGTCTGGTTCTTATTCTGTCTAAGGTGGTTTCTTCGGTTTCCATAGGCTAATCTTGATAAGGGATCGGATCTTCTAAGGTAAATCCTAAAGTTAAAGTTTCATTTTTTCTCTCAATAACAAGGGTGATATTTCGGCCCTCAGAAGATTTCACAAGTTCAATGATTTTTTCCATCGTCATATCCGATGCTTTGTTTCCATTGATACTGATAATTTTGTCATCTTTTTTTAACCCTGCTTTATCTGCCGGAGAATCTTTTCTTACCCCTGCGATCGAAAAAACAGGTTTCAGAATAAATTTATACTGGAAAGAATCCGGTGAATAGGCTTCATTCATTTTAATGGTGGACGGCTGAGTTTCAATTTTTACCCTCTCTTCACTCCATTCCAGCCCATCCTGTCTGAAGTCTAATCCACTCATGTTAAAATGAAAAGGATCATCAAAAAATCTGTTTTTCTTTATATATAACTTTTTGTTAGTGTAATCAAATATAACAAAAAATCTGCGCATAATTTCTCCGCCCACAGATCCTTTTCTGTTTTCCACCAAATTGACGTGCTGAATGGAAAACTCATCAGGCATAGAAGTGATGGGCTTTTCAAACTTAAATTTTCCGAGATAAAAGTTGTGGATTCTGCTTCTTTTGCCATAAATATCGCCATTGAATCCCCGGCCGAGAAAATCATCAATATTAGGTCTGTTATAGACAAAATTTTTAATTAAAGTAGGGAAGAGCCATAAAGCGTCACTATTGCCAAGATCAATCAATAATTTTGAGTTTTTCTTTTCATTGGTCATTTCTATATCGGCATAGAGATAAGGTTTTTCTTTTTCTATGCTAATGGAAAGTTCATCAAACTTTCTGATCTTCTTTGGAAGGGCATCCTGATTTTCATATACCGTTATTTTTTTTGCGGCATAGTCTATCGAAATAGGATGATTTTTAAAAAAATGATACCCAATCATTCCATTGACCGGAATTCCTACATGGGAGGAGATATTAAACTCTTCATCAATAATAATATAAAGAGACATGGAGTTATTAATGATATGGTCACCTATCCGGGCTAAATTCCGTTCAGATTTTAAGCCGTCAATACTTTTGCTGCCTCCCAGTCCTGAAAATTTCACCTTTTCTACATTAGCCAGCTTGACTTCCTTATTGTCTACACTGAAAAGCAGGGTTTCCGAAACACCGGTATCCAGTAAGAAAGTGAGTTCAGCACCATTAACGTTGATGGGAATAAAAATAAGATTATTGATGAACTTAAACGGAATCACTGCTTTGGAAGCATTGGTCAGTTCAAATGAATTCTGGGCATTGATTAAAATGCTTATAAATAAACCCAATAAAAGAACCCTGAATTTCATTTACTGAATTTAGTGAAAAAATACAGATTATCAATAAAAAAACATTCCAAATGCAGGAATGTTTGTATAAATTACAATAAATTGCAATACGTTATTGATTTATTTCAAATGGAATTAAGCGTTTTTAGAGAAGAATTCCATGAGGTCCATATAATTCTTCTGGTTCACTCCATGCCCACTCATATATTCTCTGAATGTGAAATAACAGCTCAGATCATACAACAGATCCGCAGCTTTTCTTCCCCATTCTAAAGGAATAACAGCATCATCAGTACCGTGTGAGATGAAAAATCTTAATCTTTCCAGTTTCTTTTTATCCTTTACAATACCATCCAGCAGCTTTTCTTCCGGATAGGTACTCAGGCAGGCAATATTATTAAAAAGCTCAGGATGTTGTAACGCTAAGGCATAGCATAGCATACCTCCCTGGCTAAAGCCGCATAAGTGTACTTTGCTTTCGGTAAGCCCATAGTGATTGATGATTTTTAATATACTTTCCAATACTGAATTAAAGGATTCCTTCGCCTGGTCTATATCAATAAAATTTTCAGCATTGTTAAAATCAATATCAAACCAGGAATATCCTTCAAACTGGGTATCTCTGGGTGCTCGGAAGCTTATAATAAGCCAGTCATTAGGCAATGTTTCTCTAAAGCTGAAAAGATCTTGTTCATTGCTTCCGTAGCCATGAAGCATAAAAAGAACAGGAGTAGTGGAAGTAATATTTTCCGGCTCTCTTACTATATAATCTAAATTCATACAGCAAATATAGCCAATAAATCATATTGTAAATTCTATGTTTTATTATTCATGTAAATAAGTTTGGCAATCAGATGCCGGATGTTTAATGATTGTTCATTTGAACTGTATTATTGTGTGTTAGACTGTTTTTTTTTGTTTTTGCTGATTTGATATTATTTGTAATTCTTTATTGAAAATTTTCTATAAAAGTTATTTTTATATTAATAAAAAACCTATATTTGGAACATTAAAAATCTATTTGGAGAAATGAAGCAATTTTACAAATCAAAAAGTTTACTAAGACTTTCTTTTTTATTCGTTTTATTATTTTCTGTAGTTACTGTTGTCAGTTCTTGTAAAAAAGATGATGATGACGGATCTCAGGATCACATGGTTCAATTTGAAGTAAAGACTAGTACCGGAGGGGTTATTAAAACAATTGTAACTCAGGTAGGAACTACTAAAACTGATATTTTTGATCCGGTAGGAACAACCTGGAAAAGTGATGAGTTTTTTGTGAACTCAAGCCAGGCACAATTAAATCTGGATGCTAATGCATCACTTCCGGATGTTGATTCAGAATTAACGATCAATCTTTGGATAGATGGCGAAATTGTAAAAACAGATAAGAAGAAAGGAAAAGGTGTACTTGTTGCTTCTATTGATTACAGCTTCTTAGAATTGTAAATTTATTATTAAAATAAAAAAAGCCGCTTTGAGTCAAAGCGGCTTTTTTATGGGGTATTTTCAAGCATATTCAGTTGTAATGCCAAATTGATGAGCTCGGTTGAATTTTTGGCCTGAAATTTCTGCAACAGATTTTTACGGTGAGTGTCTACTGTGAGCGGGCTGAGAAACAATTCATCAGCGATCATTATACTTGTTTTCCCTTCTGCTACCAGATGAAGGATCTGTTTTTCCCTTTTGGTAAGCCTTGGAACCGTATGGTCATGGGGTGATGGTTTACTGATAATCTGTTTTGTCTCATTGCAAAAAACAATATTTCCCGAATAGGCTCCCTGAAGGCAGGCAGCCAGTTCATCGATTGAAGTATTTTTAAGAATATAGCCACTGGCTCCATTTTGTACAGATTGCATGATAATACTTCTTTCAGAGCGATTACTGAACATGATTACTGCAGTGGCCGGGGATATTTTTTTTATTTCACGGCAGATTTCAGCACCATTGGCATCCGGCAGGGTGATGTCAAGAAGGATAATATCCACCTTATGATGCTGAATAAAATTGATAATTTCAGAACCTGTAGTAAAGCTTTCAGAAACCGTAAAATGAAGATGATTGCTAAACATCCTTTTCAATCCTTCGATAACGATGGGGTGATCGTCTACAATGACAATATTTATTTTTTTATTCTCCATGGATATTGAGTTCTATATTAATACTTGTTCCCTGAAGATCAGAATTAATTTCCATTTTCCCTTTCAGGTAATTGACTCTGTTTTTCAGATTTCGAAGCCCCATACTTTTGGTCATTTTTTCAATACCTTCTTTAAAGCCTTTCCCGTTATCTTCAATGGTGATCAGGAAGCTTTCCGCAGCCTGAGAACATTGTAATAAAATATTGCTGGCTTCTGCGTGTTTGATGGCATTGGCCAATAGCTCCTGTACAATCCGGTAGATATTAAGCTGAATATTCAGAGGGAGATTTTTTTCAATATCAATGGCCTGGAAATCAATTTCGAGATCTTTACGGCCGTAAAATTCGCACAGATCATTCAATGCGGTCTCCAGTCCGAAATTCAAAAGGGATTCAGGCATTAAATTTCTTGCTACATGACGAAGTTCGCTTACAGAATTATCCAGTTGTCCCAGAATTTTATAAAATTCCTGATTTTTTTCGGGATCTAAATGATTGGAAGACCATGTAGAAAAATTGATTTTTACGCCGGCCAGCATTCCACCCAGGCCATCATGAAGATCTCTTGCAATACGTTCTCTTTCTCTTTCTTCGCCATCCAGGATGGCTTTAGTCAGTGATAATTCTTCTTTTTGTTTAATCTCATGTATCTTTTGCTTAGAGATTTTTTTATTCTTCCTGAAAATAATAAGAAGGAAAATCAAGAGGCTTAAAGCCAGTAAAAGAACAAGGCTTAGTCCCCATAAATAGGAGTTTTTTTTGTTTACCTCTAAATCCTTTTGATTTTTTTCTGCATTTAATAAAGCTATTTTCCTTTCTTTTTCCACAGCATTATACTTCGCTTCAATTTTATTGATCTCCAGTTTCACATTTTCAGTATTCAGACTGTCATTGAGTCTGGAATATTTTTGTTCCCATACTAATGCTTCGCGGGGATTTCCCATTTCTTCACTGAGTGTGGAAAGCTGTTTATAAAAGGTTTTCCTATTGTTTAGGTCCAGGACAAGAGATTTTTCTGCCAAAACGTTTTCCAATACTTTTTTGGCTTCTGGATATCTTTTCAATTTTCTTAAAATATCATATTTATTGAAATAAAACATTTGAGCCAGCAGATTCTGATTAAATTTTTTTGCATAAAATATTCCTTTATCAATGACAGGTAATGCTTCCGAGTTTTTTTGTTTGGTAATAAAGTAAAGCGTTTTACCATAATAGTAGAAAGCATTGGAGGAAGACTCAGGATAAGGCTGAATTAGTTTTTCCGCTTTGTCCAGAAATTTTCTGGCTTCATCTCCTTTTGCCTGATAACAGAAATTACTGGCAGAATTGAGATAAGTGTAAAATAGTTCCGAAGAATTCGGATAGTTTTTTTCAAGAATTTCTAAAGCCTTTTTATTATAGTTTTCTGCTTTTTCAAACTGGGCATTATACGTAAGAATAATAGCAAGCTGGGTATACAGAAAACCGAGGTTTCTGCTTTTATCATATTTTTTAATCAGCGGAAGGGCTTTTTCAAGAATAATTTTAACAAGGAAGGGATAACCTTCTTTGTCTTTCCGGGTGACACCGTAGCTGTACCATGCGAGTGCCTGAAAAGTTTCAGATTCCTCATTTTTGAATTTGGATAATGCTTTAATTGCCTGTTCATAGAAAGGAGCCGCTTTTTCCTTATTCCGGTCCAGATAATACTGTCCTTCATAATAAGAGCCTTTTGCAGTCAGGAAGGGGCTGTTTTTAACTAATATTTTTCCGTTTTCCAGGTACTTTTTACTCAGCAGGGAATCACTATTCCGGTAATAGTTGGATAAAATAAAAGAAGCATTTCCTTTTGAAACAGCTGCGGACGGTCCTGTTATAATATGTTGTAAACTGTCTAAATAAGATTTTTCATGAAGCGGGATAATTTGCTGTGAATGTAAACTGAAAGATAATAAAATGCTTAATAGGATCAGTAATCTCTTCATGATGGGTCAATTCTGTATAATATTTTTTAAAATGCTGAATTTAATTAAAAAAATCAGCAAATAAAATACCTGAATTTAGGTAGAAAAAATTACCCTTTTTTTAGGATTGATAAAGTTTGAGGACTCTAATAGCTTTGCAGGTATCAAATCACTAATCATAGAATATTAAATAAAGTAACTAAAATTTAAACAAAAAGATTATGAAAAAAATGAGAATGAGCCGACTGTTGAAGGGAACATTTGTTGTATTGTTAACAGCAATGCTGGTAGGATTTGTGTCCTCTTGCAGTAAAGATGACGACGATAATGTACCGGGAGTGGGTGCAGGGAAAAGTCATAAAGTTGTTTTTAAAGCGATCGCTTCTGCAGGAAGCAATATAGATGTTGCAGCTTATGGAATTGACGGGAGTGCTACTACGGCAACCAGCCTTAGCGGAACAACCTGGTCAAGCCCTGAAATTACAACACAACCCGGAGCTTATACTGCGAATGTTGCGGTAAACGCCATTGGAGCGAATGCTTCTTCCACTTTAAAAGTTCAGATCTGGGTAGACGGGGAACTGAAGAAAGAAGGAACTTCAAGCGGACAGATTTTAGCAGCTTCTGCCGGTTATGGATTTTAATAATTAACGACCTTTCAAAATAGAATCGGTGCTAAGATTGATCTTGGTACCGATTTTTTTGTTTAACGGTAAAAAAACGGTCTTTCTTTTTTGCGGATCCGCGGAATATGATAATTATTCAATATTTTTTAGATATATCCATTACAAACAAAACCGGTGCTGAATCTGCCTCAACACCGGTTTTTTATATTGTATACCACGTTAAAAATTAAATTACCTTTACGATAAAGTAGCTTTTTTTACCTTTTTGAAGTAATAGGAATTTTCCGTCGATAAGGTCCGTTTCATTTGCTGTAAATGTGTCATTTACTTTTTGTTTGTTTACAGAGATTGAATTTCCTTTGATTTCTCTCTGTGCTTCACTTTTAGATTTTAAGAATCCTGATTTTTCGGAAAGAAGATCAATCATATTAATTCCCAGTACATCTGCTTTAGCCACCTCTTTTTGAGGAACCCCGTCAAATACTTCAAGGAATGTCTCTTCATCAAGGCTTACCAGATCTTCTGCTGTAGAACGTCCAAAAAGAATCTCTGAAGCTTTCAGTGCTTTTTCATATTCTTCTCTTCCGTGTACCCAAACTGTAACTTCCTCTGCCAGTTTTTTCTGTAGTTTTCTTTCGTGTGGAGCGGTTTTATGCTCTTCGATTAAAGCTTCAATTTCTTCTTTACCCAGGAATGTGTAGAATTTAATAAACCTTTCAGCATCTTCATCGGTAGCATTCAGCCAGAACTGGTAGAATTTGTATGGAGAAGTCTTCTTTTTGTCAAGCCAGTAGTTTTCACCGCTTTCAGATTTTCCGAATTTAGAACCATCTGCTTTTGTGATCAGAGGAACAGTTAATGCAAAAGCCTCTCCCTGCGCTTTTCTACGGATTAGTTCTGTTCCTGTGGTGATATTTCCCCATTGGTCAGAACCTCCCATCTGAAGTTTTACATTATTATTCTGATACAGGTGAAGAAAATCATACCCCTGAATCAGCTGATAGGTAAATTCTGTAAAGCTCATTCCGTCTGCACCAGATTCTCCTGAGAATCTTTTCTTTACGGAATCTTTGGCCATCATATAATTTACAGTAATATTCTTTCCGATATTTTTAGCAAAATCAAGGAAAGAAATATTCTTCATCCAGTCATAGTTGTTTACCAGTTCAGCTTTGTTAGGTTCATTTCCTTCAAAATTTAAAAACTGAGAAAGCTGGTTCTTTAAGCAGTCAACATAATGTAAAAGAGTTTCTTCATCCAAAAGATTTCTTTCCGCTGACTTTCCAGATGGATCTCCGATCATTCCTGTTGCTCCTCCCACCAATGCGATCGGCTTATGGCCATGCTGCTGGAAGTGAGCCAGAATCTTTATCTGAATAAGACTTCCGATATGTAAAGAATCGGCAGTAGGGTCAAAACCAATATATGCAGTAGTTACCTCTTTATTCAGTTGTTCATCGGTTCCGGGCATCATATCGGCAAAAAGACCACGCCATTTAAGTTCTTCTATAAAGGAATTCATTGATTTTTACTTTAAAAATTTTACGGGGCAAAGATAGTAAATTCAGAAGTATAAAGACAAAAGGGTGAAAGGCTAAAATTACAAAACCGTAAAATGTTCATATTAGCAGGAAATTCAGGACTACGGCTTACTTTTTTGCAAATTTGTCTTTTCCCGCCAAATGCACTATATTTGTTAGTAATGAACGACGAACAGCTATTTCTGCTCATCCAGCGGGCCAAGGATAAAGACCAAAAGGCCCAGACGAAACTCATTAATATTTTCTGGGTGGATGTTTTTTCTTTTGTTATGAAAAAAGTAAGGGATGAAAATGATGCAGATGAGATTACCGTAAATGTTTTTTCTAAAGTACTCTCTAAGCTGGATATGTTTGACCCGCATTTTCAGTTTAAAACATGGATTCTGACGATTGCACAGAATACAGTGATTGATTTTTGGAGAAAAAAGAATCGCGAAAATGAAGATTCCATTGATAATCTGGATGAGGTTAAAAATCAGTATGCGAAATCTCCCGAAGAGCTCATGATTTCTGATGAAGAACAGAAGAAAATTATCAAAACCATAGAATCTCTGGATGCCAATTATCAGGATATTATCAGGCTGAGATTTTTTGAAGAGAAAAGCATTAAGGAGATTTCAGAAGAACTGGGAATTTCAGTGGCAAATACCAAAGTAAGGGTGATGCGTGCTAAAAAAGTTCTTGCCGAGCTTCTTAAAAATAATGAGTTTGAGGACAACTAGGTTTCTGACAGAAGAATATATCGCATATCCGGCACAATCAACTATCCTTTTCAAAGAGAGTATAAAAAACAAACAGACTGATTATAAGTAATCAAGTCCGGCTTTCTGAATTCCTGTTAAGAAATGGAGAATGAGTAAGAAAAATAGAGAATGCATTTCATTTGTAGCCTTTAATTTTTTCGTAACTTTCGGTGGTTAAAAAAGAAAAAGAATGACTTCAAAGGAAAAAGTGGCTGCACTTCGTGAAGAAATGCAGAAAAATAGTGTTGATGCATTTATAGTATATTCTGCAGATCCTCATATGAGTGAATATCTTCCTGAAGAATGGCAGGAAAGAGCTTGGTTATCAGGTTTTTTAGGTTCTGCCGGTTTTGTGGTAGTAACCCAGGATAAAGCAGGTCTATGGACAGACGGAAGATACTTTACACAGGCTGCTATTGAGCTGGATGGTTCAGGGATCGATCTTTTTAAAGACGGAATGGAGGGGACTCCTAACTATATCGACTGGATCATTTCTGAAATTCCTGCAGGGGGTAAAGTGGCCGTAAATACTTTAGCTGCTTCAAATGCTAACTGGGAACTCCTTTCTCAAAAATTGAATTCAAAAAATATTACACTGGAAGATCTTCCGCTTTTAAAGGAAGTCTGGAAAGAAAGAACAGCCCCTTCCACAAATCCTATTTTTGTACATCCTGTAGAAAGAGCCGGTAAATCTGTAACAGATAAACTGTCTGCTATCCGCCAGAAAATGGAAGACCAGGAAGCGACTGTTCATATCATCTCAAGTCTTGATGACGTTGCATGGACATTAAACCTGAGAGGGAGTGATGTAGACAGTAACCCCGTATTTCTGGGGTATATCGTGATCACAAAAAATGATGCAGTTCTGTTCACAGGTCTGGAAAAGATGGAAGTGGAAGCAAGAAAACAGATGGATGATGCTTTCGTAAAGATGATGCCTTATGAAGAGTTTTACAATTATCTGAAAACATTCAAAAATGAAAAAGTATTGGTTTCTCCTAACAGTAACCAACAGATTTTTGAAACACTAAAATCTGATAATCAGTTTATCAAAGCTCCGGTTCCGGGAAATCTGATGAAAGCTCAGAAAAATGAGGCTGAACTGGAAGGATTCAGAAAAGTAATGGTAAGAGACGGTGTTGCCATGGTGAAATTCCTTTATTGGTTAACTCACAATGCCGGAAAAGAAGCCATGAACGAATATTCTATCGGTGAAAAACTGAGAAGTTTCCGTTCAGCAGGTGAAAACTTTGTTGGTGAAAGTTTTGGTTCTATCGTAGGGTACAAGGATAATGGAGCCATCATGCATTATTCTGCAAAGAAAGAAGGAAGCAAAGAGGTGACCAATGAGGCAAGCATCCTTGTTGATTCAGGAGGTCAGTACCTTGAAGGAACTACAGATATCACGAGAACTTTTGCTTTAGGAAATGTTTCTGAAGAATTCAAAAGAAACTCAACACTGGTATTGCAGGGGCTCATCCGTTTATCAATGGTGAAATTCCCTAAAGGAACAAAAGGAGTACATCTGGATGCTATTGCAAGACTTCCGCTATGGATGGAAGGAAAAGACTTCAATCATGGTACAGGACATGGAGTAGGAAGTTTCATGAACGTTCATGAAGGCCCGCAAAGTATCAGAAAAGATTTAAATCCTCAGGATCTTCTTCCGGGAATGGTATGTTCCAACGAACCGGGGTACTATCTTGAAGGGCACTATGGAATTCGTCATGAGAACCTTATTGCTGTAAAAGAAGCCGAAACAACAATTCACGGAACATTCTATGAATTTGAAACTCTAACCTTCTGCCCGTTCTTTAAAGATACAGTGGTAAAGGAAATTCTTTCAGAAAAAGAGATTGCATGGTTAAACGGTTATCATAAAGCCTGTGAGGAAAAAATCGGACCTTACCTTGATGGTGACGTTAAAGAATGGTTCCTGCAACTGGTAAGCCCTCTTTAAATGATTGATGGAGAGTAGCCATAAGCCGTGAAATTTTAAATTGTAACAGAATATTGTTAGATAAACTAAAGTCCTGTAAGTTTTCTTACTGGGCTTTTTCTTTTACACAACCCGTATTTTTACGGATAATATTTTAGGGATTCCCCTGATACAGGCTAATGACGGCTTGCCTATATTTGCATCAACACAAACATCATATCTTCATATAACTAACTCAATCAATTCAAAACGGTTGTAAAATCATCCCATCCCGGGATGATTTTACGTTTTTATCAGGACCTGATATTAGGAATGATCATGTAAGATATTTATTAAACCTGTTTTTTTATTTATTTTCGCTGTATTCAATTAGGAATGATATTAATTTTTAATAACAATGATACAGGAGTATTTCCAAAGTTTTAATCTGTTTTCAGAAAACGAAATTAAAGAGGTTTTGAACCTGTTTGAAACAAGAAAAATATACAAAAATGATTATTTTGTACGGGAAGGGGATCACTGTAAGGAAATTGCATTTATAGAATCCGGAATTTTCCGTTCGTATTATATTTCAGATGAAGGAAAAGATATGACATATTGTTTCAGATTTCCAAATGATCTTATGGCTTCCTATTCATCATTTATTTCCGGAGATCCAAGTATGGAAACCATGCAGGCTATTTCTGATTCGAACCTTCTGATTCTAAAGAAAAACAAGATTGAGGAACTTGTTAGGAACCGTCCGAACTGGACTGTTTTTTTAAAAGCAATTGCTGAACAGGAATATATGGAACTTGAAAAGAGATTCTTTCAGCTGCAACGCAATAATGCAGCCCAACGATATACAGCGCTGCTGAAAAACCAACCGGATTATATACAGAATATTCCATTGCAGTACCTCGCTTCTTATCTCGGAATTACCCAGCGGCATCTGAGCCGTATCCGAAAGGAAATTTCGTTTTAGACATTTGTCCTGTCAGCTGAAATGTGATCTGTATAGTTTTGTAAAAAAAAATAAATGGAACACAATATTCTGATCATAGGCGGAAATGGATTAGTAGGCAAAACAATTGCCAGAATTTTACATACGAGAAATCCTCATGTCAATATTTTTATTGGCGGAAGAAAAGAAGGAAAAACAGATAAAGACCTGAAAATAGATGTGACCGATCCCGGTACTTTTAAGGTGATTTCTGATCATAAGATTGATATGATCATTCTTTCAGTGAATGATAAAGCAGATCATATTCTTAAGTATGCCATAGACCACAAAATTGATTACCTTGATATTACCAAACCAACTCCCGATCTTGTAAAAGCTTATGATCTTGCAAAAAGAAGGGAGGTTAACAGCAGAATTGTATTCAGTTCAGGATGGATGGGAGGAATTGTTCCCGGATTGGTAGAAGCGGTTTCTGATGATATCGGGGATGTTCGGGAAGTAAAAGTCTTTGTGTATTATTCTGTTAATGATCTGGCCGGAGAGAGTTCTGCTCATTTTATGGCCGAAAATGTAGCAGTGCCTTTCCATGATTATAAAAATGATAAACCTGTTCCCATCAGACATTTTCTGAACACAGAGCCTTTTGAATTTTCCTTTGGAATAGGGAAAAGAGATGCTTATAATTTTGATGTACCGGATCTGTATATTTTAAACCGCATTGAAAGAATTCCGAATGTAAGTGTAAAAATGACCTATAATTCGAAATTGATTACATGGCTGTTGGGAACCTTTCAATATTTAAGGATTTTCAGTATTCTGTCTTTAAAAGAAAGAAAGATGATTTTTGGATCCAGCGGAAATGGTGATCAGTCTGTATTTGAAATTGTCATAAAAAGCAAAAATGGTCATAGGAAATTAAGTTTGCAGAGTGAGAAAGGGCAGGCTGAACTCACCGCTTTGTCTGCTGTTCTTCATACTGAAGAATTACTTAGGAATCCTCATGGCAATACTGTTTATTTTAGCCATCAGCTGCATGAGCCCTTATCATTACTTGCTCAACTGAATGCTTACGAAACTATTAATACCTATTTGGAACGATGAAAAAAATAGTGATTATTAACGGACATCCCCATAAAGAGTCTTTTAATTTTGGAGTGGCTGAAGCTTATAAGACAGGAGCAGCTAGCTCAGGAACGATAATCAGAGAAATCACAATTGCCGATTTAAATTTTAACCCTAATCTGCAGTTTGGCTATCAAAAAAGAATGGAGCTGGAACCTGATTTGCTTAAAGCCTGGGAGATAATCCGGTGGGCAGATCATCTGGTCTGGATACATCCGGTATGGTGGGGAGGCTTTCCGGCTATTATGAAAGGTTTTATTGATAGGCTTTTCCTTCCCGGGCTTGCTTATAAATACAGAGAAAATTCTGTGTGGTGGGATAAACTTTTAAAAGGGAAAACAGCTCATATCATCACAACAATAGATCAGCCCGGTTGGTACTATCAATTATTTTTTGGCAGGCCAAGTGTGAATCAGCTCAAAAAATCGACTCTGGAATTTTGTGGAGTAAAGCCGGTAAAGGTAACTTATATAGGGGTTGTCAGAAATTCTACAGAAAAACAAAGGATTCAGTGGCTGGAAAAAGTAAAGAAACTGGGACAAAAGCAAAAATAAATGTATGATAAGGAAGAATTAGCAGAAAGTTATAACCGGTATAACTTCTGCTTCCGGCTTCCGGGCCTTCCTTTACAGCCCTTTTTTACCTTCTATCCAATAGGCCTGTGATCTTATGCATCTGGGAGAGACCCCTTTTGTTTTAAGAAATTTTCTTATTAAAGTCATTCTGTTGCCGTTTCCCGTGAGGTAAAAAATGACATCGTCGTTGTAAATGGCCTGTTTTTCTTCCCTTAAAAAATCGGTTAATGATTCGATAAGGCTTACAATATTGTTTCTGGATGTATGATATCCGTATAAACCCAGTGCTTCCAGTGCAGAAGGCTCTTCCAGCTCATGAAGACATCCGAATGAAAGGTTATTCTCTTCCGCGGCTTCTTTGATGGAAAGAGAACTTCCCAGTGATGTTTCATCGCCTATGGAGAAATGAATCATCGCCTCAGGCTCAAAAAAACGTTTTCCCCTGGGAATTAGAATTTTTACAGAATTACCTACTGATAAATGATTAATGAAATGACTTCCAGAAGCTTCCGGGTCATGAATATGGAATACAATATCAAAGGTACCTGCTTCTTTATTGAAATTAAAAGGGGAATAATTACGGAAATCCCTTTCATTGACCCTTATTCCTATGGCATAGGCAGGCTCATAGTGAACATCCTGTAAATCGGCGGCAAAACGGATACGGCGGAGCTCGTCAGTAATGGTTTCTATCTGAACAATACGGCAATCTTTAAATTTTGAGGACCAAACACTTTCTACAGTATCATTGATCCATTTGGGTAGGCTTGGCATAAATAATTTTTATTGCAAAGAAAGCTGCAAAACGATTATCCGGCCATAGCGGTTTCAGGGAATTAATTGGACTATTCGTGGTTTACTGTCTGTTTTTATTTTTGTTCCGAAATTCTGAAGGAGACTGATTTTCAAGTTTTGAAAATAAACGACTGAAATAAGTATGATCACTATATCCCAATTCATAAGCAATTTCTTTAACCGAAAGATGAGTGAAGACCAGAAGTCTTTTTGATTCTGTCAGAATTTCCTGATGGATCCAGTACTGAGCCGGCTGACCTGTCGTCTCACGGATAACTTCCGTAAGATATCCTCTCGATATATTTAATTTTTCAGCATATTCTGATGGACTTTTCACTGTTTTGAATTCTTTCCGTACCAAAATCCTGAATGCCCTGGCCAGTTGAAAAGAACGGTTTTCACCTGAAGTTTCTGAAATTCTTTTATGGGAATAGGCAAATGCAAACAATCCAAGGAATGCATGAAGTAAGGACTGAATAACCAAAAATCCCTCTTTAGACCCGATCATTTCTGCAGTGTGAGAAGAATACAGTATTCCTGCTGAGGTATTCAGTGTTTTAATCCAGTCTTTATCTACAGACAAAGGGCGGATTTCTTCCAGAGATTCTTCAAAAACAGAACGTACCGTGTCGGGAATCAGATCTGCTTTTATTGCTAAAAACCAGCCATTCACTTCATTCATAACGAATCCCTGATGAACCTGTCCGGGAAGAACACAGAAGATACAACTGTCTCTGCTTTCAATAGTATTAAAATCTACCATCATTTTTACATAGCCGCTTTCCATGCAGCTGAAGATATAATGACTGTCACGGTGAATTCCTTTATTTAAAAGGATATCTTCCGAATCCTGAGTGCGTTTTTCAATCCTTTCTATGACAAATCCCAGTTGGGAAATATCATTGAGATCATAAGTAGGAATTGTCTTTTTCATTACTTAAAAAGATTTGTAAAATAATGCTGTCCTTTTTATTTTGCTTTTGACAGGGCCATTTTCACTGCCAGATAAGTCAGAACACCTGCCATAAACCATTTCTGGACTTTTAACCATACTGGATTTTTAGAGAAGAACACAGCCATTTTGGCTGCGGTAAGAACGATTAAAAAATTAATACTGAAACTTATTATTACCTGAATAATCCCAAGCTCTAAGCTTTGCATTAAAACTGAGCCGTATTCAGGTTTAATAAACTGAGGAAAAAATGATACGTAAAATACAGCCACCTTAGGATTGAGAACATTTGTCAAAAAGCCAATGCTGAAAAGTTTTCCGGGCCCCTGATGAGTATTGTTTTTATCAACTTCAAATACGTTTCTGCTCTTTGGTTTAACAGCCTGATAAGCCAGGTACAAAAGATAAACGGTTCCAGCTGTTTTAAGAAGAGTATAAGCAACAGGAACAGCTAATAATACGGCCGTAAGGCCAAAAGAAACCATAATAATATGAAACAGAAAACCACATACCACTCCGGTTAATGAAATAAAGCCGGATTTTTTTCCCTGAGTAATCGATTTTGAAATTAAATAAATCATATTGGGTCCCGGGCTAATAACGAGTACAAATGCAGCTAAAATAAAGAATAAAAGCTCATGAAACGGAATCATATATAATGGAATATGAGTACAAGTTTACAAAAAAACAGGAGAATATTAATTTTTAATCAATAATATTTTATTTTCCACTTGAAAGTGATTTAAGATTAAATATAAAGGCATTTTACAGGGTTGTTTTTTACAAACATAAAACACCTGGACTTTAGAAGCGGAAATCTTGAAGTGATGGTCATGTTGGGATATGAGGTCCTGTATCTGGAAGAAAAAATGAGCAGAGGAGGGAAAAGAATGGAACAATGGCATAATATCAGGGTAGAAGATCATGTAGCCGGGTATGAAAGAATGGACGAATATTTTAGATGTACTATAGCTTATCGGACTAGGATTCTGTGAGGATCACTGGCCGACATATAAAAGACAATCAGAAAATACCGGTCTAAAGAAGGAAAGTACCCTGTTACAAGCAGGGTACTTTCCTTTTTATTGGTTGTTGATGAACCGTAATTTTTACCATTGAAAAAATGTAAATTAGCCCATCGAACATTTCTTAGAATTATAATCAATGCCCACACTAAAAACTGCAAGAGAACAGAAAAATCTGACCCAGGAAGAATTATCGGAAAAATCAAAAATTTCTGTAAGAACCATTCAGCGGATCGAAGCAGGCACAGAGCCTAAAGGACATACGCTTAGAGCATTGGCCCAGGCGCTGGAAATCGATGAGTCTTTATTGCAGAGTCCCGTTATTCCCCCGCAAGATGAAGATATACATAGAGAACCTTTGAAGGAAGCTGAAGCTGTTAATTATACTTCCGCCAAAATGATGAATCTTTCCTCTCTGTTATTTGTGGTATTGCCGCCACTTAATATTCTGGCTCCTTTTCTTCTGATGTTTATACTGAAACAGAGGAACAGTTTAACGAAGCAGATTATTTCTTTGCAGATGTTCTGGACTGCCATGGCACCCATTGTATTTATGCTTGGGATCTTTTTAAAGCTGGGGCGTCAGTTTACCCTTGTTCTTATGATTATTATTGTATTGTCCAATGTAGTCATGATCCTGAGGAACGCTTCAGAAATTGATCGCAAAAAGAAATTGTATTTTAAGTTGAAATTCAGTATGATATAGGCGTTGTCGTGACTTTGTCGGGTTTTTGTCAGGTGTGTTTTTAATGAAATCATGGATGAAAATATAACCTTTGTCAAAAATAGTAACAATGACAAAGTATATTCATTTTATATTCATCTTTTTTATTGCATCCTTTGGCAATACTGAAGCACAGATAACAAAAACTGATGCCCTATACAAAACAATTATGTCCGGAGACAGCTTGCTTTTTTCAGTTGGCTTTAATACATGCAATGCAGCACAAATGGAAAACTTACTCAGTGACCGGCTTGAATTTTATCATGATAAAGATGGCTTTTCTGATAAGAAAAAATTTATGACTGACTTCAACAACGGTTTATGCAGACCTTCAAAAACATATAAAGCCAGAAGAGCTTTAGTGGAAAAAAGCACTGAAATCTATCCGATGTATAAAGACGGAAAATTATATGCTGCCATCCAGAACGGAGATCATCTGTTTTTTGAAAAAGAAATGGGACAGGAGGAAAAGCTGACCGGTTCTGCCAAGTTTACCAACTTGTGGGTTCAGGAAAACGGTGTGTGGAAACTGAAACAATCATTGAGTTTTGATCACAGGGAGAAAAAAGAAAGGGAGGATACGGATGTTTTTGAAAATGATCAGTTAATGGAAAACTGGCTGCAAGAAAATAAAATTCCAACACTGGGGCTGGGAATCATTGATCATGGAGAGCTTAAACAGGTAAAAGTTTTCGGAAAAATAAAAAACGGGGTTTCAGCACCCTACAATACCTGTTTCAATGTAGCTTCCCTTACCAAGCCTGTAACTGCAATGGTTGCTTTACAATTGGTGAGTCTCGGAAAATGGAAGCTGGATGAACCTCTTGATCCGTACTGGATAGATCCTGATATTGCTGATGATTCCAGACATAAAAAATTAACCACCCGCCTTATTCTGACCCATCAGACCGGTTTCCCAAACTGGAGATGGATGAATAAAGATAAAAAACTGAATTTCCAATTTGATCCGGGAGCAAAATACCAGTATTCCGGCGAAGGATTTGAATACTTACGTAAAGCACTGGAGAAAAAATTCGGAAAGCCACTGGAAGCCCTTGCCAAAGAACTTATTTTTCAGCCCCTTAAAATGGAAGAAACGAATTATATCTGGGATCAGAATACAGATGAATCCAGATTTGCCATCGGATATAATAATGAAGGTAAGCCTTATCCGGTAGAAAAAAACAAAATTGCAAATGCCGCGGATGATTTACATACGACAATAGAAGATTACGGAAATTTTATGGTGAGTGTTATGAGAGGAGGGAATCTGAAACCTGAGGTATTTAAAGAAATGATAAGAAAACAGACGAAAATAAAGGAAAATAAATATTTTGGATTAGGTTTTGAGGTATATGATCTGGGAAATGATGACTATGTCTTATCGCATGGAGGAGCAGATCAGGGGACACAATGCATTAGTTTGGTTCATCCAAAGTCCGGAAAAGGGATTGTTATTTTTACCAATGTAGATGATGGTTCTAAAATCTATGAAAAGCTGGTTCTTCATTATCTGGGGGAAGCAGGAAAGAAAATTGTTGAGATAGAGAATAGATAAAGCCGGCCATACAATGCTTTGGCACAAAAAATCATAGGTATAAAACAAAATAAAAAATGCATTCTGCAAAATATCAATGTGTATCTTTGAAAAGCTGAGCCATCGGCTGTATGAATAATTTCTATTTAAAGTATGCTTTTAGAAAAATTACTTAAAGAGTTTAATGTAGACACTAATACCTTTAGTTCGGAAGAGTCTAAGTTATTTGATCAGTATTTTGAAAGATTACAGGTCAGGAAAAATACATTTCTGATTAAAGAAGGAGAAACAGAAGGGTATAGTTATTTTGTTTTTGATGGCATATTACGCTGTTGGCTATTTAATCACAAAGGAGATGAGCAGACTTTTTGGTTTTGCAAAAAAGGTACTTTTTCGTTGTCGAATATTTCATTTACATTGCAGGAGAAATCTGCCTTTAATGTGCAAACGATTGTAGATAGTGTGATTTATCGGATAGATAAAAAGAAAGCAGCCGAATTGTATTCTGCCATTCCGAAAGTAAAAATAGTTTTTGAAGAACTGACAGCCTTATTGTTGGATAAAATTTTAAAAAGAAATATTGATCTGATTAAGTATTCTCCCGAAGAGTATTATCTGCAGATGATACATGAATATGGGATTACATTAAATTATATTCCGTTAAAAGATATAGCTTCCTATTTAGGAATAACTCCACAAGCATTAAGCAGAATACGTAAGCGTATTTTTTAACCTGGGTTCAGTGTTTTACAGAGAGAAGTTCTGACCTTTGCTATTCTAAATTTATAATGATGATTAGAGAAATTAATATAACAGATTATCCGCGTTTAATAGAAATTTGGGAAAGTGCAGTGCTCAATACACATGATTTTCTTAAAAAAGAAGACTTTTTATACTACAAGAAACAACTTCCTGTATATTTTCAGCATGTCACCTTGCTAGGTTTTGAGAAAGAGGGTAGGTTAGTGGGTTTTATAGGAGTTGCTGAAGAAAATGTTGAGATGTTATTTGTTGATAATACATGTAGGGGTACAGGAATAGGGAAAAAACTAATCACTTATGCGATCGCTCATCTGCAGGTAACTAAAGTTGATGTAAATGAACAAAATGTTCAGGCTGTTGATTTTTACAAATACGTTGGGTTCAATATACTGAGAAGGTCAGAATTGGACGGGGCCGGTAAAGAATATCCTGTATTGCACATGGAATTGTAGTTGGTAACGATATAATAACTAAAAAAGCCTGTATTCAAAAAATACAGGCTTTTTTAATTATTATTTTACTTTTTCCAAAAGGTATAATTTGGCTCCTGAAAAAGCCAGTTTTGGCATTAAGTTGCCTTCTAAAACCATGGTTTTATTATTGGCATCAATTACTGAAATATAATTATTGGAATTGTATTCAATATAGTTTTCTTTCTCTTTCGTCAGAGGGTTTTTTCCGAATTCCAGAGAATATTTTACCCAGTCTTCCTTATCGGAGCTGCAATGTACAGGTTTGAATTTTGACTTTTTGGCATTGAAGATCATCTGATCAAAACTATTCTCGGTACAGTCCGAAGTAAATGATCCGTCAGGATTCTGATCTTTGGAAAAATCTTCAAAAGAACCACGATAAACACCTACTATTTTCCATGTGCCGTCTAAACGGTCTTCATCAATTTTACCCTTTGCTTTACTTACTGCCCAGCTGATTCCGTTAACAGTTCCTTTGACAGCTTTATAGCCTACTTTTGCAACACCGGTTACTACTTTTGTTGCTGTTCTTACAACGCAGGAATTGAGTACAAGTATGGCCGAAGCCAGAAATATTATTTTTTTCATTTCATCAAGTTTTATGAATCAGCTGCGAAGATAATATTTTTTGAAAAACTGGAAAGATCTTGAAAATTGTATAGATTAAATCATATAATTTGTTTTTAAATATTTGTTTTTCAGTTTCTTTGAGGGAGATTGATTTTCTTATCCGGTTCTTTGGTATTGCAGATAATCTGCCGAACGTCAGAGGAAGGAAGTTTCTTTATATGATGAAAAAAACCGACAATATATATAGCATACTGCCGGTTTGGAATATAAAGTTAGTAAGTATGCCGGATTCTAAGTTTTATATTCTTTTTATAGGTAAGACTACAGGATCAAAAATAGTTGCAAACGTGCAAAAGAACAACGCCTTTATTATTCAGGAAGTTTGAAGAATTATAACCTGTATTTTCAGATTTTATGAAGATGATTATAAAACAAACAAGCAATTGCTTGTTTTGATACTATAAAAAATCATCCTAACCCTTTAAGTTTGTATATCGTTTCTTTTCATAACGGAAACTTTATGATGATAAATCTTCAGCACTGTTTCCCAAACGGTGCTGACATTTTTTGAAATTTACTTTCGAATCCGGAAATGTAATATCATACTGATTCTTAAAGAGGAGGAGGCTGATGATGATTATATAATGGCTTTACTCATGGATTCCATGAAGTACCTCACCTCCCTGCAGGGAAAGTTCAACAGCCTGATTACTGTAGAATCTCATTTTATTTTCGTAATCAGCTATTGCTGCAGATATAGGTGTATTATTTACCACTGCCTGATTGATATTTTCCATTAATAAAGCAGCATCCATAAATGCCGTATTGGCGCCCACCCCGCCGGCAGGGCTCATGGTATGTACAGCATCTCCTAAAGCTGTTATATTTCCGGAAGCCCATTTTGGCTTCGGTAAAGACGATCTGATGGGAGTCACTGATAAGGACTTTGGTTCCGCCTGCTCGAATAATGCCCTAAGCTGAGGGTGCCATGTATGGGTTAGCTTGAGAACAGAATGGTAAATTTCTTCTGCCGGTTGCTTGTAGAAATCTTCAGACTGCCATCCAAAAACTTCAGGATTTCCAATAAAAGCCCAATAAAAATAATTACATATCGGGCTCAGAGGCTTCCAGGATTCATCCTTTTTTGTAAAATCAAATACCATAGAATCTACAATCAGAGAGAAATGACGGTTGACAATAACAGAAGTCCCTTTCCACAGTTCTGGAGATATAGTATTCCGGGTCTCCGGAGAATAAAATGTCCTGCCATAAATGGTTATATTTCCTGTATTGACTTTTTGATCTTTGCAGTATTCTGTTCCGATTTTTGAATGAACACCGTCCGCCGCAATTACAAAGTCTGTTATAAATGAAGTTCCATCTGAAAATGATAGTTCTACCTCTCCGTTTTCCAGTTGCTTCCAGCTGTTGAGCTCTTTTCCAAAATGAATATCCCGATGCAAATTCTGAAGTAAAATCTCCCGTAAAGTCAGACGGTTAGGTTTTAAGTCCGGTACTTCTTTAACCCCGTCACTCCAGGATTCCACAAGTTTATTTTCTGAAGGCCTAAGCTCTGTTGTTAATATATTCATACCGCTATAACTGGCCGCACATGTGTTAAGAAAGAGCTGATATAAATCTTTGGGAAGACAACTTTCTAATGCTTTTCTACCCGGTTCATTGATCCTGATTCTGTACCCCTGGGTACGGGTATTTGTAGCAGTGTCTTTTTCAAAAAGACTATATTCTATTCCCTGTTTTCTTAATCCCTGAGCAAGGCATAGCCCTCCTAATCCCGCACCGATAATAGCAATGCGTTTGTTTTTGTATTTATTTACTGTCATGATTTATTCATCAATCCTGGTATTGGTTTCTTATGATTGATGAGAACAAAATTAGAAGGAGAAGAGTGAAAATCCGATATTCATTTCATGGTGATGATGGGACAAATCATGGCTTTTTTGATCTGAACTCCAAAGCAGTCATTCCCGTTCCTTTTTTGAAGAAGCGTGAGAAATAAACAGGATCATCATATCCCAGTTCAAAAGCAATCTGTTTCACATCATTTTGGGTATAAAATAATAAACGGCGGGCTTCCAGGATAATTTTTTGACGGATCCAGAAGCTGGCCGGATATCCGGTAACTTCTTTTACCACCTCATTGAGGTAAAGTGGGGTAATGGTAAGAAGACGGGCATATTGCTGTACTTCTTTGCTGGTTTTAAAATTTTCTGTGATGAGCCTCTTGAATTGTCTTGTGATAGAATATTTCTGAGCTTTCTTTTGAATTTCTGAAATCCGCGTCTGCATCATTTTTGAAACAATGATTCCAATAGCCGATTCTGCGAGTGAATGTTCAACGGAAGAATTATTCAGGGTATTATCTTTTTCTATTTTTTCAAGAACCGGAGGAATATCAAAAATAAGATCATCTTTTTCAAGAATTATGTACTGATGAATCCACTGATACATATCCAGGATGTCTCTGTAAGATTCGGAAAGAACTCCTGCCTCTGCAAATAAAAACCAGCCTTCATTATCTTTCTGACGAATATAATGATGAATTTGTCCGGGAGCAACAAAACATACCGAGGGACCTTTCATTTCTATGGCATTGAAATCTACTTCAATAATGAATTCACCTTTCTTTTGTAAAATAAACATATAGTGATCATCCCTGTGAATTTCAGCCTGTTTCTCATGTAAAACAGAAAGGGGCATCACTTGTATGCCAAAGTTGTCCAGCTGATTGAAATGCGAAGGAATAGTCTGATGTTTTTTCAAAGGGTTAGAGATTCAGGAATTAAAGATATAAAAAAATCCTCCTTAGCAAGTAAGGAGGACATGTAAGCCAGTTCGTTTTATAGGTATGAGCTACAAAACGAAACTGTTTTAAAAACTAATATTAATCATTTTATGTATATCCAGAAGCATACAGCCGATAATCAGTACACCTGCCAGTACCGCAGATAAAATATAGGTGGCCAGCTTATAATAATCCATTCTGAATTTTTTTTCCTCGTGATTTCTCCCTGATCCTCTGTATTCAGCAAGTCCGTTTTCGTTGGGTGGGTTTTCATTTGAGAATCCCCGGGGTCTGGAAGAAGACAGAGAAGATAAGGATTCGATATCCTTATTTTGACTAATAATACCAGTCAGCAACTTTTTATTTTCATTGTGCCTTTTCTTCGCGGCTTCCGGTTTTCCGTCAGATCGCAATAGGGTAATTACTTCATCAATTTTTCTTGCATATTGATCATATTCCTGGCTGATGACTTCGAGTCCTTTTTTAGATTCTTTTATTTTCTCTTCATTTTCCCTATGTCGTTTTTCATTGTATTCAATCTGTCGGGTAAGATCATCAAGAAGCTGTTTTTTCTCTTCTTTCAGGTCTTCTTTTTCTTTTTCAAATGCTGCAATAGAATTTTCAATAGCACGAAGCTTTTCTTCGTGAAGATGGTCAATTTCCTTTTTAAAACCTACGGCATCAACAATTTTGAAAAGTCCTTTTTGTTTTACAAATTCACCGATTTCATGACTTTGAGTGAAATAAATAGTATCATAGGCATTCAGAAGTTCAAGGGCTTTACTGAAAAATATCTGCAGCTGTGCCGGATTGGTTTCGCAATAAACGACCAGGTAATGGTTACTGGTCTGAGTGAAATTCAGATCATCAGTATCGCGTACATTAAAACCTATTTTATCAAAATCTTTAGGTTTGCGTATGGAAAAGTTATCCGAGTGATTTACCGTAATGATCCCGTCGGTGAGATTGTTTTTTTCAAGGCTGTTCTGAAAATCATTCAGGGCATTGATGATAATTCCTTCTGAAGCAACTTTATTGATAAAAAGCAGGCTTGATCCTATAAATGTACCTCCTCTGTCTGAATTTTGCTCTTTGGCAAAAGTATACACAGAGTAGGAGATAAGATTACGGCCTCCTGCATAATCTTTCCTCACAGCATAAATACGACTCTGAGGGAAAAGTTTAATGGCATCGGTCTTCAGATCAAATGTTCTGATTTCTTTGGCAACTTCCTTATTTCCACCCAGAAAAAAGGATTGTCTGAAACCATTGGGATTTCCAAAAGTCCCGAATGCTGAGAAAAAATATGTATTATCCATTAATTTGTAAAACTAAATTTTAAACGTTCCCAGAATGTTCCTTCATAATCCAGGTCGTATCCTGTAATACTTCTGTAGAGCCATTTTGACAATACTTCCGCAGTAGAAAGATTGAGAAGATTTATTCTTTCTCCACCGGTTGCATTTTGCACACTTCCTACGGTGTAGTAGGTTTTGCTTAATCCATATGTGTCGATACGCTGTGCTGTCATAGGAAGACGGTCTGAAATAAAGCCATCAAGTTCTTCGGCACTTTCCACATCCATTCTTCCGGATTTATCCCATTTGGAAACAACCAGTATTGCGTTTACCGACTTCAGATTTTTACCCTTTCTTTCCAGTTCATCCAGAAATTCATTGATCAGAGAATCATCTTTGTAGGCAGATTCATAGCTTGTAACAATAATGAATGTAAGTGGAATATTGGCATTCAGAAAAGTTTCAATACTACTGTGGTAGCTTCCGCCTCTTCTGATATCGTTATGATTTTCGCCGGAAGTTTCCAGAAAAGTAAGGTCTATGGGGACCACTCTTTTGGATTTATTATTAGGTTCAAAAACAAGGTCCAGCCGTGTTACCTGATCTCTTGTGGTTCTGTTGGGAAGTACTCCCAGACGTATATTTTCAAAAAAATCAGAGAGGAGTACATTAGCCTCTTTGGAATTCGGTGTACCCAGTTTGGGTCTTAAGACTCCTGCGTAAGATCTGAGATAATAAAGCATTGAAGAAAGAATAACAGATTTCCCGGACTCCGCAGTACCAAAGAAGAAAACGAAGTTGCTTTCCTTATTTTTAATATCATTGGAAATGGTTTTGGCTATCGGAACAAAATCTTCTTTCAGGTCGTTCTGAAATTCAAAAGATAAGGGTTTTAAAGCTTCTTCAGTTTCGATTTCGAAAGATAACGGTTTTAAATTTTCGCTGTTTTCCATGGCTTAGTTGTTTGGGATTATTGTTTTTCCGCTTCTTTTATTATTGAATACACTGCCTCCGCTATTTCTGTTGTAACCTCCGGGACTTGTGACCAGTAAAATGATAATTACGATTACGAAGTCAAGTAAAATACAGCCTGCAAGAACTACAAACTGATACATTCCGAAGTTTTTAATAGCATGTTCAAAAGCGAAACCTATTTTTCCTACCTGCTGAGTCTTTGATACGACAGGTTCAAAATGGATTTTTTCATTTCCCAGTACGGTTTGAGCTCTGCTTCCCAGTTTGTTGTAGTCTGAAAGCGATTCATCAATCAGACCCTGAGACATTTCGTCTTTCTCTTTTTTAGATAAAAGAAGCAGGTCCTGTATGTTTTTATTCCATTTTAAAGCCGCATTATTGATATCTGTTTTTAAAGCTCTTTCTTCAGGCGATAGATCAGAAATCATATTGTCGATCTGTTTTCCCATTCTTTCTGAAAGGTCTTCATAGTCATTTCCTACAGGAGTCAGAAGATCCACCTTCTGGCCGGTCAGTTTTTCTATATCTCTGATTAATGACTGAGCACGGGTTCCAATTCCGGTATTTCCGGGATCTTTAATCTGCTCCATCAATTGTTTTTTCTTAATCTCAATATTTTGGGTGGTGATTTTGTTGTATTTATAACTTAATTTTGATTCCACATCATTTTCCAGAGTGGTGAAGTTTTTATTGATGTCCCGAAGTTCATCAGTATAAATATCCGTTTTCATAAACCTCGTGTATAAGGCATTGAAATTGGCAATGAAGCAGAAAGAAGCAATAAAAATGTAAATTCCGACAAGACTTCCGGTAGGTTTGCCTTCCAGTTTGGCATTTCTTAGCATCCAGCATAAGAACAGGAGTAATAATGAAAGTACTAATGCAATGACAAATGATGCGGGGCCAAAAATCTGTTGCAGGCCAAGCCAGGTCTGATAGAAACTTACACTGATCAGTAGTAATGCGAGAATTCCGAGAAAAAGATCTGCAGGAGTCGTTTTTTTATTCATAATGTATTGTTTGTTTTTTCGAATAGGATCAGATAAAACACCTTGTTTTATAATGTTCGAAACTACAAACAACGATCAGAAGAACATTACGGAAAACCGTAAAACGATGCCTCTTCGAGGGAGAAGGGCATAAGAAATTTATGAACCTGTAGAATAATAAAAATAGAGACTATGAAAAATAAAACGCTGTATCAAAGCAGTATGATCTGCCAATCTGAGAAAACCCTGCTTTTAAAACCCTGAATTTTCTCAGATTATACAGAAAATTATACTAACGGTTTTCCTTCAGATTTTAGTTTATTGATCAAAGGATTAGCGTACATGGTAAGAAAATATTCCCTGGAAACAGGATCTTTAGGATCAATACGCATTTCCAGTCTCCGGATAAACAATTGCTTTTCCTGTTCTGTATATTGTGAAGCGTAGGTATTGGTATTATGAATCAGATCGTAGGCAATATACTTGGTGGGCCATAATTTATAATTTCTGATAATAGAATCATCAATGATCTGTGCAATTGCCTGCAGCTGTTTGTTTTTATTATCAATATGAGCTGCAATTTCATCCAGTTCCTTATCAATTACGTGTCCTGCATGAAGATGAATACGCTTCTTTTGTCCTAATATTCCGCTGAGCATGGTGGTAAAATCTTCATTTTTACCCTTGATATATTCTTCATCTCTGTGCTGGGCCAGAAGCTGAGGCATTTTTAAAGAATCGGTAGGATCATACTCATAAGAAATGGATACGGGAACAATTTTCAGTGACTTAAAATAATCTGTCAATGGCTGATCTCCGGCGGCCATGGCCAGCATTTTTAAAACCCCCTGCTGAGTGGCATCATTCCCGTTTTTTGTACGGCCTTCTCGCTGGGCAATCCATACGGAGCGGTTTTCATGATGCAATTGCTGATCAATATATTCAGACATGGTTTGTGAACTTCTGAGCTGGTCGCGAAGAGATAATCCTCTTTGAACTAAAAAATTACGGTTCAGTTTGGCCAATACATTCAAAAAATTTCTCTTTACAAGATTATCACCGATAGCCGAGGCAGTCATAATATGTCCGCTTTCCAATAATACAAGATTAAGAAGTGAGGTATCCAAAACGATATCCCTGTGATTTGAAACGAAAAGGTAAGGTGTATTTTTATCCAGCCGGTCAAACCCCGAAGTCGTTAAACCATCAGAACTTTTGGCAAGAATCTGACGGACAGTATGTGCTACAAAATGATGTTGAAAATCACTTATAGAATGAATATTTTTAAACTGTTCCAGCCAAATCTGCTCTTCCGTTCCCGGAAAAGTAAAATTCATCAGTGCTTTCATCATCGGATCGCGGGATACTTCCGCTAATGCGTCATTTACTTCATCGTCATGAAAATACCGGATTTCATCAAACTTCGACATGTGATTATTTAAAAATTAAACTTTTTGCAAAAGAACAAAAATTTATCCGAGGTTCCTCTATGATGGATGTTAAAGTATTATGATAAACGTAATACTGTTAAAAAATCATGAGTTTTTTAAGATGGATGTGCTCATTGTTTATAAAAATGAGTCTTTATACCCATTAATTTGAATCATTTTTAGCAAAGGGTCTCGTTTAGACTGTATAAGAAAAAAACCAAAAGGATGAGATCCTGTTGGTTTCTGGTCACAATGTTAAGTAACATTAAAGGATGATCGTATATCGTTTCACTCACTTGTATTAAGGGGTCAGATAATAATAGGTAAAGGTTTTAGGTCCGGACGGAGCAGGAACAACTGCACCAATGCTTTGCCCATTTATACTATATTTCAGAACCATAGTGTAGGTATTTCCTGTAACATATTTCAGTCCGTTTGATGTTGCCATACTGGTGGTAAATCCGATATCCTGGGTTGTATAATTGGAGTATGCTATAGTATTTACCGAGTCTACCCAGCCTGTAACGGCGTCAGCAGGAAGCTGTACCTGTAAGTAATATTTATAGATGTCCGCAATATAAGTACCGATGGATGGATACCCCGGACTTCCAGCTTTCTGCAGGTATACAATTTTCTGATCGGTGGGATAAGGCGAGGGTACCGGAACCGTCGCTGTAAAGGGACCGTGGATGGTAGGTGCTCTCTGATATTCGGATTTAAAATCAGCAATCACTTTTTCTCTGTTACTGAGTGATATGGTACTTCCCTCATTGACTATGAAGTTATTCCCCATAAGCTGTCTTGTAAGATCATCACTGTTGATTTGAGGAGTTTCTTTCATGGCTGAAGATTCGTTTTCAGGGCTACGGGTGGGGTTTAATTCGTCCTGGTTTGAGCAGGAGATCACCGACAAAAAGACGGCAGATAAGAAAATTAGTTTTTTCATGGTAAAATATTTTGATGGGGTGTATGATTCTGTTATTTGAGAAAATCAAAGAAACTAAAAAGACGCTGTCTAAAAAATAAGAAATCAGCAAGTGTACGAGAATGACGGATAAGTGTAGTGGAATGACGGATAAGTGCAGTAAATTAAATAAATTTCAAACGGGGCTGTAAAATTTCCTGTAATTCAGAATTTCTACTAAATTGATTTTCATTTTTGCGGTCTAATAATTCTACAATCACTGTGAAACAATTATCAATTTTATGGGCTGTCTTTTTTATGGCATGGATGGTCAGTGCACAAGAGTTTGGAAATCAGGGAGAAATAACCGGAAGGGTTGTGGATTCCAATACGGGAAATGCAATAGGAAATGCCAGCATTGGGCTGCTTAATCCGAATAATAAAGAAATTAACGGAACGATTTCTAATGAAAAAGGCGCTTTTTTAATTGATCATATTGCAGCGGGAACTTATAAAATTGCTGTATTTTATGCAGGGTATAAAAATAAAACAATTGCCGATCTGCAGATCAGTACCAATACATCCCGTATTACGCTTGGCGATATTCAGCTGGTGAACGGAGAAACTGTTCTGGAAGGAGTCACGGTGGTGGGCAAAAAAGCAGTGATCGAAAATAAAGTAGATAAAATTGTATTTAACGCCGCTAATGATGTGACTTCCCAAAACGGAGCCGCTATCGATGTATTGAGAAAGGTACCTCAGGTAACGGTAGATGCAGACGGAAATGTGGAGCTTCAGGGAAATTCCAATATCCGGTTTCTGATTAACGGAAAACCGTCGGGTATTTTCGGAAATAGCCTTGCTGATGCACTGGCTTCCATTCCGGCCAGTCAGATTAAAAGTATAGAAGTGATTTCCAGTCCGGGTGCGAAATACGATGCACAGGGAACGGGAGGAATTATTAATATTGTTTTAAAAGATAATAAGATCAGAGGAATCAACGGAATTGTAAATGCTACAGGAGGAACATTGTTCGAAGCCGGATCACTCAATCTCAATTATAAAAACAATGCGCTCAGCATGAATGCTTTCTTCAGCGGAAATGCCCAATTAAAAGCGAAGACTCCTTTTTCTCAGGACAGAACATCAAGAGATGCTTCCTCAAACACCAATACCCATTTATTACAGGACGGGTATACTGATTTTCAGAGACAGGGCTACCGTACAGGATTAGGATTTGACTGGACGCTTAGCAAATCCAGTACTTTAAGCGGTTCATTTTCTTATAACAGCTTTTCCAACAAGAGCACGGGGCTTATCAATCAACAGCAGTATATTACAGATCATATAACTTCCGATGTAACGTCTATTATCGGATACAGAACTTCTGACAACCGTTCTTCTGTTCATTCCGTTGATGGAAGTCTTAGCTTTAGAAAGACTTTTAAAAAAGAAGGACAGGAGCTTACTGCTGATTATGTATTCAGTTATGGCTCTCCGAAGAGCAGTTATCTGCAGACTCAAAGTCTGTCAGGAGCAACGTTTCCGTATAATGGAATTTCAGGCAGCAATCCGGGAACGGATAACAGTCATAATCTGTCTGTGGATTATGTTCATCCGTTCAATGATAAGGTGACCTTCGAAATGGGAGCCAAAACCGTACAACAGCATATCACCAATGCTACGGATGTTCATATCCTGAATACTTCATCCGGTCAGTATGAAACAGATCCTTTACAATCTTATCATCTGAATTATGATATGGGAATTTATGCAGCTTATTTTTCTTCAAAGTTTAAACTGCTGGATTGGCTGGATGTAAGAGCAGGGCTGAGGTATGAATACACAACGCTCAAAATTGATTTTCCGGATACGAATATTCCGTCCTATGGCTTGCTGGTTCCGTCATTCATTCTGTCTCATAAGTTTGAAAGTGGCGAAACATTGAAATTATCATATACGAGAAGGGTAGAACGTCCTGAATACACAGAGCTTAATCCTTTCCTTAATTTCAGCGACCCTCATAATATTACCACAGGAAATCCTGCATTGAAACCGGAGATCGGGGATAATATGGAATTGGGATATACTAAGAATTTTGCTAGCGGAGGTAATATATCCCTGACTCTTGCTGAGCGTATCAATAGTCAGGATCTAAAGCAAATCACAACCTTTTATCCTGTGTTTACGGCTAATGGTACGGAATATACCAATGTATCAGTTACAGCGAGAGACAATATCGGAAAAGAATATAATTCCGGCGGAATTGTCTCGGTTTCACTTCCTTTTTTTCATAATAAAATGAATCTGAGAACAAATGTGATGGCATTTCACCGCTATATTGTGAGCCAGATTTATGTAGGCAATTTGGATATGGGAATGCGTTATCGGGTGAATCTGAATCTGAATTATCAGTTTCCGAAGAATTTTATCCTGGAAGTATTCGGTAACTATAATTCAGCTGCAAAAAATATACAGGGAAAAAATCCGCAGTCTGTTACCTATACCTTTGCAGGAAGAAAAGAATTCTGGAATAAAAAAGCAAGTTTAGGGTTTACCATTACCAATCCTTTTAATAAGTATATCCGACAGGTGACCACAGTGAACACCGGAGATTATGATTCTTATTCGGTAAGAGAACTGCCTTACCGTTCTTTCGGAATCAGCTTTAGCTATAAATTCGGAAAAATGGACTTTAAAAAGGAAAAAGACATCAGTAATGAGTACCTGAACGGGCCGCAGACTAATTAAACAGTACTTATTTGATTATTATTTCTAAAAAGTAATGTTTTATAATACCTGTATAAATAATCATAGGTAATCATTTCAAATAAGCGTTGTTCCGAAATAAATAGCCTGTTGACAGCCATATGGAAAATACTTTGGAAAAAGTACTGCAAAGTAATAGAGGGATCATTCTCAGAAAGCAATAGCAATTCCTCTAGGGTGTCTTTACTTAAAGCAATATTGGCTGTTACCATTTCTCTGAATTCGGAAAAGTCTTCTGATTGTAAGAAATCTGAGAATTTAGGATAAAATATTCTGTATTTTTTATCTAATTGCTGGTTAAGTTTTTTATCAGCGTTGAATTCCTCTTTAAAAAGATAATTGGTATTCTTGATCCATTCTAGTTTTTGAGCTATCGGTAAATTGATTTCACTAAGGATCTGATCAATATAAAACATGATGCACATCAGCTTTTCTTCGTCATCTATCCATAAAAAAGGTAAGGTAAGAATACTGTTATGATAAAATAAAACTTCGGCATGAGAAACTGCAGATTCTCCATATCGTTCGATCTCTCTTGTATAAGTATCACTCAGTATATTGGAAATTTCTCCGGAACTTACATAGTCTTTCATCCCTGACATCAATGCATGAAGGACTTCATCTGAACAGGTATGATCTGATACATATATCCGGAGTCTCAGATGAGAAAATTCATCCTTATAGCGGATAAAAAACCAATGACTGATCTTCTGATCTTCCAGAAGTGATTGGGTCAACGGTTCAATAACATACTGAAGAATACTGTCTGCCGTTTTTATACCGGTATAAATTTTCAAGTAAAGCCAGTGATCTCCCGGTAAGAAACTACGTTTAATTTCCATGGACTGTTTTGTAAGCGGTAAAAATGTACTCATGCATGAATGTTTCTTCCTTATGATATAAAAATTCTTCGATTGTAATGGTTTTTTTCCGTTTTATAATATCCATAAACAGTAAAGCCATTTCATGATTTTGTAAATTGATAACGAGTTTGTTATCTGAAATAACCCATTTGATCCAGTTCGGAATATTTCGTTTTTTCTGCCATTCTTTAAGCCCCTGAAGCAGAGCATTTTGATTGTCCGATAATGTGTTTAAATGTTGTAATTCTTTATCATATACCTTCCATATTGCTTTTGAAAGAATAATTCCATCATATTCCACTCTGGGCAGCGTATGATAGATCTGTTCCAGATCACCCCAGCTAAAAGAAAGAACGGTACGTTTGTTTTGTGAATGATAATCACTTAAAAAATGATATACCGGCAATGAATTTGCTGAGTAATTATGGGCATTGGTAAGATAAGGTTTTACCTCTCTGTTAAGTTTTTTTGAATATAGAATCATTTTGTCCTGTCGGATTCTGATGTATAAATCATTCACCAGGATCTGATGTTCCTGAGATAAATTAGATTTTGCTCCGTAAGGAATTTCATATTTTCTTAAAGCAGGACGTCTCAGAACATTTCCTATACGGGATTGCGGCAAATGAGCAATTTCTGCTGAAATAACATCAGGGTTTAAATCATTTTCTTTTTGAATAATGGCTTCTGCATGGTTTTTAATTCCATGTTTCTGTGAACAGAATCTGGCCAGAAGACTTGCTCCGCTGTTTCCGCCACCACCGGTAAAAACTAGTTTTTCTTCTTCATTATCTGTGATTATTTCAGATAAAAAAGATATTGTATCCGAAAGATCTGTCCAGTTTTCTGTAAACCCGTTAAAATCTTCATCAGTTAATTTAATTATGCATTCATCAGTGAGAAGCGCTTCCTGTATCTTTCGGTTAAGTATTTGCTGAGCGGGAGATAATTTCAGGTTAAGTTCCCGATGACCTGATGACCGGGGAAGAACAATATCTTCAAGATAAGGATGTATGCTGTTATTCTGAATATGCTGAAGATACCCTATGCCTATTTCTGTATCCATTACGTAAGATAGGGAAGCTTCCTGCATTTCAAATCTTTTGTAGAAGGCCTTTTTAAATTTTGTAAATGCCGTTTCTTTAGGAACCGATGTAATCTTATTTAAAAACGTTACTGCTTTTTTAAGCTTCTTTTTCCATTCATCACTAAGTTCCCTATTATTCTGATAATACAGGTCTGTTTGTAGTAAATATTTTCTTTCGTATTCTATAGGGAACTGATTAGCAGCTATTTCTATTTCCTTATATTTTGCAGGATTATTGCTGGTATTCCCGTCGAGTTGCTGAATTTTTTCATATATTTCTTTGATCAGGATCAATTCAGAATCCGCTCCGGTTTTTTGAAGAATAGTGATCATATTTTCCCAGAAACTGTCTCCGGTAACATTAGGTTCGAGCTCGCTTATTAAAACCTGATTCTGAATGAGTTCTTCAACAAATTCGAGGGCTTCTTCTCCGGAAATAGCATCACTTTCAAGCATGTTGCCAAGTTCTGAAATCGTAAGTCCGTTTTGTGCTTTTTTCAGAATGTTTTCCAGCTCTTCAAATAAAGAGACTGTTGAAATGACATGTTCTCTTTTCCCTTTATAATATTCATATTCAATATATCGTATTTTATGTCCGGTATAATACAGGCTGTTATTAGGATAGAATAACAGATTTTTTCTGATGTGTGGAAGTGTGTTCAGATACTCTGCCAAAGCTACAAGAAAATGCATATCCGGTTTTGTATCCCGGATAAGAGACTGATGTTCACTGGTTGCTGAGGAAACTGCATTTTTTGAAAAATTTCCCAGATCCACTCCTGAAAATAAACCAAAAGGAGTACAACGTGTACTCATCCGGATGAAGTATTTTAAAAGGGTGTTTTTCAGATCTTTAGATAGAGGAGGAAGTGTCTGTTTTGTTTTTGCAGCGTTTTGCCACTTTAGCACTTCTTCATATAGATCCGGCGAAGCAAGATATAATGCCTCTAAAAACTGAGGCGAATAATATTCACGGATAAGGAGTTCCGGTGTTTTAAGGATGTTCTCAAACTTTTTAAAAGAAAAAAAGGGAGTACGGATAATAAAATTATCAAAAAACTGATAAGTGATGCGTGCCATTACTTTATTTCTTGTCTTTGAATTGGTAATCCGGATGTCCTAATTGCCAGAATGCAAATGCAAAAATATCTGCTGCATCTTCATACGCTTTTTTCTTAGAATTATCTATTCCGTGTCCTCCTTCAAAATCTATTTTTAATAAAACCGGGTTGTCAGATGCATTATACTCCTGAAGCTTAGCTGCAAATTTGGCAGGCTGCCATGCTACTACCCGGGGATCGTTATAGCCGCCTGTTATTAAGATAGAAGGGTATTTAACCCCTTTCTTAAGATGATGATAGGCATCCATTTCATACAGATAACTGAATTCTTCCTTAGTTTTTACTGTTCCGAATTCTTTTGTGGAGTTGGCTCCATTGGGTGTGTTTTCCATTCTTACCGCATTCATCAGCCCTACTTCTGCAATGGCTGCTTTTACCAGATCCGGTCGTTCGGTTATTGTTCTGCCTATAAGTAAACCTCCGGCACTGGCTCCCCAAACTGCCGTTTTATCGGGTTCGGAATATCCTTTTTTATGCATGTATTCAATACAGCTGATAAAGTCTTTCCAGCTGTTGGGTTTTGTTTCTTTAAAACCGCCTAAATGCCATTCTTCCCCTTTTTCTCCTCCTCCTCTTACGTGAGGATAGATCACAATACCTCCCTTTATAGCCCATAATAATGCAACTTTGGCATAAGTTGGGCTGAGAGAAACTCCGTAAGCTCCATAGCCTATAGCAAGCAGCGGCAGTTTTTCTTTTGGATTTAAATCTTTATTATAAATTATAGATAAAGGGATTTCTTTTCCATCATGAGATTTTACGGTGGTTTCTAAAATTTTTACATTTTTAAATTCCTCGAAATCAACAACAGGGTTTAAATTTTCAGGTGTGAATCTTTGATTCGAAATTTGAAATTTATATCTTCGGTTAAGACTATTCCATCCGGAACAGGCCACCCAGATATCCGTATAATTATTTGACTTGGTAGTGATGCTGATGCTTCCTGCGGAAACGGGAAGTTCAATCTGTCGGATTCCGTTTTTGAAATTATAAAAATATAATTTGGCTTCTACACCGTTTTTAGTTGTTGTTATAAATAGCCCGTCTTTTGTGGAATGAATGGTTTTAATCACTTCATCATCCATTTCTTTTATGATTATTTCCGAATGAATAAAATCAGGATTTTTCAATGATGTGCGGGCAAGAATATTGTTTTTTGAATCTTTTGCACTTATAAAGTAAATATCATTTTGTACAAAAGAATAGTCTGCAACCTTATCCTCCTTTCTGAATAGCGGTTTCCAGGTGATATGCTTATTATCGGCCAAATCGGATGAGTGAGCATAATAAGTATTGGAAAAACTGGCGGCTCCGCCAATCTTGGCTATTAAGTAACCGGTATTGTTGCTGTTAATAGAAACGATCGGGAAATCTTCTTGTTTTAAATTAAGTTCAGGATAATCGGCTTTCGATAATATCGGCTTGATTTTTTGTGGATCATCTCCGATTTTATAGAATACAGAGACCATATTTTTTAGAAATAACTCGGATTTATTATCCACAACCGGGTAGTGTAAATAGATGAACCCGCTGCCGTCTGGTAGCCAGGAAACTCCGGAATCTGATGGCCAGCAATGAGTAATAGTATAAGGCAATATTGTTTTTAGAGCAACATCAATAATGATCATTTCTCCAATTTCTTTTCCACTTTCAGTGAGACCAACGACAACTTTTGAGCCGTCATAATTAGGCTTCATATAGTTGATAACATATTCCTTATTGTTTTTTTTGTAGCCGGTGGGAGTAAATAACAGCTCCTCTTTTCCGTTAAAACCATTTCGGATATAGAGTTTTTGAGTGTTTTCAGTGGCTATTCTTTTGAGATAAAAATATTGATCATTATTTGTAATGCGTACATCATTAATGGTATATTCTTTCTTACTGTCAATTTCGTCTAATTTATCCAGCATGTATTGACGTGCAGGAATGGTACTGAGTACCTGATTCGCGTGCAGACTTTGCTCTTTCATCCAACTGATGACGGCAGGGTCTTTTAAATCTTCCAGATTACGATATTCATCTGTTACTTTTTTATCAAAATAGGTATCTGTAGCAGATACGGGGTGTATGAGTGTCTGAGAAAACAAGGTATGACAAGAAAGTATAAGGATGATTATATATTTCATAGACATTTTAAAATTACCGGATGATTGGTTTCTGTTTTTTTTGAAGCCATATAAAAGGCAAGATTTTTTACTGAATAAAAAATCTTGCCACTTCATAATTACTTATAAATTTAATATTGAAGTTCCCTGTTGTTTATCAGTTGTTAATGTTGCATCATCGTTATCCTCCATGGCGGCAATTCCTCCTCTGATAGTTTTTAAGCTTGATACTTTAATTACTGACATTTTGTTCAAAGACAATTTTTTCTGAGCTTTTAAGCTGTTCTTTTTCATGTGACCAAATTATTAATTAACGGAAGCAAAAATAGATTCTTTTCTATCATCGACCTAAATAATGTTATCGGTATTGATCAATTTCGACACCCTGTTATCGTCAATGGTTTGATTTTAAGCATCTTCGCGTAGTGCTTTTATATAGTAGGAAGGAAGGGTATCCGTCACCTGTTTGAAAGCTCTTGTGAAAGATTCGGCATTATTAAAGCCTATATCTTCAGCAATAGCAGCAATGGTTTTTAATCTTAATTTTTTATTTTCTTTAAGCTCTTTAACCACAAAATTTATTCTTAGCTCATTGAGGTACTGAGAAAAATTTTTCCCTTTTAATTCATTAATGATTTTAGATAAATAATCTCTGTTGGTTTCAAAATCTCTTGCCAGAGAATATAGGGTGATATTTTTTGAAGTAAATAATTGCTGATTCTCAAAATTTTCAAGTTTGGTAATAATGCTTTGTTTTACACTTAAAGGAATCTGATTTTTAGCTTCATTATTACCGTCCTCCTGGTTGTTTTCTAGGGAAGCCTCCAATTCAGCTGCAGCTATGGATGGCTGAACAGGTTCAGGAGCTGATACCGGATGGCTGATTGCTGTAGAATGAATTTCTTTTGAATGACTGACTAATTTCTGAGCTTTAATCCGGTAATGTTTCATCTTCTTCCGGTTCACAGTATATAAATACACAAATAGGCATAATAACAGAAACCCGCCGCCGAGCCACCAGTATAGTACGGTGTTTTGTAAACTTAAATTTGTGATTAGTTTTTCTTTTTGTTCCAGTAGTTCCGGGGTATCATATTTTTGATGAATTTCTTTAGAAAACGCATAATTGGACTCGTAAATGGTTTTATTTAATTCAATTAACCTATTGACAAGATAAAGCTGCTTTTCTTTATCATCCTTTAATTTATAATGATTTAGTGTGTTTTCGTACAGTCCAATCAGGTTTTTATCCACATTATTGGTGACTTTTTGTAACGAATCCAATTTATTGAAATAATATAAATATTGAGGCTCATCATGTATCTCATGAAAATTCATAGACAAATACATATAAGTCACCTGAAGATTACCAATTCCAAACTTTTTAAAAAATTCAATATTATCCTTCAGCCCTGTAACAGATTGCTGATATTTTTTTAAATAGTATTCTGTAACATGATTAGACAAATCAAACATTCTTGTATAATATTTTTTATCATACAGAATACTTTTTGATTTCCCGATATTCCCGTAGATATATGCGGAATCATATTTTTTTACAGAATTGTATGTATTCGTCAGACTGAATAAAATAGACAAATAGTTGTTGGGATCTTCTTTTTCCCGGTCTTTTATATATTCATAGTTCTGTCTGAATATTTTTATCGCCTCATCATAATCATTCGTAGTGTATTTTATATCCCCGATGGCATTTTTGATCAGGACAATACTTTTTTGATCATCATTTTTTTTGGCGTATTCTAATGCGGATAAATAAGAAGTGAGTGCCTGATTATACAACCCTGCATTATAATAAATATCTCCGGTCTTGAAATATCCGTATGATAGATCTCCTATGCTTTTGTTTTTTATGGCCGTTCTAATACTATCGGTATATTTCAGGTTCTTTTCTGATTTTAAAAAATGAAGAAAATATCCATCCACAATTCTCTTTATATTGTTTTCTTTTTTAGCCTTAACTAAAAAAGTATTGGCATACAGAAGTGCCGGATCAGACTGAAACGTTGTACTAAAAGACCTTTCTAATTGTTCGTAATTTTTGTTTTTTAGAGAATCCGGTGTTTTAAACCCCTTTAGGCTTTGCGAAAAACATATGTTGACACCGATAAAAGATAAATATAGACATAAAAAAAAGCGTAAATCTCTCTGCATATGCAATAATACACTTTTTTTATCATTCTTTCCGCTTTAAAATGATGATTAGTCTATTGCGTTGAAAATCAATATCATTAAGGCTTCTGAATAGAGTGGTGAAATACCTGAATTGATCAATTCACTGGAGGTATTGGGGTATATTGATCAAACCCGATATGCTTTGATTGTATTATAAAAGCAGGAGACCCATATTTGTTCCAACAAAAACACAGAATCCGATTTTAAGTATGTGTACAGTACAAAATAGGGGAATGTTTTACCAATCAATGATACAAAGAGATTAAGCAAAAAATCACAGTTACTTTATCTTGTTGTATGAAATATTTACTAGCAGTCTAAAAATTTAATGTAATTGAATTTATCTTTATTATGAATGATATTTATAAAGTCTCCAAATACGTATTTTTTTCAAAAAATATTATCTGTTCAAAATACTCATTAGCATATTCTACAATAACGAATAAAGTATTAGCTATTGAAAAAAACATGGCTACAAAAATCCAGAATCAGGAATTTGAAAATGTAGATTCTGATATCTTTCAAAAGCTTATTGATTATGAATTTATTGTTCCCTCTCATGTAGACGAGCTGAGAAAGGTGATCAATAAATTTAAATCCTTTATCAATGATGATGACCTGCTTTATCAGGTAATTCAGCCTTCAGCAAATTGTCAGTTGGGATGTGATTATTGCGGCCAGGTTCACAATGATAAAAAAATCAGCAACAACAATGTGGATGAAAAGATATTCAAGAGAATAGAGCACAACCTTTCCAAAAAGAATTATAAAACTTTAGGAATTTCATGGTTTGGCGGTGAGCCTTTGATGGGATTATCCCAGATCAAGAAAATGAGTAAAAGGTTAATTGCTCTTACTGAATCCAAATCCATGGGGTATACTGCTAAAATGGTTACCAACGGATTAAGCCTTAAAAAAGAAATTTTTTATGATTTGTTTCTGAATTACCAGATTACAAGTTTTGAAGTTACCCTTGACGGAACTGCAAAATTCCACGATGAAAGAAGGCATACTAAAAGCGGAAGAAGAACGTTTGATCTCATTCTGAAAAACCTTGAAGACATTGTGAATGATAAAAGATTTGCCAATTCCGGAGTGAATATCAATATACGGTCCAATATTGACGGAGAAAATTATAAGGATACCGAAAACCTTATTAATATTCTGGATGAGAAAAATATCCTTAAAAATGTTAATTTCTATTTAGCGCCTTTACATTCATGGGGGAATGATGCGCACAAGAAAACTCTCAACCGTGAAGAGTTTGCAAAATTTGAACTGGAAGTAGCATTAAAGCTTATCGAAAAAAATAAAAAAGTACAAACAGTTCCAAGCAGAGGGAAGGATATTGTGTGCATGAGTTTGTATAATAATTCAGAATTATTTGATGCCGAAGGTAATATATATAACTGTTCTGAAGTCTCTCAGGTACCTGTATATACGGAAAATGACTATGAATACAGAATAGGCAGTTTAACTGATCATTCTCATGCTGATATCGATAACAACAAACGCCCGTTTGCCAACTGGAATGACGAAATACTGGAGAAAAAGACTCCTTGTTATGATTGTAAACTTCTGCCAATCTGCGGCGGAGCATGCCCTAAACTATGGAAAGAAGGAATGTACCCTTGCCCTTCTATGAAAACCAATTTTGAAGACCGGATCTTTTTACAGTTTTACCAGGATAATCTGGATGAAAACAAGGAGTTTAGAATCAAAACAAAAGAATTAGTATAAATCGGTTTCAGTGTAAAACTGAAATATTATTAATATTTAAATTTTTCATTATGAACAAATTAGAAGACTTAAAGTCAAAATTAGAAATGGTGGAGCTGGAGGAAAGGCTGGAAATGGTTCAGCTTATTTCAGCGGAACAAGAATTAGAAGGAGATAACTACTGTTGTACGGGAAGTGATGCAACATGTAAGCCTTCTTCATCTGTCAATTAATTAAAACATTTTAACAATTTTAAATTTTTAACCATGAACAAATTAGATGTATTAAAATCCAAACTGGAAATCGTTGAATTAGAAGAAAGATTAGAAATGGTGCAGCTGATTGCTTCCGAACAGGAAATGGCAGGAGATAACTACTGCTGTACGGGAAGTGATGGCACATGTACGCCTTCTTCATCCAAGTAATTGTAACGAATAACATTGTGAAAACTAAAAACTCTTAACCATGAATAACTTAGAAATATTAAAATCCAAACTGGAAATTATTGAACTGGAAGAAAGATTGGAGATGGTGCAGCTTGTTGCTTCCGAACAGGAAATGGCAGGGGACAACTACTGTTGTACGGGAAGTGATGCATCATGTACGCCTTCTTCATCCAAGTAATTGAAACGAATAGGATTGTACCCCTAAAAAACTTTTAACCATGAATAACTTAGAGATATTAAAATCCAAACTGGAAATTATTGAACTGGAAGAAAGGTTAGAGATGGTGCAGCTTGTTGCCTCCGAACAGGAAATGGCAGGAGACAACTACTGTTGTACGGGAAGTGACGCATCATGTACACCTTCTTCATCTAAGTGATTCCGCTAAAAACATTGTAACAACTTAAATTTTTTATTATGAACAAATTAGAAAGCCTAAAGGCAAAATTAGAAATCGTTGAATTAGAAGAAAGATTAGAAATGGTTCAGCTTATTGCGGCTGAGCAGGAAATGGCAGGGGATAATTACTGCTGTACGGGAAGTGATTCATCATGTACTCCTTCGTCTAAGTAATTTAAATTATTAATTAACACTGAATTTTTATTATGAACAAGCTAGAAGACCTAAAGTCAAAATTAGAAATTGTTGAGCTGGAAGAAAGACTAGAGATGGTTCAGCTGATCTCGGCTGAGCAGGAAATGGCGGATGACAACTATTGTTGTACAGGCAGTGATGCTTCATGTAAAGCTTCATCAGTAAATTAAACCCTATCCGGACCGGCGTCTTACATACTTATTATTAAGGCGCTGGTCTATTTAAATGATTTTACCATGAATGAATATGCTCGTTTTGTAACCAAGGGGTCTATTATCAAAATATTTGGAAGAGAAAAATATGAAAGTGTCTTAAAGGAATACTTACAGTACAATTCTTTTAATAAAGATATTTTCCTTGAAAATACCACGATTCACAATACCATCAAACCAATTGAAAATGTCATTTATATATCATTCCATTTTGGTCCCTTTTTTAATATTCCTATTACGCTTTTAAGAAACAGGATTGATATAAATTTTGTTGCTTCCAGGCTATCTACAGAAAAACTGGATCGTTTCTCTCATACCATAACCAGTGAGAAACTGAATTTTGATAAAGAGAATATCCTGTTGGGGGATACGCCTACAGGAATGAGAAAAATTATAGCAACCTTAAAAAACGGGGGAAGTGTTTTTTCTTTAATTGATACCGGAGTGGGACTTGGAGATATCAGAAAAAGCAATAATGCCCAGATTTGTGATGTGCTGAATGCTCAGTTATATGCTAAAAGTGCAATCATTCAACTGGCATTCAAATTAAAAGTTCCTGTAGTTCCTGTTTTTAGTATATGGAAAAATGATCATGCTGTGCTTAGTTTTGAGGACCCTATATATCCTTCGGATGAAACCAGCCCGCAGGAAGTAACGGATAACATATGGAAAAGATTTGTGAATCATTATCTGGTTAAATATCCTGAACAATGGGAGTCTTATCATACAGTCTATAAATTATTTGCTTTCGATGATCCGGAGTATGTCATTGATATAGAAGATAAGAATCAGTATATAGTAGATGGTAATAACTTCGAAATTATAGAGTCTGACGGATTTATCCACATCTGTGCCTATTCAACTTTTCATATTTTCAGAGCTTCTGATAGAGTACGGCAATTCCTGAATATGACGGCCCGGGAAGGCATTACATTAAAACTCAGAGATGTCTATGAGATCCTTAAGGGAGAAGAGATTATAAGATTATTAATAGAAAATAACATTTTGGTGAAAAATGAAAATTAATGAGAACTGCAAAATTAACTTTAATAATGTTTCCTTAGCTGATAACGGAAAGGAGCTTGTTATGGAATACGAAGGAAAGTGCTTTGTCATCAATGATTTTATATTCAGTATTATCCATTTTCTGAAAAAAGAAAATAACATAGATAGTGACAAAGTATATGAAAAATTCAGTCTGAATCAAGAGGAATTTGATTTTGTCCTAAGTAATATCGAAGAGAAGCTGCAGGTAAAAGAAACTAAAAGTAAAGGCGGAATCTTTTTCAGGTTTACTATTTTCAGAAAAAACCATGTTAATACAATCACAGATTTATTAAAACATCTGATTCCTAAAAAGGAAAGTCATTTTTTTATGTTGTTTGTATTGATTTTTTCATTGTTTATATCAGCATTTATATTTGAAACCAATTCTGCTGTCGGGAAAAACTATTTAAAAATAACCAATAAGTATGAAGTATTCTATCTATATCTGTCTATTTTTTTTGCATCAGTTTTTCATGAATTTGGTCATGCCTCTGCTGCCAAAAGATTTAGACTCACTCCCGGAGAAATTGGTTTTGGCTTTTTCTTCATATTTCCGGTTTTTTATTCCAATGTAACCACAATATGGACATTGGATAAAATGAAAAGAATTGTAGTCAATCTTTCAGGAATCTATTATCAGTTAATTTTTGCAATTCTTATTTTTTTATTTGTAAAAGACACCAATTTTATCATATTATTTTTGAAGGCCAATCTGGCGATTATTATTTTTTCATTATTACCATTTTTGAAAAATGACGGCTATTGGGTTTTATCAGATTATTTTGATTTAAAAGGACTCTACGGAAGATCTTATACATACCTGATCAGCTTATGGAGAGGAAACGAAAAATTTAATAATTTTTTATTCATCTATAGCATTATACACTTTTGTATGGTCTTTTATCTGTTGTTTACTTTCCTGCGTTTTTTCATCTTAAAAGTGATCAATATTTATACGCTTACACCAAGTCTGGAATTTGATTATTTTCTGACTGTCGGTAAATTTATTTTCAATCTTTTTATTCTCTATACATTGAGCCTTAGATTATTAACCTTCTTTAATACTCCGAAAAATGTCTAAAGTATTTTTTATTGTTGCCGCCTTAATAGTGGGCTTTATTATCATAGATATGTTATTAACCAAAGATCAGGTTATTAACAGGAATTCTTTTTCCCTTACTGATCATGATTGTACTCTTGAGGGAAACGGAACTGTCCTTTTCTTTAATTCTGATGACAATACCGTGAAATATCAGATTGATGACAAAACCAGAAAAACCTTTACAATTGAACAGGAAGACGGAAAGACATTGCTGTATCAGAAAGTTCGTACCAATATCTATATAAGGCTTTTTAATAGAAATCGGGAGTATCCTGTTATCAGAGTCTATTTACCCAAAGAGATGAGCAAATTTGATTTTAAGCTCTACCGAAATGGTGATTTTATTTTTAAAGACCCGTTCAGAATAGATCAGTCTGTTTTCAGATTAGAAGGGAACGGGGATATGTTTTCTTCTTCTAAGCTAATGATAAAGCATTGTTTTCTCGAAGTACTGAAAAACGGAAGTATAAAATTGAATCAGATCAGCGGAGATGTATTGCAATACAGAATTACCGATAATGGTAATATAAAAGCATCAGGAGAATTCTTAACTAAAGAAAAATTATAAATACTATGAAGAAGACACTTATAGCAACCGGTCTTTTAGCTTCGTTATCTTTTCTGGCACAGGAAAAAGAAGTGGCAAAGGAAATAGAAAGTGTAAATATTAACAAAACTAAAAAAGCTGTTGAACAAAAAGCCGACAGAACTATTTTCGATTTTTCTGAACAACCTAATCTCAACTCAGGTTCTTCTCTGGACGGGATAAAAAAACTTCCGGGAATGGTCGTTACAGATGTTACCGGAATGATGTATCAGGGAAAACCCCTGGCTGTTTATATGGATGGCCGCCCGCTGAATATTTCCGGAAATAATCTGAATGCTTTTTTGGAAGGACTTCCGGCAGGTTCTATTGACCGGGTGGAAGTGATTACACAACCCGGAGCAGAATTTCCGGCAACTTCAGGAGGAGCTATTCTGAATATTATTGTAGCCAAAAGTGCCAGAAGTTACCTGACAGCTACTTATTCGGGAGGCTATCGTTTCAGTGACTACGATAAATTCAGAAGCAGATTCAATAATAGTATTGTTCTGAATTCCAGAAATAAATTATTCGGATGGCAGTTCAGTGCAGGACAAACATATGCTGAAGGATTTAGTACCGGCAAAATGGACGATTTATCAGATAATTTCAGTGATAAATATTCGAGAGGCTATTTTGCAAAAGTAGGATTGACATTCGACCTCGGAAAAGACAGAGTATTATTCAACTATGATTTTAACAATAATAATAACGATGCCCTTTTCAATAATAACGGAATAGCACTTTATAAGAATGAGCATTTTAACCCTTCCGCACCCGTTAGTGAAACAAATCCTGAAGGTATTGCAAAAGCATACTCCACCACAGGGAAAAATAAAAATAATAACTATAGAAATGAGCTTGCTTTAACTTATCAGAAAAGATTTAATGATAAAAATCAAAAGCTGGATCTTAAACTGATCTACTCAGATTATTCAGGTACTTTTGATCAGTATAGCTACTTTACAGAACCCGTTACCATTTATCAGGAAGGTAATAATGGATTTCGTCAGAATTTCTATAATTTCCGTGTAGATTATTCGCAACCGGTAAAATTGCTGGACGAAGGTAAAATTAATTTCGGAGGTTTATACGAAAGAATGGATTTTAGAACGGATAATACCGGAATCAAAAATCTGGATTACAAAAGACAAACAGCAGCAACGTATGCCGAAATCAGCACCAAATTAAAGAAATTTAGCTTTATTGCCGGTGTCCGGGCAGAAGACTATGATATTTCAGGAACGGTATTAAATAATTCACTGACTCATTGGGATAATCTGATGCCGTTCAAAAAAACTAAAATTTTCCCTAATGCAAGTGTACAATATGATTTTGCAAGAGCAGTCTATTTTAATCTGAATTATAACAAGAAAATTTCTTTACCCGGTATATCCCAGCTGAATCCCAATAACAATACTTTGCAGTCTCCGAATGTAAATATTACCGGAAATCCTGATGTACAGCCTACAATTTATGATAACTTTGAAGCTAAATTAAGTGCTTTTAATTATGCTTTTCTTAGCTATAATGTAAGCCATGTTAAAGATCAGGTGGTAATGTACATCGAAAGAGACGGATATAATCTTTCTCAGACCAATGTAAACATTCATCAACTGACACAGCATACATTTAATATCGGAGTTCCCTTACCGTTTCTAGTATTCAATAAACCTTTTCAGGATATTGTGAAGTTTAAATATAACCCGGATAAGATTAATTTTATTTATTTCTATGCAAGTTATCAGTTCCAGGATATTAAAGATATTCAGAATACAAAAGGGATATGGTTTTTTAATGCGGTAGGACAATTTATTCTTCCGAAAGGTATCCGGTTTTCTCCGACCCTGATGTACTCAACTAAAGGAAATTACTACCTGTTCCAGTCAACAAAACCAACAATGAATCGTGTTGACCTGACTTTAAGTAAAAAATTCAATCATGACAGATTACAGGTTACCCTGTATGCAAACGATATTTTTAATAGCACCAGAATGTCATTTAAATCAGTAAACACAGCCAGTCCTGTGTTTCTGGATAATCGTTATGACAGCCGAAGTTTTGGAATTTCTGTCAATTATAAAATTCCTACCAGAAACAAACTTGCAAAAGTGGATCAAAGTGTACTGAGCACCGAGAATACCAAAGAAGAAAGCAGTGAAGTGCTGAAACAGTAATGCTTTCAGCAGAAGCTCCCATATTGGATATAAAACCAGAAAAAATGAAAATTGGATTAATAGAAGTTTGCTTACAAATGAACCCGGATCATCGTAACAGAGATGAAAAATTAAAAAAAATAGGATGTGAAAAAAAATTATATATCACTCTGTCAAACGGGAAAGTAGATCCGCATGAGATCATACAATTGGTAGAAATGGAAATGATACGTCCCGGTGATGTACTTATTGTTTCAAGTTTTAGTATTATTAGTCACTTCAACAGGCTGCTGGAATATTTACAGTTGTATGGAATTTATATTCAAAGTGTAAATAATGATTTTGACCTTTATCACCCGCAGGATTCGTCTTTATTTTTTAATCACTTTTCCGATAAGGGCTTTTAATGATCATAATTGAGCGGATGTTGAAGAATTAAAGGCCATTTTTTGGTCTTTAATTTTTTTTTAAATATTTACTGAGGCCTTCGGAGGCTTATTAGGTATTAATAATAGTTTTTAAGTTTTAACTGGTTGATTATCATAGTTTAGTATTTTTACTGCATCCTGTGATTTTAAGTAAAATGAGGTTGTTTTCATCTGCATTTGGTGATATGAAATTTAAAAAGCACCCATGATCTTTAGAATATTTAAAAAAGCCGCGTTTAGTTGTAATTATAGCCTTTGGAAAGGGATGAAAAAGCAAAAGCACTTTTTGAAACTTTCAAAAAGTACTTTTGCTGTGATGCTGAGTTTTTATCCGGTCTTATCTATGAGGGGAAGATTAATCCCTAATTTAAAGACTTTGTGATAAACTGTAATCTGATTTTCAGTCTTTTCAAATTGCTTTTTAATGTTTGCAAGTGAAAAATCCTTCAGTAAGGATGATGAGGTGTTTTCCTGTTGACCGGCATTTTGCTGATCAAGATACGGGTAGATGATCAGGCAATCTATCACTTTATCTTCTTCCCATGTATTGTTTTTACTTTTTATTTCATTAATGACCTTTTTCAGACGGGAATAGCCTGAAACCTGACGGATATCTTTATGAATATGACTTTTAGTATATTTCAGTTTATACTTCGTATCAATAACCATTTCATAGCCCGGTTTACTGATCAGAATATCCAGATGATTTCCATAGGTACTAAACTGATAATGAATGTAGCGTTGATCCTGAGGATTAGCTTTTATCAGCTGACAATAAAAATACAACTCGAATAATCCCGGCATGTCGATCCAGAAGGGTGGGGTTTCTATTTTTTTACGGGTTGTTTTGGTGATGTTATACGAAAAACGTTTCAGGATAAGCTGACCGATTCTGATAGCTTCTCCATATTCATTGAAGAAAGGATTTTTCCGGATATTTTTCAACTGATCCTCATTAACACCGGTACTGATGTGCTCAAAAGCCGGTCTGCAATAATTCAGAATATGTTTAAATTCCGTACCGGACGAAAATAATAGCGGATTATTCCCAATATAACTAATTGAAAACGCTAAGACCTTCTTTAAAAAACGATTCTCCAGATGATCCTCTCCGAATACCTGAAACTCACAGAAAGTGGAAGTCAGTCTGTTTTTAAAAACATTCTTTTTAATATGCGGCCCTAGCAGCACTTTTCCCTTAATCCTGCTGTTCAGGTTTTCCTGAACTTTATAATAAGACTTTTTCAGCCCTTTTCGTACAATTGTTTTTAAATGCTGTAGAAACTGTACAATAAGAAACGGCGTTAAATGATCATCTTTCTGGTCAATGCTAATAGGGTGGGCCTTCCAGTCGATCTGGATGATCTCTTTTGAATATCCGGCTGTTTGTGGTAAAGCCATGATATCCAGAAGGATTTTAAGGTAATTGATTTCTCTGGTTTCGGCTTTTTCATTACTTTCAAACTCTTCAGTAGCCGGTATGGAGTTTTCTTCCTCACTGAGACAGTTCTGGAAATATTGTGATAAACCCGCATTTATTTTAGGTTCTACATATATGGTTCTGCCGGTTTTTCCCAACCAGTCCACGCCCACAAAATAGCCAGCTTTGATTTCACACTGGTTTTCCCCTTTTACCACCGAAAAAGAGAAAGACTGATGATTGAATTTTTTACTTTCCAGCGTATTAAACAGCTGGAAAGAGTCGTCATCAAGATACAACTCATCATGGATCTCTGAAAAAGGCTCTTCAGAGATGATTCTCTTTATCAGAAAACTTTTATGTTCCGAAAGTAAAATTCCCATCAATTATTTATTTTCAGATCATTGATATAGGCTTTGATGTCCTTTCCGTCATGATCTCCGATAAGAACTCCGTCTTTTACGTATTCCAGAAGAATAGGAACGACCTCATAATTCATCTTCATTCTGAAAATTTCCTCTTTTGTCTGATCAGGGCGGATATCTTCTGTTTTGGCAATAAAATAACTATGACCCAGCTGAACATCTTTCGCTTCAAATTCGCCACTTACATTTCCGTTGCTGAATAGCTGCGAAACTTTTTCAAAACCTTCTTTATTAAAATGAATATGCCTATCTTCCACCAGAGCTTCAGGTAATACATCAATAAAAGCAAAACGCCTTCTTACCGCGTAATCAATATGTCCCACACTGCGGTCTGCGGTATTCATGGTGCCGATGATGTAAAGGTTAAAAGGGAGGATGAGCTCTCTTTTACCGTCCACTTCATATACACTTTCCACTGCTTTATCCCTGTATTCAAGAGCGTAGATCAACTCTCCCAAAACAGATGAAAGATTAGCACGGTTGATTTCATCAATTATCAGAACGTACTTGTCTGACTGGGATCCCGGAGGTGAGGGAGCAGGAGCAGGCTTATCCTTTACAAAGTTTCTGAATTTCTCAACTACAGGAAAATAATAGGATGTTCTGTGGTATACTGCCTTTGCCAGATCATGATAATTTTTTGTGTCTTCTTTTTCAGTGATATCATATTGGTAAAGTTTTATAATCTCACTGAATTTTAAACGGTCTCCCTTCCAGCCGTCACTCGAAATATGGAAGGAATTTTCTCCGATATGGGTGAGGAAAAGCTTATTGGTAAGTCTTATTTTATGATCATTGGCAATAAGTTCTTCCTCTATAGAAGTTTTGAAATCTTCAAATACTTCTTCCAGCCATACGGCAGATGAAATAGTATTGTTGTGTCGGGTATGTTCACAGGCTTTTTTGATAAAATCGCCGAGAACTTTATTTTCAGCTTCATAGATGATGCCGTTTCCGTCTTCATCCGGTTTGGCCACAATACCTCTTACAAAATCTTCATATGTGTAGCTGGGATGAAACTGAATCAGCTTAAACTGGGGGTGATCTTTCAGTTCCTTAATATCATCTAATCCCAGTAATTGAATTGCCAGTTCTTTTGCCTGTCTGGTTTTTCCGGTTCCCGGAGGACCCTGAAGAATGATTTGTTTTTTATATTCTAAAATTCGGAGCTGATGATCCAGTTTGTTTTCACTCATATCATTTTGTTCTGTAGAAGAAGGGGTATTTTGTTCCTGAAAATAATCATAAACCTGCCATGGAAGAGTTACAATGTCGAAAACGTCTCGGTCGAGTTTTTCTTTAAAGATCTGAAGCAGATTATGGCTGTCCTTAAACCAGTCATAGGTAAGTTCCATTTTGAAATCGTCAACATGGGTATTCAGCAGATACACCAGATGGCCTAGTTTATCTTCATTGACGATAGTACATAAAAGTTGTGGCTGTAAACCTGCGATAAGCCTATTGGTAGCTGCTTTTTTATTATTATCCGTACATTTTCGGATCAGTTCCTTGATCTGATGGTAGGTTTCAAATAAAGGCTCTTCCTGATTTAAAGCAATCCTCTGTAAAAGTATGGAGAGTTCGGGCCAGTTTTGTTTAATCAGCTCTCTCTCTGCATTCGTAAAATATCCTTGTTTCAGAGATGAAACACATTGATCTGCTGAGCGCATAAAAAATTCATAAAAAATTTCTTTGTCCCAGTCTTCCCAGTTCTTTCCCGTACCGGCTTCCTGAATAAACTGGGGTACGTGATGGATGTAGCCTTTCTGCCATTCATCCCAAATCTCTAATTTGTCAATTAATTCTGTAAAAGTCATATTGGTTTTTAGTTTGCTGACTGCCATATAATACATGATCCGTTAGCAGCGAACGGAGCCTTTATTGGCGGTAAATTATTTGTAAATAAATGTTGAATATCTTCTATACCATCATATAAAGAGATGAAGTGGTATTTGTTTTCATGGATTTGTTGTTTATGGATTACAATAATAAGGAAAATCTTTAACGGATAATTACGGGAAGACGTAAAATATAAGACTTTCACCACTTATTTCTGAAGTTGAAATATAAAGCCTTTTATGGATTCCGGATTTAATGATACGATCAATTTTCTGGAAGATAAAATTTATAAACAGGATGCTGCCGCAGAATCTGTCGATTTTACCATAGATTTTGAGTCGGCTAAAAAAAATACTCAGACAAAATGAGATGGATAATTATCCGCCACAAAAGCAGCTTCCGCCACCACCAATGAAAGTAGGCAGATAGAGTATAAATGGGTTGAAGATGTAATCTTCAGAATGGAAAACTGATGATTACATCTTGTTATTTTTAATGAGAAGATCAATTGTATGTGAGCCTATGCCGCGATTTCAATTTTCCTGCACATCCATCTCCTCAGTCTCCACACCGGCAGATATACAAACACGACAGACAAAATCCCGGCCAGTACACCTACCACTACAGCCATTGCTGTAGCATCCAGTTTATAATCTTTTGAGAAATTATATTGTCCGATGAACAGTAGGGAGAGGACGAGTAATCCTGTAATCACTCCATGCAGAATGCTTAGCCTGGTCATCAGTTTTTTGAGGTTAAGCTGTTCGTCTACAGTAAACTCTATGGCACCTTGTCCGGCGGCATCAGTCACTCTTTTGAGGATATCGATGGTAAGAACTACCGGAAGGAATATCGCCATCGGAAGGGTGAGACGGGCTAAGTTTTGGGTGCCTGCAAAAAAATGAGTGTATCCCAGTTCTTTGAAACTCGCATAAGCGATAATAAAGTTGAAGAATACATTCGGAAGGACATAGTAAATGGTACGCTTTATCAGAAAGCGTTTCAGGGTGGTTTTTTTTATTAATTTAGGCTTTGCAGGCTTTATTTTAAATTTCATAATGACAGGGTCAACAGCTCAATGGCTTTATCTTTAATTTTACGGGCTTCTTCTTTCGGAAGGAAATTCTCATTAGACATAAACGTGAAATCCATCTGCTGATTATATGTACTGGCTACGAATGTATTGGAATTTAACCATGGAAAAGCAACCGTAGGGCTAATAATGGATTCTACTTTAAATTTCTGATACTCGTTCGGAATATCAATTTTACCCATATTAGAAAGTGTAACATCATGGCTTCCGTTGCTGGTTTTCAGCAGGGAAATCATACGTTCCACCACAGGGTGCATTTGTTCACCCATCCATAACAATTCACGGGCTTCCATTTTACCGATCTTTTGGATGAGGTCATTTTTAATGTCTTTCGCATTGCTCAGAACATCCTGGCTGTCTTTTTTTATGGTGAGTTCCACCGTTGGGGCAAAAGCAAATAAGTGATCCTGTCTGATTTCCGGAATAAAATGGCGGACATCTACAGGGCTGATCACCTTACCTTTGGCCTGTGTTCCCTGTATATCACGGAAAGCCTGCATCACGGCGGCACAAAGCAGTGCATGTACCGAGATTCCGTTGGCCTTACATTTTTCGGTGATCTGTCGGGTCGTTTCAATATCCAGTTTTCTGTGCAGGGCGTAGTTTTTCCCGTGGTTTCTCTTTTTGCTTTTTCTTTGCAGCAGGAAAAAAACACCGGCAAACATGAGGTAAATTCTGGCCTTTAGCTTTTTGGATTTGAGATTGAAATCTTTAGGAAGAAATTCATCTACCGACCGGAAAGCTTCATAAGGCGGAAGTTCTGCCGAAGGATTATCCAGCAGACAAAGCAGCTCCCGCATCAGCGTTATACCCGTAGTACCGTCGCCGATACAATGGGGCATAACCCAGAGAATCTCAGAAACATTCGTCCCTTTGATCCACACCAGTCTGGCCAGAGGCGTTTTTTCACCGTCAAAAAGATGAAACCATTCACTTTCAGACTCAAAAAGCCAGTCATGATCAGTCTGTCGGCTTATAATCCTGAGCGGGATAGGAGTAATCTCTTTTTCTTCTGTAAAAAAAGGATACTTTCCGCCGGATTCATCAATAATCGTTCTTAGCAAAGCATGTTTCTGCTGGATCTTTGTAAGGGCCGTTCTAAAGTTTTCTTCGGAAAGTTCTCCGGAGATTTTTGCAGTAAATACACAGTTTAAAGGTGTTTTAGAATCTACATACATGATTCTTTCCACCATCATAAGCGGTCTTTTCATCATGATACAGCTAAATATTCCAGTTGTGATTTAATAATTTTCATGACTTCGTCACGAACGGCCAGTGCTTCAGCATAAGGCAGGTATCCCTCACTTCCTACAAAAGAAAAATCCATTTCTCCTCTGAAGGTTGAGGTCACCATCGTGGTAGTATTCCCTAACGGACCAATCACAGAAGGACTGAAAATAGTCTCCAGGGTAAATGCTTTATACCGGTGTGGGATCTGAATACGTCCCAGATTGGAAAACATGCAGTCATTGGATGATTTTCCGTTTTTTAATAATCGGGTAAAATTATTCAGGGCATCGTGTCCGGATTCCATCACCATCATAGTGATATAAGGATTCAGCTTTGAAGTTTTACGTTCTACAGATTCCTGCATCAGGCGCAGGTTGTCTAAGAAACTTAATTTATGATCAGAAGAAACAACAATCATCAGCCCGAAAGCAAAAATATGATCTTCCTTCACCTGCGTAGCAAAACGTCTGATATCTACAGGACAGGAAACTTTATTGAAAGCTGCCGTACCTTTTACCCTTTTAAATGCCTGAAGTACAGCGGCACTCAGAAAAGTGTTCACAGTGACTTCATTCGATTTGCAGTAAGAAATCAATTGCTGGCTTACGGTATGATCAAGCTTCCAGTGGATTAAATAATCGTTTTGTCTCTCCACAGCTTTTTTGCCGACAGGAATCCACCTGATGGCGGTAGCAGCCAGTCTGCCAATAAATTTCGCTTTAAGCTGTTGTCTGCGGCTGGCCAGAACCGAGGCCGGAACAACATCCTGAATTCCCAGGATAGGTTTTTCTACCCCGATATCCATTGAAGGATTATCCAGGACCTGAAGGAATTCATATAAAAAAGCCATTGCAGAGCCACCATCACATAAACAATGATGGAACGCAAAAAGCATATCTGAAATTTCTTCTCCCTTGATCCATACAAACCGGATTAAAGGGAGTTTTTCGTAATTAAACGGCGTGTGCCATTCTCTCCTGGATTCTTCCTGCCACTGGTTTTCATGCTGGCGCGCGATAATCCTTACCGGAATGGAGATCGGATTTTCCGGTACATCAAACCATGGAATATTCTTTTCATCATGAGTGATGAGAGCTCTTAACCACGGATGTTTATGCTGAATCTGAGCCAGCGCACGCTGGATATCTTCCAGTTTGAAGCTGCCTCTCAGCCTGAACGGAATGACGGCGTTAAAAGGTTCGGTTCCGTCTCCTAATAACATGCGCTCGCCAAATAACAATCTTCTTTTCATATATAGATATCTGTCTTTTTTAGGCCATATACCATCGCTTTGTCTTTATAAATGCAGACACATCATAGCGATTTCATAGGCTATACTGAAGCTAATGTTGAATGTTGGTGTACAAAGTCTTCTAACAATTCTACTGCTTTGTCGTTTCCTCCGGCAAGGGTGAATGTGTCTCGAACTTCCTGAGCTGCTGCCCTGTATTTAGGATTTTCAAGCAATTCAAAAACGGTTTCACGGAGAGCATCCACACGCAGCCTTTTGTACCGGATACTGATTCCGCAGCCTGCCTGTTCTATTAATTTTGCAATATGGAAATGATCATAAGCGATCGGGGTAATCAGCATTGGTAAACCATTACGAAATGTATCGTTAACAGTATTGAATCCTCCGTGGCAGATCACCATATCCATTTGCTGCATCACTGCAGACTGAGGAACAAAGCTGTTGACAATGAAATTAGACGGCCATTCTTCAAAAATTTCCGGCGGAGTAGCGGCAATTACCGTAACCGGCTGATCAGCAAATGCTGCAATAATTTTTTCAAAGAATGCTTTTCTGATATCCACTAAAAGAGTTCCTAATGAAACAAAGATCTTGGGTGTAGTAGAGGCATTCAGACGGTCCCAGTCAAACGGAGCATCATTAGGACGTCCTTTTACGGGCCCTACAAATTTCATATGAGAGGGAACGGTTTCAAAACCGGCGAAAGCCTGTGATGTAAACACCATATTCAGTTTGTGTGAATGGATATAAATACCTTCTTCATGAATGCCTACTTCTCTTTGAAGGTCTTTGATCAGGTTTTGCTGCCATTCCCAGATTTTAGGAGCACTTTTTTCCGTATCTCCCATCACATCCGGTGGAACAGGAGTGGTGGTTACACAAGGTATATTATGTTTATGGGCAAAAAGAGCCCCTCCGAAAGTAATACAGTCGTTTACAATAACATCGGGTTTCCAGCTTTCCGTAAGCCGGCCTAAACCGGGCATCATCATTTTGGCAAACGGGACATAAGTTTCTTCCAGTGCCAGTTTCATCACTTCCGGACCGGAACACGCCGGACCGTCATCCTGTCTTTTTAGAATACGGGTAATTTCCTCCTGATACGGAATAAGATCTTCTTCAGGATAATAGTAAGAACCTCCTTCCGGAATATGCTTGCTGTCCAGTGGAGTAATACCGAACCATTTCACTTCATGGCCGCGGGCAATCAGGCTGGCTCCCACACTTAATGTCGGGCTCACATGTCCGAAAAACGGCGGAACAACGAATAAAAATTTAGAAGGGTTTTCAGGTTTTGAAGTCGTTGATACAGCTTCTTCCAATAAATCTGCTGCCGTGGCGGAACCTCCGGCTTCTGCGAAAGACTGTCCCACTTTCTGAGCAGCTTCACGATACCCCGGGTTATTCAGAATCTGTTGTACCGCTTCTCTCAGGTGATTCGCTTTGAATCTGTTGAAATTAAGACGTTCACCGGCTTCCGTACGTACCACACGTCCTGCAACGTGTGACTGGTCATAGGCAATTGGAATCACTACCAAAGGGATTCCGTTGGATAAGGTTTCGGAAACGGTATTGTGACCACCGTGGCATACCACTCCGTCAAGATGAGGTAATAAATCCAGTTGCGGAACCTGTTGGTATACCATGAAGTTTTCCGGCCACTGATCGAAAAGTTGCGGGTCGGAAACCACTACAACGGTTAAATCTTCATCCTTAAAGGCATCTACTACTTTTTGAAAGAAAGCTTTTTTATGATCGTGATCGAAAGTCGTTCCGATGCTGACCAGAATCTTTTTATTGGTGGCACTTTTTAAGCGGTCCCAGTCAAATTCACATGAAATTCGGCGTTCGGTAAGAACGGGGCCGGTGAATTGATATTGAGCCGGTAAATCCTCCATTTTACCAAAGAAATAAGTAGAAGTTAATACCAGTGTCAGCAGATCGGAAGTCGCCAGAGAATGTTTTTCATGAACGCCCAGTTCTTGCTGTAATGCGACGATCTGATTCACTTCCCATTCATGTACTTTAGGCAGCTCATTCATAATTTTAATGGCAGCCGGAGCAGTAACGGAAGTGGCATAAGGAATTCCCAGTACTTTGGCAGCAACAGGGGCCGCAAAAAGCTGGTGATCTCCGATAATCAAATCGGGATGATATGTGGTAAGTAAAGAAACAATTCCTTTATAACAGTGTCTGTTCAGCGGGATAAGAACCTCTTCATAAAGGAACTTCACGCTGTCTATTCCGTACACTACTTTTTTTGAAATAATATCGAGATATTGTTCGCTTTCTTTTTTTTCCTCGTCGGTCTGATCATACCGGATCAGTAATAATTTTCCTCCCTCGGGAAGTTTAGCCTCTAAAGTTGGGTCAAGACTGATCCAGGCAACTTCATGTCCTCTTTCCAGCAGGGTAGCACCGATGCTTAGAGTAGGGTTGACATGTCCTGTCAATGGTGGAACTATAAATGCAAATTTAGCCATGGTTCTTCGTTAAAATGTTAGATAAAAACTGAGCGATCGTCTCTGCAATCAGCTGAGGTTGCTGGATGGGAATATTGTGATCGCCGGGAATTAATTCAAGTTCGGATGATCCGATCTGAGTATGCAGCCATTCACCTGTAGGTCTGCAGTTGGAATCAGCACCGTAAAGCAGTAATACAGGAGTCTTCAATGTATGGAATGAGGCTTCACCTAGGAAATGCTTTTCCCTGATCATATCTGTCTTAATACTGGTCTGATTAAACAAAAACTCATACATACGATGATTCTTCTCCATTTGCCTTTTACCCATTTGAACTTTGGTAGTATCTGTAAAATTGGCGACATAATGCTCAAGGAATTCTTTGCTGTATTCATCAATGATGTTACGGGCTTTTTCATCCTGAGGATCCGGAGCTTCCATTACCACCAGTTGGTTGATGCGGTCAGGATATTTTAAGACTGTTTTTAAAGCAATAAGTCCCCCGAAACTATACCCTACCAGATGTACCTTTTCCAGTTGCAGATGATCCATTAAACCTATGAGATCGGATGACATGTTTTCGAGATCATATCCGTCTAAAAAGCGCTCACTCATTCCGTGGCTTTTCAGATCATACATCACCACATGGAAATGCTGCGCCAGAATAGGGGCGATATTAAAATAATAAATAGACAGGTTACTGAACATACCGTGGATCAATACCACGGTTTGTTCGGCACCTTTATTGAGTTCCTGTATATGAACTTGTCTGTTGTTGACAGTGATTATTGGCATTCGTAGATATAATTGATGATCATACTAAGGTCAAGATTGATCAGCTGATCCAGATCCATAGAAGACAGCCAGCCTGTAAAATCAATCTGATCGCCAAAATGGGCCTTAATCTTTTCAGAGAAAGAGACAATCTCGATGCTGTCCATTTCAAGATCTTTCGTGAATGAACTTTCCGGAGTAATATCCATTTCTTCTGCAAATTCTTCACCGATTACTTCAGTAATAAAACCTTTTAAAAGGGTGAAAAGTTCTTCGTGGTTCATTTTTAATGTTGCGTTTACAGTGTCCATCCGATAATATAATTTTTATGTTTAATAGTTTTGATTTCAATATTGTTGATCCACAGGTGATCATCTTTTATCTGTTCGACTTCGAAGGCTTTTGGGTTTCCTTTCAGCCCTGTTCCCAGAAACTTTCCGTATGCTTCTTTCGCGGCCCAGAAACGGGTCGTCCATTCCGCCTGATCTCTGTCTTTTAATAATGTTAATTCGTTGTCGGTAAATACCATGTCGTAGAATCCGGAACTGCGCTCTTCAATGGTTTCCATATCAATGCCTACCGATTTTCCATATCTTGCAATACCCACGGCTTCTTTTCCTTTATGAGCCAGTGAAATATGAATGTTTTCCGTGAAATCACTAATGAGGTAAGGTTTTCCGGCTTCGTCTGAACGGATTTCAAACGTAATCGGGAAGCAGGCATGATTTTTCTCCTGGCGGAGAAGATTTCTTACCGCATCCTTTACCGCCACACGGCTTACCATCCAGTTTTTCTTCTTGTTCGGTAATAACTGCTGATGATGCTGTTTTTCCGTCTGGTTGAAATATCTTTTAAGGATAAAATCCCATGAAGCAACTCTGGTATAGGCCTGATGGAAGAAGAATATCTCAGGAGCAATTTCTTCAGAAAGACGGTTATGTAACGGTGACATGGAAACATTCCACAGAGCAGCGTCGATTTCCAGTCTTCTGTTTTGCCATCCCGTGATGGCACACCATACTTTTCCGTCTCTTTTCAGAATGATATCTGCAATAGCAAATTCATCATTAAGCTCCGTAAGCATACAGGTACATTCAAAAACGCCTTCCTGATCATGCATATCACCAAAGAATTCAATATCTCTGATTTTCACAGGGAATGCAATACGGTCTTTCACTAAGGTAAGCTGCAGCCAAAGCCCGAATAATTGTCCGGCATTGTCCAGCAGAGATCCTTTTCCACCATTTCCTTTGATCTTTCCTACGATCCCTTTAGTTCCCACTGCTGAAACTTCCGTAATTCCCTGATATTTATCTCCATGGAACATATGCATGTCATAGATCTCTTCAGGTGTTCTTTCAATAGGCAGAAGATCCCCGACTGAAAGATTAAATACCGGAGCAGCAACAGGGGAGGATTTTAAGATCACTTCCGCATTGGCAAAGTTTTCAATATCCAGATAAGCATGGTGGGTTCCGCGCCATTCTCCTTTTACTGTTTTTTCAAAAGGTTTAGCCACGTTCATCCATTGGAATACACTTACGTTCATGATTTTATGAACCTGTGTTCCCGGCATTTCTGCTTCTGCGATTTCCGCCAGTTGTTCAAATATCATGGTCATCGGGATTACCGGTTCCATGTCAGCAACATGAGCCCACCCTTTAGGCTGTCTCAGCAAGCTGTGGTCGATAAGGTAAGGATGGCTTTCCAGTGTTACATACAGATCCTTTGAAAAGGTTGTACTTCTTGGTGCTTTTGGAGCAGCCTGTGCTACCGGAGCCGGACGCTGAATTGTAATTTCCGGACGGTTCTGGAATAAAGTGAGAACTTCTTCCTGCATACGGATCATATCGGCAACATTGTCCTGAAAAGCCTTTACAAGAGGATGACCGGATTTTGTTGCAACAGAGGAGCTGGCATATTGTTTAGGCCCATCAAAAGACGGAACCAATGCTTTAACTTCTTTAAAATTACGGATAATAGGAGAACCTAGTTCCAGTTTGATACCCTTTCCTGAGGCTTTTTTTGAATGATTCTGAATCTCTAAAAAGTCGAGAGCAATCGTTTTACCCTCCACAAATAACGAAGCGACAACACGTTGTAACTGCGCTAATGCGGAACGGGTAGGAACACTGGAAGCAATCGTACTGAATGCTTTTCCTTTCAGGGTATCATCAATGAATCCGATGAGTCCTCCGGTACCTACCTGAATGAAAACTCTTGCACCTTCTTCGTATAATCTATCCGTCAGTTCACGAAAACGTACCGGCTGAACAAGATGTTCCGCACTCAGCTTTCTGATGGCTGCCTGATCTGCAGGATAAGGCTCCAGCGTTGTTGCAGACCATAAAGGAATCTTGGTTTGCTGGAACTGTGCTTTTTCCATTCCTGCAAGGATCACATCCAGTTTATCAGCGATAAAAGGAGAGTGGAATCCGGACTGAAACGGCAGTACCTGATGGAAAATCTGTTTTGATTTTAACAGAGGTACCAATTTATCCAGTGCGGCATTGCTGCCACAAAGAATGACCTGATTCGGGCAATTGTCATTAGAAACATATAAGTCTGAAATTTCAGCAATAAAAGGAGTTATTGCATCAATTCCCGCTCCTATGGCAATAAATTTTGAATCTTTTAATTCAAATGTTTCAGGATGAAGAACGTCTATTAATGCTTTCACAGAATTAGCTTCTGCCAACTCTGAGGAATAGCCGGCGAGCCATTCTCCCAAGCTGTGGCCTGCATTCATATCCGGAATAATTCCCAGTTTTTTCAGAGAATTGTCAAGGATACTGCAGTTGTTGAATATATTCAGTGCATCGGTTAAAAGACCTTCACCTTCTGTTTCTATAGGTGCTGCCAATCCGAAATAACGGCTGACACTTTCTACTTCACCTTTAGCCAGGCCGTCCAGTCCGGGGAATACGAAGGCTACTTTACCACCATCTTTTAATAGCGGGGCAGAAGTATACCAGATGTCCTGCTTGTTTTTCCAGGTAAGGTTTTTAGAAACAATTTTAATGGCTTTTTCTATTCTCGCAGGAGTGGGATCGAATATCGCTATTCTGAAATCTCCCTCACCTGTTGTCGTATCATTATTTTGTAATGCAGAAAGTAAAGCTTCATGCGTTGGCCTTGCTAGCAGCAATACATTGTCTTTTTTGGGCATATCATAGCCTTCAAGAACAATGTGAGCATTGATTCCTCCAAAGCCGAAGGCATTCACTGCTGCTACTTTAGGTAATCCTGTTTTCGACCAGTTTTTAGGTTCCTGTACAGGTTCGAAGCGGGTGTGCTTCATATCGGCAACAGGATTCTCACAATATAACGTCGGAGGTAAAGTATCGTGGTGTAATGCCAGACAGGTTTTGATGAGTCCGGCAATTCCGGCAGCAGGCATAGCATGACCAATATTGGACTTTACAGATCCGATCCCGGCTGCTGGAGCTGTGTCTTCTTTTCCAAAGAACTGTGCTAAGGTCTGAAGTTCTGTTTTATCACCCAGCGGAGTTCCTGTTCCGTGGGCTTCCAGATATCCTACTTTGTTTTTATCCAGATCAGCATTGATCCAGGCCTGTTCCAACGCTTTCAGCTGTCCTTTTACAGAAGGACTCATCACGCTGGTTCCGTTCCCGTCGCTGCTTACTCCCACACCTTTGATAACGGCATAGATTTTATCCTGATCGCGAATGGCATCTTCGAGTCGTTTTAAAACAACGAAACCGCAGCCTTCTCCAATCAGTAACCCGTCGGCGTCACTGCTGAAAGGTTTGATTTGTTGTTGACGGGACATTGCTCCCAACTGAGCAAAAATACTCCAGAAGGCAGCATTTTGTCCGGTATGGACGCCGCCGGCGATCATGATGTCGGATCTTCCTCTCTGGAGTTCCTGTACCGCATGATCCACAGCAATCAGGGCACTGGCACAGGCTGCATCAACGGTAAAGGCAGCTCCGCCCAAATCAAAACGGTTGGCAACAAGCGATGCAACAAGATTAGGAATTAATCCCATTGCCGTATCTGCTGCAAAACGTCCTTTACGTTCCTGAAAGGCATGCTTTACTTTTTCAATATCAGCGGAAGATACCTGAGGCAGTAATTCCTGTAATAACGAGGAAATCTGTTCTCCGGTTCTTACAATTTCTATAGCCCGGGTTGCTCCCGGTCCTGTATAATTTCCTTTACCAATTACAATTCCTGTTTTTTCAAGGGATGTTTTCTTCTGAAATACACCGGCATCTTCCAATGCCTTTTGAACTAAATCAAGGGTCAGTAAATGATCCGGCTCTGTTCCTTCAACGGCAAGCGGCAGGATTCCAAAGGCCGTAGGATCAAATTCATAATCAGGGATAAATCCACCGCGTTTACAATAAAAACGGTCTACAGGATTGGTGGTATCACTAAAGTGTACCGGATCTATCCTGTCAGCCGGAGCTAACTGGGTAGAATCAACTTTATTGACAATATTCTGCCAAAAAGTGTTGGCATCCTGCGCCCCCGGAAAGACACAGGATAAACCAATGACAGCAACATCTGTTTTTTTCATACTTAGTTTTACAGAGGATTACCAATTATTTCCCGACATGATCAGCACCTGGCTCTCAGTTCCGTATTTTATCTCGTTAAGGAATATTTCTTTTCCTTCATCCAATGGGATCAGAGAAATACCTCTGCGTTCATATTCGGTTTCTAATATTGAAGAAACCATTCCGGCGCCTTTCCAAGGTCCCCAGTTGATAGAGATTACCTTTCCTTTTAATTTTTTATTTAATGCTTTAGCATAGTCATCAAGTACACTGTTTGCAGCAGCATAATCTGTCTGTCCTTTGTTTCCGTATACTGAGGCAATACTTGAGAATAATACTACAAACTGGCAGTCTGTACGTAACTGTTCTGCCAATACACGTAGAGGTTTTACTTTAGTATCGAATACACGTCCGAAAGAGCTTGTTGTTTTTTGCTTGAATAATTTATCTTCTAATAGACCCGCTCCGTGAATAACGCCGTCTAGACGGTCATATTTTTCATAAATATTATTGATCAGAGCACCTAACCCGTCTTCATCACAAAGATCCAGAGATTTGTAGATGATGGTATTTCCAAGCTGTTCCATATCGCGGATGGTACGCAGGATCTGATTATTTTTGAAAATCCTTACGGTTTCTTTTTCTATCTGAGCAGGAGAAGTAAATGCCGCTGATTTGATAAGATGAGCTCTTATTTCCTCTTTGGTTTTCATTCCTTCCAGTTCTTTAAGATCAGAAGATTCTCTGGGATCAGCCGATCTTCCTACCAGAATATAAGTACAAGGATATGCCTGAGACATATGCTTCACAAGTTCGGCTGTGATTCCCTGTGCTCCTCCGAGTACCAGAACAACGGATTTTTGATCCAGCTGAATATGCGCTTCATCCAGACTTGTAGATAATGGAGAAGGAATGATATCTACTTTATGACGCTGATCATTTTTGTAGATAATTTCAGCAGGCTTATCGTTGGTTAATATTTCCTTTAATGTAATTTCAGCAATCTGATCCACTTCCTGAGGAGTACTCAGGCTGATCAGTCTGCAGGTAGTATGATCAAATTCTCTAGCAAGACTTTTAAATAATCCCGGATATCCCTGATGGTGGCGAAGTACACGGGCATCAGTAATTTCCTGAAGGTGTGCCGGAATATCTGAGATAAGATATACCCATCTCACTTTATCGAAATCCAGTTTTTTGATCATATCCACATGGTCGATAATGCTGTATTTCACTGTGGAAGAGAACATATCCAGCATAATCAGTCCGTCAAAACTGGACAGGTCTTTTTCTGTATCTGTTAATTCTACAATGGCCCCGTGTTTTTCCAGTTCGTTTTTAATGGCTGCTGTTTGCTTAGTGTTGTCCTGAGTGATGGCAAATCGTTTTCCCTGAAGAACTTCTGTATTTTGTATCAGAGAAGCATCTGTAGGAGTGATATCAAAACGAAGACGTGATAATATATTCTGAACCGGTTCAGGAGTTTCCACAACCTTTACTTCATTGCTGCTTTCATTAGATGAGCCACTCATTTCACTGATCCAGCCTGCCAAACCGCGAAGGGTTTTAATGGCGGCCAATTTTTCCATAAGATCATCAGCCTGTTCTAAGTTTTCACCAAAACCAATCTTAGCTTTAAGATCTCCGATAATTTCCATACGTTTGATAGAGTCGATACTCAGGTCAGCTTCAAGATCAAGATCTAAGCCTAACATTTCTTTCGGATATCCGGTTTTTTCACTCACGATATTCAGAATCGCATTTTGAAGATCTTCAAGAGATAATGCAGATGACGTTTTTGGTTTTGAACCAGCGGTTTCAGCTGTGGCCCCGTTTTTTTCAGAAGCAGCAGGTGTTCCGGCTCCGGAATATTCCGTAAGCCATGAAACTAATCCGCTTAACGTTTTGATTCCTGCCAGTTGTTCCATTACCGTATCTTCACTGGTATTACCGTTGGCCAGAGTTCCCAGTTCATTACGAAGTGTTCCGATAATTTCAACTCTCTTGATAGAGTCGATACTCAGGTCAGCTTCAAGATCCATTTCCATTCCCAGCATTTCCTGAGGATATCCGGTTTTATCACTTACAACCTGTAACAATAAGGCTTTAATATCTCTTGCAGGAGCTTGTTTTACCGGAGTAGTGGCTAGCGGTATTTCCTGATGGGCAGGCTGAACTGTCTGAGCCGGTATTGCAGCCATCTGATGTACAGGAGCAGTTGCCGGAGTTGTATAAACAGGAGCCGGGAATGCCTGAGGATTTTGTCCCATAAAGGAAAGCATCACATCTCGTTGCGCCTGAATCATTAATTTCATACTGTTTAAATATTCCTGCAACATACGTTCGGCAGTAGACTGACTCTCAGGAGCAGGTGTCTGTTGGTTGGTAAAATTATTCATTTGGATAGGATTTAAAATAGGTAATGCTCCGTTAGCCGGAAGGTTACCTGTTGTTGGATGAGCAGTTTGCCCGTTAACACGCCAGATCGCCGGATTTTTCTTATAAAGCTCAGGCTGATCAATATGGATAAGTTTGACACTGCGGCCCTCGAAAAGTTTGTCGATGGAGAAGTGTCGTCCTGTTCCTAAATATTGAGCAAGCATACAAAGAAGATGTGTAAACTTATTTCTGCTGTTGTCTTCAACATATAATGTAAGCTGATCTTTTTCTAAGCATGACTTCGTTAATCCGGTTAATACTTTTCCGGGGCCAACTTCAATGAAGATTCTTGCTCCGTCGTTATACATTGCCTGAATTTCTTCTACATATCGTACCGGCTGTACGAGATGATCAGTAAGTCTTTCTTTTATTTCGGATGCTTTTGCCGGATACACTTCTGCAGTGGTGTTAGACCATACCGGAATCTGCATTTCTTCAAAAGATACATCCTGTAATACAGTCTCATACAGTCCTTTTGATTTCGCCAGTAACGGACTGTGGAATGCACAGGCAACTTCCAGTTTTTTAGCGGAAATTCCTTCTTGTTTAAGTATTTCCAGTAATTGGTTGATAGATGCTGTACTTCCGGCAATCACACATTGAGTAGGTGCATTAAAATTAACCGGATAACATCCTTCTGCTTTAGCAAGAATCGGTTCCAGACGTTCCCGTGTTGCACTGGCTGCTAACATTGATCCCGGATCTCCGCCTTCTACTGAGTCCAGAATAGCATGAGCTCTTTGAATACTTAATTCAACCAGTTTTTCTTCTCCGAAAACCCCGGCAAAACATAAAGCTGGTAATTCACCATAGCTGTGTCCTGCTAGCATATCAGGAACAATTCCCAGTGATTGTAAGAATTTAGCTAATGCGAGATCAACAATTCCTAAAAGAGGTTGTGCTAAACGGGTATCTTTAATGGTTTCTTTTTGTTGTTTTAAAGCAGCTTCATCAAATGTTTTTGATGGGAAAACTACTTTTTCAAGTTCAGGATAATCATCCATAAGCTTACGCATCGCAGGGAAAACAACAAACAGATCTCGAGCCATGTTGATTCTCTGGCTGCCTTGTCCCGGGAATAAAAATGCTACTTTACCTTCTTTTTTATTAACGGTAAACGTATCTTTTGTTTCAATCCCTAGCAATACGAGGTCAATTTTCATAACCAGGTCTTCTGCTGTATCCGCTACAATGCTTAGCTGGATTGGCTTTTCCGAACTCATCGTTAAACTGTATGCGATATCTTTTAAAGCAATGTCATCATTGATTTCAAGTAATGCTTTGATTTGTGACAGCTGTCCCTTAGCTTCTTCATAGGTATCCCCGCGGAATACGAATAATTCAGAAGGCCATGACTGCATAGCGATAGCATCATTTTGTTTGGGATGATTAGCGATTACAGTGTGGAAATTAGTTCCTCCGAATCCAAAAGCACTGATTCCTGCATAACGGTTTTTCTCAGTCCATAATCCACTTTCTGCATGGAAAGCAAACGGACTTGTCTGGGCATTATAATAAGTATTAGGCTGCTGAAGATGAAGGGTAGGAGGTTTTATACCGTGATATACTGCAAGGGAAGCCTTGATTAAACCTGCCAGTCCTGCGGCACATTTGGTATGTCCGATCTGTGTTTTTACCGAACCTAAATGTGTCTGACCCGGTAAGGCCCCGGAACGGCTGAATAAATTGGTCAGTGCACTTAATTCAGTTTTATCCCCTACAACGGTTCCTGTACCGTGAGCTTCTACCAGCCCCACAGATGCAGGACTGATACCGGCCTGGGTATAAGCACGTTCTAATGCTCTTACCTGACCGATTTTTCGGGGAGCCGTAAGTCCGAGTGCTTTACCATCACTAGATCCGCCTACACCTTTAATAACCGAATAAATACGGTCGCCGTCACGTACAGCGTCTTCATATCGTTTTAAAACAAGAATGGCAATTCCTTCTCCAAGGGCAATACCGTCTGCATCACCATCAAATGTGGCGCATCTTCCTTTTCTGGACAGGGCATGTGTACTCGAGAACATCAGGTAATCGTTGATTCCGTTATGTAAATCTGCACCACCGGCAAGAACCATATCTGATTTGCCTAATACGAGTTCCTGACAAGCTAAGTCAATAGCAGCCAGAGAAGATGCACAGGCTGCATCTACTGTAAAGTTTCTTCCGCCAAGGTCCAGACGGTTCGTAATCCTACCTGCGATCACGTTGGCCAAAATACCCGGAAAAGAATCTTCAGTTGTATGTGGGAATGCTTCTTTTACTTCTTCATGAAGTTCTCCGAAAACCTGTTTATAATATCCTCTGAAACTATAGCTGTTGGCAAGATCGTTACCGCCTTCAGCACCAATAATTACAGAAATGTTTTCTCTGTTGATATGTTTTTCACCATATCCGGCATCTTCCATAGCACGTTTAGCTACCAATAATGTCAGTAATTGGGTAGGCTCAATGGCTGCCAGAGATTGCGGCGGAATTCCGAACGCAAGAGGGTCAAAATCTATTTTAGGGATAAAGCCTCCCCATTTTGAATGAGATACATCCGGTCCGTCCGAATCCGGATGGTAATAAAGATCTTTATTCCATCTTTCATCAGGTACTTCTGTAACACTGTCTTTTCCAAGAATGATATTTCTCCAGTATTCCTCCAGGTTTTTTGCTCCCGGGAAAATACATTCCATCCCTACGATGGCAATATCAAGTGGTTTTTCAGTAGATACAGGCTCTTCTGACAATGCGGCATTTTTAATGTATTCATAATTATCCGTAACATTCTGGTGAAGTGCTGCCAGTGAAATGACGCGGTTGTGCATGGTGGCTACCTGACCAATCATATACATCCCAAGATCAAGCTGGTCTTCTTTTGGAATGTTTACCAGTTTATCTCCCTGGCGTTCAATTCCTTTTGCAGCAATACGGAGACGGCCTACATTTAATTTTTCAAGCTGCTCCCATACCTGTTTTTTATCCGTGCCGGCTTCCAGCAATTTTGCTTTTTCCGTATTGAAATGATGGGCGAAAGCTGTATTTAAACAACGGGTTTCGTGGCCCGGAGCTGTTTCCAGTAATACTGTATCTTTTGCCTGCATAGCCTGCAGCTGGAATTCTTCCTGAATAGCTCCCGTAAGTACAGCTTCATGAGTATAAAGATAAGCAGTACCCATAAGTACCCCGATCTTTACTCCTCTTGCAGCCAGCGGTGCTGCCATAATAGAAACAAATGCCGTAGAAAATGCATTATGGATTCCGCCTGCAAAAAATATACTGATTTCTTCAGGATGTTCTTCTTTTAAAATGCGTTCAATTTGTTTTTCCCAAAGAACCATACTGGAAAGCGGGCCTACGTGCCCACCACATTCACGGCCTTCGAAGATGAAGTTTTTAGCTCCTTCTTTTAGGAAAATATCCAATAGAGCAGGAGAAGGAACGTGCAAGAAACTTTTTATGCCTGCTTTTTCGAATACTTTTGCCTGAGCGGGTCTTCCTCCGGCAATCAGAACGACAGGTGGTTTGGCTTCCAATATATAAGACGTTTGCTCATCTCTTAATTCCTGCGGTGCAAATCCTAAAATTCCTACACCCCACGTTTTTTCACCCGCCAGTTTTTTTGTTTCTGTTACTAAAGATTTTGCAGAATCTCCTTTAAGCAGGGAAAGAGCAACAAATGGCAGTGCTCCTGCTTCTGCTACGGCGTTGGCAAATAACGGGACATCACTCACACGGGTCATAGGCCCCTGTGCAATAGGGTAACGAAGATTAAGCTGTTGAGCCATTGCATTGTCTTTATCAATTACCTGTAAAGCTTTTGCCTGTTTTAAATGTCCGTACATGGCTTCTTTGAATCCGAAGACCATTTTTTTCAGTGTTTTGAAATCCTCATACAGGTCTACAGCTAATGAGATATCTTGTCCCATAGGGATATAGCTCCTGCTGAGGTCAAAATCGATGAAATATTTTCTAAGTTCTTCAGCGGTAATATTTTCAGATAATGCCGGTGAATTAGGTCTTACCAGTACGCGATGGTTAGCTATAATTTTTGTTTCCGTTCCGTTGAGTTTTGAACATGCCTCTTTGATATCCTGAGGAACTGAACTTTCCGGAAATAAAGCCAGTTGGCTGTCCAGTACAACACCTGTTGCTCCTAAAGCTTTTACAGCGGCAGCAGTATGAAGACCAACACCTCCCTGTATCCATACCGGTATGGATTTAATTTCTTTGATAACCCGCTGAAACAATATGAATGTTGATTCGTAGCCGACCAGACCTCCCGCTTCATTTCCTTTCAGAATAATTCCTTCTGCTCCGTTTTGTTCAGCTTGCAAAGCCTCTTCCAGGCTGCTTACCTGATAGATAACAGGCAGATCTGAAAATAAATTCATCGAAACCCCGGATGGAAGAATCGCAAATTTTACTTTTTCTGAGATTTGGAGGGATATGAGGGTATCATTAGGTACATAAATACCATAGGATGGTACCTCTGTCTGGTCTAGTTGATTCAGTGATTCTTGGGCAGTCATGAGTTCATATCCTAAGCTTAGAACAGGAAATGCGCCCGCCTGATGCAATTTAGGCATAAGGCTAACGTCCGGTTTTTCGAACGGCGTTAGTCCAATAATGGTTAAGTTTTTCATTGCGTTAATGATGTTAGCAGGAGATTCCATAACGAACCACTAAAAAACCGGCTGGTTTAAAGAGTAATTATTTTGTTATGGAGGGAATTTAAGTAGTTAGTTTTATTATATTTTTAATTATAGGAGTAATCTAATGACAATTCCTTAATATTGAGGAGGTTAATTGTCTCACCGCTACTAATCGACAGATTATTAGGTGTAAAATAGGATTTCGGCTTTTTTAGGGCTGTTAGCCCGATTGTGGTCAAGTTTTTCATTGCATTATGGTATTGAAATGATACAATAATATTTCATAACAAAACGCTAGAACCCATAGGTATAATGAGCGATTGTTTATTATGCGGGAATAAAAATAATAAATTTATATTATATCTTTAATCATAAATGAAATTTAGTAATAATTTTTTAACAAAAAAATACTAATTGTTCAAATGCTATTAAAGTACATAATTTATTTACTTATTCTTAGAAACAAGCCGGTACAATTATAATTAAATATAAATATAATAATTTATATTTACAGTAATATCAGACAAAGATAGGAATAAAAAATAAAATATTTCAATAATAAGAGATTTGTTTTTTTATATTACGAAAAGATAATATGCTTGTAATGGTAAATTTTTCACAAGATCGGGAGACTTGCTTTTTGGGTTGACCTTGAGAAGGAGAGGATTAGGTGATGCGGTCAGGTTTTTAAAAACCAGTCGTTATAATAATAAAAAAATACCTCCGATAAAAACCGGAGGTATCTATTTAAAATTCTGTAACTTTTGTTTAAAATATACTTAAGTTGTATTGTTTTACCAGGTCTAAAATCATGTGATAACCGGCTAATGAATTTCCATGCTGGTCTAAGGCGGGGCTGAAAACTCCGATTCCCATTTTCCCGGGAACACTTACGGTAATTCCGCCACCAACACCGGATTTACTCGGTAACCCGACAGTTCTTGAATATTCTCCGCTGAATTCATACATTCCTGCTGTTAACATTTGCGATTCTATCAGGCGGGCAATTTCTGTGTTTTTATAAGCTGCATCTCCATCGAAACGTACACATTGATTGGCGAAGAAGTAGCCTATTTTGGCTAGGTCCTCAGCGGTCAGTTCGATGGAGCATTGTTTGAAATAATTATCCAGCTGATCTTCATTGCCGGAGATCAGTCCGCTGTTTTTCATAATGTAAAACATTCCGCGGTTACGGTGTCCTGTAGATTTTTCAGATTCGAAGACCGATTTGTTGTAGTCGATGGATGGGTTTTTAGTAATATATCTTACCATATCGAGGATTTTAAGAAATGGTTTTTCGCCATCCCCTGAAATCAGAGAAGTGGTAAGGATAGCTCCGGCATTCATCATCGGATTGAGGGGCTTACCTGTTGTTTCCAGATTTGAAAAATGATTAAAAGGTTTATCAGATCCAAAATATCCCATTTTATCAAAAACATTGGCTTCACCTCTTTCGTTGACAGCAACCATTAATGCAATGATCTTGGAGATACTCTGCATGGTGAATTTTTTGTTTATATCACCGGAGTTAAAGATTTTTCCGTTCTTGTCCACTACAGAAAAAGCAATGGCTTTGGCATCCATTTTTCCCAATTCAGGAATATAATCGGCCACTTTACCCTGGCTGTAATACGTTTTATTTTTTTCTAAAATACCGGTTAAAGTTTTTTCCGAAATTGTGGATATATCTGCTGTTTTCTGAGCGTAAACGAATGTGTTTAAGCTCAGAAAAGAGGCGATGAAAATTCCTTTTGCAGAAAATAAAAAGCTGTTTTTTTTCATAGAGAAGATCTTCGAATAAAATGTTTATAATAAGTACCGAAAAAACAAAGATAAAATATTTCATCTTCCTTGGCAATTCTTATTCCAAAACCCTTTTTAAGCGGACTGAATTTTAAAATATACCGATAAGGGTCTCATCGTGAGGTGTTTTTTTGGTATCTATACAGAGTTTTTTGTATGTTTGCATTGTTATAATCTGAATATTCAATAAAACGGGAACTTGCATTCGGTCTGTTGAATTTTACTGCCTGTACTTTCAAATTATATTTTCATTAGTCTAAACATTGATATTGCTCGCTTATTTCAGTTGCAGCAGGAGGTGAAAATTAATATAATTAAAAAACAAAACCACTTTATTAAATTTCTTTCTGTCGCTGATTCGTGATTGAATGAAAAGGCTTGATGTAAACTGGAGATTAGGTTTCTGATCTGAGAGATAGAATTTTGAATCGTTGATTTTGTTATTAATAAATAGTAAATCAAAAACAAAAAATATTATGAAACAGGAAGCTGTCTTTATATCTGATGATAGTCAAAAGCAGGTAATAAGACAATATGATCATTCGTTGGCTGATTTTAACGGAAATATTCAGCAGAGGATTATTAATACAAATTTTGGAGAGACTCATGTTTTAGGCTATGGAGATCCGGCTAAGCCGAAGCTTGTCTTACTTCATGGTGCCAATTCGAATGCAACATCATGGCTGAAAGATTTTCCGGTGTACTCTAAAAATTATATGATCTATGCGGTTGATTGTATGGGTGAGCCCGGGAAAAGTGATGCTAACAGGTTGCCTTATGACGGTGAGGATTATGCTGATTGGCTGAATGAAGTTTTTCAGGAACTGAAAGTTGAAACTGCTGATATCGTAGGATTATCTCAGGGAGGGTGGATTGCTGTAAAATTTGCTGTTAAATATTCCGGTAAGGCGGGAAAGCTTATTCTTCTTTCTCCTGCGGGAATTGTACCTACAAGCGGGAGTTTTATTTTTAAGGCTGTATTGTATTCTCTTTTGGGAAAATATGGAAAAAATAAAATCAATCAGCTGATTATTGGAAATCAAAAACCGGATCAGTCAGTCTTGGATTTTATGTCCTTGATGCAGCAGTCTGTGAATTCAAGAATGGATAAGGAGTATATTTTTTCTGATGATGAGTTGAAGAAAATTACAAATCCAACTCTTTTTATAGGTGGGAAGTATGATGTTATCAGAGATTCTGAAAAAATAGAAACAAGATTACGGCATTTACTTCCGGATGTTGAGTCTTTTATTGATTCTGAAAAAGGGCATGTTTTGATAGGTCTTGCGGATAAGATAACGGCCTTTTTATCCGGATCTGAATAAGAAAAATCTGTAAGCTTTATCCTGCCATTTTCTGTGAGATATGAACAGAAGCAGAATGGCAGGTTTAAAATACCTCTCCAATATTTACGAAGAAGCCATGGGAGTTGTCTTTTCCAAAACCGTAGTCAACACAAAGATTGGTATTGCTGTGTTTGTTGAGTTTAATTCGTACACCTAGTCCGTATCCGAGAAGTAGTTTTTTGTATTCATCGGAAAGATCGGCGGAGAAAGACTGTACGTTGGCAAAAACAACACCTCCTAACAAGCCGTTTCTGGTGATAGCAAAACGGTATTCGTTTTCATAATAATACATGTTTCGTCCACGAAATCTACTCTGAATATATCCTCGTCCTATGTTGTTCTGGTCGTCCCAGCCGGTACTTGGTAACATTAGGTATGGGGGTGCGTTTTTACTGGTATTCAGCCAGGCAAATCCCCAAAATGCAAGTACATTCTCTGAAGATGCAGGAAACCGGATGTATTTTCTGGCATCAATCTGTAAAGATGACCAGTTGGTCTGGCTTCCCATAAAGGTAAAATTAGGGCGATAGGTGAGGCTTATGTATTCTCCGTTTTGAGGATTGATCTGATTGATTCTGTTGTCGAAAAGAGCTTTAACTGCAATACCGGAGGCTCTTTCAGATGATTGTAAATCACGGGTGAGAAGATGGCTGATCCTTTTTCCTAAAGAATCTGTAACTTTAATATTCCAGAATTGATCATAAAAAATACCACCTCCTGCATAAAAGTTTTTTAAAATTTTGAACATTACCGACTGATGGAGCTTGACATATTCAAAGTTGACCGTATAAGCGGTATTGGAATTGGCTTCAATTGATATTCTTTTTCCTCCCAATCCGTAAATTTCAGAAGGATAACTGAGGTACTTAAAATCACTGATGATGTTTATTTTATTTCCTTTTGTCCAGATATTGGAATATAAAGGGAATATAATCTGCTTATACTGGGAGTAGGTAAAGCTTGTGCTGATGTTGGAAATTTTCTGATCTTTGGCTCCCTGCTGATAGAAGCCGATATTTCCGCTTACCACACCGGCAAAGCCCGTTTGTAAAGTATATCCGGCAGCCGGAATAAATGACCAGTTGAATTTTTTTCCTGCTCTTACAGTGTCTGCATTGTTTTTTTTATGCAGTATTCTGTGAAGAACATCTACAATGTCTTTTTGTGGTACTTCAGTTGTATGTATGGTATCACTTAATTGTTGTGGCGGGTTTATCTGAGCCTTACAAAAAAGAGAAAAAGTAATAATAAAAAAACAAATGAAGATTCTTTTCATTGTTATGAATTTACCCGACAATATTACATATAAATTCTTATGTTTTTAATAAATAGTTTGATCCTTATTGTGTTATGATGAAAGATTTTTCTTATTGCCTGTTTTCCAGTGTTTTATAATATTTACTATTTAAAAAAATGCTACTGACAAACTGTTGTCACTAATTCTTTTTAAATTTACTTAACCTCCCGGAATAAAGGAATATTAAACATCTGAAAATAATCTGATATGAAAACAATAATTGAAAGACAGCGTATTTATCTGAATGCAAAAGAAGAGTGGCAAGAGTGGCTGGAGCGGAATCATCAGTCTGAGCAATCAGTCTGGCTTGTTTGTAATACCATGAAATCGGGCTTGCCTTCAGTAAGCTGGAGTGAACTGGTTGACATAGCACTTTGTTTCGGTTGGATTGACAGTACAAGAAGAACCGTTGATAAGAATTCTTTCATGCAATTGTTTAGTAAACGGAAATCTAACAGCACCTGGTCAAGAATTAATAAAGAGAAAGTTCAAAGACTGATCAGGAATGGTCTTATGATGCCCGCTGGGTATAATGTGATCAGAATAGCAAAACAAAATGGTTCATGGACGATTCTTGATCAAGTTGAAAAGCTGATCATTCCGGAAGATATGAATGAAGAATTTAAAAATCATAGCGGCTCAAGAGATTACTTTTTAAGCCTGAGTGTTTCATTAAAAAAGATGATGTTACAATGGATTACTATGGCTAAGCGTCCTGAAACCCGAAAAAGACGTATTGAGGAAATTGTGATCAATGCCGGAAAAAGAATGAAACCTGAAAGATTTGTATAAAATGAAAATGGCTTGGCGTCACCGTATTGCAATTTTTTAGGATGTTGAAAAAACCGTCTTCTGCTGATAAGTTGAGACGGTTTTTATATTATTTAAGGTATAAGAAGATAAACGGGTTTATCTTCTTCCTCGGCCGCCTCCGCTTCTCATTCCTCCCATTCTCATTTCTCTTCCTCTTTCATCGAATCCCTGTCCGCCGGGGAAATTCATACTATGGATAGCAGGTCCGGAATTATTATGGAATTGATTCGTATTGTTTCCCATATTTCTTTCATGATCCATCTGTTCTTTACTCGCAGAAATCCGATTATCCCGCATTCCGTCCATTTCATCTTTATTGGGATGATAATTAACTCCTTTATCCCCGTTAAAACTCATTCGGTTGGTATTGACGATGTTGACTTTATTGATATAGGTATTGTGAACATTTTTATCTACCCGCCAGACTGAAGTGTTATACATGAAATGTCCTCTGTCCCATCTGCCACCATAAAAACCGTTTCCGAAATATCCGAATCCGTAATTTATTCCTCCGTAATAGCCTACTCTTGAACCCCAGTATCCGGGATGCCATCCGTAAAAGCCATCATAGAACGCCCAATATCCCGGTGTCCATAATAAATCGATGGCCGGGGGGAGTACCCAGACTCCGGCTACCCAGTAATACCCACCCGTGGCCCATGCCCAATAGCCTGGAGTCCACAAATAGCCGTCGCCGGGACATGGAGGTTGTACATAATCCGGTAACGGAGGCGGAGCTAGTTCTGTTCTTACACTTATGGAAGCCCGGTCATCTATATAACCGGTATTCTGTCCAAAAACTGAAGCCGTTGCAAATAAAGTTATTATTGCAATGACCAGTAGTTTTTTCAGCTTAAAATAAAAATTTTCATGAAGAAGATCATTATTTTTAAATTCATTAATTTCTTTCATCAGGAATAGTTTCTCATGAAAGGAAGATTCTTTGTTTTTCATAAAAAAAGATTTAAAAATTGATGAATAAAAATATACCTCCGGGAGGTTATAAATAAAATGCGATTTAAAAGCTAAAAAGTATGATTTTACGCTATTAATGATTTAATGTATCTTTAATAAACTAAAAACTTGAAGAGTCAGTTTTCTCTTTTATTAATAACATTCTTTCTCTATAATCTGTTATATCAACGGATATAACAAAAAAATATAGGTCAATCATATTGATTAAAACTCAGTGAAAATGACAATATAAAGTATTGACAGTACAGTTGTTATGGTATGCAATATAGTGAAAAAAACATAAAGGAACAATAGGTGTAACGTTAATTGTAACACAAAGAATGGAGTCGTGAAGTAAGAAGAAAAAAGTTGATGATTTCGGGAAACGTATCATTTTTCAGAGAATGGATTCACTTTAGCCAGATATCTCCTTTTTCAATGGGATTATCATGACTTTTCAGCCAATTCCATATCTCCTGATTGATCGCTTCAGCGGCTTCGTTGTCAGTTCGCGGAAGACCACCGTTGTAACTGATGCTTATTCCCATTTTTTCTTTATTGAAGCCGGCCATCGACTGTCTGAACGAGGCCGCCGGATCTTTTGCTGTATTTTCCTTTAATTTCATCAGTTCCTTTGTATTAACTGCAATGGCTTTGGGAAGAATCAAATTTGATGATGGTGCAGACTTTTGTAAACCTCTCAGGGTATAAGTATAATCTCCATCAACAGATGAAATTTCAAGGATCAGGCCCGGAAGCCCCCTGAACTTGTAAGGGCCGTCAGTTAATGGGATTTCAGAAGAATACCAGGCAATCCATTTTCTGCCGGCAAATTCAATACTGGCATTTTTACATTCGTATTTTAATATTTTTTTTGTACCCGGAAGTAAGGTCCATGTAGTGTTAAACTGATACGGAACCTTATATAAATTTCTCATCACGGACTCGATACTGAGGTATGAATTTTCTGCCGGGTTTTTAATTATTTTTCCGTAAAAAGAGTATGGAATTAATTTTTGTTCCAGATTGCTGATAAAGGAGGAGCTTGGATTGGGCTCAGAATTGATCGCTCTGTAAATTGAATCATTTACAGTTTTACCCCGGCTCTGAAAGATGGATTTCTGACTTTTTGCATCAATAGTGAGCAGCATATCCTCTTTTCTGACCGTGGTATCATTTGACGCGGATCTGTACTTTAACTCATAAAAAACATGGATGTTCTGCGCATGATAAAAATGAGCATATGCGATGAAAAGAACTGTGTATATGATTTTAAAAATTATTTTTCCCATTCAAATTTTATTTCGAGACCGTTTCTCGGCTGTTCAACAATTTTATTATTGGGGTTTTGCTGTAAAGCTTTTTCTAAAGCAGGGGACAGGGCATATCGCAGCTTAGGATAATCTTTGTAAGGTAAAGGGTCTCCTTTGTAGTCATTAAAAGGGTTTTTAATGGGCTGAGTATAGTGTTCAGAGCTTTTTAGCTGCCAAATGAAATCTTTGCTTTCATCATAGATTTCGACAGCTAATCCGGGAAGATTGTCAAATTTCCACGGACCTGTTTTTACAAGGCTTTCAGGGGTGTACCACACCGTGTAATTTCGACCTCTAAAGAAAGTGACTGCCTTATGAAGGGTAGTACCGTTAAGGGTTTTGGTTTCATTTAATAATTGCCATTTCATAGCGGGGGAATCTTCTAAAATGTAATTTTTCCCCTGAATGTTGTCCTGAATAATTACCCGATTTTCTGAATTTGAATAGAGTATGTATTGAAAGCTTTTATCGGAAATAATAATAAAAGAACCGGTTTCAAACTCTGTCGTGTTCTTGGTTTTATCTTTGATCCCAAAATCGGCAGTATAAAGTTTGGTTCTGTTTTTTGCATCATAAAATAAAACTCCCGGAAACTCAAAAGAGGTTCCTGCGGAATTATTTTTAACTGTAAAAACATAGTTTTCTTTGAATTTTTGTGCAGAGGTAGTACAAAAAAAGAAAATGACAATCAATGGAATTATTCTTATAATCATATATTTTCAGTGACAGGTTATTAATAATCCCGGGATAGCAATTCCCGGGATTATGCTTTAATTTTAATTAGTTCAGACCTGAAGATGCTTCAGAAAGCATATCCTGTGCTTTTTGGTTACATGCTGACTCAGATTCTACATAAGAATAGGAATAGCTAACCAGGGTCTGGGAGCCATCACCATTGATACGGTAGACTTTTATCTCGCACCATCCTCCATAATACTTCACTTCACTTGTCATTTTGGCTGTGGATATTGCCGTTGTAGCTGATGCAGTCATGTTTGCGCTCATTAGTCCTGTAAATCCAAGAGCTAAAGCAAAAAATAGTTTTTTCATAACAAAATTATGCGTTTCCTAATTAAGTGGTAATAAGCCAGGTGGAAACTTTTTCCCGGCTCCCTTAATAAATAAACTTGATTTGATTGTATTTAAGCCCTTTGGCCGTACTGCGCACTACGTCTTGGGGGGTAAATCGTGTTTGAAAAAATAAAAAAGATGGAAGCTGCTGAAATTAAAAATTGAAATACAGGTGTTTTTTCGGTTCTTTTATTTTTTCATGGGTTTGCTTCTGTACCCGATGACCTCTATAACCCTTTTGTACGGATAAAAAGTACCATAAAGAATGACTTTTTTTGAAAAATATCCGCGTTCTTTGGAAAGGTCAATACTGAGTTTGAGAGTATCTTTTTGTCCTGGTAAGAGCGTCTTTTTATAGTCATGTACTCCTGTGCAGTCACATGTCGTTTTAAGAAACAGGTCATTGATCGTCTTAGTTCCGGAATTGTAAACAGGAACGTCAATTTTTACAACAGAAGATCTGATCGTATCTACATCATAAAAGCTGTTGAGTTGAATTTTACCCAGCTGTGATTTGTCGTACTTTTCGTATTTTTTCATTTCCTGATCTTCACTGAGGTGGATAACAGGTTTAGGGGTTTTATTGCATGATAATACCGTTGCAATCGTTATAAATAATAATAAATAAATCCTCATTTTACTTTTAAATAAATATCCACTTTTCTGAATTGTTCCTGAAGGAAGGCGTTTTCATTCATAAAAAGACTCCAGCTATTTGATTGACGTATATAGGTGGAAGGATTGTTTACCGTTCCTGTAAAGACATAGATACCTTCATTGTCTTTTCGCGGTCCGTACTCAAATCCTATAAAAATTCCATCTTTTCTGAATAGATTATTGATTTCGTTAAAACTGATCTTATTAGCTTCTTCTTTAGGATCCAGATTGATTTTTTTTGAATAGATCTCTTCAGACGGCAAATGATCCTTTTGAGAATAAACTTTGATGATAATCGTGTTTTTTTCGGCAGATAGATTGGCTATTCTAAAAGAGATTTCTTTAATCTTATGATCTTCACCTTCAGGGTTAGGGATAAAGGTAACCAGCTCTTCTTTTTCTTTAAGAAGCCATTTAACCTTGAGCTTTTTTTCAGTCTTGGTCGTTTTATTTTTTGTGATAACAATTTCCGGGATTTCTGTTGAAGACTGAGAATACAGATAAGTATTCATTGTAATCATCAGAAGGCAAATTACCTGTTTCATCGAATTATTAGTTTTAAATTGAGGGACCTTTTTTTGATCCCTCAATGTAAAATTATCACATTTTATTTAGTTACATTGTACATCGTAACTATTTTCCATCCATAAAACATAATGGGTTCTTGTACAGCACGTCAGATATTCGTTTCCGGAGCAGTTCCAGTCTGACCAACCCCAGAATTTTCTACCCGTTGAATCTGATGATCCTGCTTCTGATGACGCCTCAAAGGACATCACTGACGCTAATGACAAAATACCGAATGCTGCGATAAATAATTTTTTTTTCATGGTTAAAAGTTTTTAGTTTTAAAAAATAATATTAATTACACTATTTATAATTCGCTTCCATGTGATATCAGGCATCTTCACGAATTGTAATTCATCATGTTTTTAAATTCTTTTAATGAGAGTCATTCCATGTTGGTTTTCATCTGTTTAAAAGGACCGACTGATGTTCTGTCTGAGACAAATATGTTGGAAATTACGGAAATAATAAAATGATTAATTTATAGATTTAAGAATTTATAGTCTAAATTTAAGAATACAGGAATGCAAATACATACAGTCATTCAACTTATTTAAACCTTTAAGCGGATTATTTTTTTAAATAATTGCTAACGGTGGTTCCTGTTCTTTTTTTGAATGCCATGGCAAATGCCTGTTCATTATTGTAGCCCAATTCTTCTGCAATAAAAGGTATTTTATAAGACCTGAATTTTTGATCTTCTGCCAGTCTGCCGATCGCATAATCTATACGTAAATCATTCAGGTATGTCGCAAAATTTTTTGCTTTATAAATATTGATGACTTCCGACAGGTACCGGGAATTGGTTTTTATTTGCTTGGCCAGACTGTCCAATGTGATCCCTTTCTTAAGAAAAAGCTCTTTAGCTTCAAAAGAATGAAGTTCTTTCAGAATATCATTCGCGACTTCTTCTGAAGTAACTCTGTTTATTTTATTTTGTCCGTCGGCGGATTGTACCGGATTGGTAAGTCGATCCTGAAAATCCTCTTTTTTATTGTTTTCGGTTTCAGCTTTTTTATAAATGGAATGGAGGTGATCCTGGGTAATTTTCGGGTGTTTTTTTTCGGATCTTTTTGATTTAAAATACAGCCGGATTATTAGTAGAAGCGCAATTGCCAAAGCTCCTTTATAGAATTGCTTTTCCAGATGATGATCCACATGGTATTGCCCATACAGTAATCCGGAGAAAACAAATACAAGAAAACAAAATTTTAATTTCATCAGTTTAAATGCTTAGATGGTAAAAATGAACACTCCAAAAAATCATCTTAATGATTTGATTTTTATCTGTGAACCATAAACTTATTTAATTTAAACTAGGTAATCTTCTAAAGCTGATATAAATTTATAAATCTATATCAATAGATGTCGGATAAGACGGAATAAATATGTTAATGAAACTTATACTATGATTTTTAAATAGGAAAGATATTGCCGGTTTTTACAATCTAAATGGTATTTTTGTAGCTGTTTTATCACGCTAACAAATAATTTTTATTCACACCTATGGGCAACAGATTTTCTGACAGCAGTCAAATCAAAATTGTTTCTTCCTTTGCCGAGCTTATCCGTCTTGATTTTCATGGGGATGTGAATGCTGTTTGCTGGGAGAGGAATTTAGATGGTGATTTTAAAGAAATTGTGTCTCAGCTTCACCTAAAAGATAATATTACAGAAGTTTCCGCAGGAGATCTTTTATCCCTTCAGTTATCGGAAAAAGGGAATGCTGCAAGAGAAATTATACTCAGTGATCTGAAATTATTAACAGAATCCGGAGCGTCTCCCTCCCTTAATCTGCTTAAAAAATATGAACGCGACGAAGAGCTTGATTTTATTTCAACAGATGTTTATTCTTATCATGTAGACCGTTCGCCTATTGCTACAAGTACTTTTTTGTGTACTTATTACGGAGCTGCTAGTGATATCCTGCCCAATAATCAGGCGTTACAAAAAATTCTCATTCCTGAGATCAGAGAAAAGCTCAAAGAATTGCACAGCGGAACGGAAGAGGAATTTGAAGAATTTTTAAAGGAATATTATTTTGATCTCCATTATCAGCCGAAAACGGATGCTCAACCTGTAAATTTAGGATTAGGTCATCTTTGGAGGTTGTCTGTGGATCATCCCGGACAAGAGGTTTTACCCTGTATTCATCGGGCTCCTGTAGAAAATAAAGGAGAATGCAGATTGCTTCTGATTTGTTAAATCGTTTTCTTAATAACATCAATAGGGTATACTCTCATACCGTTTAAAGATATGTTAATTATTACACCCACAGACTTTTCCTTTTTATGGTCTTCAAAACTTGAAAACTACCCCTGTTGGTAAGTGTGGTTTATAATAATTATTTCTTTTTGAAAAATAAATATTCAGCCTTCTGCAATCTGTCAATCAGTCTGTTTATTTATTTTAAGAAAATCTTAACATACGAATTGTTTTTTAGGCATAGAGATTGTTTATTTATATACTAAATACCTAAATATTTTATTATGAATAATTCAGATTACAACAAAGCAGAAAAAGCAGTGAATGAGACGGAGAAAACGTTAAAAAATGCGGCTAATGATGCGAAATGGAAGGTTAGTGATTTAGCCGATAAAGCGAAAGACTATATCAATGAAAAAAGAAATAACGATCAGGAAGCAACCCAGGAAGACTGGCTGGAAAGAGTAAAGTCCAACATATCTGATGCTTGGGAAGATATAAAGGACAAAGCAGATGATGCTTGGGAAAAAACAAAAGATGCTGCTGAAGATGTAAAAGCAGAATGGAAAAAAAAGACTAATTAATTAGTGAGATATAAATGGCTGGAAATCAAAAGTTCCAGCCATTGTTTTTAGCTAAACATTCTTAAAATAAGTATACGTTATTAAATTTAAATAAGGTATATTTATATACTATTTTATTGAATGTGTTCAGATATAGGTTAACCTAATTCTATAAAGGACATAATAGGATCACTTTATTCTTCATTATCTTTTCCTTTATTGATCTCTTCTACAAGTTTTGAATTAAAAGCAGGAAGATCTTTAGGAGTTCTGCTGGTTACAAGTCCGGCATCGACTACAACTTCAGCATCTTTCCAGTGGGCACCTGCATTTTTTAGATCCTGACTGATGGAGTTAACAGAGGTTAAATCTCTGCCTTCAACCAGCCCGGCGTTTATTAATACTTGAGGACCATGGCAGATAGCACCCACAGGTTTATGTTGAGCAAAAAAATCTTTGACAAAGGATATTGCTTTTTCATTGGTTCTTAGCTGATCGGGATTAATAACACCTCCCGGCAGTACTAGCGCATCATAATCTGATGCCCGTGCATTGTCTAAAGTCTGATCTACCGGATATTCTTTTCCCCAGTCTTTTTCTGCCCACGCTCTAATACTTCCGTTTTCAGGACTTACTATATGGGCGGTCCATCCCTGGCGCTCCAGGTACTCTTTGGGTGAACTCAATTCGCTTTCTTCAAAGCCGTGGGTAGCCAGTATGGCGATTTTTTTTGACATAATTATATTTTTGTGTTGATAAAATTAATTGTATGGCTGAATCTTCATGCATTGATAAAGCTGCCGATCATTACAAAAAAAATTCCGCTTCATCTGGGAAGCGGAGTTTTCTTTACTTCTTTATTTCTTCAAGATTTTGAAATTTATCATGAGAAGTTTTCAGCTGGTGAAGCTGCTGAAGTACGACCTGTGAACTTTGCGGGCAAAGGTCGCCGCTTTCTAATGCCTTTTCATAAGCATCAATAGCCGCCTTTTCTCCATAGACTACATTTCCTAATGTTGCATTGGCGCTGTCTCCTGCAAAAGAATTTTTAATATCAATCCAGGCTCTGTGGATGGCTCCAGCAGTAGATCCGGATTGTTCCGGTGTGCCTCCTCTCTCGGTAATCAGATGAGTCAGTTCGTTTTTCATAGTGTGTGACTGTGATACCATGGTATCATAATCAGCTCTTAATTGAGGATATTGATCCCATACCTTGTCTTCAACTTTAGAAAACCCCTGAATTCTGTCGTTTGTAATGTTCAGTAAATCATTTAATACTGAAACTGTTTTTTCGTTGTTCATACTTTTATATTTTTAAAATGGTAGTATTTACTTTACAAGTGTTATGCCTTAAACAGGCTATTTGATAAGATGTGGTATTTAAAAAAGTCTTAAAATTCTAAAGAGATAATTATAAGTTTCTTTCAACTCCTTATAGAATAACAACTTCAGGCAAGTGTCCCGAGTTCTGGAACTGAAATGCCCCTGTATAGAATGATCTGTTTTAAAAACAGAACCTTAATTTGTAAATGTGAATTATCTAAAAATGGTCTGTAATATTTTTATTCACATAAAATTTGTTGATTATCAGTGGTTTATTGTTAGTTGTTTTTGGGGGGAATTTCTCCTTTCATCAAAAAGGCAGCATTCTTGTATAGTACAATGAACACTAAAAAATTATTATTATGAGAAGTATTCTTTGGCTGATTGCCGTTATTTGTATTATTACATGGATTTTAGGAATGTTGGGGATTATTCCCGGGATGGATACCGGAAGCCTTATTCATGTATTGCTTGTTATCGCCATTATTGTCGTATTAATCAATATTATTTCCGGCAGAAAACCCTTAAACTGATCGGTTCAAAGTAGGTTTGATATAAGTTAACTTTGGTTTCCCTGCTAAAGAGGAAGCTAAAGTTTTAATAAACACACCAAAAAACTATGACTATTGCACCAGCACTATTTAATGATCTGATAAAAGATACTAGTGAAATAAAACGAATTACAGTTAAATATTCGAGGAAAGAAGAATATCAGGGGTTCTTAAAATTTTTCCAGCCTGAGCCTCTTGAAGCGGTATTGTCTCTACGGAAAGGAATCAGTATGGAGCATCGATTACATTATATTGATTTTGAAAAGGCGAAAGAAATAGTTTTCTATTTTTCTGATAAAAGAATATCTGCTCATACTGAAATACTAATTGATGATTCTCAGAATTAGAAGTTCTGATTCTTACGTAATTATTTCAACCGTATAAAAATCTTGACTTTATCCAATAATTTGAACAGATAATTTCAATTATAATTCTCAATCTCAGAAAAGAAAATAGATGAGCCCAATTGCAGCTGCGGTCATTAAGATAAGGGTGATACCACCTAAAATATTTGACAGTTTCGAATTGGTGTACTCTTTCATTATCTTTTTATTGTTACCGATATGCATGATGACTGCTATCATTACAGGAGCTGTCAGTCCATAAACTATTGCGGTATACAAGAGTGCCTTGATAGGGCTTACATCAAAAAAATCAAGGGATAGGCCCACCAGTAATGAGATGATTATAGATCCGTAAAGAGGCTTTGCCTGAGAAAATTTCTTGTCCAGCCCGGCTTTCCATCCAAAGGTTTCTGCCAGCATATAAGACTGGGAACCGGCCAAGACAGGGATGGCCAGGAGGCCGGTTCCCAATACACCGGTAGCAAAAATAAAATAAGTGAGTTTTCCGGCAAGGGGTTCAAGTGCCTGGGCGGCTTGGTCAACGGTATTGATCTGATGTATTCCACCATTAAATAGTACTGTTCCTGTCGTCAGAATCATAAAAAACATGACCAGATTAGAAAGCAGCATTCCCAGGTTTACGTCTGTTTTCATTTCGCTCAGAATCTTTTTATCTACAACCAATACTCCTTTATGGGCTTGATCTTCGGCTTCCATAGTGGTCTGCCAGAAAAAAAGATAGGGTGAAATCGTTGTTCCGAGAATGGCTACTATAATGGAAAGAAAGTCTTTATCAAATTTTAAAGTAGGGATAAAAGTATTTTTTGCAACCAAAAGCCAGTCCTGTCCAACCATAAAAGGAACAATGATATAAAGCAGAAGACTGAGACACAGCCATTTTAAGATCATAGCTATTTTTTGATAGGGGTATCTGATAATGATAAAAAGGAGTAATGCTGTGATGATAACACAAAAAACAGATACAGGCAACGCGGGATATATCATATGGGCGACCGCTCCCATGCCCTGAATATCAGCACCAATATTTAAGGTGATTGCAGGAAAACTAAAGAGAAGCATGCCATACAGTAGTGGTTTTGAATAATGCTGTTTAAGTGTTACGGTTAGCCCCTGTGAAGTTATCAGCCCAATTCTTGCACACATTCCCTGTATAGCGGCCATAAGTGGAAAAGTTAATACGGCGGTCCAAAGTGTGGAAAGCCCAAACTGAGCTCCTGCCTGCGAATAGGTGGCGATACCTGACGGATCATCATCACTTGCTCCGGTAATCAGACCGGGGCCCAGTTTTTTAAAAAAACTAATGATCTTTAGATGATCTTTCTTCTTTTTTAACATGGAAGTCTAATGCTAATTGTTAATTATATTAAAGTTAATGAAAATTTAGATCTTTTATTCTGTCATTTTCGGTTTTTAAAATTATATAGTATAAAACGACAACCCGGATTCAAACGTTTGTATATGTAATAATTAATGAGTTTGATTTACAAAAAAACCACATTTTTCTGTAACAGGATATAAATTTGTAAATTTAGCTGTAACAATTAATATGTTATGAAGGAGCCTATTTATGTGACTTTTGCCAGTAAGATCGAAGAAATGATTACATCAGGTATTTATAAGCCGGGTGATAAACTGCCTTCGCTCCGAAGCCTGCATAAGAAAAAAGGACTGAGCGTTGGAACCATCTTACAGTCATTCAATTATTTGATAGATAAAGGACTATTGGTTTCCCATGAAAAATCGGGATATTTTGTAAATAATAAAGTTGAGAAAAAGTTATTACCTCCGGCAACAATGCCATTACATGTTTCTTCAAGAAGCATCCATATAGATAAATTGTTGCGGCAATTGCCGCTTGAAGGTTCAGGTAAGAATTTTGTATCCTTTACAAATGCCGTTCCCGATAACAGATTACTTCCTTACAATACACTTAAGCGTGCAATTCAGGAGACTTCAAGAGATGTAACGGGAAGTTATCTCGGCTTGGAAAATCGAAATGGGAATACGATATTACGGGAAGAAATTGCAAAAAGGTCGTGGCATTGGACAGGAAATACGCATGCAGGTGAAGTCATCATTACAAATGGAGCATTAGAATCCATACTGTGCTGTTTGAGAGCCGTTACCAATCCCGGTGATACAGTGCTTGTACAGGATCCCTGTTTCTTTGGAATCATGCAGGTAATAGAATGTCTGCATCTCAATATTGCAACCATTCCATCAGATCCGCTTACCGGGATCCGTGTTGAAGACATAAAGAAAGTCTGCGAAGAGCTGCCGGTTAAAGCCTGTGTCATCGTCAGCAACTTTAATAATCCTGACAATGCAAGTATAAGCACATCAGATAAAAAGGCAATTGCTTCTTTGGCTGATGATCTCCAGCTTCCTGTTATAGAGGATGACCTTTATGGAGAACTTTATTTTAAAGGAAAACGCCCGGACACCATCAAATCATATGATAATAACGGATGGGTGATGTATTGCAGCTCTTTTACAAAAACACTTGCCCCGGGCTTCCGAATTGGCTGGTGTTCTGCAGGACGGTTTAGCTATGAAGTATCACGGGTAAAATCAATGCTCAACCATTCTACCAATAATATGGGCCAGTGTGTAATAGTACAGTTGTTACAATCAGGAGGTTTTGACAGGCATCTTCGGAAATTCAGGACGGAAATGCAGAAGAATGCTCATCACTTTATTTCAATAATAGAACAATATTTTCCGGAAGGAACTAAGCTTACCTATCCCGAAGGAGGTGTCTATCTTTGGGTAGAACTTCCCGGTCAGATCAATACATCCGATTTTCTTGCCATTGCATTTGAACATAACATTTCCTATGCTCCGGGTGAAATATTTTCTTCCAAAGGAGATTATACAAACTGTCTGCGGTTGAGCTATTCCAGCTTGTGGGAGACAAAAGTTGAAGAAGCATTGATAAGATTGGGAGAGCTATTCTCAAAACCTCCTTTACAAAAGTAGTTTAAAACTTTTCATTCATTTTTACAATCAATCTGTTACATGAAAGTATTCAGATTCTGTATCTGTTATAATAAAGCTTTCTGTATTACCTTTGATATATCATATCCCGAAGCATAATAATATAGAAAAGAACTGGTCATATGAGAAAGATAATATGGATATTCCTGATGGGAATACCAGCTTTTACAGCTCTTCAGGCTCAGAATCGTGTGAATTCAAATAAAACAAAACAGATTAATTCAGAAATAATGGAAAATCAAAAATCAACGACAACATTTCCTGTAACTCCGGGATTACAAAACAAAATCAGAATTGCTTATATTGACGAACCGCCATTTTATTGGACTGATGAAAACGGAAAGGTGAAAGGAGCGGATATTGAGCTTGCCGAAGTGATTTTACAGGCCATTGGGATAACGAATATCGTGTACGAACATACTACATTTGAACAATTATTACCAGGAGTACAGACGGGCCGCTGGGATATGAATGTTCCGATTTTCGTAACTCCTGAACGTTCAGAAGATGTAGCATTCAGCATTCCTGTTTGGGCGCTTGGAGACGGTTTCGTTGTTCTTCAGGGCAACCCGAAACAACTGACAGATTATAAAGCAGTAGCCTTACGTGCTGACGCCAGACTGGGTATTATACCGGGACAGGTACAGCTTCAAAGAGCTAAAGCCGCAGGGGTAACAGATCATCAGATTATTTTTCTGAAAGATCAGCATGAGGCCGTAGAAGCTTTACTTAGCGGAAGAATTGATGCATTTGCTGCTACAGCTCTTGGTAATCATTCTATTGCCCAAGCAAACCCGGGACTGGAATCTGTGGCGCATAAAATCGGTAAGGATGAAAAGGTAACAGTAGGGGGATTTTCATTCAGTAAAAATAATCCCGAACTGCTGAAGGCTGTGAATGAACAACTGCATCAGTTCCTGGGAACTCCGGAACATCGTGAAAAGATGGCAAAGTATGGAATTACAGCAACCGAAATCGATGAAGTAGCAGATGCAAAATGATCAGGAAGGTTATATTGATTCTAATTTTTTTCTCAAACTTTATGGCGATGCAGGCACAACAATTAACAAAAGGAGAGATCCGGTATAATGATATTTCTTCTTTCGGATATTCCCAATATGTTGAAATCGATTTAGGGACGTCTAAAATGCTCATCCTGTCCGGACAACTTGCTTTGGATGCAGAAGGTAACACTGTTGGCTTGAATAATTTTGAACATCAGGCCGAATTTATTTTCTCAACTATTGAAAAAATATTGAGAAGGGCCGGCGGAGATATGGGAAATATTGTAAAGCTTAATAACTATTTTTCGGATATTTCCAATCTTCCTAAATATAGAACCATCAGGAACCGCTATATTGATACAACAAAGCCACCTGCACAAACATCCGTTGAGGTAAAGCAACTTTTCAGAAAAGATGTTATGCTGGAAGTAGAAGTAACTGCAGTGATTCCTTATCAAAATAATAAAGAGCATTAAATGGAAATCCAGAATAGTATAGCAGAAGATATAGATGAAATATTCAGATTATATCGTGGGGCTACAGCCTATATGAAATTAAAAGGACAGGTTTGCTGGCCTGAATTTTCAAGGGATTTGATCATGCAGGAAATTTCAGAAAGAAGACAGTGCAAAATTACCGTTGAAGATAAAATTGCCTGCATTTGGGCCGTTGCGTTTGATGATCCACAGATATGGCAGGAACGCAATGCAGATCCGGCTGTTTATATCCACAGAATTGCCGGTAATCCTGAATTTAAAGGAATGAATTTAGTGAAACGGATCGCAGATTGGGCAAAACAATATGCATTAGAAAATGATAAAGTCTTTGTTCGCATGGATACTGTCGGAAATAATACCGGCCTTATTTCCTATTATTCCAAATGTGGATTTGAATTTTTAGGTTTATCAGAACTAAAAAATACAGAAGGCCTTCCTGCCCATTATAACAAGGCAACCGTAAGTTTGTTTGAAATAAAGCTATAAGATTGAAACCCAAATAACATAGAATAGATGAAAATTTTTGTTTGATCTTATGATAAATTGATATAAAGCCATTCTCATAGAATGGCTTTATTATTTAAAGAAGCCGGGTGACAAAATAATAATCTCGATATATCTTGACTTTATTGTTTAAATTTAAACCATCAAAAAACGGATCAATATGCACGGAGCAGATATTTTAAAAGAGTATATTTCCAGGACAGCAGTGCTGACTGATGATGAATTTGAATATGTTCTGTCGCATTTCAAGCCTCTTTCATTCAAAAAAGGCCAGGTGATCATAAGCGAGGGAGATGATGTAGAACATGAATATTTTGTAATCGCCGGATGCCTGAAGTCTTTTTATATCAATGATGAGGTAAAAATGTATATCCTCCAATTCTCCATGCCAACATGGTGGGCATCAGATTTTGAAGCGCTGTATGGTAAGACAAAGGCCAAGATAAACATAGACTGTATTACCGATGCCGAAGTGCTGCAGTTATCCAATACCGACAGAGAAAAATTATGCAGGGAGATTCATCAGATGGAGCATTTCTTTCGTTGGCGTACCAACAGAGGCTATGTTGCTTCTCAGAAGAGATTGCTTTCTTTGATGAATAATGATACCAAAACCCGCTACGAAGAACTCCTTAAAATGTATCCTCAACTTTACAGTCTTGTTCCAAAGCATTTGATAGCCTCTTACCTTGGTGTTTCCAGGGAAACATTGAGTCGTCTTTACCAGTCAGACAAAAAGTGATGTAGATCACCTAACTTCCCCGTCAACTCATGGTTACTTTGTATTGGAAATTTAAAACAATTTAAATACAAAGCAATGAGAACACAAAAATTCAACGTCGCAGTTGCACAGAGCAACATTGAATGGGTAGGCAGAAAAGTAACCGGAGCCCATAACGGAACTATTAATCTTAAAGAGGGTGAACTTATTGTATCGGATGGACAGCTTGCTGGCGGAAAGTTCATCGTAGATACTGCTTCTATTACAATTTTAGACATTACTGATCCTGAAACCAATGCACAATTTGCAGGACATTTGGCTTCAGATGATTTTTTCAGTATTGATCGTTATCCTGAATCATATTTTGAGATTTCTAAAGTCAGCAACAATCATGTTGAAGGCAGCCTTACCATCAAAGGAATTACGAATCCTGTTGGGTTTGATATGACCGTAGCAGTTAATGATAACACTCTGACCGCTTCAGGTAAGATGATCGTTGACCGTACGCAATTTGGAATTAAATTCCGTTCAGGAAACTTCTTTCAGAACTTGGGAGATACCCTTATTTACAATGATTTTGAACTTAATGTATCGTTAACTGCGAAATTGGTAACAGAACCGGTTTCAGCATAAAACAGTTGCCATGCCATACGTAAAGATTGAGCTGACCCGCGAAGGGGTTACCCGCGAGCAGAAACAAAAACTGATAAAAGGGATTACGGATCTTCTAACCAATGTATTGAATAAAGATCCTCATCTTACTCACGTTGTGATACAGGAAATAGAACTGGATGATTGGGGATATGCAGGAGACCAGGTATCAGTCTTACGTGAAAAGGGAATAACAGCTACAAAAAAAATAAAACAATGAAAAAACATACTGTAATCGTAACAGGAGCTTCTTCCGGTATTGGTGAAGCAGTCGCAAAATATTTTCTGGATAAAGGTGACAATGTTGTCATCAACTCAACAACACCGGAAAAATTAGAAAAAGTATATCAAAAGTTAGGAGCAGGAGAACATCTTGCAATGGTCGTAGGCAATGTAAAAGATAAAAAGACTGGCGAGGAGCTGGTATCTGTTGCTTTAGACAGGTTCGGAAGTGTGGATGTATTGGTAAATAACGCAGGGATTTTTGAAAACAAACCGTTTCTGGAGGTCGATGAATCTTATTTAGACCGCTTTTTAAATACCAATTTAAAAGGCACTTTCTTTACAACGCAGGCCGTTATCTCACAAATGTTGAAACAACATAGTGGTGCAGTTATCAATATCGGGACTCCGCTGGTAAATACCGGACTAGGAGGTGCTCCGGCGGCGGCTCCTATTGCAAGTAAAGGAGCAATACATGCGATTACTGTTCAATTGGCCGCAGAATTTGGAAAACAGAACATACGTATTAATACGATTGCTCCCGGTGTGATCAGAACTCCTATGCATGGTGATTATAGCGATAAAATGGCAGGTCTGCATCTGCTTAACCGGGTAGGTGAAGTTGAAAATATAGCAGAAATGGTATATACCGTGGCTAAAAACAACTTTATCAGCGGTGCCATCATCAATGTAGATGGAGGCATGGGAGCCGGATATCACCTGCATTAACATGAAAACAATATTTTTAACCGCTTTACTATCCTTCTTATGGTGGGGTAGTAAAGCACAAAATCAAATCAAGATGGAAACACAAACCACTCAGCAAAGAGATGTACACTTGATATCTCAGCTATTGGAAAATATTTATTTTAAAGGAATCTTTGAAGGAGATACCGCTTTGTTAAGCACCGTTTATCATCCTGCTACATTACTTTTTGGAGATGTAAAAGGGCAACCTTACGCTAAAAATCTGAAAGACTATCTTGAGGGTGTCAAAAACCGTCAGAGCCCCAAAGATTCAGGGAACCCCTTCAAAGGAGAGATTCTTTCTGTAAAAGCAGTTAATTCAATAGCATACGCAGAGGTGAAAGTAACAATGTATGATTTTATCTATCAGGAATTCTTATCTTTTCATAGAATTGATGGGAAATGGCTGTTGGTAAATAAGATGATCTCAGACATAGCAGATGAGACTGGAGAAAGCTTTAAAAAAGAGCAAAATCCAAAAACATCTCTTATGGCGACAATGACTATTCTGCCGGGTTTTGAAAATCAGGTGAAAAAGGGATTGGATATAATGGAAAATGAAAGTAATAAAGAAACCGGATGTCAGCAATTTGTGGTAACCTTTCAGAAAGATTCACCGCAGAAAGTAATTGTATATGAGGTGTATGATGATGACAAAGCGTTTGAACTGCATAAAAATGCAGGCTATTCCAGGGATTTCTTTGAATTGGTAAAAGGTAAAATTGAAGATGACAAGATTGAAGTTGTGTATCTTACAGAATTAACACCTGTTTTATAAAGTATAAGCCTATGTGGAACAGAACGAGAGTAACTGAATTATTGAGAATTGAGTATCCTATTTTACAAGGCCCATTTGGTGGAAACCTGTCGTCAGTAGAATTAACGGCACTGGTTTCAAATGCCGGGGGGCTGGGTGGATATGGACTTTATACAAATACTCCACAGGAAATTGTTGAAATAAACAATAAGATAAAACTTGCTACCGATAAACCTTATAATCTGAATTTATGGGTTTCGGATCACGATATTCCTGATGAAGGAGTTTCTGATGAACTTTACGATCGGACTGTCAAAATATTCAAACCCTATTTTGAAGAACTTGCAATTGATCTGCCTCCGAAACCGTCTCCTTTTCAATCCCGTTTTGAAAATCAAATGCAGGCAATACTGGATATTCGGCCTAAAGTATTCAGTTATATGTTTGGGATCTTATCAGAAGATATTGTAGAACAATGCAGAAAAAAAGGAATTACGACAATTGGTGTTGCAACTACTCTGGAAGAAGCATTAGCGTTGGAAGCTTCAGGAACAGATATGATTGTAGCTTCCGGTTTTGAGGCAGGAGGACATCGTCCGTCATTTTTAAATACAGCAGAAGATTCAGTCACAGGAACTTTTGTATTGCTCCAGTTGATTCGGGAGAAAGTGAAAATACCGGTAATCGCTGCGGGTGGTATTGCAACAGGAAAGGGTATTGCAGCTGCTTTTGCTTTAGGAGCAGATGCGGCACAGATCGGTACAGCGTTTTTCGCCTGTCAGGAGTCAGATGCTCTCCCCATTCATCGACAGATGTTGTTCTCAGAGAAAGCGCAGCATACAGTGCTTACGCGTTCCTATACCGGTAGATTGGGAAGAGGTATCAGCAATAGAATTACCAGGGAATTATCGGGAAAAGAAAAAGAGTTTCTGCCTTTCCCATTGCAATCTCAATTCATGTCTACTTTACGAAAAGCTGCTATAGAAAAAGAGAAATGGGACATGGTTCTGTTTTGGGGAGGACAGATAGCACCCAACTTAAAACATACAAAAGCAGGTGAATTGATGGCATCTTTGATAGAGGAAACCAACAGGTTTTATGGGGAAATATAAGACCTGTAAAAGAATGATCTTCTATGTGATATTCCATTTATTGCTTAATTCAAACTGAACGATAAGTTCATCTGAAAGCTGACTTTCATTAAAAATCATTGATCTACATCATCATTTTTTTGTATCAATTGTCATCGTTTTTCCTGTTCCCATGATGTCATCTTTGTATCATAATTTAAAACAAAGAAAGTCATGGAAAAACAAATCAATTTTGCCATACAGGGCCACAGAGCAGATGTAGGCGAATATATTATTTACCGTTTATTACCTAATCGATTCGTGGATGCGGTAGGACCATTTGTATTTTTAGATCATGCAGCACCTATCATACATGAACCGGATGAACCTTTAAAGAAAGTTGATGGAAGTGGAGCGCACCCACACAGGGGTATTGCCACATTAACTTATGTATTAAGTGGTGAAGCAGATCATTTTGACAGCGCAGGACATCATCAGAAAGTATATTCTGGTGGCGCTCAATGGATGAAGGCCGGAACAGGAATCATTCATGATGAATCTATGAATCCCGATCCGGGAACCAACGATCATACCACTCATGCATTGCAGTTTTGGGTAAACCTTCCCGGAAAGAACAAAGCTGAACAGCCGGAATATGTTCCGGTACAGGCCAATGAAGTCCCTCAGATGAATTTAGCCAATGAAAGCGGATGGATGAAAGTGATTTCAGGAGAATACGGAGCAATGAAATCCCGGATTCCTACTTATCTGAAACAGTTTATCTACCATGTTCATCTGGAAGCAGGAAAAGAATTTGCTCTTGATATTGAAGAGGGAATGGAACTGGCGGTTTTTTTACCACTTAATAAAGCTGTGATTAATGAGAATCAGTATCCTGAAGGACAATTTCTTTATTTTGATCAGGAAGCAGGAAGTATCAAGATGAAAAGCCTTCCAGATACTCCATCAGACATTATTCTTTTTGGAGGAATGCATTATCATGAACCCATAGTGGCTCAGGGACCTTTTGTAATGAATACCATGGAGGAAATAGGAGTTGCCTATAATGATTTCTATAAAGGAAAGTATGGTAAGATCAATTATAACGCAGAATAATCTTTCAATCAATCAAAACAATATGGAAACAATAACAGAAACACTGACCAAATGGGTTATTGATCCTATACACAGCCAGATCGGATTCAAGGTAAAACATTTGATGTTTACCAATGTAAGAGGGAAATTTGATGACTATAAAGCGAGCATTTCTACTATTGGGAACGATTTTACAACAGTCAGGATTGAAGTCCGTATAAACCCGGCGTCTGTCAATACTAATGATTTTCAGAGAGATGAGCATCTTAGAAGTGCTGATTTTTTTGATATAGAAAGTTGGAAAGACATAACGTTTACCAGTACTTCATATGAAAGAACAAAGAAGAACGAAAGTTATGGTTTGTTTGGCGACCTAACTATTAAAGGCATTACAAAACTCATCCGTCTGGAAATGGAATCCGGTGGAATTTTAAAAGACCCATGGGGTAAGGAAAAAGCAATATTTAATATCTTGGGAAGGATTAACAGAAAAGATTGGGGCCTGAACTGGAATGCTGCGCTGGAAGCTGGCGGAGTACTGGTGGGTGAAGATGTCTGGATCAATTGTGAAATTCAATTGACAAGAGAGTCCTAAACTAAAATTAGAGGTACAGATATGGTGTTCAAATGGAACCATATCTGTACTTTTAAAATCATCAGAAACTATTTCAAGGCTTCAAAAGAGAATATTTATATTTGTTATCCATCCAATTCCTGATAGATTATGCATGAATCACTGATTAATTATATTGAAAGGCATTCCACCCAGCCTATGTCACGGGAAGATATTGAACAGATCAAATCTGTCTTTCTTCCGAAAAAGATACGGAAGAAACAATATCTTTTACAGGAAGGTGAAGTTTGCAAATATGCTGCATTTATTGTCAAAGGTGCCATGAGGCAGTATAGCGTTGACGACAAGGGAGTAGAGCATGTGGTACAGCTATATCTTGAAGACTGGTGGGTAACCGATCGGGAAAGTTTTACCATGTTGACCCCTTCCGCCTTTAATATTGATGCCTGGGAAGATACTGAAGTATTGCTGATTTCCAAAGCTGATTCTGTAGAACTCATGAAAATTCCTGCTTTCAATGAGATGGGCAGAATTTTAGACGATAAACATTCTTTTTCCTCGCAGAAGAGAATCAATGCTTTTATCAGTCATTCGGCTGAGCAGCGCTATATTGATTTTTTAACGGCATATCCTGAGTTTTTGCAACGGTTTCCACAACATCTTGTAGCATCCTATCTGGGAATAACCAAGGAAACATTGAGCAGAATACGCGGACAAATTATTAGAAAATAATAGGACATATTCATCAATGATTTTATACCTTTCGGAAGTCATGAAGAGAATCATTAAAATTCCAGCTAAGCAAAATGCATCTGCAAAGGAGAATCATTTATCCTTTGAGGATTATTCTGTGATGGAGCAGCGCTTTCAGGGAAAAGAAGAAAAAGGCATGATGTATCTGGAGAGCCATGCTCTGCTCTTTGTATTGGAAGGAACGCTGATACTTACTTTTGGAGAACAGGAATATACAATTGGTAAAAATGAAATGACCCTGTTGAGAAAAGCAACCTGTATTCAGCATGAAAAACGAGGAAATCCTGAAAATGAAGGAAAGTATTGTGAAATGATGTTCAGCATTAGTGAAGATATGGTCAGTACTTTTTTAGCCACTACTGAGAAGGTCGTTCCAAAAGGTTCGGATGGCAAAGTCAGACCGGGTGTACATACTATGAGCGAATGTCTTATTACCTTTACAGAATCGTTAAGCGTTTATTTTAATGATAGCTCCGGCGTTTATTCCGGTCAGTTGAGGCTGAAAATGTCAGAAATGCTGTATCATTTGGGAATAGGAAATAACGGATTGTTTCAGGAATTATTACAGCTTCGCAGACCGGCAAAAACAAACATAGGCCATGTGATGGAACAGCATTATACTTCTCCGGTTTCACTTGAGGACATTGCTTACCTGTCGGGAAGAAGTCTTTCCAGTTTCAAAAGAGATTTCAAGGCAGTTTATAATATGACTCCGGCCATCTGGATCAGGAAAAAAAGATTAGATAAAGCAAAAGAAATGCTTGAAACGACCCAATTACCCATCGCCGAAATCTGCTTTTCCCTAGGCTTTGAAAACATTTCCCATTTTTCCAGAGTTTTTAAAGACCATCACGGAAATACACCTACCTTTTATCGTACTGCACTTTAGAATAATCTTTACTATTCTGTATTATCAAAAATGGTCTGTGTAGAACATTAAAATGAACTTTTTAGAAAAGTTGGTGTGCCTGATTGCCGGTATCTTTGCTATAGAAAGAATGATTAACAAATTTAAAAAATAAGGTATGGCATTATCAGATCAAAAAAATAACAACGTTCAGGATTATCAGGATATTATCACCGTTTTAGAAAACTATACCGAAGGGTTAAAATCAGGGAGTGTAGGACAGCTTCAGCTGTCTTTTCACAAAGATGCCATCATGTATGGTTATTGGGATGAATATCTTGTAGAAGGGGGAGTTTCTAATTTATATGATTCTGTAGCAAAACATGGAGCAGCATCTAATATTAAAACACATATTGATATCCTTCATACAACGGATCATATAGCCCTGGCCCGCATTATGTATGAAAAGAATGCTGCGGGAAAAGATGGTATGGATTATCATGCTTTGATTAAGGTAGAAGGAAAATGGAAGGTTATTTCCAAACTATTCCAGACATTTTAAGATTAAAAAAAAATTATAAACAAAATGTTGCTGTTTTTTCAAAAGAGGAACGGCAATATTTTTGGTATGCAATTGTAATTCAGATACATAATGCAGTGCGTCTTCGGTTGTGCCATCTAACCAATGAATAGATTCCCGATGCGTATATTTAAACCCTGCCCGCTGGTTGACAGCTTCTGAAATAAGATTGCTTTCTCTATGGCTTGTTGTTAATCTTTTCAAATTTAAGTGAGAAGCACTTTGTATTCTGATACGATATAAAAGAGAAGACAGTCCTGATCCCCGATATTCTTTTTAAGGTAGGATTGGCCAAGATAAGCTTTGTATTTATTTGATCATAAAATACTTGTCATATCAATAGATTCGGTATTTTTAAAAAGAGCGAAACCAATCTCGAATATTTTACCCGTTCTTCCCATTCAGCGTCTGTAAGCTCAGTTTCAGCAGGTGTGCCGGATCTGAACATTGTTGGTTCCGCCTGAATGGCTTCCAGTCGCATGATTTATAAAGAGCAGGTTCGGCATCACTAAGCTGCCTGATACTGAATTCTCCTTCACGTATTTGTAAGAGTTCTTTTGACTTAATATAATCAGTTAAAAAAAAACTGACTGGTTTGACATGAGTTTTCTTGTACTGCACAATTTATGTCCGAGAATGTGAAAATAGACAATGGAATAACCATTAAATATCAGTTTTAGCTATCAGTTCATCCTTAAAAGCAGCTAGTTTTAGGTGATTCGAAATATCCAATATTTAGGTGTTAAATCATATTACTTTCCGATACAGAACTTAGAAAAAATATTTCCCAGGACTTCATCGTTAGTAACTTCACCGGATATTTCACCCAGATGTTCAAGGGCATTTCTCAATTCGTAGGCCAGTAGTTCTGTGGAGATCCTGAAGGAGATGGCTTCTTTTACTTTATGTACGGCATCTGACGATTTCTTCAGGGCTTCAAAGTGACGCTGATTGGTAATAACGACGTTGTTTTCTTCAGACTGTAAATGTTCAACGTAAGAGGATAATTCGTTTTTAAGATCCTGGATATTTTGATTTTCAACAGCTGAAATTTTGAGGAAATCAAATTCATGAGAAATTGCATTTCTGAAAATATCTTCAACGGTTTCATACTTCGTAGGGGTAACTTCATCAATTTTTGTTGCGCAGATGATGAGTTTCAGATCGTCTCTTAATAAAGACCGGATCATCTCAATATCTTCTGAAAAATCTTCGGTAGCAGCGTCGGCAAGATAAACCAGAATATTGGCGTTCTCTACTTTTTCTTTCGCTTTTTTTACTCCGATGGCTTCAATTTCGTCCATTGTTTCCCGAAGTCCGGCAGTATCAATCAGTCGGAAAGCGTGGCCTTTGATATGAAGTACTTCTTCGATGGTATCACGGGTGGTTCCTGCAATATTGCTTACAATAGCTCTTTCTTCTTTCAACAGGGAGTTGAGTAGGGTAGATTTACCGGCATTCGGTTTCCCGATGATGGCAACGGCTGTTCCGTTTTTGATGGCGTTTCCGTACTGGAAGCTTTCGATCAGAGAATTTAATTTGAGCTCAATTTTATCCAGCAAACCGCTTAATGCAGTTCTGTCAGCAAATTCCACGTCTTCTTCTGCGAAATCCAGCTCCAGCTCAATCAGGGAAACGAAATTCAGAAGATCTGTTCTTAAAAAAGAAATTTCGTTGGTAATTCCTCCTTTTAACTGATTAATAGCTACTTTTCTGGAGGCTTCATTTTCAGAGGCAATAACATCTGCAATCGCTTCGGCTTGTGAAAGGTCAATTCTTCCGTTGATGAATGCGCGAAGAGTGAATTCTCCGGCTTTAGCCATTCTAGCTCCGTTTTTGATCAAAGCTTCAAGAATACGTTTTCCAATGTGGGGTGAACCGTGGAATGCGATCTCTACAGAATTCTCTGTAGTGAAACTTTTCGGAGCCAGGAAAATAGACAGCATAATCTCATCAATTGCCTCTTCATCATCCATAAAATAACCGTAATGAATGGTGTGGGATTTTTGTTTTTCCAGTTTTTTGGCAGGAAAACTTTTCTGAACTATGGGTAATGCTTCGCTTCCTGAAACTCTGATAATGCCTAAAGCGCCTATTCCGTTGGCTGTAGCCAGTGCACAAATGGTATCGTTATTCATGGTGCAAATTTACGGTTTTTAAAGCAAATTTCTATGGAGATGTATTATTCAGATTATCTATTGTTTTATTGGAGGAAGATGGTCTGTCGATAATCTGTAAAAATGGAGTTGTATTTCAATATTGTAAGTCATTATATTGTTAATGAGAATTATATCCTATAAAAAAATCTTACTTATTTATTTTTTCACCAGAATGTTCGGAAAAAAATAATATTGAAATTTTAAATAATATAAAAAGCTTTCATAAATAGATGTAACTTTCAATCTAATGTGCTGCGGTAAAGTATATTATGCGAAGTGGTGAATTCATTGTAAAATAATAACTCTAAATAGGATCAAATATAGAGCTGGTATTATTTAATGTTGAAAATAAGTTTGGTATATTAATTGTTCATTAGGCCGTCGATGATATCAAAATAATAAATATTTGTTATTTAATTACAAATAAATTATTAATAACTGTTAAATCAATATAAAAATACATGAATAAATTATTTTTTTTTAACATTAATAAGAAGGTATTTTTCTTTTTAATGGTAGCCTTTTGTACAGTGATAAAAGCGCAGTGCATCCCTTACACAGGACAGGTCATGACTACCGGAAATACTTACTGTCTTAACGGGAATCTTAGTGTCGGAACGACGATTGATATTCCTTTCGGGGCAACTCTTGTTATTCAGTCGGGGCAGTTACAGTCGGTCAATATCGGAGTAAACGGAATTCTGGATATTGGTGACGGAGCGAGTGTACGGTCTACGGGGTCAATTACCATCGGGACATTTGGATCCCAGCAGAATTCAAAGGTTAAATTAGGTACCAAATCATTCTTATCGCTTACGGGATCTGTTTCCCAGGGAGATCCTACTTTTATGGGGGCATTTCCGGGGACTACCTCCACAATTGATATGGGGACAAGCAGTGTGGTTGAAATATGTGGTACATTCAGCCAGCAGTCAACCACTTATCCTTCTGTCAACTATGTCGGGCTTCCTACAGGTAAGGCATATTGTATTGCCAAAGCAGATGTGAGTGGAGGAGGTCCGGGATCGGTAATCAGTAATGATAGCCAGATTGTAGCCATTGCTATGGGACCGGTGAGTGCGCTGGGTGCAGGAGGATCAAGTTTCTGCGGACCTAATGCAACATCCGCTACATGTCCTTCTTTATGGCCGGAAGGTTTATCCAATGATAAATCAAGTTGTGGGAATGCTCCTACAATCATTGATGATATGGATGGAGTCTGTACAAAACCTGGAACTTCGGGAACTCCTGACGGATATACTAAGCTAGGGATTACTATTCAGCAAAAAAGTGCTTCATGGCCGGAAAATATTCCCAATGGATTTATGGCTATGGAAGCTAAAGATAAAGGTTTTGTAATTACAAGAGTAGCACACGTAAGTCAGACACCGCAGCCAGGCGATGCAATTGCAGATCCGAAAGAAGGGATGCTTCTTTATGATATTCAGGATAAATGTGTAAAGCTTTATAATGGTACAGAATGGAAATGTGTTCAAAAAAGCTGTAATGACTAACCCCCGATTAATAAATTACTATGAAAAATATAAAAAATATCAGTATTGCTGCTGCCTTTGTTGTTTCTAATTCGATTTTTGCTCAAGTAGCGATTGAGAAACAGACGGTGGACGGAAATAGTACTGTTTTGGATTTTAACAATATCACCGGAAATACAAAAGGATTAATCCTTCCTGCAACTTCAGGACTTCCTACGGGAGCTTTGGTAAACGGAACATTTGTTTTTGATGTTACGGATAATAAAGTGAAGGTATATGAAAATGATGTTTGGAAAGATTTATCAGACCCGGGAAGTTCAGCTGCTGTTGTAGTTAACAATACGGCTGAAACCGGCAAAGGTGTGATTATCGGTGCCTCATCCAGTACGGCAGATGGAGTGCTTGTGTTGGAAGCTCAGGATAAAGCAATGATCCTTCCGAAAATCACAACGCCACACGTGAATGTAAAAAATCCTTATCCGGGGATGATATGCTATGATACTACAAGCAAGACGCTGGCTATATTTGACGGAACGGTATGGAATTACTGGAAATAAATATCCGGAAGAAACCCTGAATTATAAAGTAAAGCAGTTGTATAGAGTGTTGTACAGCTGCTTTTATTATTTTACTGAATTCTGGTCTGTCAATCAGTCGCAAAATTAAAATTCTGATGAATAGCGGAGTTTAAAGAATCTGAGCACTTTCTTTAATACTGTTCATCACAAAAATACTTTTCGTCTGGCCTATCCCTTCGATTTCTGAAAGCTTATTGATGAAAAACTCATGAAACTCATCCATATTGGGAGCCAGGATTTTTAACATAAAATCAAAATCACCGCTGATATTATAAAATTCAACCACCTCTTTCAGTTTACCTACCTCTTCAATAAATTTACCCGCGGTTTTTTTGTTGTGAACATTCAGGGCGATCATACAAATGACCATCATTCCTTTATTCACTTTTTTCCGGTCTATCACAGCGGTGTATTCTTTAATAATTCCCAGTTTTTCCATGCGTTTAATACGCTCGTGGGTAGGAGTGGGGCTTAAGTTGATTCTTGTGGAGATATCACGGATACTCATTTTGGCATCTCTTTGAAGAAGCCTTAGAATAGATAGATCTTTTTCGTCCGGGGTGTAATTTTCTGTTGGCATTTGTTCTGTTTTTAAGGTTAAATTGTATTGTAACAGTTGTTTTGTTCTTTATTTTTGCTATTTAAAACTAATATTGTTCCAAATTTATATCAAAATTTTCAAATACGTTCTGTTAATTTTAATTTTGCAGGAAATTTGAAGATATGGATACAAGAAGAAACTTAATATTAATTTTAGCATCGGTTGGGACGTTTGTAGAGGCTTTGGATATTGCCATTATTAATTTAACGATTCCTTCTATTCAGGAGCAGTTTCACATTGGGGCAGAAACTGTTCAGTGGCTGCAGACGCTTTATGTGCTGTTTTTCGGAGGATTTCTTATTATTGGCGGAAAACTTTCTGATCAGATGGGAAGAAAGAAAATGTTTCTTTTGGGAGCTTTGATCTTTATGCTGACCTCGCTGGGAGCGGGATTGTCCGGAAGTTTTGAAACATTGGCGGTGTTCCGTGCCTTACAGGGATTGGGTGCCGCTTTTGTAATGCCATCCGCTTTGTCTATTGTCACCAATACCTTTAGAGGTGAGCAGGAGCGAAACCGTGCGATAGGAATCTTCAGTTCCTTTGCGGCAATCGGGTCAGGAAGCGGTCTTTCTGTAGGTGGAATTATCAGTACTTATCTAAGCTGGCATTGGGTATTTTTGATCAATGTTCCGATTCTTTTGATTACCCTGATATTGTCTTATTATTATTTACCTGTGGACGAGAAAAACGAAACGGTGCAGAAAACAGATACGATTTCAGGGATACTAATGGTTTTAGGGCTCCTAAGTTTAACCTACGGAACACACGAGCTGGTTTATATTAAAGAACAGCCTTTCCTTGTAGTAGGTTCTCTGGGAGTTGCCATACTGCTGTTAATTATGGTATTCTACCGGTTGAGATCTGTAGCACAGCCGTTGATTGATTTAAAATTGTTCAGACATCAGTCACTGGTGGTTTCCAATGCAGCCTTTTTTACCCTTGGAGCTTTTTTTATAGGATTTTTATTTCTGATTTCATTAATGCTTCAGAAAGATATGGGATATAGTGCAGCTTCTGCAGGATTGATGCTGGTACCGTTCAGTATTATGTCTGCTTTGACAGCTAAGTTTATCTTACCTCAGGTTTCAAAAAGATTAAATCCTTCGCAGATAGGTGTTTTAGGATGGCTGTTTATGCTGACCGGAGGATTGCTGCTGTTGATTTCCGTTTACTTAGGACATCCGTTAACGGTAGTGTTGCTGGGAGCAGCATGTATTTCAGGAATAGGAATGACATTCTGTTTTACGGCACTTTCAGTGATGGGAATTCAGGATGTTGAACCTGCAAATTACGGACTGGCATCAAGTTTGAGTTCTACAAGTTACTTTCTGGGAGCCGGAATAGGATTGTCATTCATGACATTGATGAGTCAGATTTTTCCGTCAGAATTTGCGGTGGGAAGCCTGAATCTAATTATTCTGATAGGTTATGCTGTTTTGGCGCTGGGTATGTTATTCTATTTTATATGGAAAAGCTTAAAAGTGAAACGTGGAGAAATAGCTGTTTCATCATAAGCGACCTTAAAATTACACAAACTATATGACAAAAGAATCGGTGCTTAGGTGCCGGTTCTTTTTTTTGGCCTTTTCACTTCTCTTAATTATTTTTACTCCATGAAAATACAGATCATTAGCGATCTCCATCGGGAATTCGGATCCTCGGAATTGTGTTTTAGTCAGGCAGATGTAGTTGTACTGGCCGGAGATGTGAATCTGGGAATAAAAGGAATAGAATGGATCAGGTCTAAAATCCCGGATAAACCAGTGATTTACGTTTTGGGGAATCATGAATATTATAAAGGAGCATATCCTAAAACACTTCATAAAATTCAGGAAGCAGCGCAGGGTTCAATGATTTTTGTGTTGGAAAATTCCTTTGTGGATATTGATGGCATCCGTTTTCACGGGGCAACATTATGGACTGATTTTTCCATTTTTGGAAATGCAATGAAATATGGTATGATTTGCCAGCCTGAAATGAATGATTATAAAATGATCAGACGTGATCCTTCCTATTCCAGGATGAGAACAATAGATACTTTTAAAATTCATCAGTTTTCAAAATTATGGCTAAAAGAAAGTCTTGAAGATTCAAAAGAACTTAAAAATATAGTGGTCACTCACCATGCTCCAAGCATCCGGTCTGTTCCTGAGGAGTATAAAGAAGATCCGTTGACTGCTGCTTATGCTTCCGACCTTGAAGATCTTATTATGGAGCATCAGCCGTTATACTGGATTCACGGGCATATTCATACTCCTTGCGGGTATCAAATCGGAAAGACAAAAGTGATCTGTAATCCTCACGGTTATATTGATGAAAAATATAATGGACATGATAAGAAATTAATTGTAGAGGTGTAAAATACCTAAGGTCGAAGCAATCATAGTAAAACTGGCAGCGATGTTTTTCCATTTTCACTACCTTCGCACCTCTTAATGTATTTTTTCATGGCAAAGAAATCTCTTCGGGAACCTGATTTCGTTTCACAGTTGGCTTTTGATGAAGTTTTGAAGCAGGTAGAATTCGACCTTAGAATTAAAGAATTTGTAGTGATGGAAATTGACCGGGCCAATTATATCATCAAACCCAATATGCCCTACCGTTCAGATTATTTCTGTATTTTTCTGGTACAGGAAGGGAGTGTTGATATCAGACTTGATGACAAAAGTTATGAGGTTTTTAAAGGAGATGTGATTTTTTGCCCGATTCTTGAAACTTTCTGGCTGAATAGGATCGCGGAAAATTATAAAGCTAAATATATTTTCTTTTCTGTTGATTTTATTTCTCAGGCAGGCTTTAATTACAAATCCAATAATGTCCTGAAAAGCTTATCTTCAGATCCTACCCATATCATTAGAAATGAACCGGATATATACCGGAAACTTAATTTTCACCTTGACGAATTAAAGGTATTGAACAATACAGAAAAAGATAATTATTATTTTAATGAAATGATATGGCACCACTTTTCACTGGTCATCTATGAAATTGATAATTATTTCAAAAAAATAGAAAAACCCCATTCGGTAACCCACCGGGAAGATGAGCTGACCACCAGTTTCTTTCAGTTTGTTCAGAAACATTTTAAAGAAGAGCATCATGTTCAGTTCTATGCTGATAAGTTATGCATCAGCCGTAAATACCTGACAAAAGTGATTAATAAAACCATGTTCAAATCCCCGCGGGATATTATCCATCAGGTGTTAGCTGTAGAAGCGAGATTGTTGCTCAAAAATCCTAATCTTAATATCAATGAGGTGGCTTTACAGCTTAAATTTTCCGATCAGGCTTCTTTCAGTAAGTTCTTTAAAAAACATACGGGAAGAGCTCCGCTGGAATACAGGAAAGATGATTTGTATTGATAACGTGGCAGTTGTGTTTTTAGGTGTCTTTTTGCTAAATTTATAGCATAGTCTTGATTTAAAGTTTGTATATCTATCATTTATATAGCCTATAAATGATATTTCTCATGTTTTTAGAAATAAGGAGTCTTTTTGACAAAACAAGGGGTTTTTTGAATATTTCCGGTGAATTTTTTTCGTTCGAATTTTGTGCGGAAATTTAAAAGGAATATTGTTATGCAAAGATTTTTTATTCAGAAATCAACCCTGCTTTTCCTCTCGCTCATCGTGCTGACGGGATGTAGGAAAAATAATCAAAATCAGGCTTATCAACAGCAGGCACCGGAACTTCCTGTAGCGACAGTGAAGCAGGGTGATGCCTCTGTTTCCAGAGAATATGCAGCTTCTGTAGAGGGAGTTTCCAACGTGGAAATCAGACCTCAGGTAACAGGATATTTAAGTAAAATCTTTGTGGATGAAGGAGATTATGTGAGAGCAGGTCAGCCTTTATTTAAAATTGAAGATCAGGTATTCCGTGAACAGCTGAAAAGCGCTCAGGCAGCTTTGATTACTGCTCAGGCTAATCTCTCTGCTTCGAAAATTGACCTGGACAGGAAAAAAGAGCTCTTCAGAAATAAAATGGTTTCCGATATTCAGGTGAAAGAAGCGGAAGCGTCGTATAATGCAGCAAGAGGAGCCGTAAGCCAGTCGGTTTCTGCGATTGAATCAGCAAAGATCAATCTTAATTTTTCTACAATTAAAGCTCCTGTAAGTGGATTTATCGGAAGATTTAGTTACCGTCTGGGAAGTTTGCTGACACCTGGAAATCAGGACCCGATTACATTATTGTCGGACATCCATCAGGTGTATACCTATTTCAGCTTAAGCGAAAATGACTTTAATAATTTTCAGAAGCAGTATGTTGGAAGCAGTATTGATGAGGTGATCAAAAATACACCTGCTGTTTCACTGTTGTTATCAGGAGGTGATAAATACGCGGAAACAGGAAAAATTGATGCGGTAGAAGGACAGTTTAACAAAACAACAGGATCTATTACTTTAAGAGCAAAGTTCAACAATCCGAATAACGTATTGCGAAGCGGAAACACAGGAAAAATAGTGCTGAATCAGTTTTATGGCAATGTTATTTTACTTCCGGTAGCTTCTACAAGAACCATTCAGGATAAAGTTTTCGTGTTTACGATTAAGGATGGAAAAGCGGCTATGCTGCCCATTGAAATTGACGGGAAAGCCGGAGATCATTTCATTGTGTCCAAAGGGCTTAAAGCAGGAGACGAATATATCACTACCGGTTTTGACAGGCTTCAGCCCGGAACTCCTGTGGTGGCTCAGAAGAAGAATGCCCAACAGAAAAAATCGTAAGAAGAAATCATGCTAAAGAAAATTATAAAAAGACCCGTACTGGCAACAGTTATTTCCGTATTGCTTGTCATTCTCGGAATTGTCGGCATGGTCAGTCTGCCAATTACTAAATTTCCTGATATCGCACCGCCTACCGTTATGGTAACCGCTGTTTATCCGGGAGCGAATGCTGAAACAATTGCAAGGTCTGTGGCTCCGCCATTGGAAAATGCAATTAACGGAGTGGAAAATATGGATTATATTACTTCCACAGCCAGTAATGACGGAACACTGAGTATAACGGTGATCTTTAAACTGGGAACAAATCCGGATCAGGCTGCTATCAATGTTCAGAACAGGGTAGCACAGGTGACCAACCAGCTTCCTGCCGAAGTTATTCAGGCCGGAATCACCACGGTAAAAAGACAGAACAGTATGATTGCCATGGTTTCGCTGACAAGTAAAGACGGCTCTATGAGTGATCTTTTCCTGGAAAATTATGCCAAAATTAATATCGTTCCGGAACTGAAGAGGGTAAAAGGAGTAGGAGATGCCATGGTGTATGGAAATAAAGATTATTCCATGCGTATCTGGCTGGATCCTAATAAACTGACATCCTATAATCTGACACCCTCTGATGTGTCCCGTGCCATTCAGACTCAAAACCTTGAAGCGGCGCCGGGAAGATTCGGGGAAAGAAGTAAAGAGGCGATGGAGTACGTACTTCGTTACAAAGGTAAATTTACGGAACCGGAACAGTATGAAAATATTACTATAAAAGCACTTAGCGACGGTTCTGTTTTAAAATTAAAGGATGTTGCAAAAGTAGAATTTGGTGCTTACAGTTACACGGTTTCTTCCAATTTCAATAAAAAGGCTTCTGTAACAATGGCGATTTTCCAGATGGCAGGATCGAATGCCAATGAGGTACAGATTGCGCTTCAGGAAAGAATGAAAGAACTTGAAAAATCTTTCCCTGCAGGGATGGATTATGAAATTCCTTATGCTACAAAAGAAGCATTGGATCAGTCTATCGAACAGGTAATCCATACGTTGATCGAAGCATTTATCCTTGTGTTTATCGTGGTTTATATTTTCCTTCAGGATTTCCGTTCCACGCTGATCCCGGCCATTGCAGTTCCGGTATCTATTGTAGGTACATTCTTCTTTATGAAGGTTTTCGGTTTTTCTATTAATATCCTGACTTTGTTTGCTCTTGTCCTCGCTATAGGTATTGTGGTGGATGATGCGATTGTGGTGGTGGAAGCAGTTCATGCCAAAATGGAACATAAAAAACTGAATGCAAGAGCCGCCACCATGTCTGCGATGAGTGAAATTACAGGAGCTATTGTTTCCATTACGCTGATCATGTCTGCGGTATTCGTTCCGGTAGCCTTTATGAGCGGTTCTACAGGGTTGTTTTATCAGCAGTTTGCTTTGACACTGGCTATTGCAATCGTTATTTCAGCTGTAAATGCACTGACACTGAGCCCGGCTTTATGTGCTTTATTTTTAAAACAGCATCATGGCGGAGCTCATGAAAAAATGAATTTCAAAGACCGTTTTTTTGCGGGATTTAATGCCGGTTTTAATAAACTGACATTCCGATATGGAAAGGCTATTTTGTTTCTGCTGAAAAGAAAATGGATCGCATTGATTCTGATTGTAGCTTTCGGAGGCTTATTCGCGTGGATGTCTATGACAACACCTAAAGGATTTATTCCGGATGAAGATCAGAGTTTTATCATTGTAACGGCAAATCTGGCTCCGGGAGCTTCAAAAGACAGAACCTCAAAAGTAGTTTCCGATACGGAAGATCTTTTAATGAAAAATCCTGCCGTGGAAAAAGTAATTTCAGTAGACGGACTGAATCTTTTCAGTGGGTCCATGTCATCATCGGCAGCTTCTATTTTCGTCAAATTAAAAAAAGGAGGTGAGAGAGGGCCGGTGAGTAACATCAATGATATTATCGGACAGACCCAGGGAATGCTTTCTAAGGATAAAAGAGCCAACTTCCTTGTTATCAATACTCCGACCGTAGACGGTTTCGGGAATACAAGCGGAATGGAACTGGTTCTTCAGGACCGTACCAACGGGGAATTGCAGAATCTGGGAAATATTTCTTACGGAATGATGGGAGCCCTGATGCAAAGACCGGAAGTTGCCGTGGCATTTACAACATTTGACGTTACCTACCCGCAATTCGAAGTACTTGTAGATGAGGTGAAATCTGCCCAGCTTGGAGTGAATGTTTCTGATGTGCTCGGTGTCATGCAGGGATATTACGGAAGTATTCAGGCTTCAGATTTCAACAGATTCGGAAAATATTACAGAGTATTGGTACAGTCTACTCCTGAAACAAGACAGGATAAGGAATCACTGAACGGAATTTTCGTTAAAAACAACTTGGGACAGATGGTTCCTGTGAATACACTGGTAAGCCTGAAGCAGGTAACGGGGGCGGAAGTGGTAGACCGTTTCAACCTGTTCAACTCATCCAATTTAACTGTTATGGCAGCACCGGGATACAGTACAGGACAGGCTATGGCCGCAATTGATGAAGTAAGTAAGCAGGTGCTTCCTCCGGGATATACTTATGATTATAAGGGAATGAGCCGTGAGGAGGCAGGATCCAGCTCGCAGTCGGTGATGATTTTCGGATTATGTATCGTATTTGTGTTCTTCCTGTTATCGGCGCAGTATGAAAGTTATATTCTTCCATTAGCGGTACTGATCGCGATTCCGGTAGGATTATCGGGAGTATTTGTAGGAATCACATTCGCTGACCTTTCGAATAATATTTATGTTCAGATTGCTCTGGTGATGTTAATCGGGCTTCTGGCTAAGAATGGTATTCTGATTGTGGAATTTGCTATACAGAGACGTAGAGCGGGCAAAAGCCTCATCGCTTCTGCTGTTGAAGGGGCCAAAGCCCGTTTACGTCCTATTTTGATGACTTCCTTAGCATTTATTACCGGGCTGATTCCGCTGATATTTGTGGTAGGGCCGTCTGCATTGGGTAACCATTCTATCGGATATGCTGCCATTTCGGGGATGTTTTTCGGAACTGTTCTGGGAATTTTTGTAGTCCCTGTACTGTTTGTCGTGTTCCAGGCTTTGCATGAAAAAATAAACGGCAGAGTGGTAACAGAAGCGGATTGGGAATATTAATTTCAAACGATTTTAAAAATGAAAATTAAAAATATAGCCTATATAGCATTCATTTCAGGAATAGCAGTTTCCTGTAAAGTTCAGCAATATGAACAACCTGAAGTGAAAATGCCTGAAGCTTTCAGAGGTGACAGTATTGCTGTCGGGCAAAATGAAAATATAGCAAGGATCAGTTATAAAGATTTTTTCAAAGACCCTGTTTTAGTAAGACTGATTGATAAAGCGATGGTTCAGAATAATGATCTTCAGCTTGCTTTAAAACAGATTGAATTTGCTTCACTGGCTTATCATCAAAGTAAATGGGGGAATGTTCCCGTTATTTCTGCTGGTGCTAATGCCAATATCAACCGTCCTTCGGATAACAGTATGAACGGAATGATGGCCGGACAGTTCATGGGAAAACGGTATATGGAAGATTATACGGCTTCTGTGAATATTTCCTGGGAAGCTGATATCTGGGGGAAGATCAAAGGTAGGAAAGAACAGGCTCTGGCAGAATATCTTAAAACCCGGGAAGCGGCAAAAGCGGTGAAAACCCAGTTGGTAGCATCTGTCGTTCAGGGGTATTATAATCTGTTGATGCTGGATACTCAGCTGGAGATTACAAAATCAAACCTGACATATGCAGATCATACGTTAAAGTTTCTGACGAAACAACAGGAACTGGGATTAACTACGGCTTTAGCAGTACAACAACAGGAGATTGTAAAGGATCAGATCTTAAAAACCATTCCGGCCCTTGAAAGTTCTGTGGCCATACAGGAAAATGCACTGAGTATTTTAACCGGAATTATGCCCGGGAAAATTGAAAGAAGTGCAAGTTTGAATAGCGTGCAGTCTCCTGATCATATTTCGTTCGGGGTTCCTTCCGAATTGCTGAGCTACAGGCCTGATATCAAAAGCGCTGAATATGAAGTAAGGAAAAGTGCAGCTGCTATTCATATTGCCAAAATGAGTATGTATCCTTCACTGAACATTACAGCGCAGGGTGGAGTGAATGCTTTTCAGATCAGCAAATGGTTCAGTGTTCCCGGATCTCTTTTCGGAATGGTTGCCGGTGCTGTCGCACAGCCTATTCTAAATGGAAAACAACTGAAAACCCAGTATGAACAGTCTAAAGTTTTAGCTGATCAGGCCGAAATTAATTTTAAACAATCTGTTTTGAAAGCCGTGGGAGAGGTTTCCGATGCGTTGGTTCAGATCCAGAAGCTGGAAGAACAACAGAAAATAGCAGAAGGACTCGCGTTGAAATCTAATGAAGCGGTAAAAAAAGCGGATATGTTATTTAAATATAATTCGGCAACGTATGTGGAGGTGATTATCGCACAAACCAATAAGCTTCAGGCAGAATTGGAAGTGGCTTCTCTGAAAGCTCAAAGACTGAACGCAATTACGGCACTCTATCGATCTGTAGGTGGCGGATGGCAATAAAGTAAAATTAAACCTGCTTCGTCTGTAAGGATGCAGCAGGTTTTTAATCCATATCATTATGAAGAATACAAATATACAGGAGGGAATCATTCTTATTCCGGATTTCAGCGGATTTACAGAATTTGTGTTCAATACCAAACTTTATACAGGAGAATATATTGTCAGACAACTACTTTCTACATTGATTGATGTGAACGGTCATTATTTTGAGATTTCAGAAATTGAAGGTGATGCCATTCTGTTTTATCGTTATGACGAAAATCCTTCTTATCAGAGTATTTCAAAGATCCTTTTGAAAATGAGGAATGCCTTTAATCAAAAAATTGAAGAACTGAGCAAAAGTCTAAGCACCACTATAGATTTATCACTGAAATTTATTGTTCATTACGGAACCTTTTCACAATATAATATCGGAAGTTTCAGAAAATTATACGGAAAGACTATTGTAGAAGCTCATCAGCTTTTGAAAAACGGATTTGCAGAACAGCCTTCATATGCGTTATTCAGCAATTCTTTCTTAGAAAATACAAGTCATCAGGAAACTGATCACCATAAGGGAAGTCTTCGTCTCTCTGAAATAGGAGGTATTCATTATTTTGAAAATTTAAACTAGCATATTTTTTAATCCTTGTAAATTTGCTATTGCTAGGGGCCCGGGTGAGATCCGGGCTTTTTTATGAATATGAATCCGGGAATTTATAATTTTTTTGAAATGTTTTTTTATTGGAAATAAATGAAGCATTTCTCTTATTTGTTGCGAATTATATTTAAATAAGTTTGTTTTTTTAATCAGATGATATGTTTTTAACTTTTGTTAATAATTAATTTCCAAAACAACAGGCGCGTATCTTGTTGAAAATTAGAGATTTATTTTATTTTTTTCATTTTCTGGTGTAACAAATATGGAGAGATAGTGGTCTTATAGAATAAACTATAATTTCAAATGAGAACAATTTTATTTCCCATAGCATTATTAACAGGTTTCTTGTCTTTGGCGCAGACTCAGGCTGTAAAAGACACTGTTAAGCAGAAAGAAATTGAGGCCGTTACTCTGGTTGCCAGAAAACCAACGGTAGAATCCAAGGTAGACAGAACGGTATTTAATGTGGCAAACAGTGCTATTCTTGCAGGAAATACAACCTGGGATGTTTTAAGAATGACTCCATTGGTAAGTATTGACAATAATGATGCGGTAAAAGCGGAAGGGCAGACGGTAACTGTTTATATCAATGATAGAAAATCCGTTTTTACAGGTAAAGAACTAAAAGAATATCTTAAAACAATTCCTGCGGATAACCTGATGAAGATTGAAGTAATTACAAGTCCTTCTTCACGCTATGAAACGTCCGGATCTGTAATTAATATCGTCTTGAAAAAGAGAGACGACGAAGGCATGAAAGGAAGTATCTCCCTGAATAACAGACAGAGTACAAAAAATTCACAATACACCAATTTTAACCTGAATTATCATAAAAAACGCTTTACACAGACCCTGATCGGAAGTTATAATAACGGAGATTATGTACAGAAAAACGAAATAGTGAATACCCGTTATGAAAATAATAAGGTATCGCAGCTTAGCCTGGAAACGGAAACGAGAAATGAAAGCCCTTCGCTTTCCTCTACATCGGAATTTGAACTCAATGACAAAAATAATGTGGGACTTGTTCTTGAATATTTCCAAAACCGTAACCTTTCTTATGGTGAATCCACTGGAATGGATTCTGAAAACGGAAATCTTGTGGACTCTTTCCGTCAAACCCAAAATACGTGGGGATTCAGTCGTACATTAGGAAGCAATATCTTCTACAAGTATTATGATAAAGAGAAAAACAGAATTTTAGACATCAATCTGGGAACCAATTACACAGGAAGCGATAATGATAATCTCATTAATAAAGTAGGAATAAACAATATCCAGGAACTGGGAATTATCAGCAACAATCAAATGCGCAATTATTACCTGAAAGTAGATTATACCCAACCGTTAGGAAAATCAGGCGGAAGTATTGAAGTTGGAGGTAAAACGGAGTTTAACAATCATGTTATTCCCAATAGCCTTTACGGATCCAGTATGAATGATCCGAAGTCGGAATATTACAATCTGGCCCGAAATGACAGATTCCATTATGAAGATAATATCAGTTCACTGTACGCCAACTATAGCAAAACATTCTTCAAAAAACTGGAAACAAGAATAGGACTTCGATATGAATATATTGATTTAAAAGTACGTCAGGATGTGGCCGGTACGGAAAGAAGAGATGCTTACGGGACTTTCCTTCCCAACTTATTACTGAAATATACCTTTTCAGATAAATATGATGTGAGCTTTACCTACAACCGAAGTATCTGGAGACCATGGTACTCGGAATTCAACCCATTCCTTATCCCGGATATTAATGGAACCTATTCAAGAGGAAATCTAAACCTGAACCCCAATCCGAATGAAAGACTTTACCTGAAACTCGGATTCCTTAAAAAATATTTTATTTCCGCAAGATATATGTATACCAATCAGGACTACTGGACTACTTACGTAACTGAAAACGGAAGAACAGTTTCATTGCCCGGAAACTTCGACGGAAAAGTTCAGAAATATTACCTCTTTGCCAATACCAATCAGAATTTCCTGAAAAATAAACTGAATGTAAATCTAGGATTTGGATGGTATTATATTGATAATAAAGATTTCAATGAAAAGAATGATCTTAAAGGTAAAAATTATATCAGCTATTGGGGCGGTTCAGCGAATATCTCTTATACGAATCTTTTCAACAAGAATATCAATCTGAGCGCCTGGATGGAAATTGCCAATCAGAATAACGGAAATTCATATGCCAATAATACCAATGTTTTTCACAATATTTCTGTAACCAAAATCTTCCCTAAAACCCAGATGGAACTCAGCATGCAGCTTATGAATATATTCAAAAGACCCTATGCGGATAATACCACCTATAGTCCGGACGGAACATTCAGAGAATATTCGAAATGGGACTGGTACGGAGTTTCACTTACTTTTGTAAAACGCTTCGGAAATCAAAAAGTAAAAGAAAATACAAAAACCGATGCTGAGAAAAACTCAGGGGGAGGTGGAAAATAAAACCTCTTTATAGGATCGTAAAAAAATCAGGTTTCGTTGGAACCTGATTTTTTTATTATACAGAGACATCGTTTAATACAAAGTTTAAATAATGATAGATAAGTAAGTTTCCTGATTTAAAAAGAAAACCAGATATACAATAAAAAAGCAGGTTTCAAAGGAAACCTGCTTCACATATTTCTACAAACTAATTGATAGAAGTTGAAATCCCCGTCATACTTTTCCTCTTCATTCTCCCAACTTCAAGTCTAAACTATTTCAGGGTAAATTTAACCTTCGTTTTAATAGCATCTGAGGAATTTCCGATTAATGCTTCAAAATCTCCCGGTTCAGCCACCCACTCATGTTGAGCAGCATCAAAATAACTTAATGCAGTTTTATCTATAGTGAAAGTGATCTCTTTTTGTTCTCCCGGATTTAAATATACTTTTTCAAAGCCTTTCAGCTCTTTAAGAGGGCGGGGAACAGATGATTTTAAATCACTGATATAAAGCTGGGCTACTTCTGCTCCTGCTTTTTTTCCTGTATTTTTAACGGTTACCGTAAAAGTAATGGTATCATTCTGGGAGAGCGTTGTTTTATCAGATTTTGCTTTTCCAAATTCAAAAGTAGTATAGCTCAATCCATGACCAAAACTGAAAAGAGGTTTAATATTTTTAGTATCATGCCAACGGTAGCCTACAAAAATTCCTTCGTTATAGGTAATATTGATCGGGTTTTTCTGATCTTTTCCTTTTCCGGCTGCCAGTTCATCTTTTTGTCCCGGATATTCTCCAAGCTGATGAGCAGAATTATCTTCAAGTTTTACAGGGAATGTAAAAGGAAGTTTCCCCGAAGGATTAGAGTCTCCGGCTAAGACAGAAGCAATAGAATTACCAGCTTCCGAACCTAGATACCAGGCCTGTACAACTGTTGGAACTTCTTTGATCCATGGCATAGCTACCGCATTTCCGGATACGAGTACGACAGCCAGATTTTTATTGGCTCTGGCTAATGCAGAAATGACCTGATCCTGTTGATAAGGTAAGCCATAGCTTTTTCTGTCATTGCCTTCACTATCCTGGAAGTCTGCTTTATTGAGCCCTCCGACAAAAATCACATAGTCCGATTTCTTAGCCAGTTCTACCGCTTCATTCAGTAATTCTGCTTCCGAACGGGTATCTTTAAGGTCCTGTCCGGATTTTACGCCATTATATTCTCCGCCGATATCACCCACATAACCTCTGGCGTACTGTACATCGGCCTGTTTTCCGAATCTGGATTTGATGCCGTCTAAGGGAAGGGTTTCATATTTTACTTTTAATGAAGATGAACCACCACCAACAGTCATTATTTTAATGGCATTTTCACCAATAACCGCTATTTTTTTTGCTTTACTAAGGTCAATAGGAAGTACATTGCCCTGATTTTTCAGTAAAACAATTCCTTCTTCTCCAATTTCTTTAGCGATGGCTTTATGTTCTTCAGAAGCAATATTTCCAAAAGGCTTATTTCGGTTCATCGTGGTTTTATAGGCCAGACGAAGTAATCGGGTTACCTTATCATCAAGTTCTGTAGTGCCTGCTTTTCCGGATTTGATTAAATCAAGATAAGGCTTGGCCAGGAAATAATTATCATAGGCATTTTTGGTTCCTGCAGAAAGCCCGTTGGTCCAGGTTCCGAATTCAAGATCCAACCCATTATGGATGGCTTGTTCCGTATTACTGACCGCTCCCCAGTCGGATACCACCACTCCTTTGTATTTCCATTCTTTTTTCAGAATATCGTTCAAAAGATATTGATTCTGACTTGCATACTGACCTTTGTACATATCGTAAGCTCCCATAATAGTCCATGAATCTCCTTCCGTTACAGCTGCTTTGAATGGCGGAAGATAAATTTCGTAAAGCGTTCTGTCATCTACATTTACATTGCTTGTATGGCGGAACATTTCCTGATTATTCAGTGCAAAATGCTTTACGGAAGTGGCTACACCATTGGATTGTACACCTTTAATATAAGGAACCACCATTTTTGAAGTCAGATAAGGATCTTCTCCCATATATTCAAAATTTCTTCCGTTCAGTGGAGTTCTGTAAATATTGACTCCGGGCCCGAGAAGAATATCTTTTTTTCTGTAGCGGGCTTCTTCACCTAAAGCTTTACCGTAATTCCACGACATTTTTTTATTCCAGGTTGCGGATAAAGCAGTCAGGGCAGGGTAGGCGATAATAGAATCATTGGTCCATCCGGCCTGATCCCACTCGTCCCACATCACTTCGGGTCTTACTCCGTGAGGGCCGTCGGTTGTCCAGAATTCCGGAATCCCTAATCTTGGAACACCGGGTGAACTGAATTTTGACTGAGCATGCAGCATAGCCACTTTTTCTTCCAGAGTCATTCTGGAAAGCGCATCCTGAATACGTTGTTCTACAGGTTTTGTTTCATCTAAATAAACGGGTAGCGTATTATTTGTTTGGGCCATATAAGAAACAGAAATAAAGGTGAATAAACTTACAATGGCGGTTTTCTTTAACATAATGCCTTTTTATTTGATTGTAAGCAAAAATAGCTAAAATTTTTTTATTATCTCAAATTGAGAAAATAAAATTAGGTCTGTAAAAAAACTGCCTCCGGATTTGGAGAGCAGTTTGTATGTCATTTCAATACCAGAAATTAAAAGTAATAAGAACTCATCCGTACTACCATCCTTTCACAGCACCTCCTTTGAAAATCTCTTTGGCTTTCTTTTCTACAGCGTCAGATTCGTAAGCTTTAACGAAGTTTTTTACTTTCTGACTGTTTTTGTTGTCCTGTCTCGCTACTACTACATTCACATAAGGAGAATCTTTATCTTCTTTAAAAATACCTTCTTTCTCTGAATCTAGCCCTGCCTGCGCTGCAAAATTATTATTGATGATGCCTACAACAACATCTCTGTCATCCAAAACTCTGGGAATCTGGGCGCCTTCAATTTCCATAATTTTTAGTTGCTTTGGATTTTCTGTAATATCAGTTACCTTTGGAAGAAGCCCCACATTTGCCTTTAACTTCAATAAGCCGCTTTTTTGCAACAGTAACAGAGAGCGGCCTCCGTTGGTAGGGTCATTAGGAATTACAATGGTGTTTCCTTCCTGCAGCTGGCTGATATTTTTTATTTTTTTTGAATAGGCAATAATAGGATATACAAAAGTATTTCCAACAACGGCCAGATGATAACCTCTTTGTTTGGATTGTTCCGTTAAGTAGGGAACATGCTGGAAAGCATTGGCATCAATATCTCCGTTTGTTAAAGCTTCATTAGGTACCACATAATCATTGAAAGGAATAAGTTCCACTTCAAGATTATATTTTTCTTTAGCAACCTTCTTAGCCACTTCGGCAATTTCCTGCTCAGGACCATAAGTAATTCCTACTCTGATAAAGTTGGGATCATCTTTTCTTCCTGAACATGACGTGAACAGGAGTATTCCGGAAACAAACAGTCCTATGATTTTTATTTTTTTCATTGAGTCTATTTATAAATTTAGCCATAAAAATTAAGCTGTCGGCCGTTTTTTCTTATACTTTTATCTTCTTATCCTCACTATCTGTGATCAAAATGCTTAGATAATCTGTCTCCGGCAAACTGTATGATGAATACTAAAAGAACCAGTAATATCAAAACGGTATTCATGATAACAATGTCGTAGCCAATATATCCGTATTGGTAGCCTACCTGTCCCAGTCCACCTGCACCTACAGCTCCACCCATTGCAGAATATCCTACCAAAGTGATCAGAGTAATCGTTGCATTATTGATCAATGAAGGAAGAGCTTCCGGAAGCAATACTTTTCTGATGATCTGAAAAGGCGAAGCTCCTAAAGCTCTGGCTGTTTCAATTAAACCATGCGGAACTTCAATAAGACTGTTTTCCACCAGTCTTGCAATAAACGGAGCTGCTCCGACACTTAGCGGTACCAGTGCCGCATTTACTCCTATGGACGTTCCCGCTAAAACTCGGGTAAAAGGTATCATCCAGACAATTAAAATAATGAAAGGGATTGCACGGAAAATATTAACCAGTATAGAAAGTAATCTATAATAAAAAGTATTTTCCAGCAGTTGTCCTTTTCTTGTTAAAAACAACATAATTCCTACAGGAAGTCCCAAAACAAATCCAAAAAATCCTGACACAAATGTCATATAGACTGTTTCCCACGTTCCTTTTGCCAAAAGGGCAATTACCGTATCACTAAGCATATCCTTTTACTGTATTTTGAATTTTATTTTGATTGAAATAATAAAGGGCCTGTTCGTTGTCTTCCGTTTTTCCCTGAAGATGCAACAATAGCTTTCCAAAATTAGCATTTCCAAAATATTCTACATCAGCCTTTAAAAGCTTGTACGGGATTTTATATTGATTATTTAGGGTTGAAAGAAGTTGTTCAACACTGATGTTTTCATTAAGTTCTATTTCGACCAAAGGAAATAAACCTTCCTGTGGTTCTTTCCGAAGTCTGCTATTGAATTCCTGTGGCAGGGTCATGATATCTGAATTTATAAATTGCCGGATAACAGGGTTTTCTTTATCCGAAATAATCTCACTGAGTGTTCCTTTTGTTAATAACTTTCCTTTATCGATCACAGCAACATGATTGCATACCGCTTTGATCACTTCCATTTCGTGAGTGATCAGAAGAATGGTAATGCCCAGTCTCTGGTTGATATCTCGCAAAAGCTGCAGGATAGATTGTGTTGTAGCAGGGTCGAGGGCACTCGTCGCTTCATCACAAAGCAGAAGATGAGGATCATTGGCTAATGCCCTTGCAATGGCCACTCTTTGTTTCTGACCTCCGGAAAGACTTCTGGGATAATCCTGTGCTTTATCTTCAAGACCTACAATTTTCAAAAGCTCATTTACCTTTCTGTTGATCTGTTCTTTGCTGACCTGATCCAGCTCCAGAGGAAGCGCTATATTATCAAAAACAGTTCTTGAAGAAAGAAGATTAAAATGCTGGAAAATCATTCCTATCTTTTTGCGTTCTTCGGCAAGTTGCTTGCTATTTAATTGAGTAAAATCCTTTCCATTAATAACGACCTGTCCTTCATCCGGCCTTTCCAACAGATTTACCGTACGGATCAGGGTGCTTTTTCCTGCCCCGGAAAAACCAATGATTCCTACGATGTCGCCTTTTTCTATCCTAAGACTTATCTTGTCAAGCGCCTTAAAAGACTGTTTTTTCTGGTGGAATGTTTTCGATATATTTCTTATTTCTATCATTCTGTTCTTTTATACTATTAAATAGGCTGATATCCTTTGCCTGTTCTGTTTAAAAATCTTCTCAGTCTTCTGAGTTTTACTTTTGACCGCTTGGAAAGTCTGAAATACTTGGTGACATTGGTCAGAAGTACTCCCAGCAATATGATAAACAAACCGTATAGCTGACCTCCGTTGATACTCTGATTGGCAACAATCCAGCCTGCAATAACCGTAACAATCGGGTTAATGTAGGTATGGGTACTTACTAAAGCGGCAGGTTTTACAGACAAAAGCCAAATGTACGACAAATAAGCGACTATAGATCCAAAGAATATCAAAAACAAAACTCCCAGCCATGCCGATAAAGGAATGGCAGAAACTGAAAAACCTACCCATTCTTTTCTCACAGAAGCGATAAGAAATGATGCCAATCCTGCTACTATAAGCTGCTGTGCGATATTCATAAAAGTAGATTGAGAAGCCGGATTTTTCTTCGAATACAAGGACCCTAATACCCATGCAACAGAACTCAGACCTAATACCACAAAAGCTGTAATGCGAAGTTGTCCGTTTGCGGCGGTATGTGCAGCATTTGAGTTCACACTTCCTTTTAAAAACAGGACTAATCCCACAAAACCAATGACCAGACCTATCGGGATAAATTTATCTGAAAAATAATATTTCCAGTTTTTTCTGTCAATAGCAATAAACCAGAATGGCCCCGTTGCAATTGAAATAGCAGCTTCTGATGCGGTTACATATTGTTCTCCCCAGGCTACAAGTCCTGTTCCTCCGGTAAGAATTAAAATCCCGGTAATAGCATTCTTTTTCCAGTTAATCAGAGAATTGGCTTTTTCTCCTTTGGACAAAAGATACCCCATCATCATCATTCCTGCTACCAGAAATCTTAGTCCGGAAAGTATAAACGGCGGAAAACCTTTTAAGCCAAATGAAATCGCTAAAAACGTAATTCCCCATATTATATAGATGTTGGTAAATGCCAATGGAACCAGCCATTTGTTTTTAGAATTGTCCATTTTTATGTTTTTTTAAGTTGTTCTTGGTCAAATAAAAAAGGCTCTACACCTTGTAGAGCCTTTAAAAAATATGTCATATAAAAGTTAAGGTCATCTACAGTATTCTTGAAGTACAGGCATACAGATACACATCATCATGTTTTTGATGCTATGTTTCTTCATTGAATTATTTTTTAATTCGGCCTTCATTTTATTTTATTTCTTGAATACGTCTGCAAATATATAATATAATTCTTATTAGTCCACTAAAAAAGTAGGGTTTTTAAATATTAATTTATTGTTAATGATTTACTTTATTGAAAATCAATAGTTTGTTAGTTTTATTTTTCCTTTTTAAAACTGTTTCTTTTAGGTGGATTTATTTTTGCCTTCCGTTTTTTCTTTTTTTTATCAAAAATTTAGGTTGTGAAAAAATGAAAATAATGTTATTTTTTTGAGAATAATATAAAGTTTTTGTTTTACGTAAGATATAGCAAAAAAGTCTTGTCATTCTAAATTAAAAATTAATCAATTTAAATATCTGTAAATCATATCTTTGAATCCGTGCTGTTTAAATTTAACTTAATTTATGACTAGACATTAATGATTAGTCATTAATTTTGAAATGTAAAAATTTATTAATTTTAAAAACAGTTATTATGAAACGTTTTGAAAACAAAGTTGCTTTTATTACCGGAGGGAACTCAGGAATTGGTAAGGCTGTGGCCGTATTGATGGCAAGAGAAGGAGCAAAAATTGTTATTGCTGATCTTAAAGAGAATAAGGAAACGCTGGAAGAAGTTCTTCAGGAAGGAACAGAGGTAAGATTTATTACCTGTGATGTTTCTAAACCTGAAGAAGTGGAAAAAGCGGTTCAGGAAACCGTAGATCATTTTGGAAGTCTCGATGTGGCTGTAAATAATGCAGGTATAGTAGACGCTTCTCCGGTTCATGAAAAGTCGATAGAAGAATGGCAGCGGGTTATCAATATCAATCTGAGTGGTGTTTTTTATGGCATGAAATATCAGATTGCCCAGATGAGAAACCAGAAAACAGGAGGTGCGGTGATTAATATGGGATCTATTATGAGCCAGGTTGCGGAGTTTGGAATAGGAGGTTATGCTTCTTCAAAACATGGCTTGGTAGGACTTACAAAAGTAGCTGCTCTGGAAAACGGAACCCATAATATACGCGTCAATGCAATTGGTCCCGGATATATAGAAACTCCTTTACTGATGGATAATGCAGCACAAAGCGAGGAATACAGATCCTATATGGAATCTAAACATGCCATGAAAAGATTAGGGAAACCTGAGGAAATTGCAAAAGCAGTCTTATTTTTGGCTTCAGATGATGCCAGTTTCTGTACAGGAGCTTATCTGCCTGTAGATGGAGGATATCTGCTACAATAATTATATAAAATAGAATGGAAAAAGATCTTCAAGAATTACCCATCCGCCGGAAACTCGGTATTATGATGGTAGAAACGTATAATAGCGTATATGAGCAGTCTCAGGAATTTTTTGCGGACTACGGGCTTACTTCACAGCAGTATAATGTGTTGTCTATTCTGCATGAGACGGGAACCCCTTTATCTACTTCAGACATTTTAAAAAAAATGCTGGAGAAAAATGCAGGTGTTTCCAGACTGGTGGACCGGTTAATTGCTAAAGATCTTGTAGAGAAAAATGTAAATCCGAATGATAAACGCCTGATCGATGTGAAGCTAACGGATAAAGGAGAGGTTTTATACACCAACGTTTCAAAGGAACTTTCAGGAGTAGATAAGGTATATGCTAATCTAACGGATGAAGAAACAGAAATGCTGATCAGGCTTTTATCAAAAATCGGGAAAATATAAAAACAGATCTCAATAATTCTAAAAATGCAGTGTTTAAAACTGAAATGAATTGAATAATATTTCTGATGATTGATGGTGTTTTGTTTATGCTGAAAAAAATAATTTTGTTTCATATAGATAAATTAAATAAATGTTGAGTAATTATTAATTTTTTTATTTGAAACGGGTTGTTTTATTAATGAAAACTTTAAAATCATTTTTTTAAATGAAAACAAATGAAATGGCTTCCGACGGAACGCCTCAAAATCATCAGAATCTTTCCGGAAGTATTTCTTACCGGAAAATTATCAGTGAGAAATTTGATAAGTGCTGTGGGAAAGAAAATGCCTTTTCTCTGTTTTTAATTGAAAAAGCCTCCGGAATACGCACTACAGACGGATACGAAAGAGAAGTACATGATGGTGAACTTCATTTTATATTTTCAGGACAGGAAAACAGCTGGGAACTGAAAAAAGAATCTCAAACGGAAATCGAGCAGATATGCATTCCGGATGTGGTATTTAATACATTTGGAAATTATTTAAAATATCCCTTTTCACATTATATTCAGATCGGTGGGATCAGCTTATCTGAGGAAAGTCTTGAAAAATTTAAATATGAATTTTCAAATATGTATAAAGAACTGCATGAAGGTAAAGAAGGACTACTAACCGCAGAGTTCAGGCTCAAAGTTATCATGCTGATGCTGAGTCGGGAAATTTATAAAATGCATTATGAGAAAAGGATGAATTCTGCCTGCCTTCTTTCACGGTTTATCACCCTTGTATTTGAATACTTCAGAGAAGAAAGATCCGTTAAATTTTATGCTGATAAACTGGCTGTTACAAACAATTATCTGAATGTTTTATGTACTAAGCATCTGGGAAGGACCGCCACAGGAATTATCAGTGGTGAGCTTCTGGCAGAAATAAAACAATATCTTATCGTTTCCAATATATCGGTAAAAGAACTGGCTATTCAGATGAATTTTAGTACGATAAACAGCTTTTATGCGTTCTTTAAGAAATACACCGGTATGACTCCCAAAGAATTCCAGAATACATATAAAGGAATTTCTGTGAAAGATACTGTTCCGGAAGATTTATAATCCTATTACCAACTAAAAATTCCATTAAAACTAAAAATTCTGAGAAATCACTCTTATTGTATCAATGAGAGAGGGGCTTTTTTGCCGTAAAATAATCTATTACAGGATGAAAAACAGACCGAAGATCAATACTATTCCGGACAGAAGTAATGGTGAAATCCGTGTACAACACATAGATGAGATCCAGAACAGACTGAAGATTTATCATGATGTTGTATATCATCATCTGAAAGGACTATGCGCTCTTCCGGATCCGATAAAGCACGACTTTTTTTCACTGATTCTGTTTGAGAAAGCAGAAGGTAAACATGTGATTGACGGGAGAGAATATCCGATAAAAGAAAAGCAGCTGCATATGATCTTTCCGGGACAGGTACATTACTGGGACTACAGCGGAACAACCAATATTTACCAGATATTTGTGAACGGGGAAATATTTGAGCGTTTGGAAGGATTTATGGAATTTCCTGTTTGGGTATATAAGAAAAAGCCTGTAATAAACCTGGATCCGAAAGAATTCCAGAGCCTGGTCCACGAATTTAAAGATATCGGGGATGAACTCAAATTTCCTTCACCGGTTATGAATGAAATTATTTATTCCAAAATGAAAATCATTGCCAGGAATATCTCCAGAGAAATACAAAAAAATGCTGAGTATCTTGATATTTATGAAAACCATCCCGTTCTTTTTGATTTTATGATTCTGCTTACCCAGGATTATAGGTTTCAAAGAACGAAAAAATACTATGCAGATCAATTGAGAGTGAATGCCAATTATTTAAATATCCTCTGCAAGAAATACTTTAATCATACGGCAACTGAAATTATACAAACACATACCGTAGAAAAAATCAGAGAAAGACTTGAAAAAACAGAAGACCAGCTGAAAGATATTGCTTTTGACTTCGGATTTCAGAATTATGGACACTTTTCAGGATTTATAAAAAAGTATACAGGTCTTACTCCTAAAAAAGTCAGAGAGCAATATACCGGTATCACAGAAAGAAAAACAAAAATATTACCGGATAAGAAAATATGTTGAGTTGATAATTTAAAAATTCTGTTGCTAGTAAAAAATTCAGCCATGTGCTGGATTTTTTGTATTTATTAAACTAGTTAAATGTACAGAAATTTCATTGGCTGTACCTTAGCTCTAAAATTAAAAAGATGGACAACAGAATATTAGGTCTGCATCATATTACAGCTATTGCAGACAATGCCAAAAGAAATCTGGATTTTTATACCAAAATTTTAGGAGTAAGACTGGTAAAGAAAACCGTAAACTTTGATGATCCCGGAACTTATCATTTTTATTTTGGAAATGAAAACGGAACACCGGGGACAATTCTGACTTTCTTTCCATGGGAAGGAATCGGGCCGGGAACTAACGGAAGCGGTATGGCAACCCATATCGGATATTCAGTCCCGAAAGGAAGTCTTGAATTTTGGAAAAACCGGTTGAAAAATTTGAATGTAACTATAGAAGAAGGTGAAATTTTTGGCGAAAAGATGATTTCCTTTAAAGATCCCGACGGTCTTCAGCTGCAATTTATAGAACCATCAGATGATGACAATCGAAAAGTATGGACAACAGACGATATTAAAGATGAATCTGCTTTAAAAGGATTTCATCATATCACTTTAACACTGAAAAAAGCAGACCCGACAATCAGCGTTTTAACAGATATTCTGGGATATGGTGTTCAAAAACAGGAGGGAGAAAGATACAGACTGGCAACGGATGCTATTGATACAGCTCATCTTGTAGATATTATTGAAAATGATAAAATCCCGACAGGCAGAAATGCTGCCGGTACCAATCACCATATCGCTTTCAGAGTAAAAGATGATAATGTTTTAATGGAATACCGCGAAAAAGTACTCTCTGCCGGACTAAGCATTACCCCGAAAATCAACAGAGATTATTTCTACTCCTTATATTTCCGTGAACCGGGAGGGGTGTTATTTGAAATTGCAACCGATAATCCGGGATTTACTGTTGATGAACCTCTGGAAGAATTAGGAACCCACCTGAAACTTCCTGTACAATACGAAAGAATGCGTGAAAAAATTGAAGGTGTATTGCCGAACTTATCATAGATCATTACCGAATACTGATAAAGGATGTAATTTTGAAGAAAGATTTTAAACACTGAAATCTTCAAAAAAAATGTTCAATAATTAAAAAAACTTAAAAATGGAAAGAACAGAGATCGTTTTAGAAGGAAGAAAAGGAGAAGTTCAGCTGTTTTCAGATGATCATAAAGCCGGAAAAATGGATATTTCAGTTATCGGAAATAAATTAACCGTATACCACACTGAAGTGAATCCTGAATACGAAGGAAGAGGCTTTGCTAAAATTTTACTGGAAAGACTGGTTTCTTATGCAAGAGAAAATAATCTTAAAATAGTACCACTGTGTCCATATGTTCATAGCCAGTTTAAACGTCATCCTGAAGAATACAATGATGTGTGGATGAAAGAAGGTCTGTAAGCATATGGGAGATGAGGTAAGCAGGATAAACCTTCGGGATCTCAGAACAATTCAATGGCCCTTTATGATCTCTCACACTTTTTTGGTGCTTTCATTTTTACAGACCACCAGGCAATTTTTAATTTTTTAAATTTCAATTTTCAACGCTATGAAACTTATCACAGGATTACATCACGTGACAGCTATTACCGGAAATGCTCAGGAAAATATAGATTTTTATACGGGTGTTTTAGGGCTTCGCCTGGTAAAAAAAACGGTTAATTTTGATTATTCAGATGTCTATCACTTTTATTTCGGAGACGAATACGGAACCCCGGGAACCATTATGACAACTTTTCCTTATGGTAAAGATCTGATTAACGGAAGACATGGAAAAGGAATGCTGAATACAACCGCTTTTTCAGTCTCAATAGGCGCTCTGGATTATTGGATGAATCGTCTGGACCAGTTCAATATACATTACAAACAGCCACAGCAGAGATTCTCGGAAGAAGTTTTTATCTATCTTGAAGATTTTGACGGACTGGGGTTAGAACTTGTTTTTAATGAGAAAGATGACCGTAAAGGATATGCTAACGGATATATCCCTAAAGATTATGCCTTAAAAGGAATCCATCACGTAGAAATCTGGCAGGATGCTTATGAAAGAACAGCTGCTTTACTGACGACTAAAATGGATCATCAGATAATTGTTGAAAGTCCCGGCAGATTGAGATTAGGTACGGAAAATGCACCCGGAAAATATGTAGACCTGCTTTCTATGCCTAATGCTTTGAAAGGACTGGCGGGAAGAGGAACTGTTCATCATGTGGCTTTTGCCACTCCGGATGCCCAGTCACAGCTTGAAATGATGGAAAGGCTCAATGCATTCGGCCTGGAGCATACTGAAGTAAAAGACCGGAAATATTTTACCTCGGTATATTTCAAAGAACCCGGAGGGGTATTGTTTGAAATTGCCACTTCAGGTCCCGGATTCGATGTGGATGAGGAACAGGCCTTTTTAGGCGAAGATCTGCAGTTGCCCCAACAGTTTGAAGAACAGAGAGAACGTCTCATTGAGGTTCTTCCGAAAATCAATTATCCAACAGAAAAATACAGATAGAAAATGAGTCATAGTACAGATATAAAAACAGCAGGCCGTCCGCTTGATCAGGCAGAAAAAGCGTTGATCATGATTCACGGCCGCGGAGGAAGTGCTCATGATATTCTGAGCCTCGCCCAACATTTACATGTAACGGATTATGCATTGCTGGCTCCGCAAGCCTCCAATTACACCTGGTATCCGTATTCGTTCATGGCTCCGGTGAACCAGAATGAACCATGGCTCTCTTCAGCGTTGGAAAAAGTGGGCGAAACCGTAAAAACAGCGACAGATGCAGGAATCGCTCCTGAAAATATATACTTCTTCGGATTTTCCCAGGGCGCTTGCCTTACCGTTGAATTTCTGGCCCGGAATGCACAACGGTTTGGCGGAGCCGCCGCGATTATCGGCGGTGTGATTGGTGAAAAAATAAACCGCGAAAATTATAAAGGTGATTTTGCCGGAACTCCGGTCTTTTTAGGAACAAGTAACCCTGATTTCCATGTTCCTGTTGAAAGAGTATATGCAACGGCTAATATTTTAAGAGAGATGAATGCTGAAGTGACAGAGAAAGTATATGCCAATTTCGGACACTCCATTAATCAGGAGGAAATTGAACTGGCCAATTCTGTTATATTTAAATAAAAATTAACAGGAAAATGCAGTATTCAGGTTACTGCTAAAGTGAAGATTCCCGCGGAATGACAAGGTATACGGATTGATAAAGCCTGTATTTTGTCATTCCGTAGAAATCCAGACCTCTGTTTCCCTGTTTTTCAACCCAACAATCAACCCAACCTATGCATGAAAAACTACTTTTAATACTGGGGCTGCTGCTTATTGTCATGATGCTGGTGATGCTTGCACAAAGAATCAGAATTGCCTATCCTATTTTTTTGGTTCTGGCGGGATTAGGAATCAGTATGATTCCCGGAGTTCCTGTTTTAAAGCTGGATCCGGAGATTATATTTTTAATTTTTTTACCCCCTCTTTTGTATGAAGCCGCCTGGTATACTTCATGGAATGATTTCTGGAAATGGAAAAGACCGGTCAGCCTGCTGGCTTTCGGACTAGTGTTTCTGACTTCATTGGTGGTAGCTTATACTGCACAGATACTGATTCCCGGTTTTACACTGGCATTGGGATTTTTACTCGGAGGTATTGTTTCTCCGCCGGATGCTGTAGCAGCTACAACAGTACTGAAAGGTCTAAAAGTTCCCAAGCGCACCATTGCAATTCTGGAAGGTGAAAGCCTGATTAACGATGCTTCATCACTGATTGTTTTCAGATTTGCTCTGGCGGCTGTCATTACCGGCACTTTTTCCATGCAAGAAGCTACGGGACAGTTTTTTCTTGTTGCAGGAATGGGAATTGTAGTGGGAATTATCGGAGCCCATATATTTTATGCCATTCACCGGTTTCTGCCGACGACTCCCGCTATTGATGCTGCGATTACAGTAATTACCCCTTATATTCTGTTTCTTTCGGCAGAACATTTTCATTTTTCAGGAGTAATGGCGGTGGTAAGCGGAGGCTTATTTATGTCTTTCCGTGCGCATGAGATTTTTAAAACCGGAACAACGAGGATCAATATGACCGGAGTCTGGAATACCCTGATTTTTGTGATGAACGCTTTGGTTTTTGTATTAATAGGACTTGAGCTGCCGGAGATTATCAATGGTTTGGGAGAAACTTCTTTAGCGGATGGAATTAAATATGGTTTAATTATCAGTCTTATCGTCATTATCGTACGTCTTTTATGGATTTATCCGGTGGCTCATCTTCCGAGATGGCTGAGTGAAAAAGCCCGCCGTGATCCAAGTCCGGGCTGGAAAAACCCTTTGATTATCGGATGGGCAGGAATGAGAGGTGTTGTTTCTCTGGCGACCGCGTTATCGATTCCTGTGATGATGAATGATCAGGCTCAGTTTCCAATGCGGAATCTGATTATTTTTATCACATTTATCGTTATTTTTGTGACCCTGGTGTTCCAGGGACTTACTTTGCCTCTGATTATAAAATTAACCAAAATCGGAGAGATTGATGATATTCTTCCTTCTCACGAACAACAGGCAGGAATACAGATGAGGCTTGATCAGCTGGCAGTGAATAAACTCGATAAGGAATATAAAAAAACAGTGAACGACAATAGTCTTGTAGGAAACTTCAGGAAAGGTTTGCAGCAAGATATACAGCTTCATCAGAATCATTTGAGTTCCATTGAAATGTGTAATGACAGACAGCATGATATGAAGATATTTCATAAAATTGTGCTTGAGATTATTGCGCTCCAGAGAAAAGAGCTGTTTAAAATGAAACGTGAAAAACAGTTTAGTGATGATGAGATCAGGAAAGCTGAATCCCAACTGGACCTGAATGAATTGAAAATAACGGGAAACAAACATTTATAACGAATTGAAAATTGTTGCCGGTCTGAAACTTAATCATCAACTTTGAACTCTAAACTCTCAACTGCCCGCTTTAAAATTTGAAACTTAAACCCAAACCCAATGAAAACATTACATTTTTTGGTGATCGGAAAGAATCAGGAAATTCTGGAGGTCTTAAAAAGAATTATAGAAAATAACGAAGGATGGACTGCTGAAATTCAAAGCGATGAAAACTTCTGTTATGAATATATCAAAAATAATAAAGTAGATATTGTCCTTCTAAGTTCCGGGCTGGAAGATGATTTTGAGCGTGATATAAAGGTATTTTGTGCAGATTTGGATACCGATGTTAAAGTGATCGACCACTACGGAGGAGGAAGTGGACTTTTGAAGAATGAAGTTTACAGTCTTTTTCCTAATTTGCGGGAGTAAACTTTAATCTATGTTTGAAAATATCATCAAAAACATTGAACGATTTATCACGATATCTCCTGAGGAAAAACAATTTTTTACAGATTTACTGGTCTGTGAGACTTTCCCCAAGAAAACGGTTTTGTTGAGAGAAGGAGAAATCTGCCAGTTTGAAGGGTATATTCATAAAGGATGTCTGCGGATGTACTGTCTGGATGATAACGGTACCGAGGTCACGATACTCTTTGCTATCGAAGACTGGTGGATCAGTGACATCGCCTCTTTTCAGGAGCAAAAGCCTTCTAAAGTATATATTGAAACATTGGAGGATTCTGAAATCTATATGCTGAATCCGGCGACGAAAGAACAATTGTTACAGGAGTTTCCTAAATTTGAAAGAGTGTTCAGACTTTTGATTCAGCGAAATCTGGTAACCCTTCAAAGCCGTTTGGTAGATACAATTTCAAAAACGGCTTCAGACCGGTATCTTGAGTTTATAAAAGTATATCCTTCCATTCCTCAGAGAGTGGCTCAGTATTATATAGCTTCATATCTGGGAGTTTCCAAAGAATTTGTAAGTACCATCAGAAAGCGTCTTGCTTCGAAAGAGAAGTAAACTTCCGTGAGGGGTACGGTTAATCCGAAAATATATCATACCGGATACTATTTTAGTATCTGGCATTTTTTTTTGCTGTCAGGTCATTTATTAAACTAGTTAAATGTCCGGGCACTTTGGTTTGTCTACATTTGTCTTATCAAAAATGAATAAATAACAATTTGATATGGACAGAAAGGATTTTTTAAAGAAAGGTTTATTGGGAACAGGAATGTTTGTAACATCAGCATCTCTTGCTAATTCAATGAAAAATGAGATTGATGAGATCGAGCCTCTGGAGCCGATCGGATACAATCATTTGCCCAATACAGATTCAAAGATTAAAGAAAACTCTGTACTCCACAAAGCTGATTCAAGAGGGAAAGCAGATCATGGTTGGCTGTTGAGTAATCATACGTTCAGTTTTGCCAACTATTATAACCCTGAAAGAATGCATTTCGGAGTGCTGAGAGTTTTGAACGATGATAAAGTAGAGGCCGGGAGAGGCTTCGGAACCCATCCGCACGACAATATGGAAATTATCAGTATTCCTCTGGAAGGCGATCTTGAACATAAAGACAACATGGGAAATACTGCCATTATTAAAAGTGGAGATATTCAGGTAATGAGTGCGGGAACAGGAATCATGCACAGTGAATTCAATAAAAATAATGATCAGTTGGTGAAATTTCTTCAGATCTGGGTATACCCTAAAAAAAGAAATGTGACTCCAAGATATGATCAGATCACTTTAGATACAACAAAAAGTCATAATGCATTCCAGCAGATTCTTTCGCCGAATGCAGATGATGAAGGGGTCTGGATTCATCAGGATGCATGGTTTCATCTGGGAACTTTTGAAAAGGATACGGAAAAGAACTATCAGATCAGAAAGAAAGGAAACGGAGTCTATGTTTTCATGATTAAAGGAAGTGCAGAAATTGGCGAACAAATACTGGAAGCGCGAGACGGGTTCGGAGTATGGAATACTCAGGAATTGCCCATCAAAATACTTAAAGACGATACGGAAATTCTTCTTATGGAAGTTCCGATGACTATGTAAAATAACAATATCATGAAAAATTCGGTAAACAAAATAATGATAGCAGCTGTATTAGTGTTTTCAAACCTGATATTGGCACAGACTACAAGCGTAGGAACATCAAAAAACTGGGGTTCCGTAGATGGGATTTCCATGATAGGTTTGGTTCAGGGACCTTCTTCAGCAGACGCTCAACTTCAGGTGGCCTGTGTTTTTGAATATACCGAGGGAGATATTTTTAAAGCTCCGGCTTTACCTGCGAACCTCAATGGTTTAGTTCATCTGGACGAAGCCTTAAAAGGAGAGCTTACCAATATCAGAAAATCAGGACAGTTTCAGGGACATTCTTTGGAAACTCTATTGATTACACCACCTGCAGGATCCATTTCGGCAAAAAAATTACTGCTGATCGGTTTAGGAAACAGGGCTGCGTTTACGCCCGATCTGATGACATCGGTAGGTGAGGTGGCCGCCCGTGAAGTCATGAGGCTCGGACTTACAGATTTTGCTTTTGCCAGCGATCTGAAAGATGCGGGAATAGATTCTCCCACCGCTTTAATCGCAGGAAATATAGTAAAAGGGATTGTACACGCCAGCCGTGCTGAAAATTATCTGAAAGAACACCAATTATCAAATACCAGAAAACTGGAAAAAGTATATCTGCTTGCCGGTCCTTCCTTCTTTGAAACTGCAGGTGAGGGAATTTCCGATGCTATTGCAGAAGTGAAAAATAAATAATGAACTTAGTTTCATTAGTATTGTTGATTCAGCCTCCTTTTTATAAGGAGGCTTTTTGAATTTTCACTCAGAGTTTTTGAAAATAGTGTAAGTGTAAGTTTTGCAGGCTTTAACATTTCAGGTTCAGTCATCATTCTTAACTAAATTTGAAAAGTCAAAAAAAATCCCGATTTTTGCCTTCTTCAATAAACCCGAGTTCATGAAATTATGTATTGCCGAAAAACCGAGTGTAGCCAGAGATATCGCCAAAGTATTAGGTGCTACCACGCCTAAACAAGGCTATATGGAAGGAAACGGCTATTGTGTGACATGGACGTTCGGGCACCTTTGTACGCTGAAAGAACCTCATGATTACGGTCCGCAATACAAATCCTGGAATTTATTTCTGCTGCCTATTATTCCCAGCAGTTTCGGGATCAAGCTGATTCCGAATAAAGGAGTGGAAAACCAGTTTAAGGTCATCGAGCGGTTAGTGGAAGAATGTGATGAGGTCATTAATTGCGGGGATGCCGGTCAGGAAGGAGAGCTGATCCAGCGCTGGGTGTTGCAGAAAGCAAAATGTAACAAACCCATTCAGCGTTTATGGATTTCATCCCTGACGGAAGAAGCAATTAAAGAAGGATTCGACAGTCTGAAACCTGCAGAAGATTATAAAAACCTTTATCTTGCCGGAAATGCAAGAGCGATCGGAGACTGGTTGCTGGGAATCAATGCAACGAGACTTTTCACCAAGAAATTCGGTGGCAATAAAGCAGTGCTTTCCATCGGAAGAGTACAGACACCTACACTGGCCATGCTGGTTCAGCGTCAGAAAGAAATTGATGCCTTTACTACCGAAGAATACTGGGAACTAAAAACCAAATATCGTGATGTTATTTTCAATGCAGCGATTGACCGTCTGAAAACCCTGGAACGCGCTGAAAAAGGATTGGAATACCTTAAAGTAAATCCATTTGAAATTGTTTCTTTCGAAATTAAAGAAGGGAAAGAAAAGAATCCAAGACTGTTCGATTTAACGGGATTACAGGTAGAAGCCAATAAAAAATACGGATATTCTGCAGAAAATACACTGAACTATGTTCAGAGTCTTTATGAAAAGAAGCATGTAACCTATCCACGTGTTGATACTACCTATTTATCAGACAGTTTATATCCAAAAATAGAGGGGATTCTAAAAAAAATGTATCCCTATCAGGAATTGATTGCTCCTTTACTGGAAGCTCCGATTCCAAAGTCAAAAGCAGTATTTGATGATACTAAAGTTACCGATCACCATGCGATTATTCCTACGGAAGTTCCTCCTTCCCAGAATCTGAGCAGGGAAGAAAAACTGATCTATGACCTGATTGCAAAACGTTTCATTGCTGTTTTCTATCCGGAATGTAAAATTTCAAATACTTTGGTGGAAGGTAAAGTAGGAACTATTCCTTTCAAAACCAGTGGAAGACAAGTCCTGGAACCAGGATGGAGAGCGGTTTATGCCAAAGAACCTAAGGAAGAAACCACGGATAAAGATAAGGAGAAAGAAAAAGAAGAGGAACAAACTATTCCTGAATTTACCGTAGGTGAAACCGGGCCACACGATCCTATGATTCACCAAGGGAAAACTACTCCTCCAAAACCTTACACGGAAGCCACCTTGCTGAGAGCAATGGAAACTGCCGGAAAACAGGTGGAAGACGAAGAATTACGTGAAATGTTGAAAAACAACGGGATTGGAAGACCTTCTACCCGGGCAAACATCATTGAAACACTTTTTAAAAGAAAGTACATTGAAAAGAAGCGAAAAAATCTGATTGCTACCCAAACCGGAATTCAGCTTATCGATACCATTGAAGACGAACTTTTAAAGAGTCCGGAACTTACGGGTGAATGGGAATCAAAACTTCGTAAGATTGAAAAAGGTGAATATGAAGCCAATCATTTTAAAGAAGAACTGATCCAGATGGTAACAGAACTTACCGAGAAAGTCGTCTACGGAAAAGGAAAAGTCATTACCCTGCAGGAAGAAGAGAAGGAAGTGGTGAAAGAAAAGAAGAAGAGGGAGCCGGCTCAGAAAAAGGAACTTCAGTCCTGGGAAGAAACAAAATGTCCGAAATGTAAAGAACACAATCTGATCAAAGGGAAAACGGCAGTCGGCTGTTCTGATTTTAAGAACTGCGGATTTAAAATCAGCTTTGAAATCTTCGGAAAGAAACTTTCGGATAAGCAGTTGATGGATCTTGTCTTAAAAGGAAAAACTTCAAAGCTGAAAGGGTTTAGTACACATCCCGAAGGTTTGACAGAAGGTGTGCTCTCTTTACCTGATGATTTCCAGGTACAGCTTGCTTAAGAAGTTAATGAATAAAAGCAGATAATCTTTAAAGCATAAATAACCCTACACTTTGTAAGTTTCCCCAATATTTCAACGGAAAAAGAATAATGTCCTTCCCTCGGAAGGGTGAATTCAAAAGTTATAAAATTTTTTGAAGACAGGGGTAATCTGACATTCATGGTCTATTAAGAGTAGAGAATACAGGATTCAAATCCGTAACCTTTTGACTGCCAGTCAAACGCGTTATCTTAAAAAGCAATATTCAGAATCCTAAAATATTAATTTATAGTGAACTTTTTCGGAGATTTCCCTGTAATCTGCGTAAATTTTCTGTAAAAATATTCCAGTGTATTAAACCCGGATTCAAAGCAGATGTTTTTAATTCCAATTTCCGGATTGCTGATCAATAACTGTTTAGCATGCTCTATTCTCAACTGAATAATATATTCTACAGGAGTACAATTATAGGAATGTTTAAACTTTTTAAACAGATTGGCTTCACTCATTCCGGCTAGTGAGGACAGCTTTTTAATAGTAATGGGCTCTCTGTAGTTTTGTTTGATAAAATGAACCACTTCCTGAAGTCCGTTTTGGATAGTCTCTGTTTTATCAGATTGGAACAGGATATGTTTTGCATTGGTTTTCATCAGCTCATAAATGAGTTCCTTAAGGCTTAGGCTTAAAAGAAAATCAGATGTTCTGTACCGGTTTTCATCTATTCTTCTGTTATAAAGATTCGTTAAGCTTCTCCATAGCGATTCATCCGAACTGATGAATTTTTTCACCGTATTTTCCTTCATCATAATGCCCGTTCTGTCCCAGTCGGGATGCCAGTTTTCGATTACTTCCGAGAAAACATGGTCAATATATTCCTGTTCTATGTTCAGGACCAGGCATTTGGTGGGCTCATGAAAATCAGGATGGATGTCGATACTGAGATCTTTATTACAGGGTGGGATAAATACACTTCTTTCTTTAAATTCAAAGCTTTCCTCTTCATTTCGGATGATTTTGTTTCCACTCAGCATGAGCGTGATCACAGGTTTTTCAAAAAAGAAAGGGAAATCATGACAAACCACATTGGTTTCAAACACATTCAGTTCACCAAAAGGAATGCTGAAAACAGTTCTTTCTTCGATTTTTTCCATGATATGCAAGAGTTTAGGTTAAAAAAAATAGAGAATAAGTAAATAATTTATACCATGTTTTCGTCATTTTCGAATTACGTAAAATACAAAATAATTTGAAACATGGAAAATACATCATTTGTGGGAGAAGCTCCCGCTGTCAATACTCCCTTTGTATCCCTGAATCCCTCTACTTTAGAGGTTATTGGAGAGGTAACCGATACTTCCCGGGAGGAGATCGATATAAAAATTAAAAAAGCAAAAAAAGCCCAAAAACTGTGGTCGGCCAGACCGGATGCTGAAAGAAAAGAAATTATATTAAAAGTAGCAGAGGCTTTGGAAAAGAACTCTCAATATCTTGCTGAATGGATTACGAAGGAACAGGGAAAACCGCTGAACGGTCCGGGAGCCCATTTTGAAATGCAGGGTTGTGTAGGCTGGACTCAGGTTCCGGCATCACTGGATTTACCCGAAGAGATTGTGTTTGAGGATGAGACAAGAAAAGACATTTTATACAGAAATCCGATTGGTGTAGTGGCGGCTATTGCTCCGTGGAACTGGCCTCTTATGATTGCAGTCTGGCAGATTATTCCCTCTCTGAGAATGGGAAATACTGTGATTATCAAGCCTTCGGAATATACCACATATTGCAGTCTGGAAATGATAAAGGTAATCAATACCGTACTTCCGGAAGATGTTCTGCAGGTCATAACGGGAAGAGGAGAAGTAGGAAGCTACCTGACAGGGCATCCCGATATCGGAAAAATTATGTTTACCGGTTCCATTGCCACAGGTAAGAAAGTGATTGAAGCGTCAGCCGGTAATATGGCCCGTTTAACCTTAGAATGCGGAGGAAATGACGCCGGAATTATTGTACCGGGTCTTGATATCGCCAAACATATCGAGAGTATTTTCTGGGGAGCCTTCCTGAATATGGGACAAACCTGTGCCTGCTTAAAAAGGCTGTACGTTCACGAAGATGATTATGAAAATGTAGTCGCTGCTCTGGCCGAATACTCTTCCCATATTCCGATGGGTAACGGAGCTGACGGAGGTGTTGTTCTTGGGCCAATACAGAATAAAATGCAGTACGATAAAATTCAGGAGCTGATCCGCGATGCCGAAAATACAGGGGCTGATTTTGTATTTAAAGGTCAGAAACCTGATCTGGAAGGATATTTTATTCCTGTAACGCTTGTGGGGAACGTGGATAACGGAGACCGGATCGTAGATGAAGAACAGTTCGGGCCTGTGCTGCCCATTATTCAGTATAAAACACTGGAAGAAGCCGTTGAGAAGGCCAACGCTTCAGAAAACGGACTGGGAGCTTCGGTATGGAGCGATGATCTTGATAAGGCTCAGAAGGTGGCATCACAGCTGGAAGCAGGAACAGTCTGGATCAATCAGCATGGAGCGATCCATCCTTTTGTGCCTTTTGGAGGAGCAAAACAATCCGGCTACGGAGTAGAATTCGGAATGGAAGGACTGAAAGCCGTTACCGTTCCTAAAGTGATCAGTATTAAAAAATAAAAATCAAATCAGAACTTATGAAATACGATTTTATAGTGATAGGATCCGGCTCAGCGGGAGCTGTCATCGCCAACAGATTAACAGAAAATGAAAATATACGTGTACTTGTTCTGGAAGCAGGTCCTGATGACAAAGTAGCAGAAGTACAGGAACAGGTGGGCTGGCCTGCCATATGGAATACGGAAAGAGACTGGGCATATCATACGGTTGCTCAGGATGCCGCCGGAGGAAATACCAGATACTGGCCACGTGGAAAAACACTTGGAGGGTCCAGTTCTATCAACGGGATGATCTATATCAGAGGGCATCAGCAGGATTACGACAGCTGGGCGTATAAAGGATGTACGGGCTGGGACTGGGAAAGTGTTTTACCCTATTTTAAAAAGTCTGAAACGCATGAAGATGGCGAAGATCATATTCATGGAGGAAACGGGCCGCTTTATGTAAGCCGGATCAAACATCCTAATGCCATTTCACTAAGCGCTATTGAAGCGTGTAAAGAAATGGGATACCCTTTGACTGATGATTTCAATAAGGAAATCTGGGGGGCAGGACTTAATCATCTTAGCGTCGGGAAAGACGGTAAAAGATGTTCCACAGCAAAGGCATTTCTGGATACAGCAGAATCACGCGGCAATTTAGATATTCAGACAGATGCTCTGGCTCAAAAACTTTTATTTGAAGGAGATCAGTGTGTAGGCGTTCAGTATAGAAAAAATGGCGAACTTCAGGAAGCAAGGGCAGAAAAAGAAGTCATTGTTGCATGCGGAACGATAGAATCTGCAAAGCTCCTTATGCTTTCGGGAATCGGTGACAGAGAAGAACTGGAGTCGGTAGGCATTACTGTGATCCGTGATTTGATAGGTGTAGGGAAAAACCTTCAGGATCATTTGCTGGCCAGCGTTATTTTTAAAGCCAAAAAAGAGATTCCTGCTCCGGAAGCCAATCTGCTGGAAGCCCAATTATTCTGGAAAAGTAAAAAGGAAATGGTTTTTCCGGATCTTCAGCCTTTGTTCATGGGGATTCCTTACTATAGTCCGGGATTTACGGGACCTGAAAATGCCTTTACTTTCTGTGCCGGATTTATCAGACCTGCAAGCAGAGGATATATTAAACTGATCTCTTCTGATCCTTCTGATGCTCCGGAAATCAATCCAAGGTATCTTTCTGAGGAATCTGATCTGGAAGCTCTTTACAAGTGCGTTGAGATCTGCCGTGAAATGGGAAGAACGGAAGCTATGAAAGAATGGAATGACGGCGAAATATATCCCGGAGAGGGAAAAACAAAAGAAGAGGTGATGGATTATATCAGGAAATCCTGTTCCACTTATCATCATATGACCGGAACCTGTAAAATGGGAACAGACAGCTCCTCCGTTGTGGATCCGAGATTAAAAGTTTACGGACTTAAAGGTCTGAGAGTAGCGGATGCTTCCGTAATGCCGGATGTGGTTTCCGGAAATACGAATGCTCCTACTATTATGATTGGAGAAAAAGCAGCCGATATGATTAAAGAAGATCACGGGCTGATCACGCAATATTCATCAGAAAAATTATTGTTAGTTTAAAATAGAGTTTGAAAACTCAGAAAAAGCCGTCTCACTCGTGTGAAGATGGCTTTTTTTATGACTTTTTAAAAAAATATAGTGGAGATACAACATCATAGGTCTTACCTTTGGGTAAAAATAAAATTTATGACCCCTGAAAAAAGAAAATTAATTACAGACAGTTTTAGCCGCTCAGAGACTCTGAAGTTTTACAGAGCAGAACTCCTGGAAGTAGAAACAGATTTTATTTCTATGAAAATCCCGAAAATGGAAATCATGACCCGAAAAGCAGGCATGTTCAACGGCGCGATGATTGCTTCGCTGGTGGATGTTTCATCCGGATACGCCGCTGTGAGCCATTATGAAGAAGACTGTTATGTAGTGACCATAGAACTGAAGGTGAATTATTTAAGACCTGCAATGGGGGATTTCCTGGTTTCAAAGTCATATGTAATCAAAGGCGGTGCTAAAATCAGTGTCATAAGAACTGAAATTTATGTTCAGCATGAAAATTCCGATTCAGAAAGCCACGTAGCTACTTCATTGGTAACCATGATGAAAATAAAATAGAAAATTAGGGGAATAAATGGGTGGTATATTCCTTCAATAAAGAGTTTTTACGAAATTTTTTCGTCGGAATGGAATGGCTTTTGCTCCGTACCACCCATAAACATTAAAAAATATCTCTATGAATTTAATTATCCGATTGTTTGTAACAGCGATAGTTGCTTATCTCTTAACTAAAATTTTACCGGGAGTACATTTTGAAGGGTTTTCTTCGGCAATTATTTTTGCTATTGTACTGGGGGTTTTAAACATATTTGTGAAGCCTGTTCTCAGTTTATTCGGGCTTCCGCTCACCATTATTACATTAGGTTTCTTTGCATTGGTTATTAATGCAGGAATCATTATGATTGCAGACTATTTTATAGACAGCATGGTAGTGGATGGTTTCTGGTGGGCATTTATCTTCAGTATTCTGTTGTCAATTGTCACTTCTCTGGCGAATTCAATGTTCTCAGATGGTAATTAATGGATTATCATACCTTTTAAAAAAGTCCGTCGGTATATTGCTGACGGACTTTTTTTTCACAGGATTCGGAATGTATTTTAAGGAAGGGATATGAGGCATGGATGTGTGAAGAGCCGGAGTTTAAGCAGGTGTATAGACAGGAATTCTGATCAATGAAAATGAATAGATCTGTTGATTTATCATTTATACCTTTTATTTTTTATTTAAAACACGAACTTTTTGTTAATTATCTCGGTCATTTTTATTTTAAATATTAACTTTGGCAATCTTTGAATGTAATGAAAGGATTTAATGAAATCAATATGGTTTTGCAGATCCGCTAAAAAATGAATATCAACATATGAAACTTAAGTACAGCCTGCTGGCTCTGGCAGCTCCGCTTTTAATGAATGCACAACAATTAATGACGCCTGAAATTCTTTGGACTTTGAAAAAAGTAGGAGTACAGGCTGTTTCACCAGATCAGGCTTCTGTTATCTATAAAGTAGGACAGGTAGATCTGAAAACAGAAAAAACAAAAAATGAGAACTACTTTCTGAATGTTCTTAACCACCAGTCTTCTAAAATTGATTTCGGTAAAAAATCCCTTATCCAATGGGATAAAAACGGAATTTATGCTCAGGAAGGAGATAAAATATATCTTTCAAAAGATGCAGGAAAAACCTGGTCAGAATTTTATACCATTGGTGAAGTTGACAATATTGTCATTTCTCCAGACGGTAAAAAGATTGCTTTCAGCAAACAGGTATTGGTAGAGAAAGTAATGGGGAAAGATAAATTCACAGATACGCCTAAAACAACAGCTCAGGTATATACAGATCTGAATCACAGACACTGGGATTATTTCAATGAAGGAAAATACAACCATGTGTTTGTAGTGAATATTTCCGAAAAAACAGAATCAGCAAAAGATCTGTTAGAAGGAAAAGCATGGGATTCTCCTCAAAGACCTTTCGGTGGTGCTGAAGATTTTATCTGGAGCCCGGACTCTGCACAGCTTTTGTATGTTACAAAACCCAAAAGCGGTAAAGAGTATTCTACAAGTACCAATACTGATATTTTTGCTTATGATCTGGCTTCAGGAACTACTAAAAATTTAACGGAATCCAATAAAGGCTACGATGTTAATCCTAAGTTCAGTCCGGATGGAAAATCATTGATCTGGCAAAGTATGGCCAGAGATGGCTATGAAGCTGATAAAAATGATGTAAAAATCCTGGATTGGAAATCGGGAAAAACAACCAATCTTACTGCAGGATGGGATGACAGCGTTTCAGGAGATGTTCTTTGGGGAGCAGATTCAAAAACAATTTATTTCACGGCTGCTTACAGAGGAACAAAACAGCTTTTCTCACTGGACTCAAAATCAGCAAAAGTACAGCAGATTACAAAGGGTAATTTTGATGTTAACGAAATCTTTACAGACAATAAAACTTCCCTTTTAGTTGGAAGAACCGATGTAAACCATGCTACGGAGATTTTTTCCGTTAACCTTAAGGACGGAGAAATGAAGCCGGTGACTGAAGCAAACAAAGATGCTTACGCTAAGCTGGCTCAGGGAAAATCTGAACTTAAAATGGTAAAAACTTCGGATGGTAAAGAAATGGGAGTATGGTTCCATTATCCACCCAACTTTGATCCGAATAAAAAATATCCGACACTTGTATACTGTCAGGGAGGACCACAATCTGCACTGACGCAATATTTCAGTGTGAGATGGAACTTCGCTTTAATGACAGCAAACGATTATATCGTAGTGGCTCCCAACAGAAGAGGAATGCCGGGTTGGGGAACAAAATGGAATGAAGATATTTCAAGAGACTGGGGCGGACAGCCAATGAGAGATTATCTGGCAGCAACAGACTACGCGAAAACTTTACCTTATGTAGACGGCGACAGAGTGGCCGCAGTAGGGGCAAGCTATGGTGGTTATAGTGTATTTATGCTGGCTGGGATTCATGAAAACAGATTCAAAACGTTCATTGCTCACGATGGATTATTTGACATGAAATCATGGTATCTTACTACTGAAGAACTCTGGTTTGCCAACTGGGACTTAGGTTCTCCCTGGGAAAAGCCACTTCCAAAAGCATATACAGAATTCAATCCAAGCAATTTTGTCGACAAATGGAATAAGCCCATCATGATCGTTCAGGGAGGAATTGATTTCCGTGTACCTTACGAGCAGGGACAGGAAGCTTTCCAGGCTGCAAAATTAAGGGGATTAAAATCTAAACTGGTGTATTTCCCGAACGAAAATCACTGGGTACTCCATCCGCAAAACGGATTGGTGTGGCAGAGAGAATTCTTCGACTGGCTGAAAGAAACATTGTAAATCAATATAAAAATAGTAATAAAAGCGGGCTTTAGCCCGCTTTTTTCATTATAAAAAAACAATGGCTTTAGCCAAAATGTATATATTTGAATATGCAAAATCGTATTTCCTCATTTCCGCCACTGATTGATTTCCGGTCTGAAATTCTGATTTTAGGCTCAATTCCGGGAGTGAAATCACTGGAAAAGCAACAGTATTACGCTCATCCTCAGAACAAATTCTGGCGCATTATTTTTGAGCTGCTTCAGGAAGAATTTACTGAAGATTATACACAGAGAATCAAAATAATAAAGAAGCATCACATGGCACTTTGGGATGTTATTGATTCATGCGAAAGAAAAGGAAGTCTGGATTCGGAAATTAAAAACGAAGAAGCCAATCAAATAGAAGAATTGCTGCAAAAGCATCCAAATATCAAAGCCATTTTCTGTAACGGAGGCAAATCATATAAGAGTTTACAGAAACTTCTGGGAAAAAATTACAGGATACCGGTTATTTTACTGCCTTCCACAAGCCCGCTTCATACCGTTTCATTTGAAAAAAAACTTGAAGAATGGAAGAAAATTCTGGAATTTCTGGGCAGAGAATAATTCTAAAATACAGATTCCCGCAGAATGCTCTATCAATCCGTAGATTTTATCATGCTGCGGGAATTTAAAGGTTAGAAATTATGTATTCCCAGATACAGTCTAAGCCCTTTCAGTAATTCTAGCTGGTTTTTAGTCCGGTCCAAATTATGCTCAGGATATTTTGTAGAATAATAGACACTTCCATTCAGATAATCCGTTAAAAAACGAAGTTCCTGAATATAAACGGCAACTTGCGCGGCATAATCAAGATTCCCTGATTCTTCCGGAGTCAGTTTTTCTTTCAGATGGAATAAGAACCCTTCTTTTACAGCCTTATACATTTCAGGATTGAAATTGTTTGTGGCACTGCCGTCATCTTCACAGGTGGCGTTGGTATAAGACTGAACCATTGTTCCGAAATCATATAAAATCGTAGAAATCATTATGGTATCCAGATCGATTACAGCCAGTGGATGATGATGATGATCAAAGAGTATGTTACTGATTTTTACATCTGCATGGATGATCCTTTTGGGAATCTGATTACTTTTTTCCATTTCGATCCATTGGTCAGGTAAGTCCAGCAGCTCGTTGGTGATTTCTATTTCAGTTTTTGCATTTTCTCTTAAATGAGGCGCTGCATTTTTTAGCGAGTTTTTATAATCTGTAATTCTTTTTTCAAAATTGAGGAAGCCCGGAAGGGTATCTTCAAGAGCAGGTAGTTTTTCAGTATTTACCGTAGCAAGAAAATAACTGAATGTTTTAGCCGCTTCAAAAGCTGTCTGTACAGACGGAGCAGTAAGAAAGGTAACACTGTTTTCTACAAAACTCAGCATACGCCATGGCTCACCATTGGCGTCTTTTATCAAAAGCTGGTTAGTAAGAGAGGGGATAGGCTCTATAATTTGAAAATGATAATTATTTGATCTGAGGAGTTCATTAATTATTAGATGATTATGGATGATCATCTCCGGATGCCTGAAAACCGTCTGATTGATTTTCTGAAGGATATATTTTTTCTGTTGCTCCGGATCTTCCAGAAGATAAGTAGTATTGATTAATCCGTCATTGATGGGAGTGAGGGAGTATTGCCGGGAGCCGATAAATTGAGTTATAATAGCTTTTAAATCCATAAATCTTCCGGATATCTGTTTTTCTGAATTTCTGAGATAAGAAAATTCTTAATTGTTTTTTTATCGTCTGCATAGGTTACACCCATCCATTGTGAAGGAGAAGACTTTACCATTACTTTTACTTTATGTTCATCAATCATTCTCTGGATAGCTGAAGGAATATAAAACTCCTGAGAAGGTAAAGGACCGGACTCTATAAAGTCATAGAAATAAGCCTCCAGAGAACAGAAAAGAGTAGGGTAAAAAATAAAGAAGTTCATAGATACCAAAGTATCCGGATCTATTTTTATATTTTTCCCGTTTTCAGTATAGATGATAGACTCGTTGATTTTTTGAATAGAAGTTTGTTCTTCCACACTGATCAGGAAATTTTCAGTATCCAGTGTACATATTCCTCTGGCTACGCTTCCGTTTCCGCTTAATGTAGTTCTTACCGGATAGGCAGCCATACCAAACTGCAGCGCCGAAATATGGTGGTGATTGATTTCATGAGCAGCCAGCTGAAAGGCTTCTTTTCCATAAAAATCATCAGCATTGATCATAACAAAAGGTTCCTGTATCGCATATTTGGCACAAAGAACAGCATGAGCGGTTCCCCAGGGTTTTTCACGTTCAAAATAATCAAAACCTCCGACAGGGATGCTGTTCATTTCCTGATAAATCCACTGTAACTCAAATTCTTTTTTTTGTGCAATCGCATTAAGACGTTCAATATAACTTTGAGGAATCAGTCTATTAACAATCACAACCACTTTATGAAATCCTGCTTCCAGCGCATCATAAATAGAATACTCCAGAATCGGAGATCCGTTATCGAGTATTCCGTCGATCTGCTTGAGACCTTTATAACGACTTCCTAATCCTCCTGCCAGTATAAGTAATGATTTTCTAGAACTCATCGGTCATTCCAAATACAGGTTTACGGGTTTTCCATTTTCCGTTGGTAAAATCAGGAATATCAACAACCTGACCGCCTTTGGCAATAGACTCTTCACTCAGCGGGGTAATTGAATACCATAGAGCCAGATCATAAACATCCATCGGAAATTCTATATTTCGTTTGATACATTCAATAAACGTATTCATCACAAAGAAATCCATTCCGCCATGTCCTGCTCCGGCAGCTGTACTTTCAAATTTTTTCCATATCGGATGGTCGTATTCCTTCATCCATTTTTCCGTATTGTCCCATCGGTGGGTATGATTCATTGTTTTCTCAAAATAGATATGTCCCTGATTAAAATCTCCCCATCCGAAATCCTGCCATAAGCCTTCGGTTCCCTGGACTCTGAATCCTAAATCGTAGGGTCTTTGTAAGCTGGTATCATGGGTTAATAATATAGTTTCACCATTTGCGCAGGCAATCTGGGTGGTGACTATATCTCCCTGATTGAACTTTACTTTTGCGTTGGGATGATTTTCCCCACCTTTAGCATGCTCCACAATATATTTATGAAGTCCTACAGATTTTGATGAGAATGAAGAAAGTCTTGTTAAACGGTTTCCACGGTTGATGTCCATCATCATGGCAACCGGACCTAATCCGTGGGTAGGATAAAGTTCTCCATTGCGTTTGACATAATGTTCAGTCCGCCATTTTGCTTCACTGAACCCTTTTTCACCAAATTCAACTCCTGAATTGTAAGGAGTAACCCCGTCATTGAATAAGACTCCTCTTAAATCATGCTGGTAACCGCCTCTTCCATGCACCAGTTCTCCGAACATTCCTTTACGCACCATATTCAGGATGGCCATAATATCTCTTCGGTAACAGACGTTTTCCATCATGAAAATAGGAACTTTAGTTTCCTCATATACCTTTACAAACTCCCAGCAGTCCTGAAGCTTTATGGCTCCGGAAACTTCCATTCCCACAATCTTTTTAGCACGCATCGCTTCCACTCCCTGAGGCAGATGCCATTCCCACGGACTTGCAATGACAACCGCATCTATGTTTTTTGACTGTAAAAGATTTCTATAGTCGTATTCACCGTTTGAAAACTCCTGAGCAGCCGGTTTATTATTGTCTTTTAGTATTTTTTGTGAAGCAGAAAGCATTCTTTTATCAGGATCAGCAAAAGCTATTATTTCCACATCACTGCGTTTTGCAAGTAATTTTACATGTTCCTGTCCGCGAAGTCCCACGCCGATAAAACCAACACGGACTTTCTTATCTGTTTTAAAATCATTTGAATACGCAAATAAAGAATTCGGTAAAACCAATGCTCCGAAACTTGCTAAAGCTGCTGTTTTAATAAAGCTTCTGCGGGAAGTGCTATTATCCATCTATTTTTTTTCTAAATATATTAAAACTTTTGTAAATCACGATGGAGTGGGAAAGGAGAGTAGGGATTTAGGGATTCAAAGGTTGCTGATTTTACTGTCCGTAATAGGCCATGATCAGTTTTTCTCTCATTTTATTCAGGTATTTAATGTCTTTGGTATTGGATAAAATAATTAACGTAAGCCCTTTATCTACCAGATGTACCCAGTTGGCGCTATGTCCGTATCCTTCTCCCTGACGTTCTGCAAACAGGCTATTGACAGACCCGAATTTTTTTGGATATACCCAGAAACCAAGGGCTGTATCTTCCAGCTTTTTATCTGCAGTAAGCATGGTTTCCAATGTCTTTTTGTTAAATAAAGTATGGTTGAATAGAGCCTGATCAAAGATGAGCAGATCTTTTGGCGTAGAATACATAGCTCCGGCTGAATAGAAATTGTCAATATAGGTATTGGTAGGCATATGAAGTGCAAACGGATCGGATGAATCCGCCGAATATCCCTCGTCTATATTTCTAATAATATCATTGTGATGAAGAAATCCTGTATTCTGCATATGGAGAGGAACGAGTATCTGCTCCTTCAGGACTTCCTCAAAGGGTTTATTGTATATTTTTTCAATAATCTTTCCCAGGAGGATAAAATCACCATTGTTGTAACTGAATTTTGTCCCGGGCTTGTCAATTAGTTTTTCAGAGAGATATGTGGTGATGAATTCATCCAGATTCCATATTGTGTTGTCATAGGCCTGATGAATAAGTTCTGGTGAGCTGATATCTTTGTTTTCTCTGCCGCTGCTGTATGTCAGCAGGTTTCTTATCGTGGCTTTTTGGGCCGCTTCTCCTTTATATTCGGGATAATAGGTGGAAATTGTGGCATCCAGATTAATTTTTCCCCTTTCATAAAGCTGCATGATCAGTGCCGCAGTAAAGGTCTTTGTGAGCGAAAAAATAGGAAATCTCGTTTCATCAGAAAAACTGATATTATAGTGCCGGTTGGACAAACCTGTGTAGGTAAGTAATTCAGTGTTTCCATTTCGAGCCATTAAGACAGCCCCATTAAAATTATCTTTTTTTATACAGGAATCAATTACCTGTTCAACTTTTTGTTTATGCTGCGGATAAGCAAAGTGAATGATGATCAACAGAAGTCCTGAAAGTTTTCTTTTCATAGTAATGGTTTTTATAAGATGAATATTGATACAAAATGAGTCATTTTATATCAGATTTACTGGCCGATCCAGGCTTTCCTTAATGCTACTTGCTTTGAATCGGGATTAGGTAAGAGACCTACTTTTCCGGTACTTTCATCATAGCTAAAACCTACTTTTGTCAGATATTCTTTCAAAGGAACAGCCTGGGTACCTTCAAGGTAATCACTGAAAAATGTTCGTATTTCCGGAAAGGTCAGTTTAGTAATTTCATCAAACAGATCATCATCATTAAAGTATTTACCCGCTCCATATTTTTTCATCAGCTGAAGCATCAGATCCTGGGTACCTGTCTTTCCTCCTGAAAGTTCTCTTAATCTGATATCCAGACACATTCCCAGTAGTGGCCCCTTCTGATAAAAATTCATATACTGATCCTGTCTTTTCATTGCATTTTTACTGATTTCTGTGAAAGAAAGCGTATTGTCAAACTCTTTCATGCCCTGTATTTTTTCATCAAGACTCTTTTCAAAAGCCTCCAGGCTGATCATTTTCTGCTTTATGGGCATATGAATTGTTGCGTACTCCGTCATCCCTTCATACAACCAGAGATGTTTGGAGAGGACAGGGTTTAGAAAATCATAATGCTGAATTTCCTCTGAATGTATGTTCAGTGGGGTGATGATATGAAAAAATTCATGAGAAGCCACTCTGTTGAGTGCCATCGGAAGAAATTTCATATTTCCTGAACGGTACAGGCAAACGGTTGACTGTGAATGCTCAAGTCCGTCTCCCAAAAATCCGTTCTCATTAGAAGATTCATAATAAATTAAAAAGGCATATTTATGAACCGGTAATGAGCCTCCCAGATAGGCCTGCTGGTTTTTCAGAATATTCTCCAGTTCAAGGGCAATTTTTTTTGAATAATGCCTTTCCTTTTTATTATAGAATGAGACAAGTACTTCCGTATGACCTATTTTCAGCCATGTGGTATCGGGAACACAGTACATCACCGGCGAGTCTACCAACTGACGGTAATCTTTTGCCCATACTTTATCCGTATTTTTATCTTTTTGTTGATAATCCAATGCAGAAGAAGCATAGAACCCCTTATTCTTTGTAATATTGATTTGATAGGGAATATCCTTCATCTCTTCAAAATATCCCACTAAAGAATTATAATTGATTACAAAAATACTGTCTTTTATAAAGGTACTGCCTGCAGATCTGGCTTCATGGCTTTCTTTTTCTAAGGAATCCCATCCATCAGCCACCTGATAGGAGATGGTATTGACGTTTTTAAGATCATGAATCATCCAGCTATTTTGATCCAGACGCTCTGTCGCTATTTTTTTTCCTTTTTTATCAGTAGCAACAAGGTTGGAAACATATTGTCCGAAATTCATGGCCTGGTAAAAACCGGGAACCAGCTTGGGAATAATAAACTTTCCTTGCTTAAGATTGTTTTTGGGGGGCGTAAAAGATACTTTGACTTCATCATTTGTAAGGTGAAGAAGATCTATATTGTATGTATAGCTTTGCTTTGATTTCTGGCCGATAATTGCAATAGGAAGGATAAGTAGTATAAAAACTAATCTGATCAGTGAATTCATTGCTATTGTTTTTAAGTGAATATGAAAGTACAAAAATTGGTCATGAGTAAAGAACTTTATTTTTTCATAAAGTACACTTCTTCATAGGGTTGAATCAGCACCCAGCCATGTCCTGAGAATTTCATTTGAAATTCTTCACCACTTCCTCTTCCGATCAGACTTTTAAAAGAAACATTGGTTTTCAGTTCTGGGCTGAGGTTCCCTGACCATGCAACAGTGGCATTAGGATCTGTAAAAACAGGCGTATCGGGAGCCACCAGTAAAGTGAGCGGATCTCCGTGAGTGGTGATGGCAATGTGTCCCGTTCCTGAAAGTTTTACCTGAAAAAGGCCTCCGGACATCATACCGGCAATACTTTTGAGCATCGTAATATCACTTTTTACACTCTGTTCATGGGCTAAAACATCATTGCCATTCACACAAACAGATTCGTTATTCAGATAAAGAATACGAACTTTTTTTCCGGAATCTGCCACATATAATTTTCCTGTTCCTTCAGCCTTCATCAGCTTACTTCCTTCTCCGCTGATCGCTTTTTTTAAAAGATTTCCAATTCCTCCGGCCAGCATTCCCTGTCTTTCAAAATTAATATTTCCCACATAACTCACCATGCTTCCCCGTTTTGTCCATACCGCCTGGTTATTAAGATTGATTTCCAGAAGATGTTTTGTTTCGAGCTCAAAATAATCCCGTTGTTGCGGATTTTCCTTAGTCTCATTGATAAATGCTTCTATTGAATATTTGCTCATAATTATGCTTTTTAAGATATTTTTTTCTTGTAGTGTTACTATCTTAGTTTGTCGAGGGTACACTACCTTTTGTTACTTATATGTTTTGCATCTGACAGTTCTTTGTCTGATAAGATGATCATAAAATTTACGAAGAATCCTTTTTTCTTACATGATTTTAGGGCTGGTTTCAGGAAGATCTTCGTAATTTTTTAGTTTCATTGCTCTGATTTACCTACTGATTTTCAGTTTTTACATGAAAATCAAACCAGATAAGTTCATGAAGGTCTTTTATTGAATGTAATCATTGTATGGATTATAGAATGCAGATTATGAAGTGGATAGATTTTACCTGTAAAGTTATTTTTTTGTTAAAAATAGTCTTTTTAGCCTTTGGAAATCTCCATATAATCATGGTTTTATATTTGATTGCAAATAATACTTGACAAAGGGGTGTTCAATGTCGTATATTTGCACTCCGAAAATTACACCTTGTAATTTCAATAATTTTTAAACCGTAATTTAAAAAATGAAAACATCAGATTTTAATTTTGATCTTCCTGCGGAATTATTGGCAGAACATCCTTCAGAGCACAGAGACGAAGCCAGATTAATGGTTCTTGATAGAAAGACAGAAACTATCCAGCACAAATTATTCAAAGATGTCGTTGATTATTTTAATGAAGATGATTTGTTTATCTTCAACAATACTAAAGTTTTTCCTGCACGTCTTTATGGAAACAAAGAGAAAACAGGAGCTAAAATCGAAGTTTTCCTTTTAAGAGAACTTGATAAAGAAACAAGAGTATGGGATGTACTGGTAGATCCTGCAAGAAAAATCAGAATTGGTAACAAATTATTCTTCACTGAAGATGAGTCTTTGGTAGCTGAAGTTATCGATAATACCACTTCAAGAGGAAGAACATTAAGATTCTTGTTCGACGGTTCTTATGACGAATTCAGAACGAAATTAAAAGAATTAGGAGAAACTCCGCTTCCGAAATACATCAAAAGAGCAGTAGAGCCTGAAGATGCAGAAAGATATCAGACCATTTATGCAAAAGTAGAAGGAGCGGTAGCAGCGCCTACAGCCGGTCTTCACTTCTCTAAACATTTGATGAAGAGATTAGAGATCAAAGGAATCAATTTTGCTGAAGTAACGCTTCATGTAGGATTAGGAACTTTCAACCCGATTGAGGTAGAAGATCTTTCTAAGCACAAAATGGAATCTGAAGAGATCATCATTGATGAGAAAAATGCTGCTATCATTAACAAAGCAGTAGAGTCTCACAGAAGAGTTTGCGCTGTTGGTACTACCACAATGAGAGCATTGGAAACTTCCGTTTCTTCCAACAAAAAAATCTCTGCATTCAACGGCTGGACTAATAAATTCATTTATCCGCCTCATGATTTCGGAGTAGCCAACTCAATGATCACAAACTTCCACACTCCGAAGTCTACACTGATCATGATGATTGCTGCATTTGCCGGAAGAGATTTCGTAATGCATGCTTATGAAGAAGCCGTAAAAGAAAAGTATAAATTCTATTCTTACGGTGACGCAATGTTAATTCTATAAAAAAGATATCAGGTGATAGGTTACAGGTAGCATTACCTGTGACCTGAAGCCTGAAATCTACAACCTTACAATGAAAGATATCCGTACATTATCACTAGATCAGCTTAAAGAATATTTTGTTTCTTTAGGAGAAAAGCCGTTTCGTGCGAAACAGGTCTATGACTGGCTATGGAGTAAAAATCTCCATTCGATTGACGAAATGACGAATCTTTCGAAACCTCTTCGTGAAAAAATTTCCGAAGAATATACCATTAATCCTGTTTCTGTAGACCTTCTTCAGAGAAGTACCGACGGAACCATCAAAAACGGAGTAAAACTTCATGACGGATTATTGGTAGAATCTGTTCTTATTCCTACCGAAACAAGAACCACTGCTTGTGTATCTTCACAGGTAGGCTGCTCCTTAAACTGCGAATTCTGCGCTACGGCAAAGCTGAAAAGAATGCGAAACCTTGAAGTGGCAGAAATTGTAGATCAGGTAGCCCTGATTGACAGCCAGAGTAAAATGTATTTTGACAGGCCGCTTTCCAATATCGTATTCATGGGAATGGGAGAACCTATGATGAACTACAAAAACGTAGTAGAAGCCATCAGAAAGATCACTCAACCGGAAGGATTAGGAATGTCACCAAGGAGAATTACGGTTTCCACTTCAGGAATTCCCAAAATGATCAAAATGCTTGCTGATGATGAATTGCGTGTAAAACTGGCATTGTCTCTTCACTCAGCGATTGAAGTAAAACGTAATGAAATTATGCCTTTCTCAGATAAATTCCCGTTAACGGATATTATGGAGGCGCTTCAATACTGGTATCAGAAAACAGGTTCAGTAATTACTTTCGAATACTGCGTATGGAAAGGAATTAATGATGGTGACGAAGATATCAAAGCTTTAATCAGATACTGCAAACAGGTTCCTTCTAAAGTTAACCTTATCCAATACAACCCAATCGGGGACGGGAAATATGACCAGTGCAACAAACAAGCAGAGGAAAACTATATCCGTCAGCTTGAAAATGCCGGAGTTACCGTGATGGTCAGAAGAAGCCGCGGAGGTGATATTGATGCCGCTTGCGGACAATTAGCCAACAAAACTGCGGATTAAAATTTTCTTAAAAAAAACTTAAATATCCCTTAAAACGCTGCTCAAAACCCTACCTTTGCATAAAATTATTTTATGATGATGGATTTTCTTATGAGCGAGGACGGGTTAGAAACTGTGTACGCATGGGCGGTTCCGCTGCACGCAACGGTTATTTTAGCTGAAATGATTTATAGCCACGTTTCCGAAGCTAAATTGTATAGCGGTAAAGATCTTGCAACGAACATTTATCTGGCATTGATGAACTTTGGTCTGGACCTTATCATGAAAGCCTTTGCAATGGGAGTCATGTTTTTCTTTTATCACCACAGAATTTTTTCATGGGATCTGAGTATCTGGTATTTACTGGCCTGCTTTGTCATTACAGATTTTGCTTACTATGTTTTACATTATGTAGACCATCGTTCCAGAGCTTTCTGGGCTGTTCATATTACGCACCATAGTTCAGAATTCTTCAATCTTACAACAGGATTCAGAAGCCCTGTTTTACAACCGCTTTATAGGTACTTATACTTTTCACCATTGGCATTCTTAGGATTTAATCCTTGGCATATTATGGTGGCTTATGCTATTGGGCAGGTATATGGAACATGGGTGCATACACAAACTGTCAAGAGTATGGGAATCTTGGAATATATTCTGGTAACCCCTTCTCATCACCGCGTACATCATGCATGTAATATCAAATATCTGGATAAAAATATGGGGATGTGTTTGATTATATGGGATAAAATATTCGGGACTTTTGAAAAAGAAGATCCTAATGTTCCTGTGAAATTCGGTATTTATCCAAAAATGCCTGATAACAGACCGGATACCGTTCTTTTCTATGAATGGAGAAAAATATGGAAAGATCTGAAACAACCCGGATTGAAATTTACCGACAGAATCAATTATATTTTCAATTCACCGGGATGGAGACATGACGGAACGGGGAAAACGGTAAGGCAATATCAGAAAGAACATCTTGCAAAACAGGCGTTAAAAGAGCAGTCAAAAAATCAGAAACAGCAGAAAACAGCTTGATTTCATAAACAAAATCAATAAAATCTTTATAAAAAGGCGGGCTTTAGCTCGTCTTTTTTGTTTAAGAAAATACTATTTCAGGTTAATATAATGGGAAGAAGTTTTAAGAATAGAATGTAAACATACTACTTTTTATACGACAACTTCTGTCGTGGTACTGCTTTAAATTTGTAATCAGAGCTCATTAAAAAATATCAATTGATTATCAGAATTTAACAACTTATTTATATGATTTATACTGAAGATTTTTTTTCACAAGGCAGCAGCTATCCTGCTGACAACTTAATACAACTTGTAGATAGCTATACTAAAGAAAAGTAGGAACCTCGGATAATAATAACAGGGCTGTTATATCAGGTCATTTTAGTTTTCCATATCCTAATATGTCATTCATTGGTGGATCTCTTGGAAATGGAAGTCTAGGCAGTACAATAAGTTCATTCAGGAATCATCTTACAGTCAATACTCAACTCGTGATAGGATCTTCAACAACTTTTGACGGATATCCAATTGTTTTTAAAGTAGACGGAGCCCTATCTAATTCGCAGACTGTTTGTGATGCCATGATCTCAAAATCTGCAAACAGATATTTAATAAAAGGAATTGTAGATGCAACAGGAAGTTGATGTACATTAACAGATAGCAACGGAAACCCGATCGGCTCGGTTACTCCTGTGGTATTATCAGAAGGAACCGTTATTAATTGTATTTTTGCTATAGACAATTCTGAATTAACAGTATAATAAAGTTGATATTATTCTGACATACACTATAAAATAGGGCAACACGGGTAAAACAGAGTGTTGCCCATTTTTTTAGAAAGTATCTGAGTGATTTTAGCAGCACGGAATTTTCAGATTAAAGATAAAACCCATAATTTTGCCTCTATGAAAAGAACATTTCTGCTACTGACTTTTCTTGCCTTTCAAACTGCATTTTCCCAGCAGACCGATTTTCTGAAAATCAGAAAGTACAGGCTTAATGATCTGGATGATAAAATCCGGGAAACTTCAGGATTGAATTTTTTCCACGGAAAACTTTATACATTCAATGACAGCGGAAATACGGCAGAGCTTTTTGAAATTGATAAAAAAGACGGTAAAATTATCCGCACACTTACAACCAATTTGATCAATACAGACTGGGAAGCGCTGACGAATGACGGCGAAAATTTTTATATCGGGGATTTTGGTAACAATACCGGAACCAGAAAAGATCTGATGATTTATAAAGTACCTTACGAAAACCTTGATAGAGTTAACTCCTCTAAAATTCCGGGTTCAGAAAAAGCTTTAGAAAGACATATCATTTCTTTTTATTACCCTGAACAAACGGAATTTATTCCCAGGAATACCAATAATGATTTTGATGCGGAAGCCATGATCTACCTGAATGGCAAACTTCATATTTTTACAAAAGAATGGGCTGCCAAAGCTACTTCTCATTATACTCTGAATCCTGAAGTTTCAGAACAGCAGAAAGCAGAAAAAATAGAAGCCTATAAAACAGGTTTTGTGGTGACGGATGCTTCTTATTTTGATAAAAAACTTTATCTGGTAGGTTATACTAAGAAAACAGAAGTCTTCTTAGATATTTTCACAGAAACCCAACCTGGAATATTTTTCAAAGAAAGCCCAAAGCATTATTATCTTGGAAGTGCTTTATCCATAGGGCAAATTGAAGGGGTAGTCGTTGATGAAACAGGAGTTTACATCTCCGGAGAAAAATTTAGATCTCCGCTGGGCAGTACAAAACAGTCGTTTTATTTTATTCCGAAAGATAAACTCAAACGCTAATTTTATCTTAATATTGAGCGAAAAAAATTATCTTTGTGAGAATTAATAATTATTCACCCAGCATTCGCAGATTTTGGCAAATACAGTAGAAGAAATTAAACGACCGATCAATGATGAAATGAAACTTTTTGAACAGAAGTTTTATGAATCAATGCAGAGTAAAGTAGCTTTATTGGATAAAGTAACCCGTTTTATTGTTACTACCAAAGGAAAGCAGATGCGTCCCATGTTTGTATTTCTTTGCGCCAAACTGGTAGGGAGTGTCACGGAAAAAACGTATCGTGGTGCTTCTATGATCGAACTGATTCATACAGCGACTCTTGTACACGATGATGTGGTGGATGAAAGTTTTAAACGCCGTAATTTCTTTTCAATCAATGCGCTGTGGAAAAATAAAATTGCTGTGCTGGTAGGAGATTACCTGTTGTCAAAATCAGTATTATTATCTACAGATCATAAAGATTACGATTTACTGGGTGTCATTTCAAGAACCATCCGTGAAATGTCCGAAGGGGAACTTCTTCAATTGGAAAAGGCCCGAAAACTGGATATTACAGAAGATGTTTATTATGAAATTATCCGTCAGAAAACAGCTACATTAATTGCTGCATGTTGTGAAATAGGAGTATTATCTAACAGTACTGATGAAGTACTTGCCAAAAAAATGCAGGATTTCGGGACTTTCACAGGAATGGCCTTCCAGATTAAAGATGATCTTTTTGATTACTTAAGCTCTAATGTGATAGGGAAACCTGTAGGTATTGACATTAAAGAACAAAAAATGACTCTGCCTCTGATTCATACGCTTACAACAGCAAATGAAAAAGAGAGAAAATATTATTTCGATACGATCAAACGTTATAATACCAATCCAAAAAGAGTTAAAGAGCTGATAGAATTTGTAAAAAGCTCCGGCGGTCTGGAGTATGCCATTACAGTCATGAAAGATTTTCAGCAGAAAGCAAAGGATATCCTGAATGAATTTCCCGATTCCGAAGCACGGAAATCTTTACTTATTATGCTAGATTACGTAATTGAGCGAAAATTTTAAATTAAATTATTTTTAGGGTTAAAATAATAACAGCGAGAACTATACAAAATAAAGCAAATAAAAATAAATAATCCGCAATAGTCTCAAACGAGTATTCTCGCTTTTCTTCTTTTGTTCTGATAGCCAGAAATGAAAAGAAACAACTGCACGCAAAAAGGATACATGCAAAAGCTGCAAATTCGTCTAAATACGTATTCTGACTAATCTTGGAGATCTTCAGAGACGTAATAATAATTAAGGAAAACCCTAAAAGATTACTGGACGCATTCAGAATATGTGGTGACTTTTTATCCATCTTTTACAATTTTTTTCAAATTAAAGCACAATTTTTTTTATTATCAAATTTTTAATAAAGATTATTAAAAATTAAAATTAATTTAAAAAGTGTATATTAGCAAAATACTTGAAGAATAAAAACTTTTATACTTAGCTATGCAAACAACCTATATTGAAACACAGCAAATATCCTTTCAAGATTTTAAAAATCAGATACTTGAAGATTACAAGTTAGGAAGGATCTCCCGTGAAATGTCTTATCTCGGAAGGAGAGAAGTACTCACAGGAAAAGCTAAATTCGGAATTTTTGGGGATGGTAAGGAACTTCCTCAGCTTGCAATGGCGAAAGTTTTCAGAAATGGAGACTTCCGTTCAGGATATTACAGGGATCAGACTTTTGCATTAGCAATCAATGCATTGACCGTTGAAAGTTTCTTTGCACAGATGTATGCCGATACCAATGTGGAAAGAGAACCTGCTTCAGCGGGAAGACAGATGAACGGACATTTCGCAACAAGAAGTCTAAATGAAGACGGAAGCTGGAAAGATCTTACTGCTCAGAAGAATATCTCTTCCGATATTTCTCCTACTGCTGGTCAGATGCCTAGATTATTAGGTTTAGCTCAGGCTTCCACCATTTATAAAAGTGTACAATTTGACGGTTCTGAAAAATTCTCCAGAGAAGGAAATGAAATTGCATTCGGAACCATAGGGGATGCTTCTACCGCAGAAGGTCATTTCTGGGAAACTTTAAATGCAGCATGTGCGCTTCAGGTTCCTATGATTGTTTCTATCTGGGATGACGGATACGGAATTTCAGTTCCTACAAAAAATCAGAGAGCAAAAGCTGATATCAGCGAAATGTTAAGCGGTTTCCAAAGAAAAGAAGGAGAAAACCAGGGATGTGAGATCATTCAGGTTAAAGCCTGGGATTATCCTGCTTTATTAGATGCTTATGCTAAAGCAGAACATTTTGCAAGAACGGAAAGCGTTCCGGTTGTGGTTCACGTTATTGATGTTACCCAGCCTCAGGGACACTCTACTTCAGGGTCCCACGAAAGATATAAAAATGAAGAGCGTCTTGCATGGGAAGCAGAATTTGACGGATTGGCAAAATTTAAAGAATGGATTCTGAACTATTCTATTGAGATTGACGGAAAAGAAGAAGTGATTGCCACTGCTGAAGAACTGGATACTATTGATGACGAAGCCAAAAAAACGGCAAAAGCAGGACAAAAAATAGCATGGGATAACTATCAGAAAACGATTGCGGATTTAATTCAGTCTATTTTACCTTTAGTAGAAAAACTTAAAGGACAGAATGCTGAAGTGGAGACTTATATTGCCCAGTTTAATAAATTAGTTTCCAAAGCTAAAAAAGATATTTTCCATTTGGTAAGAAAGGCTTTACTGGCAACAAGAGGTACAGAGTCTGCAGAAAGAAACCAATTGATGGAGAAGTACAATGAAGTGTTGGCTGTTGAAAAAGACAACTATTCTTCTCACCTTTATTCTCAGTCTGAATGGAAGGCTGAAAATGTAAAAGAAATTAAACCTGTTTACTCAGACAGTTCCGAAGATGTTGACGGAAGAGTAGTGATCAGAAATAATTTTGACAAAATTTTCTCAAAATACCCTGAAACTTTAATTTTTGGTGAAGATGCCGGTAATATTGGGGATGTTAACCAGGGATTGGAAGGAATGCAGGAAAAATACGGCGCTTTACGTATTGCGGATACAGGAATCCGTGAAGCGACTATTCTCGGACAGGGAATCGGGATGGCAATGAGAGGGTTAAGACCTATCGCTGAAATTCAGTATTTAGATTATGTTCTTTACTGCCTTCAGGGAATGAGTGATGATCTGGCAACGGTACAATACAGAACAAAAGGAGGTCAGAAAGCTCCGGTGATCATCAGAACAAGAGGTCACAGACTGGAAGGAATCTGGCATTCAGGTTCTCCGATGGCAGGAATTCTAAATCTTTCAAAAGGTATTCTGGTATTGGTTCCGAGAAATTTAACGAAAGCAGCCGGATTCTATAATACAATGCTTCAGGCTGACGAACCTGCGATCATTGTAGAATGTCTGAACGGGTACAGATTAAAAGAGAAACAACCGGACAACCTGGGAGAATTTACAGTTCCTGTAGGTAAAATTGAAGTAACGAAGGAAGGTAAGGATGTTACTCTGGTAACTTACGGTTCTACATGGAGAATTGTAACAGAAGCCGCTAATGAATTAGAGAAATTAGGAATTTCTGCAGAAGTAATCGATATCCAGTCACTGATTCCTTTCGATTTATCTCATGAGATTGCTGAGAGTGTTAAGAAAACAAACCGCCTGGTAGTGATTGATGAAGATGTTGAAGGTGGAACTACCGGATTTATCCTGCAGCAGATTTTAGAAAAGCAAAAAGCATTCAGATATCTGGATTCAGATCCGTTGACAATCTCTGCCAACGATCACAGACCTGCCTATGCAAGTGATGGTGATTACTTCAGTAAGCCGTCTACAGATGACATGGTAGAGAAAATCTATGCGATGTTTAATGAAACAAATCCTCAGAAATATCCTGCGATATTCTAATTGGGGTTTTAAATAAAATAACGTCGGGCTATCAGATTTCTGGTAGCCCGCGTTTTTAGTATAAGAGTACATTTCAATCTTTTTTCGCCAAAGATATTCTCAGCTTGTTTAAAGCACTCATTAAAGTAATACCTGCTGTGAGTTCCACAATTTCTCTATCTGTAAAATCCTGAGATAATTTCTCTCTCAGCTCACTCAGATCCGGATCATGATAAGTAAGCGCTTCTGCCCAGCTTAAAACAAGCTTTTGTTTTTCGTTGAAGGCATGCGTATGTTTCCAGCCCGGAAGTCTGTTAATGACATCCTGTTCAAAACCGAAATCAGAAAGTTCTTTTGCATGATAGCTACAGCAATAAGCACAGCCGTTGATTTGGGAAACCCGAAGTTCAGCCAATGCAATTAATTTCTCATCAATCCCGGACTTTCGGATGCTGGTATGGGCTTTATACAGATTCCCAATAGTTTCTTTTGCAATTTCTTTATAATTCATAATGAAAAATTTTCTGCAAATTTGCATCAGAAACACTTTAAAACCAATATACTTACTTTTTGGTTATACACTTACCTTTTTGAAAGTATATTATCAAATAAAACATGAAAGAAATACCTTTATTTTTGAAGTCTGGAAGATTAGCGTTGATTATTTCTATACTGTATGCAGGTATTGGAACCTTGGCGGTATGCTCAGCTTATGGCAGTGATCCATTGTATGGTGAATGGACTTCATATGCCTTATTAATAACATTTCCCATGTCAATTTTGAGTTTCATATATAGATATGCTGATCATGCTTTATTCCCTGTTTTATTGATTCAGTTTATAATGTTTTTGCTTACCTTTCTTGTATTATCACTATTTCTAAAAGGTAAGTCTGATCTTTAAATCCATAAGAACAGGATAAAAGTAAAAGGCCGTCAAACATTGACCGCCTTTTTATTTTTCATATCCTCATTCAAAAAAGCGCAATCTTTATCTTCATGCGATCCTTTTACCTGATATTTCGCTTCCCATTCTTCCAGCAAATATAATATCGGCAACAGGGCCAGCCCTTTTTCCGTGAGGGAATATTCTACTCTTGGAGGAAGTTCCTTAAACTCTTCACGGATCACCAGACCGTCAGTTTCCATTTCCCTTAACTGATCAGTCAATACCTTTCTGGAGATCACATTAATACGTACAGCAAGTTCTCCAAAACGGAGTTTTCTGTCCTTGATAACCAATACAATAATCGGTTTCCATTTGCTTCCTAAGGCTGCCATTGCTTTGCCGAGAGGGCAGCTGTATTGCATTAACTCATTCTTTTTCATACCGGAATAATTGATGTATAAAGTAATAAGGAAATGATATTCCAAACGTTACTTCAATGTTACTAATGTAGGTTACTGCGAAGTTACCACTATTTTTTTAATAAAAGATACAAAAACAAACTATTATTAGTTACTTTGTGTAACAATTATAACATACAATTTTAAATATGAGCACATCATCATTATTTAAACCGTTTCAATATAAGAATCTAGAGCTTAAAAATAGAATCGTCATGGCTCCGATGACCAGAGCACAATCTGATAACGGAGTTCCTACTCAGAATATTGCAGATTATTACGGAAGAAGGGCTGCTTCAGAAGTCGGATTAATTCTTTCGGAAGGAACCGTGATCAACAGACCGGGATCAAAGAATTTACAAAACATCCCCGATTTCTACGGAAATGAAGCATTAAACGGGTGGAAAAACGTCATTGATACTGTGCATAAGAACGGAGGTAAAATGGGACCTCAGATCTGGCATGTCGGAGATACAAGAATGTCGGAAGAATATCCGCTGACTCCAATGGAAAAAGCATCAACAATGACTATCGAAGACATTCAGGATACAATTGCACAATTTGCAGCTTCAGCAAAGTCAGCAAAAGATCTTGGATTTGACTGTCTTGAAATTCATGGAGCACACGGTTATCTTATTGATCAGTTTTTCTGGGAAGTAACCAATACGAGAACAGATGAATACGGAGGTAAAACCTTAAAAGAAAGAAGCCGGTTTGCTGTTGATGTTGTAAAAGCGATCAGAGCAGCGGTAGGGGAGGATTTTACCATTATTATCCGTCTTTCCCAATGGAAACAGCAGGATTATAAGAGCAAACTGGCCCTTACTCCTTATGAAATGGAAGAGTGGTTATTACCATTAAAAGAAGCAGGAGTAGATATTTTCCATTGTTCACAGCGTCGTTTCTGGGAACCGGAATTTGAAGGTTCTGATCTTAATTTTGCAGGATGGGCAAAAAAAATTACCGGACAGCCGACTATTACCGTAGGTTCTGTAGGATTGAATGGTGATTTCCTTAATGCTTTTGCAGGTCAGGGGACAGAAAAGACAGATCTTACGGAACTGATCAGAAGGCTTGATAACGAGGAATTCGACCTTGTTGCCGTGGGCAGAGCTATTCTTCAGGATCCAGAATGGGTAAAGAAGATCAAAGACGGAAATACCGAAGCTCTTCTTGACTTTTCAGCAGAAAGTATGGGCGTTTTATATTAATAGGGATGGAGAATTGTGAATGCACTTTGCAGTCAATTTTTTTAACAGTATATTTTATTCACTGTGAAGCCTAATTAACGATTCACTATTCGTATTAATCATCATAATTCACTTTATTTTATATTTAATTTTTTCACCTATTTATTAAAAAACCGGCTTTCAGGATTCCTGAAAGCCGGTTTTGATTGTTTAGAATCTGCAACCTGAAATGTCAGGTTCACAAGTCCAGTAAGCAGGAGAGCCTCCTTCAGCTTTATGGCGGCACGCAATGGTTCCTTCAGGGCACAAAGGCGCATTTCCGCCATGAATTTTCTTTAAATCAGATTTTCTCAATTTTTTTAAATTTTTCATATAGGTAATTTGTTGATGATTACAAATATAGCATTTTTTTAATGTGTTGTATATTTACATTAAAATTAGGAATTAAGATGTCACAGATATCAATATACTGGAAACAATTTACCGATTCTTTACAGGGATCCTCTGCGATTCCGGATTTAGCAGGCTCTTTTCATTTTGGAGGAAAGGAAGATGCCTCGTCTATTGCAGAGCTTGTGGTTTCCGGTATTAAAATAGCTACGGGATCACTACTATGGGGATATGAGCATACAGCAATGCCTGCTGTCGGAGAATATAATATCATTACCGATTCTGATGATCAGCCGGTTTGTATCATTGAAACCATCGGGATATCGGTTATTCCGTTTGATAAAGTGGAAGATCAGTTTGCTTTTGATTGCGGAGAGGGGGACAGAACATTGCAGGCCTGGCGTGAAATGTATTGGAAATACATTCGGTCGGAATGCTGCCGTATAGGGAAAAAACCTGTACCAGATGCGCCCATGATCTGTGAGTATTTTAAACTAGTTTACAAAGAACCTTTATATCATTAAGATAATATAAAACAAACGCGCGCGCTGAATTTCAGCGCGCGCGTTTTTTAACAGATTTAAATATCTAAAACTGCCATCACAAACGGCAGAAGTGATTTCATGTTATAAACCAATATTTTTAGTTGGTTTCAATTGCTTTAAAATGTTTTTTGGAATAGCATTTTTGTGTACAAGAATAGCCGTTGATTTATACTCAACATAAGGTCTTGTTACATAAAGATATCCTGCAAAGTCATTGGTTACTCCCCATGAGTTTTTAACCATATAATACTCTTTACCTGTCTGATCTTTAGCCAATCCTACGATATGCATACCATGGTCATCCGTTGTAGAAAGATTATTAAGAGCTTTCTGACGCATATCTTCAGTAATGGTTTTATCTTTTTTAGGTTCTGTAAATAACGTTTGTTTGTTATCCGCATTGATTTGGTTTAAATCCATATCAGGAACATAAGCCACACCGTTTTTGTAGGAGAAATAAGGCTCAGAAACATCAGTTGCCCAACCTACAGAATAGCCTTTGGTTACAGCATTATCAATGATAGCCGTAAGATCTTTCATAGGAACATTCCAGTCAGAGTCATGGCTCCAGTTATCCGGAATCGGAACTACGAATTTCTGATAATACGGATAATCTTTGTAAGAAGATAATTCTACATAATCATCAGGGTTAATTCCCACCACCTCATTAGCAAAAGTTTTCGGAGTGTAGTTTTTTCCTTCGTATGTAAAGTTGGCAGGCACTTTTCCTAAGTATTCGTCAAGAATAGCATCCACAGAATCCATCCAGTTATCAGAAAGCTTTCCTTTTGAAGATGCCTGAACAAGACTATCCAATACCGGTTTTAATTTTCCCTGCATTTCTTTGAAGTTGTTCAGTGTCTGTCCGGATTTCAATCCTGTGTACACATCCTGAGGAACAGCTCCGTATTTTTTGTACATATTAACTACATCATGAAGTTCTCCTCCGTCACCCCAGCTGATAGCTCCGTTATTTAATACATATAACTTCGCTTTATCATGATAAGAATTTCTTGCTGTAAAAATTTCAGCAAGATCTACAGGTTTTTTGCCCATTCTCTGCATTTCAGATTCAAGGAAAGAGTTTCCTGAGTAGCTCCAGCAGGTTCCTGATGAACCTTGGTTCTTTACAGAAGTAGCACCAACGTCTTTTAACGTTGTGAACTGAAAATTAGCATTTTGTGATTGGTTGTTTTTTAACTTATTGATTAAGTCATCTTGGGCAAACATCATACTTCCTGCAGACAAAACAAAAAGTAATGATACCATTTTCGTATTTTTCATTACTATAAAAAGATTATTTATATTAATAGTCGTTAATATTAGAGATATGTTACAGCAGGAAAAGTTAAATTTAAAATGAAAGTTTTTTAAAAAAATGTTTAGCATGTTTCCAACCCGTTCGGAATTTCCGTCATTTATATTCATATAACTCCTGACTATGGAAAGAAAATTATGATGAGAATGTCAACGTAACGGCCGAAATACACAGCGGCAGGTTTACGAGAAAATGGCAGGCAGACTTTATACGGTCTGCAGACGTTATCTGAAAAAAGACGAAGATATCGAAGAAGTTTATAAATCCATCAAATAGCAATAAAAACGGGCCTTCGCAGAGAATGTCTGTTTTATTTTAAAATTAATTTTCAATAATTATTGAAAATTCAAAAAATATAATTAGATTTGTAAAAGAAAATTAAAAGAAAAGACGATGAAACTTTCAGAAGCCAAAGAAAAATACATTCAGACCTGGGGAACATTTGCTACCAACTGGGGAATCAACCGTACGATGGCACAGGTACATGCTTTGCTTCTGGCAAGTGGTAAGCCGCTTTCTACGGATGAGGTTATGGAGCAACTGGAAATTTCAAGAGGAAATGCCAATATGAATCTTCGGGCCCTGATCGATTGGGGGATTGTAAGAAAAGAATTTATTAAAGGCGATCGTAAAGAATATTTCGTAGCGGAAAAAGATGTCTGGTACCTTTTTAAGCAAATCACCAAAGAGCGTAGAAAAAGAGAAATAGAACCGGTTATTTCGTTTCTTGAAGAACTGAAAAATATTGAAGATAAAGATTCGGAGGAAGCAGAAGAATTTATCAGACTGATTAATGATTTCAGCTCTGTGACAGGAAAGATTAATAATATCATGGATCTGGCCATTAAAAGTGATGATCACTGGCTGGTAGGAAAGATTACTAACTTGTTGAAATAGTAAAGAAAGGATGGAAGTCCTTTTTTATTTCTGTCTTATTTTCAAAAATTACTGAAAGTTTTAAATAGATAATAATTATGAAAAATTTTATCATTCACCTATTCTTAATCATGTATTTCGGAAACAGAAGAAATGATAAGAAGCAATGGTTATAGAAGAATTTACAATAAAACCCTTAAAGATAATCCGTTATGAAAACGTTAAAAAATCACACCCTTATTTACGACGATGAATGCCCTATGTGTGCCATGTATTCCGGAGGTTTTATTAAAAGCGGAATGCTAGACGGACAGGGAAGAGAAGCTTTTACGGAAATATCTGTCAGAAATAAAAGTCTAATTGATTTCAATCGGGCAAAAAATGAAATTGCGCTGGTGGACCACAACAAAAATGAAGTTGTTTATGGATTGGACAGTCTTCTTCTGATCATTGGAAATTCGTTTCCATTATTAGAGAAAGGGGCAAGGGTAAAACCTTTCTATTGGTTTTTCAAAAAGTTATATTCTTTTGTTTCCTATAATCGAAAGCAGATTATTCCTTCGAAAAAAGACTATACTGAACAATCTTGTGTTCCTGATTTTAACAGAAAATACAGACTTGTCTATATTGCATTTGTGGCAATTTTCTCAGCCTATGTTTTAAGTGTTTTTTCCGGAAAACCAGGAGTAGGCCTGGATCGGAATTTTTTAAGAGAACTGGCAGTCTGTCTAGGACAGATTTTCTGGCAAGTTATTTTTCTGAGTACTTATTTAAAGCATAAAGCCTGGGATTATGTCGGCAATATGATGACTGTTTCTTTAATGGGAACATTACTGCTGATTCCGGCTTTGTTTACAGATTTTACTCCAGCTTTCTATATTATTTACTTTGGATTTGTAGTATTGATCATGTTTCTGGAACATATGCGAAGATGTAGAATATTAAAACTGGGTTATCTTCCTACAATTTCATGGATTCTGTTTAGAATAACAGCTTTGACAATCATTACTTTGACTATTCAATAAAAAAAACTTTGAAAATGGCACTTATTTATTTAGAAATATTGATCGATGCCCGGGCTCAGGATGTTTTTGATCTTGCCAGAGATATTGACCTGCATCAGAAATCCACTGCAAGATCTCACGAAACAGTTATCGGAGGACGAATGTCAGGATTGATTGAAGAAAATGAAACCGTTACCTGGAGGGCTAAACATCTGGGAATCTATCAGACCCTGACTACAAAAATTATCAGTATGGAAAAACCTCTCCAATTCACAGATATCATGTTGAAAGGTGCTTTCAAATCAATGCGACACCAACATATTTTTAAAGAAACAGAAGGAAAAACGAAGATGACGGATGTGTTTGAATTTGAATCTCCGCTGGGAATCATCGGGAAGCTTTTCAATGCGGTTTTCCTTACCCGTTATCTCAGAATCTTTCTTACGGAAAGAAATCAGCTTATAAAAATGACCGCAGAAGCATTGAAGAACAATGATGTAATCTGATAAAATGTTACGGTATCAATTCACTCAAAAAAAATAATATGAACTTTTTAAAAGCAGAATGGCGAAAGTTGGCCATCATCAATTATGAAATAAGCCCGGAAGTACTGACTAAATATTTACCTGAAGGGACAGAATTGGATTTTTACAAAGGAAAATGCTATGTGAGCTTAGTTGGCTTTATGTTTTTAAATACAAAATTATTAGGTCTTCCCATTCCTTTTCACCGGAATTTTGAAGAAGTAAACCTGAGATTCTATGTCAGGAAAAAAGAAAACAAAACCTGGAAAAGAGGAGTAGTCTTTATTAAGGAAATTGTTCCCAGGTCAGCTTTAAGTCTTGTAGCAAATGCCGTGTATAAAGAAAACTATCATACCATGCCGATGAAAAGCAAAATTCGTGAAACAGACACGGATGTAATGATTAAGTATTCCTGGAAAGACAAAAGCTGGCATTCCATCCAGATGACAGCAGAGAATACAATGCTGCCTATGGAAGCTGATTCTGAGTTTGAATTCATTACGGAACATTACTGGGGATTTACCAAAAAAGAGAAAAGAACTTCAGTATATGAAGTGTGTCATTCCCAATGGAAATATTACAGAGTGAAAGATCATAAACTGGATATTGATTTTAAATTAGTTTACGGGATTGATTTTGAATGTCTTCGTTATCAAAATCCTGTTTCTGTAATGCTTGCAGAGGGTTCTGAAATTGAAGTGAAAATGAAAAAATAAAGAATGTAACATTATAAGACCAACACTCAATTTTAAACTTAGAATTATGAAAATAATCATAGCCGGAGGAACCGGATTTCTTGGTGAAAATCTAGAAAAGTATTTTACGGAAAAAGAAAACCAGGTTTATATTCTCACCAGGAATCCAATGCGTAAAAATGAAATCTACTGGGATGCCCGAACCACAGGAGGCTGGAAGGATATCCTTGAAAGAGCGGATGTTTTAATTAATCTTACCGGAAAATCGGTGGACTGCAGATATCATGAAAAGAACAAACAGGAGATTTATGCTTCAAGAATAGACAGTACTAAAGTATTACAGGAAGCCGTTAATCACTGTTCTGATAAGCCTAAACTATGGCTGAATGCCAGTTCTGCAACCATTTATGTACATTCAGAACAACATCTGAATACAGAGGAGGACGGAATGATAGGGGATGATTTTTCTATGAATATCTGCAAGAGCTGGGAAAAAGAATTTTTTAAATCTGATGACCAGAAAATACGGAAAGTAGCACTTCGGACTTCTATTGTTTTAGGAACGGACGGAGGTGCTTTTCCAAAGTTAAAGACAATCACCCAATTGGGGTTGGGAGGTCAGCAGGGAAGGGGAACCCAGATGGTAAGCTGGATTCATATCGACGATTTTTGCAAAGCGGTTGAATGGATTATTATGCATGAAAATATTAAAGGAGCCATTAATGTAACTGCTCCCAATCCTTTGCCCAATGCAGAGTTGATGAAAAAGATAAGAAAACAGCTCAAAATCCCTTTTGGACTCAATGCTCCGGTATGGCAATTAGAAATAGCTGCTCTGTTTTTAAATACAGAAACCGAACTATTGCTTAAAAGCCGAAACGTATATCCGGAAAAACTGCTTAAAAGCGGATTCTTTTTTTGGTATCCGGACTTTGACAAAGCTGTATATGACCTGACTTAAAAGGAAAAAGAGCAGAAAGAATCTGCTCTTGTATCAAGTATAAGTTGTCCTGTTTTTAATATTTTCTGGCCAGTAAAAGGTTCAATAAAAATGTACCGGTCCAGTTACTGTTGTTGGTACCGTTCGTTCCTATAAAATCTACTCGGGCCACTGATACCGTAAGCCTTGTTCTTCCTGCAGTACCATTATTGGCAAGACTTACAAATGAAGCAGTAAAGACATCCGGGAAACTTGAGTTATTTCCTGCGGTAAGAATAGGATACATATTGGTGACATTGAAAGGAGCTCCCTGATATTCATACACAATCATCATCCTGCTGGTGTTTGAATAGGCTGCAGTATGAGCATTGGTTACTGAAGTTTTACTGATGATCCACCATACATCAGTTCCGGTTCCGGTATCATAAGAAGTATTGGCATGATTGGTCCAGTCTGCGACTCCCGGTGATCCGTTTCCATGAGGAGGAATGGAAACCTGAGCTCCGTAAATTTCCACATTACTAGGTTTTGGAAGTACGGTAAATGAAAGATCCCATGTTCCTCCACTCGTATTGCTATTGTTTACCACCTCGGCATATGCTCCTAGTGGGATGGTAAAGCTGGCAACAGGAGTATTGTCAATTCTTAATGTATTTCCACTGGATGCCTGAAGCGTAATATTGGAAGTGGATATATTTTTAATTTTATAGATCCTTCCCGTATAACTGGTAGTTCCGGTACCAATTACAGGAAGTGTAAAAGTAGCGTCCCCTGTTCCGTTATAAGTGAGGTAATGGTCTGTCGCCAGAATATTATACGTGTTAGCCGTTACCTGTTTATAACCTGCTCCGAGGGATCCGTTGATGGCTAAAGTACTGTTTGGTGTCATTGTGTTAATACCTACTTGTGCATTTAGGCTAAGGCACCCAAACAGAAGAACTGAGAAGTATTTTTTCATATTAATTGTTTTTAATGTTTCACAAAAATATGAAAAAAAATACTTCTAAATTAGCTGATGTTGCATATTTTATATGTTATTTATTTAATTCTCTTTTAAGTGAGTAATTGATTGTTTTAGAATGTTTTACACTAATCTGCACGGAACTTCCAGATCTTCGGTCAGGTAATAACTGCAGCATAAACGGTGATAACCATCAGCAATAATTAATTCATTTTCACCTCTTACGAGTAATATAGGAGAGAGTTTTTTATTTTTCTCTACTTTTCTGAGGTTCTCTTTCACATGGATATTCGTATCGGGAAGTAATGCTAGTTTGCTGGCTCTTAGAATATCTTTGGATTTTTTTGTAATCGTAGGTGCTTTTTTTAATTTTCCTACAATTTTTTGGGCCGCATCCGGTTCAAAAAGGAGCTCCAGATAATCTTGTGCTGCCGGAAAATCATGGTCTTCGGGTTCTTTTAGCCAGAGATTGTCTCTGGTCAGGGTATTTTTTTTCATAACGGATTGAATGTTTGGTTACTTCTTAATGGCTGAAAATTTTTCAAACCAAATAGAGTATTAAAGATAATGAAAAATAGAGTATGGCCGGTATTTTTAATATTGGTATGATATATGTACAGATACTCATAAACATGAATGATTTTAATTGGTAATTATTAATTTATTAAAAATATACATCATGAAAAAGTTATTTATTTCAACAATATTGTTGCTGGGTTTATCAATGAATGTTTCTGCCCAAAGACGTCCGCCTGCTCCTCCTCATCCTTCCAAAAATGAGCTGGTTAATATTAAAATGCAGGAGTTGACTAAGAAATATAATACAGAGAAAAAACTGATCTTAAATCATCCGCTTGCTACTAAACAGATGAAAAGAGATCAGATGAAGGCTTTAAATCAAAGGTTTGAAACTGAAAAACGATTACTTAGAGAAGCGAGATAGTAAGTTTTTTTTGTCATTAATAAAACATTAAGGGCTTATTTTTATCTTTTTTATTTTGAGAGTTTTTCAGGGTAAAATAAAATTTTTTGAAAGAGAATGCGTTTTGTATTCTCTTTTTTGTTTAAAATTAAATAAAATTAGCTTTATTGATGCATTTTCAGATCACTTCGTAGAAATATAAAACATCCAATATTTTTCCTTAAATTCGCATAAAAATTTTTAAAGTAATGAATTACGATATTATTGTCATTGGAAGTGGTCCTGGTGGATATGTTACTGCGATCAGAGCAGCACAGTTGGGTTTCAAAACCGCAATTATCGAAAAAGAAAACTTAGGAGGAATCTGCCTTAACTGGGGATGTATTCCAACTAAAGCTTTATTAAAATCTGCTCAGGTTTTTCATTATATTAACCATGCTGAAGATTATGGATTGAATAAAGTGGAAGCTAGTTTTGAGTTTCCGAACGTTATTCAGAGAAGCCGTGGTGTAGCCAGCAAAATGAGCAAAGGAATCGAATTCTTAATGAAAAAGAACAAGATTGACGTAATTCTTGGTACAGCTACCGTTAAAAAAGGTAAAAAAGTTTCTGTAACAGATAAAGAAGGTAAAGTAACTGAGTATTCAGGAAATCACATTATCATCGCTACAGGAGCACGTTCAAGAGAATTACCAAACTTACCACAGGATGGTAAAAAAGTAATCGGATACAGACAGGCATTATCTCTTCCTGAGCAGCCAAAATCTATGATCGTTGTAGGTTCCGGAGCTATCGGGGTAGAATTTGCTGATTTCTATAACACCATGGGAACTAAAGTAACTGTTGTTGAATTTATGCCTAACATCGTTCCTGTAGAAGATGAGGAAATTTCTAAACACTTAGAAAAATCTCTGAAAAAATCAGGAATTGAAATTATGACTAATGCTTCTGTAGAAAGCGTTGATACAAGTGGAGAAGGTGTAAAAGCTAATGTAAAAACAGCGAACGGAAACATTACCCTTGAAGCTGATATCTTATTATCTGCTGTAGGTATTGCTGCCAACATCGAAAACATCGGTTTAGAAGAAGTGGGAATTCAGACAGATAAAGGAAGAGTTTTAGTAAACGAGTGGTACGAAACTTCAGTACCTGGTTACTATGCGATCGGAGACCTTATCCCGACTCAGGCTTTAGCTCACGTGGCTTCTGCTGAAGGAATCACATGTGTTGAGAAAATCAAAGGATTACACGTTGAGAAAATTGATTACGGTAATATCCCGGGATGTACATACTGTCACCCTGAAGTAGCTTCCGTAGGTCTTACAGAAAAGCAGGCCAAAGAAAAAGGATATGAAATCAAAGTAGGTAAATTCCCTCTTTCCGCAAGTGGTAAAGCGACTGCAAACGGAAATACGGATGGTTTCATCAAAGTTATTTTTGATGCGAAATACGGTGAGTGGTTAGGATGCCACATGATCGGTGAAGGTGTAACGGATATGGTGGCTGAAGCTGTTGTAGCAAGAAAACTTGAAACTACAGGTCACGAAATCATCAAGTCTATCCACCCGCACCCTACAGTTTCTGAGGCTATCATGGAAGCAGCAGCTGCAGCTTACGGAGAAGTGATCCACATCTAATCAAAATACTGCATTTTATATAACAAAGCTCAGAGAAATCTGAGCTTTTTTAAATTCATTACCATGAAAGAAATAATCTTCCTGTTTTCTTTATTCTGTTTTACATTCATATTTTCCCAGAAGCCTTTCGAATATAAGGAAAACCATTTTCCTGTTAAATTTGTTTTGAAAAATTCTAAGGACACCATTACAACCAGAGTTCAGAATATCGGTTTTTTTACAAATAAAAAGTTCTCTCCGGTTACTTATATTAAAGAAATAAATGTTTTGGACCCGTCAGGAAATAAAACGACCATCAGCGAATTTGATATTGATTATATGGAAATTACAGATCCGCAGAATGTGGTAAGGAAATACACTTCTTCCACATCACTTCTTCTTGCCAAAAAAGATTTTGGTCTTATAGAAATATTATATAAAGGCAAACTAAGCTGGTACAGAGATTATTTTTTTGAAGGGATGGGTTACAAAATCAATAAAGTAGACTTCCTGATTGACCGCAAAGACGGAAAACTTACCAATGAATCCGGATTTTTTAAACCCAGCATTAAATATAACCTTAAAGAAAAACTGAAGGACTATCCGGACCTTTTGGCGCTTGTCGATAAAGCTAGAAAAGATGAGGATTTTATAAAGATTCTTGAATTGTATAATGATAAATAATACGGAAGGGCGACTTAGAAAACAAGCCTGATTTTCATTGAATATAAAAAGCACTGCAAAAAGATATTGCAGTGCTTTTTTAGAAATACTATCATTACAAAGAGGTCCAGCTTCTGATTATTTGTAAAACCTGGCAATAATCTCTTCTTCACTCTCTAAAAACTGAATTTTATCAATGATATCACTTTTGGTAATATTTTTTACGATCAAAAATCTATTTATTTTAAACGCTATTTCATAAGGATAATAATCAAAATATTTATCCTGTGATCGTTTATTTGTAGTTTCAATTAAATAATCCATTGTTGAATAGGTCCAGTAATATGACTTTTGACTTGCTTTTGAAACGGCTTCAAGCATAATAATCTCCAGGTCTTCTTTCTCAATCTGAAAATTGACATAAAACCAGAAATTTTCATTTTCTAATAATAAAAACTTATTTTTTATTTCAAAAAAGAAGAGTCCATTTTCATTAATTTCTGTAGGACTATATAAAATAATATTTTCATCCTCATATTCATAATAATGACCTTCTTCCTTATATTCCATTAGATCACATATAAACTGGTTCTTATATTGATAACCGCGTATTATTGAGTTTCCTTTTAAAAAACTTGTAAATTCATAAGGTTGAAATCCAAAAATTTCTTTATTTATACCTATTTCCATGTTGTAAAATTACTTTTTAATAATTATAAGGATGCAAGCTTCCTATACTTGTTTCCGTTTCATCCAGCCAGATTCTCACCTTGGTACTGGTTCCCGATTGGTTTATTGGTCTTCCAAAATCCAATATGATTTCTTTTGCACCTCTTGAAGAAGTTCCAAATACCCCTTCACCTTTACCAATACGCATCGTAGCTTCTGTTAATATATCTTCATATGATAATCCTTTTTGGAACATTTGTGATAAAGGCCTACCTCCAACATTAAATTCACCAGCAAAAAAATGTTCAGAAAGATGACTTGTGAAGCCCGATGATTTGTTTTTTAATGTAAATGCAATGGCCTTAGTCCATTCGCAATCATTATGCACTAATATTCCCTTTTCAGAAACATAGTAATTGTGATTGCCTTCCACTTCAAAATTATAGACTTCTACTTTCTTATCCAAAAGTTCAACGGATTCTACTGAAGAGATATGGCCATCCAGTGTGGTTAACAACATTCCTTTGGTAAGATGTTTGGCTTCTATCCAGCTTCCGTTTACATAGAAAGGGTGTTCCGGTGTACAGGTAATGGCTGTTCCGTTGACTATTATTTTGATGAGCGAAACGGAAGTGTTCCGGAATAAATCCAGGACTTTTCTAAGTTCTTTCTGACCGGTTTCTTCATTATAACTCCATACCAGATCACCTCTTTTAATGTTTTCTATCTTTTCAGTTCCATTCTCTACGGCAATAAGGGTTCCTTCCGTAAAGCAGATTTTCATTAATCCTTTGGTAAGTCTTCCTACCGGTGCACAAATAATGGATCTGGCCGTATTGAGGTATTTCGCAGGAATCAATTCCGGAAGAATGACAAAAGGCGCTTCCTGCATAGCAATCAAAGTGGTGTATGCTAATTGAGAAGACGGGTTGGCATACGGATTATCAGGAACAGGACCAACACTTGGGCCCCATGGATCTGCCTGTGGTGCCAGATAGGTGGTAATTACGTTTGACTGTTCATTTTTTCCCTCAATATCTCCAATTCTGACATATCTGCCCCATTCTTTATTGCTTTCCATTCCCTGTTTAGAGAATGTGGCTGTGTTTCCTCTTCCGTTTCCGTAATTGGTTTTTACTGACCAGTCTCCATCATCATGTTTATAAACCTGCACGGTATTATTTCCGTAGCGCATCGTATTGGCATAACGTTCTGCATTTCTTCGGGCTCTGGACCATACAAGTCTGTGCCAAAGGTTATCAGGATTGGTTGACCCCGGATCACCGGCCCTTTCTCCGATCATACCGGTAGGATCCGAATAGTTGACTGGATCATTCCAGGTGTAGGTATAAGGAGACATGGTAAGTTCCACCAGTGGATCTACCGATAACCAGAAACTTCGCTGAGGATCATAATATCTTGCTCCGTAGTAATATAATCCGGTCTCGGAGTCAAGTTCTTTTCCGTTATATCGATATGGATTTCCATAGTCGTGATTGGTAAGCTCCAGTAAAGATTCTCCGAATGGCATATATTCATACCAGTTGGTAATTTTGGCTCCGCTGTTTGTCAATACTGAAGAGCTGCCTAAATGATCAGGATGAATCCAGTACATTTCAGAATCTAAAATCTCCGGTGGCGTCTGTCCGTTCATACAGCCATAAGGATTGGTTTGAAGAATGGTATCCCACAATGCACAGAAGCTTCCGCCGGCTGTTAATACTTCATTATACATATTGAGATATGTTTTAAAGCATTTGGATTGATTCTGTGAGAGATTCCCAATTACCTGTTCTACAGCATAGCTGCAGTCTGCCTCATTGGTTAATGTATTGGACGGTGGGGTATATGCTCCCTGAGTATCTGCATTAGGAACCCATACCAGAGGCGGATATGTTGCTTGGGAATTGATGATTTCGATTTCTTTTTCCAATATTTTACGCAGCTCAACATATTGATCGTTTTCGTCAATTTTAAATCTATGAGTAGGAATATTGCTTACCCTTGTGGCAATCCTCTGGCCTCCGATATAATAATGTTTACTCATGTTCTTTTCTCCCAATACCATATATCCACTTGGATAATAAGTATAAGTTCCCATCTGAGTCGTTGTTTCCGGATCATTTCCGTTCACGTACATTTTTTTGGAAACGCCGTCACTTTTTAAGATACGTTCGCCTCCTGCATCGTATACATAATGACTAAGTACACCTCTCTGGCCAACAGCTTTTAAATTGTTTCTCTCCGACCAGAACAACTGTCTTCCTAAAGTTTTTCTAGGCCCTACGATATTATACAATTTCTCAAGATTTCCGTTGACATCATATTCAAATTCTTCAGCATTTTCAATAGGGAAAAAAAATCCGTTGCCACAATCCAGCGGTCCGGAAAACGGATTGTTGTGTTTATATTCAATTCTGGAAACTGCATTAGGATGGTCCGGAACATCATAAAAATATTTCGACTCTTTACCTGTGTTAATTGGATTTTGGCATGCAACGCTATTGTCATAAGATTTTAATCTGTCATTCTTAACCTGCATATTACCAATGCTGTTGTACCCCATATCCAATGCATAGTAATGGGAATAATTTTTGTCTTTGATATTGATCGTAGAAGATTGTAATCTGTTGAAGCCATCATAAGTATATTGTTTCTGGCTTGAAGCTGTTATAGGATCTAAGGGAAGATTTCCGGACATGGCCGTTGTACCTTCTACATTCAAGATATTCCCATTGCCGTCAAATGTGTATTTATTATTACGTATTTGCAGGCCTGTATTGGCATAGAATTGTGATAATTCAGCCAGTTTTCCCCAGGTATCATAATTATAGGTGCTTTTTGTTTCGTTTCCTGCTGTAAAAGAAATCATCTGATCTCTGTTATCGTAACCAATATTTTTTACGATAGGAACCAAAGGCTGGTTGACAGGACTTTTACTATAAATATTCTCTAATAATCCTGTTGTGCCGTAATTATAAAATACCTCTTCAGAATCAGGATAAGTTATTTTATTAATTCTGTTGTATACATCATAAACAAAAGATGTTTTAAATAATTTAGGAGCATTGTTCGGAGCTACAACCACTCTGGTATTTTCTCTAATCTGCCCTAAAGCATTATATTTGAATTTTTGCAACCCGACTTTATCAAGCTGGCTTATTACGCGTCCTCTGGAATAATCTGAAGCAGTAGAGGCTCCATATTCATACCTTACAAAATCAATAGAACCAAAATCAATTTGCATAAGCCTGTTATAATCATAGGTATACATTACTTTTTGTCCTGTCGACCGAAGCAAATTATTATCCGAGGCCGTCAATTTTCCCGTCAGGTCATAGGAGTAATCTATTTCTCCGGCATCAGGCTGTATAACCCTCGTTTCTCTTCCCCACTCATCATATTCATAGATCGTGGTATTGTTATCCTGGTCATTGGCCTCTGTAAGCTGGCTAAGAGAATTATATTTATTGCTGGTCCATATATTCTGATTTCCGTCTGTTTGTTTGGTAGAAGTGGTACGGCCTCTTTCGTCGGTATATACTACCGAAGTATTTCCCAACGGACTAATTGTCGTTGTTGAAAACTGCTGTGTAGCATGTCTGTCAGGGCCAACTCCATATATATATTTAGTGGTGAGGTTTTCCAGTCCGTTTTTAGTTTTGACGTTGTACCGTGTTACTTCCACAGGACGGTCCATATCATCATAGTCAGTAGCAAAGTATATTTTTGCCTGCTGATCTTCCGTACTTGTATAATTATCATACGTCCTTAAAGTAGGTACAATCATATTGGCACCCGATACGGCGGAAATATAATCTCTGAGAATTGTTTTGACAGGTCTTCCCAAATTATCTTTAAGCATAAATACATTACTGGCATAATAATGCTTGGTTCCTACAACTTTGTATAGTTTTTTTGTTGCCAGTTCCTGTCCCCAGGCATTGGTAAATAAACTGCTGAAATAATTTACAGTAGGGGTCACGTCATTTACTATAGGGGCTTTCCTCTCTGTAATAGCTACAGGAACAAAATCATTAGGATAATAATAGAATCTGATGGTCCAGTCAGTATCAACCGGAGATTTATATCGAGTGACTCTTCCGAATGTATCATAAGTATATTGAGTTGAAACTCCGTTTACATCTGTAATTAGGGTAGGAGCTCCGAATAAATAATTAGTATCGTATTGAACAGAACTTGATAAGTTGTATGAGTCTGTTGTTTTGATCATATACGTATGATATACAGGATCGTATACATATGATTTTGAAAATCTCTGACCGTTGTCTGATGAAGGTTCTGTTACTTTTGTTAAGTTTCCATAGGCATCATATTCCATATCCGTCTCTGCGGTCTGACCATTGAGTGTTCTTGAGATTTGGGTTATATTACGGTTATTATCTACTTTGGAGATTGATTTTCTTATAATCCCTCCTCCGGTAACGGTATGGGTTTTCGGCGTACCGGTGATATTTTTGGTTCCCGGATCATGATAAAGTATTTCTACACTTACGTCATCCGAAGTATTACCAAGATCAGTTGCCTTATCGATGTATAAAACAGGATTTCCGTATTTATCATATTGTTCAACCGTAGATATCAGTGTTTTACTGTGATTCGCGTTACTGCCATATTCAGTTATTGTATTTTCAGTTTTATACAATAACGGGATAATTCTGCCGATATCCTTATATTGAGGTTCTGCCTGGTTTTCAGATAACAGATATCCTGTTGCAATTTCTTTATCAAAATACCGGTACGTATACTTTGTTTCAGTACGCTTTCTGCCAGTGGCATCTAAAACATACATTGATCTTACAATCCCTTTTTTATAAAAATACTGTCTGACTTTTGTATTATCATAGTTTACAAAAAAATCATCGGAATCAAAATTCGTTTCATATTCTGTGACCTGAGTTTGGTAATGTGTGAATCCGGCACTTTCTCCACCGCCATATGACAAGGTTTTTATGATACCAAACCCTAAAAACTCTCTTTCTCTTCTGTCCTGAATTCCTCTTTCATATTCAAATGTCAACTGAGTTTTTGGTATTATTCTCGGTCTTCCCTGAACGATTGTATTTAATAAGGCACGGTCATGAACAACAACGCTGGTAAGAGCCATTTTTGAAAAAGGCATCTGGTAAGTTCCTCCGATAAGGCTTCCGTAGTTATTTTTTACATTATAAATATTATAATCGAGCTCAATAATCCCTTGATTGGAATTGGTGATACTTTTTAACAGATTGGCTTTACCCAGATTATTATGGTATACTTTTAAATCAGATTCATTTTCAGAAATTAAAAGGTCAGGGAGTCCGTCACCATCAAAATCTCTTAAGTCTACGGTCTGTTTGCTTACCGACTTATCTTTATTATATCCTAATCCGATACAGATTTTAACGCCGAAGCAAATACAGATGGTCCCGTAAAGATTGAATCCGGAAGAGTTTTGCTTATTTTCCAGCTCAAAATTTGTACTCATAGGGATGCTTACAAAAGTAGTCCCCGTATTGATCAGCATTTCATAGCTATTGCCCGATTTTATAATTTTATCCTCAAGTCCGTCTCCGTTAATATCCAGAAATGCAGTATTGATAAGAGATTTGGACTGAGCTAAACCGACTCCGAAAGACAGACTTCCGTTCGGCCAGCTAAAGCCGCCGCCGCCGGAAACGGAAGAAGAGCTGTTGTTGCCCAGATCAGAAACACTCCAGTTATGAGATTCGGTTACAAAATTTTTACCATTGTTGATGTACAATGTTCCATCCGATACAAAATCCATTAGCCCGTCACCGTTGATATCAAACCAGATGGCTTTGCTTTTTGATTGTGCTGATCCTAATTGTAAACTTAACCCGATACCTACGGCATTGGCAGAAGTTGTGGTGTGGGTGTTTTTCTCACCTCCTGTTTTAAAGCCGCCATTAGAAGTATTACTGAATTTAGTAGGAACCGGAACTCCTAAACCAAAACCGAAATTGGTGGTGGTATTGAACATTTCTCTTTCAAATGTGGTGCCCGGGCTTCCCAACTGGCCTAACAGATTGGTTTTCTGTATGGAATAACCAGATACTACATCAGGATAGCGGTCTCCGTTAAAGTCCACAAAATGATCTTTGGTATAATCTTTAGAGAAACCTGCGTTTCCACCAACGATAAAGGCATTTCCGTATACATTGACTCCCGTACCTTTATAATATTTAATGATTGCTCTCGGATTCGGTACGGCATAACCGGGGTATTGAGATTCTGTATCCGGTTGAGAAAATGTTCCTAACAATGCAGGTTGCAAATGATATTGGCTGAGCTCAGCAGACTCCAAAGGAGAGGTATAAGTTTCCGCATCGGCCTTCAAATCAAGAGGAGTGAAGTACCTTGTATTGACCATCTGCGTCACATAGTTGATGAGGCAGTCCTGATAAGCCTGTGTTGAAGGATCCCCGGAACATGGAAGCGTAGGGTTCTGCATGTTGACATTAAAGCTGCTTAAGCTGGAGTTAAACTCGCTTTCTCTTATGGTTTCTCCCGGATATTTGGATCCGTTGTACGAGAAGCCTCCCCAGCCCTGATAGACCAGGCCGGTATTAATATTGTAATGGGTATTATTGGCTCTGTAAGCGAAATGATCTGCCTTATGTCCTGTATTGGCCGGAATAAAAATGGTAGATCCGTTAGGCTGGCCGGAATAAATCCCGTTGGGTTCAAAGTTTGAGTTATAAATATCCGGGTTAATTTTTGCCAGGTATTTAGCAACATCATAATCTAAGGAGCTGATCTCAAAATAATGATCCATGAAATAGAGCTCCTGATCTCCTATCCCAAAGGTCTGATTTAGTTTCGTAGCGATTTCACAATAATTTAATGATGGCATAGGCATCTTATTGTTCACGACATCCACGATACTCTTAAAAGTATGGATTCTATCCTGATCATCTTTCAGTTTTAAAGAAAAGACAACTTTTGCATTATGTAACTGCGGCAGGTTTAAATAAATGACATCATTGATGCTGGAGCCATACTTGGGGTAAAGTAAAAATCTGCAACTGGAGGCATTAAGGGGCTTGTATACCGTAAAGTCTCTGGGAAAATTTTGGGTAAGCCTTTCTCCATACGGATTGTACTGTACAAATGCATTGAGTTGGATGACATCTGTATCCGTTGTTACTTCAAGTTGTGGTTTCCATTTTATTTTTTCCCACGATACGTTGGTATCTGAAGAAACATCAAAGTTGAAGAATGTCACCGTAGAATCAGACACTACCTGATTGACCATAAGATTACTCAGGTTAAATCCGGAAATAGAGTTGCTGTTGGTTGTTAAAGTATTAAGAGATTCCCCTTTTATGAGTTTATAATGATAGATCAGATGGGCAGGGGAAGGTTGAATGCTTCCCGTAGTATCAGATCTCGGAATAACTACTTTATAGATTTTAAAATCAACATCATCCGTAAACTTCTCATTACCCATATTCCCCCATGAGATATTGACTCTGGCTTTTTCTCCCACCATATTTCCTTTTTTACTTGATGCCAAATAAGAATATGAGGAATTAAATCCATAATAGTAATTTCCGTTTGCATCCTTAGGAATATTCGTAGAAGTATTTACAAAGTAAGAGATTTCCGTATTGGATACTATTCGGTCTTTGATCGGATTTTTTTTGGCACTGGCTACCACAAAAATTCGCTGTCCTTTTTTAATATCAACGGTTTCACTGATAGAATTAGGTTGTCCGGGGTTGGTAAGCGTTATCGGAGAACCAATCATAGTAGAATGGGGTGGAACATATGATGGATCATCTTCAAAATCTTTAGTCATTCCCCCTAATTCCATCCAGACATCCACCCCGTCATCAGAGTATTGTTCCAATTGGGCATTAGTAGTAACTCTTATTTTACCATCCATAGGAGCTTCCCACATTCTGACAATATTTCCCTGAAGCTGAGGTCCTGTCTGACCAGGCTCCAGAATTTGTACTGCCGGAAACCCGCTGAGTATAATATTAGGCGTTGTGGCTGTTACGTTAGGTCCGTTTTCCTGCTGTGGTTCAAATTCAGGAACACTGTTTCTGATTCGGCTGAAATAAACATCTCCATAACTTACTAAATCAGCAAGACCATCTCCGTTAACATCAGAAAAGTATACCGGAGTATTGCTATTGGTCCAGTTATAATTAACGCCTGCCGCATATTGTTTATAAACAAATTCAAGCCCCACAGATCCCACATAAGAGCTGGTTTTGGATATGGGAGTTCCGGTAGGCCAGTTGACAGAGTTATACACTCCTCCAAAATTGGACATATGGTTTTTTCTGTACCAGATATTCCCGTTGGATCCCAGGAATACCTTATCCGGTAAACCATCTCCATCTATATCCATTAGCTGGCTCTTACCATATGTTTTATTTTCACTGTAAGAACCATTGATTCCAAAGGTATTTTTTTTGTTGAAGCCTATGAAAAAGCATCCTGCTCCGCTTCCGAATGTAAGAGATCCCCTGAATTTATTGATATTATCACTAAAATCTCCGCTGATAGCAGATGGGCTCCCTCCGTTGAAGGGACCTACGCTACCGATGTCATTTCCCGTATTGTAGGATTTATAATTATCAAAAATTCTTGCAGTGTTATAGCTAAACTGATGTTTGTTAAACTGACTCCCGTTTCCATCTTTTTGAATAAGTGCTGTTAGAAGTCTTTTCCCGAATTGTCCTACCTGTGTATTGGTAAGTTCATATTCCCTGATCTTTGTATGGGCTCTGTAAACAGTAATTCTTTTCAGAATCTTTGCATCCGTCAGTTTTACACCATATTTATAACTAAAAGTTCTGTCTTCTCTGACACCAGGCTCATTCTCGAAGGAAATCGTCGTATCATTACTGTAGGTAATATTAGATAAATATTTACCTTTCCCTCCTCCTTCAAAAGAATCTGAATATTGATAAATGATTGTATTGTTATACCGATCTGTTACCTTTGTTAAATACCATTTAATTCTGTTTCCCGAAGAATTACCGGAAGCATCATCAGTGAGAACCTGAGTATATTCTTTTCTAATCCCGTTTCTATCCAGTATTTCCCAGGTATAGTCTGAAGGTGAATTTCCCTTTCTTGTAATATACAGCCCTTCGGTAACTCCGGTTCTGTAGTGAAACCTTTTATCTCCAGCGACTCTGTCTTCCTGGAACTGTACTTTATTCGGTAAATAGCTGTCTTTAAAAACCAGTTGTTCACCGCCGATCGTATAAATCTCACTTTCTTTTTTAATATCGAAAGCAGGAACTCCCCAACGGGTATCCACGGTAATTGTTTCTAATGGAATATCCCATCCGGTTCCCGCCCATCCTGATTTATTGTCGCTATCGTAACTAAGAGCTATATTAGGCTGAAGACCACTGGTCCCTTTAGGGATTTCAATCGGATAATTCACGACTGCTGATCCCTGCTGATTCGCAGTGGGAGGAGATATTAAATTCATTTTAGACGTCGGATTGGCAATCGGAACGTCATTGGTCGTTGTGGGGGTGAAAGAAGTGGTCTCCGGACTTTCAGGTTGTTTAACAACGCCGTTGATATAGTCGGTTTCATATCCGGCGAGTGCTTTGAAGACAATATATTTTTTCTTTACATTCACACTATCCACACCAACGGAGATCCATTTTTTCTGAGTATAGTCAAAAGCAAATGTGGTAATGTCTTTTTCATGATATCCGTTGGGAAGGTCTGCTTCATCATAAGGAAGGCGGATAAAATTTTCCTGTGAAGTTTTATTTTTATACCGGAATCCATAATAGCCGGAACTTACATTGCTTATTGACCGGTCCGTCGGCGGAAGATCTATATTTCTGAGTCCCCATAAAATTCCTGATTCATTTTTATAAATAAGGTTCTTACCGGACTCTTTATAGGAGTCAATTTCAAGGATATTCTGATTATTGTTTTTAGAAATAGTTTCTTCAAGAGTCGTATTATCTTTTTTTATAAATTTAATACGTACGGAAGGTTCTTTATTTCCGTCTAATGATAAATATTCAAATTCATTTCCGTGAAGTTCTACTTTATGGTTTCCGATTTCAAGAGCATTAATAGATGAATTGGGATGAATGAATCCGCGTACATATATTCCTTTATCATGAGCAATACCAGATGTAATCTGATAAGGTTTTTGATCTGGGGCTGTATTCTCGGTAATCCGTACATTCTTTATCATGTAATAATCTCCCTTATTTAGGGCGTTGAAAAGAACATGATTGTTTCCTTCTTTTAAGAGTTCAGGATCAATATTTTCGCTGATTTTCGTCCATCCTGATTTCTTAATCTTGATATATCCGCCCATTGCAAAGCTTCCATTGATACTTCTTGTGACAGAATTGACATCTGAATATCCATCTACATCATAGGTCAGGGTATAAGAGCTGTTCTTATGAATACCGGAAAGCTGAACATTAAAAATATTATCTGCCGGATTGGCATCTGAATATTGAGAATCTTTACTTCCTATTTCCCCTATATATCCTGAATTTACAAGAGCATTGTCATTATAGAATATATTTTGAGGTTGGGCAGGCAATGGATTTTTAATGCCTGTTTTATTCATTGTCAATAGAGAAGTGCTGCCCAAAGTTGGTTTTGCAGATGTTACATAGGCTTCTTTATTTTCATAATGACTGGGTTTAAGAAAGTCACAGTTGATTTTATAGGGATTAAAATAATGACTTGTAGTTCCGGCTTTCTTATTATTTTTATCATTCTTATGAGCAACTGTATAGAAAGTCCAGCTGCACAATGAAAGAATGATAGGTATGAAAACCGGCAACAAATCAATATTTTTAGTATTGAAGAATCTCTTTCTCATGGTTATTATGGTAGTTAGTTTTTAATAAATGATATAATTGATACCCTTACCTTCCTCAGGTGTAAATATTTTTATACTGTAATATCCTACATTAGGTTGTATTGACATAGGAATAGTAAATTCTGAAGCAGCATTATATTCCCCCTGCTTAATAAGTATACCAAGACTGTTGAAGATTTTAATGGTCAATGGTTTTGCCGTCTTTAACTGTACTTTTATTGTCATATTTCCATCGCGTGAAGGATTAGGAGAGACCTGAATATTCTTAAATAAAGAATTGTTCTGAAGGGTTGCATAGTCTGCTGTATTAAGCACTGCTAAACTTTTAGTAATCTCACATCCGGATTTGTTTTTTATGGTAAGCTGATAATTTCCTGTTCCGGTAAGGAAATATGGGGCTGTACTTGTGGTCTGACCATTAGGCCCTTTTAAAGTATACTGTAAAGCATTGGTATTTAGATCAAGCTCTATAGGAGCTCCCTGCCAGAGATAATTGGAATCTATATTCTGATTAATAATCCCTTGTAAATCAAACGTTCTTATAATATCACCATACCCCTGTTTTTTAATGGTCAGTTTATAATTATCCGCTTTTAAATTATTAAAAACAAGCTGAGTGCCGGAGTTTAATGTACCATTGATTGCGGATTGGTCTGTTGTCAGGCTTTGAAGCGAATACTCAAAGGGAGAAAGGCCTGCAGGTACGGAAATTTTCACCAGATTTTTCCCTAAATCTTCACAGGTGCTTACCAGCTGAATATTAGCATTGCTCTGAGAATCATCCAGACTAAATGTAAAATAATCAATACCATCACGATCAATATTCCATAGGATGTCTTTGAAAACATAAAGACTGTCATTTATCTTTTTTCCGGTTACATCCATGGATATATCATTTTGATAATTATTTTCATTTTGAAATATCCTTAACTTCATTACGCTGCCGGATGGCGGAACAGGTAAGGTCGCATACATATTTGTTTTTAAAACCTGGCCGTTTGTACTTTTGCTTTGAACTTTCCATATTCTTAGCATATCCCTTTTCGCATGCTGAGAAAGAAGATCAGCTTCTTTAAATTTCAAATCCTGATTGTTGTCTCCCCACAACAAAAAATTTTCATTTTCAATCACTCCCGAATTGGAGCTGTTCGTAGGTCTCAGACTATCCATGGCTATTGTGATAGTTCCTTTATTGGAATTTTTGGATTGTTTTTGATACAGCTCATAGGCATCATCTCTTCCGATTCCCGTAATTCTGAAATTATAATTTTTATTTTTTTTGGAGTCCCATAAAATATGATCACCTGAAGAAATATAGTTTTTCTCAGAAATATTGTTAATGGTTATTCCGTATTTTATGGATAAATAAGTTTCTACTTTTTGAATATCAATATCAGATAAACTATTATTAAAGACCAGTACTTCAGGAATAAGCAGTTTTTTATTACTGCTTTTATTGAAAAATACAATCGGATTAATTTTTCTGTTGACATCTTTCTTGGTGAAAGTGAGTATTTTGGCATTAAGCTCCCGATCTGTTATTTTTAATGTATCGCTGAAATCAATAATTCCTGAACTGCTTATAATGGAACTCCCGATTTTAGCATATACTTTTCTTTCTTTACCTCCGAATTCATTACCTACCATAAAAAAAGTAGGTTGATTTAAGCTCACATTAAGTTTTTTGAAAAAATGATCAGGATATTCATCTACCACGAGATGGAAATTCATAAGACGGTCTTTTAGAGTGTCTTTTGGTGATACAGACTGCTTTATACTGTTTTTTCTAAACGCCAGTCCCGGAACTCCTCCTAAAAGAGTGGTTTGTGAGGATAAGACGGCATGTAAGAAAACAAATAATAAGATAAATGTTTTTCTCATGAAAATTATATTTATTGGGTGTTAATAAAGGATGCGTTCTCCACGACTTTTTATAAGCGCAGAGGAAACAAATAGATAAAAGCTGAAAGCTATACCCTTCGATGCAGGGTATGAATGGAAATAATGAGTGTTAACATGGTTATAGTTTTAGTTTTTGCAAAGCTAATGAAATGATTATTTCCTGCAATGGTTTTGTTTTATTTTTTTTATTAAATATTGTTTAAGTTAATATTTAATATCTGTTTTATTTGATTTAAATGCTGATGTTTGCTGTATTTTTTATGAATATGTTAATTTTGGATGTATGGTTTTTTTTTGAATTTTTATTCAAAAAAAAACGGTATTCATAAACCGGAAATAGGTTGTATTTATTAAAATAATTTTAAAATCAACAGATTTATAAAAATTAATCTCATTATCTCATCCTGATTTCATACATTTATTCTATGAATTTTGAGAGAGTAGGACTTGTATTATCAGGCGGCGGTACCAAAGGGATCGCCCATGCAGGGGTATTAAAATTCTTGAATGAAAAAAATATAAATATCGATATACTGTCCTGCTGTAGCGCAGGATCTATTGTCGGTTGTCTTCATGCCATAGGAAAGAGTCCGGAAGAGATTCTGGAATTTTTTAATTCGGTGTATTTCTTCAACTGGAAACATTTTACTTTCAATCAGCCGGGATTGGTTTCCTCTGTTATTTTCAGAAATTATCTCAAACCTATTTTTCAGGATATGAAATTAAGGGATCTGGATATTGAAATAAAGATTGTAGCAACAGAGCTGGTCTCAGGTACTCAGAAGATTTTTGACGAAAATTTTGAGATCGTGGATGCCATTATTGCTTCATGTTCCATTCCGGGGATCACTACTCCTTATATTATTGATAATGAGATGTATTGTGATGGCGGTGTGCTGAACAATTTTCCCGCAGATATTATCAGAGATGAATGTGATAAGCTGATCGGTGTTTTTGTATCCCCACCGAATGATGCCAATATTAAGGATTTAAATTCCATTAAAGCAATTGTTTCCCGCTCTTACGATCTGCTCTCCTACAGAATTGAAAAAGTAAAATTCGATTATTGTGACTGGTTTATTTCCTCACAGAAATTATCTACTTACGGAACCTTTGAACGCAGAAAAGACCGGCTGGAACAGATTTTTAATATCGGATATAAAGCCGCAAAAGATAGTTATGAAACCAGCAGCTTCCCTACTGAATTAAGACATTCGGGATCTTAAAAAACCGGAAAAGAAAAAGTATTTTTCCCTCCTCCGGTATATTTCTTAATTCTTAACGACCTGTCCGTCTTCACGCAGAACCTCGTTACCACTTGGGTCATTAACAGTCAGTGTATAAGGGGCTTTTTGGGCAGAATCTGTCAGGTAATTTCTCCAAACCTGATAGCTGTATCCTTTGTTACTGAAAGAGAAATAATAATTACCTCCGGATCCGTCAGGAATCAGCTCGCCATCACTGATAATCATTCCCGGCTTAGTGGTGATTTTTGCATTGGCATTCCAGGACTGATAAAGATATTTGCCGTTGGGCTGCTTGTCGATTCTTATTTTAAACTTTTTAGTTTTAATAATGACCGTTTTAGGTATTTTTTGAAAAGCAGAGCGGGAGACTGTCGTATTGTTTTTTGAATCATGCGGAATGTCTTTTGCCGAAATAAAAGAAATCTGCGTCAGGCAGAAAATTCCTAATAAAATACTTTTGATCATATCATTAAGGGTATTGGTTAACGATCAAAGTTGATCAAATATAACGCCATTATCAATCAGAATTGAAAGATATTTAGGGAATTATAATCGGGTATAAGCGTATTCTTCCGGACTATATGCCAGATAGGTAATCGTTGAAGATTCTTAATGATCTCAAAGCATTATTTTGAAACCGCAGTATAACTTGCAAAAGCTTCCTCCAGACTGTCGAATCTGCCTTTAAACTCTTCGATAGGGCAATCCTGAAGAATATTTCCTTTATGAATAAGGATTACTCTTGAACAAAGCGCTTCCACTTCCTGCATAATATGAGTGGAAAGCAAAACCGTTTTTTGCTGGCCAATCTCTTTCACTACATTTCTGATTTCAATGATCTGATTAGGATCCAGCCCGTTCGTCGGCTCATCCAGAATCAGAAGATCAGGCTGATGCATAATAGCCTGTGCAAGCCCTACACGTTGCTTATATCCTTTGGAAAGCTGGGCTATTTTCTTTGATTTTTCAGGGGTTATTCCTACCAGTTCGATTACTTCATCAACCCTTGACTCAGAGATCTTGTGAATGTTGGCTACAAACTGAAGATATTCTCTGACATACATTTCCAGATAAAGCGGATTGTTTTCAGGAAGAAATCCGATTTTTTTCTTGCTTTCAATTTCGTGTTCAGCAATATTCTGACCGTTAAAAATAATCTCTCCCTGATCAATTTTCAAAGCCCCTACGATAGATTTCATCAACGTGGATTTTCCGGCACCATTCGGACCAAGAAGACCAATGATTTCATTTTTATCGATAGAAATATTAATATTGTCAAGAGCTGTCTGCTCTCCAAATTTTTTGGTCAAACTGATTATCTGAAGCGGCATAATAATGAATGTCTTTTTGCAAAAATAAAATAAAAAAACTCATCCGATAGAATGAGTTTTGCAATATTTTTAAAATATATTTATTTTTTTGATTTTTTTCCTCCATTACCGGATGACGGAGATGCAGCAGAAGCTGTATTTGAACCTGATTTTGAATTGGAATGAGCTCCGGGAGCAGGCCTGTCATATAGCGCATATTTTCCATTGGTACGCCCGAAAACTTTCTCAACCTGTTTTTGAGTTAAAAACTGAGATTTTCCAATGTATTTACGGTTTTTGTTGATAATCTGAATAAACTGAACCGTCTGTTGGCCATAGTTTTTTTCATAATGAAGTTCAATGATATCATTAGGAAGTTCCAGGATTATATTCTCCTCAGGAATAGCCGTTACAAAGCCATCCATAATAAGCTTATATAGACCTAATACATCTCCATTCAGGTTTTGAAACGAAAAAGATCTGATCGTGTTCAGATTGCTGGTGTTCAGATCCTGATAATTGATTGTAAATTTATCTTCCTTTTTATATAGACCTACGGAATTATCTTTACCAATTTCCACTAAACTTTCATTTTTCAGCACTTTAATCTGTGAGAAAACTGAAATACTGAACATACATGTAATAAGTAGAATTATTTTTCTCATGGAATAAATTTTAATGTTTTATAAATTGGTGCACATAAACTTACTAATAAAAACGCGAAAAAGCAATTTTTATTAGTGAAACAAAAGTAAGACTTTTTTTTGATATTCATAAAGAAGAGTCCGGTAGAGTTATGGAATAGAAACAATGGGTAATGAATTGTAAATCATTTGCTTATTTATTTTTAATGAAAGAAGTTTTCTTCTAAATCTCAAAAAAAATAAAAAAAAATAAAAGTGTAATAGGTTGAGAAACAGATTGGAAATTATTAAGGAAGACCACTTCAGGGAAAAATATTAAAAAAAATATTAAGATTCCCGGTTCGTCAACATGAATCAACACAAAATATTTTTATTTCTGCCGTAAGTTGCTGAAATACAGATTATATAAGTTTGTTTTTTGAAACAGAAGAAAGGTAAGTGTCTAGCTCCTGTTTGTAGCTCCTGCCTATAGGAATCTGGTGATTTCCGAGAAGAATTTCATCATGATTAAAAGCCGTTATGAAGTTCGTATTGATCATAAAAGATCTGTGGATTCTGACGAAACCTTTTGATGATAGAATCATCTGAAGATCTGTCATTTTAGTCTTTGTTAGCAAAGTTTCTTTTGTGGACAAAACAATTTTGATATCGTTGCCCTGACTTTCAAAATAAATGATCTGTGAAAGAAATACTTTACGATGCATCCCTTCCGTTTTGATGACTATAAAATCGTGTTTGGAATCCGGAACAGTTCTCAGTATACGTTCTACAGACTTAAAAAAGCGTTCGAAAGTGACAGGTTTCAGAATATAATCCACGGCTTCCAGTTCAAATCCTTCAATGGCAAAATCACGATAAGCCGTAGTGAAAATGGTCTTAGGTTTTTGAGTAAGGGATTTTAAAAAATCAATTCCATTCAGATGAGGCATCTGAATATCTAAAAACATAAGATCTATATTTTGCTGTTGAAGGAGACTATAGGCGCTGAGGGCGTTTTCAGCTTTTCCGACCAGGTTTAAATGATCAATTTTGGAAATATGATTTTCCAGTAATGTTGCCGCTAACGGCTCGTCGTCTACAATAATACAGTTAATCATATTGTGAAGGAGTAATGATTTCTACTGTAAAAATATTCTTTTCCCGGGAAATGGTGAATATACCCTTATCATGGTAATAATGCTGCAGTTGTTTTCTGATATTGGCCAGTCCGATTCCTGTTTCATGATCTGTCTGACCGGTAGTGTAGGTATTTTCAATTTTAAAAACGGATTGCTGATCATTGGTCTCGGCCTCTATTTTGATTTCCGTCTGTTCTATACTCTTTCCGGCCCCATGTTTAAAAGCATTTTCCACTAATGTAAGATAGATAAGCGGGGGAATTGTATTAGAAGAATTTAATAGGATTTTCCTGCTGATTTTTAATCTTTCCGGACGGTAGCGAAGGCTTTCCAAAGCAATATAATCTTCAATAATATCCATTTCATCAGAAACGGAAACCCATTTTTTCTGTCCTTTATACAGAATAAAGTCCAGTATATCGGAAAGCTGTCTTATGGACTGGGATGTTTTTTCAGAACTGGTAAGGGAGAGCGAATACATATTGTTCAGAGTATTAAACAGAAAATGAGGGTTAAGCTGGGATTTCAGAGATTTTAATTCCAGTTCTGTTTTCTCCTTCTGAAGTTCCGTGGCCCATTCTTTTTCATCTCTGTACCGGATAAAAAAACAGATGGCAATAAAAATAAATGCTCCGCTGATAATTGGAAATGTATAATGAACCAGGAGATATCCGATGTCTGTAAGAATGTTGAAAATAGAGTCTTTGGTTTCATTGATGAAAAGAGGTTCGGCAATATAAACGATGAAGAATCTGTTCAGTACAGAAATACAATAGAGACTGATGATCAGATATACCGAGAATTCAAAATATCTTTTCCGGTCAAAGAAATTCCGGATCAGGAAGAAGTAGATACAATTGGCACCCATGATCTGAAAAATCCAGTGACAGAAGTTGTAAATAATCACCTCTTTAAATGCTCCTCCGTCATATTCTCCATAGTTTCTTGCAGTGCCAAACAGAAATAAAGCTGTCCAAAAGAAGAGCTGAAAGTATATATTCTGTCTGAATTGCCGGTTAACACCATTTTTCATAAGCCTCAAAAATATGAAATCTTACCTCATGATGAACAAAAGTGCAGATAAAGAGTGTTAATGAAGGGTGAACGGCCTTATTTTGTATTCAGACTACCTTTTTCGCAGTTGAAATCAGATTGACCGTCGTCTGCACCTCAGGCTTCAGAGTATTCCGGAATTGGATAATATTTGCCACAAAAAAAGTAATGACAGAACATTCAGAAAGATTTTATGGGTTGGATCATTTAAGAGCTTTAGCAATAGTATTGGTTATCATGTACCATTACCGGGCATTCAAACATCCCGTCTGGATTGAAACGGTGGGAAAGTTCGGATGGACAGGGGTTGATCTCTTTTTTGTGCTCAGCGGATTTTTGATATCGGGACCATTGTTGAAAGAAATAGAAAATAAAGGAAGTATGGATCCGAAAATCTTTTACATTAAACGGTTTTTCAGAATTATTCCATCTTATACTTTTACGCTTGTTGTATATTTTACGTTACCTTTTTTCAGGGAACGCGAGGCATTGCCTCCTTTATGGAAGCTGATCACTTTTACCCAGAATTTTGGTTTGGATGTCATTAATCGGGGAACCTTTTCACATGCATGGTCGTTGTGTATTGAAGAACAGTTCTACCTTTTTCTTCCCCTGTTACTTTTGGGGATCACACGGCTAAAAAAACTCAAGTATCTGCCTTATCTGCTTATTTCGGTTGTTATTTTTTCAATGATACTCAGACTTGTTATGTGGAACAAATTGGTAGTGACGGCAGATAATAACCCGACAGACTTCTGGCGTGAATGGTATATGAACATATACTATCCTACATATACCCGACTGGATGGCTTGGGAATAGGCGTTCTCATCGGCTATTTGATGCAGTATTCTTCAGAATGCAAAAAGATGGTTCATCACCATGGAAATAAATTAGGGCTTACGGGAATTTTAATGTTAGCGGTTTCATGTTGGATGTGTAATGAGCAGGCTTCTGAAACGGCTTCTGTATTTGGTTTCACAATGGTAGCTGTAAGCTATGGACTGATTGTTCTGGCCGCTGTTTCCGGGGCTTCCCGTCTTGCCCGTTCAAAGTTCTATGTGACTACGGAACTCGCTGCATTATCTTACTCTATTTATTTATCTCATAAAGGAATCATTCATATGGCTCAGAATGGTCTTGAGCATTTCGGATATCAGACGTCAGATACGGTAAGTCTTTTTATTTGTCTGGCAGCTTGTGTTTTAGGTGGGATATTCTACAGGGTTTTAATAGAAAAGCCTTTTGCAGGAATTAAATACCGAGTTTTGAATGCAAGATATAAATAAGGAGTAATTTATCTTTTCGGGAAATTATTTCAATAAAAAAGCACCATTTGAAACAAATGGTGCCCTTCTTAAAATATATTAAAATAGTAAAACCTGTGCAGAGGTTGTATTTAATGATTCTGTTTAATCTGCGGGTTATTGTTGATTTCCTTGTTGGGAATCTGAAATCTGAATTGATCAGGAGTCAGATTGAACCTTCCAAACGTATGATTGGTTCCCGGATATATCCTTTCCAGAGGAATATTCAGTCTTTTCATATCAAACCATGCATAGCCTTCACCCCAGAGTTCAATTCTTTTTTGCAGAATAATTTCGTTGAGGAGGTCATTTCCTGTTTTTGAAGAAAGCGAATAGGCTTTATCTCTTTTGGAAGCAATTTCATATAATACCTGTTTCGCTTCAGTTTCTCTTCCTTGTCTGGCAAGAGCTTCAGCTTCAATATAATAAAGAGAAGAAGCTCTGATGTAAATATAATCACCTTCAAAAAGGCTAGGGTCCTTGAATTTCCAGCTTACATACGGCGGATAATTTTTGGTTTTTCCGTTAAAGGTATATGGGGCATTCTGACTGCCGTTAAATACCTTTTTACGATAGTCGGTTTCCGGAATGGCTTCGTAAAGACGCTTGTCTATCAGCTTACGGATTTGGGCAGCACCGGCATATCCTTCATTGGTATTATCAAACATGGAGAAAAAAGAGGCGTAGTAGTTTCCGATACTCATCGTTGAAATGGTGTTATGGAAACCCCATATAACTTCAGGGTTGTTGATGTTGGAAAATCCGGTAGTCGTATATTCGTTCTCTGTCATCAGCGCAACACCTTCCTTACTTTCTCGGGCATACTGACCGGCTTTTGCATAATTTTCTGTCTGTAAAAATATATCTGCGGCAATGGCTTTGGCTGCTCTTTGGTCAATCTGGGCTCTCGATGGTCTGGCGTAGCTGTCTAAAAGAACGATAGATTCTTCGATATCTTTCGTGATCTGAGTGTATACTTCCGATACCGTAGATCTTGGAAGTCCCTGATTAGGATTACCACTGGTAAGAACCAGAGGAAGGCCAGGGTCCGACGCATGATCTTTATAATCATGGGCATAAAAACGGATCAGATTAAAATAAGAATAGGCTCTTAAAGCAAGCAGTTGTCCTTTGATTGCTCTGTTTTTGGAACCGGTATCTTTCTGTAAATCATCAAGTAATTTATTAATGACAAATATCCGGGCATAAAAAGTTGTCCATACAATTTCGGAAGCGGCATTGCTGGCATTTGTCGCTTCATAATTATAGAACATTCCCAAATGCTGGTTGGTCGACTGGATCACATCGTTAGACATCAGATCGGCCCCTGCCTTTATAGCCATAATTCCGAAATCGGAATGCAAAGTGGTACCTCCGGCTCCGTTGCTGCGAAGGTCGAGATAGATTCCGCCCAGAATCTTTTCCGGGCTTGACGGGTCGTTATTCAGCTGTTCTCCGGAAATATCTCCGTCCGGTAACGTATTCAGATCACTGGAGCAGCTATTGGAAACGAAGGTAAAGACTGCTGCTGCGATAAAATATTTTATTGTTTTCATATTTTTTAAAAAGATAGTTTAAACCCTACAGAAACACTGGAAAGCAAAGAATATTTGTAAGCATCAGAAACTCCAGTTAATGAGGCCCTTGGGTCGTATCCTTTTCTTTGGGACCATAGGTAAAGATTATTTCCTGTCAGATAAATTTTTAAACCTGACAGACCTGCCTGTTGTGCAAAACCGTCAGGGAGCTGATAAGACAGGGTCACATCCTGTAAACTGATATAATCAGACTTTATCAGATAAAGCGTTGAATTTCCATTCTGATTGGTAGCGGTCAGGTCTACTCTTGGCAATGTAGCGTTTGGATTTTCGGGAGTCCATGTTTTACTTAAATCAGTAGAATAATTTGATCCGTAGGTATCCGAATGGAATAAACTTCTGTAGATATCATCATATCCATATCCGCCGAACTGATACGCAAAATTGACAGACAGATTGAATCTCTTATAGGTGACATCTGTTCCGAAACCACCATAGACCTTTGGAATAGCCGATTTACCGGTATTATAGTCTGTAGCTTCCTTGTAATTATTGGTAATCGTTCTTTCTTCTTTCTGAGTTGCCGGATTGAATGCTGTGCGGTACCACAGTGCATCACCGTTATTCTTATCTACCCCTGCAAACTCTTTAAGGTAATAAGTATATCTGTCTCCGCCTTCTGTCAGAATAAACAGCCCGGTGACAAGTCCGGTAGTTCTTTGTTCAGCAGGTAGTTTGGTAATTTTATTCTTATAATGAGTCGCATTGGCATATAAACTCCATTGAAACTGATCTGAACGAAGAATGTCAATATTGATATTCGCCTGCACTCCCCGGTTGATCATATCTCCTATATTACCGTATTTTACATAAGAACCTGCATTAGAAGGAGGAAGAGGCAGGGTATAGATCATATCTGATACCTTTCTTTCAAAATAATCCGCATTCAGGGTAATTCTGTTTTGTAAGAGAGAGAGTTCAAAACCGGCATTCAGGTTTTTGGAAGTTTCCCATTTCAGATCTTTATTTCCTTGTTTTTTAAGAGATAAAACCGGTTTGTCATCCCCAAAATTATTGATCCCGTAAATATCCTGATACGCATAATAATCTCTTGTGGAATTATTCAAAAGGATGTTATCATTTCCCTGTTGACCATAAGATCCCTTTAATTTTAAGGAATTAATCACGGTATTATCTTTAAGAAAATTTTCCTTAGCTATATTCCATGCCAGTCCCAGTCCATAAAAATTCCCCCATCGGCTTTCCGGAGAAAAAACGGAAGAGCCATCTCTTCTGACATTTGCATTAAAGAAATATTTCCCATCATAATTATAAAGTAATCTTGAGAAATATCCTTCCACAGCGTATTCATAACCGTTTCCGGACAGGTCGGTGATTTTTACGGCATTATCAAATGACAAAGAATTAGGAAGTAGAAGCTGCTGTTTTGTTCCGGAGAACTGGTCATTTTTTATTTTATTAAATTCATGACCAATAAGGATGTTGAAGTTGTGCTTATCTATTTTTTTTTGATACGTTAATAATTGCTGATGGTTCAGTGTATATTTAAATAAAGAACTTTTGGTAAGAATACCTCCTACAGAAGACGAGGTACCCCCTTCCGTATTTCCGAACTGAAGATTGGTGATATTTTCAAGATAAGCTCCGAAATTATAAGTAAAATCCAGGCCTTTGAAAATTTCATAATGTAATCCAAGGTTGATGTTGGTAAGATTACTGGTGGTTTGGGATTTATTCTTTTGAAGATTTCCTACCGGATTTTCAAAAACGGCATAAGATCTTGTTGCTCCGTTTGGTCCCTGTCCGTCTCCGTAATCGTATAATGCCTTTCCGTACTGATCATATAATACCTGATAATTGTTGTCCCTCAGGAATACAGGATAAAAAGGAGATATATTTCTGGCAAACTGGAAAGGGTTTGAGAACCCTGAACTTTCTCCAAAGTCCTGTTTGCTGTATGTGTAAGATAAAGCACCGGTTAATTTTAGTTTAGACGTAATGGAATAATCCAGATTGGATCTGATTCCCAGTCTTTCAAATCCGGAACCGATAAGATAGCCTTTGTCATCCAGATAGTTAAGAGAAGTGTAAGACTTTACCTGGTCACCACTGGCATTAATACCTACCGTAGCCTCTCTTCGTAATGCAGGTTTAAAAAGCAGTTTTCTCCAATTATCCTGATACAACAGTTTAGCGTCAGGATTAAAAGAACCATCCGGTAAAATAAGCTTGTTAAAAGGAATATTGTAAGCATCATATCCCAGTTTGTTAAGTGCTGCAAGGCCTACATCATGTGGAGTAGGGCCGGAAGGAACAGCTCCCGGTTGTTTTAACCTTGCAATTTCCCCGATTCTTCCTCTGTTGTAAAATGCCGTATAATAATCCTGCGGAGAAGTATACACCGAATAATCCTCAATAGATCTGAAATTTACTCCGGTTCTTACATCTGCTTCTACATGCAGGCCTTTTGTTTTCCCTCTTTTGGTATTCACAATGATCACTCCGTTGGCTCCTCTCGAACCATAGAGTGCATTGGATGAAGCATCTTCAAGAAAAGAAATACTTTCAATATCGGATGCTGCAATACTGTTCAGGTTTCCGCTGTAAGGAATGCCATCCAGTACGATCAGCGGATCACTGGATGCATTGATGGAACCAATACCTCTCATTCTTATCGTAGGCTGTGAACCCGGCTGACCGGAAGAAATAACCTGTACTCCCGCTACTTTTCCTCCAATTCCCTGAAGGATATTTCCGTTTTGAAGATTAGACAGATCTTTGGCTTTTAAAGACTGTACCGATCCGGTGATTTCCTCTTTCTTCTGCTTTCCGAAAGCCACTACCACAACTTCTTTTATGGCGTTCTCCTGAGAAAGACTGTCTTTAGTTTGGGCAAAGCCATATTCCGCGAATAGGAGTAAAGCCAATACACCAATTTTGCATTGTTTCTTTTTCATTATATTAATCTAGGTTTAAAGTTGAACTGTGTATTACTGCAATCTCTCAGTAAAAAATGTAGCTTTCTGCCTCCTTTTGCAGGGAGGATATAAAAACGAAAGATTAAAATTTACAGGAGAGGTACCCGGATGAAAGAAGCTTTTTTTGGGGGCTTTAATTCCTACAGTAATGAATGTATCTCTTAGAAAGTTATGACATCATCATTGTGCACATCATATCAAAGCACATGTTCTGAGAAATACAATTGTGCTGTGAAAAACCGGATCCTGCTGAACATTGATGTTGTGCAGCTGCTATTGCCGGAATGGTGCATTGGTAAGAATCAAAGAAGTTCTTATTCATGAGAATAAAGTTTATGTTTTTTTTAACTGGGTCAAAATTATCTAATAATTCATAAACCTTGGTACAAGCAATGCATGAGATAAATCATATTAACCTACTAAATTAGTAGACTAATTAAAAATCACAAGGTGGTTTTATTGTTTTGTATTGAAAATGAATGCTTTGAGTCCGTTTTTAAAATGTTAAAAAATGATAAAAAATTTGTATTTTAAGCTGTGAATTAAACTTAACAATATTAGTCTATTGTTTTTATAGACTTTTTGATTATTTTATACCAAAAGATATATCAGGAGCCTGATCCCGCTATTCACTCATACTCCTCACTCCAAAACTTTCCGTTGCCCAATTCCTCCTTCTTTCCAGACTATGTTGCGGGGTAACCGTTGCTATCGGGGCTAGTGTAAGACAGTGGATCTGCTTGGAAATATTGTTTTGATGTATTCAGATCATGCATCAAAAAAAGGAGCTTACCTTTCGATAAGCCCCCTTCAGATAGAAAATGAATGATAATGTTTAATTTTTAGAAATGTCGGGTGGTGTCAGAGGTTGCTGATCCCATCCGCCACCTAATGCTCTGTATACGGCGACACTTGCTTTTAGCTGATTGACTTTCTTTTCAACCAGTTCAAACCTGGATTCCAGTGCATCGCGTTGCGTCAGCAACACTTCCATATAATCAGCACGGGCATATTTGAATAAATCATTGGAAATATCAATGGATCTCGTTAAAGCATCCACTTCCTTAGATTTAATGTTGACACTGCTTTCAAGATTATGAATTTTGGACAACTGATTGGCCACTTCTATATAAGCTCCCAAAACAGTCTGTTCATAGTGATACACCGCCTGAATCTGTTTGGCATTGGCATTGGCATAAGAAGCCTTGATTGCTCTTCTGTTGATCAGGGGAGCAGTCAGTTCTCCCGCAAGATTGAAAAGGAGAGACTGAGGCTTGATGATGTAAAGCGGATTAAAGGCCTGTAATCCTATTCCCGCTGAAAGATCAAGAGAAGGGTAGAACCTTGCTTTGGCTACTTTGATATCCAGTTTTGAGGCAGCCAGTTCATATTCAGCCTGTTTAATATCAGGCCTGTTTTCCAGCAATTCCGAAGGAATTCCGCCATAGACGGCCTGAGGTACAACAGAGTCAAAGGAATCCTGGTTTCTCTCCACAGGTTGCGGAAACCTTCCCACAAGATAATTGATCCTGTTTTCAGCTTCCACGATTTTTTGCTGGATGTCGTACTGCATACCCTGAGTTTTCAAAACCTGCGCTTCAAATCGCTGTACTGCCAGTTCATTAGAACGTGCATTCTTTTTTAAATCCTTGATGATCTCCAGTGCATCACTCTGGATTTTGATATTTTGATTCAAAATAACCAGTTCATTATCCAGCGCCAATAGCTCATAATAAGAATCTGCAATTTCTGAAATCAGATGGGTTACCATGAAGTTTTTCCCTTCAATGCTGGCAAGGTACCGTTGGGCCTGAGCTCTTGTGGCATTATGAAGTTTTCCCCAGATATCAGTTTCCCATTTAGCTTCAGCACCTACTCCGAAGTCAAATAAAGGTTCAGGCATTTCTCTGCCGGGCTCTATTTCCGTATTGGCTTCCATGGCTCCGATATTAGTATAACGGCTTACCTTATCTACTCCGGCTCCGGCTTTTAAACCAACCGAAGGAAGATATTCGCCTTTGCGGGCCCTGATTTCATTTTTAGAAATTTCAATTTCCTGGAGAACAATATTCAGCTCCTGATTATTCTGAAGCGCCTGATTGATCAGTCCCTGGAGTTTCGGATCACTGAAATATTCATCCCATTTTAGTTTTCCCGTATTAATAGTATCATTAGTTGCCGAACTGTATTTCTCAGGAACAGCTTTATTTTCAGCACGCTGTTCTATTTCTATAGGTTTACAGGCAGTAAAACTTAATAAGAAGACTGCCACACCTGCATATTGATATATTCTAGTTTTATTCATAATGGATCATGTCTTCGCTTAATGGAGATTCATCTTCGTCTTTAATCATTTTTTTACCGTCAGACCACTTGGCAAATATGTAATACAGCCCCGGAATAACAATAACACCAAATAAGGTTCCTATAAGCATTCCTCCTAATGAGGATGCTCCGATCGTATGATTTCCGATCGCTCCTGCACCCCTTGCAAATACCAAGGGTACCAATCCTGCTATAAATGCAAATGAAGTCATCAGGATAGGTCTGAAACGGGCTTTGGAGCCTTCCACAGCCGCTTCCAGAATAGAATCTCCTGCCTGACGCCTTTTTACGGCAAATTCTACAATAAGTACCGCATTTTTACCCAATAATCCTATAATCATGATCAGTCCCACCTGAGCATAGATATCATTTTCAAGTCCCATTGCTTTTAACAGTAAGAAAGATCCGAATACCCCTACCGGTAACGAGCAAAGTACCGCAAACGGAATAAGGAAACTTTCATATTGTGCAGCCAGTACCAGATATACGAATACAAGAACAACAAGGAAAACATAAATAGCCTCATTACCACGCTGTGCTTCATCATAAGACAAGCCTTCCCAAGCTACTTTATAGCCGTGAGGAAGAGTTTTGGCAGCCGTTTCATTAATCGCCTGAATAGCATCTGCCGTAGTATACCCTGCCGCAGGAAGTCCGCGGATTGCTGCGGAATTGTACATATTGTAACGGGTGATCTCATTAGGGCCCTGTGTCTTTTTCATCGTCATGAATGCAGAATAAGGAACCATTTCGTCACGGTCGTTTTTTACATACAGATTCATAATATCCGTAGGAAGCCTTCTGAACTCCGGAGAGGACTGTACATACACTTTGAAAAACTGTCCGAAACGAATAAAACCCTGTTCATAGGTACTCCCGATCAGAATATTGAGGTTTTCCATAGCTTTTCCAATGGATACCCCTTTCTGCATTGCGGCATTATTATCAAATACTAGTTCATATTGAGGATAATTAGCTGCAAAGAACGTGAAGACCCCTGTAAGCTCTTTACGTTTTTTCAGCTGGGCGATAAAGTCTTTGTTCACCTTATCAAAATCCTGATAATTCGTGGTTCTGTTAAGGTCAAGCAATCTCATAGAGAACCCTCCGGAAGATCCAAATCCAGGAACAGCAGGCGGTTCAAAAAATTCAATAGTTGCTCCCAGATCTTTTGATTTATTCTCCAGCTCTTCCATCACGTCCTTTACAGAATGATCACGGTCATTCCAGCTTTTAAGGTTGATCAGGCAGGTTCCTGCATTAGAGCCACGTCCTTCTGTCATAATTTCATACCCTGCCAGAGAAGATACAGATTCTACACCATCTACCCCCATTGCTATTTTCTGCAAAGCTCTGGAAACTTTATTGGTCTGTTCCAGGGTAGAACCCGGAGGAGTCTGAATAATAGCATAGATAGTTCCCTGATCCTCATTAGGAATGAAACCGCCGGGAAGTACTTTATTGATCACAAAAATCCCGGCACAAAAAGCAGCCAGAATTCCCCAGGTTATTACTTTTCTGTTGACAATCTTTCTAAGGAATGATGCATATTTACCGGTGATTTTATCAAATCCGCTGTTAAACGCATCTAAAGATTTCGTGAAAATATTGGACTTTTTAGGTTTTCCATGGTTGTTTTTCAATAACATTGCGGCCAATACCGGCGTTAAAGTAAGAGCTACCACGGCTGAAATTACAATAGAACTTGCCATCGTAATGGAAAACTGACGGTAGAACGTTCCTACCGGACCTGTCATAAATGAAATCGGAATAAATACCGCTACCATTACGGCAGTGATGGCAATAATAGCTCCTGCAATCTCACCCATTACTTCTTTCACAGCTTTATAAGGCGAAATATTGCTTTCCTCCATCTTGGCATGAACAGCTTCAATAACAACAATAGCATTATCAACCACAATTCCGATGGCCAGCACCAGGGCAAACAGGGTAACGAGGTTAATGGTTAATCCAAAAAGCTGAATCACGAAGAAAGTACCAATCAAAGAAACCGGAACGGCTATGATTGGAATCAGCGTAGAACGCCAGTCACCAAGGAAAATGAAAACCACAATGGCTACGAGAATAAATGCATCCCTCAAGGTATGTATTACCTGCTCAATAGAAGCATCAAGGAACTGCGAAACGTCATAACTGATTTTATAATCTACGCCGGGAGGGAAGTTTCCTTTCATTTCGGCAAGCTTTGCCTTCACATCTTTGATCACATCATTGGCATTACTTCCGTAGTTTTGTTTTAAAACGATAGAAGCAGACGGGTGCCCGTCAAGATTGGAATAAATATCAAAAAACTCACTGCCCAGTTCTATTTTGGCAATATCTTTTAACTTAACATTTTCTCCTTCTGCATTGGAACGGACGATGATATTTTCGTATTCTTCAGGTTTGTTATACTGCCCCTTATAAGTCAATACATACTCAAGAGACTGTGCCGCAATACCGGAACTCTGTCCGATCCTTCCCGGCCGGCCGATAATACTTTGCTCGCTAATTGCCTTCATCACTTCATCTACAGAAATATCATAAGCACGCATACGGTCAGGGTTTAGCCAGATACGCATCGCATATCTTCGGCTTCCCAGGATCTGGGATCTTGCAATACCATGAATACGGTTGATTTCCGGAATAATATTCACCATGGAATAGTTGTACAGGAATTTTTCATCCATACTTTTATTCGTACTGTAAAGGTTTACATACATCAGCATACTTGGCTGTATCGGGTTTACTACAACCCCTTCTTTCTGTACCAGTTCGGGTAATAAAGGCATTACCTGGTCAACTCTCGTTTTTACAAGAACTACAGCCTCATTCGGATCTGTCCCGGGATCAAATACCACGTTGACAGTTGCCTCTCCGGCACTGGTGGCATCTGTAGTGATATAACGCATTCCCTGAACCCCGTTAATGGCATTTTCAATTGTAATCAGGGAAGATTTTACCAATACATCTGCACTTGCTCCGGGATACGCAATAGAAACGGCAACCGTTGTCGGTGCAATTTTAGGAAACTGTTCGGTAGGAAGCTGCTTCATGGCAAGGCCTCCTATGAACAGGATGACAACCGATATCACAATAGCGAAAACCGGTCGGTGTATTACTTTTTTAAACATAATGCTGCTTTTGGGTTACTCTGCATACAGATCGAGGTTCGACATCACTTTCTCAGGCTTTTGGTATTTTGAACTGATCTTTTGATTCTCCTGAACCATTCGAAGACCATCCAGAAGGATTCTTTCATCCTTTCCAAGCCCTGAAGCCACTACATAAATATGCGGTAATTCAGCAGCAATTTTTATTTCTCTTGCTTTTACTTTATTGTCTTTGGTAATCACGTAGACATATTTCTTTTCCAGTTCCTCAAAGGTGGCTTTCTGAGGAATCATCATGGCATTGGCATAAGGAGAGGTAATAACAATATTTCCTGTTTCACCGTATCGTAAAAGACCTTTTGGATTTGGGAAAGTAGCCCTGTATGCGATATTTCCGGTTTCGTTATTAAAGTCGGATTCTATCGTTTCTACGATACCATCTTGTGTAAATTCTTTTCCGTTAGCCATCATCAGACGTACGTGCAGCGGATTATTGTCTTTTCTGTTGCTCATATGATTCAGATATTCCGCTTCCGGAACATTGAAATAAACCCACATCTTACTGTTATCAGAAAGTTCTGTTACAAGCTCTCCGTCTCCTACAAGACTTCCTTTTCGGACATGCAGTTTTCCTATGATCCCGGAGAAAGGAGCTCTGATTTCAGTGAATCTCAAATGAGTATTCATAGAAGACAGCTCAGCCTGGGCTTTTTCATATTTGGCTTTAGCCATTGCCATTTCCTGAGGCGCAACAATGTTTTTATCAGAAAGATTTTTAGTATTCTGATATTCAATTTCTGCATATCTGGATTCCGCTTTAGCACGGTTAACATCAGATTCGTAAAGGTTAGGCATAATTTTAAACAGCAATTGTCCCTTCTGAACAAACTGTCCTTCATCAACAAAAATAGACTGAATATATCCTTTTTCCTGAGCACGAAGCTCAATATGATTAATAGATCGGACCTGGGCTACATAATCTTTATTAACGAGAGTATCTTTTACAAGAGGGCTTGTTACGTTGAATGATGCAGTTTCTGTCTTTTCTTTTTTTTCAGACTGACAGCCTACAAACAGGAGAATAAGGCACAAGTTGATATACATGAGACTTTTCTTGACCATGATAATATTGTTTTATAATAATTTATAATTGAAAAATAAGGGTACTTACTTTCAAAAACAGATGATGAAAGCAGGTAAGGTTTTCGAAAAAATTATGATAAAATCACAGGCGGATGACCCTGTACTGAATATACAGATCATCATGTAAAGGTGTTAAATGCTCATGCTGAGCCAGTGAAACAGCGATTTGTTGATCGTGAAATATAGTGACGAAGTCTGAGATCAAATGCCAGAAGCCGTCTTTGAAAAGTGCCAGAAGCTCAGTAGAATCCGGATGGTCTACATTATCATCATTTTCCGAATCATTTTCGGAAAGATTCGCTCTGATTTTATTGTAACGGGGATGGCTGATGTTATAAGTGTCATTAGTCTCATGGGTTTTAATAAAGGCAAAAGACTTCTGAATGCTTTTTTTCTGCTGGGTCAGAATATCAGTGGTAAAGTGAAAATCAGATGGAGTATCAGTAGAAATATACTGTTGAATCTGCCCATAATACCAACCCAGAACGGTGAGTAACGCAAACAACAAGCTGTATAAATATTGATAAAATCTTTTCTGCATCCCAGAGACAAAGGTAATTAAACTTCAAAATCAGAGCAAACCATAAAGATTAAAAAAGTGTTAAAAAGTATCATTTTTAGAACCAGGTCTTTTTTGACTAACAAAAAGACGGATCCGGTTACACGGATCTGTGATGATAACCGGAATTTTACAGCAACAAAAACAGATAAAAAATGAATATTGTTTTAACAGGTTCCATAGGGAACATAGGAAAACCGCTCACAAGGCAGCTTATTAAAAACGGTCATTCAGTAACGGTCATCAGCAGTACTGCAGAAAGAACGGCTGCGATTGAGACTCTTGGCGCCAAAGCAGCAACTGGCAGTATGTTTGATGTAGATTTTTTGACAAAAACTTTCAAAGGAGCTGATGTGGTATATTTAATGGAAACCATGGAAGCCGCAGGAGATCTATTTGATAAAAGTGTTGATTTTATCGGAAGTATCTGTACAATCGGACTTCATTACAAAACGGCTGTAGAAAGATCCGGGGTAAAAAAGATTGTCCATCTCAGCAGTATTGGTGCACATACGGATCAGCATACAGGTATTATTGTTTTCCATCATCATGTAGAAAATATTCTGAATGAATTGCCGGAAGAGATTTCAGTTAAATTTATCCGCCCTGTCGGGATTTATTTCAATCTTCTTTCCTTTATTCCCGTGATTAAAAATAAAGGAGCTATAATTTCCAATTGGGGCGGAGACCGGAAAGAGCCTTGGGTTTCTCCGTTAGATATTGCAGAGGTGGTTGCAGAAGAAATAGAAAGACCGTTTGAAGGCAGAATGATCAGATATGTGGCAAGTGATGAAATTTCTCCTGATGAAATTGCAAAGGCTTTAGGCAGCGCAATTGGAATGCCGGATCTGAAATGGAATGTGACTTCAGATGACGAAATCCTGAACAGCTGGCTGAATATTGGTTTTAACGAGCAGGTAGCGAGAGGTTTCGTAGAAACGCAGGCTGCTCAGGGAAGCGGTCTGTTATATGAAGATTATTACAATAGAAAACCGGTCTTAGGAAAAATAAAGCTGGCAGATTTTGCTAAAGAATTTGCCGCCGCTTATCATTATGATCAGTTGACAGAATAAATTTTTAATTCAAAAATAAATCAGGCTGTTTTCAAATTTTAAAAAGCTTCTTGTACCTTTATCATCATGGAAAAACGGATTACTAAAAAGATAGAGTCTATTACTGACTTTCATCGTTCAAGAGGATTGCCGCCGCCGGAACATCCGTTGATCAGTGTGATTGATTACAGTCAGCTGAAACGGCCGGCCGATATCGGTGATGTCAACTGGACGCTCGGTTTTTATCAGATTTCCCTGAAAACGGGAATGAACGGGAAACTGAAATACGGCCAGCAGGAATATGATTTTGATGAAGGAACGATGTTTTTTATTTCTCCTCAGCAGATTTTCAGAATCGAGACAGATCCTGTTCTGAACGAAAAACAATCCGGCTGGATGCTGTTGATTCATCCTGATTTTTTATGGGGTACATCTCTTGCCAAAGGAATAAAACAATATGACTTTTTTAATTATTCCGTGAACGAGGCCTTGTTTCTTTCGAAAAAAGAAGAGACCATTATCGATGGAATAATAAAAAATATTGAACTGGAATACCATTCCAATATCGATAAGTTCAGTCAGAATATTATTATTTCACATTTTGAAACTTTATTGAATTATTCGGAAAGATTCTATGAGCGGCAGTTTATTACAAGAAAAGCCGCCCATCATCAGATTCTTGACCAGCTGGAAGAAATTCTGAGTACATATATGAATGATGAAAATCTGATGTCAAAGGGTCTTCTCACTGTACAGCAGATAGCAGATGCGCTTCATATGTCCCCGAATTATTTAAGCAGGCTTCTTAAAATGCTTACAGGTCAAAGTACCCAACAGCATATTCATGGGCAACTGATTAATAAAGCTAAAGAGATGCTTTCCACTACGGATCTGTCTGTCAGTGAAATTGCTTATGAGCTTGGATTTGAGTATCCCCAGTCTCTGACAAAACTATTTAAAAATAAGACCGGAATTTCTCCGCTGGAATTCAGAACCTCTTTTCAATAAATAAATTTCCAAATATTCTGCTGACATCATTTAAGAAAATAATGTCAGTGGTCTTTAAGAGGCCTAAATTCCAGCAGCATCAATCAATTCAATAATACCGATAGAAAAAAGCGTAAACATTAAATAGACAATATTGTCTATTTAATGTTTACATTTGTTGCATGAAACAGAGAGGACAGGTTGTCATTGACAAAATATTAGATACTGCAGAACGGTTGTTCTATGAACAAGGCTACAGTAATACCGGGATTAATCAGATTATCAGTGAATCTGATATTGCCAAAGGATCTTTATACAAGCATTTCGAAACAAAGGTTGATTTATTGGTTGCATATATTCAGCGCATGCATCAGCTTTGGTTCAGCAGGCTGGAAGCTGGTGTTAATGCAGTGAGTGATCCGAAAGAAAAATTATTGGCTGTTTTCGACCATCATACGAAACGTCAGGAAATTCGTCAATATGGAGGATGTCCGTTTGTCAAAGCAAATGATGAAGCGGGAACAGATGATCCGAGAGTATTGGCTGAAATTCAAGCCACGAAAGTTCACAGTAAAGATTTCATAAAAAAACTGGTGATGAATTCAGGTCACAGACAAATACTGACTGACGGTGAACTTACGGAAACTATTTACATGATGCTGGAAGGTTCAATCGTTACAGCTTCGGTTTTCAAAAAACCGGATACCATACAAGCTGCAAAAAAAATCATTCAAAAGCTGATTTAAAATGAAAACCACAAAAAATAAATGGCTGGAACTGATTATTGTATTATCGGCTCCTTTACTTTCTGTGATCGATGTATTTATTATTAACATCGCAATACCTACCATTAAAAAAGGTATTCATGCTACAGACGGTGAGATGCAGTTCGTTATTGCAGGATACCTGCTCGGTTATGCTGCTTTTCTGATCACAGGTGGAAGAGCCGGAGATCATTTCGGGCGGAAAAAAGTGTTCTTTTGGGGGATGTTTGCCTTTACCGTAGCATCATGTCTGTGTGGATTATCACAATCAGCATTGCAGCTGAATGTCACAAGATTTTTCCAGGGACTAAGTGCTTCATTTATGGTTCCCCAGACTATAGCATTTATTCAGATTCTTTTTACTGATACCAGAGAAAGGGCAAAAGCATTCGGGTTGTATGGAATTACCCTTGGAACGGCTGCCGCGATAGGTCAGGTATTAGGCGGGTATTTATCCGACACCCACTGGATTATAGAAGGATGGAGGCTGGTTTTCTTTATCAACCTTCCGATAGGAATTGTAACACTTTGGGCAACATATCAATACGTAAATGAAACAGAGAAACATGAAAATACCCAATTTGATTATACCGGAGTTCTGATTCTGACCCTGGCTTTATTTTCCCTTATTTATCCTCTTATTCAGGGACGCGAAGCCGGATGGCCATTGTGGAGTTTTGGACTGCTGGGCTTATCTTTTATTTTGTTTGTTTTTTTCATTTACAATCAAAAGCAGAAACTGACTAACAACCAAAACCCTTTAATAGATGTTAGGCTGTTTGGTATCAAAGACTTTAATATCGGACTGATTGCTGTATTGTTCCACTTTATGCTGCATACTGCCTACTTATTATTAAGCGCTGTGTATCTTCAGAACGGACTTGGCATTTCAGCACTGGATTCCGGATTATACTTTATCGTTCCGGGAATTCTGTTTGTTATTTCTTCCGTAATGGCTTCCCGTCTGATTGTAACCTATGGAAAAAGAGTATTACAGATAGGTGTTGCTATTTTAGCAGTTGCATTCTATTTTCAGATGACACTCTGGAAACCGGGAATCAGCATAGGGCTGGTAATCGGATTAATGGGGATGTGGGGATTCGGAAACGGTCTCGTTTTGCCGTCATTATTGAATATTGCTCTTAAAAATGTACCTTCTCAATATGCCGGAGGAGCGGCGGGAATCTATTCAACCTTTCAGCAAACCGCTTCAGCATTGGGCGTAAGTCTAATTGGGGGTGTATTTTTCTATTTTTCAAAAGAAAGCTGGCAGGTTGCATATCATTTTGGGATTATTGGTATATTGGTTTGTCTGCTGATGGTTGGGGTGATGCTGCAATTATTACCGGTTAAACAATCAGGAGTTGACAGGTGATTGTTTATTTTGTGCAAAAAATGAAGAAAATCCGGTTCTTTACAGACATAATGAGCTGTATTTTAATACACATAAGAATGTTATTACTTTTAATCGGGCTGAAGTTCTTTTATCAGAAAAATTAATTATATTTTTGAGTATCGCTTTATTTACGGAGTTTTTACTCAGGTAATCCGATACGCACTATCGATTGTGCAAAAGAAAAAACCTAATATTATGATGAGAAAATATTTTACGTATGCTCTGCTTTTCGGGTTTCCTTTGTTTGGATGCCAGAATACAATAACGGGTCAGACCGCTTATGAGCAGAACTGGATGGAATTGGAAAAAGAAAATAAAGCCAGGTCTTTTGATTCAGATATACAATTAACAGCCGATGAGCTGTCGCTTGATAAAAAACTGTTTCAGCTGAGAAATCAGTTTTTCGCGGAAACGGAAAAACAAAAAATACCGATATACAATAGCTCTTTTAATGAAATAAAACCTCTTATAGAAAAGACTAAAATATTCAGTATTCTTCAGTCTATGCCTAAAGGCGGATTGCTGCATACCCACAGCGGCGGAGTGACGGATGTGAAGTGGGTGATTACAGCAGCAAGGAAATATAAAGAATGCTATGTGTATGATCAGAAAGATAATGATCCGTTTATCTTCGGACAGCTGGCTTTTTTTGAAAATGGAAAAGTGCCGAAAGGATTTGTGAATCTGGACAAGAAATTAAATTCAGACGCTAATTTTGAAAAAAAGCTGCAGGAGCTTTTAATCTTAAAACGGGATAATCTTTGTTCTTACACCAATTACTGGATTGAATTTGAAAAACGTTTTAAACGAATAAGCCTGCTACTGCCTTATCGTCCTTTCTTTAAAGAATATTATATGAAAGGTTTCCGTGATCTGATGAAAGATAAAGTACAGCATGTGGAAATCAGATTTATTTTTGATGAACTCTACGATTTTCAACATGGGAAATATCCTTTGAAAACCTCAATATCAGATTTGCAGGATATTGTTAAAGAAATACATCACTCGGATCCGCAGTTTAGTTTGAAATTAATTTATTCAAGCTTTAAATTTTTAGACCCTAAAAGTATTGAAAAACAACTTGAAACGGCTTTTGAACTGAAGAAGGAATTTCCGGATATGATCTCAGGATTTGATCTTGTTGCGGACGAAGCTGCTGGTAACCGTATTCATTCTTTTCAGCAAAACTGGGAAAAGCTCAATGAGCTTTCAAAAAAATACGGGGTGGATATGCCTCTTTTTCTTCACGCCGGTGAAAGTACTTCAGTCTTTAATAAAAATGTTTTAGATATTTCATTACTGGACAACCGGAGAATCGGGCACGGTCTTAATCTGATCTATTTTCCCAAAACAATGGAGCTGATTAAAAGCCAAAACAAGTTGGTAGAGGTGAGTCCTATCAGTAACCAGGTTCTGGGATACGTAAGCGATATGAGAAACCATCCTGCAAGAGTTTTGCTTAGCAACGGGATACAATGCTCCATCAATAGTGATGATCCGTCAGTATATGGATATGAAGGGCTTAGTTATGATTTCTGGGTTGCTTTTATGTACTGGGAACTGGATGTAAAGGCACTCAAAAAGCTTGTTTTTAATTCAGTTAATTATTCCTCTCTAAATAAAGACGAGCAAAAGAAAGCGACAGAATATCTTAATAAACAATGGGCTGATTTCGTTCAAAAAACAAACTCCACATTGTAAAATAAAGTACTGTCTTATGAAAAAACAACAGCATCATGGATTCATGGTGCTGTTGTTTTAAGACTGAAGATCAGGAAAGAGATTTTGTCTCTTTTTCCGGATTTAAATACGCTGGTGTCTATTTATTATGGGTTCATAAATGATTGTATTGATTGATCTTTTAAAACAGAGATTCTGTTACAACTTTCCTTAATTGGGATACTCAGTTTGTTTTCGTTCTTCTGAACTTTGTCCTGTTAATAATTACAAAGCAATTTATGAGTACAGATAAAAGGGGACAGGCCATTTTATACTGTTTCTAGCTTTAAAAAATAAAAAATGCAAACAATATTAGGAGCCAACGGGCAGATTGGCGAAGAACTGGCAAGAGAGCTGAAAAGGAATTTTACTTCTGATATCCGTATTGTCAGCAGAGACGCAAAAAAGGTAAATGATACTGATAAGGTATTTTCAGCAGACTTATCTGTTCGTGAAAAAGCAATTGAAGCTGTTAAAGGAAGTGAAATTGCGTATTTCACCTTGGGTTTACCCATAAGTTCAGATCTTTGGGAAAAGCAGTTTCCACTGATTCTTCAAAATGTAATTGATGCCTGTAAAATCAACGGAACAAAGCTTGTGTTCTTTGATAATACCTATATGTATCCGCAGGATGACAGGATTTTAACCGAAGAAACAGTATTTGCTCCGATAGGAAGAAAAGGCGTTGTGAGAAGAAAAATGGCTGAAATACTGCTGGAGGAGATACAATCGGGGGCCCTTGAAGCTGTGATCTGTCGTGCCCCTGAATTTTATGGTCCCGGTAAAACACAGAGTATTACCAATACATTGGTTTTTGATAACATTAAAGAAGACAAAAAACTGAAAGTCCCATTGAGTGCAGGTAAGAAAAGGAGTCTGATATGGACCCCTGATGCAAGTCGTGCCACTGCATTGATTGGAAATACCCCGGATGCATTCGGCCAGACCTGGCATCTTCCGGTAGATAAAAGCCATCCGACTTATCAGGAGTTGATTGGCATGGCTTCAGGAATTTATGCTAAGGATCTGAAATATTCGGTAATTCCGAAATGGATATTCAGGATCGGATCAGTATTCAATCAAAAAATAAAGGAATTGCTGGAATTGCTTCCGAGGTATGAACATGATAATATATTTGATGATTCGAAATTCCGAAACAGATTTCCGGATTTTCAGGTGACTTCATATAAACAGGGAATTGAACAGATTAAAAATGAACAGTTTCCGGGAAAATAATAAAACCGTACATTAGAGTGGATTAAAAAATAGTATTTGTTTTTAAGCCACCTCGATAATGAGAGAGGGAAAAATGACACAGGAACCGGTCACCAATAATAATGATATATACATCTGAAAATCAACTTATGAAAACACCAAAGAAAGTTTCATCAATCAGTGCGCTGCATCAGGTTGTAGGATTGAAGAAGCCCTCAAATCCACTGATCAGTGTTTTTAGCTTTGATGAGGTAAAACTGGAACCTGAAACGATTCTCAGTGCTGTCGTTACAGATTTTTACGTCATTGCTTTAAAGAAAGATTGTGCAGGCGGAAAATGTAAATACGGACAGCAGTACTATGATTTTGATGAGGGAATCATGTATTTTATCGCACCGCATCAGGTTTTACAGTTTGAAGACGTCTTGCTGAACAGTGTGAAAGGATTTGTTTTGGTCGTGCATCCTGATTTTCTTCATAGTTATCCCTTAGCATCGAAGATCAAAGATTATGGCTTTTTCTCATATGTTACCAACGAGGCCTTACATCTTTCTGAAAAGGAAGAAAAATCTATCATGGATATCATGGGCAATATCGGACAGGAAATCGATGCCAATATCGACTCCTTTACTCAGGATCTTCTGGTTTCCAATCTTGATCTGTTATTAAAATATTGTGACCGTTTTTATAACCGTCAGTTCCTGACCAGAAAAAAAGTGAATCATGATCTGCTTTCAAAGCTGGAAAATTTACTGGATGATTATTTCAGGAATGATCAGCTGGTAATCCATGGTATTCCTTCAGTGCATTTTATTGCTAATCAACTGAATCTAAGCGCTAATTATCTCAGCGATATGCTGCGGGTACAGACTGGGCAAACCACCCAACAACATATCCAGAACAGGCTGATTGAAAAAGCAAAAGAATTGTTATCTGCCACCGACATGTCAGTTTCCGAGATCGCCTATCATCTGGGATTTGAGCATCCGCAGTCTTTTCACCGTTTATTTAAAAACCGTACCTCTATGTCTCCTCTGGAATTCAGAACTTCATTTAACTAATGGTCCTTTATAATTCCAAAGGATTTACTGCATGGCAAAGGGCAAAAAATTATCTTTTATACAAATCCCTTATTTACGGATGCAGCTGAAAAATAAGAATAAAAATTCGGAGATTAGGTTACAAATTTTCTGAATTACACGACTCCTTACTCGAGATTTCTTCCGAAATTTGTTGTATAAAACAGCAGAACGATGAGTACATTAAATATCTTAATCATTGCTACCAATGTCAATATATATGCCAGCCGCCATCTGAAAACCGGCTTGTGGCTGAGTGAGCTTACCCATATGTATCATGCTGCAAAAGAAAAAGGCTATACCATTACTATTGCAAGCCCGAAAGGAGGAAATGTGCCTGTAGATCCGGAAAGTCTTAAACCTTTGGTATTTGATAAGATTTCCACAGCGTACTGGAATGATATTTCTTTTCGCGAATTACTGAATAATAGTCTGCGTTTATCTGAAGTAACCAATGAGGTATATGATATGGTATATTTAGCCGGCGGCCATGGAACAATGTATGATTTTCCTGATGATGCCACCTTGCAGTCTGTGGTTAAAAAGCAGTACGAAAGCGGTAAAATACTAGCAGCTATTTGTCATGGAGTTGGAGGGCTCCTGAATGTCAGACTTTCCAATGGCGAATACCTGATCAAAGGAAAATCAATGACAGGCTTCGACTGGTTTGAAGAAACGATTGCAAGACGGAAAAAAGAAGTACCCTTTAATCTGGAAGCAGCCCTTAAAGAACGGGGTGCAGTTATGAAGAAAGCATTTATTCCTATGACTTCCCATGTGGAAACAGACGGTCACCTTATTACAGGACAAAACCCGTTTAGCTCAAAGGAAATGGCTAAAGTGGTTATGAGGCAACTTGAAAAATAAAAAAAATCATAATGTGTTATAGTATAGTGTTTTAGTTTGTAAATTGGCCAGACTTGTTTGATCCGCGATATGTTGAGAAAACATCAGGAAACTTTTGATAAGGTAGTCAGAATGAAGAAGAAAGAACCACTTGTGGTGCATTAATATTTTTCAGAGGCATTTATTATCAATAATGTTGTGCCCCCATTTATTAATTTCATCCAGCAGAGGAATGAATGACTGTCCTAACGGAGAAAGGTTGTAGATGGTTTTTAAAGGGGGTTTATTTCCAATAACTGTTTTGGTGATCAGGCGATCTTCTTCCAGCTGTTTCAGCTGGATGCTTAAGGTGGTTTCAGTGATAAAATGGAGCTCTTTCTGAAGTTCTCCAAACCGTTTGTCTCCATTTCTTAAAAAACACAGGAGCACGGCTTTCCATCTCCCGCCAATAAGATCCATGACAAAACTTACAGAGCATGGATAGGATTTATTATTGATATTAATGTACGAACTGTTGCATTCTTTTTTCATACTATCTGTTTAGGTAGTTATTTCAGGGCTATAGAAAATAGCATAGTTTTGAATCATAACAAATCTAAGATAAAAATTAATGTATCAGTTAGCACAGATTAATATTGCAAAAATGAAGGGGGTTAATATTGAAGATCCCGTAATGAAAGAGTTTGTTGAAAATATGGTGTACGTCAATCAGTTGGCGGATAACAGCAGCGGTTTTGTATGGCGTTTAAAAGACGAGGATAATCATGCTGCCACTCTGAATCCCATGAATGATATGCAGACTATTATTAATCTTTCGGTTTGGGAAGATATCGAATCATTACAGCATTATACTTACAAGACCTTTCATTCTTACTTTTTGAAAAGAAGAAAAGACTGGTTTCATCAGTATGGTAAAAGCCATTATGCCCTTTGGTGGATTAAAAAAGGGGAGTATCCGGGTATTGAAGAATCACTGGAACGGCTCCGGCATTTACAGGAAAATGGTGCTTCCTCCTATGCATTTACGTTTCAAAAGACTTTTCAGGAATACAGCTGATGAATGGTTATTTTCCATTCATCTTTTTCATGGTGCTTGGAATTACATTATATTTTCTCTTAAATGCTGCAGAAAAATGCCTTGGATTTTTATAGCCGATCAAATCGGAAATTTCATTGATGTTAAGATCGCCTTCAAGAAGCAGCTTCTGCGCCTGTTCCATTTTCAGGTTATTCCAGAAATTGAAAACCGTAGTTCCGAATAATTCCCTGAATCCTTTTTTTAAAGTAAATTCATTTGTTCCGGCCTGATGTGCCAGATCAATCAGGGAAGTATTTTTATGGAGATTATTAATAATGAAATCCCTTACAGCGTATATTTTTTCTTTATCTTTTCTGGGAATAGACCGTTCTAAAGGATTATTTTTAAAAAGCTGCTCGAGTTGTAAAAGAAGAAGTTCTGCTACTTTGGCTTCAAGGTAAATTCTTTTAAAAACACCTTTCCGGTTACAGGTCATAATGTCATTGAGGATCTGATACATCTCCAGACTGATCGGGCGATGATCCGGATGGATTAGGCAGGAGTACTTTTTTTCAATAGCATTTCTGAAAATATTGAATAGTTCAGAATTTTCAGGAAGGAATTTTTTGAAAAAATCAGGCGCCAGATTAATTTCAAGCATCTGTAACTCGCGGCCGTCAAATTCCATCTGACCACACATCTGATGGGCATATATAATATTATGCTGATCGCTTTCAAAACTTATCTTTTGATCAAAATTCTGAGAAACTGCCGAGCTTTTACCCTTTAAAGAAAAATGCATTTCAACACTGTCAAAATCTGCTTCAAAATAAAGTGATATTTTATTTTTTAAAGAAATGTCTCCAAAGCCGATATGAACATTCTCAAAACAAATCTCATGGTAGAAGCCATTTCCATAAGGAGGTTTCAGATGAGTAATACACTCTTTGATGTCACCATCTGTGATGAAATAGGTGTTGGGATATTGTCTTTCAATGAGTGTTCCTCCCGCTTTGTCGTCATAGAGTCGTAATGTCATTTTATTTTCTTTTAATTAGAATTCTCCTTTTCACGGACTTTTTACTCCCTTTTGCGTACCTACATTCTTTACTATATCAGTTACATTTGCACAAAGATAATAATTATTTAGAATGATTCTTAATAATAGTCGCTTTCATATAAAAATGGATAGAAAAATAACAGAAAAGAATTTACAATGAAAGACTTTAAGACAATACAAGGAGAGTTTAGAGTGGTCAGAAAAGAATATGTTACTCCTCATTATATCAGGATTTTTCTTACAGGAGAAAAAGTTCCTTTAATAGCTAACACCACAATTGGGGTTAATAATAAAATTCTTGTTCCCCCAAAAGGAATAAATAGAATTTACTTTCCGGAATTTGATGATGAGAAAATGCAGTGGAAGCCACAGCCGGTAGAAATTAGACCGTATATCAGAACCTATACTCATCGAGGAGTTGATCTTGATAAAAATGAAATCTGGATCGATTTTGTAGCTCATGGAGATGAAGGTCCGGCTTCAGCGTGGGCGATCCATGCGAAGAAGGGGGATCTTTTGGGTGTTTTAATGAAAGAGGGAAAAACAGAATTGTATGCAAAAGCAGACAACTATTTTTTAGTAGCAGATGCCACAGGAATTCCAGTAATTGCTTCTATTTTGGAGGATTTGCCTCCTTCTGCAAAAGGAATTTGTATTCTCGAAGTGGATGGCAAAGCTGATGAACAGGAATTACATACCCTGGCAGATATTGAGTTTATTTGGCTGCATAACGAAAATCCTCAATGCGGTAGCTATCTGGCAGAAGTAGTAAAACAACAGGCATTACCTGAAGAGTCACGTTCAGGATATGTGGCGGCAGAATTTTCTTCCGTTAAGAAAATCCGTAATTACCTCCGAAAAGAAAAGCAATGGAAGCAGGAAGAGTTATATGCATATTCTTATTGGAAGTCGGGAGTGTCCGAAGATAAATCAGCCATGGAAAGACATACCGAAAATGCAGCAAAATAAGATACAGCTAAGCCATGTCCTCTACCGTGTTGAGGAATTGCACCTTGCCGTTAGAAAGCTTCGTGATGCGGGGTTTATTATAGAATATGGAACAGACCCTGTCAACGCTTATAATGCATTTATATGGTTTGAAAATGGTGTTTTTATAGAGATTTATCATAATTCCGGGCTTCCGTTCTATACTAAATGGATGATGAAAGTGTTGGGTTATCAACCTATTTTAGAGAGAATGAAAGAATGGGAAAAAGTGGGGCAGGGCTGGTGTGAATGGGCTTTGGAGTCTACTATGGAAAATTTACATTCAGAAAAAGAGTTTTTCAAAAAGAGGAATATTCCTTTTCGATTTCATAAAGCCAAGAGGAAAGATGTTGATGGAAATATCCTGAAATGGGATCTCCTGATGCCGGATGATATTGATTTTCCCTTTTTTATGTCTGCGTATGTTCCGAATCCAAAACCTAAAGAGATTAACCATCCCAACGGAATTACAGGAGTGAAAAATATTTTGGTAGGAGCTGATAGTTTGGATACTCATCTGCTGGATCAATTACTTCCAGCTCAAGGAGGGCTGCAGCTTATTCCCGGAAAAGGTTTACAGACTGTTGAATTGATAGAGTCTGATCTTAGGATTGAAGATATTTTGAAACGCTGACTTTTTACCCTTAAAAATTATATGAAAACTTAATTATATAAAGAAAAAGAATGAAATATTCAAATAAAATAAACTGGTCTTTTGTAGCGGCCATAACGGTATCGATATGTTGGCTGATTGGTGATGTTTTTGTAGCGGGATTTGATCCGGATCCGGCAGAGTATCCATTGTTTTCAAAAATGTATGCCGATAAGGTGAATGTGGAGTTTGCCACTTTGATGCTGGAAGGTTCAACTCTGCGGCTGATGTTCGGAGCTTTAATAGGAGCGCTTACAGGGCCTCTGCTGCTGCCGGCAACATGGCTGGTGTATCAGTTTTTTAAAGATACTCAAAAATGGTATGCTGTTTTTGTTTATTGGGTTTTATTAGCGGGCGCTGTTTTGTCTCCTTTAGGACATGCCGGATTCTTTTATGTCGGAGAGATCTATAAAGCAATTTACCATACACAGGCTGATTGTCATCCATATCTTTTAGAGACGGGAAGAGGATTTATGAAAATGCTTAATATCGCATGGGGAGCAGCGATTGGAGTCCTAGCGATTGGCTGGATTTCATTGGCGGTATGTATTATTTTAAAGAAAACTCTGCTTCCCCAATGGATGGCTTTATTAACACCATTTGCGCTGACCTTGATGATTATTCCCGTAAAAGGATTTTTACCGCTACCTTATTCAGGATGGGTTGGGGGAGCGATATTCAATATTGCTTATCTGGTGTTCTTCAGCGTACTGCTGTTTTTCAGAAAGAAACTGAGCAAAAAACAGAACTAATAACAATCTCTATATAGTACATTTGAAACTGAGCACCGACAAAGTGCTCAGTTTTTTTATACTGAGATTCTTAATCTTTAAGATTTCCTGTCAGAACGATGTTATCGGATTGCTTTTTACAATGACAATACAATTTTACCGAACAAAGGTCTGCTGCGTTTTGCATCCTCTATTCTGTAATGGGCATTCTGAACATCTTCAATCGGATAAATACTGTCAATCACCGGTTTTACTTTACCGCTTTCAATTAAACGGGTAATATGATGCAGCTCATCTCTGCTTTGACGGGTAAAAACAAAATGATATGTCGCATTTTTTTCCCACGCATGGATAAGATTTTGCGGTCGGGATATGTCAACCAGACTTATAATTTTGCCGTAATCAGCCAATGCAAGCGGACTTTCAGAAAGGGTGCTGCCTCCTACAGTATCAATAATGATATCCACTCCTTTTCCTTTTGTATGAGCTTGTATTTCTTCAATATAGTTTTTTGTATGATGATCAATGATGACATCCGCTCCGAGTTTCCGGAGCTCTTCATGTAAAATATGTTGTCCTGTAGTATATACAAAAGCTCCCAGTGATTTGGCAACCTGTATGGCCAGTGTTCCAACACCACCGGCGCCGCCGAGGATGAGAATAGTATCTCCCTTCTTTAACTGTCCCCGCACTACAAGCATTTCCCATACTGTTCCTCCGATGAGAGGAATTGCAGCCGCTTCTTCATAGCTAAGATGATCCGGCATTCTCGATAACGAAGATTCTTCAGTAAGATGATATTCAGCATAACTGCCCTGACTGCCGAAACGTGGAGGATAATAGACTTTATCACCGGGTTTCCAGTTTTTTACGGCTTCACCTACAGCTATAATTTCACCTGCAACATCATGACCGGTTACAATGGGGGTCTCAAACAATGAAGCGTAATCTCCGCGTCTCACCTGAAAATCAAGTGGATTGACTGAGGTAGCCTTTACTTTTACCAGTACATGCAATGGTTCTGTAATGAGAGGAGCAGGCATTTCTTTTAATTGAAGGACTTCCGGTCCGCCATAATTTTTAATGGTAATTGTTTTCATAATTCTATATTATTATTTCGGTAAGGTTCCCATAAATTCAAGGATTTCAGTACCGATTTCATCAGCGTTCGTTTCCAGTGCAAAGTGACCGGTATCATAAAACTTTAACCGTGCAGCCGGCAGATCCTTTTGATATGCTTCAGCTCCTTGGGGCAGGAAGTACGGATCTTTATTTCCCCATACCAACAATAACTTAGGCTGATATTTTCTGAAATATTCATGGAATTTGGGATACAGGGCTACATTGGTTCTGTAATCTTTTACCAAATCCAGCTGGATTTCTATATTGCCCGGTCTGTCAAGAAATTTCTGATCCAGTGTATAGGTTTCCGGTGCAATTAAAGACGGATCGGAGACCCCATGATGGTATTGAAAGTAGGTCGCTTCCCGGGAAACAAAATCTTTTAGGGAAAGGCGGTTGGCTTCCGACGGATCTCTCCAGTATTTCTGTATCGGATTCCACTCATTGCTTAGCCCTTCTTCGTAAGCATTTCCGTTTTGTGAAATAATACCTGTGATTTTTTCAGGATTGTTCATGGCCACGCGTAAACCTACCGGTGCTCCATAGTCAAAGATATAAATGGCAAAACGTTTCATCTTCAGCTGCTCCGTAAATGCCTGTACTGTACGAGCGAGATGGTCAAATGTGTAAGCAAACTCCTTATGATCCGGAGCATCCGAATATCCGAATCCCGGTAGATCCGGAGCTATGACGTGGTATTTTTTACTCAGTATCGGAATCAGGTTCCTGAACATATGAGAAGAGGTAGGGTATCCGTGCAAAAGAAGTATTGTAGGAGCCGAGGCGGAGCCGGATTCCCTGTAAAATAAATGAAGTCCGTTGACTTTAATGTTGCGGTAATGAATAGTCTGGTTTTCCATAATGTGATGATTTAGATTGGATTTCTGATTAGACTGAGCCTGTGCTACAGGAGCTGTGAACAAGCCAAAAGATAGCACTGCAATGAATGGTCTGAATATTATTTTCATTTATTTTTTTTTGATTTTCAAAATTAATACGGATATTTGATTATTGAAAACGATTAATTTTAATTGCAGTAATCACATTTAATGATTGATTGAAATGAATATAAATGATCTGAAAATATTTGAAGCCGTAGCAGAAAGCGGGAGTTTTACAAAAGCAGCATCTATGATGTTTACAGTACAGTCTAATGTTACAGCAAGAATAAAAAGCCTTGAAGATGAATTTGATACTCAGCTTTTTGCCCGTACATCCCGAAAGGTGGAGCTTACTTCTGAAGGAATGATCCTGATGCAGTATTGTAAACAGATTCAGCATCTTATTGAAGAAGCAAAATACAATATCCGAAGTGGTGACAGTATCAGAGGAAACCTGAAAATAGGTTGTATCGAAACAACAATGGTATTAAAAGCCCCTGAAATCCTCAAAACCTTTGAAGAAAAATATCCGGATATTGAGCTGGAATTCAAATCGGATACCAGAAGTTCACTGATATCCGGTGTTTTAGACTACAGCCTTGATGCGGCGTTTGTTTCGGCTCCCATTCATATGACCGGACTGGAAAAAATCAATATAAAAGAAGAGCAGCTCGTTATAGTAACCTCTTCAAAAGGTCCGCAATTGCAGACCTTGCTTACAAAATCACCTTTAAAAATTGTTGTGTTTGATGACGGGTGTATTTTTAGAGAAAGGTTTGAATCTTGGCTGAGCCATAAAGGCGTGCTTAATTATAAAAGTACTGTCCTGAATTCTTTCGAAGGAATTATTAATTTTGTAGAAGCAGGTCTGGGAATCAGTATACTGCCGGAAGAAATTGTTTCCAGATATTATTCAGGAAGAGAGATCAGAACCTATACTTTAAATAAGCAGCTTGGAACCATGAATACGGTTCTTGTTTTTAGAAAAGACGGGCCAAAATCCAAAGCCTTACAATGTTTTATCGATATGCATGCACAAACATAAAAGACTATGGCAAAAACAACCGAAACGCTTGAAGAATTTTACAGAAATAAATACGGTATGCTATCCGGGGATTATCCCAACAATGACGGTCAGTTTAACATCTTCAGAATTGAAGACAGCATAAATACCGGTACCTCTTCACCCACTTTTATCCGAAGGGACTTTTATAAAATTATGCTGTTTCAGGGAAATAATGTATTTCATTATGGAGACCGGAGTATTCCGATAACCGGAAATACTTTGCTTTTCTTTACTCCTCATGTACCGTATACTTATGAGTCTTTAGAAGCAGGTACTACAGGCTGTTTCTGCGTTTTCAAAGACGAGTTTTTTAAAGCAAATTTTCGTTTAAACCTCTTTGAACTTCCTTTATTCATAGCAGGAACACATCCTGTTTTTAGTTTACAGGAAGAAGAAGCCTCAGAAATAAAGATAATATTTGAAAAAATAATCAGAGAGGTGGATTCTGACTTTGTTTATAAATATGAGCTCATTAAAAATTATGTTAGTGAATTAATCTATTACGGAATGAAATTACAACCTGTCCATATTTCTGCCGAACATAATAACGCGGCTTCAAGAGTTACCTCCGTATTTATGGAACTGCTGGAACGTCAGTTTCCTATTGAATCTACAGCACAACGTTTTGAACTGCGTTCACCGAAAGCTTTTGCCGACAGAATGTCTATTCATGTCAATTATCTTAATCGGGCGATAAAAAAACGGACAGGACGGACTACTACACAGCACATCTTTGAACGGCTGATCTCCGAAGCAAAAATTCTTTTAAAATATACCGACTGGAATATTTCCGAAATCAGTCATGTACTCGGCTTTGAAGATCAGGCTCATTTTAATAATTTTTTTAAGAAACATACTGACACGACTCCTACAAGTATAAGACAGGTTTGAATCTGACAAATTCCGGTTTGTATCTGACAAAATATCCATGGACGGATGCTATAATTTTGTATGAAATAAAAGTTATGAATCATACAAAAATCTGGTATATTACCGGAGCATCTAAAGGAATGGGGTTTTCATTAGTAAAGAAGTTGCTGGAGAAGGGACATCGGGTAGCAGCAACATCAAGAACAATAAAAGCCTTTGAAGGAATGAGTGCTGATGCGGAAAATTTTCTTCCGTTGGAAGTGGATCTGAAAAATGAAAAATCTATAGAACAGTCCATTGAAAAAGCGATAAAAAAATTTGGCCATCTGGACGTTGTTGTCAATAATGCCGGTTATGGACTGGGTGGAGCTCTGGAGGAACTCAATACCGAAGAGATTGAGGGAAACTTTCAAATCAATTTCTTCGCTGTCGTAAAAGTGATCCGTAAGGTGTTGCCTTATTTAAGAAATCAGCGTTCAGGTTATATTATTAATATCTCATCGATTGCCGGTTTTGCACCCGGTTTGGGATGGAGCATGTACTCTGCTGCAAAATTTGCAGTAACCGGATTATCAGAGGCATTGGCCAATGACCTGAAACCGTTGGGAATTCATGTGACAGCGGTTTTGCCCGGATGGTTCCGTACCGGTTTTGCGAAACCGGATTCCCTTGTTTTCAGTGAGAACCGGATTGATGATTACGAATTCCTGAGGAAAGCTCATCAGAAAATGAATGAAATAGACGGAAAGCAATTAGGAGACCCTGATAAGATCGCCGACGTTTTTATTGCATTAACAGAGACTACAACCCCGCCGGTTTTATTATTCTTAGGCTCCGACGCCGCTCAGAGAGCTCAGGATAAAATTGAACAGGTATCAGTTCAGATCAGAGAGTGGAAAACTCTTTCTTCATCAACAGACTTTAAGTAACAGATCGCCGCAGTATGATCCCTGAGAAAGTTTTTACCAAATGATAAAATATTCCGTAATAAGTATCGCTAACTTTGTGATCATGGAAGAATTTTTAGAATTTATATTGCAGTTCGGTCATTTAAATAAACAGCAGACTGACCTTATTGCAGGCAAAGGGAAAGAAATAGAGCTTCACAAAGACGAATATTTTGCCGAAGCAGGAAAAGTGCTGAAACAGGTCGGGTTTATCCTTGATGGTATTCTCCGTATCTGCTATTATAATAATAAAGGTGAAGAAATTACTAAAATTTTTATGGAAGAAAAACATTTGCTTTTCCATCTGAAAAATGTGCCTTCCACAGAATATATTCAGGCTGCAACTCCCTGCAGGCTTCTGGTGTTTTCTAATCAGGACTGGAAAGAGATTTCAGATACGATCATAGACTGGGAAAATATTATTCAGAAGATTACGAATAAGTCCCTTGCCCGGAAGCTTGAAAGAGTAAGCCCGCTGGTGTCTCAGGATGCTACTACCCGATATTTGGAATTTATGGAAAAATATCCCACATTGGTTAACCGTATTCCTTTGTCATATATAGCTTCTTATCTGGGAATCACACAACAGTCATTAAGCAGAATAAGAAAAAACATCCGCTAACTTACTTTTTACCAAATGGTAAACTCTTTCTTTTTTTATCGATGCACTTTTGTAGAATCAATTTAAAAATTTAAAAAATGAAACCAAGCATTTTTATTACAGGAGCATCATCAGGATTAGGAAAAGCAACGGCTAAATTATTTGCCACAAAAGGATGGACGGTACTTGCCGCCATGCGTTATCCCGAAAAAGAAACTGAGCTTACAGCATTTCCGGACATTCATCTGCTGAAATTAGACATCAGTGATCCGAAACAAATTATCGGAATAGCCTCAGAAGCAGAAAAAATAAGTCCGGTAAGTATTGTACTGAATAATGCTGCTTATGGATTAATGGGACCTTTTGAAGGAACTAGCGATGAACAGCTGGCCCAACAGATTAATACCAATTTTTTAGGAACCCTGCTTGTGACGAAAGCCTTTCTTCCTTATCTCAGATCCAGAAGAAAAGGAACGGTAATGACCGTTACTTCTTCAACGGCCAATATTCCCTATCCGTTTGTTTCCGTGTATGCAGCAACGAAAGCCGCGTTAGAAACCTGGACAGAAGGAATGAGCTATGAACTGAATGAATTCGGTATCAGAATCAAAACAATTCTTCCTGCCTATATGCAGACCCATTTTGGCAGCAATGCACAGATCGTTTCACATCCTGCCTATCAGAATGTTTTCAGTCAATATATAACAGCCATGAAAGCTGATTCCGCCATGAAACGTGATACGCCGGAGTCTATTGCCCATAGGGTTTATGAAGCAGCAACAGATGATCAGCAGCAGCTGCATTACACAGCCGGAGATCTGGCCGCAGCAGAATATGAATGGCTGAGAAAAGACGGTATTGAAACGGTGATCAATATGATGAATCAGCGATTGTTGAATGCATTATAATTGGGCATTTCTATGGGGTTAAAAAACAGATAAGATCATTGAGAGTCTATTAGTTTTGAACACCGGCATCCCAGCTAATAAATCCAAAGGGTAGAAAAAGTTTGATGATTCTATAATGTATTATTCTACATTGTTGATTTTCAATACGTATCATAAATGATTAGATTCGCTGTAAGAATAATTTTTTCTTTTCATTTAATGTTTTTTTGAACCTGTTTTAAAAATTAAAACAGGTTTTTTTAGAATTGTAGTTTATTATATTTTTAAAGAAAGCTATAGTAGAAATTTATTTATAAAATATCCATTTTTATGGTACCAAGATCAAGATGTATAGTTCTATCAGGTTTTTTGACGTTATCATTTATTTTTCTGATATGTTTTGGCTGTTGCAATATAGAGAAAGGTACTTTTTTAATCAAAAACAACGACTTAAGGATAGGGAGTCCGGGAGATTATCCCCCACTCAGTATGTATGATCGTATAAAAGGACGATTCAGTGGAAAAGATATCGAGTTAATAGAAAAATTTGGAAAGAATAAAAGAAAAAAAATAATTTTTATTAAAACAACATGGAAGAGCCTTTCTGATGATATGTTGGCAGGTAAATTTGATATCGCTATCGGTGGTATTTCTATCAGTGAAAAAAGAAAGCAGTTATTCATTTTCTCTGTTCCTCTGCTTATTGATCGAAAAGTGGCACTTTTTAGAAAAAAAGATTCTCTGAAATACACCCATTTTTACAATATGGATACTCCTAATACTATAATTGTAGAAAACAAGGGAGGAACAAATGAAATTTTTGCGGAAAAAAATATACATCATGCCTGTTTAAAAGTGGTTTCCAAAAATGAGGAAACGTTAGAACTCCTACTGGCCCATAAAGCTGATATTATGTTTACTGATGAAACGGAAGCTCAATTCAGGATAAAAAATAATCCCGAACTTTCCTGGAGACCCCTTGATGAAAAAATAAGTCCTCCATTCGAAAAAGCTTTTATGTTTAACAAGAGAGATACATTATTAAAATCACAATTCGATAACTGGATTAAATGTTCAACATATCATGATCCATTTCAAAAATCGTAATCAGAATTAATAAAAGATTGGATTAACATTATATTTTACCTTACTATAAAAAATGAGACCGGAATTAATATAGAATTCCGGTCTCTTCCCCCTGGATTAAGAAAAACAAATACCTAACTGCAAAATATTCTGACTTTTATTTTTTTAATTGTTCCGTAAAAGAGATAAAAAATTGAATAAAGAGGGATCTGAACATTACTATAAAAACGTTGTACATGAAAAAAAATCTTTCAAATCTGGCTCTTTATTCAATAAAAAAATATATATAAAATTTGTGTTCTCTAAGGATTAATCATGTATGGTTTTTCATGATGTTTTACTGTCTTTTTAATTTTATCCGGATTTATTTTAAAATTGGGCAAACCGGATGGTTTTTATATGAAGTTCAGTTAATCATTCTAAGAAAAATTATTAGATGAGCCCCAGCCGATGTTGCCCAATGAAAAATTAAATCTGTTTTTTTTTAGAGCTGTAGATTACAGAACAAATGAATTTTTTATAATAACAAAACTCATAGGACTGAATTTAAAATTTAGAGTATTATTTAGGGAATAGGAGGGCTATAGCTTCCGGTATAGTTTCCGTCTGCAGCAGTGATGTCCTGTCCCTGTATGACCTGTCCTTTATTCATAATGAGGGTATAAATGGTCCATGTTCCGTTGGTGTTATCTGAAGTTGTCATATCAGAATAGTCTGCTTTTAAAACCCACCTTCCATTATTTACTAAAGCATATACATTAGGGTGCATTATGCTGGTTAAAGGTGGTTGTGGAGTCTGGGATGCATTTTTTACTAAAGCTTTATTGAATAAAGCATTAACGACTACAACCGTATAATCACTGGCAGATATATTGGTATTAAAATTTCCGACATTGTCCTGACTACCGGTGAGTATGAATTTCTGATAATAGAAAGGGGCTTTCATCAGCCTTTGCCATAGATTTCCATCAAAATAATAATACCCTTCAATCGTTACATTCGCTGTTTTAGGGCTTGTTGAAGTCACCGGATTGGTGACGTACACAAGGGCTCCTTTTTGTGCTGTGCTGTATTGAGCATCAGCGGCCTTGATCTGATCTCCGGTAAGGCGTGGAAATATAGCCCCTTCCGCTGTACTTCCGTCTGTTTTTTTAGCCACCACGTCTAAAGTGGCATTCGGCGATACCATATTAATTCCGATCTGGGAAAAAAGCATAGAGCTTACCGGAAACAGCATGGCTATAAAATATTTCTTTTTCATAGGCTGTGTTCTGATTCTATATTATTTTTTAATCTGGTCTGACTTTATGTATATCCTTACAGATATACAAAACTGTTTTTTTAAAGGGGACCAGGAGTTGATTTTTCTCTGATCCCCGATTGGGAAAAATAAAACGAAGCGTTAAAACTATTCCAAAGCGGATTGATCCGCTGTCTTATATTCTAAAAAAACCAAATAAACATCCTGTACATACTCCGTTTATTACCCATATGATGTATGGATAGGGTCAGTTACTCTGTGGTTAATGAAAATTGTTTTCTTTTTAATAAAATTGGGTGACAGAACCAGCGTATAAAAACACAATTGATGAAAAAATAATACTTCCAAACCGGTTCTGTCATGCCCAAAACCAAAACTTATCTTATAAAAAACAAGTCAATCAAAAGAATGGGATATTGATATTATCAATACGTTATTTTATTTTTAGGGGATAGAACTGGCTTACCTTACTATGAAAACTATTTAAGAAAATACTATTCACCAATTCACATCCCCGTAAAAATTATAGTCTAGTTTGTAACTGGAGGAGCAGAAGCTGTTGCTGTACTATTACCACCAAGATCCTGTTGAATATCTGTATTTTGAGTCACCTGAGACTGATCTATAATAAGCGTGTAGATCTTCCAGGTTCCATTTGCGGTAGAACCAGCGGCATGTTTGGTTCCGTCAGGATCAGTGGTATCAACAGTATAGCGGGGGCCTGCGCCCACATAATCTGCCTGAAGTCTCCATGTTTCTGAGCCGGAAGGTCCTTGTTTAACCGCAGCTACATTGGTCGCACCAAAAAAATCATAAACATTTGTCGCTGTGGGTGAGGTAGATCTGTTATGGTCTGTTGCTAAAATAGCATTTGATGGAAGCTGTAAGGTAGATCCAAGAATAAGCATCGTATACTTTTTTGCATCAAGCAGCGTGTTATAATTAGCAACCCAGTCCTGATTCACATTCGTAAGGGTATAGGTCTGATACGTAAAAGGGCCCTTTATAAATTTTTGCCAGATATTTCCGTCAAAATAATAATAACCTTCCCCTTTGAGATTTACTGTCTGTGGTGAGGCGGGAGAAGTTACCGGGCTCGTTACATAGGCAATGGTACCTTTTTGCGCTGTTGTATATAACTTAGGGCTAGCATTATCAGCCGTTTTGAGATCATCTCCTGAAAGTCTTGGGAGAATAGTACCATCCGGTTTTTTGCCGTCTTTCTTGCCAACTACATCCAGGGTAGCTGCGGGTGTTTGGGTATTGATTCCTACCTGAGCGTAGATACAACCGGCAGAAGCTAAAACAATAAGGGTAAAAATCTTTTTTTTCATCTTTAATTTTTTTTAAAAGAATTAGCAATAGATATTTAGACATACTCATGTCATGATCAACTTTCGTGGTTATTGTGTTTTTAGAAGAATTTGTGTTTTTAGAATCGTAATGAACAGAAATAATTTATTTACAACTCTCCATTCATTGACAGGACAAAGATATCACAGTACAGAGATTGAAATTGAAAAAAGGCTATAGAAATAGTTGTTTGAAAATTGTAGAATTTTTACTATATTCACTTTAAGGTGATTAAAAAAATATATTACTATTGAAAAATGAGACTGAAAATTTTTCCAGTCCCATCAGATGATTATATGAAAATTTCTTACTTTATCTGTACAGAAGGTACGTGGGTATCGTTAAGATGGTAATAGCTGATGACAGCCTGGTAGTCGTTATAATCGACGGGAGAACCTATCTTTGCTGACTTTGCGGCTACATTGGCCCCAGGAACAATGACAAGTCTGAATGTCTGGTTATTGAGATACCTGTTTTTGTCTGCCGTCGATATGGTTCTCAGATCACGTTTGGTATTGATGCCAATATCTATACCGGAATTATCGTACACAAAGTTATAAATCAGGTCTCTCTCATCCATGGGTAAGGAGTCCATATCAGAATAATATCGGGTATCAGGTAAAGGAGCCCATGCCGCTGAAAGGGATGTATTCGAATTTTGATTTCTAAATACTAAAATTATTTCTGAAGGCCGGATGGTAAGATCTTTTGTCATGAACCATTTTTTATCCTGACCCGGATCTTTAAAAGTAAAGGTGGCATCCATTATTGCAGGTGGCTTTGAGTTGTTTTGTGCTGGCTGCTGCACGGTATCATCCTGGTTATTACAGCTGTCTATCACAAAACCCGTGCTGGTTAACAGGATCAATGGAAGGATTTTAATTTTTCTCATTTTGTTGTATCTTTTGGTTAAATATTGGTAAAGCTCCGTTGATATTGTGTTGTTCAACAAACTTTGATGTTAAAAGGTTGTTGGGGGTATGACCTGAAATTAGCACTGAAAAATGATGATCATCTGAAGGAATCTTTTTACTGTTTAATGGGCAGCATAGGCAGGAGGGATGACTACGATTCTAAAAGTCTGATTATTCAGATAGGTATTGGCTTCAACATAAGACAGGGTATTCGGGTTAACATTACCGTCTATATAAATACTTATGCCATGATCGTTGATAGAAAACTTATAATCCAGTTCTCTGCCGTTTGATAAATAATATGTTAAAGGGATTTCTTGCCAGGATGTAGTATAATATGTGTTTGTATCGTTTCTGTATACCTCTACTTTATAGTCGTACGGGATATTCATATTTTGAAAAATAGTCCAGTCATTGGCCTCTGTAAAATTTCCTGAAATAATGACCTCTTTATGGGGTATATTTTGATAGGTTGCTATAGAGCCATCTCCATAATAACAGCTGCCTGTTATAAAACCTATACTGGTTAACAGAATCAATGGAAGAATTTTAATTTTTATCATTTATTTTATTAGTTACAATATCTACAATGTTGCTGAATTTTCATTCCTGGCAGAATAGGCTTTTTTCAAATTCTTATTGAAATAAAGTTTTTTCAGCGTATCGATTTTTATCAAAATAAAAGTACTGCAAGAAAACGGACTTGTGTGAAAAACCCTGTAGAATGATTTGTATAAAAATTGTAGAATTTTTTCGTATCCGTAAAAAATGAGACTGAAAAATTTTCAGTCCCATTCTTAAAAAAATATACTTGAATAAGTGATAAAAATCAATCTGATCCGTTCCTTGTTTTTATAAATAGTTCACTTGTTTTACGGATTGATATTGGCAGGTGGAGTACTGGCCTTCATAATGGTAGGACATTGCGAAGCGTTTGTTGTACTGGCAGGCGTATAGACACTTGTGTTTTGGGTACAAGTTTGCAGATCAGGGCTAAGGTCTGCATTTTGGATAATCTGGCTTTTATCCAGAATCAGGGTGTAAATCGTCCATTCATTATTTGCAGTTTCATTAGACACAGAACCTTTATAGTCTGCACTGATTTTCCATGTTTTGGTAGTAGGGTCAGCATTGGCTACTATATTGGTAGGCCCGAAATAATCTCTGTTGGCATTATTATTATTAGTTCCTCTGTCTGTATATAGCAGATTATTAAAGCTGAATCCCATAATCAATACCGTGTATTTATCAGTTGGAATAAGGGTATCATAGCCGTCTACCCAATCATAATATGTATTTTTGAATATATACTTCTGGTAAATAAAAGGAATGGCATTCTGCCCCTGGCGGAGATCTCCGGAAGCATCCACCGTCACGTATTTATTACCTGCTCCGTTGGCCGGACCGGGAGGCATGCCTCCCACTTTTACAGGACTGGGGTCTGTGGTGGCAAGATTCACTGTTTTATTGCCTACGACATGAAGTTTTGCTGCCGGAGCATTGGTTCCGATCCCGATTCTCAGATTATTGGCATCTACATTCAGAGTGTTTCCGGCGACATTGAAATGGCTGGTTCCTGTAGTGGCCGCAGATTTGAAACTGAGGGTATTGGTTCCCATAGTTACGGTACGGCTGTCCCTAAGGTAGCCATCAGCGGTATAAATATTACTGCCTGGTAAAGAGCTGCTGTTGAGTTGTTGCCACCGGTTTCCGTCAAAATAATAATAGCCTTCGGAGGTCACATAGAATGTTTTTAGTGAGGAACTGGTGACGGGAGCTGTCACATACACAAGGGTTCCTTTCTGTCCTGTCGAATAGAGGTTATCCTTAGCTTTCAGCTCATCTCCGGTCAGCCTTGGAAGAATAGCACCATCCGGTTGGGTCGTATTTTTTGGGGCTACTATATCGAGGGTGGCAGCCGGTTTTTGAGTATTTATCCCAACCTGAGCAAATGCAAATCCTGCACTGCTTAGTATTAAAATTGTCAAAATCTTTTTTTTCATCCTTAATTAATTTATAATAATATATGTTATAGCTCTATGCTATGGGGTTCTTCGGTTTTTGCGTGTTTTTAAGAAGGGCGTATTGTATAAGTATTTTTCGGATCAGATAGGCTTAGGCCCATAACCGAAGTTCTTGCACATGTTCACCGGTAGCTTATGCTACCGCTATTCGGTCCGATTCCATTATTTTACTTTGACAGCATGAGCTGGGTGTTTTTTAAAGTATAGGTTAACGTTTTGCTTCCTCCGCTTGGACAGCAGCTGGCCTCTTTTTCTTTATAAACGGGATAGGACCTTTTTAGTACGGTCCCGGAAAGCGAGAAATCATCATGACCCATATATCCTTTTTCGGTCAATTTCGGAATGCTTATTTTTCCCAGTTGCTGATCTTTCAGGGAAGTATATCCATACACTGTTTCATCGGATCCTGAGCCGGCACTTTGTGTAATGATATAGATTTCATCGAAACCATTTTTATCTAAGTCACCCACCAATACTTTTTTAAAAGGATCCGCATCTTTGATTAAAACAGGAACATCTTTCAGAAAACCTTTAGTGCTGATCTTAATGGTATTTGCACTTGCTCCGCTTCCCGTGATCAATGATATGGTGATCAGTTTGTTGGTTTTGGTTTTGATTTTTTTTATCACCGTCTCTTGTACTGGCCGGAATGGGAGGGGAGATCCTGAAAGGTTATTAATACCTATAAGAAACCCAAGTATCATAGACATCATTATTTTTTTCATTGTATGCGTTATATTAATTTTAAAAAATGATTTTTCATGGTCACTGCAAAATTATTACAAGGAAGAGAACTGATGAAAAAAGAAGTGTAGATATACTCGTTGATAGCCTGTAGAATTTACGCTACAATAAGTGTGGTGAAAATATAAATCTCAAAGAAACGATTTATACTTAATTATTTAAAAATATCAATAATGAGTATTTCTTATGGATGATTGTTTTGCTGTTCATCATGAAACATTTTTTTCCATTTCGTTATGGAATTTCGGCTGAGTTTAAAATGATGAGCCAGCTGCACATTATTTAATTTATTGACTTTCTGATAATGCAGCATTCTCAGGATATCTGAAGGCTGATAAGCATGGTATTTGTGATTGTCTTTTTGTGAAAGGCCAAAGATTCTGTTATTGAGCTCCAGAATATCTATGGCAGACAGTTCTTTTTTGGAAAGTATATTCCTGCATTCGGTTTCTTTTTCAGGATAGAGTTTGAGGATATCCGAATAGATACACCTGAAATCAGGCGTTATTTTTTTTGTTCCGTGTGTTTTAATAACCATTTATTTAAAGTTGTTTTAGGTATTTTATATCGGTCTATGATTTCATCCTTGGTCATTTTTTTCGATAAAAACTGGTTCAGAATAAAATCAATGACTTCTTTTGTATAAATACTTTTCCGAAATAAGGGGAGCTGGGTCTGTCTGGGTACCGGGTCGAATGCCGAAGGGGGAGAATATAATATTAAATGCTGGGTATATAATCTGAAAAAATCATATTTAAGCAGTTTACTCCATCGTAACAACATGTCGGTAGAGAGGTCTTTCTGTGTATACATATGTTCTATCTCTTCTTCGGAATATTGAAAAAAAAGACAGATCCGGGGCAGCTTTATCTGAGATTCTGCAACTCTTTGATGGATTAAAGATCCGATGTGAATTTCTTTAAAATTCATTTTTATAAGGATGAAGGTTACAATTATAAGTTAAGGATTTCCGGTACTATTCATGACGGGTGGCGACGAAGGGCTTATTTTAGCTGACTGATACAAAGTATAAGCAACAATATTATGGAATATCGTTGAATCTCTGTAATTATTAAAAGAATCATACTGATTAATAAATTCCTGAAGATGGGTTGTATCTCTGGTATGAATCATACAAAATCCCTGAATCCATACATTGTAATTATTGCCATTCATAAACCTTCTTATCATTTTGTAAAAATAGAATAACGAAAACGTTTGCCGAAAAAAAATACGTAGAAGTATTGATCTTTCGATTGTCAAATTTATACTATACTACAGGTAGGGTAAATTAATAACTTCCCGGAAACGAAGTGTTGATGACAGAAATGTTTTGAAGAATAGCTGCAGGATATCTGTTGGAAAAGAATTAAAACCCCATAAAGACGATTAAGAGAACATTAATGCATAACAGGGCGCCAAGGAGTAAAAACCAAAATAAATTTTTCATTGTATGTCGTGTTTTTAGTCTTATCATTTAGAATTTCAAGAGAGATAATGAAAACTGGATGTGAATCCGGTCTTTCTGTTGAAAATAATTGATAAGGCAAAAATATTAATATAGAAAATAAGTGACTTGAGATTATTTGTAGAATTTAATCCTGATTTTTTGTAGAGTTTTTACTACACAAATGATGAATATTTTGGATAAATGCTGTATTGACGGTATGTTCGAACATATTAATAGTGTACTTTAGAAATTACAATATATAAGTGTAAATTCTATACCTTTGTGCTTTAAACGAATACGTTTAATAATAACACAATAAAAGGAAAAATTTATGATTGATGAAAAGTCTGTATTTCGTTTTTTACTCTCATAAAAAAATAGATGTAAACCTTATTTTTTATCCATTGTTTTTGGCAGTATCCTGCGAAAAATATTATCCGTTTTGACCTTATGAGAGTCTGCACTTTATTTTTTGTTTTTATATTTTTAACGACTTATGCCCAGCGTTATACCTCCACTTGGTATAATATGGACAACGGATTTCCGCAAAGCAGTGCCAAATCCATTATTAAAGATAAGTATGGCTTTATCTGGATTTCAACCGAAAGTGCTATCCTCAGGTATGACGGAACATCACTGCAGACTTTTAGCGATTTCAAGCTTAACAATTTGCATTTTGGAGAGTTTATGGGAAACCCTCTTATGGACAGCATCACGGTTCATAATGATTATGATGAAAACAGGATTATGATTAAAGGCCGGACCTTGCAACAGGTTCCTCTGAATAAACAGGACAGGGGAATGCAAACAGAAAACGGAGAACTGATCCACAGAATTACCAAAAATACATTTACCACTTCCATATTTTATCGTGATCTCCCTTATTTTATACAACTGAAAGATACAAAGTATAAGTTCAAGGAAAAAGAATCGGTTCTGTATACTGATGAACAAGGAAGAGACATTAAGATCCGTCTTCCTTTTGTTAATAATGACCTGCACAATATTTTTATGGACAAAGAAGTGTTGTTCATCAATGATCCGAAAAAAAGAACAACCTACGCTATCGATAAAGGAAAACTGTCTAAGATAAGCGGGAAGAGCTTACTCAATGATCCCGAATCCAAAATCTACTGGCAGCAAGTCACTAACCAGACATTTATTATCCATCACCGCGATATTTATGTTGTTGAGATGAAAGGGGAGACTCCGGTTCTTCGTTTTCTTGTTCACTATGATCAGGTAAGCAAGTATCCTTTTGCAGCATTGTTTTATGATAAATCTTTTAACAGACTGTATCTGGGAACTTTAAATAACGGGCTCAACATTCTTCAGCTGTCCGCCTTTTATGTGGCCAGAAAAGAAACGGATTTTGCCAATAATGTATATTACGCTTCCTTACCTTTTACCCGCAGTACCATCATCACAACGGATGGAACGGAGTTCGGGCGAAAAGGTATTGTAAAAAACCATCTGATGGGGCAAAACGATCCTTATATGATTGCTTATGACCAGGCTCATAATATGCTGGTTCGGGATGATAAAAAAATCTTTCGGTTTTATAAAAACTCGGATTATAAAAAAAAGGATTCCTTTTCTATAAAACAGGGTTTGAAAGCCTTTATAAAAGATGAAAATTTCTATGGGCTTTCGTTTTTCAATTTTGACCAGAATCAGCTGTATCTGTACCAGGAAGATATTTTTGCAAAGCCCGCTCATGTCTATAATTTTAACAGTCTGATTACTGATTTTCATCAGTATGATGACCATAAATTCCTGATAGGTGGTAGTGACGGTCTTTTTGTACTGGATGAGAAAAAAAATACAATTCGGTCTGTTATGAAAAATATCAGAGTTAAAAATTTTGTACACACTGCAGACCACCAGCTCTGGATTACAACCAATAAAAGCGGGTTCTATCTCTTCAGAAACGGGAAAGTAATCAAAATGCCCTATGATAAGGGAAAAAATCTGCAACTGGCCCATTTCATTTTTGCAGACCGGAAGGGTTTTTATTGGATATCTTCCAATAACGGTTTGTTCAAAGTCTCCAGAAAGCAACTGCTTCAATATGCAGATCATCCTAAAACACCGGTGTTTTATTATCGGTTTACAAAAAAAGACGGCCTTTTAACGAATGAATTCAACGGGGTTCCGTCTCATGAGCTTGAAAACGGAGATTTGGTTTTTCCTTCAATGGACGGGTTCCTTTTCTTTAATCCCGATGAGGTAAAAACGTATTATCCGGACCATACGGAAATTTACATAGAAAGAGCTCAGGTTGGTCATTCTGCCATACAGTATTTCAAAGAAAGTCTGACGTTAGCCAGCGACTATAAAGTCGCCAATGTTTATCTTGATATTCCTTATTTTTCTGATGCTGAAAATCTTTATCTGGAAGCCAGACTGTCGGGAGATAAAAATACAGAATGGCAGCAGGTGGATACCGAAAAAGAACTGAAATATGCCATCAGTGATTTGGGACCCGGAAACTATCATCTGCATGTAAGGATGCTTATTTCTGCTGACGGAAAGTTTAAAGAAAAAACAATTGCTTTAAAAATTATCCCTTTTTTCTATCAGACACTGCTTTTTAAAATAGGAGTACTGATTATCGGGCTCATCATTATTATTTTCATTGTCAGGCTGGCAACCAATTACCTGAGGGTAAGGAATAACGCTTTAAAAGAGATCGTTAAAAGCAAAAATTCCAGACTGAAAGAAAATTCTCTGAATATCGAATTGCTAAAAACCGATTTGAAAAATGAAGCGGAGTATCAGAAAAAACTGGTAGAGACCATTAGTCATGATATCACTACCCCTATCCGGTTTATTGCCATGCTTTCCCATAAACTGCACGAATCTGATGATATAGAACTTCAAAAAAAATATTTTGACAGTATCTATAAATCTTCAGAACAGCTGTATGAGTTTACCTTAAGTTTAAAAGAATATGCTGAGTTGTATAAAGCTAAAAATATTTTTGAAGAAAATGAATATTCAATTAATAAAATTCTTAAAACTAAGAAAAAACTATTTTTAGAAATTGCTCATGAAAAAGGAACCCTTATTACCAGAATTGAAAGAGGAAATGTATATACCAGAATAAATCAGCCGATTTTATCCTCCATTATCCATAATATTATTGATAATGCGGTTAAAAATACCTATGATGGAGAAATTATTCTTGATAGTACTGAAAATGAACACAATATTGTGATTACGATCAGTGACACCGGATCGGGAATGACTTCTGAACAAATCGCTTTGTATACGGATCTGTTTAATCATTCTACCAATGAGATCCGGGACTTTAAAGGAAAAGGAATAGGATTGCATATGGTGATTCATCTGATCAAAAAAATTGATGCCACCATCCGTTTCAGAAAAAACAGCCCTAAAGGAACTATTGTTGAAATTATTCTTAACAAAAACTAAATATATTTAAATTATCATATGAACGAAAGAATTTTAATTGCTGATGATCATCATGTAGTGAGAGCAGGGACAGCCCTGATCCTGCAGTCTGCCTATCCTGACCTTATTATAGATTTTGCAGAAAAATATGATCAGGTGAAAGAATTATTAAAAACAACAAAATACAGTCTTCTCATTCTGGATCTTGATATGCCGGGAAGTCAATACAGAAAAATGATAACCGAACTTAAAGCTATACAGAAGAACCTTAGAATCCTTATTTTTTCAGGATTTAATAAAGAGGTTATCATTCAGTATATCCGTGAAGGGGCAGAGGGCTATATCAGTAAACAGAGCAGTGAAGAAGAGATAAGAAATGCTGTAAAACTGGTTCTTGAAAAAGGTCATTATTATCCTCAGGAACTGATAGGGCTTATTATTGAAAATAAAAGAATGGACCCTAAAGAAAAATTATCTTCCAGGGAATATGAAATTTTTAAACTCCTGGCTGAAGGAAACGGAAATCTGGAAATCGCCAACAGGCTTGGTATAGAAATGTCGACGGTAAGCACCTATAAAAAAAGAATCTTTCAAAAGCTTCATCTCAATAATATTGCAGATTTAATCAAAGCCTATGAGATGATGCATTAAATGATGATGAAAAAGTATATAAAGAAGTAAAATCTGACTATTCATTATAAATTTGTAGTATATAGTAAATCATTTTGTCTATAGTATGTCTTATCAGAAAATCTCACCTCCGTTTTATCTGAAACCCTATATTCATCATTTCCTCATCATAGAAAATAAGGATGATTCCTCCACAATCTTCAGAGTAATGGCAGACGGATATCCCGGACTTATTTTTCAGCAGGGTGAAGGCTGCTTCAAAGATGAAAAGGGGAATCCCTTTCCAAAACTGTTTGTACATGGATTGGGTACCCGGTTTTCTCAGAAAACAGGAGAAGGAAAGTACCTGAGTATTATTGTATGTCTGCAACCCGATGCCCTTAAAACTATTTTGGGAGTGGATGCTTATTTGCTGACCAACCATCACTATACCTTAGATGAGGTTGTCAGGAACAGCTTATGCCAGAAACTTCAGGAGGCCCGGACGATAACGGAAAAACTTGAACTGCTGTCGGTTTTTATATGGAGACAGATCATACGGAATAAAATTCCTGACCAATCGGAAATCCGGTATATGCTCAATACACTCAATACCCATAATGGTTTGATATCACTGAGAGAAATCCGTGACGGACTCCGGATTTCCGAACGTTCTCTGGAGCGTCTGGTAAAATCCTACTTTGGCGTTTCTCCTCAGCTTTTTATGCGTATTCAACGTTTTCAGCGCGCTCTTCATTTTCTTGAGTCCCATCCTGACCGGTCTTTTACGGATATATGCTATGAATATTCCTATGCCGATCAATCCCATTATATCCGGGAATTTCGGGAATTTGCGGGAAGTACTCCAAAGCAGTTCCTCCTGAAATCACGGGGACCTGTTACCAGTTTTTCCGAATGGGATTAAAAATAGCAGCCTGTGTCGGATATCTTCTATTTTTTACAGGCGGTTCTTTTTTTCTTTGTTGAAATTTTTGACAATGAAAAAAGAAATGTACAAAATAGGTATTCTTGTGGGTAGTCTTAGAAAAGCATCCCTCACCTTAAAGATGGCTCAGTATATTCAGGGGGAAAATCTGCCGGATCTTGATTTTGAAATTATTGATCTCAGCAGGCTTCCGATATATAATGAAGATCTTGAAACTGAAGAGCCTCCCCAAAGCTGGCAGGAATTTCGAAAGCATATTAAGAACAAAGATGCCATATTGTTTATCACTCCCGAGTACAACCGCTCCGTTCCTGCAGTTCTGAAAAATGCCATAGATGTTGGTTCTGCACCGCACGGGCACAATGCTTTTGAAGGCAAACCCGCCGGAATTATCAGTCTTTCGCCCGGTAAAATGGGGGCTTTCGGTGCAAACCACCATTTGCGGCAGTCGCTGGTATTTCTGGATATGCCCGTGATGCAGCAACCAGAAGCTTATATTGGCAATAGTGAAACAATTTTTGATACAGACAATCGTCTGGTAACAGAAAGTACACGTACCTTTATCAGTCAGTTTATCATTGCTTTTGCCGGTTGGATAAAGCTGCATAGCATGAATGTATTCCTTTTAAAACAATAGATATTATATGGAAAGAGATCATTATATTCTGTTCTTATCTGGAAATAAGAGGGGTACAGTCGATACTGATGCATATCAGCGGGACATGATTTTTCAGTTTTTATCATTGAATATGAAACGGTTAATGCTCTATGAAGAAAAAGGCTGCTCATTCCGGGCAGCCTTTCTTATTGAGTAAAATAAAAAATCAGAAGGTCACTTTTATTTGTCCGCCAACCACACTTCTTGTACCGCCTATGAATGTGGGAAAGCCAATAATATCACCACTGTTTCCCCCATCAATCATGTACTGGGTATCAAGTATATTTTTACCGTAAGCACCAATATCATATACTGTACTGCCTGATTTAAATGTAAAACCTGCCGTGAAATTCATAAGCCCATATCCCTTCTGGTAAAGATCTTCTCTGTTGCTATCTTCAAAAAATACTCCTGAGCGATAGGAATATGACGGTCTTAAGTAAACAGAGGAGGTTGCTCCGGTTTTAATACTTGCATCAATTCCTAATGCATAGCTGTGTTTGGGCGTTAGTCGAAAACGATGACCGGCATATTCCTGTCTGTTGCCGTTTTCATCGTTCTGATCAAATTTACCGTCGATATAAGAATAATTTCCAAAAATTTGTAATCCGGGTATTATTAAATACTTTAGAGCAGTCTCCACACCGAAAGTATGTGCCTTACCTCCATCATTAGTCATCAGCATAGGGGCAATACTTCCCGGCATCTCCCTATAAGCCATTGTTTGAAAGTGAGACCAGTCGTAAAAATAAGAGCTTAATTCATAACTTAATTTTTTAGCGAAAAGAAGTCCCTTCATACCGATTTCATAGCTGTATACAATTTCAGGTCTTAGAAATTCAGTTGTAGACGGCAGAATATTGATTACTCCCGGTCTTCTTCCTCTCGAAAAAGAGGCATAAATATTATTTTTTTCAAACAGATAATTGAGAGCAATCCTGCCTACATAAGAGTAATAGTCTTTGGAAGCATAGATCATTTCATTAGATACAGGATTGACGATATTGGGTGAGCCATTATTGGCAATCATTCCGATAACGCTCGGTGGGTTAGCTGCGGGAGCCATGTATCCGCCTTTCTGATTTTCATAACTGCCTCTCAGACCCAATGTGAATTTCAACCGATCGGTAAGGCTGTAGGTAGCATCTCCGAAAATTTCGAATGCCTTATTGATTCCTTTATTGGTGAAAGATTCTGTGTGCATAGCCTGAAGAGGGCTGCCGTTCATAACAGAAATCAGTTGTACGAATCGTTTAGGAACAGTGGAGGGAAGCATCCCTGATTGTACCAATTGATCCCAGGTCATTCCCGGAGGTATTTTTCCTCCGGTGAGCATATTGATCAGTTGTAAGGCAAACGGCTGTAAGTTCGGTAAATGAGTAACATAATTCACCTGTCCGTTCGTCATCACTGGCGGTGTAGCCAGAATCTGGCCTATTTGAGTCTGAAGCCCCAGAATTTGTGCTGCAGGTAACCCCAGCTGTTTTCCGAGCCCTGCCATTTGTTGGATAAAAGCATCTTTTAACAAAGGACCTACATAAGCAGGATAAAAAGCTCTTTCATCAATACGCATTGGCATTGCCTGGGTAGAGTTTTCGTAAAAATAACTTGTCCCCAAAAAACCTGAAAACTTATTTTTATAGTTGAAGGAAAAGCGGAACTCCTGGCTCGCCTGGGTTCCTTTTGCAATTTCAGAAGCCCAAAAAATTGGAGCAGCGGTACCATCTGCATCAAAGGATTCATCAGATTTAAAAGCTCTGAACCCTGATATTGATGAGAATTTCCATTGATCATTTAGCGTATGATCAAGCAATAAAGTAGCTCCGCCCACATCTCTTTTGATATAGAGATTTTTGCCCTGTTCCAAATCAGCAAACGTATTGGAATCCGTATCTCCGTCTAAAGGGGCAAATCTTTTACTTTTAAAACCTGTACCGGGATAATCATCGTGCTGGTAATTCAGAATCAATGTCATATTGGTTTGAGGAGATAACCAGAGTTTTGTGCTGTTTCTCAATGCAATGACTTCTTTACCGTTCAGCCTTCCTCCCGATCGGTTGGAGATAAAGCCATCCCTTCTTTCATAATCTAATGCCAGGCGATTGGCGAGTTTATCCTTAACAATGGGGGTATTGATGTAGCCGTTGATGAAAGAGTGATTATAAGTTCCATATCCCGTATTGATTTCGGCACCGAATTTATTTTTCGGCTTGTTTTGAATGATATGTAAAGCCCCAATCTGAGCCCCTCTGCCAAATAATGTTCCCTGAGGGCCCTTCGCAACTTCTATACTTTCCAAATCATAAAGTTCCACTACAGAAGCTCTGGACCTGGAAATAGAAACTCCGTCCTGAAAGATAGAAACTCTGGGTTGTGCACGGGAATCTCCACTATCGGAAGTGACTCCTCTAATGACATATCCGGGGTTATTAGGGCTTTGAAGCTGAACTTCCAGCCCGGGAACAAAATTAGCCATCTCATCCATCTGTTTCAAGTTAAGTTGATCCAAAAAACGACCACTTAACGCACTTACTGTAACAGGAACTTCAATCTTGGACTGGGCTCTTTTTTGGGTACTGATGATGACTTCCTGTATTTGATTTCTCTTTTCATCGATACTAATGGTATCCTGTTTTTTCTGTGCAAAATAATATGCAGATGTTGAGAGCAGCAGTATTGCTGAATAATAAATATTTCTCATTTGTGAATTTATATTTTAAAACCTTTGCAAAATAAGTATGTATTTGTTACTGAATGATTAACTTTTTGTTAATAAGCTATTTTGCTTATTTTATTCTACAAGTGTTTTAAAAAAAAATTATTATTGAAACTATTTTATTCTACAACTGCTCTGTTTCTCAGATTCTGTACATGCGTCTGTCTTTATATATTGATTTAAATAAGGATTGCCCATGGAGTCCGTTTTTCCATGCCCGGAAATGATTTGGGAAAAAGGTTTTATCCACCCGATTCGATGATCTGGTAAAGCAATAGGTTTGATTGCTAAAAAAGAAGTAGTGCATACAACTCTCTTGCAGATCACTTATATTGTCAACGTTAAAGGGAGAAAGCTTTTGTCATTAGTAAATGAGGTGTGCCAATGAAATAGAAAATGGATAAATTGGATGCTACACAGGATGAAAACCGGATCACCACCTTTCCAAAATGTTTTCCCTTTTCCAGATAATTAAAAGCTTCTCTGAAATCGGATAAAGGAAATGAGCGGTCTATCTCAGGTTTCAGGTGATTCTCTTCTAAAGCCGGGTTCAAAAATGTATCATAAAAATTGGAGGGTCAATCCTATTTTATTCTACAAAATTTATTTCTGAGATTAATATGAACCCTGTAAATTTGAGAGTGTTTTTATGGTTTCGTTATCTGATTTAATCTATTTTAAGCTTACTGTCAATTGTATAGTAGGCTTTTTTTAATTTCATCGATGTATTTAATAAAAAGATACAGGAGGTAAGATCGCGTTCTCTTAACCCTTTGAAAAGTTAAAATAAAATTAACCGTTGTATGTCTCTCGAAAAAACAAATGTTATTGATGCCATCAGCATCAGCCACGATAGCAAAGTAGTCCTCATCCTGTCAGATAATTTAGCCTGGGATGAAAAAAAACATCTTCATTTATTGGTAGAAAAACTCAATTTCTATATCCATGTGCTACAAACCCGATATATTGATGAGATTTACCCTGAATCATCAGACAAAGAATTTCTGATTCAAATTGTATGTAAATACAGTCCTGATGCAAAAGGTAAAACGTTTTTAGACTCGGTAGCTCAGGTTTTTGAAACATTACCTTATCATTTTTCATATGGTGAGTTAAATAAACCAATCATGGATAGATAAGAGGCTAAAGTAATTTAATGTAGCTTTTGTTTTTATGGTGTATAGAAAAAATTTGACAGGAAAAAATGTTTTATTCTATAGGTTTCGGCTTTTTCTGTCAGACGGATCATCTTAATTTTGTAGAGGCAAAGGCTGCAGATCGCTGACAGGATATTGTATTATTAATTATTCAATTATTTTGGCAATGAAAAGTATACAAACGCTGACAATCTATACGGTATGTTTTTGTAGTATTGTTTTTATCATTTATCATATGATTTCTATGAGTGAAAATGGTTCATTAGACTGGATTATCATGGTCATGATAGGATTCAATATACTTCCTCTTATATTATTTTTGATTATTTATCCATCAGTGTGTTATAAATTGAAAACGTTAACTCTTAAGGTTTTATGCGGAGGTCTTGTCATTGCATGGGTAATACTTCCTCTGGTGATCAATATGGTGTGGCACCTCAAGGAGAAAAAAGTGACAAACGGGTTATCGGCAGAAGCGTTAACTTTTGTAGCAATGCCTTTTATGTGTATTGTTTCAGGGTTTGTTTTTGTGATGTGTATTAACTTTTTACATAAATTATAAAAGAAGAAAGCCTGTGGCTTTCACCGTTATTTTTTTGCCTTAAACATTTACATTATGAAAAGATTATTTCTGATGGTGATGGCCACCATTGCAGGTCAGCTAAGTCTGGCACAGGCTTTTGATAAAGAAGCCCATCGGGGAGGAAGAGCATTATATCCGGAGAATACGATTCCGGCTATGGAAAATGCTCTGAGGATGAATGTCACCACTCTGGAAATGGATCTTGCGATCACTAAAGATAAGAAAATAGTACTTTCTCATGATCCTTTTTTTTCTTCAGAGCTGACAACGAAACCTGATGGAAGTTCCATTCCAAAAGGGGCAGACTTTTCTTATAAAATTTATGGAATGCCCTATGCAGAGGTAAGTCAATATGATGTGGGCATCAAAAAACTGGACCGCTTTCCTGAACAAAAAAAAATAAAGGTGAGCAAACCGCTGTTCGCTCAGGTTATAGATTCCTGTGAAAGCTATACCCGTAAGCTGAAAAGACCTTTACCCTTTTATAATATAGAAACCAAAACACTACCTTTCACTGATCTTGTGTATCACCCTGAACCCAAAGAATTTGTGGCTCTGATGATGAAAGTTATTCTTGAAAAAGGAATTAAAGACAGAGTGATTATTCAGTCATTTGATCCCCGAACCTTGGAAATCGTTCATAAAGAATATCCTGACATCAGAACCTCTCTTTTGGTGGAGAAAGTGGATGATAAAAAACTGGCTTTCCTGCAGCAGATTTTCAAAAATACCCCGATTGAGAAATTTAAACAAATTCCTGATCATCATAATGGCGTAAAGGGTGATCTTAAGTTCTTAAGTTTTATACCTGCTATCTACAGTCCTGATGAAAAAATTGTGAGCCCTGAGCTTGTGAAAGAATGTCATGATCTGGGAATGAAAGTCATTCCCTGGACGGTTAACAGCAAAGAAAGACTAAAGGAACTTAAAGCAATGGGAATAGACGGAGCGATCAGCGATGATCCGAGGATTTATGAATAAACCTTTTATGGTGGTGAGCCTTATCATTATAGAAGTCTCAAAATAAATAAGTTTTTCCCGGTGCAAGTAGAATTGATAAGAATTCTATGGACAGAAATCTGTATAATAAATTCATTCATTATGCTATTAAATACGAAAATTCCGGTTTGGGGGTTTATTAAACGGATAAAATATGACCTTATCACCATTAGTCTTTTTAGTATTCTTATAGGACTGATTGCTAATTACGGGGACTATTTTGCTATGATTGAGATTCCGATAGCTCTTGTGGCTATTATTGGAACTGCCATATCTCTCTTACTTGCTTTCAGGATATCACAGTCTTATAACAGATGGTGGGAAGCCCGTATTGTATGGGGGAGTATTGTTAATAATTCCCGGACTCTCATTCGTCAGGTTCAGGAATTCCTACCTGAAACGGAATTGGAAGAAATTAAGGGTTTTGCTGAACGGCAGATTATCTGGAATTTTGCCCTGGGAGAGTCTTTAAGAAAAGTTTCCGTGTTCTCCTCCAAAGTACAGAAGTATCTGGAAGATTATAAAATTGAGGCTTATCATATTCCTAATGCTCTTCTTATCCAACATAGTCAACAATTAAAGCGACTGGCAGAAGCCGATAAGATTACTGAATATCGCCAGATTCAGATAGATACCACATTACTCAGGTTATGTAATGCCATGGGAAAATGTGAACGGATTAAAAATACCGTGTTTCCGGCAGCATATAGCATGCTCATCCATTTCCTGATTTATATATTTACCATTTTACTCCCTTTTACCTTTCATTATAATATGGGATTCGTAAATATTTTATTAACAGCCGGAATTCCTATGATTTTCATAGCCATTGAGTATACCTCTATTCTTATGCAGGACCCGTTTGAAAATACACCTCTGGATATACCGATGACCAGTTTAAGCAAAACGATTGAAGCCAATATAAAGCAGCAATTGAATGAAAAGGCAGAAAAACCGGTTCCTTTTCCACCCAATACGTATTATATGATGTAATGCCGTCAAAAAATCGGATCATTCGCTATAGATAAATCTCTTTTTACTTAATGGAAATAATCAATTTTTTACAAATTAAAATCAGTTTTTATGAGAGGAATTAAATTAAAAAATGAGAAGTTAATCACGGCGGGTTTAATAGGAACAGCTGTTTTTTTAGGAGTAATGGCGTATTGTACTAATAAGAATACAGATACTATAGATTCTGTTGGAAATAAAAGGGTTGAGCATCTGGTTTTGTTTCGATTGAGAAAAAATAGTACTTCTGATGAAAAGCAGGAAGTGATCAACCGGTTTATGGCTTTAAAAAAATCATTAAAGGATGGAAAGCCTTATATGAAAATTGAGTACGGTTTCCAGAACAGCAAGGAAAGTGTTAAAGGAGATTATGATATTGGCTTCAGAGTCAGTTTTTCCTCAATAGCTGATCGGGATTATTATGTGGGAAAGCCATTTATAACGGCTCAGGGAAGCTACGATGAGAATCATGATGCTTTTAAAACTTTTATCAATCCTTATCTGGATTCAGATCCTGCAAACCCTAATAAAAATACACTGGTTTTTGATTACCAGGTTGAAGAATCCCGAGAAAAGCGCTTAAACCATTGGGCATTATTTACATCTAAACCTGGAAATCCAATTCAGAAAACAGAGAACTAAGTGGTCTACATGATTTTATCGGAAATTCGCAAAGCTATAGTGTAGAAAGATTTCGACCCTGTAAAAGGTTTTATTCTATAGCGTTCATTCTTTCATATTTGTGTGATCATTGTACCTTTGGAAGGTAATTTATTTCCAACTAACTTATATACTCACCCTTATTACCGCAGGCTCTCTGTCTGGGGTAATTTTTTGCATAAAATTAAGAAAACAGGCAACAAACAAATTCTTATTACAGAGAATTTATTGACTGAAGGATTCTCTTATTTGGGATGATATTTTCAAATTTAGGAAATAAAACAGCCTCTATCACATTGTTCTCTAAAATACATCTTATGATATTGCATCTATGGACGTAGAAAAAGTTTTACAATTTATGTTGTTTTTATTCTATAGTGTTCAGCTTTTCAGTTATTTATAATAGCTGTACATTTATTTCTACTTCTTATTGCTTGTAAAGCTCACAGAACTAGATGTTGAATGACAAAGATGAATAAGCCATCTTAAAACCCCTGCTCCCGGACTTGTTTATAGTCTGGATGTTAGGTAAATATAATCTGATACACTATTTAAATTTTTTTAACCTAATATATTTTTACACCTTATGAAAAAAATCTTTATTTTGATGAGTGCATTACTGGCTTCATGGGTAAGTGCACAAAAAAACAATGAAGCTCTGATGAGAGCATTTGAACAGCAACGGGTAGAAAATGAAAAAAAGTTTGATGCTTATGTTGCTAAAAACTATAGTGCCAATAAAAGCCAGAAAAGCTTAAAAGAAATTGAAGAACAGAGAGCTACTTTAGCAGGATTTAATTTTGGAATTCCTTATTTCTGGCAGCAGGATGACACAAGACAATTAACTAATTCTAATTCAGATCTACTTAATACTGCAGGAAACATCACCGGTTTGACAGGATCTTTCAATGGGGAAAACATTAAGTTTACTATATTTGACGGGGGTAGAATCTATGCTGCTCATACTGCTTTTGATAATGCAACAAATAGAATAACCAACAAAGAAGACCCATCTCAATCTTATTCATTCCACGCAACAGGTGTTGGAAGTTTTATCGGAGGGAAAGACGTTCCTCTCTATACAGGAACCGCTCCAAATCTGGTTTTGGTTGGAAATGCGAAAGGAGTTGCAATAAACTCTACTATAGACAGTTATATGTTTGATACAACCATCTTACCTGGCGGTACATCAGCCAGTACTGTTTACCAAAAAATTCTTATTGCACAGCCCAATATATCAAACCACTCATATGGTGTAAATTCAGGCTGGACTGAAGTTAGAGATACCAGTGATAATCTCACATCTTATGTATACAACGGTTATAAAGCAGGTGACACATTCTATGACTTCCAGGGAACATACAATACAGATGATGTTAATTATGATCAGATAGCCTATAGTAATCCATCATATATAATTGTGAAATCTGCCGGAAATTATTTCAACATGGGCCCTAATGGCTCTTCATCAACACTTCCAAAGTATTACAAAAGTACAAATGGTAATGTCTTATTTGCTCCTACGGATAGAATTCCTCTAAACAATTGCTCTCAAGGATATGACTGCATTGGAAGTGGTTCATTAGCAAAAAATATTATTGTTGTAGGAGCTACCGATATTATTACCAGTAATAATGGAAGATACACAACAGCAGCTGACGTTGTACATTCCAGTTACAGCAGTGCAGGACCCAGAGATGACGGTGGAATAAAGCCAGATATTTCAACTGTTGGAACTAATGTTTATTATGCTTCAACGTCTACAGCAGGAAGCAGCACCTGGGCAAGAGGAAGCGGCACTTCTTTTTCTGCACCTATTGTAACCGGAATTATCGGGCTTTGGACTCAAATTAATAAGCAATTATTTAACAATACATTACTGAATGCTTCTTCAGCCAAAGCACTTACTATTCACTCTGCTTCAGAGGCTGGAAACATCGGTCCTGACCCACAATTTGGCTGGGGGTTCATTAATGCAAAAAAAGGAGCTGAACTATTAGTAGGAAAGGCAAACGGTAGTGTAATTTTCACTGATGAAACCTTAACTAGTGGTACTCCCAACACTAAAACAGTTAGAGCATCTGGTTCTGAACCATTAAAAGTAACAATTACCTGGCTTGACCCTAAATATAGTCCAAATTATCAATATGTAAGTGATGTATTCAACAACAGAACATCAAAATTAATCAACGATATTGATCTAAGAATAATTGATACAACTGATAATACCATTTATTACCCTTGGAAATTAAACGCAGACAGGCCAATGACCCCAGCCACAAAAGCAGACAATACAGTTGACAATGTGGAACAAGTTGTTATTGAAACTCCAATTGCTGGCAGAACCTATAAAATTCAAATTAGCAACAAAGGTACTTTGGTAAATGATACAGGAGCAGCTACACCACAAAACTACTCAATTATAGTAACTGGACATAGTGAAGTTTTAGGAACAAAGGATGTAACAAATACAACAAAAAGTCTTACAGTTGCACCTAGCATTACAAAAGACATCACAAACATTCTGAACGCTCCTAAGAAATCTGTGTTTACGGTGTATGATCTGTCCGGTAAAAAAATACATGAAGGCATCATTAGTAATGACCAGGAAGCTGTTGATTTATCTGCTTATACAAAAGGAATATATATTATTGAAGTCAGAACAGGAAAAGAAGTGGTTTCAAAAAGAGTTATTAAAGAATAAATTCATCAATCACTACATCATATTATTTTACAAAATACTGGCAGTGTCAGTATTTTGTTTTTTTTGATCTCGTTTCTACATTTTTCAACAGGAAATATAGTAAAAGTTTAGCAGCGGATTGTATTTTATTCTACAACATTCAATATTGCAATAGAGATGATTAAACTACATTTGTCATTCAGCTTAGTTTTATATGAGCTTCGTATAGTTTCACGATTACCGCAGATTTTTTGCGGTAATTTTTTTAATAAAATCTCTTGTATTCGATGCAGGTAATGGGCACAATAATATGTACGTAAATTCAGCCCTTCAGAGCTCATAGCAATTGGTCTGTTTATATGCAGTTCTTTTGATCAATTAGCAGGTAGACACTCAATCGTATTCTGATCTTCGTAATCAGATATTTCCGGTAATGGACTGAGATAGAAAGAACCTTTAAACCGGGCGTACCAAAATAATGGGAGTATAAAGAATATTATGATCTGAATTTATCCCTTATTTTAGTCATTGGATATTCATACAATTTATAAATTATGGCAGAAAATAAAAATGTAGTTCCCCAATACAATGAATATAGGATAGGAATAATTATATGGTAGTTTTTTGTAAAACGGGTCCATGGGATACTATATAAAATCATTCCTTTTATTAAACTCATATGGGTGAGGTACATAGAGTAGGATAATATGCTGATGCTGGTAATCAGAATTCCCGCTTTATGCTTGGTTTGTTTTAAGTGAGAAAGAAAAGGCAACAGCAGGAGGGTTGCTAGAGAGGTTAGACTAAATTCAAAGACCGTTTTATAAAGACCCAGTAAATCAGGAAACATTTCATTCAAAAATATATTTCTTGAAAATAATATAAATAAACCTATGATAAATAAAGGGAGCGGAATAAGATTCCAGTACTTTGAATAATAGTACTTAAGATAAGCCGCTATCACTCCGTACATAATGCTGTCCAGCCGGTAAATAACAATATGATGAAATGTTTTTGCTCTTTCCAAATCAAGGCTTGTATGAATTGTATATCTTAAAAAAGTAACCCCGCATAAAACAATCAAAGCGGTTACAAGAACAGCTTTCCTGGGCTTCCATTTAAGTATGATTATCAGGGAAAAAATAATGAAAGGTATGGTAAGATAAAACCACTCTTCAACACTTAAGCTCCAGGATTCTGCAAAATACTCAGGGGGAAGTGCCTGATATAAATTCTGACAAAAAATATAATAATTCATCATCGTATGTATAGTAAACGACGGATTTTTAATCTGGTAGCATACAATCAGAATAGTGAGTATTAAAAAGTAAGTGGGTAACGTACGGAACCATCTTCTTATCCAAAAGTCAATTAATACTCTATAACAGGTGGGCTTATTTTCTAATTGATTAATTAGAATACCCCCGATTAAAAATCCACTTAATACAAAAAATATACTGACCCCATCAACCTGTATATAATTATGGAATTCGACGATTTTTTTAGGAAATATAAATTTACCGTGGTCAATCATGACAACAATGATGGCAAATGCCCTTAAAATATCCAGTCCGAAAATTCTGTTGGCACTGAGTTCCGTTGAAAAGAGACTAAAGAGAAGATTCCAGAGACGGTGTTTTTTCATTTGTATTTGTTCTGCTTTTTATTCTTAACACTCTGACCGTGATGCAAAAGTATTTCTAAAAAATGAAGGGGTTAAAAAATTGCTGTAGATATAGTTTGAGCATTGTGTAGAGATTTTATAACATAAGCATTACAATAAGTTTTACAGTGCGGGTCAAAAAAACTGATCTGGTACCCGTTTATGGAAAGGAAGGGCGAAATGTCCGGCAAGAAAATCTTCAGAAAACGTAGAAAAAGTTTGATAATAAAACGTTTTTTATTCTATAGAAATCAGTAGCTCTAAATGCTGGCATCATTGTATCTTTACCTCATTCTTATAATACATTTTTGATCATTTTTTTAAAGCTTACTGTAGCAATTACAGTAGGCTTTTATCATTCATTTCAATTTTTTGATGATAGAGTTTTGATATCGTTTTCTGTCATATTCAGGTATTGAATACATCTATATTAATGTCTTAAAGAATAAAGAATAAAGAATAAAGAATAAAGAATAAAGAATAAAGAATAAAGAATAAAGAATAAAGAATAAAGAATAAAGAATAAAGAGAAATATTTAAATGCATATGATCATTCGTCTTTCTAAGTCTCTTATCATTCTGGCGATCGCTTTCTTCGTGAGTTTGGTGGTATTCGGAAATATTTCCGATTATCATACCAACTATCAGTATGTTCGGCATGTGCTCTCCATGGATGATGTTTTTCCGGATACTGCAATCAGATACAGGGCCATCATCGCACCGGTAGGGTATACAATAGCCTATAACAGTATTATTTTCTTTGAAGGTCTCACCGCATTATTGTGTTGGATAGGTGGGGTTGTTTTATTGTATAACCTGAAAAAAGAAGCTGTTGTTTTCAATCAGAAAAAGAAGTGGGCTGTTATGGGATTGACCTTAGGATTTCTTATCTGGCAGGTAGGTTTTATGTCTGTTGGCGGTGAGTGGTTTGGAACATGGATGTCTGAACGGCTGAATACAGGACCTACTGCTTTCAGGATTTTTATTCTCATGCTTATTGCATTAGTTTATTTGGTGCAGAAAGACGAAGATACCCGCTGAAAAAGCTTTTGTTGCCGGAAAGATACATTTTTAATACAAGAAATTCTACAAGTTTACCTGGAAAAGTTTTACAGGATGAAATACTTTATTCTATAGGCTCAGGGAGAAGAAGTTAAGCGATTAGCTATAAATTTACCTTAATTATTTCAATGGTTATTTTGTGGATGATTCATACAATCTGTTTTTATGATGGGAGCTGCTGAGAGGAATCAGAAATAATTTTTAGTTATGTGTTAGTTGAGGCTGGATTAATTGTGACTTGTTCAGGTTCAGCCTCAATTTTTTAATACCATGTGAAGAAGTAGGTGCTTTTTCTCATTTTGACTTTTAAGAATCATTATAATGATGAGCAATGAAAAATGAAGATTTTAATAATTTACTGGGAAAAACACGAAATGAAATTAAAGACGACCTGGGAGACGGCTTCAACCTGCATACCAGTGATATATGGACCTATGACCTTGGAAAAACCTGGATAGGCAGAAGAATCATTCTGTCTCTTCGTTTTGAAAACAAAAAAGTAATTAAAATAAATGTTTTCAAAACCTTTAAAAGACGTTAAGATTATAGCTATACTGTATCCGCCTGTTTTAAAAAAGAATATATCCAATGAGATTTTCTTTATTCAGAACCTATTTTCCAGTATATCAGCTGAATACTGCTGAGGTGATATTAGCCGTGAGTTTGGTGGTACTCTTCATCATAATATTTCTGTTAGGGCTCCAATGTTTTGTACGCTTACTGATGTTAATTCCCCGTAATATTCTGGCTATTATAGCATGCCTGTTCTTAATTATTGTTTTTCTCTGTTTTTTATTGAAAATCTGAAGGAACAAGTAGATGATAGATAGAAAAATGCTTTAAACAGGTGTGCCTATAAGTGCTTGATTATATATGGTTTTTTGTTGCTTTTACATTGTACTATATTTTTTCTGATCATTATGCATATGAAAAAAATAATCATTCTTTTAGGAAGTTTTAATGTACTTTATTCTTTGTCTGCTCAGAAAGTTAAGGAAAAAGAGAAAAAACATAAAGAAGTTGAAATACAAAATATCACCCTTACAAAGACCAAAAAAGTGGTGGAACAAAAACCTGACCGTACTATTTTTGACTTTATGCAGAAGGTAAAAGGCTACTGGAGGAAATGTAAATGCTTCATGATAAGAATGGCGTAAAAAGCTGTAATATAACTAGGGATAGCAAAATGAAAAAGATACTAAGGCTCGTGTTGGTTTTGTTGTTTGTATGGGGAAAAGCTCAGATGATTTTTACTGGGAAAACTACAGACGAAGAAGGGAAAAGTCAAAGTGGAATTCAGGTATACAATATGAGGACGGGGAGGAGTGTGATGACCGATTCTGAGGGAGAATTTAAAATTGATGCCCGTACCGGAGACGAGGTGAGATGGGTGTCTTCTCACTTTATACGGATAAGTATTGTATTGACTGATGCAGAATTTAAAAACAAATACGTCATAAAACTTAGTCCATTTGTATATGAAATTCCTGGTGTGCAGCTGGATAAAAAATCAATGAAAGAAAAGGTGGAAGCCATGCAAAAAAATATAGGCTTACCTCCATCTCCTAAAAATCCAAGAGAAAAAGCACCCATCTTGAAAGATGCGTTTGGACTCGGGGTTGGGATAGCAGGAATAAATCTGGACGCACTTTATAAAGTAATATCCGGGGATGCACGAAGAATGCGGTCTCTGTATCGTTATGAGGATGAAGAGAAAAATCTGACCTGGATCATAAAAAGCTTGGGGGAAGATTATTTTACGAATAATAGAATTCCAAAAGATAAACGGAAGGAATTTATTCATTATGTAATGGAAAGAGAAAATCTGCAGATTTTTATAAAAGACCGAAATAGTACAGCAATAGACTTTGTTCTTTCCCGACATGTACCGGATTTTCTAAAAGAGATCTGCAAGAAAAAGCCCTGAAGACCAATAGGATTCCTGATATATATCACAAAGAAGCAAAGGCTTTTGCTGCTATTATAATGTATTCCGATTTGGGTTTTGTTAATCCTTATTGTTCCCATTCATCACTTCAATATGAAGCCAGTTGATTGCTGCCGGATGTATTCTAAAATAAGAATGATTATATTCTGAACCTGTATTTAAAGTGAATGTTCCGGGGAGAGGATGTTCTTGCATTAAAGGAATTTTTACTTCATGATGCTCATCAATACAGATGAGGATTGTTTCAGCTTCTATTATTTTTTTTTCGCCGTTTTCTGATATTGCATAAGCTGTAAAGGGCTGTCGATCATTTTTTTTCATGATATTTTAATTGGTTAGGGATGATTTGTATAAAATAATTAACTTCAGATACTATCCATATCCGAATCATGATATTGGTTTACTCCAATAAAAAGTAAATTAGCTGCTCCTGCTTCCACATAAAACATTTCATTTTTTTTCTCAGGGTTATTATTGTTTTTTCCGATAGCGGTGCCTGTAGACAATGAGAAGGTTCCGGAGAAAGGAGAGGTATCCTCATTTTCTAAATTAATTTCAATCTTCTTTGAATCGTCAAGTTCAATAATAATTATTGGGGAGTTGAGGTATTCCCGTTTCCCGTTTTCTGATATTGTATAAGCCTTGTATATTTTTTTTTCCATTTTTAATAGTGGTATTTTGATTGATGTTCAACGGTAAAGTAAATAAATTAGAAATTAAAAAGATAGTTATATCGTGTAGAACAAAATCTAATTTTATTTAGCATAAAAACTACGGTAATAATACAAGACTCTGTTTTAGGTATCAGCGAGACAGTAAAATGCAGAACACTCATTGGTTATATCTACTGTAAAATACCCAAATATAGTAATGTAAGGGATAGAGTATCTATTAGACCATGAATAGCTACGTTGATCCAAATATTTTGGGTTTTATTATAAATAATTGCAAGTATAATACCCGTAATGAAAATACCAACTACTCCTGAAATCCCCTGATATGCATGAGGAATACAGAATAGCAGCGCGGTAATAGGTACAATCCATTTTGTCTTCTTTTTTAAGGTATGCTCCAGCTGGGTAAAAGCGAATGCCCTGAATAATAATTCTTCACCGAATGCAGCGCTGATCCACATATTAAATATTTTTTTTAAATATAACGGAGTATTACCTTGGAGCTCATGAAAAACAGAATAATCCGCAGATTCTCTGAAGATCCAGTCTATTGCGGGACTCAGGAGGAAAAAATCGAATAGAGAAAAAAGCAAAAATATTCCAATAATGATTTTAAATTCTTTCCACCTTATTTTCTTAAAATTGAGTATTTTTAGGTTTCCATATTGCCAATAAGTAATAATAAATATATAGATGATAATGATACAAAATGTATAGGGAAATTTGGTGACATGGCCATATATCAATAAAAACGGAAGGAGTAAAAGCAAGAATGCACTCACCCTGCTTTGTAATAAATTTTTCATTTTTTTTGTATTGATTATTAATTAAGTGTACTGATTTGCAGTTGATTAACTAGGTTTGTGTTTAATGTTTTAAATAATAAGGATAAAAATATTTAAAGAGCATTATAAAAAGCTTACTGTAAAGTCACTTTACAGTAAGCTCAGGCAATTGGTCTTAGACCAAAACAACTAATATGATATGAAGTATAATAAAGGTATCACTATATTATCAATTTGAGGAAATGAGTATCGTAGAATAAAAACGATAATTATTGTCAAAGTTTTTAGTATAAAAAAGCAGTGGTTCTTTGTACGATACTATCCTTTGTCATGACCACAGTTCTTATGTACAGAACCTTTCTTCCGACTGATACTTATAGCTTTTTTGTTTCAATGCTTATAGGAGTGTTGAGCATATGGGCGGCGATCGCTTATTCCGTGGGTAAAAATGCCTATGGATATAAAGGAATCGGAGATATTTTTGTATTTATCTTTTTTGGGATAGTTTCTGTATGCGGAAGCTATTTTTTATTTGTACAATCGTTTAGCGCATATATATTGCTTCCCGGAGCAGCGATAGGTATGCTGAGTATGGCTGTTCTTAACCTTAATAATATGAGAGATATCAAAAGCGATAGAATGGCTGGTAAACTTAGTATTGCCCTGAGAATGGGACTTGAAAACGCGATGAAATATGAAATGGTACTTCTGCATATTCCCATTATTCTGCTTATTATATTTTTGTTTAGAAATGGTTTTTTCAGAGGCGGAAATTATTATTCGTTTTTTATACTGTTATTCATTATTCCCATTGGAAGACTGGGCTACCAGATAAGATCGGTGGAAAAACCTGCTGATTTGGATCAGAATCTGAAAAAGGTAGGAATAATTACCTTTTTAATCAGTGTCGTGATGGCAGTTTGTATTAATCTGTAGTATTTTTACCGGTACAATATAAAAACTGCCTTAGCATGAAGGCAGTTATTTTTTCAGTGTGATAACTTATCTAGTAGTCATCGTTTATAAGGGTGATTATAGTTATTGTAAGTAGGGCTTTTAATGTTTCTGTTATTATCAAATTCATTTTCTTTTTGATGGAGTTCATTTACGTTTTTTTGAAAATCATTCTGATCGTAATGTAATGATGGTTTGTAAGGATTATATTTATCAGGACTTGCTATGGCTTCACAGTTTACCATCAGCAAAAGCAACAACAGAAGCCCTATTGTTTTTGCTCTTTTTTTTATTATCGTGTTTAATTTCATCTCCTGTTTTTTTTAAAGATCATTGTTAAAATAATACTCAATTTTTGTTTCTATTCTCTGACCGCGGGCCTGTTATAAGACTGGTAAGTAACCCATCTTTGTGGATGAATGCATGGAGTAAAGCCATGGTCAGGTGGCCTGTTACGACCAAAAATAAGCTCCAGGCAAGTATACTGTGGAGGCAGCGTAAAATAGCATACCATTCCGGATCTTGCGGTAGTATTGGCGGCAGTATTATTCCCATGAATAATTTAACCGGATAATTTCCTGCTGAAAGCATTCCCCATCCGGTAAGCGGAAGGAAAAAGATCAGTATATAGATCAGCCAATGGGTAAGGTTAGCCAGAATGCGTTGCCATAAAGGCATGAATACAGGTAAAGGCGGATGTGGATTGAAAATTCTATTGCTAACTCTGATTATGAGTAATAATAAAATTACCAAACCAATCGGTTTATGTAAATCCAGTAACCAGGGACGGTTACTGATAGTAGTTACCATCGAAACGCCTATAAACAGCATAAAAAATATAAGACAGGCCATGAGCCAGTGCAGTAAACGGGCAATTATATTGAAATGAGGTGCTTTCTTTTTCATTTTTTACTTTTTTTACCTACCGCTTCAGGCGCTTTTCCTGTAGCAATTTCATGCATGCGGGCATTATATGAATGTGAGTATACTCCGGACCTTGCTGCCAGTACAGGATCATCCGAGACTTCTATTCCTGTCGGTAGAATAGTTGGATCATAATTAATATCTCTGCATGGGCCTGTGGCTTGGTCAGAAGCTCCGGTTATTTCAAGGGTTCCTATTTTTACTTGTTTACGATTTGCAGGCCATGGCTGTGACGGATCATTAATAGGATCATTAGGATTTGCAATGGTTACTATCATATCCCAATAGAGAGGACCTGATTTCAGCCGTTTCAACAGATCTTCACTTAAGAAATCTGAGTCTTTGGCACTTCTCTGTTTTTCTGATAATTGATGTCTGAGGATATGAGGCTTCATACACCAACGTACATAGCTGGACTTTCCATCATCGGAAATAAAGCGAAATGCATTGATTCCATTGAATTCCATATCACTATAACTGTCAGGCCAGGGAGCCTGAGCTGCCCATTTGTCAAATTTTATGGTTTCAGGGTGTTTTTTATAAAAAAGAGCTATTTTTTCAGGATCAGGTTTACCGGTTTTAGGATCCGGACGGTTGGCCACCATATTATCATAAAAACCTGCCGGAGTTGCTACATGAAAAAAAGGAACGCTATTCATTGCCATACGCCATTCCTGATTATCATCTGTTTTCAATAAAAGAGCCATACTGGTTAGCTTAGCCGTTTTATCTGATATATGTGGGTCCCCGGCTGCGATTGCAAATCGCCCTATTACAGCAACTGTTTTTTGGCTGAATACCCTTGCTTTAGATAGTTTTGAAGCTTTAATTTCAGGATGAAAAATTCCTGTAAAGCAGATTCCTTTTCCATGAGCTCTTCTAAATCCTGGCGGAAATGGGGTAATAGCGTGATCAAACTGGTTAAACATCTGTTTTGAAGTCAACCGCCCAAAGTTAATCCAACCTGCAGTCCATGCAAATAAAATTGCCATAATCAAAGGAAGTGTCAAAATACCGATAATAGATAACCAAATTTTTTTTTTCCCGAGCCATTCCCAGACTTTGTTTTTTTTCATATTTTAAAATTTTTCAGACGGAAGTATATTCTTAAAAGGTCAAACCTGTTGAGTTGCATACATATATTTGTTTGAAACTTGCGATACAACCAATTATAATACTACTAAACCTAAATCATTGTTTTATGAAATTATGAAGCTGTATTATTTTTTAAACGCTTTAATTTCCTTAGCCTGCTGATCAATTATCAGTTTCATCTCCTTAATGCTTTTTTCATGAGACCGGATTATGGCCTGCTGATCCTGAATAGCTTTCACCAGGACCGGAATAAGCTTGGTATAATCAACTGCTTTATAGGCATCTTTATCCTTTGCTGTGGTAACGATTTCCGGAACTACTTTTTCGATTTCCTGGGCTATAAACCCAATCACCGGTTTGGTATTGCTGCCATCTTTCAGATCATAAGAAACAGACCTGATTTTCATCACATCATTGATTCCGTAGGTTAGGTTGTTGATGTTTTTCTTTAAACGGATATCAGACATCGTATCAAAGACATAGGAATAAACATGAGCAAATCCACTTGTTGTACTTCCAATAGCATATGTGTTGTTTTGTCTTGGATAAAAATATTGGCCATCCATATACATAGTAGGACTGTCAGCCACAAGAAAAGCAAGTTTAGTATTAGAGGCTGCTCCAATGAGTATACTGGCTCCATAAGGATAACCAGATGCAGCTGACATAAACTTTGATTTAACACCTTCTTTGCTTTCTGCCTGTAATCCTACATAATCAGTAGTGACGTTATTTGCATCAAATCCTGATCCGGCAGAATAGACCGTATTCCATCTATTTGAATTATTACCTAAGCTTGTCTGGTTGGTCCCGTTAGGAGAAATAGAAGTATTGTTTAAATAGGCAATAGGGGAGTTATTATAGATAAATTGTAAAGGATCGGCTGTATTTGTCCCTATATATCCTCCTTTCTGAAATGCTTTAGGATCATTGGGATTTCCTACTACCGCCTGTATAGTCATTTCAGTTCCGTTATTACTCTTTAATCGCAGGTAAGAGCCATAAGAACTCTGAGAATTAATGACATTCACATTTCCGTTCACTTCCAGTTTTTCTCCCGGAGACAAGGTTCCTATTCCGGTTGTACCATTGGGTTTGACAACAAAGTCATTAAGCTGCTGCACTGCTGTGGGTACGCCTGTAGTGGCATTGTCTTTTCCTCCGTCCACATGAAAAGATCCCTGTGGATTGGATGTATGGACCCCTACCTGAGCAATCACAAATTGTGTATTCATAAGAAGACCCAGTAAATATATATTTTTTTTCATTGTTTGTGAATTAAATTAATATAGAATACAGTTTATTGCAATTCTTTAAATTACAATCTATGCCCAAAGTTAAATAAATAAATCGCTGTTAATTAATGTGTTGCAGTAGTATTAAGTTGCTATTTAATGTAGAATTAAAACTACTTTTGTCTGGGTGTTATTCGATTCGTTGGTGTTGGCCTATACTAGATCAGGTATTTATTATTGATCGTCTATGTCTTTATCTATCCTGAATAGTCTGGTTGTAATCAAACCATCTTTTGATTTCCTGCCACTCTAAAATTATTATTGATCAGCTATTTGAGGATTTGCAATAAAAATATACTCTTGCAACTGACAACATACCATCATACCGCATCTGTATGTTGTTTATGTAAAAACCAATTAAACCATGAAAATGAACAAAACTACACTGTACTTATTGTCCTAATTCATCATCACTCATTGCTTCCAATAATTTAAAACAATAGTAAACTCTTAGCATTTCTCTGGAATAACCAGTCGTATTAATCTATATGATTGATCAGATTATTTCTTCATATTATATGAAATGAATACGGGTTATGAACATATACCGGGTATTCTGCAATCGGTTCAGAAAAAAAACGCTCCGTTGATTTGGGCTGGATATGCTGTTGTATGAGAGTGATGATACTGCATGATCTGATCAGCTAATATACTTTCATAATCAATGTGTATGATCCTTTACAACAACAGCTACAATTTCTTTAGTGTTGAAATCTTTCAGAATAGCGTCACTTATCTTTAAGGGATACGATTCTTTTTTCTGAGCTCCTTTTCCAGTTCTGTTTTCAAAAGATCAACGGCTTGTTCCAGCTCTGTTTCGTTTAAAGAGGCAAAGCCAAATCTGAATGCATTTTGTTCGGCATCCCATCTTGTAATTGTAATCAGCGGGCTTTTTGCCAGCCGGATAACAGAAAAATCAGCGTTTAGGATGATCCAGATCGCCATGCCGCCCGTAGGCAATGTATACGAAATGTATTTTCCTAATTTTTCTCTCAGCAGTGCATCTAAAAAATCTCTTCGTTTATGATAACATTTTTTTGATTTTTTGATGTGTCTTGTAAGCTCATCTTCCTTGATCACTATAGCCAGCGCATTTTGCATATATCCGTCTCCGCCTATGTCTATTAATCTCCTGAGAGCAGTGCATTGATCAATAAAATTTTTCGGAGCCACCATAAATCCCATACGTAAAGCCGGATCTAATACCTTGGAGAAAGATCCTATATAAATAACATTTCCATGATGGTCCCCGCTTGCCAGCGGTAAATAGGGAGAAGAAGTATAATGATAATCGTAATCATAATCATCTTCAATAATCGTAAAAGAAAACTGTTTTGAAAGTTCCAGAAGCTTGACTCTTCTTTCCACACTTAAAGTTACAGTAGTTGGGTAATGATGATGCGGAATTACGTAGACGGCATTAATTTTTGTCTGTTGGCATACCTTTTCAATAGCATCGGTATCAATTCCCCTGCTGTCTACATTTACTTCAATTATTCTGGCGTTGGTTTCTTCAAAGACCTTATTCGCTACAGGATAATTAGGTTTTCCGATAATGATTCCCGAAGAAGGTCCCAGCAGAAGTTGGGAAGCCAGATAAATACTCATCTGGGCTCCGTGTGTAACCAGAATATGATCTGCGGAAATATTCAGTCCCCGTGTTACAGACAGATAATTAACCAGTTCCTGCCGGAGTATCAGGGTTCCCTGTGTTGTTCCTGTATTTGCGTTTTTAATGGCTGCTTTTCTGGAAGTAAAAGAGCGATAGTTTTTTAATAAACTGTCTATGGGAGATAAGCGGACATCAGGATGTCCGTCGTCAATCACGATATCAGCACTGAAAACAGGAGCATGAACGGGATCCTGCTCTATCATTCTGAAGGGGATCTTCAGATCATTTTCGTACGGAATCCCTACCTCAGCGTTTCCCCATTGTTGGGGAGTCAGTACAGGAATCTGTTCTGATACGGCAACATATTTTCTGGGAACACTGGTAATCCAGCCCTGTATGTCCAGTTCTTCATAGCTGGCGATCACCGTTTTCCGGTGCACTCCCAATGTTTTAGACAGCTCCCGGCTGCTTGGCAAATGAACTCCTTTTTTCAAGGTCCCGCTAATAATAGCATTTATGATTGAAATCGCTATTTGTCTGTACACAGGAATTTTACTGTTATTCTCTATGATAATGAGACGTTCGTAAGGTAACATATTGGACTACTGTATATATATAAATTGGACTACAAATATAGTCCAATTACGAATTAATTTTGCAGCATTAATTTAATAATTAAAAGAAATGGAACGTAATAATGGATTAAAAACGAACGGTTTAGAAGGGTTCAATATGCAGCCGGTTCTGGAAAATAAAACAATCATTCTTTATCCTCTCGAAGAAGAAGACTTTAGCACTTTATATGCTGTTGCCTCGGATCCGGAAATCTGGGAACAACATCCTAATAAAGACCGCTGGAAAGAAGATGTATTTAAGACATTTTTTGATGACGCAATGAAGAGCAAAGGTGCTTTTAAAATAATTGATAAAATAAATGGAAACACCGTTGGCAGCACACGGCTCTACGATTACAATCCGCAGGAAAACAGTATCGTTGTAGGATATACTTTTTGTGGAATACAATATTGGGGAAAAGGAACCAATCATTCCGTAAAAACGCTGCTGCTGGATTATCTTTTTCAGTTTGTCTCCAAAGTTCATTTTCATATCGGTGCCCATAATATCCGGTCACAAATTGCTATTGGCCGCATCGGTGCTGAAAAAATAGCAGAACAGAGGGGCGACTGTTCCAGCCCAATACCACAGATAAATTTTATCTATGAGATCAGCAGAGAAAATTGGGGAAAAGCTGAATGAAAGATCTCCGCCATCAGATACAACCTGTTTTCGTTTTTTAACTTTAATAAAATTCAGCATTGTGGCGAAAAATATGAATGTTTAATGTAACTTTACAACAAATGATCCGGGTAATCATACAAAAAAAAGATCCCTATTTTTTGAATACTAATCCGAATAATACCCATTAAAATTTCAAATCATGAAAAAAACAGGACTCATCAGCTTTCTTCTGTTCAGCCTTTCCATGGTAAGTGCACAAACTATCGAATCAGGAAGCCATAGTACAACGGGCTATATCAAATCCGACGGAACGATTGAAAACAGCAGCCGTTCCACACTTGGTTATATCAAGTCTGACGGAACCATTGAAAATAAAAGCCATTCGACTATCGGGTACATTAAAAGTGATGGTACCATTGAAAACCGAAGTCATTCAACGGTAGGCTATGTTAAAAAAGACGGAACTGTGGAAAACAGCAGCCATTCAACGATAGGGTATATCAAAGACGACGGCACGGTAGAAAATAGCAGCCATAGTACGATAGGCTATGCTAAAGGAGTGGAAAAAGAATGGGCGGCAGTGGTCTATTTCTTTTTTAAATTAGACTGATCGCCACCTGTGCAGAAAAAGCAGTTTTAATTTCAAGGCAAAAAAAATGGAATATATAAAACAGATCACCATCTATGCTTTTAATTTAAGTGTTCCGGTCCTTCTGCTTATGTATTTATTTTTTATGTTTACGGTTCAGGAAATGGTGCAGACCTATATATAAAGAATTATGGCATTTATTGGCTACTGACTTACCTTTTTATCGGAATAGTACAGGTAATTCTTATCGGGATGTTTCTCAAAGGGCAAAGATGGTCTCAATATCCTGTAATGGCTGTTATACGGCTGTATATCGCTTTATTGCCTGTTCAGAGATGTAAATAAAATACTTCAGGTATCTGTCTTTGGAAACGCCCGGACAGATGAATCGAAACCTGTAACAAAGTAAAGCCCGGATTGTATAATCCGGGCTTTTTTAGCGGAAGTAACAGATTAAAACAATGAGAAATCAGTATTGCCGGTATTGTAATACATGCCCTATTATTTCCGGTGGTCTTTTATTCCTAAAAGTAATCCTCAAAAAAATAAAATAAATAACTGATTTTCAATCTTATCATACAACTTGTTTTATTTTTTTTACAATGCTTATTTTACAAAAACTTTATTTTTTTCGTTGACGAAACGATTCATTATCGAAAATTTTTCTATTAGATTCTTTCTTTATTTATGACAATCTATAAATCACATAAAAAGGATAAAATTAATATTAAATCATTGATTTTGATTTGATTATATCTAATTATAGCTTTGTTGAAATAAAAAAATATGAAAAAAGAATTACTTTCTGCATGTTCCCTTATGATAGGATTTCTCGGGTTTGCCCAGACTGAAGTCTATTTTAAATACGATGAAGCCGGAAACCAGAAATACAGAGGAACCAACGCATCAGCCAAAAAAGCTGAAGAACCTGCCGCTTTACATGAACAGACAAAAACGGCAGCATCTTCTGCTATGGACGAAAAAGAGTTCTGGAAGCAGATCAGGGTATATCCGGTTCCTGTGAATGATATTCTCACTATTGACTGGACGGAAGAGACAGACCAACTGATAGAATCGGTTTCACTGTATCAGCACAGTACGGTACACTGGAAATTCCGGCAGCAAAACCTTCCTGAACTGAATCATCAGCTGAAAATTGATATGACAGGCTATGAATGGGGTGTTTATATCCTTCGGTTTACCCTGAAAGACGGAAGAACCTTCAGTAAAAATATCACCAAAAGATAGCATAGCTAGGGATGTAAACAATATTTTATTTAGAAACAAAAACACAAATCATGAAAATTTTCTATATATTATCGCTCTGGTCGGTATCGGTCTTTTCACAGACGATACTGTATCAGCCGGAGACCTCCTCGCGGACGGTGCAGGATCCGCAGGCTATTATTCTCGCCCC
>NZ_JAFAJM010000009.1 GCF_019236175.1 Chryseobacterium sp.
TCTTGGCTCGCTTCCCATATCTAGCCCCGATAGAAGCGGGTACCCCGCAGTAAGGAATGGAAAGATGAAAGGCATGGCGAGGGAAACGCGGCACGAGGAGTATGAGCGGATAGCGGGTATAAGCTCCTGAATATACGGGAAAGGATTGGCAACCGGGTGATGAAAGTCTTTATTTCTTGATAAACTGTAGAGGATATACCTGTAATTTACCTTTTCAACTATCATAATAGATGTAATAGTGATAAAAAGCGGCAAGCATTTTTATTTGATTCCTTACATTTGTAATACATTCCGGATATCAAGGAATGAAATGATTTACTATATGCTAGACAAAAAATATAAAGAAACGGTTCATACTGATAAAAACCATTACGAATATACAACGGTAACTCACGATGAAAATAATGTAAGAATCTATTTATTAAAGAACGGCTTAAAGGTTTTCCTTGCTCAGAACTTTGATGCTCCCAGAATTCAGACTTTCATTCCGGTAAGAACCGGAAGTAATAATGACCCTGCTGATAATACCGGGCTGGCTCATTATCTGGAGCATATGATGTTTAAAGGGACTTCTAAAATAGGTACTCAAAACTGGGATAAAGAAAAGGAACTTCTGAATCAGATATCAGATCTTTATGAAGCTCATAAAGCAGAACAGGATCCTGAGAAGAAAAAAGAAATTTATCAAAAGATTGATCAGGTATCCCAGGAGGCAAGTCAGTATGCTATAGCTAATGAGTATGATAAAGCTATTTCTTCTTTAGGGGCGAGCGGGACAAATGCCCACACCTGGTTTGATGAAACGGTTTATAAGAATAATATTCCGAATAATGAACTCGAGAAATGGCTAAAGATAGAAAAGGAAAGGTTCTCAGAAATTGTATTACGTCTTTTTCATACGGAGCTGGAATCGGTATATGAGGAATTCAACAGAGCGCAGGATAATGATACAAGGCTTGTGAATTATGAACTGATGGATGCATTATTTCCCACTCATCCCAATGGACAGCAAACGACACTGGGTAAACCGGAGCACTTGAAGAATCCTTCTATGAAAGCCATTCATAAGTATTTTGATGAGTATTATGTTCCCAATAACTACGCAATGGTTTTGGTGGGTGATTTAGATTTTGAAGAGACTATTCAATTGGTTGATCAATATTTTGGAATGATTCCTTACAGGGAGCTTCCTAAAAAAACACCGGTTGTGGAGGCTCCTGCTACAGAGATCGTCAGAAAAACGGTAAAAAGTCCTACTACTCAAAGGATCCAGCTGGCATGGAGAACGGACAGCTATGGAACAAGAGAGGCCATGCTTGCTGATATTGTTGCGAATATTCTTAGCAACCGACCTGAGGCAGGCTTACTGGATCTCCATATCAATCAAACTCAAAAGTTGCTTTGGGCTCAGGCTTTTTCGGTAGGTTTAAAACAATACGGCTATCTTTCTATTTTTGCTGTTCCCAAGGAGACACAGACATTGGACGATGCTAAAGAAATGGTACTGGAAGAAATTGAGCTTATTAAAAAGGGAGATTTTCCCGACTGGATGCTTCCTGCTATCATTAATGATTTTAAGCTTCAGAGAATAAAAGGGCTGGAGACGGCAGAAGGGCTGGCTACTAATCTTTATGATTCTTATATAAAAGGGAGAACCTGGGAACAGGAGCTTAATGAAATGGATGAATATTCACTTCTTACTAAAGAAGATGTGGTCAATTTTGCCAATACATTCTTTAAGGATAATTACGTTATTGTTTATAAGGAGAAGGGAGTAAATGATAAATTAGTTCGCGTTGAAAATCCGGGAATTACGCCCATTAAAATCCATCGTGATGTACAGTCTGAGTTTTTAAAAGAAATTATAGCTGATAAAACGGAAGATATACAGCCTGAGTTTATTGATTATGGAAAAGAAATTACCACTGATGTTATTAAAGATAAAAAGATCAGCTTTGTAAGAAATAAATACAATGATCTTGCACAGGTTCATTTTATTTTTCCTTTTGGAAGTGATAATGACCGGGATTTAGGACTTTCGACTCAGTTATTGCAGTATCTGGGAACGGATACACTTTCTCCGGAAGATCTGAAACAGGAGTTTTTTAAAATCGGAATTAATAATGATTTTAAAACAACAAATAATCAGCTGTTGATTTCATTAAGCGGGCTGGAGGAAAATATAGAAAAAGGGATTGCTCTTTTACAACATTGGATGTATGATGTAAAGCCTGATCAGGAGATCTATAATCAATTTGTCGGAACTTTACTGGAAAACCGTCAGGCTCTTAAAAAAGATAAGAACCGGATCATGACTGCTCTAACCAATTATACCAAACTGGGTAATCGCTCGCGTTTCACAGATGTGATTTCAAAGGAAGAGCTTGAAAATAGTAAGGCTGAAGTATTTACTGACCGTATGAAAAAACTGTTCAGATATCCTTATCAGATATTTTTCTATGGAAGAGATTTTGGGTCATTCAAACAATATATTGAAAGATATACTGAGACGGAAAGTCTTCAGATCGCTGAAGCAAAGCTTTATCCTGAAGCTGATACGGGAGGAAATGTGTATTTTATCAATTACGATATGGTTCAGATGGAAATGAGCAAGGCCGGAAAAGGAAACCCTGTCAACCCATCCAATTTTGGAAAGATCAATGTTTTCAACGAATATTTTGGCAGAGGCTTATCTTCTATTGTTTTTCAGGAAATGCGTGAGAGTAAAAGTCTCGCTTATTCGGCTTATGTTTCTTATAGTGCTAATGCGGAGCTGAATCATCCGGATTATATCAGCACTTATATCGGAACCCAACCGGATAAACTGATGATTGCCGTTGATACCTTAAGTGAACTGATGAATGAGCTGCCTGAGGTACCTATTCAGTTTGAAAATGCTAAAAATGCTGCTTTGAAGCAGATTGCATCAACCAGAGTAACAAGAAACAATATATTTTTCAATACCTTACGATTAAAAAGGCTGAATATCTACCATGATTACCGGAAAAATATCTATGAACAGATTGAAAGTCTGAAATTTGAAGATATTCAACAGTTTTATCAAACGGAGATCAAGCCTGTACAATTTAATACTGCTATTATCGGTAAAAAGGAAAATCTTAATATGGAAGCGGTCAATAAAATGGGGAATTTTACGGAAGTAAGCCTGCAAGATATTTTCGGTCACTAAATATGAGACAGAATCCCATAAAAAAAATCCCGGACAAGTCCGGGATTTTTTTATATGTATACGATTGACATTTTTATTTGATCACTTTCATTTCATCAACCAACCATTTAGAGTCAGCAAATTTTTCAATGATAAACAGTATGTATTTTGTATCTACCATAATATTTCTGCTGAAACGGGGGTCATAATTGATATCACTCATCGTTCCCTCCCATTGTCTGTCAAAATTCAGACCTACGAGATTTCCATTGGCATCCAATACGGGGCTTCCTGAATTTCCTCCGGTTGTATGATTCGTTGCTGTAAATCCTACAGGAACATCTCCGGTTTTATCTTTATAAATTCCAAAATCTTTTTTATTATAAAGATCAATCAGCTTTTTAGGAACATCAAATTCATAATCACCCGGAACGTATTTCTCCATTACACCGGCCAAGTGAGTCTGATATCCATAAGAAACGGCATCTCTGGGGCTAGAGCCTTTCACTTTTCCATATGCTACACGAAGGGTTGAATTCGCATCGGGAAAGAATTTTCTGTCCTTATCCGTTTCCATCTGCTGAGCCATAAATTTCTTTTGCAGGGCGTCAATTTTGGTCTGAAGCGTAGTATACTGCGGATCAGCAGTCTTTGTATATGTTTCTTTCATTGAAACATACAACTGATAGATAGGATCTTTCTTTAGGGTTTTGATTAATTTATCCTGATTTGAAAATGCTTTATCAATATCGGTAGTTAATGCCGCTCCGTTTACGGCTGTTCTGCCTGTAATAATAGAGTTTTTAGACATATCTTCTATCACAGGAATATTTGCATTTTCATCTTTATACTTATTGAATCCTGTCGGTAAGAACTGAGTAGCGGTCTTGTTAGCATACAAAGCCAATAATTTTGCGGTTACTTTGGCATCCAGTTCTGCACTGTAATCCTTGTAAAAAGAAGTTAATTTCGTTTTTAATTTGGTCAGCTCTTTTTCATCCATTCTTCCTGCTTCTACGGAAGCTATGAAATCATAATAATCACCTGCAAGCTTTAATGTTTCTGCATTTTTTACCACTTCGGTATAATAGGCATTATTTAAAGCAAAAGGAGCCTGGTCGCTATAAAGCTTATTGAGCTGATCTAACGTTGATTTAATTTCCGGGTTTTTAGAGACTAAAGAACCTTCATACATTACTTTTTTCTCAACGGCATTGGATTTTTTCAATCCTTCTACTTCACCGATCCATTTTTTCCAATAGTTGGCTACCGAGGCATATTTTGAAGCATATTTGATACGCGTTTCGCTATCAACACGCATTTTCTCGTCCAGTGTTTTCAAAGCAACATCACGAACGGCAATTCTGGCAGGGTCAATATCTTTCATGATCTTCTCTACAGCAATGGCAGGAAGATATTCTGTGGTTTTCCCGGGGAATCCGAAAACGAAAGTAAAATCATTTTCATTTTTATCTTTTATAGAAACCGGTAAATAATGTTTTGGAATGTAAGGAACGTTATCTTTTGAATATTCTGCAGGTCTGTTATTTTTATCTGCATAAATTCTGAACATGGAGAAATCTCCTGTATGTCTTGGCCAAACCCAGTTATCTGTATCGCTACCGAACTTTCCGATGCTTTGAGGCGGAGCCCCTACCAAACGGATATCTTTATAGGTTTCGATGGTATAAGCATAGTATTTGTTTCCATAATACATAGGCTTTACCATGATCGACTGATAGGATTCAATTTTCTGAGAGTTTTTGTAAACCTCGATATTGTTATTGATTTTTTTAGTAAGTTCAGGCTCTGTAAGATTGTCTGTTCCTTCTAAAATCTGATTGGTAACTTCTTTAATATCTACGATAAAATCTACTTTTACTCCGGGGTTTGGAAGTTCTCCGTCCGGATTTTTAGCCCAAAAACCATTAGAAAGAAGATCATTCTGAACTGTAGAATGCGCCTGAATCTGCCCATAACCACAGTGGTGGTTGGTTAATACCAGACCTTTAGGCGAAATGATCTCTGCGGTGCATCCGCCATTAAACTGTACTACTGCATCTTTTATGCTCGGCTTCTGAGGGTTGAAAATGTCTTTGGCAGAAATCTTCATTCCCAAATCCTTCATCTCCCTTTCATTAAGTTCTGTAGGAATCCACATTCCTCCATATTGTTGTGCAAATGCCATTGCAGCCGGCAAAAGAAATACAGATAAAAGTATCTTTTTTGTCATAATCAAAATTTTGCCCGAATTTACGAAGAAAAATAAGAATACTTCAAGAAAACAACTGTAAAAGTTGTTTTGAAGATTTTAAATATGAAAAAGGATAAGAATCGGAAGAGAAGATCCGGGGTAAAAGAATCAGGAGAGAAAATAATGGAGGACAGATTTCGGAAAATCTCCGCTCTTCAACTTTAAACCATCAATTATTATCGGTAAGCTATCCCCTCATCGCCCTTCTCATGCCATGGCTCAGTTTTTGATCATTGCTAGTCAACTTAATAAAAAAACATATTTAATTGATTATTACGATGAAAAACAAAATGCTTATCCTTGGAATGGGAGCTGCTCTGTTCCTTACCTCTTGTGCAAAAAATGAAAAAAAAGCTGAAGACGCAGGTTCTGTAACGGATTCTACCGCTGTTCAGCCAATGCCGGCAGATACTGCTTCACATGCTGTAACAAGTGCTATGGGAGATACTTCCGAAAATGCACTGGACTGGAGCGGAACTTATAATGCCGTGGTTCCCTGTGCAGACTGCCCGGGAATCAAAACTTCATTAACATTAAATAATGATAAAACGTTCAGCATTACTGAAGAATACCTTGACAGAAATTCAAAAAATCAGGAAAAAGGGTCTTTTGAATGGGATAAAACAGGAAGTATGATTACATTAAAAGGTAAAACAGCCAATTACAAATATAAAGTAGGGGAAAACATCCTGATCCAGCTGGATATGGATGGAAAAGAAATCACCGGTCCTAATAAGGATTTGTATGTATTCAAGAAAAAATAAAAATAAAGGCTCAGGCCTTTATTTTTTTGCTTTGTCTTAAAACTGATAGGCTATGATTTTAGGATCATCTACAAGATTTTTCATCAAGTCTTCATGATGGGTTCCTTTTCCGGTGAGCCTCCAGATAACCGTTAAATTACCCTGGGTATACTGTTGTTTGATCATCAGATATTTTAAATGATGATTTCTGAACATTTCTTCACAATGCTTCACATCTCCTGATGCTGTAACGGATATTCTATATTCCCTGATCTTATGATAATTATCTATAAAATTCTGTAAATAGGTCAGAGCACTCAGAATAACAAGGACCAAAGCTGTTCCCAGAAGAGAAAAATAAACATATCCTGAACCTACTGCCATTCCAATAGATGCAGTAGCCCAGATGGTAGTGGCCGTGGTAATTCCTTCAATTTTATTTTCTCCTTTAAAAATAACTCCGGCACCCAAAAATCCGATCCCTGTAATGATATTGGCTGCGAGACGATCCGGATTGGCAACCCCTATTTTAATGGAAAGAATAGTAAACAGGCAGGATCCAAAGCAAACCAGGATAAAAGTACGAAGCCCGGCAGATTTATTACGATATTCCCGCTCTGCACCAATCAGCAATCCCAGAATAACAGAAATTAATATCAATAACAGCTCGTTTTTAACGGCATAATGATCCTGAAGAAATTCCATAGTTTTTAATTTAAACCTAAAAAATAAAATTACATAAAAATTTTTATGAAACCATTTGTTATCCACACTTTATCCAATGATAGGATATTTAATGGAAAACTTTCGTAATATTACGTTTCAAAACAAGAAAAGACAAGACTTTCCAGATTAGGAAAAGTCATTGATGCAAGTGAACAATTAAAAAGATTAGAATAAAAATTATGGACAAAGAAATTTCACACTTCTGGCTGGGATATTTTAAAAATGAAGAAGACTTTTATGCTTTTGTAGAAGAGGATGAGAGTTATTATATGGAAGAAGAGACTGAAGACCAGTATGTTTCAAAGTTCGCAGAATCCCAGAATATAGAATGGTTTGATGATGATTTTGTGGAATATGGTTTTGAAGACGAAAGACTCGGACTGTATGAAAAGTTTTCAGAATATTCTTATGCTGACCAGTGGCTTCCTGTTCTTGAAAAGAAGCTTAACGAGCTTAACCTGGATACGCCTGTCAATGTGATTATATTTGCCAGCAGATTTATTATCCCTAATCCTGTTTCTGTGGATGGAGAGGAAAACAAATTGTATTATATCGGTGAGATTGAGTTTGATGTGTAAATAAAACCTGAGCCTTAATGGATAAGAAGTTTATTTTCATTAATGTGATCATCATTCTGCTTTTAACAGCGGCATATATTCTTGAATATTATTTCACTCAATATCCGATGAAGTTTAATGCTGTATACAGTATTAAAGAATGCAGATTAGAATACCTGGCTGTCATCCTTGCCGGAACAGCTTTGGTATCTTATCTCATCAGCAGTTTACCTTTTCGGGGCCTGAATTTCAAATCAAAATTTTTAAGAATTTTTCCACTTATCAACGGTATTATTTTGCTTTTTTTCATTGGGTTGTCGACAAATCAGCTGACAGAGAAAAGGAAAGAACTGGCCAGAATGAAAAATTCTTATTTCCGGCTGGCAGAAAAAGACATTCAAAATAATAAGATTATGCTTACTGATGCCGGTGGACTTTCTCTTCCGTTTCAGAGCCAGGAAATTCTTAACAGCATTGACAATATCAGGAAAAAGTACGGGATCGTTTATCAGAATACAGGTTGTATCATCGATCCTATGGATATGGAAGCCCGAAAAAAGTACACGGAAACAGTCACTCCTTATCTTACGAAAAGAAATGGAAAAGACTGGAAGAAAAGAATGCAGAAAGAAATTGATGAGCTTATCACCAATTCAAGGAAATAAATAGACTCGCCATAAAAGACACTTTGAACCCTACACCGCCACCTAAATTCAAGAAAGCACTTCCTTTTTTAAAAAGGATGCTCATCACTACTGTGATTATTTCAGGAGTAACTTTTGCACAGATGTACTGGTCCATGGGAATATTCTCAAACCGGATTTCCAGTGGTTGTCCGGATTGCAGTTTTTTCGAGGACGCTGTTTTTCTTTCTCTTCTTACCGGTTTATTTTTATCCGCAGGCTTTAGGGTTTTGCATTGTATTAAAAAGATGTATATCAAAGCTATGGTTGAGTTTTTAATCCTCGTTATACTCTGGTTTTTTTGGAACTACAGTATTTTTGTGGACCGGGAGTCTTCCTGGAGCACCTATGATTTCAGTTCAGAAATTTACTATACCTTCTCACAATCGGTTTTTCCCGCTATTATTCTTGGAGGTGTTTGTATTTTTCTTTTACATTATAAAGAAATAAAAAAGAGCCATTAATTATCTTTATATATTGAATGGCTAAACATGAAAGCCGTCCGCTTTTCAGGCGGACGGCTTTATTATTGTTTTAAAATTTCTGTTGTTATTAATGAGCCTCAAGCCAGTTATCCCCTACTCCGATCTCTACCAATAAAGGAACCTGTGTTTTTAAAGCATTTTCCATTTCTTTTTTAATTAATGCTGAAGCGGCGTCTATTTCGTCAGCCGGAGCTTCAAATACCAATTCGTCATGTACCTGAAGCAGCATTTTGGTTTTTAACTGCTGTTCTTCAAGCTCACGGTCTATTTTAATCATTGCAATTTTTACAATATCTGCTGCGCTTCCCTGTACCGGAGCATTCACTGCATTTCTTTCTGCATGACCTCTCACCACAAAGTTATTGGAATTGATATCTTTCAAGTGACGTTTTCTTCCTAAAATAGTTTCCACATATCCTGCCTCTCGTGCTTTATTTACCTGTTCCGCCATATATTGTTTCAGTTTAGGATAGGTTTCGAAATAGGCTTCAATCATTTGTTTCGCTTCAGTACGGGATAATCCTGTCTGTTCTGCCAGTGCAAAAGCTCCCTGTCCATAGATGATTCCGAAGTTCACCGTTTTAGCCTGACTTCTCTGGGTTTTGGAAACTTCTTCCAGAGGAATTTTAAATAGTTTTGCTGCCGTGGAAGCGTGGATATCTTCTCCGTTCTGGAATGCCTTGATCATATTTTCTTCACCTGAGATTTCAGCGATAAGACGAAGTTCGATCTGTGAATAATCGGCAGAGATAATCTTCTTTCCTTCTCCGGAAACAAAGGCTCCACGGATCTGCTGTCCTCTCAGTGTTCTGATCGGAATGTTTTGCAGGTTAGGATTTACACTCGCCAAACGTCCTGTTGCAGCCGTGGTCTGTGAGAAATTAGTATGTACTCTGTTGTCTGCTTTATCGATCTGTGAAGGCAGGGCATCTACATAGGTAGATTTTAATTTCTGGTAAGTTCTGTATTCCAGAATATGCGTGATGATTTCATGTTTTGAAGAAAGCTTCTGAAGGACATCTTCCGAAGTTGCATATTGTCCGGTTTTTGTTTTCTTGGCTTTTGGATCCAGCTGCATTTTCTCAAAAAGGATCTCACCAAGCTGTTTCGGAGAGTTCATATTAAATTCTTCTCCTGAAAGGTCAAAAATTTTGGTTTCCAGCTGTCTTAGATCATTTTCAAGATCAATACTTTCCTGAGCCAGCCATTTTTCATCAAGAGAAATTCCGGCAAGTTCCATTTTTGCCAGTACTTCCATCAATGGCATTTCGATAGTATAGAAAAGTTCCTCCAGGTTTTCTTTTTTCAATTGCGGAGCAAACAGTTCATAGAGCTGGAAAGTTACGTCTGCATCTTCAGCCGCATAATCAGTCTGCGTTTTAAGGTCTGCATCTCTGAAGTTTCCCTGTTTTTTTCCTTTCCCTATAATAGTTTCAATGGAAACCGGTTTATAATTAAGGTATACTTCCGAAAGATAATCCATTCCGTGTCTTCCGTCCGGATTCAGCAGGTAATGGGCAATCATGGTATCAAACATGGCACCTTTAACGGTAATATTGTACTGTTTTAAAATTTTATAGTCAAATTTTAAATTGTGAGCAATTTTAAGCAGGTCTTCTTTTTCAAAAAACGGTCTGAAAATCTCAAGAGTCTGTAATACCTCAGCTCTGTTCTCTGATAAGGGAATATAATAAGCCAGTCCTTTTTTATAAGAGAAACTCATCCCTACTAATTCTGCTTCCAGCTCGTTTAATGAAGTCGTTTCCGTATCAAAGCAAACCACTTTTTGCTTCAGCAGGTTGTCTACTAATTTTTTCTGAGCTTTCGGATTATCGATGAACTGATAAAGGTGATCATTATGTTCAATGCTGGACTTGGTAGAAGTAGCCTGGTCCAGTTCTTCAAAATTAGCAAAAAGGTCAAGCTGCATCACCTGTCCCTTTACTTCTGTCCCTGCGGAAGTCTGTTTTACTTCTACTTCGCTTACCACCACCGTTTCTGTAGCTGCGGGAGCGAAAGCCCGGTAAAGGTTTTCATAGAGTCTTCTGAATTCTATTTCTTCAAATACTTCTTTTACTTTTTCAAAATCCGGAGTTTCAAGATCGTACTGTTCCTGATGAAATTCTACAGGTACATCACAAATAATGGTGGCCAGTTTTTTAGAAAGGATTCCACGTTCTGCGGAAGCTTCCACTTTTTCTTTCAGCTTTCCTTTCAGTTTATCGGTATTGGCCAGTAAAGTTTCAATATTTCCGAATTCTTTAAGGAACTTCATTGCCGTCTTCTCTCCTACTCCTTCCAGCCCGGGAATATTATCTACAGCGTCCCCCATCATGGCAAGAAAATCAATCACCTGTTTCGGATCTTCAATTTCATATTTTGCCTTTACTTCTTCTACTCCCAGAATTTCTATATCGCCACCTTTTAAACCCGGTTTATAAATTTTGATTTTATCGGTAACCAGCTGTGCAAAGTCTTTATCCGGTGTTACCATAAAAGTGGTATACCCTTCTTTTTCTGCTTTACAGGCAATAGTTCCTATCACATCATCTGCCTCATACCCTTCTACTCCTAAAATCGGAATATGCATGGCTTCCAAAATCCTGTGAATATATGGAACAGCAATTTTAATGGCTTCGGGAGTTTCACTTCTATTCGCTTTATAATCTGAAAAATCTTCCGTTCTTACACTTGCCTGTCCCACATCAAAAACTACTGCGAGGTGAGTGGGTCTTTCTCTTCTGATCAGCTCGATCAGAGAGTTGGTAAAACCAAAGACGGCAGAAGTATCCAGTCCTTTACTTGTAAGTCTCGGGTTCCTGATCAGTGCGTAATATCCTCTGAAAATCATCGCATAAGCATCGATGAGAAACAGCCTTTTATCTTGTGTTGCCTCCATATTATCTATAATGAACAAATATATGAAAATAGGAAGAAAGTTGCTAGTGTGAACGGGAGAGTTTAGCGCTGAAGGTGTAAAGTTGAGAGTTGGCGCCTGACCATTGAAAGCTGAAATTTTTGAGGATCACAGTCAAGGATATGCATAAAAAACAGTACACTCAATGGGCATACTGTTTTATATAAATTAGTTTCTAAGGGTCTATGTAACTTAGTTACCCGGCCATAATCCTGCATACTGAGAGTTACCGTAGTCGATTGTTTCAGCACTGATAACGAAGCTGATCAACATACTGTTGCTGTCGATTGCATCGAATTCTACTTCGTGCTGAATCACATATCCGTTTTCCCAGTTTAAAGTAATTAATGTACCTTCTTCGTGAGATTTGTTAAATGTAATTTCCCCTTTTGTAGGCTTATATTTACCGTTTAATAAACTCTCTAAAATGTCTGATTTTTCAGTAGCTTCTACTGTAACTTTAATTAATGCATTGGAAGGATCTGATGCTACACGTCCTGATACGTCTGTAGATCTGGAAACGCTGTAGTTCATCTTTAATAACTTCTGTCCTTCTCCGCCGTTGAATTTTAAGATTCCTCTTGAATTTCTTTCTGCCATGATTGGTAAATTTTAATCGTTAGTAATAAATTGTTATTCGATAATTATATAACAAAGATAAAGCCGTTGGTTTTGAAAAAAAAGCTTTTGAAGATAAATCTGAAATTTTGTCGTAATTCTACGATTTCATGTCGTAATTCTACGACTATAGATTTAAAAGCTCTGTTTAAGCTGTTATCTTTAAAATACTTATCTTTTATTATACATAATAAAATCAGTAGTAAACGAATACCCCGCAAAGGGATATAATCAATATCAAAAGACCGGTTTAATCTGATATGTAAAGGAAAATCATCCCTGTTGCCTTAGGCATCCGTTGCACTTACCGTCACTCCTTTGGTCATATCTTTGGCAAAACCTTCAGCGGCCAGTCTGATGGCTTTTTCTGAGAAATAACTTGCAGCAAACGGAGCAATTAAAGTAAGAATACCAGCCGCTGATGTGGCTCCGCTTTTTAAACTTGCTTTATTATTTTCACTAATGGAGAGGTTGGTTTTTTCAGAATGGGTTTCGGCTGATGCATTCGCATTCTTCCCGTTTACTTTTCCTCTGAAATTACCGCTCTTATTGGTCACTTTTTCCTGAAGTTCTTTTCCGAATTCTCCGGCTTTCATTCTTTCAAACATTTCTCTTAACTCCGGATTATTTTTCAAAGAATAGGTTCCCTGTTTTTTGGCTTCTGCAATACCTTTGTCAAATTTTTCGAGATCGGCTTTTGAGGCTTTATTCTCAATCATATTCTTTCTGATATCACGTCCGTCTTTTACAGGACTCCACAGATCCCAGTTATCTGTTGGAATGATGGGATCTTCGGTTCCCTGTTGTGCGCTTTTAACATCACTATAGCTGCTTCCGTCGGCTTGTGCTGAATTTATTCTTTCACCTAATCCGCTTGCTAAGGGAGTAATTAAGATTTGTCCTACAGGAATCCACAGTCCAAATATGGTAGCCTGCGTCAGAGCATGCAAAGCTCCCTGTCCCCAGGTTAAAGTGGCACCTGCAGGCAAAGCGACTCCCATTCCGAAACCAAGCAGAGCACCTGTTAAAAATCCACCAGCCACATTAGTCCAGAATTCAGTTTTATTATTTCCGGCAATATTTCCGGCTGCACTTACGGCATCTGCTTTGTTGATAAAGGGAAGTACCACTCCTCCTTCTTTACAGGACAGCATAGAATTTTTGGTGAGTGCCAGATGGAGATCTTTAACCTTTATTTTATGGCTGTCAAACCTTACTGTAGTATGATGTAAAGTCCATTTACTTTCTTCATATCCGATCATATCACTGCATGAAGGTCTTTGTGCCATTTTACAGATTCCCCAGATAATGGCCCCGATTGCGATAGCTCCTCCAACGATCCATCCGGCCACCGGTACGGTCATACATACTGCAGCAATCCCAAGCCCTACTCCCACACCGGCACCTAGCGCCACCATTCCTGCTCCTGTGCTCCAGTTTGATTTACATTTAAAATCCTCGCTAAGTTTTTTATCAATTTTGACAAGAAAAACTTTATCCCGGGCTCCGAACTTCACGGTTCTTGCGAATGACTCTCTCAAATCACTCAATAAAAGCTGCCTTGGGTCAGGATTCATCTGATTGGTACAGACCGCATATATTTTTTCAGGTAAGTAAACTGCCATAATCTATATTGTTACCAGTATTTTTCGAGTTGTGTAAATAATACAATCAGTAATAAAAAGCCTCCGCAAAGAAAAATGATCATAATCTGCCATGGTTTCAGCCTGTTGATCATACTGTATTTTATCTTTTCAGACTTCACTACATATACTCCATAGTGAGGAAACACCTGGGTATTTAGTTTATTTTTAAGCTCTTTTTTATTAAAATTCTCTTCTAAAAAAGGGTTTAAATAGTCAACAAATGCATCTATTATTTCAAGATCTTTTTGAGTTGAAAATGGTACAAATCCCGTATTTCCGACTCTCATCCTGATGTTTTCATCAGGGGTGGTTATCGTCAGATATCTGAACCCTACATTTCCCAGATTTTTAATCGATCTGATGTCTTTCAGCGGAATTAGTTTTTTCTCATTTTTATAAGTAATTTCCAGCATACTTTCATCAACATTGATATTCCATTTTTTATCTTTTATGGTGGTACTCAATAATTTCAATATAAGTATGCTTACTATAATTGTTAAAAATGAGGCCAGCAGAACAGGATATAAAAAAGAAGACTTTGGCAGATACAGCTCACCTATGTACATAACCAGAAAAAATACGGCTAATGCAGGAACAGCCAGTATCAGTCCTATTTTCCATTCTGTTTTGGCATCGATACCATCAAATTGAAAATTCTTAATTTCCTTCATCCGGGGTATAATTTTCTAATTGTTTTATACTATAGTTGCATTCATTTTCTATGTTATCAGCAATAGATTCCTTCATTTTTACGATAGCTGTTTTTACCAGTCCCGTACGGGTATCTATTTCTATTTTTGATCTGAAGATCAGTTTATACTGAGTATAACTAAAGCCTATACTGGGTTGGTGCAGGTTATTATACTGGCTGATGATATTTTCTTCCAGCTCTTTATTTAATTCATATTCTGCCACCATTCTCAGGGTAAGTATCTCATGATGTTCAGAAACTTTGTCATATCTCAGAGTAAGAGGTATTACATTAGGAGGTACTACAGTGGAAAGAAAACTAAAATGAGCAGGCTCCAGACGATCACTATTGATATACTGATTAAAACAGGTGAAATAAAAAAAGTCTTTTCTGTACTCTTCTTCATTAGCAGCTTCAGGGGAAAACTGGGTATCTCCCAGTTTAATAATTTCCTGAACTCCTTCTTCATTAGCCTTGGCCAGCTCTATGATAAAGGGATTCCTGAAAAGTTGTTGTTTTTTATATACTGTCCAGTTGTCATGCAGCTCCTTTCTGTTGAGAATCTTTTTGATCTGTCCGTTCTCATCTAGGGTAAAAAGGATATTGTGCTTGATTTGGTCTGTTTCCGCAATAAAATCAAGAACATTCAGCATAACCGGAGGGGTCATTTTTTTTAGGTAATCTTCTCTTTTAACAGATCCTATATTATGTACGGTATCTATTTTAAGGAGGTATTGAAATTTCTGTTCTACAAACTGGGCAACTTCTCCGTTAATACTGGTTGTATTGACCTGTTCACAACGGTATCTTGCTTTTTGATTAAAGGGAACTTTCTCACCTTCTCTTATGCTTCTGACTTTTTGTTTTTTAAGGTGTTCTTTGCTTACTATAATATGCTCCAGATGAATAGGTAGTGTACTTCCTATAATAACACCGGTGATTCCGGAATGTTGATTATGAAAATCCACAAGTTCATTCACTGAAATTTTCTGTTTTTCGGCAATAGACTCTAATGTATCTTTTTTCTGTATTTTATATTGTATAAACTCCATTATTGTTCATCAGCCTCTCCTAGAGACTTTTTTAATTATTTTACGTTAGCTTAGCTGCCTTTCGCTCTTTTCAAATCTTCCTGATAAAGGTTCTCTCCATAATTGTTGTTAAAATTAATGGAGATTTTATCTTTGGGGTTTAGATTTTCATAAAGCTGTATTCTGAGCTTAGCTTCTGCTACGGTATCTTTTTTATAGGGAAACTGAACGTTATACTTCTCAATTAACTGTTTTTTAAACGCTGTTATTTCATTTAAGTTTTCCGTTTTATTAAATTTTCTTTGATTTTCTTCTTCAAACTGAATATAACCCGCTATTGGACAAAGATCTGTCCCTTTTATCTTAGGCTGGCCTCCTTTCTCTAAAAAATAACTGGCCAGTTTCAGATCATTTCTGGCCGCATCTTCCATTATATTGCTTCCATCAATGGATATGTTATTGATATCAGCTCCATTCTGAAGCAAATAATCGATCATTTTTTTTTCGGTATTTTCAAAACCACCTATCAGCATGGCTACACTTAATGGAGATCTTCCTAAAGCTGGATTGGGATTGGCTTTATACTTGAAAAGCAGTTGAAGCATATCATAGTTATTAAGTGCTACTGCATGATTTAAGGGGGATTCCAGCCCTTCATTAGGAACGATAATATTAGGATCTGCACCTAAGGCCAAAAGTTTCTCCATTGCATTGGTATTCTCAATCACAGAAGCATACATGAGCAATGTATATCCTGTTTCTTCCTGTAAGGCATTAAGGTCGATATGTTTTTCTTTAATAAGCTGCTCCATACCTACCAGATCTCCATCGAACATTTTTTGGGCTGCTGATAAACCGTCTCCTTTAAACATCTTTGAAGGAGGATATTCATTTCTATTTTCTTTTTTACGTGACCTAAGGCTAAAGTCTGAGCAGGAAATAAGTGTCATGATGGAAAATATTATTAAAAAAAATGGTTTCATATTATATATTATTTGCTACAACGTCTGTATTGATATTGGCTACCATCGCCTGAAGAGCATCTGCATAGGCGCCGTGTCCGCTTCCTAAGGTCTTAATACCAAGACCTTCATTATCTTCTATATATCCGAAGATTTCATGCTGCTGTCCCAATGCACGGGGAGCAGCACCTGTAAGACCTCCGAATATGGCCAGTTTATTAAGTCCGGGAATCCTTGAAAAAGCTAATGTGGAAAGTAATCCTTCTCTATTATTCTGCAATCCGTTAAGGATATCGTTGCTTGTACTGTAGTTGATGATATTTGAGGTCGATCCTACAGCTTTCTTTTTATCAAGATAATCCAGTGTATTTTTGTGCACACCTCTCGCATTGAAAGTATATCCGGGAAGTCCTGTATAGTAGGAAGCCATCGCACTGTTTCCGCCTCCCAGTGAATGTCCTGTAAATTTCACTTTTCCGTTGGTTGCCTCATTCATCTTTTGAGCAAGGTTTCTCGTCTTTTCTATTTGAGGTGTATTAGCTCCAAAAGCCTGTCCGCCGTCTTCTATTACCCAGTCTTTTATAAACTGGTCACCTGCTTCCGAGCCTCTGAAAGCTACAAAATAGTCTCCGGTTTCTTTATTATAATAAAGGGAAGAAAAGAAACCATCGTCTTTATTGGTATTAAAATCTTCTTTTAGTAATACACCCGGACCAAAGAGTTTATTTAATTCACTCTGGTCATCCGTGTTGATTCTGGTATAGCCATCGATATCGGTATTTTCTCCCTTTTTATTGTCTTCATAAGAATTTTGGGCCATTTTACTGGCGGTAACTGCTTCCTGCAGCTGAACAACCGGTAAATGGAAAGTAATTTCCCCACCGAGAAAACAATGTAAACTGGAGTTTTGCAATAAAGGTTTTTTATTTTCAATCTTTACTTTTGGATGGGTATTTTTCCAGTCACTTCCTTTACATAAAAAGGAACATATATTCAGGCAGTCATCAATCAGTGCACTTCCCGCCCACGCGGCGGCGGCAAGAACGAAAAGTCCTCCGGAAAAAGCGGCAGCTACAGCTACTCCGGCCAAAGCTCCGGCCATCATCATTTCAGGACAGATAAAATTATCCTTGAAACGATCCTCTTCCGTAGCCATCAGCTTAGTCCCTTTTTTCAGGTGTACCGAAGACTGGGAACTCACTCCGATTCCTATAAGCCTTCTCCCTTTACTACACATCAGCGGAGTATTTTGTGCTATGTATAACTGACTCATAATGATCCTGATTTTATTGTTTGTTTAATTTGATATGATATCTGCAGACATAAAACATTTTTTCATTAAGCTCTTCTTTCACATGGAACACAACTTCTGCAAGTACTGAATCTTCATTATAAAGATATTCACCTTCTAAAAAATATTTATATTTTAAAGGAAGCCCAAGTGTTCTCTCATATTTATTTTTATAGACCTCCTCAAAATGGGAAGCTCCGTGATCTTCTTTTCCTTCCAGTTTTACCCTAAATCCGCCTTCTTCCCTTTTAGAAACTGTATACCGAGAACTGTATCGAAGTTTTTCTCCCGGAAATAGTGTAGATAAGGCTGTTCTTACCGGAATCTCATCAATAAAACTTCCGCCTCTGAAAGCAGGTAATGGATAGAAGATGATCTGATATAAAAAATTCAGTTGAATATTGCGGTCTATCTCGTTAAACTCCTTATCATAAATATGGATAAAGGTATCATAGCTCTCTTTTACCAGTTCAAAAAATCGCAAATCTTTTTTTATCTCACTCCATTTACGTAAAACCTCCTCTTTATTGGTAACTTCAAGAATAGTTTTGTCTGTATCCAGCAATACTTCCAATACATCGGTTGCCTTACTGATCTCCCCCAGAATTTCATAAAAAGGCTGCATCTGCCCATCTGCCTGAATATATCTCTGAGGAGAAGAATGAATGGCAATATGGTTATATTCTCCGGGTAATACCATCCAGTCTTCTTCTATTTCTGTCTGATTAGCTTTTCCGTTCCCTAAAGTAAGATAAGACCTGATATTGATATGATATTCCGATTTTTTGTACCAGGCATATTTAAATCCTGTTAAATCATCTGTTTCCTGACTATTCAGTTCCAATGCCATTCTATTAGGTGTTAAGATAATGATACATTAATTAATATCTACTGTACTACCGGTAATAAACAAATCTCCTGTAGCGTTCATGGATGTTTTTGACTTACTGTAAATACTTAAATTATCCTGTGTTACCAGTAAAGCATTTTTCAACGCATTCATATCCAGCATTCCTTCTTTGGCAGAAATGGTTATTCCTTCTTTGGTAATTGTAATGCTGTTCTCTCCTACTTTTAATTCAATTTTTGTTTTACCTTCTATCGATATATTTCCGGCAGCATCCATTTTCAGGCAGGAATTGGCTCCTTCTCCTTTTTTTCCGCCCACATTAATCGCACTGGTACTTCCTGCATTAACGGTATTATTATTTCCGACATTAACGGTCTTATTGTTATTGGCATTTGTCTGAGCATTTCCTGCTCCGTCAAACTTCATATTAGCCCCCCCCTGATCCGTAAGAAAAACAGAACCTTCACCATCATTTAATTCTAATTTATTTCCGCTTCTGCTGCTCAAGCTTTTAATAATGTTGTTGGCACCGCCTCCTGCTCCTATTCCTCCATGGAACATTCCTCCCATCACAAAAGGACGGTCAGGATGCTGATGAACGAAATTGACAATTACCTGATCTCCAACTTCAGGAATAGCCATAAAACCTCTGTTTTTATTGACTTTATCACTACTTCCGGCATCCGGTGTCATCACGCGGATAAATTCCGAAGTATCCGGCCCGCTCTGCCAGTCGAACTGAATCTTCACTCTGCCCTGATTTAAAGGATCCGTATTGGAAATTACTTTGGCAAACTGAGCTTCCGCTCTTGGAACATCAAATTCGGGGCGGGGAATAAAACCGGTATCGGCAGCAATAGCTTCAAATCTTCCGTCATAATACCCTCTCGCATCCACTTCATGAATGACTTCGGTGATCATCAGTTTTGTGAAATACGACGTATCATTAGTTTCTGATTTACGCATCTCAATATCGGCGGTACATCCGGGATATAAAAAAGGTACCGTTGTAGTTCCTGAAGTTACAAAAACTTCCGAAGCCTTACTTCCGGCTGTTCCTTTTTGAGAGGCATCAATATCCATAAAGGAAGTCGCTTTAATGGGCGCTATTCTTAAAGAAGGCGTAGTAAAGGTTTTTTCTGAGATTTCATAAGCACGTCGTGCAATATCTGATGTATGATTGATTTTAGAACTTCCTGTAATCAGTTTTTCATTTTTACTGCTGTTGTATCCGTAAAAACTGGGATTGACATGCTGTGCCTTCATTTTAATGGCGATATCGCTTACACTGCTTCCATAAGTAAGCTTAACCGGTTTTTCCTGAGGCGGAAGTTTTCCGAAATGCAGTACTTCTCCGTCATAATAAAACTGTTCACCATAAGCTTCAGCCATTCTGGCGAGATAGTTATAATGAGTCTCTTCGTATTGCGAGCTGTAAGACACGTTTCCATGTTGTGCGTCTACTCTGAAATCAAATTTGTTTTGTCCTAATCCTTCACGGATCACCTGGTCTGCAATACTATTTAAGCTTACCGGCTGACCTCCGCCAAAACTCTGAATATGGGGTGCTGCATCCAAAAGGACAGTAGGACTATACCCTTTAAGAACGATATTACCCAGACTTCCTTTTTCCTGGCTGAAACCGACTTCTGTGACTACACCCACAAAGTTACGTTCAGCACCTTTTTCAATATCTTTATATTTAAAAACTACGGTAATTCTTTTTCCTAAAAAATTCTGGGCTTCCTGAAGGTTGTGATTTTCCGGGCTTCCTAAGGTATCATGAGCCAGAACCAAGCTGAATTCATGGTGCTTACCCGCACTCTGAACCAACTTAAAATGTTTGAAGTGTTTAATCATCTGTCCTTCAATAACCACATCCAGTTTTACAACGCGATTGATTCCTGCAATATAGCTTTGAGGAATGGCTTCTGCATTATGAATTTTTGATGTGGGTTGTTTGGACCATACTTTTTTCTCCACCACGGAAGGGTTATTAGAGACCAGAGTCTGGTTCATAAACATATCAGCTCCCTGAGCAGTACTTAAACTTTGTTGTCCGGTTTTTACTGCTTTATTGACTTTCTCCGCTGCTTTTTTAACAGTATTTTCTTTGACTGTATTTTTAACTGCCTCCGTATTCTGTTTGATATCCTCTGGGGAGCTATCTACTTTAATTGTTTTATCATCCTGAAACATAATTGTGTGTGTTTAAGTTAAATAAATAATAAGCTGCTGATATTGATACTGAATCAGAAAGTTCTCAGATATATAGTACTGGCTTCTGACAGATTTTTCGCGATTTTATTAAAAATGGAAAAACAGAACAGCATACACGTGTGCGCTGTTCTGTACCAATTTTTATTTTTACTAAGATGATGAATCGGCTTAATGACCTGTTGACGGCCAAAGACCAAGGTACTGAGAGTTCCCGTAATCGATGGTTTCAGCACTGATAACAAAGCTAATCAGCATGCTGTTGCTGTCGATTGCATCGAATTCTACTTCATGCTGGATTACGTATCCGTTTTGCCAGTTTAAAGTGATTAATGTTCCTTCCTCATGAGATTTATTGAAAGTAACTTCTCCTGATGTAGGCTTGTATTTTCCGTTTAACAAGCTTTCAAGGATGTCAGACTTTTCAGTAGCTTCTACTGTAAGTTTGATAAGTGCATTGGAAGGATCTGATGCTACACGTCCTGAAACGTCTGTAGATCTTGATACGCTGTACTTAAGTTTTAACAGCTTCTGTCCTTCACCTCCATTGAATTTTAAGATTCCTCTTGAATTTCTTTCTGCCATGATTAGTAAATTTTAATCGTTAATAATATTTTGTGATTCAGTGATTGTGTAACAAAGATAGAGGCTCTTTTTCGCTAAAAAAAACTTTTGAATATAAAATTGAAATTTTGTAGTAATTCTACGATTTCATGTAGTAATTCTACGACAATTGACTTATAAAACACCAATAAAACACTATCAATAAAGGATTTATTTAAAATAAAAAAAAACATATTAAAAATAAAATTTCACACAACAATGAGAAATATTAAGACTTTTTAATAAAAAATTAAGAAGTCTTAACAGATGTGAAAATTCAGCATTATTGGAAAAAAAAGATGATATGAGGAAAACCGAATATTGAGCAAATAAAAAGACCTGCCGATAACACCGGCAGGTCTTTCAAAGAATATGCTCATCCTTATCATTTCAAATTATTGTTGAGAACTTCTTCCTTCTTTAATAGATCTCATCAGTATTTTGTTTTTTCTTAAAAGAAAATCAGGCATCAGATCGGTGGGAAGATAGAAAGGGCTTTCTCCTTTCTTCTGTAACTCTTCCACAATTCCCGGATTCCAGGCCAGAATTTTATCTACATCAACATTCAGTTCATCAGCAACCACCTTCAGACTAAATCCGGCGTTAATTTCTGTTTCTGAAAGAGCAGCCTCTGTCATTTTCCTGTTTCCATCTTCAAAGAAAACTTTATTAATTCTTGAAGAATTGTAATTATTTAAAACACTCTCAAGCTCCCCTGTCGCATAACAGGCATTCAGATATTTTTTAACGTGATTAATGGTTTCTCCGGGCAGATATTTGTAAAATTCGTGATATTGGGAAGAACCTGCGGCCTGCATCGCTTTGGCAATATTTCCTTCTCCGCAGTTATAAGCAGCCACTACAGTCACCCAGTTATTATACTTCTTATATAGATTGGCTAAAGAAATCACAGCCGTTTTAGTACTTTTATAAACATCCGTACGGTTTTGTTCGGTAAGCCCGTATTGATTGGCATGGGCTGTCATCAACTGCCAGACTCCCACAGCTCCGGCTCCTGAGGTAATGTTTCTGTCAAAATGAGATTCAATCAGGGCCAGGTTTCTCAAATGCTTGGGAAGTCCTTTCTGAAGAAGTAATTGTTCAATAAATTCAACAAGGTCTTTATTGGAACTGATGATTCCTTTATATCTTTTCACGCTGCTTTCTGAGGTATCTGAAGCAGCCAGAAACTGTCCGTTTACAAAAATACCGGCTCCCAATAACAGAAAAGCTGTAAAAATATTCCTGACAATAATTTTCATTTTAAATGTATTTATAGGGCAAAAAGGCCAATCTGCATTTGCTTTTTCGCCTTTTTACCTTTTGCTTATAATTTAATCTACTTTCCAGCTTAGTTTATTTTCTTCTGTATTCCAGTCTACATGGATGGTCTGTCCGGATTTCACTTCTTCTCTTACGATCATTTTGGAGATTGGTCTCGCGAGCTGGGCACGAATGACTCCTGAGATCTGTCTGGCTCCGTATTTACTGCTAAACCCTCCCAATGCGAGATTTTTCACGGCTTCATCACTGATTTTTAAAGCCATTCCCAGTCTTGTCAATGAGTGATGAAGTGATTTCAGCTGAATATTGAAAATTCTTTCTGCAATAGATTCCGTGATGGGTGCAAAAGGAATAATTTCTGTAATTCTTGCCAGAAATTCAGGTCTGAATCTTCCTGAATTGGACATAATCTGCATCAGTGAAGAGGATTCAGGAATCTTTCCTTCTTCAAACTGCTTTACAATTTCTTCACTTCCGATATTGGAAGTAAACAGGATCAGTGCATTGCTGAAATCCCCTTCTTTTCCGAGCTTATCATGAACTTTCCCTTCGTCCATAATCTGTAAGAATACATCAAATACGGAATGATGGGCTTTTTCAATCTCATCAAAAAGAACCACGGTATAAGGCTGTTGTCTTATTTTATTGACAAGCATTCCACCTTCTTCATATCCCACATATCCCGGAGGCGCCCCGTATAGTAATGCGGCAGAATGTTCTTCTTTAAATTCCGACATATCGAAACGCACCATTGCTTTTTCATCATTGAACAGCAATTCGGCCATTGATTTGGCAAGTTCTGTTTTACCGGTACCTGTGGGGCCTAAAAGGAAAAATGATCCGATGGGCTGCCCCGGTTTATTTAGTCCGCTTCGGTTTTCAACGATAGCATCAGAAAGGATTTTTAAGGCATGATCCTGTCCTACTACCCTGTTCATCAGAAGGGATTCCATATTCAGGAGTTTTTCTTTTTCCTGAGCCTGAATTTTACCGATAGGAATATTGGTTTTGGCAGCCATTACAGCAGCCAGCTCGAGGCGGTCTACTTTTTCTCTTTTCTTAGCAGCATGCTGCAGCAATTCGGCGTAAGTATCTTCAATGATTTTCTGAATCTGTTCAACCGGCATTGAATTATCAATAGCAGGTTGTTCACTCAGCGATCCCCAAAGAATGGGGCTTATTTTATCTCTCAGCAGGTTATACGTCCAGATCAGTTCGTCTGCTTTATCTTTATGGTCTGTAAACTCTTCTTTTAAGATCGTTTCATAGCTCTCTTTCCAGCTTTCCAGTTCTTTTTCGGAAAGTTCATCAAGCATTTTGATTGCTGCCATTGTTCTGTCTAGCAAGTCTATGGCTGCATCCGGTAATTTCTTACCTTTTGCATATCTTTTGGCCAGTCGTACACATTCGGGAAGCGCTGTTTTTTCCACTTCAATACCGTGGTGTTTTTTATAGCCTTCCAAAAGCACGTCAATCATTTTTACGCAGGTTTTTTCATCCGGTTCATTTACGGTTAACACTTCAAAACGACGGTTGAAAGCCTGTTCCGGTTCAATAATTTTTCTATACTCTTCCTGGGTTGTTGCTCCGATAACGGTAATTTCACCTCTTGCAAGTTCCGGTTTCAAAAGGTTGGCAACATTTCCGATGCTTCCTTTGGGATCTAAAAGGGTATGAATCTCATCAATGAAAAGAATTGCTTTTTCAATCTTTTTACATTCATTGATTACTTTTTTCAAACGGTCTTCAATTTCTCCTTTGTATGAAGTTCCGGCTAGTAATGCACCTGTATCCAGTTCTAAAAGCGTTCCGTTTTTGAGCATATCCGGTACATTTCCTTTCGTGATTTCTATAGCAAAGCCTTCTACTAAAGCTGTTTTCCCGACTCCCGGTTCTCCGATGATAATGACATTCGGTTTACTTCTTCGACAAAGGATTTCTACCAGCATTCTAAGCTCTTTATCTCTTCCGATAATATTTTCCAGATCACCTGTTCTGGCTTGTGCTGTTCTGTCTACACAATAGCTTTTGATAGACGGAAAAGAAGAGTCCGTAAAATCGGAACCGTTTGAAAATAAAGAAGAAAAGTCGCCGTCTTCCGAAACGGTAAAAGGGGTATCTTTTCTGTATAAATTAAAAATTTCGTGTTCTCTTAGCGGAAGTGATTTCAGCTGCTGAAGTGAAAAAACAACCTGAGGTTTTACGATAGCCGTCAGAATACAGATCGGAGTGATCTCATCCAGTCCTAATTTTAAACGGATGTCATCTGCTTCTTCTACAAGAGTATCTACCGCTTCATCCTGTCTGGCCTCATCCGGAAGATGACTGGTCTTTGGATATTCTTCAATACGTACATCTGCCCATTCATAAAAATAGCCGGGATCTTTATCTATGCTTTTCAGAAATTCATTAAGGCCGATATCTTTATGCATTAAAGCCTGAAGGATGTGGGGACCTCCATAAGTAGCATTATAATTTTCCTTTGCTATCGACTGAGCAATATGAAATAGTTGTTTTACTGTTTCGTTGGTTACTAGTACTCCCATTGATAATTTTTCTTATATTAATATTTGCGCTCTGTTTATTATTTTTTCAAATGATACTGGTTCTATCATCTGTCAGAAATCCGGTGGCTTATGTTCTTTTGGCGAAGAAACAAAAGCTTTTTATGTCTATAAAATTAATTATTTTATTCTAAATGAGATAAAGATAGTTAATTCTTTGATTAGAGAAGTCGCCAAGCTCTTTTTTTCATTTTTATCTTGGTTTCTTATCACAGGTATCTTCTTTCTTTCTGGAAGAACCATAGCATATTCGAGGCAAAAAAAGACCGTCTTTAATAAGGACAGTCTTTTTCGTATGAATGTGTGATAATGTGTCAATTTTAGCTGCTTGGCCAAAGACCTGCATACTGGGAATTCCCATAGTCTATGGTTTCGGCGCTGATCACGAAGCTGATCAGCATGCTGTTGCTGTCGATTGCATCGAAATCTACCTGGTGCTGGATTACATATCCGTTGTGCCAGTTCAGCGTGATTAATGTTCCCTCTTCGTGAGATTTATTGAAAGTAATTTCACCTACGGTAGGCTTATACTTTCCATTGAGCAAGCTTTCAAGGATATCAGATTTTTCAGTAGCTTCTACCGTTACTTTAATTAAAGCATTAGACGGATCTGAAGCCACACGTCCTGAAACGTCTGTAGATCTTGATACGCTGTATTTCATTTTTAACAGCTTTTGTCCTTCTCCTCCATTGAATTTTAAGATTCCTCTTGAATTTCTTTCTGCCATGATTAGTAAATTTTAATCGTTAATAATATTTTGTGATTCAGTGATTGTGTAGCAAAGATAAAGGCTCTTTTTCGCTAAAAAAAACTTTTGAATATAAAATTGAAATTTTGTAGTAGTTCTACGATTTTATGTCGTAATTCTACGATCATAGATTTACGAACATATCTGTAACATCCTTTAATAAAGGAATTTATAATATTTCAAATATTAAACAAAAACAACGATTTTACACCTAAAAGAGAAATAGATAATATTTTTTCATTAAAAATTCAAAGTTAAAAGCTGAAAAACATCTTCTTTTTTTATCATGTAGATCGTCCCTTTACAAAATAAAATCCACAACAGTTTACATTCTCCTGAATAAAAAAAGCAGAAGTACTGCTACTTCTGCTTTTGATATGATAAAACGAATGTTTAATGTTTAGTATATTCCGGTTGTTCAGTCGGGAACCTTGTCGGAGTAAAATACTCATTAAGCCAGTAGAAGGTTTGTCCGTTTTGCTGAATTTTTACCGCCGGATTATTTCTGTTGGCAAGCATTCTGTCTGACAGATCTTTATAGTGGCGGAAATAGTTTCTTACGGTTTCATTAGAAACTATTTTAGACTTTTTCCAGCCTTTAAGTTTATACTTAGCCATCAGTTCTTCTTCTGAAAGGTCAAATCCTGTGCTCATTCCAATAGCATAAGACATTGGCATTTCATAAAGCGCTCCTTTGTCAAGGAATTTGATTGTCGGATTATATTTTTTCAGCAGCTTCACATATTCTTTAATCGCTCTTGCCTGGTTAAAGTCTGCTTTCTCAGCCTCCGTATTTCTATATACTTCTGTATAAAAAGCTTTTAAGTTATCATATTCTCCTTCAGAGATCAGAATTCCTTTTTCTATTCCCGGAGTAAATTCTTTTAAATCTTTAGGGATATATCCTTTTACGAGGAATGGACTGCCATAGTTGATCAACTGTGCTGCAATTCCTGCAGAAACAGGATTTGTAAGTCCCGGATACAGATATTTATATTTTAAATCTACATCTGTTCTCCCTGCTCCTACGGACGAATGGAAATACTCATTTAAAGATTTGTCAACGGTCTGATTATCTAAAGTAACCTGAGCAATAAGGCTATCTACAGATTTTTTCAGGAAGCCCGGTGTTGCCACATCTCCTTTTTTAGGAAAGATGACAAATCCCTGAGACATACTCTGTTTAGGATAAGCTAATGAGAAAAACCCTTCATCCCCTTCTACCAGACTGAAATTATTTTTGGTAAGCACATCAGACTGATTGATAATCTTTTGTTTTTTAAGCTCAGCTATATTTTTGGCCGTATTGGTTACTACATTTTCAGCCATTAATACAAAGTCATTATAGGTATCTGAAGATCTTGCGCTGGTCTGGAACATGATCAGTCTCGCCTGAGCCTGAGTTAATGAGCTGATCACACTGTACATATTACCGCTCTGGTTCGCTGAGGTACCAACAGTAACAACGATATTGGTTTCGTCGGGAACATTTGAGAGAAGATTTCCTGCTGCGGTAAGAGCCTCTCCTACCGGTTGATAACCGCTATTGCTGTTACAATTCATCTCATTGGTCTTCTGATCAATAAACGTTGTAATTTTACTGTAATCTGTACTTAAATTTGAAACGGCTGTATTGTTTCCGCAAGGGTTATTTTTGTATAAAACAACACCATATTTTACATTCCCGAAATAAGAAGGTTTTTCAAATCTAAGCTGTAAATCCTGTAATAATGACTTTACAATAGGCGCATACGGAGCATTCGGAGCGCTCACATCCAGTGCGAAAACAATATTGATGTTTTTATCTCTCTCCGTAATTTCTCTGTAACGGTCGAAATAAATAGGTTCTCCTAACACATTGAAAACATAGTTTTTACTATAATCCAGAATATTCGTAAAATATTTTGTTTTAGAGTCCGGTGTAGGTGTTTCATCCAGGGTCAGGCTGACAGGATAAATATTTTCCAGTGGGGTTCTTTTGTTTACATCAGTAAGAAGAACTGCTGTTTTATTTACAGCATCGGATCCTGTTGCACCCGGATGTCCTTCATGAATTCCCAGAGCACTTTCATTAATCCCTGTTGTGTTTTTCAGTTTTACGGCAGAACGTTCACCCCATGCTGAAATCACATTTGAGCTTACCCATCCGTAAAGGCTTTTTCCAATGCTATCGATATCGACAGATGGTTTTTTACCTACTAAAAACCGTTTGTTGTTTTCAGCCTGTTTGTAAACATACACCATTTGTCCGTTAGGAATCTTTACATTGGCTGTTTCAATAAGGCTTGGTGAATTAAACACCATAATAGAATCATTTTTATAATACCTTTCAGCATTTCTGATCACTTCACTGTTGTTAGGTACTACTGCTACTCTTACCGGATAACCTGTTTTTTCGCTTTTTAAAGAATTGCTCCATAAAAGCAGGTCAGATTCCGGGATCCAGCCATAGGTTTTGATTGATTTTGACGAAACTTTTTTCATTAAAGCATCCGGAACATATTCCGCTACTTTTACCATTCCGTCTCTATGCTTTAAAACCATTAAAGGTTCTAAGAATTTCACCTCTTTATATGACTTCTCATCGTCTTTATCAAGATAAGCCGTATTTCTGGACCGGTCTGAAACGACGATCCATGGAACTGACTTTTTAGGATAACCATTGACAACCGGTGAATTATCCACCTGCCCGTACTGGGAAGGTTCCGGAGTTTTCTTTGACGGAAGCTTTACCTGACAGCTCGCCAGTAATACTGATAGTCCTATATAATATGCTGCTAGAGGAAATTTATTTTTCATCCTATTTTATCTTTTTATGATTGGCACACCCGGGTAAAACCGGACGGTATTATTTGCTTTGGTTTATATCTACTTTCGTTACACAGTTTTGTGTGTCATCCAGATTTACCTTTACGGTCTGAATTACCGTATTTTTATCAAACTGAAGACCTGCACAGTACATATAGAAATTATTTACTTTGCTGTCATTTACCTTGACTACGGTATTTTCATTATTACACAGATACGTTCTCAACAGGTAGTTATAATGCATATTAAAACTGTTTCCATTGGCAATCTGCTGCAAATGATATTTGAAGTCGTTATCAATTTTTGCATAAGAATCTTCTACAGATACTTCTTCTTCTTCCAGAGAGTCATAAGCAGGAAGGATCTTAATACGGTGATAGATCGGTTCTGCAGATTCTTCCGTATACAGGGTAATCAGATAATCTCCCGGCTTTTTATAGGAATAAATAGCCAGTTTGTCTTTTGAATCTGTATTTCCGGTTTCTCCAAATTTCCAAGAAAACTGTTTAGCATCGGAAACGGCACGGAATTGTACGTTTTCATTCTGCATAGCCTGCACCGGAGCTTCAATTGTAGTTCTGGCCGTTGCAGAATCTTTCTGTTTCTGCATGCTTCTGGCAGTAACCATTACCGGGAAAGATTTGGTGTACTTATTATCCACGATAAGGCTTACCTGATAATATCCTGGTCTGTTATAAAAGTGGATTCCACTGTTTTTATCAGAAGTTGTCCCATCTCCGAAATTCCATCGTTTGGTTTTAGCAAATTGGGTTTTATCTTCAAATAAAAGAGTATCTCCTACCGACAATGAAGACGGATAAACCACTCCAACAATATCATCTGCAGAATGAATCACTTTTTTCTGCAGCCACAGTGCAACAAGAGCTGCAATGAGCAAAGTTGCAATAACGCCAATGATAATGTTCTTTTTGTTCTTTTGAAAATAATTCATAGTTAATAATTGTGATGTGTTTTATTTATAGTTCCTAATTTCATTTCTGCTCATTATTGAGTACGCGACTTCAGTGCATTTTCACGCTCATAGAGCTTATTTTGTTTATCTTTAAATCCGATTCTGCAATCCTCCACCTGCTTTTCAAATCTTTTAATATCTTCAGTCGTAGTAGACACAACTTTTTTATCATCAAAATACATTTTATAGAATTTTGCAATCTGTGGATAGGCATCTTTTCTGATATCTACAATTCCGTTATCACCAAAATAATTAGCCAGGTCATTGATCCCGTTCATTACGTTGTTTTCTACAAACGGCTGCGGTGTTTCATTGGTAAGTTTGGTAATCATCACAAAAGTACTGTCCATCATTGGTAAAACGACCTTTTGCTGCTGTTCAAATTCTGCTTTTTGTTCCAGACTCTGAATTCCTCTTACATCTTCATCAGAAAACGGAGATTCAAATCCTTTTAAAAAGATAATTCCTAAAAATACCATAGAAGCTACCAGCATCAGTATTAAATAAAAAAACTGATAATGCCTTTCCTTTTTAGATAATGTAATCTGTCCTTGCATAACTTTTCTTTTTTATTTTCTTCTTTTACTTCCGGTGAAATTTCTGGTTGGGTCTTTTCGAAGTTCATTATTGGCTCGTCCTACTTTTCCCATGCATTCCTCAAGGTTTCTCAGAACAATTTTCTTTTTATATTCTACCTCAAAGATCTGTGCCTTTAAATTAATCATAGGAGCGATTTGTCTCATTAGAATGGCATAGTGCTTAAAGCTTCCGGAGCTGTCTTTATCCATGACGTTTTTAGCGTTCTTTACATCATCCGTAATCTTGGTTCTGAGGAAAATTTCATTATCTACCTTATTACTGCTCAGCTGAGTCATATTTTCATAAATATGATCAATATGATTTTTCAGAACATCACTTCGCTGCATCAGTTCTCTATAAGCATCTGCCTCTCTGGTAATTCCCTCTCTCTGGATATCATAGCTTTTAAAAAAGAAAAACAGACACGTAAAAGATACCACCGACAAAACCGCAAAAGAAAGAATAAACTTCCAAATGCCCGTTCTGACGTCAGATTTGTTCAATTTTTTTTCCCTGTTTGAAGACATAATTTGCGATTTGTTTGGCCTGTGAAAATATAAAAAAAAAATTTTATGCACAATACGTAATTTCCCCAGGCCTGTTTCGTGAAAACCCTGATTAACTTAATATTAATTTTCTCTTTCATAAGTTTTTCATAAATTAGGCCTCTGAATTTTGAATATCATTCGCCAAATCGATATTAAAAATGAGTAAATTATTATCTAATACTGTGCGTTTTTCCATAGCTGACAGCGATTTTTATTTTAAAAAAATAATGATCAAAACCCTTATGGAAAATCCTTTCTATATGCTTCTGAATGACTGTAACAATGGCCATGAGCTGGTGAACAGAATCTACAGAAGACAGGAAGATGTATTTATTATAGAGCTGTTTATGCCGGTATTAAGCGGGATTGAAGCGATTAAATACATAAGGAAAAGCAATACAGAAACTCCCATCATCACTTATTCCGGAACTTATCAGGAAGACATGGCTGAGATTTTGTCCAGGATTCCCAACATATATTACTGCCAGAAAAAAAGCAATACGATAAAGGATATCATTAAAGGAAGCATTACTTCCGATGATTTTGATTACAAAGCTTACTCCAAAGAATGGGAACAACAGCCGCTTGCCGTACAGGAATATATGGACCGGCAGAAAAAGAGCCAGGAAGAACTTTCTCCGGCAGAAATACAACTTATGAGATTCTGCTATGAGGGATTCAGCAATAAAGAAATTGCCGAAAAACTTAATTTGAGTACAAGAACTATTGATACCTACATCAACAGACTTACTGAAAAATTAGGATTAAAGACCAAACTTCATTTAATTCGTTTCTGTGTAGAAAACGGATATTATAATTCCAGTATGTAAAAATTTTATAGAAAGAAGAAAGATTTTGCAAGAGATCATTCTAATGAGAAATATCAGCTTACAGGATCTCTCGCCTGTATTTTCATTGATTAATCTACCTGATTTTACCTGGTAATACTGCTACATTATTAATTTGTTAAATTACGACAAGCCCTTCTTAATATAGCGTATACATAAATATCTCAACGATCTGAACAAAAATATTTTGCCACTAATTTGCTAGTATTCAATTTTTTTAACTAAATTTGCACACCTAAAATTTAAAATTAAAATAAGGAAATGACAAAGGCAGAATTGGTAAACACCATCTCAAATAAGTTGGGAACAGAAAAGAATGAAACACAGAAAGTTGTAGAAGCTTTTATGCAGGAGATCAGAACTTCTATGTATAATGGGGATAACGTTTATCTAAGAGGTTTTGGATCTTTCATCATTAAAACAAGAGCTGCTAAAACAGGAAGAAATATTTCTAAGAACACTGCAATTGAGATTCCTGCTCATAACATTCCTGCTTTCAAACCTTCAAAATCTTTTGTTGAGAAAGTAAAAACGAAAGTTGCAGTAAAATAAGAACATTAACTGAATATTAACTAGTTACTAAAAAATTAAAATTATGCCAAGCGGAAAGAAAAGAAAAAGACACAAGGTTGCGACTCACAAAAGAAAGAAAAGAAGAAGAGCAAACAGACATAAGAAAAAATAATCTCCTCTTCTCGAGATTTACAATATAATAATATAGTTGGTGATTTTAAATTTCTAAGGTTCACCGACTATATTTTTATTTTACAACTATAAGATTCCGCGGAAAAAAGGACGGTTTCAAATATTATTTTAATAAAAATATACAGGTTTTCATTCTAAATCCATATATTTATATCAATGAATTAACGAGAACCCTACCGATTTCCTATAATCTTAATAACTTTATTCTTATAACAAAATGAAGAAAGAACTAATAGTTTCGCATGAAGATGATCTGACAAAGATTGCACTGCTGGAAGACGGAAGACTATGTGAACTTCATGAGCAAGAGGACAAAAGCGATTTTATAGTTGGAGATCTGTTTATAGGAAAAGTAAAAAAACTGGCCCCAAACCTGAATGCAGCATTCGTAAATATCGGATATGATAAGGATGCTTTCCTTCATTATCAGGATCTGGGACCGCAATATCTTACATACAGAAAGTTTTTAAAAGATACTATTTCTAAAAAACAAAGCACTTCAAGCTTAAAAAATTTCGAGATACAACCCGAAATAGACAAAAACGGAACGGTAGATAAGGTAATCGCAAAAGACGATCTTGTTTTATTGCAAATTACCAAAGAACCTATTTCCACCAAAGGACCAAGAATTTCGACCCAGGTTTCCTTAACCGGCCGCTTTCTGGTTTTAATTCCTTTCGACAACAAAGTTTCCATTTCTAAAAAAATCAGAAGTTCTGAAGAAAAGGAAAGACTGAGAACTCTTATCGACAGTATCAAACCTGAAGGTTTCGGAGTAATTATCAGAACAGTAGCCGAAGGAAAAAAAGTAGCAGACCTTCACAATGATATGAATCAACTGATTCAGAAATGGGAAAGCACTTTTAAAAACATCCAGAGAAATAAAGTTCCGTCCAAAGTTTTAAGTGAAGAAGACAAAGCTTCAGCTATTTTAAGAGACAATTTCAATCAGGATTTCGTCAATATCATCTGTGATGACGAGCAGATGGTGCACGAGATGAAAAATTACGTTGAAGTAATAGCCCCTGAAAAAAAGAATATTGTCCAGTTTTATGATTCTCATATTCCTCTTCTGGAATATTACAATGTTGAAAAACAGCTTAAACAAAGCTTCGGAAAACATGTTAACATTCCAAGTTCAAAAGGAGCTTATCTTGTTATTGAACACACAGAAGCACTTCACGTCGTCGACGTTAACTCCGGAAACAATATTACTACCGGAACCGCTGTCAATAAAGAACACGCACTGAAAGTGAACAAAATGGCAGCTACAGAGATCGCAAGACAACTGCGTCTCCGTGACATGGGAGGGATTATCGTCATCGATTTTATCGATATGCCCAACTCTGAACACAGAAGAGATCTCTATGAACATCTGAAAGAGGAAATGAAGCGCGACAAAGCCCGCCACAAAATCCTTCCTCCGAGCAAATTTGGTCTGATTCAGATCACCAGACAAAGAAACCGCCCGGAAAAACAGATTGAGACCAAAGAAGAAAACCCGAACAAAGACGGAGAAATTGTAGCTCCTATTGTGATCGTGGAAAGAATGGGTGAAACCTTAAGAAACATCCTGCAGAAAGAAAAAGGAAAAGTATATCTGCATGTACACCCGTTTGTGGAAGCCTACCTCACCAAAGGCATCAAAAGTATCCAGATGAAATGGTTTATCAAATACAAAAAATGGGTAACCATTGTACCAAGGGATTCTTTTAAATATTTAGAATACAAAATTTACAATTCGAAAAAAGAAGAATTGATAGAATTTTCTAATTAAGACAAAATTCAAAGCCTCTAGTGTATACTGGAGGTTTTTTGTTACTTTAGCATAAAGAATAAAAGTCTGAATACCAGCAATTGAAATATTGGCGAAAGCCTGCTAAGAATAAAAAATTAATAATTAACGATGAAAAAACATCATTATACGGTTACGATTCACTGGACCGGCAATAAAGGAACAGGAACCAGCGGGTACAGAGACTATGAAAGAAGCCACTCCGTTTCAGCAGAAAACAAAATAACGATTGAAGGATCTTCTGACCCTTCATTCCGGGGAGATAAAACAAAATATAATCCTGAAGAGATGTTTTTATCTTCTCTTTCTTCATGTCATATGCTGTGGTATCTTCATTTTTGTTCAGAAGCCGGAGTTATCGTCACAGATTATACTGATGCCGCTACAGGAATCATGACAGAAACAGCCAACGGAAGCGGTCATTTTACTGAAGTAACCTTACATCCGGCCGTTACCGTAGCAGATGAAACCATGGTTGAAAAAGCAAAAGAACTTCACCATAAAGCCAGTGAATACTGTTTTATAGCCAACTCTGTTAATTTTCCGGTAAAACATGAACCTATCCTAATTGTTCAGAAATAATCTTCACAGGATACAGCATTACAGATTGTTTCAAATGCTTTCTCCCGTAATTTTTAAATCTTTCCATTTTTACTATTTTAATTCATAAAACCTATAGGTTAATTATTGTTAAGTCCCTTATTTCTTCAAGATATATTGTTAAATTTGGAATATGGAAAGTTTTGGAAAAGATTTATTGAGAAAAATAAAAAGTGTGGCATTACCCGGAGAACATGCTCATGGAGTATTCTCCCCCCCTTATCGTCCTGTCTTCACCTATGATGAAGTTTTAGCAAAGAATCCCAAATTTGCGGCTGTTAATATTGTACTGTATTTAAAAGACAATGAATGGTATTTTCCGCTGATCCAAAGAACTATCAATGAACATGACAGACACAGCGGACAGATTTCATTACCCGGTGGAAAACGCGAAGAGATGGATCAGGATTTTGCAGAAACCGCCGTTCGGGAAACTTCTGAAGAAATCGGGATTGATAAGCACTATGTAAGAATCATCAGAGAGATGTCTCCCATATACATTCCACCGAGTAATTTTTATGTATATCCCTATATTTCGTATACGAAAAAAAATCCTCTTTTCATTCTTCAGCAGAGCGAAGCGGTGGAAACTATTGAATTCCCCATTACTTCTTTCTTAAACCTGTCTGACACCCCTGAAATTATGGCTCTTCCCAGCGCAGGCGGCCACGAAGTTCCGGTCATTAATTTTAACGGATATATTATCTGGGGCGCTACAGCAATGATATTAAGTGAATTCAGCCAGTTGCTGAAAAAAATGTAACTTTGCACTACCGTGTTTAATTGAGAAATGGCGAAGAAAAATATATTCACCGATGCATTCGGAACACCTTATTTTTTAAAAAGGTTTATTATTTTTATTTTGGGACTTGTATCCTACAGGCGATTCAATGGCTTTAATAAACTGAAAATTACCGGCACAGAACATCTTGTGGACCTGCCGGACTCCAATGTGCTTTTTGTATCGAACCATCAGACTTATTTTGCAGATGTAGCTGCAATGTATCATGCTTTTTGTGCTGTAAATAATGGTTATTTAAATACAATCAAAAATCCGATCTATCTGCTTAACCCTAAGATTGACTTCTATTATGTAGCGGCCGAAGAGACTATGAACAAAGGGATTCTTCCTAAAATTTTTAAGATTGCAGGTGCTGTAACGGTAAAAAGAACCTGGAGAGCAGAAGGAAAAAATGTCAACAGAATGGTGGATATGAGTGAAGTTGATAATATTATGAAGGCACTGGATAATGGCTGGGTAGCTACTTTTCCACAAGGTACAACCTCTGCCTTTGCACAAGGACGAAGAGGTACTGCCAAGTTGGTGAAAAACCAGCGCCCTATTGTAATCCCTATCAAAATAAACGGCTTCAGAAGAGCATTTGATAAAAAGGGTCTTCGGGTGAAAGTAACGGGTGTGAAACCTACCATGGAATTCAAAGCACCTCTGGATATCGATTATGATAATGAAAAAGCACCCGAAATTTTATTGAAAATCATGACTGCTATTGAACAGACTGAAGATTTCAATCTATTACACAGCTATGATGAAGAACTTAAAGCAAAAAAATTAGAACAAAAGGACTCAGATAATTAAAGAAAATTAAAAAATTATGAACAGAATAATAGGAATCTTATTCGCAATCATAGTATTAGTTTCGTGCAACAGCCAAAAGGTATATTCTGATTTTGATATCAGCTATGCGAAAAGCGGTGGCTTTGCCCCTGTGTATGAAAACCTGCTTATTAAGGACAATAATGCACACTATTCTTTTGAGGGCCAGGGAAAAAAATATAAACAGGATTTTAAAATTTCCGGTGAAGATTTGAAAAAACTGAATCAGGTTCTTTCCCAAAATAACTTCAGAAGAATACAGGAAGATCGTAAAAAACTGTATGATAATATCACCACTTCCATCAACATCAAGAAAGGGCCTAACGAAGGCAGCAAAACAGATGCGAGTATGGTTACTCCGAATTATCAGACCAATTGGAATAACATCCTTGCGGCTTTTCAGGAGATCATTAATAATAATGTAAAAAAACAATAAATACAATTGAAAACCCACTTCATTGCAATCGGCGGGAGTGCTATGCATAATCTTGCTATTGCGTTAAAAGATAAAGGATATCAGGTTACAGGTTCAGATGATGCTATTTTTGAACCTTCAAAATCCAGATTAGAAAATAAAGGAATACTGCCACAGGAAATGGGTTGGTTCCCTGAAAAAATCACATCGGATATTGATGCCGTTATTCTCGGAATGCATGCTCATCAGGACAATCCTGAACTGGCAAGAGCAAAAGAACTGGGTTTAAAGATTTATTCTTATCCGGAATTTCTGTACGAACAGTCAAAAAATAAAACAAGAGTGGTTATTGCCGGATCTCATGGTAAAACCACTATTACTTCAATGATTCTTCATGTTCTGAACTTTCATCAGAAAGATGTGGATTTCATGGTGGGTGCACAACTGGAAGGTTTTGACTGTATGGTAAAACTGACCCAGGACAATGACTTCATGGTATTGGAAGGGGATGAATACCTGTCCTCTCCTATTGACCTGCGTTCAAAATTCTTATTATACCAGCCGAATATTGCTTTGATGAGTGGTATTGCATGGGATCATATCAATGTTTTCAAAACTTTTGATGATTATATCGAGCAGTTCAGAAAATTTGTGGCAAGCATTACGGCAGGTGGGGTTTTAGTCTATAACGAAGAGGATCCTGAAGTTGTAAAAGTAGTGGAAAATGCTGAAAATTATTTCAGAAAAATTCCTTACAAAACTCCTGAATACGAAATCAATAACGGAAAGGTGTACTTAAAAACCGAAATGGGAGATGTACCGCTTTCTGTTTTTGGCGCCCACAACCTGTTAAACCTTGAAGGAGCAAGACATATCTGTCAGCAGCTGGGAATCATGGATGAAGATTTCTATGAAGCAATTATGAGTTTCAAAGGAGCTTCAAAACGTCTTGAAAAAGTAGAAAGAGAAGATAAGGGAATTCTTTATAAAGATTTTGCCCATGCACCAAGTAAAGTAAAGGCAGCTGTAAAAGCATTTGTAGAGCAGTTTAAAAATGAAAAGAAACACGGTTTTCTTGAACTTCATACATATTCGAGTTTAAATCCTGCTTTCCTGGAGCAATACGATCACGCTATGGACGGTCTGGAAGAAGCGGTAGTATTCTATTCCGAAGATGCTCTAAAGATCAAAAGAATGGAGCCTATCTCTCCTGAATTTATTAAAGAAAAATTTAAAAATGAAAATCTAAAGGTTTTCACCAATGCTGAAGATCTTCATTCCTACTGGAACACTTTAAATAAAACAGATGGTGTTTATCTGATGATGAGTTCAGGAAATTTCGGAGGACTGGATCTGACGAAATAAGTTTGATTTGAGAATTTGAATATCAATAATCTTTCAAATTTCTGTATAAAATAAAATTCCTTTCAGCTTTGAAAGGAATTTTGTTTTTATTTAATTCTGACCAGATAAGACTTGGAAACATCCATGATACCATCCTTATCAATATCTGAATGATATTCCAGAACCATATTGATACGGTTTAAAACTGAAACAACCGCATTCTGCTCAGTACCCTCCTCATTAAACATGATCTTTTTTGTTTTGGGGTCATAAATATATTTTGTAATTCTACTTGCTTTAGGGACACATCCGGTATTTGTTATCATATGATTTATGGTAATCAGATCATATTGCCTGAACTCGTAGGTATCTTGTGTGGTACATCCTGTCGGCACATAAGTAGAAGTTTCATTTAATGAAGATGAGTACGCTGTTGATTTTTCATGCTTCCAGGTTCCGATAATTTCCGGTTCAGGTTCCGGTTCATTATTATTGCTACATGAAGCTATTACTGAAAATACAGCAAGCGATAGATATCGTTTTTTCATGGTTAAGTTAAATGGTTATTTAAGCCTGTAAGATAATCATATTTTGCAGGCTTTCACTTATGCCAAAAAGAAATTCCCTTTATCTAAGCTTCTTTTATTGTACTCCTCTATAATATCTTGCTATCACAGCATTCATTCCGTCCCCCTCTCTGTCTTCAGAATTACCCTCAGTCATTAATTTTTCGGGATTTCATTCGTAAAAAGTTCGTTGTACTTATGAATGCAATGGCCTGTCCGTATTCCAAAAAAAATCTGCGCTTTACTGATTCTTGGCAGTATTACGCAATCTCTTCATCAGTTTATTCTTTTTAAATATCTTTTAACAACATCCGGAATTCCGTCTCCGTCAGTATCATTGGTATGGTCTTCCATCACCATATCCGTTGAAGTCAGTTTCGAAATAGTGTAAGGATAATCTTCTTCTCCTTCATACCAGAATTTTTTAGTCATGGCATTATAGGTATATTTTCTGGTAACTACATCCGTTTGTTCACAAATGTTATTCACCGGTTCAAAAATAGTGGAAGTCATATCCTTCAGTCTGAATTCGTGAATACTTTTCTTCTCACATTCTGATGGATTATATACTTTCGTCTCTTTATTTTTGGACATATACTGCTCAGCCTTATCCAGAGACCATTTTCCTGTAATTGAAGCATCACTTGTCTGGGTTTCATCATCAGTACTGCTGCTGCATGCTACGATTGAAACTAAGGCGAATGGTAGAAATAATTTTTTCATGATTATATTTAAAGTTGTTATAAAGGCTGCAAAAATAAGAGAATATTTTCTAAAGAGCATTTGCTTCAGCAATGAGATTTTTCAGGATTTCTGTCGTAGAAAATTCACTGTACTTATGAATGGACTGGCCTATCCATATTCCCACAAAATCTATATTTTGCTGAGTCTTGGCAGCCTTGCGCAATCCGTTCGTCAGTTTATTCTGATAAGGATAAGGCAGAATATATTCAGAATCCTCAACGATCTGAATATATTTATTTTGAATACCTCTTGCATATCTACCGGAAAAACTCTTGGTTAAAATAAGGTCTTCTTCTTTCACCTTTTTTATCCTTTCCTTTTCAAAAGGCAGCAAGGCACTTTCCTGAGAAGCCAGTAAAAGAGTGCCGACCTGAAAAGCCTGCGCTCCCAGATCCTTCACCGCCTGCAGAGTTTTCGCATTATAAATTCCACCTCCATAGATCAGAGGAATCTTTACGTGGTCATAGACTTGGGATAATAAGGAAAGTCCTCCGGTCTGCGGAACATGATCCGGATCAAAAGTTCCTCTGTGTCCACCCGCCTCAGTTCCCTGTACACAAATAATATCAATCCCTGATTTTTCTAATAGTAAAGCCTCTTTGAGAGAAGTACAGGTACCTATAAGTGTGACTCCGTTTTCTTTTAACTGATGAATACTTTTCTCATCAAGATTTCCAAAGGTAAAACTTACAATCTTGCAGTTTTCTTCTATGATCGCTTCTACCTGCTCATGATAGCTCCTCACCTTCAGGTTTTCAAAATCAGGAAAGCTCGCTTCAAGATTATTTTCTCCGGCTAATTGCTCCAGAAACCTCTTGGTCTTAACAAATTTTTCTTTTAAGTCTTCCGTTACAGCAGGTATATCATGAGCAAAAATATTGACTGCAAAAGGTTTATCAGTCAATTTCTTTGTTTCCCTGATCAGTTTAACGGATTCATCCGCTGAAAGATCTGCTAATGCCAGTGACCCCAGACAATCCGCTTTTGCAGCAGCAATTGTCATCTGCACCGTACTTACTCCAAACATCGGAGCCTGAATAACGGGATATTTCATCCCGAACTTTTTACTGATTGTATCCGGCCAAAGCATAAGAAAGTATTTTAATTAAAAAGGTACAAAAAATAAGAATACCTCACTTTCAACGGAATATGACATTCCTCAGTCCGAATAAAATAGAAATCCCGCAGATCTCACGAGTTTCATAAATTTAAAATCTATGTGATCTGTGAAATCTGCGGGAGATATAGTATTGATTTAGTTTAAATATCCGCTACAGCATTTAGCATTTTCTCTTCCCATTCCGGGTCTTTCGGATCAAAGAATAATCTTTTTCCTGTATCTAAAGACCGGACAACATTCATTTCATCTTCTGTCAGTGTAAAATCAAATACATTAAAGTTTTCTTCAATTCTTGACGGAGTTACAGATTTTGGAATTACCACAAACCCTTCCTGTAAATGCCATCTCAAAATCACCTGTGCCACTGTTTTCCCATATTTCTCAGCAATTCCTTTTAAATCAGGATTACTTAAAAGATTTGCATTTCCGTTTCCAAGCGGACTCCATGGCTGAGTGACGATATTGTTTTCTCTGTCATAAACCTGTAATTCTTTTTGCTGGAAAACAGGATGCAGTTCAATCTGGTTAATGACCGGAAGAACTGCTGAATTAGCTTTTAATTCTTCAAGCTTTTCAACCGTAAAGTTACAAACTCCGATTGCTTTAATCTTTCCTTCCCCATACAGTTCTTCTAAAGCCGTCCAGGTTCCCAAAAAGTCACCATAAGGCCAATGAATAAGATACATATCCAAATAATCCATCTGTAATCTATCTAATGTCCTCCGGAATGCCTTTTTTGCTTTTTCATACCCATGATCCTGAACCCAAACTTTTGAAGTAATGAACAATTCATCTCTATTTACTCCGCTGTTTTTTACTGCAGCGCCTACAGCAGTTTCATTTTGGTAAATAGCAGCCGTATCAATCATTCTATAGCCTGTTTCAATTGCTTTGATTACAGCATTTTCACATTCTTTCAGATCTTCCATCTGCCATACTCCAAATCCTAAAGCCGGGATATCCACTCCGTTATTTAAAGTCACTACAGGTTGTCCTGTATAGATTTTCTTTTGCATAGTTCTTTATTTTAGTTATTAATATAAAGTGATTAAACAAATTTGCAACAAAAAATCGGAATCTATACTTAGCAATTTTACTGTTTATGTTAAAAAAATGTTATTTAATGAATGTTTGCAGTGATGTTGGGAAATCGCAAAGTCACGAGGATTTGATCTGCAGTACAATTGAATACCGATTATTGCAATGCACGAAAAAATGATGTACGCATAACTTTTTACGCTTAAAATCTATGTTCCTATGGGGTAAAAATCATTAAACCACATAGGAACATAGCCTTTTGAGTTATATTGATTATTCGTGAATTCGTGGCAAAAAACAAGAGTGTTGTACTGCCGAAAATCTTCAATTTTCATGCATCTTAAAAGCAATATATTATTTAAAATTCTTTGCCTTTTTGCGATTTCCAACCAAAAAACCATTTATGATTCCATTAATGGCCGGATTTAGGTTACTATTTTTCTTATTTTTGTGAAAATGATGATTCTCAGATTATTCATATAAGCCTGTAAATGGAACAATATACTTTTAATAAAATCGACAAAGATTCGGAGCCCCCTTATGGATTGCTTTTATTAGCAGATGAAACCACTGAAGCTATTGATCAATACATTTTCAAATGCGATATCTATATCTTACAGAATGGAACAGAAAATATTGCCGTTATGGCCTTATATCAAAACAATGATACGGAACTTGAGATTAAAAATATTGCAGTCATTGAAGGGTACAGAAGCAAAGGAATCGGAAGTATTTTAATAAAAAAAGCGAAGGAAATAGCCCTTGGCAACCATTATAAAGTTCTCAGTGTAGGAACTTCAGATACCGGATTTCAACAAATCAGGTTTTATGAGAAAAACGGTTTCAACAAAACAGGGATACGTAAAGATTTCTTTATGGAAAATTACCCATCCCCGATTTATGAAAACGGATTGCAGATGCGAGATATGATTCTACTTACCCATCATCTTACGAAATAAACCTTTAATATGTTCTATTTCCGTTTGATAATTGGTTTTCTTTCTGCATCCGAAATACAACGTATTTTCCAGCTTTTTCTTTCCTTCCCAGATCAGCTTAATTTCTCCGCTTTCGATTTCATTTTTGCATAAGAAATCAGGGACCACAGCCAATCCTGTTCCTCCTTTCAGACAACGGATAATTGAATTAAGATTAGGAACAATATAATTTGGACGAAAATTCGGTTTGTGACCAAAGTTTAAAGTCCAGTATTGGAAAAGATGTTCCATATCTCCGGTGGTTCCGTACCATTTTTCATTCTTCAGCCACGCTTCGATCTGTTCTATATCTTTTGTTTTCAATATTTTTTTGAACGCTCCTGTATCTACATCCTTTCCTCCTACCAGAACAATTTGTTCAGAAGAAAACGCTTCATGTTCAATATTGGGTGAAGATCCTTTTTTAGGAGTAATGATAAGATCCAGAATTCCTTTGTCCAGCTGATCCAGCATTTCCGGGTATTCTCCAAAACTGATGATCAGATTGAAAGGCAATGAAGAAACATACTGCTCCAATGTCGTTTGAAAAGTTTCAAAGCACATTCCCACACTAATGGTTGGTGTATGTTTCTCTGTAGATTTCTGGAAATTTTTCTCCACATCCTCCAGTTTCGTAAGAGGTTCTGCAACGGCATTAAATAATACCTTACCCCTTTCCGTCGGAATCATCTTTCTACCGGTCCTGTCAAACAGTTTATACCCTACATAAGCTTCCAGTGAGCTTAAATGCAGACTCACCCCTGGTTGTGAGATAAATAATGCATCAGCAGCACCTGTTAATGTCCCGGTTTTATAGATCGCCTTAAAAGTACGATACCATTCTAAATTAACCATGCCTTAATTATTAATATTATAATGTAAAATTACAAAATAATCATAATATTAATACATTTTCATTTCTTAAAAAGGAAGCATAATAATCAGGAATCCCGCTCTCCTGTATCTGACGGGCGGTTTCTTCAAGCGGATATGCTAATTGTATAATTTCAGGACTCATCTTTTCAGCATCCAAAGTCAATATAACGTAGGATGCTAATCTGTTTGCTTCTTTGGAGCGCCCAACAGAACCACAATTGACTGCCCATTTCTCATTTTCAAACTGTTTTTTGAATGATATATGAGTATGTCCCATCAGAATAATATCAGCCTTTGAATCTTCCAGCATACTGGTAAAAACCTCATCATTTTCTGATTCGTATAAGTAAGTATCATTGCTTTCCAGACTGGAATGCACCAACTGAATATTCCAATGCCTGTTCCCTACTTTATAATTTAATTTTAAATGAAAAGGAAGTTCGGAAAGAAATTTTTTGTTTTCCTCTCTAATATGTTTTTTAGAATGATCAATAGCGACAACTCTTGCCTTTGTTTCTTCTGCAGAATGCTTAGATAATGGAAAAACAGGTAAATCAAAAGCAATTCTTTCATCATGATTTCCAAGAATACAAGGGATGTTTAAACTTCTAATCCTTTCTATTACTTCATTACCCCACGGTGCAAAATCTACAAGATCGCCCAGACAGAACTTCTGACGAATTCCTCTCTGTTCAATATCCCTCAACACTACTTCCAATGCAGGAAGATTCCCATGCACATCACCAAAAACTGCTATCTGTATCATTGTCTGTCAATTTGTTAATCAAATGTACGAGACAAATGGAAATTCCAGTTCAGATACAGCATGACATTTTACCATGAAAAAAAATATATTAATGAATAAAGATTATTAAACTCTATATAAGAACGTAGAAATACCAGACTTTAAACCGACAGTATAAAACCCGCCACTTTCAATTCAAAATTTCAATCTATAAATATTATAATACTTTACTATAATTTATATTATTTTTATTATACAATACTCCATGGTAACTTTGCAGAGTAAAATGTAAACAATCATCAAAAAATGAAAAAAGTATTAATCATCAACGGAGGACAGAACTTCGGACATTCCGGAGGAAAATATAATCAGACTATCGCAGAAAATACAGTAACCGTTCTTAAAGAATTTGATAATGTAGAAATAAAGATTACAAATGTAAGTGAAAATTATGACAAACATGAAGAAGTAGAAAAATTCGTTTGGGCAGATTATATCATTTACCACACTCCCATCTGGTGGTTCCAGCTTCCGAACGGATTGAAAAAATATATTGATGAAGTTTTCACAGCAGGCCACGCTAAAGGAATCTATATGAGTGACGGAAGAAATGCTGTAAATCCTGAAATCAACTACGGAACAGGAGGAATGCTTGGCGGAAGAAAATATATGCTGACTACAAGCTGGAATGCTCCTGCTACAGCCTTTACCCTTCCGGGAGAATTCTTTGATGAGAAAAGCGTAGACGAAGGACCTCTATTTGGGTTCCACAGAATGAACGCTTTCGTATCGTTAGAAAAAATGGATAGCTTCCACTTCCATGATGTGGAAAAAAATGCCAACGTAGAACGTGACATGAAGTTGTACAGAGACCATGTGAAAAATGTATTTGAAAAAGAATTAAAAGCAGAATTAGTATAATGAAAATTCATCTTACCGCAGTTATTAAAGCCAAAGAAGAGCACCGTTCAGAAGTATTGGAAGTTCTTCAAAATATGGTAAAAGAAACAAGAAAAGAAGAAGCTTGTGAATTGTACAATCTTCACCAGGGAATTGAAGACAATAATCATTTTGTATTCTACGAAATTTGGAAAAGTAAAGAAGGATTAGCACAGCATAATGAGCAGCCTTATATTAAAGCTTTCGGTAGTTTAATTGATGAAAAACTTCAGGAAGTACCCCAGCTTTACATCACCAATCTCATTTAAGAATGAAAAAACTGGCGCTTTTATTTCTAAGCCTTTTCACAATAGGATTTATTCAGGCTCAACACCAAAAATCTATTGATATGAAAAAGAAAATCTTATTCGTTGTAACCAGCCATGACAAAAAAGGCAGCACAAACGAAAAAACAGGATATTATCTGGGCGAAGTTTCTCATCCATGGGAAGTCCTTCACAAAGCAGGATATGAAATTGACTTTGTAAGCCCAAAAGGTGGAACTCCTCCGGTAGACGGATTTGATTTAAAAGATCCTGTCAACAAAGAGTTCTGGGAAAACAAGGAATACAGAAACAAGATTGACCATTCTTTAATGCCGTCACAGATAAATTCCAAAGACTACTCAACGATCTTTTATGCAGGCGGACATGGAGCGATGTGGGATCTGGCCGATAATAAAGAATTGGCAGATATCGCTTCAAAAATTTATGGAAACGGAGGAATTGTGGCAGGCGTATGCCACGGACCCGCAGGCTTGGTGAATATCAGACTGAATAACGGAAAATACCTGATAGATGGTAAAAAGATAAATGCCTTTACCAATGAAGAAGAATCCGCAGTAAAGCTAACAGATATTGTTCCTTTCTTACTGGAAAACAAATTAAAAGAAAGAGGAGCACAATTTGAAAAATCCGGACTTTGGCAGCAGCATGTCGTTACCGATCAAAGAGTCATCACTGGACAAAATCCACAATCTGCAAAGAGTGTTGGAGAAGCAATTTTAAAAGAATTAAATAAATAATCACAATCAATTTAAAAATAAAAAAATGGAATATAGAAAATTAGGAAACACAGATTTAGAATTATCAACAATCACACACGGGGCTTTTGCAATCGGTGGTAATATGTGGGGTGGTAATGAAAAACAGGATTCCATTAACTCTATTCATGCATCATTAGATCATGGAGTAACTTCAATCGATACGGCACCTTTCTACGGTTTCGGATTAAGTGAAGAAATGATTGGTGAAGCCATTAAAGGAAAAGACCGTTCAAAAATCCAGCTGTTAACTAAATTCGGCTTGGTATGGGACGGAAGCAACAACGGAAAAGGAGCGTTTTTCTTTGACGCTGAAGATGAAGGAAAAGTAATTCCTGTATATAAATTAGCTTCTAAAGCAAACATCATGAAAGAAGTTGAAGAGAGCTTAAAAAGACTGGGAACTGACTATATCGACCTTTTACAACTTCATTGGCCGGACAGCACAACTGCTATCAGTGAAACAATGGAAGCTATGGAATTATTAATCCAGCAAGGAAAAGTTCGTACTGCAGGGGTAAGTAACTATAGTGTTGCCCAAATGGAAGAAGCGAACAGAACATTGAAATTAGCAAGCAACCAGGTGTCTTACAGTATGCTGAACCGTTCTATTGAAAGTGATCTTGTTCCTTATTCTTTAGAGAACAATTCAGGGATTATCGTATACAGCCCAATGGAAAGAGGCCTTTTAACAGGTAAATATTTCAAGGATAACAAATTAAAAGATAACGACCACAGAAACGGTTATTTCTCTCAGTTTGATGTAAATAAAGTAAAAACATTCTTAGAAAAAATTGAACCTATTGCTCAGGAAAAAGGAGCCAGCCTTTCTCAGTTGGTATTAAGATGGACTGCTTTACAGCCGGCAATTACAGTAGTATTAGCCGGAGCCAGAAATGCAGAACAGGCTATTGATAATGCAAAAGCAATGGATATAAACCTTTCTCAGGAAGAATTAAACTTCATCAACGCCTCTTTAAGCGAGATTTAATATAAAAGCCGGGAGCCGGAAGAGGAAGAATGAAAGTATAATCAGGTTAGTGATGACTTTCAGACCTTTGAATCCAAAGTATTATCAGCCTGTAAGATGGAAATGTGAAGTTGAAAACACCAGCATGTACTGTTACCTTACCGTCTGTTAATTTGAATAATTACAACAATTTAATCCATACAATATCAGTTGTTGACGGACTTCAAAAAATACACTTTCTCCTCCTCCAGCTTCCTTTCTCTTTAAAGGAAAGTAAACCCGGAAGCATATTTCAATAAACGGAACACCAGTTGTTCACCGATTTCAGCAACTTCCTTCTTCTGGCTTCCCTCTTCCTTTTTTTAACCTATACCTCATAAAAAAAATGAAAAAGAATCTGATCAAAATGTTCGGGTTAGTAACCCTATTGAGTATAAACAGCATGGCATTAAACGCACAAACTCTTGTAAATCCGGAAGACAAATCATGGTATCCGTCAGCTTACGGAGCTCAGGATGAAATCGGAGCAGCCAATCTGTTAACCCCTGAAGTCGTAAAACAGGCACTAGGATTAGTAAAACAAGGTAAAACATTAGCATTAGCTGTTCCTATTGACAAAAACTTACCCGCTTTCAGACACAGAAGTTTCAACCTATACAACATTCAACCGGGAGAACAAGGTGGAAAAAGTATTGGTCCTAATAAATTTACATTCAACGATGAATTGGTGAATGGATGGACAGGTGTTGGAACTCAGCTTAACGGTATCGGACACATCGGTATTGATAATGTTTACTACAACGGAAATAAAGCTGCTGATTTTGTAACCGTAGAAGGTGTGAAAAAATTAGGGGTTGAAAAAGTACCTCCTTTTGTTACCAGAGGAGTTGTTCTTGATATGGTAGCTCACTATGGAAAAGCTATTGTACCTGGTGGAACAGAATTCACCGTTGAAGACATCAAAGCTGTTTTAAAGAAACAAGGTCTTACTTTAAGAAAAGGAGATGTTATACTTTTCAATACAGGATGGCTTGAACTGGTAGGTAAAGACAACAAACAGTTCTTAGAAACTGAACCGGGAATCGGAATGGATGCTGCCAAATGGCTGGCTGACCAAGGAATTGTTGCTTTTGGTGGTGACACCTGGGCTTCTGAGGTATACCCAAATCCAAAAAGTAAAGAAGAATTTCCAATTAACCAGTATATGTTGGCTAAAAAAGGAATCTATAATTTAGAATTGATTGACAGCCGCCCATTGGTAAAACAAAAAGTATGGGAATTCCTGTTTGTATTGGGACAACCTCTCTATGTAGGTTCTACTCAGGTAAACGTAAACCCGGTTGCTATTTATTAATTTCTTTCTCAGGAATAATGTGTAGTTTAATATTCCAAATCTGAGAGACTGATCACAGAATTTTTTTAACTATCAATTATAAAATTTAAAACAATGGAAAACACAAAAAAGAGCTTTTCACTATTGAAAAGCTCTTTTTTTGTTAATAAACCGATTTTAATGGCTCACCTACTTAGCGATTGGCAAATGTGTACTTACTGCAATTCTGTTCCATGCATTAATCGTTACAATAGCCATGATAATCTGAGCAATCTGAGCTTCATCAAAGAACGTTTTAGCTTTTTGATAGGTTTCATCAGTTAGCCCTTTGTGGCTGATCAAAGTAATTTCCTCTGTCATTGCCAAAAGTACCTGTTCTTCTTCTGTAAAAAACTCTTTGGCTTCAGTCCAGCCATCAAGAATAAAGATTCTTTGAGCTGTTTCTCCATATTTGATGGCATCCTTTGTATGCATATCAAGGCAGAAAGCACATTTATTAATCTGGGAAGCTCTGATTTTAATTAATTCCTTTTGAATATGGGTTAAGGAAGTAGTTTGTAAATATCCTTCTAATCCCATCATTGCTTTGTAAGCTGCTGAATCTACTGTTGCAATATTTAATCTTGCGCTCATTATATTTATTTTTTGGTTAATTGATCGATACTAAAAGAATAGTGTTGCTGAACAGCCAGCAAAAGAGCGGCGGCACTTCCCACCCAGACTGAATAATTGAGGGGAGCCTTAGAACCTAACGCAATAGTCATGGATACGGCAAAAATCAACATCAGGATACTGCTTCCATAGGCGGCAATTCTGGTTTTAAAACCCACAATCAGCATCAATGGCAATAATATTTCAAAAAATGTAGCTGCATAAGCGGAAAAAGTACTTAGCGCTTCCGGAAGAAAAAAGGTCAGTGATCTTGTGTATTCTTCAAAACTCTTCATATTTCCCCATGAAGAATTTTCTGCACTCCACCACCCGAATCGGTCGGCTACTGCAGAAAGCATGGTTACAGAAAGAGCCCATCTTAAAAATAACTGTGGAAATTGATTTTTTGTATCTGTCATTGCATTCGCTTTTAATTACATGACAAATTTCCGATATCCGATCCGTAAAAAACTTAAACTGGTTTAAGAACGTAATTTTGCTTTGATTTCACTTAAATATTCCGGGGTAAAACCAAGAAAAGAAGCTACCAGGTATTGAGGTATTCTCTGAATAAACCATGGATACAATGTACTGAAGTGAACATAAAGCTCCTCTCTCGAATATTCATATAAATACCTGATTTTTCTTTCAGAAGCAGCATAGGCCCGCTGATAAATCATTCTGAAATACCGCTCCATAATCGGATGTTTCTCCAATAATAATTCCTGGTTTTTAAAATCAATAACGAGAATCGTTGATTTTTCTACAGACTGAATATTGAAATCCGTCTGTATCTGTCGCTCATAAGCAAAGGTATCAGTCACCCACCAGTTTTCAATGGCAAACTGAGTCGTATGTTCTATTCCTTTTTCATTGATAAAGTATTTTCTCAGACAACCTTCCACTACAAAATACATATTTCTGCATACCTCACCTTCCAGCATAAGGGTTTCTTTCTTTTTCACCTCCAATACTTCAAAGAATGAAAAAATTGAAATATACTCTTCCTCTGATACAGTAATGAATTTGTTTAAATGTGCCTTGAAATTATCCATCTTTAGAATTGAATACCCAAACTTAACTTTATTTTTTTAGTTTTACAATGACAAAAATATTAAATCATGGAAGTCATTGCCAAAATTCTGATCGCTGTTGTTGCCATAGAACATCTGTATATTCTCTGGATGGAAATGTTCGCATGGGAAACCAAAGGGAAAGAGGTTTTCAAAGCTGCTTTACCTGCAGAAATGTTCAAACCAACCAAAGGATTGGCTGCTAATCAGGGATTATACAATGGTTTTCTCGCTGCAGGACTTATCTGGTCTTTTATGATTAAAGATCCTCAATGGCAGGATCATATCGCGTTATTCTTTTTAAGTTGTGTTGCCATAGCCGGTATTTATGGAGCTGTTTCTGCCACGAAAAAGATATTTTTCGTTCAGGCACTGCCTGCAATACTGGCAATTCTTGCAGTTTTACTGAAGTAGTTTCACTTCTTATACTGCATAGATTTTTCTAAAAAACATCTGCATTTTTAAAACACTTTTATCGTTAATGATAAAGGGAAATTTACCATGAGTATCCCACTTCATAACCTGACTTAAAACCAGCTTCTTAGGTCCAAAAAAAACCATTTAAAATAAAATTCGTAAATTTGCATCGCTGTAAAAATCTGATACACAGGTTTTTTACAAAACCTTCATTATGATGAAATGTAAGGATTCAAGTTGTTCAGTACACATATCTTTAATTACCTCATCAGTAATTTAATTGTAGAATTCATGTAAAAGATTCATTTCTTTTTACATGAAACACTCTTTTTTCTAGAGTAAAATCTATTGAAATATTTAAAATAAACATAAGGCCGGAGCGCTTTATGCTTTTATTTTTTTGTGATAAGCTTTTAATGGTAAAAGCCTGGCAATCTATTTTTTATGCTCGTCACCAAAAGAACAACACCAAAAGATTAAATGTTTAATCATATAATGATATACCACATTGTGTATCAATTATTAATTAAAAAATTCTGAATATGGAAAAAAATGAAAACAGTAGAAAAGTAAAACTTAAAGTTGAAGATCTGACTATTATTTTTGGTAAAAACAAAGAAAAAGCACAGGAACTTTTAGACAAAGGTTTTTCCAAAAAAGAAATTCTTGAAAAAACAGGCTGTACGGTAGGAATCAACAAAGCAAGTTTTGAAATCTATGAAGGAGAATTCTTTGTGATTATGGGTTTGTCCGGAAGTGGAAAATCTACCTTACTCCGATGTCTTAACAGGCTTAATGAACCTACTTCGGGAAAAGTATACATCAATGATGATGATATTACCGGTAAAAACAATAAGCAACTCCTGGAAGTAAGAAGAACAGAGATGAGTATGGTATTTCAAAAATTTGGATTACTTCCCCATCACAATATCTTAGACAATGCCGGTTTCGGACTTGAAATCAGAGGCGAAAGCAAAACTTCCCGAGATGAAAAAGCACAAAAAGCATTAGACATTGTAGGTTTAAACGGTTTCGAAAATCAATATCCTTCTCAACTTTCAGGAGGAATGCAGCAGAGAGTAGGATTAGCAAGAGCCTTAGCTAATGATCCGGAAGTATTGCTCATGGATGAAGCTTTTTCTGCACTGGACCCTTTAATAAAATCTGAAATGCAGGATCAGATGCTGGAACTGCAAAACACTTTACAAAAAACGATTGTCTTCATTACCCACGATTTGGACGAGGCCATTAAGATCGGTGACCGTATCGTCATTATGAAAGATGGGGTCATAGAACAAATAGGAACAGCCGAAGATATTTTAACCAACCCGGCTAGTGACTATGTAAAAGCATTCGTAGAAAAAGTAGACCGTAAAACAATTATCACTGCCAGATCTCTGATGTTTGATAAAGCAACAGTCGTACGTTTTAGAAAAGACGGCCCCGAAGGAGCTTTAAGAAAAATGAGAGCAACAGGGCTGGAAAACTTACCTGTTGTAGATTTCCAAAATAAATTCCTTGGTTTTGTAACGCTTAATGACGTTGTCAGCATTGCCAAAAAGAAAGAACCTACGGTAGAATCCATTATCAATAGCAATGTACCTTCCGTTTATCCAGAAGTAACAGTAGAAGAAATGTTACCGCTAATTTCAGGGAGTAAATCTGCCATTGCCGTCGTAGATGAAAACAATAAATTTTTAGGTCTTGTCACCCAATTATCTCTTGTCATAGAAGCTACGAAATTTAACGAAGAAGAAATCATTGAATTAAAAGAAATCGCAAACAACCAGTAAGATGAATAAAATTATAGATATAGGTCAATATGTAGAAACTGCAATCAATTGGCTCACGGAAAACGGAAAACCTGTATTTGATATCATAAAACATATAGGAAACTCTTCGATCATGGGGATTGAATGGGTCCTTATCAACACTCCTTTTTATGTCATCATTCTCTTCATTTCCCTCTTAGCATTATGGAAAGCCGGAAAAGGTATTGCCATAGTAACTGTTGCAGGGTTGAGTCTGATATTTTTAATGGGATTATGGAAAGAAACCATCGAAACACTGGCGCTTATTTTTGTGGCCACCATTACCGCCTTAGTCTTTTCTATTCCTCTGGGAATTTTAGCTGCTAAAAATAAAATCGCAGCAAAAATAATTCGCCCTTTGCTGGATTTAATGCAGACGATGCCCGCATTTGTTTATTTGATTCCGGCGGTACTGTTTTTCAGTATCGGGAAAGTACCTGGTGCTTTTGCAACCATCATTTTTGCCATGCCACCGGCGGTACGTTTAACGACACTGGGAATTGAATCTGTTCCGAAAGATATTGTAGAAGCAGCCCGCGCTTTTGGAGCAACAAACCGCCAGATTTTATTTAAAGTAGAACTCCCTCTGGCTATGAAAACTATTTTAACAGGAATCAATCAGACGATTCTTTTATCACTATCTATGGTTGTGATTGCCGGAATGATTGCCGCAGGTGGTTTAGGAGAAAAAGTATTGGAAGGAATTAACAACCTGGATATTGGCCTTGGATTTGAAAGTGGATTATCTGTTGTCATTTTAGCCATCATTCTCGATAGGATTACCCAGGGATTTGTAAAGAAAAAACAATAAGATGAGACAAATAAAATATCTATTTTTTCCCATTTTAATAGCAGCGTTTGCTGCATTAAACTCATGCGGAAACATAAAGAACTCTAAATATATTACCATAGGAATGGTAGATGGCTGGGCAGAAGATGTTGCCATGACTCATGTTGCCAAAGCTATTTTGGACCAGCAGGGCTATCATGTCATTATTCAAAAAGCCTCTACCGATATGATTCTGGCCTCCATGAATAATGAAGATACAGACCTTTTTATGGGAGTCTGGCTTCCTTACACTCATGCTAAGAAGCTTGCCAAATTTCCAGGATTAATGCATATTGGAACCAATTATGACAACGGTCGTATAGGATTAGTCGTTCCCGACTATGTTGCTATTCACTCTATTGAAGAGCTCAATCAGCATCAGGATCAGTTTAATCATAGAATCATTGGAATTGAAAAAGGGGCTGGATTAACTACCGGAACAGATAAAGCCATTGTAGATTACAAATTGGATTACAAGCAAATCAATTCATCCACCATTGCCATGATCACTGAATTACAGAATGCCATACAACGTAAAGAATGGATTGTAGTAACAGGATGGCAGCCTCACTGGATGTTTGGTAAAATGAAACTGAAGTTTCTTGAAGACCCCAAAAAGATTTTTGGTGAATCTGAGCAGATCAAAACATATGCAAGAAAAAGCTTTGGTAAAGATCACCCTGATTTAGCTGAATTCTTTTCCAGACTTCACTTTGATGATGAAAACATGAGTGATCTTTTAATCCAGATGGAACACAGTAAAAATAAGGAAGAAACTGCTAAAGAATGGGTGGAAGCACACAAAGAACTGGTTAATTCCTGGCTTAACAAAAAATAGTGTAATCAACTATTTATATGACTGTAAATCCTCAGCTCTTATGAGTCTGAGGATTTTTTTATTGTTCTTTTAAGATCCTGAAGTAGTCATTGACTCCTTGATCTTCTCTCTATGAAGTATTCCCCAGTTCACCAATGTCTCTGTCACCGGAAATACAGATTTTCCATATTCCGTAACAGCATAAGTGACTGTAATAGGTTTTGTATCCCGGATCGTTCTTGTAATCAGAAGATTCGTTTCGAGTTCTTTCAGTTCTTTACTGAGCATTTTAGCCGAAATTCCATCAATTCCGCGTTCCAGTTTTTTAAAATGGATCTGCTGATCCGTTCTGTTGGTCAGATAACGAAGAATCATCAATTTCCACTTTCCTCCCAGCACATCCAGACTATCACGCATTGCAAATAATTCTTCCGTACAGCTGGCTTCTCTTTCAATGCCGTTTTCAATAATTTTTGCCATAATAGTTTCATCGAGGTAACTAGTTACCCATTGTTAACTAGTAGCAAATATAAACTATTCCCGCTTTACATTTGTACATCAAATCAATCCTATGAAAGCAGTCATTTTAAATAAAAACTTTGAACTTGAGGATGGTTTTACAGACCAACCACAACCTAAACCTCATGAAGTATTAATCCGGATTAAAGCAAGCGGCTTCAACCCTATCGATTATCAGATGTTGGAAAATGAACTGGAACGAAAACTCATCAGTTCTCCCATTTTAGGGCGCGAATTATCCGGAATTGTTGTAGAAAAAGGAGCTGAAGTCACTCAGTTCAACATCGGAGCTGAAGTCTTCTGTGGCAGTGGATCTATGGGAAGCAATGGAAGCTATGCGGAATACATTTCTGTTCCGGAAGTGATCGTTGCTCATAAACCTCAAAATATTTCTTTCGAACAGGCAGCCTCCATCCCATCTGCAGGCCTTACGTCTCTGCAAATTTTTAAAAGACTAAAATTACAGCCGGAACAAACCATTCTCATTACCGGAGCAGCCGGCGGTGTAGGCTCCTTTTTAATCAAAATTTTGTTAGCTCACCACATTGAAAATTTCGTTGCGACCGTAGGAAGTGAAGAAAACAGACAGATGCTTCTCAGCCTCGGACTAAAAGCTCATCAAATCGTCAATTATAAAAAAGAAAATCTTGTACAAAATATTTTAAAGGCCAATTATCATCAACCTTATGATATCGGAATTGATCTGGTTGGAAATGTTATGGCTGAAATTACGGCAGAAGTATTGAAAATTAATGGAACCTATGTGGATGTTACAGCTCTTGTTACTAAGGAAGCTCATGAACTTCTTTTCAATAAAGGAACGGTAATCATGAATATCTCCAATTATGCCTACAGCATGGTTAAAAAGTATGATTATTACAAAAATAGTCTGGAAGAAATTTCAGAACTTATTGAAAACGGATCCATAGCACCTTCTCAACACAAAATAATCGGTAATCTTTCTTTAGAAACTGTTCTCAGAGCACATTCCATTCTTAAAAATAACCAGACCCAAGGTCATAAACTCATCATGAAAAATTCATAAGCCAATGAACAACATACCAAGACGAATCATAACAGGCATTAAAAACGGAAAATCCATTATCGTAGAAGATCAACAAGTTGAAAATGCTGTAGAACATCTCCCGGGACTTATTATCTCAGACATCTGGAATACTCAGGTAACGCCGGCAAACCTTGATTTTGAAACAAGAATTCCCAATACCGGATTTCCTCAAACACCCAAAAACGGAACCTATTTCCGATACGTAGTGATCCCTCCGGATAAAGATCTTGGTGTCGAATTCAAAGAAGGAGAACCTCATCCGATGATGCATGAAACCCCCACATTAGATTATATCATCATCCTTTCGGGTGAGCTGTATTTGATTATGGAAGAAGGTGAAACCCTGCTGAAGCCAGGAGATATTGTGATCCAGAGAGGAACCAGCCATGCATGGAGCAACAGATCTCATCAACCCTGTATCCAATTAGCTGTTTTGATTGATGCAGAAATTTAAAAATTCTCTCATACAATAGATAAAAATAAAAAACGGAAATCACATTTTTGTTGTGGGACATCGCAAAGGCGCAAAGGTCTTAAAATAAGATATTGTTTTTAAGGCGCAAGAAAATCGAATATTTTCGGCAGTCAACTCTGTTATTATTTCGCCACGAATGCACGAATAATGCATATACAGCTCAAAGTCTATATGATATGCAGTTTATTTTTTGAACTACTCAGACCCATAGATTTTACTTGTGAAATTATGGAAGTATCATTTTATTCGGGTATTCGTGGCATTAAAATTAGCAGCATCCAAAATGCACGAATAATGCATATACAGCTCAAAGTCTGTATGATATGCAGTTTATTTTTTGAACTACTCAGACCTATAGATTTTACTTGTGAAATTATGGAAGTATCATTTTATTCGGATATTCGTGGCATTAAAATTAGCAGTATCCAATCGCATCACAAATAAAATCCTTGTGTCTTACATACAACACATTAAAATAGAAAAATTTGCGTCTTAGCGTTTCCCAACCTATTACAAAGCCGAAATCTCCTTCAGTTTCTGTTTCATTTTTTCAGGAGTGAGCAACCCCTCCTGGTAATACACCAAATTCTGATTCTTATCCAGAAAAATCCACAACGGATAAACCGGCTGTTCCTTATTCTTGGATAGCGCCAAAGCCAGCGCATGAATTCCGGAATTCCCATTGGATAAATAGCTAAACTCCTGACCTTGAAAGTTAATTTTTTCTCTCGTTTTTTCAGCCTCAAAATTAATCAGGTAAAAATGATCATTCATCATTTCTACCAAGTCTTTATCCTTATTCAAACGGAAAGATTCTATTTTGCAGACTGTACACCAATCCGTATACAAATGAATAACAACAGGCTTTGGAGTTTCTTTTTGCTGACGCTCAAGTTCAGAAAAAGTGCCTGTCTTCATCTGAGACAGATAAAAACAGGGCACTAACATTAAAAATAAAGCTATTTTTTTCATCGTAAAGTATACTTCACTCCCAAGAACCCTCTGATACGCTGCATGGGGGCATAGCCATACGCCGTATCGAAAGTATAATGATTGGGGTTGTTGATAGGATCATCTACGTGTTTGTCAAATGGATCAAACGGTCTCATCAGGGGATCTTTAGGAGTAAAGTTGAATAAATTTTTCACCCCGCAATACACTTCAAATCCGGATGTAAAACTCTTTGAAACCTGAATATTAGCCAGAGAATAAAATGGAGAATACTCCGGTCTGAAGTCATTTGGTAAAACAGGCAGCCTCATAGGACCATAAAATTGTCCTGTAAAGTCTACTGTAAGATTGCTCGGGAATTTATAAGTCAGACTATAGGTACCACTCCACTTTGGGGCATGAAGTTGTTGTGTCTTTTGATTTTCATCATCATATTTCTGGTAAACGTCAAGATAAGTTACTCCTAAATTAACGCTTAACGGGAATGCAAAACTGAAATCCACATTTAATGACGCTCCTCGGGAAACTCCATATCCGTGCAGATTATCATAGATGATTTTATTCGGATCAGAATCAAAATCACCCACGATTTTATTACTGAAATAAGTATAAAATGCAGAGGCATCAAGGTTTATCATCCGTGTTCCCACAGGAATTTTCCAGATATAATTCAGGTTCCCGTTTACGGATCTCTCCGGCTGAAGATCTGATTTTACCACTACTTCTCTGGAACCAGTTAATGCCGCATGATCCTCTGTAAACAGGTTGACCACTCTGAATCCTGTCCCAAAATTAAATCTTAAAGTATGGTATGGATTCGGTGAGAATTTCCATGCAAATCTTGGAGAATGTACAGAATGATGTACTTTATCATAGTCATAACGATAGCCTAATAAGATGGTATTCTTATCATTAATCTCCCATTGATCCTGGATAAATGCCCCCCAGATCGGAGACTTCATCGGCGCATTGGTTATTCCGTCTGATGCCAGAGTTCCCGGGGTATTATCATCGTAAAAAGTTCTTTTGAAAGTAAGTCCGGCAGTAATATCATGTTTTCCGAAGCTTCTGTCCCAATAGGTCTGCACAAAAGCAACCTTTTGAAGGGCATTAAACGGATTGGCTCCGTAAAATGAATTCTGGTCATGATAATTATAAGAAAACTGGGTCACAATATGTTCCTTCATCGGCCATTCATACAATCCAAAAACTTCGGCTCTGTTCGTATAAATACTTTCACCATATACCTCATCACTTCCGCGGAAAGATTTATTCCACTGCATTTCGCCTCCAAAGCGATCCTCATATAAATATCTCAGCGCAAAACTGGCCTGTCTGTTTTCTTTTCTTTTAAAATTCCATTTATTAAAAACTGAAATTCTGCTTTGCAAAGTAGTATCTGTGAAATTATCTTTGTTTTGATCTATTCTTTCCTGAAAACTAAAATAATTTAAACTTAATAATGAAGCGGCCTTCTTCCCTATATTAAACTTTGTGGAAAGATCAAGATTATTCTCAGCCCAAGAACTCGTCATCATATCGACGCTGAGTTTAGGAGCCGTCAACGCATTTTTGGTGATGATATTAATAACTCCTCCCATCGCTTCAGAACCATAAATAGAAGAAGCCGGACCTTTCACCACCTCTATTCTATCCACTAAACTGTTAGGAATTCCACTTAATCCGTACACGGTGGAAAGAGAACTTACAATGGGCATTCCGTCTATAAGAATCATCGTATAAGGTCCTTCTAAACCATTGATATGAATATCTCCCGTGTTGCACACAGAACAGTTTAGCTGAGGTTTTACTCCATTCACCATACTGATGGCTTCAAAAATACTTGGAGTGGGATTTTTTTGAAAAAATTTCTGACTGTAGATCTCAACAGCCACAGGGCTTTTTGACCTGCTCATCGGTTTTATGGTTCCGGTAACCACTACATCATCAATATTACTTGTCCTGAATTCTTTTTTAGAAACCTTTACAGAATCAGTATTTTTAAGTTGATTGGTACTTAAACTGTCTATCTCTTGGGCAAAACAATACGAAGATAAAAAAGTAATAGAAAATAATATTCGCTTCATGAAATTAAAATTGTTAGACAAAACTAACAATTATTTTTCAAACATAAAACTTAATGACAGATATCATCAAAAATATTTGATTCAATCAATTCATGAAAAATGATTAAATTTGAGAAACTACATATGAAAGTAAAATGAGATATCATCTATCGGGAAACATCCCACAAAAAAGACATACAGTCTTTAAATCTCCGGAAGATAAATTTTACTATGAACAGCTTTTCGGAACCGAAGGCTTTCACGGTATCTCTTCTCTGTTATACCATATTCACCGTCCTACGCAGATCAAATCAATCGGAGAGCCGAAAGACGTGACTCCGAAAATCGCTGTGGATAAAAATATTACCCCAAGAATGTTCAAAGGAATGAATGTAACTCCTGAGGACGATTTTATGGATAGCCGTAAGATTCTTTTGATGAACAATGATCTGAAAATGGGATTGGCCAAACCAAGAAAATCGATGGATTATTTCTACAAAAATGCAGAATGCGACGAACTCTTATTCGTGCATGAAGGAACCGGGATTTTAAAAACATTTGTGGGCGATCTTGAATTTGGTGTCGGTGATTATCTTATTATTCCAAGAGGAACGATTTATCAGGTAGAATTACAATCTGAAAATACAGTATTCTTCGTATTGGAAAGTCACTCTCCTATTTATACTCCGAAACGGTACAGAAATGAATTCGGGCAATTACTGGAGCATTCTCCATTCTGCGAAAGAGATATTATTGCGCCTGTCTTCAAAGAACCTAAGGATGAAAAAGGAGAATTCCTGATTAAAGTAAAAAAAGAAAACCAGATTACAGACTTCATCTATGCGACACACCCATTTGATGTGGTAGGCTGGGACGGATATTTTTATCCTTATAAATTTAATATTAAAAACTTTGAACCGATTACCGGAAGAATTCATCAACCACCACCGGTCCACCAGAATTTTGAAGCGCATAACTTTGTAGTATGTTCATTCTGTGCAAGAATGTATGACTATCATCCACAGGCAATTCCTGCACCTTACAATCACTCTAATATTGACTCTGATGAGGTATTATTCTACACAGAAGGTGACTTCATGAGTCGTAATCATATCGATTTAATGGATTTCACTCTTCATCCGGGAGGAATTGTTCACGGACCCCATCCAGGTGCAATGGAAAGAAGTATCGGAAAAAAATTCACTGAAGAATATGCGGTAATGGTAGATCCGTTCCGACCGTTAAAAATTACGGAAGAAGCTTTAAAAGTGGAAGATCCGTCTTACAAAACTTCATGGTTAGAATAAAACAGCAGAAGACCTTTCTCATCATAGAGAAAAACTATTACTGATTACATACAAAAGACGCCTCAAATCCTTTATTTGAAGCGTCTTTTTTCGTAAATTTGTAAGGTATGGTTCACATATGACCATCATTATTTTTCATAACGCATCCTAAGTAATGGTGGTTTAATAAAAATCAATATTACATGTTAGAAAGAATCAGATTAGAAAATCTACACGAAAAGGTAACTACAGCAGAAAATGCTGTGAAAATCATTAAAGACGGCATGACCATCGGGTCTAGCGGCTTTACAAAAGCGGGTGACAGCAAAGCTATTTTACCTGCATTGGCAGAAAGAGGAAAAACAGAAGATCTTAAAGTTACTTTAATGACCGGTGCTTCATTGGGCCATGGTACCGACGGGAAACTGGCAGAAGCTAATGTTTTAAAGAAAAGAATGCCGTTTCAGGTAGATCCTATTTTAAGGAACAAAATCAATAAAGGTGAAATTCTATTCATCGATCAGCATTTAAGTGAAAGTGCAGAACTTCTTCATACCAAAAATCTTCAAGGCATTGACGTAGCTATTATTGAAGCGGCTTACATTGAAAGAGACGGAAGTATTGTACCTACTACTTCTGTAGGAAATTCAGTGACCTTTGCCGCTTTGGCCAAAAAAGTGATTATTGAAATCAATACCGAAGTTCCGGAAGAAGTCTATGGTATTCACGATATTTATCAGGCAGAAGATTATCCTTACAGAAATGTTATTCCCATTGTAGCTCCGTGGAATAAAATCGGAAGAAAAAGCATTCCTGTTGATCCTAATAAAATTGAAGCGATTGTTTTCACCAATCTTAAAGACAGCCCTGCGGATATTGCAGAACCGGATGAAAAAACAACGGCCATCGCAAAACATCTCCTTGGATTCTTTGAAAACGAAGTACACTTAGGCCGACTTACAGACCGATTACTTCCGCTTCAGGCAGGAATCGGAAAAGTAGCCAATGCCGTACTTACAGGGTTTAAGGATAGTAATTTCTATGACTTAACCATGTTTTCTGAAGTTCTTCAGGATAGTACGTTTGATCTGATAGATTCCGGCAAGCTAAGTTTTGCCTCTGCCTCTTCCATTACTGTTTCCAAAGAATGCTATGAGAGAGTATTAGGAAATCTTTCAAAATATAAAGACAAGTTTGTTCTAAGACCTCAGAATATTTCCAATACACCGGGACTGATCAGAAGATTAGGAGTTATAGCCATCAATACAGCTATTGAGTTCGACATCTATGGGAATGTAAACTCTACCCACATCGGCGGAACAAAAATCATGAACGGAATCGGAGGTTCCGGAGACTTTGCCAGAAATGCTTACCTAAGTATTTTTGTAACTCAGGCGGCTTCCAAAGAAAATAAAATCTCCCATGTTCTTCCAATGGTTTCTCATACAGACCATACAGAGCATGATGTAGACATTTTGGTGACGGATGTCGGATTAGCGGATTTAAGAGGATTAGCTCCTAGAGAAAGAGCCCAGAAAATCATTGATAATTGTGTACATCCGGACTATAGAGCAGAACTTCAGTCTTATTTCGACAGAGCCTGTGAACGTGGTGGGCATACTCCTCACCTGTTGGAAGAAGCTTTCAGCTGGCATTTACGTTTTTCTGAAACGGGAAGTATGAAACAGAAAGTAGCTTCCGAAGTTTCAAATTAAACACTTACAGCTCAATTCAGCCATATAAAAGGATCAAATGCATAACATTTGATCCTTTATTTTTTACTAAATTTATATAATTCATATGATAAATATCCTTTAAGAACCTTTAAAATGTCTGAAATAAATAAAGATATAAAGGTTATCTTTGAAAGAGGTTAGGCAAATTAGTCAGGAATTTTATAATAAAAAGATAAAATATGAATAATTACATCAGCGCAGAAGAAGCGATATATACAGTAAAAAGTGGTAACCGTGTATTTTTCCACGGCAGTGCCTGTACTCCCAATTACCTGATCGATGAACTGGCAAGACAGGCTCACAGACTGGATAATGTAGAAATGGTTTCTATTACCCAACAGGGAAATATAGAAATCGCCAAACCGGAGTACAAAGACAAATTCTTTATCAATTCATTATTTGTATCTACACCGGTACGTGATGCTGTAAATTCAGACAGAGGCGACTTTGTCCCTGTCTTTTTAAGTGAAATTCCTATTTTATTCAGAAAGAATATCCTTCCGCTAGATGTAGCTTTGGTTACCGTTTCTCCACCAGACAGGCATGGCTTTTGTACACTGGGAACTTCCGTTGATATTGCAAGAGCAGCCGTAGATACGGCAAAAATCATCGTTGCAGTCGTTAATCCAAGAATGCCAAGAACGCACGGAGACGGAATGATTCACATCAGCAGAATCCATAAGCTGGTTTGGCATGAAGAAGAACTTCATACTGTGGATTACAGTTCAAAAGTAGGTCCTGTTGAAATGGAAGTAGGAAAAAATGTAGCAGAACTTATTGAAGACCGTTCTACCCTGCAAATGGGTATCGGAACGATTCCTGATGCTGTTTTACAATGTCTGCATAATCATAAAGATCTTGGTATCCATACTGAAATGCTGAGTGATGGCGTTATAGATCTTATCCGGAATGATGTCATCAATAACAAATACAAAGGTTACAACGATAATAAAACTATTACCAGCTTCTGCTTCGGAACCAGAAAACTCTATGATTATGTGGATGACAATACGGTTTTTGCTTTCAGAGATGTAAGTGACGTCAATTTCCCGATCAATATCATGAAAAACAAAAAGATGGTTGCCATTAATTCAGCCATTGAAATTGACCTTACGGGGCAGGTCTGTGCAGATTCTATCGGAACCCTTCAATACAGTGGTATCGGAGGGCAAATGGACTTTATGAGAGGAGCTGCCTTAGGAGAAGACGGTAAACCGATCATTGCTATTACTTCAAGAACTAAAAAAGGAATCTCAAGGATCGTTCCTTATCTTAAACAGGGAGCCGGAGTCGTTACAACAAGAGGACATATCCACTATGTAGTTACAGAATACGGAACCGCCTATCTGTATGGTAAAAACCTCCGCCAGAGGGCACAGGAGCTCATCAGTATTGCCCATCCCGATGACAGAGAAATGCTGGAAAGAGCTGCTTTTGAAAGATTTAAACACTAATAATCAAAAAAATAAGCTTCTCCGGTATTAATTTTTATTTAGAATCTAAAAGCATATTTTTAATTCTTATAAATAATTCATAAAAACCCTTTAACATTTTGGCAGTATTTTTGATCAAACTCTTTCAAAAACATGGAAATTGAAGACTATATATAATTCGATACGAGAAGAAGTTGCAAAGCATTCGAAGGTAAGGAATTCTGTTTTGGGGAATGTGAATGAATGGAAGAGAAGCCATTATATTATTCTTTCCGAAATTATTAAAGAAGAATTATCAGAAGCAGAAGAACTTAAGGGAGGAAAAAAATTTGAGATAGGAAATACTATTTCACATGTTACCCTACAACGTTTTTTTGAAAATGATTATCAGGATAAAACCCACAGCGATCTGAGATTCTTAAAGACTCTTGATAAAATCTGTATTTTTCTGGGATATAAAGATCTTAATGATTACATCCTTACTGTAAGGCTTAAAAAAGAAGATGATCACGAAGCGGACGCCCACTCATTTCTGACTCAGATGGTATACGAGTACTGTGCGACTGCCTTTGAATTCTGCAAACAGTTTCCGGAACATAATACCGGGCTTTTTAAAGATCTGGTGTTTGAGGATTCTCCGTTTTTAGAAAGAGTTTCGCAGTTCAGTAAAGAGCTTTGTGACAAAGATTTTCATCTTGTCACTAAAAATAACCGGTCCAACTACGAAGTTTTTGACCTGCGTATTGTCACAGATGAGCCGGAGAAAAAGATCCTGGAATCTCAGGAATTCTGGAATCTTCTTTTCAAAGTAGGAGAAACTGGGGAGGAACATTTTGTTAATCAGCTCAGCACCCAGATTTATTTCATCCGGAAGATTGATAATGTCTGGAAAATATGGGACAACTATAATCCTGATGCCGGAAGCTTAAACAGAAAGATAGAAACAATCTGAAATAAGAAAGCCGCAGAGATTCTCTGCGGCTTTCATGTTCGAAATATTTTTTTTCACTTGTCTTTTGTAGTACAAATGTAGGAGGTCATTTTTAAACTTAAGAAACTTAAATATACTTAAGTGAACACTTCTTTAACTTTATGTTAAATAAACTTCATGATTTCCTTTGAATATTTTCGCTATATCCAAGATTTTTGTAATTTGCATACCAATAAAATAAAAGTAAAAGAGAAAATATGTCAACACTTACATTTGCCGAAAAAATTGCTCAAGCAGAGAATTTTTTACCGATCAACGGTACAGATTATATTGAGTTTTATGTAGGAAATGCAAAACAGGCTGCCCATTATTACAAAACCGCTTTTGGTTTTCAGTCTGTAGCTTATGCCGGTCCTGAAACGGGAGTGAGAGACCGTGCATCTTATGTACTTCAACAGGGAAAAATCAGACTGGTACTTACAACAGGTCTTACATCTGAATCTCCGATCAGTGAACATGTAAAGAAACACGGTGACGGAGTAAAAATTTTGGCACTTTGGGTAGATGATGCTTATGCTGCTTTCGAGGAAACGACCAAAAGAGGAGGAAAACCTTATTTAGAGCCGGTTACCCTGACTGATGAGCATGGTGAAGTAAGAATGTCCGGAATTTATACCTACGGAGAAACGGTTCACATGTTTATAGAAAGAAAAAATTATAACGGAGCTTTCATGCCCGGATATGAAAAATGGGAAAGTAACTACAACCCTGAAGATGCAGGTTTACTGTATGTAGACCATTGTGTAGGAAACGTAGACTGGAACAGAATGATTCCTACTGTAGAATGGTATGAAAAAGTAATGGGATTTGTGAACATCCTTTCTTTTGATGATAAACAGATCAATACAGAATATTCCGCGTTGATGTCCAAAGTAATGTCAAACGGAAACGGATATGCAAAATTCCCGATCAACGAGCCTGCAGAAGGTAAAAAGAAATCTCAGGTGGAAGAATATCTTGATTTCTATGAAGGTGAAGGAGTACAGCATATTGCGGTAGCTACAAAAGATATCATCCACACTGTGAGCGAATTAAAAAAACGTGGTGTAGAATTCCTTTCTGCTCCGCCGGAAGCATATTATGACATGGTTCCTGAAAGAGTAGGACATATTGATGAAGATCTTAAGAAACTTCAGGACTTAGGCATCCTTATTGATCATGATGAAGAAGGCTATCTGTTGCAGATCTTTACCAAACCTGTAGAAGACCGCCCTACCCTGTTCTTCGAAATCATTGAAAGACACGGAGCCCAGAGTTTCGGAGCCGGAAATTTCAAAGCTTTATTCGAGGCATTGGAAAGAGAACAGGAGAGAAGAGGAAATCTTTAAATTTACAATACCTATTAAGTTTTGTCAAGATGAAAAGTCTTGACAAAACTTTTTTATAAAACACAGCATATGAGAAAATTTTTAATTGGAGTTTTATTCTTCGGAACATTAGGTGTAAAGGCACAATATGGAAGCCTGGATGCAATTCTTAAAAAACTTGAAGAAAGACAGGGGATCAACCAGTATCTTGAAAACGTCAACATCGACAATAAGAAGTTCGTTTTTATCAAAGATGAAGCAGATCACACCGAAAGAGATTTTATTATTCTCAAAGGAAATAATGCTACCTATGTAGAAATTTTTGATGATAAAGCTACCGGAGAAAGCAGTTCCAATGTTTTTACCGGAGATATTATCAGAAAGAAAAACATTATTTCTTTAAGAGCAGATATGCTTGAAAATAAAAAAGTTCCGCTTCCGGTCACCAAAACTCTCCTATTAACCAGACAGGATAATATTCTGTATCTCATCGATGTCAATACCAAAGACAGATGGATTGATGAAGAATCTTATTCGAAAAAGGCAAAAAAATAAATATCCCGGAGGAAAGTTTCTCAGGGTGATATTTTAATCTAACTTAAATTTAAACTTATGAAATCATTTGTAGACTATTCCTCAAACTCGGATTTTTCTATACACAATATCCCTTTTGGAGTCGCAGTTTTTAATAAAGAATACATCGGGTGCTGTACCAGGATCGGAGATCAGATAATTGATCTGGCAACTTTGTACGATCTTGGTTATTTCGATGATATTCAGGGACTGGACGATAATGTTTTTGAAGCTTATACCATCAATGAATTTATTGAACTGGGTAAACCGGTAACCAATGCTGTTCGTACAAAGATCCAGACTTTATTACAGGAAGGATCTGCGCTTTCAAAGGATCAGAAAACCATTGAAGAAGCATTCTATGATCTGGATAAGGTTAAAATGATGATGCCTGTACATATTCCCAATTATACGGATTTTTACAGCAGTATTGAACATGCTACCAATGTAGGTAAAATGTTCCGTGACCCTGCAAATGCATTATTACCCAACTGGAAACATTTACCGGTAGGGTATCACGGAAGAGCTTCGTCTATTGTAGTTTCAGGAACAGAAATCAATCGTCCGAAAGGCCAGATGAAACCTGCGGATGCAGACAAGCCTGTTTTCGGTCCTTGTAAACAACTGGATTTTGAACTGGAAATGGCTTTCATCATCAACAAAAATACTGAGATGGGCGAAAGCATTTCTACAAAAGAAGCGGAAGACGCTATTTTCGGAATGGTAGTTTTCAACGACTGGTCTGCAAGAGATATTCAGTCCTGGGAATATGTTCCACTGGGACCTTTCCTTGCTAAAAATTTCGGTTCATCCATTTCTCCATGGGTTGTTACCCTTGAAGCACTGGAACCATTCAGAACAGCTTCTCCTGTACAGGATCCTGAGGTTTTAGATTACCTGAAATTTGAAGGAGATAAAAATTATGATATCAATCTGGAAGTCTATATCCAGCCTGAAAACGGTGACCAAAACCTTATCTGCGAAAGCAATTACAAACACATGTACTGGAATATGACCCAGCAGCTGGCTCATCATACCGTAAACGGATGTAATGTTGAGGTAGGCGATATCTACGCCAGCGGTACCATTTCAGGAAGTGATCCGAAGTCTTTCGGTTCTATGCTTGAACTGACCTGGAGAGGACAAAATCCTTTATCTTTAAGCAACGGAGAAGAAAGAAAATTCATTGAAGATCATGATACGGTTACCATGAAAGCTTGGGCTGAAAAAAAAGGCGTGAGAGTAGGTTTCGGTGAAGTTTCAGGTAAAATTATCCCAACCCTTTAATTCATTTAACCGCAAAAGTCACAACCGGATTTATAGTTACACAGTCCTATTTAACTGATCTACCCTAATAAACGGCGCCTGCATAGAAGTTCACAAGATTCTAGGCGCCGGTTTATTGGAAAGCGTATATCATAATAGAAAGGCATCTTAGTCAATTTTAATGTAAAAAATCTTTATTATGATGATAAACAGGAAACTTGTGTCAATAAATAGTACGACATGCTTTTTTGATCTTTAAAGATAAAAGCTATTCACTTAAAAAATTTTGTGACTTTTGTGGTTTTATCATTTTTATAGTTAACTAAAATATGAAAGCAGTAATCCCCTCTGAATTAACCTCCGTACAGCTTCAGACCATTATGCAGACAGCCGTTTCACCGCGTCCTATTGCATTGGCTTCTACGGTAGACAAAGACGGTAATAATAATTTATCTCCATTCAGTTTTTTTAATATGTTCAGCACTGTTCCTCCGATTTTGATTTTTTCACCATCAAGAAGGGTACGTGACAACACAACCAAGCATACATTAGAAAATGTACTGGAAGTACCGGAAGTAGTTATAGGAACAGTAAATTTCCCTATTGTACAGCAAATTTCTCTGGCTTCTACAGAATATGAAAACGGAGTGAATGAGTTTATCAAGTCCGGACTTACCATGAAAGAGGCTGATCTGGTAAAACCTAAGCTGATTGAAGAATGCCCTGTCAACTTTGAATGCAGGGTTTTAGAAGTAAAATCTTTAGGAGATCAGGGAGGAGCCGGTAATCTGGTAATCTGTGAAGTTCAGAAAATTCATATCAGAGAAGAATACCTGAATGAAGCAGGAAATCTTGATCAGAAAAAACTGGATATGGTAGCCCGTCTAGGCAGCAACTGGTATTCCAGAAGCAATGAAAACAGCCTTTTTGAAGTTCCAAAACCATTAGTAACCAAAGGAATCGGGTTTGACTTATTACCTGATTCCGTAAAATACAGTAAGATCTTTACAGGAAATGACCTGGGAATGCTTGCCAATATAGAAGTATTGCCTGCCGGAGATTTTTACTCCGATGAGCATATTCATCTGGACGTTCAGAAATTACTGCTGGAAAACAGAATTGAAGAAGCCTGGACATTACTCAGCATACAATAACAAAAACAGCCTGAAAATTTCAGGCTGTTTTTATTTATCTGTACTAATACTGCTTATCTTTTACTTAGATTTTAAATGATCAGGCACTGTAATTTTTCCTTTTTCAGCAAAATCAGCCACCTTCCCGTTTTTATCAATAGCCACATTCAGATTATCATTTTTAGCATCATAATACATCGTAGTGGAATATCCCGGACAATCGTGCTGCTTGCACCCGTTCAGTTTATAGATACCGTTTTCCGATACAATCGGGCTTTCCACATTGAAACTTTTTATCATTTCGTCATATTGGGTGCCTGTTAGTTTTTTTAGCCTGTCTGTTAGATTTTTATCTTCAAATAATTTGATATCGTGTGGATATTTACCGGTGCTTTTTGTAATAAGATCAATTCCGGCAGACGTTGTAGAGGCAGCAGCTGACACCGAATCTTTCTTAGGTCCAGCCACTGAATCCACAGGAACCGTAGCAGCCAGAGAATCCGTACCGGTAGAAGGTATTTCAGTTTTGGCTTCCTTTTTACAAGAAACGGCAGTGGCCAGCAATGATAGCGCAAATGCGCCTGCAATAAGTTTTTTCATAATTAATTTTATATGGTGGTTAAATATTTTATAACGTCATTTTTGAAAAATTATTTCCGAAGTGTTCTGCTTATATTTTTTCACGGATGAATTCAATGCATTTTTCAGTCACGGTATTCAGATCCTCGGGCAGTTTATTTTCTGTCCATGGTTCTTTTGCACCAAAAGTATGGCCGGCATTTTCGATAAGTAATAATTGCGAATTGGGATGTAAAATATGAAGATGTTCCGCCTGTTTTGCTTCTACCGCTTCATCTTCTGTTCCATGAATAATCAGCATATGGGCTTTTGCCATTTCTGTTGCCCGCTCTACATCAAAACGGTGGATATCTTTTTCATAGTCTTCATAAAACTGATAATAATGAGGCATTTCCTGTTTCGTCCGTCCGTTCAGAGCATAATAAACGCCTTCTTTCTGCCATTTTTCAAAAGCTTCACCTTTGGGAAAACGATCTAGCGAATCTACACTTGCCAGAGTAATCAGCCCGTTGATCCTTTCATCTTCAGAGGTTTTGACAATAGAAATTCCTCCTCCCCTGCTGTGTCCTATTAAAACAATTTTCTGATCATCTGCATGAGGATCATTTGTAAAATGGTCAATCACTACTCCAAGATCTGATAATTCTTTAGAATAATTATTATGGCCAAAAGCTTCCAGATCGGTAAAATGTTCAGGATCTTCTATGGTTGTTCCGTTATGGGAGAAATTAAATTTCACAAAGAAAAATCCGGCTTTCGCAAACTTTTCAGCCATGAGTTCCCACGCTCCCCAGTCTTTATAACCTTTATATCCATGAACAAAGATCACCAACGGCAGCTTTTGTCCGGATTCTTCATAGTAAGCATCCGCCAGAAAACTTCTCGTTTCGGGGTTATTCAGACGTCTATTCTTTTTAATAATCAGTTCCATAAAACAAATGCATTGAATTGAAATCGAAATTTATGAAAAAAACTATGAAAAAATAACCTTATTTTTGCTTCATGCAGAATTTAAGAACCGTAACGGTAATGCGTTACATTCTGCCATTGAGAGAGGGAGGTTCTCTTCCTGCTCTGGCAGAAGCTGATGATGATTTTAAATATGTCTTAAAATTCCGTGGTGCAGGTCATGGAGTGAAGATGCTAATCTCGGAATTTATTGGTGGAAAGATTACAGAAGCTTTAGGATTAAAGATTCCTGAACTTGTATTCATTAATCTTGATGCAGATTTTGGCAGAACAGAAGCTGATGAAGAGATTCAGGATTTATTAAAATCTTCTGAGGGATTAAATTTAGGATTACATTATTTGTCCGGTTCTATCACTTATGATCCAAGTGTAAAAGTTGACCCGCTTCTAGCATCAAAGATAGTATGGCTGGATGCTTTTATCACCAACATTGACCGTACGTTTAAGAATACAAATATGCTGATGTGGCATAAAGAGCTTTGGATCATTGATAATGGTGCTTCATTCTATTTTCATCACTCCTGGCAAAATTTTGATGCGGCAGCAAAAACACCGTTCAAATATGTGAAAGATCATGTGCTGCTTCCTAAAGCCCATAAGCTGGATGAAGCAGATAAATTTGCCCATGAAATACTGAATGAAAGTCTTTTCAGAGATATCGTCAATGCTATTCCTGAAGACTGGTTACATTGGAATGATGCGGATGAAACACCTGAGGAGATCCGTGAAATTTACTTTCAGTTCATGAAGACCCGATTCCAAAATTCTCAAATCTTTTTAAACGAAGCTAAAAATGCAAGAGGATAAAATATATGAATACGCGGTAATACGCTTGGTACCAAAGGTTGAGAGAGAGGAATTTTTCAATGTGGGATTGGTTATGTTTTCTAAAAAGGAAAAATTCATTAAGATAGAATTCTATTTGTGTCCCGATAAATTCAAACTGATGCACAGCAAACTAGATTATGATGATGTCATTCAAAATCTGGAAAGCTTCCAAAAAATAGCCAATGGAGATAAAGATGGCGGTCCTATTGCGCTGCTTGAAATTCCTGAGCGTTTCCGCTGGCTTACTGCTGTAAGAAGCGCTGTTGTACAGACCTCCAGACCTCATCCTGGAAAATCTAAGGATCTAAATACCACTTTTGGTAAACTTTTTGAGGAGTTAGTAAAGTAAGATTCCCTCAAAAAAAATAATATGAAATCATTGCTACACATATCCATTAACAGGTTTTTCACAAGCCTGTTTTTTGTTTTATTTTTAAGTGCTTCCAACTTAGTTTTTTCACAAAACTTTTCACAGGTTCCTAATCCTGCCCCACGCGTAAAAAGCACGCTACTTCCTGAAATAACCGCGGTTTCTGAAAATCTGGTGTATAAAACCGATAAAAAAGGTAAACCTCTGATGCTGGATCTTTATACCCCTAAAAGCACAACTGCTGAAAAATTCCCGGTTTTAATCTACGTTCACGGAGGCGGGTGGATTGAAGGCAGTAAAACCATTTTTGCCGACGATTATGTTGAAAATACTATAAAAAAACTGACAGCAAAACAATATGCCGTCATCAGTATCAATTATACACTCCTCAACGACAGTACTCATTTTCCTCTGCCTTTGGAAGACACCAAGGATGTGGTAAGGTGGGTGAGAAAAAATGCCGATCAGTATCATTTTGATACCAGTAACATCGGGTTATTCGGAGCCTCTGCGGGAGCACATCTTTCTTTATTGGCAGCCTACACTCCGGATGACAGTTTTAAGGGCAGCCCTGAACTTTCCGCCTATTCGGCTAAAGTAAATTATGTCATAGACCATTATGGACCTGCTGACCTGAACCAGCTTTTCCATACCAGACTGGGAACCATCCCTGTTGCCATGGTAAGAATGATTTCAAAAAAAATCGTCAGTTTACAACAGAATCTCGTCAGGGGACTTTCCGGATTTGACCTCAAAAAGAATCAGGAATACGCTATAGAGTATTTAAAAACCATATCTCCTGTAAGCTATACTTCCACTGCTGTTCCTACTTTAATTGTACAGGGTGATAAAGATAAAATCGTTCCGCTGAACCAATCTAAAAAGCTTCGCAGAAAACTGAACAGAGCAAAAGTTCAGAATTCACTGATTATTATCGAAGACGGAGTCCATGGCTTCGGAACAACAGATAAAGACAGGCTTGATAAAATGACTGATCAGATGGTGGATTTTATCATCTCCCAGAAAAAATAGAAAACTATACCTTATAAAAAATAATACCCTATATTACAATATATTAAAATACAAAAAATATCAAATTTGCTAGATTGATATACATATCAATGCTTTTTAATAACAAAATATCTAACTTGGCTTTTAATTAAATTTATCGCACAAAAAAAGCTTAAAGTTTAATTATTCGATTAAAAAAAAGCAAGATCTATGGATTTCATGAACAACCTCAACGCCCTTACCCTGATATTTGTTTCAGTACTTATTTTTGCGATCGCTTACCGAATTTATGGTATTTTCATGGCTGATAAAGTACTTCGGCTGAATAATCAAAATACAACTCCCGCAGTGGAATTTGCAGATGGTAAAGACTATGTGGCGACGAACAAAAATGTACTCTTCGGACATCATTTTGCTGCAATAGCTGCAGCAGGACCTCTAGTAGGCCCTGTCCTGGCCGCACAGTTTGGTTATCTCCCCGGAGCATTATGGATCCTGATTGGCTGTGTCTTGGGCGGCGGAGTGCATGATATGGTAGTTTTATTTGCTTCCGTTAGACATAAAGGACAAAGTTTAGCTACAATTGCTTCCAAAGAAATTGGTAAAACTACCGGAACAGTGGCTGGTTTTGCCATCTTATTTATATTAATTCTTACATTGGCGGGGCTGTCACTTGCCTGCATTAATGCAATGCACGAAGCCTCATGGTCCCTATTTACGGTAATTATCACAATGCCTATTGCCATCATCATGGGGTTGATTATGCGTTATAAAAAGAATTCTGTTCTTTTTGCCAGTATCCTTGGCGGAATTCTATTAATTGCAGGAATTATTGGCGGGCATGGACTTATGCAAAATCCCACCATGAATAATTTATTTTCGTGGGATATTAAAACCATATCCATTGCCATACCGTTATATGGATTTCTCGCTTCGGTACTACCGGTATGGCTGCTTTTGGTTCCTAGAGATTATCTGTCTACCTATTTAAAAATCGGTACAATCATTATGCTGGCAGTAGGAGTAATTGTTATTCATCCTACGATACAGATGCCCGCTCTTACAGCATTTGTTAACGGTGGTGGTCCTGTTATCGGAGGTCCTGTTCTTCCTTTTATTTTTATTGTGATTGCCTGTGGTGCAATTTCGGGTTTTCATGCAGTCATTGCTACCGGAACCACACCTAAAATGCTTAATAAAGAAAGAGAAATTCTTTTTGTAGGATATGGCGCTATGCTGGTGGAGGGGTTTGTCGCTCTGATGGCATTGATTGCTGCCTGTACCTTAATGCCCGGAGATTATTTTGCCATTAATACCCCTAAAGAATCTTACGATGCTTTTCTGGCTGCTCATCCGGCTTTACACGGAGTAGATATCGATTATTACTCTCAGAAAATAGGAATAGATCTTCACGGAAGAACCGGTGGCGCCGTTTCACTGGCAGTGGGCATGGCTCATATTTTCAACAAAATTCCTTATATGGATCAGCTGACCGCGTATTGGTACAACTTTGCCATTATGTTTGAAGCAGTCTTTATTCTGACAGCTATTGATGCCGGTACAAGAGTAGGACGTTTCTTTTTACAGGAAATGCTGGGATCCGTTGTTCCGAAATTTAATGATAAAAACTGGATTCCCGGAATTATCATCAGCAGTCTTCTTTTCACCTTTGCATGGGGATATCTGGTCTTTACCGGAAATGTAAGCAGTATCTGGCCGTTATTTGGAATCAGTAATCAACTGTTAGCTGCATGCGGACTGATCGTCTGTACAACAATGCTTATCAGAATGAACAGAGGAAAATATGCTTTATGCTCTGCCATTCCCGGAGTTTTCATGGCTATCATTACCTTTTGGGCAGGCTACATTCAGGTTGTATCGATCTATATCCCAAAAGAGCAGTATCTGCTGGCTGCTTTAGCTGTCACTGCAATGGTACTAATGCTTATTGTCTTTATAGGTGCTTTCAGAAAATGGTATGAGCTTTTAAAAATCAATACAATGGAGACTGATTTTTATGGAGAACAGGTGAAAGAACTGGTAGAAAGATAGGCAACATTAAAGAGAATCATTAAGATGATTTCTTGGCCTGCTCTTATAATTTTTATACATTTGTTTATGCTTTAGGGGTATTCTGTAAAAAGAATTGAGAAAGTCCCTTTGAACCTGATACGGCTTACACCGACGTAGGGAAAAGCAAAACTACATCATACACTGATGTGTCTTTTGTTTTGGATTTTTTCCTGAAGCTGTTTTTATTTTAGTATAACAATGGAAAAAATTCTTTGGCAACAAGTTCAGCTTGTAAAACAAAAGTCTCCCCTTGTTCATAATATTACCAATTATGTAGTGATGAACAATACAGCTAATGCTCTTTTAGCTGTGGGCGCCTCCCCGATTATGTCACATGCTCAATCTGAAATCAGAGAAATGATTGGCATTGCTCATTCCGTAGTGATCAATATTGGGACTCTTGATGAATATTGGTCGGAATCTATGCTTCTTGCAGCTGAAACGGCAAACTCGATGAATAAGCCCTGGATTCTGGACCCTGTAGGAGCAGGAGCAACCTCTTTTCGGGATAAGACCCTGCAGCAGCTTTTACAATTCCATCCTCATGTAATCAGAGGCAATGCTTCAGAGATTATTGCTCTGGCGAAAGCCAATCAGACAGTAACAAAAGGAGTAGACAGCACCGCATCAAGCAGTGAGGCTGTTGATGCTGCCCGGACATTGGCTCATCAATACAATGCCACGGTTTGTATTTCCGGAGAAACCGATATTATTTTAAATTCCGGACAAAGTATTTGCATTAAAAACGGGCATCCGCTCATGACCAAAGTAACCGGACTGGGATGTTCTGCTTCAGCACTAGCAGGTGCTTTCATAGGAATTACAGAAGATCAGTTCACCGCTACAGCTGCAGCAATGGCGCTACTGGGCATCGCAGGAGAACTGGCTGTCCGCGAAAGTAAAGGCCCCGGAAGCCTGCAGGTTAACCTCATCGATAAACTGTATAATATGACAGAAGAAGAATTTGTCAGTCATTTAAAAATAAAACAAAAATGAAATTGAATTCTTTTCCCTATCAACTGTATCTGGTAATTTCTGAAGCAGACTGTAAAGGAAAAAGCTTACTAACAGTAGCTGAGGAAGCCATTCTGGGTGGTGTGGATATCATTCAGTTAAGAGAAAAAAACAGCAGTACGGAACATTTTCTTCAAAAAGCAAGACAGCTTATCGAAGTCACAGATAGGTATAATATTCCTCTCATCATTAATGATCATACAGAGGTAGCCGAACAAATAAATGCGGCAGGAATCCATGTAGGTAATACAGATGCAGCCCCCACTTTTCTCAGATCACAATCTTTTTTTAAGAACAAAATGATTGGCTATTCTGTGGAATATCTTGCTCAGCTTGACAATAAAGAAACGTTAACATCAGATTATCTCGGTATAAGCCCTGTATTCAGAACCGACACCAAAACGGATACTGTCACCGAATGGGGGCTTGAGGGAATTGCTACCATCAGAAATCTCACTGAAAAACCTTTGGTAGCCATTGGCAATATTCATCTGGAAAATGCAAGAGAAGTTATGAATGCTGGAGCCGACTGCCTTGCAGTTGTTTCTGCCATATGCAGTGCTGCAGATCCCCGAAAAGCAGCTTATGAATTAAAAAATGAAATTTTAAAATGAAAAAATATAAATATCCATCTGTATTAACTATTGCAGGTTTCGACGGAAGCGGCGGTGCAGGTATTCAGGCAGACATTAAAACTGCCTCTGCTCTTGGTTGTTTTTCCACCTCGGTATTAACGGCTCTGCCTGTTCAGAATACTCAGGGTGTAAGAAAAATATATCCTATCCCTGTAGAAGCTGTTGCAGATCAGATCAGAGCTATTCTTGACGACATTTTCCCTGATGCTGTTAAGATCGGGATGGTGCATACTCCGCAACTCGTTGATACCATTGTATCCACATTAGCCGAATATAAAAAAATACCTGTTGTATTTGACCCGGTGATGGTGGCTACAAGCGGACACCGGCTTATTGAAAACGAAACTATCACAGCGATTACCGAAAAGCTTTTTCCCATAGCGGATATCATTACGCCTAATATGGATGAAGCCGCAATTTTAGCTGATATGAAAGTGGAAACGCTGGAAGATCTATATACTGCCGGAAAAAAAATAAAAAAATCGGGCTGCAGAGCCATTCTTCTTAAAGGCGGCCATCAGGAAACTTCTATGATTACTTCATTATTTTATGATGAGCATGAAAATTTTCACTCCTTCGAAACATCGAAACTTAATACGAATAATACCCACGGATCCGGTTGTACACTCTCTTCTGCCATTGCTTCTTATCTGGCTCAGGGAAAAACTTTATATGATGCTGTCGCTTTAGGTCAGCAATATATTTACCAGGCCATAGAACAGGGTCAGGATGTACAAACGGGACTTGGAAATGGTCCGCTTAATCACTTTTTTAATCCTCAAAAATTAATAAAAAATGAAATGGTCTGAACACATATGGCAGAGGATAACCCCTCATTATCAGTCTATCCTGAATATGCCATTTATCAAAGAATTATCAGAAGGAGCTCTTCCTCAGGAGAAATTCCGTTTTTATATGGCACAGGATTCTTTATATCTTGAGCACTTTGGAAGAACATTATCACTGATTGCCGCAAAAATCCCGGACCTGACGGATGTTCTTGCGTATATGCGGTTTGCTGAAAGTACTATTGTGGTGGAGAACGCACTGCATGAATCTTATTTTAAAGATTTCGGAGTGACTGATAAAGGAGTATTAGAGCCGGCTTGTCATCATTATATCCATTTCCTGAGAAGTACCGCTGCCTTAGAATCGGTAGAAATTGCCACAGCAGCTGTTTTACCTTGCTTCTGGATTTACAGAGAGGTTGGAAATTATATTTATCAAAATCAAAATACCAACAACAATCCTTATGAAAAATGGATTGCCACTTACGCAGGAGAGGAATTTTCCGCCGCTGTAGATCATGCTATTGCTATTTGTGATAAAATGGCGGAAAATACTACAGAAGAAATCAGACAGAAAATGACAGAAGCTTTTATCATGTCTACCAGGCTGGAATATCATTTCTGGGAGGCAGCCTATGAATTAAAAACATGGAAATAAGTTTTCTGATTATTTTAAAAATAAAAAAACGGATCTTTTGTCAGGATCCGTTTTTCTTTTGAAATATGAAGGATTAAAAATTGAAATTGAGTCGTGAAAAGACATATCGCCCGTTTTGTCCGAACTGTGAAGTTGATCGTGAGTATACAAACTGATCATTGTTGGAAGAAATCGGCAGGTTCTTTGTAGGATAAATATCAAATAAATTATTTACGCCTAATGTCAACCCGATATTTTTAGTAAACTGATACGCTACCGAAAGATCTGTAATGATCTTGTCACCGATAATCTGATGTCCGTTTACACCGTCAATAATATCAGCACCGGTTACTTTTCCGAAGTAGGTATTTCTAAGATAGAAACTAGCATTCTTCCATGAAAGACTGTGAGACAGACTCGCTTTTACTCTGGGTACAGCCTCTTCCAGATATACTCTTGATTTTTCAGAGAAGTAAATGGATTCTAGTGCCGGAGACTGTAAAAGTCCTGATGAGTGGATAGCTCCTACCTGTTTAGTTTTACTTAGGTTAATCGCAAAATTATTATCGAGTTTGAAGCCTGAAAACCTTGCATTATGTGAAATCACTACATCCACTCCTTTTGTCTCTGTATCAATGGCATTGGTAAAGAACTGTGCGGCATTGATTCCCAGTTGATCATACTGTATCTGTGCCTCCATCGGAACATCTTTTCTCAGGAACTGGTCTGTAAGGATGATTCGGTTGTTTATTTTCGTGAAATATCCGTCTGCAGTGAAAGTAAGGCCTACGGATGGAATTTTATAGGTAAACCCAACACTTGCAGATTTAGACGTTTCCTGTTTCAGTTTAGGCATCTGCAATGCTGCTGCCACCTGTGAGTCATTACTGAATGTTCCTACCTCCAAAAGCTGCCCGTTGGTAAATAAAGTAGAAGTCACATTATAATAAATCTGATGAATAGAAGGTGCTCTGAATCCTGTAGACCCTGCCAGTCTCACGTTAAAATTAGGAGCAACTTTAATTCTTGACGCCAGTTTATAATTGAAAGTAGAACCGAAGTCCGAATAATTCTCATATCTCGCAGCCGCATCTACCAATAGCCACTTCGTAAAATTAAACTCTACATCTGCATAAGCGGCCACAGATTGCCTGTTTTTATTAACTGCATTTTCAGGTTTAAATCCTCCGAATACCTGTGATCCTCCGGGAAGTGCAGCTCCAAAAAAATCGGTTGGTCTTTGAGTATTTCCGGTCCAGATATTTCCGTTTACATCATAAGCTTCATACGAAGCGGGCTCTCCGGCTGTTATTTTAAAATTTTCAAAACGGTGTTCAGCTCCAAACGCTACATTGATGCCCTCCCAAACATCATATTTTTTAGAGAAATCTAAATTGATGGTATTTTGTGAAAATCTTAATCCTCCCGCATTAAATTCATTAGGTGAAGCAAATCGTAAGGATGTATTTCCCGTATTCTGAATATTATAGGTAAACGAGTTTTGGCCAAAGGTATTACTGAAATCAATATTCCAGCCATCCCACTTTCCTTTGATCCCGGCTGCTAATGATATATCCTGAATATCAGTCCCGATCTGAGGCAGATAGCCGTCAGGATATAATCCTGTAAAAGTTCTGCTCTGATTAGGTTTTCTGTAAAACCCTCCAGAAGTACCGTGTCTTAAACTATAACCACCGAAAGAATATACTTTCCAGGTATCACTGATAGGAACTTCCATATTGACAAAAAGCTGGTGATTGTTCAGTTTAGACTGCCCAACCTGCATATTGAAGTCTTTTCGGGTTTGTCCTCTGTAAGCAAGTTCCTGATCTGTAAAATCTTTGCTTAAAAGTCCCTGCAAGGCAGTGATGGTATTCGCTCCCTGTATTTGATTCTGAAAATCAGGGCTGAAATAATTAACGCCCTGCGCATATTGATGAACATAATTGATAATCTGCTGTGAATTCGGTGTACTACCGATATTGCTGAAGAGTGAAGAAAGGTTGACTCCGTTATTCAGAGCACGCTGTTCGATGGCGTTGTAGGCATTATAAATATTTCCGCTTTCAGCACCAGCTCTGGAAGTAGGATCTCTGAACTGGGAAGACCAGGTAATATTGAAAAAACCGCCTTTAGTTCCTATTTTATTTCCATAATTCAAATCCACCTGAACATTCTGACCATCAAAATTTCCGGTATGGTCGTTAGCTGCAGGAGTCAGATTTCCTCCATAACTTACCTGACCAGTCAGTTTTCCCGTATCTCTTTTAAGCTCCAGATTCATGACACCTGCAATAGCGTCTGATCCATATTGAGCGGCAGCACCATCTCTTAAAACTTCAATTCTGTTAAGGGCAAAAGCAGGAATAGCATTTAAATCTGTCCCTACAGTTCCTCTACCCGGGGTTCCGTTTACATTAACCAATGCTGAAGTGTGTCTCCTTTTTCCATTCACTAAAACCAATACCTGATCCGGGCCCAAACCTCTTAACTGGGCCGGATCCAGATGATCTGTTCCGTCAGCATTGGTTTGAACGGTAGAAGTAAAAGAAGGGGCTATAGCATTTAGAATCTGTCCTATTCCGGACTGTGGAAGCACTACAGAGGCTTCTTTGATATTGAATACATCTACGGGAACGGGGCTGTCTGTCTTTGATCTTGCACCGGCTCTTGATCCCAGTATTACAACTTCTTCTACATCATTGGTTTTTATACTGTCTTTTATCTTTGTGTTGCCTTTTTCCTGGCCATAGGCATAGGCTCCCAGAAAAAATAATACTGAAGCCGAAAAAATAGTTTTTTTATTTATCATGTTTTTATTTGAAGTTAGTAAAACATTTATGTTTTTGAAGGGGCAAATGTATAATTTATTTAATAGTCTACAAAAATAATAGACTTTAATTTTATAAAAAGTTTTGATTGTTTTTTTCTATACAATCAGAAAACGCTGTATTGAATATCCGTTACAGAGATTCAAATAAAAAAACGGATCCAAAAAATTGAATCCGTTTTCTGTAAATAGTGTATTTTAATATTTTAAATCTTGGTCAGTTTAGCATATTTCAGGATAAGATTTTTTTCACCTTCATGCATGAAAACCACTTTTGCTTTGATATTCTGAGGATCAGTTCCATCAAGAAAAGTAACCTCTCCGATTCCAAAACGATCATGCCTTACTTTATCTCCCACCTCGATATCCTGAGAAGAAGCTCCGCTTGGGTTAATAATTTTGGCTGTACTTACAGGTTTTAGTTTTCTTGCTTCGGGTGCGGGTTTTGAAGCATCTCCCCTGTCTATAGATTTTTTTTCCACCTTCTTGTATGATCTTTGCTCTGAAGGATGCTCATCAAAAATATTGGATTTAACGCCTGAATTATTGATAAACCTTTTTTCCATAGCCGGATTGATGAATTCAATATATTCATCATCAATCTCACTTAAGAATCTTGAAGGTTCTGCATCTGTAATTTTCCCCCATTGAAAACGGGAAATGGCATAGGAGAAAAACGCCTGTTTCTCAGCTCTTGTTAACGCAACATAAAACAGTCTTCTCTCTTCTTCCAGATCTTCTCTTGTAGCAGAACTCATAAAGCTAGGGAAAAGGTTTTCTTCGAGCCCCACCAGGTGTACTACCGGAAACTCAAGCCCTTTTGAAAGGTGGATTGTCATTAAAGATACCATATCATCTTCAAGAGTTTTATCCTGTGTATCTGCAGAAAGCGCAATATTTTCAAGGAAATTAGAAAGGCTCGGATCACCATCCTCCAACTGCATCTGTTCTTCAATGAATCCCTGCATAGAATTCATCAGTTCCTGAACGTTTTCTACTCTTGAAATACCTTCAGGAGTCTGATCATCTTTCAGAAATTTGATTAATCCGCTTCGTTTGGCCACTTCCATAGCCACGCTGTAAGCCGTCTCGGTTTTAAGCAATACCTGGAATGCCTTGATCATCGACCAGAAGTCATTCAGTTTATTTAAAACTCCGTTATTTAATCCTAGTTGAGGAGCATACATCGGAAGATTATCCAATACTTTTGAAACAGCAAGATTATGCGCGTCGGCAAAAACAATCAGTTTATTCTGAGTTGTTTCTCCAATTCCTCTTGCCGGATAATTGATAATTCTCATCAAAGCTTCCGAATCATTTTCGTTGATCAGCAGACGAAGGTACCCGATAAGATCTTTCACTTCTTTTCTCTGATAGAAAGAAAGTCCACCGTATACTTTGTACGGAATATTTTTACGTCTCAAGGCATCTTCAAATGCTCTGGTCTGAGAATTTGTTCTGTATAAAATGGCAAAATCACTGTATTTTCTCTGATCACGATTACGAAGTTCCCAGATATTTCCGGCCACAAAATTGGCTTCATCCGCATCAGACAATGAACGGTATATTTTAATTTTATCGCCTTCCTCATTATCACTGAAAACATTTTTCTTAAACTGCTGCAGGTTCTTTGCTATAACCACATTAGCAGCATTTACAATGTTCTGGGTAGAACGGTAATTCTGTTCTAACGAAACGGTTTTCGCATCCTGATAATCTTTCTTAAAGTTTAAGATGTTGTAAATATTGGCACCACGGAAAGAATAAATAGACTGCGCATCATCTCCTACCACACAAATATTTTCAAATTTTGAAGCCAGCGCCTTTACAATAAGATACTGAGAATGATTCGTATCCTGATACTCATCTACCATGATATACCTGAACCTGTCCTGATACTTAGCCAGTATTTCCGGAAAGCGCGTTAGTAATTCATTGGTCTTTAAAAGCAGATCATCAAAATCCATAGATCCGTTTCTGAAGCATGCATCCACATATCTCTGATAAATCTGACCGATGAATTTCATATTTGCTTTTTCATCAGCTTCCATTAATTCAGGATTATTGAAATAGGCTTTTACCGTAATCAGATTGTTTTTATATGTTGAAATTCTTGCCTGAACTTTTTTAGGTTTATAAAGATCCGCATCAATATTCATGTCTTTCAACACTTTTTTGATGACATTCAGGGCATCCTGCTGATCATAAATGGTAAAATTAGACGGATATCCCAGATAATGCGCTTCGATTCTTAAAATTCTCGCAAATACAGAGTGGAAAGTTCCCATCCACAGGCTTCTTGCATTACTCTCTCCCACGACCTTTGCGATACGGTCTTTCATCTCACGGGCCGCTTTATTGGTAAAGGTAAGTGCCAGAATATTGAAAGGATCTATTCCATTATGGATAAGGTGTGCTATACGCATGGTGAGTACACGCGTTTTTCCGGAACCGGCTCCTGCAAGTACCATTAAAGGCCCCTGTAAAGAGGTAACCGCTTCATATTGTGATTCATTGAGTCCTTTCAGATAATCCATACTGCAAAAAAATTTTGGGATCACAAAATTAATGTATTCAAAGGAGAATTCAAATTTTATATGAGAAGTTAAAATACAGAAGCTGTATTTCGACAGCTATTCTGGTCAGCATTCCATCGAACTTCCACGTACAAACTTGTAGTTTAACTTCTACATGCAGACCTGTAACATTTAATTCACTTTTCCTACTTATTGAGTAAACAATTTCTAACTTTATGAAAAAGCGACTTCTTTCTGTTGCCGCAGTAGCGTTCTTCGGAATGGTACTCAACGCACAGCAAATCAAATTCGAAGAATATGACCTGCCCAATGGTCTTCATGTAATTCTCCACCAGGACAATTCCGCTCCGGTAGTTACTACAGGAGTAATGTATCACGTAGGTGCAAAAGATGAGGTAAAAGGAAGAACCGGATTTGCCCATTTTTTTGAACATCTTTTGTTTGAAGGCACGCCTAACATCAAAAGAGGAGATTGGTTTAAAATAGTTTCTTCCAACGGAGGACAAAATAATGCCAATACAACAAACGACAGAACGTATTACTATGAGACATTCCCATCTAATAATGAGCAGCTCGGTCTGTGGATGGAGGCTGAAAGAATGCGTCATGCCGTAATCAACCAGGTAGGAGTAGATACTCAGAGAGAAGTGGTAAAAGAAGAAAAAAGGCTGAGAATGGATAACCAGCCTTATGGTAATCTATTTCCGACTATTCAGAAAAATCTTTTTACCAATCATCCATACAACTGGCCTACGATAGGTTCTATGGAAGATCTTAATGCAGCAAAGCTTGAAGAATTCCAGGCATTTTATAAAAAATTCTATGTTCCGAATAATGCTACTCTGGTTGTAGCCGGAGACATCAAACCTGAACAGACCAAAAAATGGATTGAGGAATATTACGGAGGGATTCCAAAAGGAACTTTATATCCGAAAGATTATCCAAAAGATACACCGATTACTCAGGAAAAAGAGGTTACCGCTACAGATCCTAATATTCAGCTTCCTGCCTATGTCTTTGCTTACAGAACACCGGCGAATAAGGAAAAAGATGCCTACGTTTTAGATATGCTTTCTTCTTATCTCAGCAATGGTAAGTCTTCTGTTTTGTATAAAAAACTGGTAGACCAGGAGAAAAAAGCACTTCAGGTAGCAGCATTCAATCAGGGCCTTGAAGATTACAGTATTTTTGCATTCTTTGCGATCCCAATGGGGCAAACGACAAAGCAGACTTTACAGACTGATATTGATGCTGAAATCAAAAAACTTCAGACCACTCTGATTTCTGAAGAAGATTATCAGAAACTTCAAAACCAGTTTGAAAACCAGTTTGTCAATCAAAATTCCAGTATTCAGGGGATTGCAGCTTCATTAGCAACCAACCATGTATTGATGGGTAATACCAATATCATTAATAAAGAAATAGATATTTACAGATCCATTACAAGACAGGACCTGCAAAATGCAGCAAAAAAATATCTGAATCCTAACCAAAGAGTGATCATCAACTACCTTCCTGAGAAAAAATAATTTACCCATGAAAAAGCAATTTACCTATATAGCCGCAGCATTTTTATTTTCAGGAATGCTTTCCGCACAAAAGATAGATCTTAATGCAATGCCAAAACCAGGGCCAACTCCTGCAATCAACATTGCTAAGCCGAAGACTTTTCAGCTCAATAACGGGCTTACCGTAATGGTTGTTGAAAACAATAAACTTCCGAGAGTAAACGCTACACTTTCGATGGATCAGCCTCCTCATTATGAAGGAACTGTTGCAGGAGTAAGCCAAATTATGGCAGAGCAGCTCGATAACGGAACTACGACTCTGAGCAAGGATGTTTTTAATAAAAAGGTTGACTTCCTGGGAGCCAATCTGAGATTTTCTTCTAACGGAGCCTCAGCGAATTCACTTTCTAAATATTTTCCTGATGTATTGGCATTAATGGCTGATGCTGTTGTAAATCCTAAATTTTCTGCTGATGAGATTCAAAACTCAAAAGAAAGAACGATTGAAGGCCTCAAAGCTGATGAGAAAAATGCTTCATCTATTGCGTCAAGAGTCTCCAATGCCTTAATGTATGGTAAAAATACTTCAAGAGGAGAGTTTGAAACGATTGAATCCATCAACAAAATCCAACTATCAGATGTACAAAATGTTTATAACAGATATTACACCCCGGATAATGCCTATCTTGTTATTGTAGGTGATGTGAAATTGGATCAGATAAAACCTTTAATTGAAAAGGCTTTCGGAGGCTGGAAAAAATCAAATACAAAATTTGCAGCTTTGGAACCTGCTTCCAATGTTTCTAAAACAGAAATTAATGTGGTAGATGTACCATCGGCAGTGCAATCTGTATTATCAGTCAATAATCTGAATACACTGACAATGAAAGATCCAAACTACTTTGCTGCAACGATTGCCAACTATATTCTAGGCGGTGGTGGTGAGGCCAGACTTTTCATGAACTTAAGAGAGAAAAACGGTTTTACCTATGGTGCTTATTCCAGCATGACTCCGAGCAAATATTCTCCTCAGTTTTCAGCTGACACCAGCGTAAGAAATGAAGTTACAGACAAAGCCATTAAGGAATTAATGAGTGAGCTTAATGGCATCTCTACGGTAAAGCCTGAAGAATTGGAAAGTGCTAAAGCCAAACTAAAAGGTTCTTTCATTATGTCTCTTGAAAAACCTGAGACAATTGCCAGATTTGCTTTAAATCAAAAAACCCAGAACCTTCCATCTGATTTTTACACCAATTATCTGAAATCAATTGATAAGGTAAACGCTTCAGATATAACCAATGCAGTAAAAGCGACTATTTTCCCTAACCAGAGCAGAATTTTTGTAGCCGGTAAAGCTTCCGATATTTCTGAAGGACTGGAAAAGCTTGGATATCCTGTAAAATATTTCGATAAAGAGGCTAACCCTGTTTCAAAACCTGCCGTCCAGAAAGTAGATGCCAACGTAACAATTGCTTCTATTGCCGATAAATACATCAATGCCATCGGTGGTTTATCTGCGGTTCAGAAAGTAATGTCTGTTTCCGTAGATGCGACAACTAAAGTTCAGGGAATGGATATGAGTATGAAGCTGATCCAGGCAAAGGGTGGAAAAATGGCTATGGATATGAAGATGATGGGTAACTCTGTTCAGAAAATTGTTTTTGACGGAAAAGACGGATATATGGAAGCACAGGGAAGAAAAATCCCTTTAAATGATAAACAGAAAGCCTCCATGACAGAGCCGGAACTTTTCCCGGAACTGGCTTTTACCAAATCATCAGAATTTAAATTAGCCGGAATTGAAAAATATAACAACGAAGATTCTTACGTTGTGAAAGGAGCTAAACAAACTTATTACTACAGCGTAAAAACAGGTTTGAAAACCGGTGAGCTCAAAAACGGGGAAGGAGGCTCCATCCCAACCAGCTTTGCAGATTACAAAGATGTTTCAGGCGTAAAATTTCCATTTACAATCATTCAGAATATGGGCGGAATGGAAATCAATATGTCTGTACAGTCTTATCAGATTAATCAGGCAAAGGATTCTGATTTTAAATAAAAATCATTCTTTCATTCTATATTGTAAAATGGCAGCTTCAGCTGCCATTTTTTATTTCTGCCCATAACGGATTGTAAAAACATTGCACCGCTTTGACATTCCCTATGTGCGTGTTTAATCTTCAGTTTTAAGCTTATTTTTGTTGTCTGATCTCTAAACTTTTGCATTTGATTCATATTTACCAACATCTTTTTTTGTCATTCAGTAAAAAAAGGTTAAATTTGCCCATTCAAAAAGATATCAGAATTAATGGACACTATATTTATACTATTGATGGTTCTTATTATGATTGCCAGTGTACTATTGGTAATTGTTGTTATGGCTCAAAACCCTAAAGGAGGAGGTTTATCAAGTACTTTCGGAGGTGCATCTTCTGCACAGTTTGGAGTACAGAGAACCAATGACTTCATGGAAAAAGCAACATGGACTCTTGGAGCAACAATTATTGTTCTTATTCTTTTAAGTGTTGTACTTACTGGTAAACCGTCCGTGGCTCCGCCGCAACAACAGCCAGCTAAAAAAGAAGCGCCTGCAAAACAACAGTCTGCTCCGGCTTCTTCCAAAACAACTACTCCGGCTCAGACACCGGTAGCTCCAGCTAAATAAGCAAGTTATTACTTTATATACAACAAAAGCAACTCAGTTTGAGTTGCTTTTTTATTTTAATTTAATCTTTTCAAGCTGATAACGAAGCTTCAATCCTGTTTTCAAAAATGAATACTGTAAAGGTTTTGTTTCTTTATAATACTTATCTATAAAGATTTGCATTGCTCCATAAAAACGCTCCAGATACATCTCGTTCTTCACAGTACTTTCTCCTTTATGGTGAAGAAGAGGTGCTTTTCCATAATAATAATTTTTATAGCCTTTCATAAGCAGGGTATAACAAAGATCTATATCTTCACCATACATAAAATAGGCTTCATCCAGCCCGCCTGATTTTTCGTAAACCTCTTTTTTTATCAGCAGAAAAGCGCCGGTAATTACTTCCACTTCAGCGATAGCCTCTTCGCTGATATCATTTCTGTAATAGGATTTTGAATTATTTTTTTTAAAATTTGTAAATAATTTTTCAAAGGAATTAAACATATCCGGTACTGAACGTTTACTTTCAGGGAGAAAATTACCTTTTGCATCATGCATACGAACACCAAGACATCCGAAATCGGCTTTAGAATCCGCAAAATCAAGAAGATCTGCCATGTAGAAATCTTCAAATTCTGTATCAGGGTTTAAAAGAAGCAGATATTCTCCTTTTGCTGTACTGATTGCCTGATTATTGGCTTTCGAAAAGCCTCCGTTGGTCGTTGAAGGGATAAAATGAACGTCCGGAAATTCAGAGATAAGATCTTTCCAGGAAGTATCTACAGAAGCGTTATCAATTACAATTACTTCATATTCTATTCCTTTTACATATTTTTGAATAGATAAAAGACAGTTTCTCAACAGTTGAGTAACATTATAATTAACAATAATTACAGACAGCTTCATATTAATCTTTTTCGTTGTACGGCAGTCTGTTGATAATCGATCTGCCTAAAGAAATCTCATCTGCATACTCCAGCTCATCTCCTACTGAAATTCCCCTTGCAATACTTGAAAAGTTCACATTGAAATTTTTAAATTTCTTATAAATATAATAAGCGGTAGTATCACCTTCCATGGTAGCACTTAAAGCAAAAATAAATTCCTTCACTTTTCCTTCGTTCAGCTTCTTCTCAATGCTGGGAATGTTTAACTGACCGGGTCCCACACCTTCCATCGGAGAAATTTTACCCCCCAGAATCAGATATTTCCCTGTATATTTCCCTGTATTTTCAATAGCAATGACATCTCTTACGTCTTCAACGATACAGATTAATTCACCATTTCTTTTTTCATTACTGCAGATCTCGCAAAGGTCAAAATCTGAGAAGTTATGACATTCTTTACAGTATTTAATCTCATTGACAAGATTAATCAGTGAATTTCCAAGGCTAACTGCTCTTGAATTGGGTTGTTTCAATAAATGTAATGCTAGTCTCAAAGCAGTCTTCCGTCCGATTCCGGGCAATCCTGAAATCTCATCAACTGCCTTTGCCAAAACTTTACTTGGGTAATCCATAACGACAAAAATAAGGATTAAAGTTGAGAATTGAAGGTTTAAAATTGAGAGATCATGGCCAATGGCAAATAGGCAGTTTGCTATGTTTGTCAATGGGTACAGGTGCTCAGTATTCAGTAATAAGTTTTGGATAAAACCAGTGGGCGGTTAGTTTTTTACAGAATGTCCGTATTGAAATCAATGTCCTCAATGTCCCTGACTCTTTATTCTTGACTCCTGGCTTTCTTTTATTTTCTCTCTATAACTCACCACCTATACTCTATAACTCTAAAAAAACCTTTATATTTGCGGCCTAAATATGAAAAAAATAAACTAACATGGTACTTAAAAACCTAAATTATCCACTGGATTTCAAATTCAAAATCACTACATTAGCAAGTGACTTTAACATTACTGACAAAAACGGAAATTATGTAGCTTATGTACGTCAGAAAATGTTTAAACTTAAGGAAGATGTAATTGTTTTCAATGATGAAAGTAAATCTAAAGAACTTTTCAGAATCAGAGCCAACAAATGGATTGACTTTAATGCTTCTTATTCTCTGAATGACCTTATTGACAATAAGAACTACGGAAGACTGGCAAGAAAAGGAATGCGTTCTATCTGGAAAGCAACTTATGATATCCTTGATGCCAATGACCAGCCTAAATTTAAAGTTCAGGAAGATAACGGATGGGTAAAATTCTGGGATAGCTTTGTAGGGGAACTTCCTATTATCGGAATGTTTACAGGATATTTCCTTAATCCTTCTTATACTGTAGTAGGTATGGACGGAAAAGCTTATTTTAAACTCAAAAAAATGCCTTCATTCTTCGGAAGAAGATTCCAGCTTGACCGGTTAGTTGATATTGATGATGAAGAAGAAAGTTTAGTTATCCTTTCATTATTAATGATGACCCTACTGGAAAGAGCAAGGGGCTAATAAAATATAAAATCACAAACAATGAGATATATAATCATTTTCTTTTCTGCGTTTCTATTGGTAGCCTGTAAAAAAGACCAAGCCAATGCTTCTGGTTCTGCCTCTGCCGATTCTTTACATCATATTAAAGATTCTGTAGCAACCGGTAGTTCTTCAGATAAAATACAGGTGGAAACCATCGCATTTCCAACTGAAATCAAGGAATGCTCTTGTTATTTTGCCAAAAACAAAGCTGATTTTGAAAACGAAAAATACATCTATGCAGATGATGCCGGTAAAACGGCTTATATGAAACTGGATGGCAAAAGAGTAGCCATGAATCTTATTTCTTCAAGTGATATGGAAGTAGATGAAGTATTGACCAAAGAAATTGAAAATGAAAATTATAAAATCTCTGTAAAGGGTAAAAAAATAAAAGGCGAGGAAGCTTTATTATTTGAAGGCACCCTGACTATTGAAAAACCGGATGGAAGTGTTTACACAACTCCTATCTATGGAGAATGCGGATGTTAATAGAGTGACCGCTTAGCTATTCATAAAAAATGCTTCTGTATCCTGCAGAAGCATTTTTTATTTTGTAAATTTGAGAAAAATAAATTTCAATGGAATTATCTAATATAGAACCGCAAATTATCTGGAAAAATTTCTCCAAATTAAATGCTGTTCCAAGACCATCAAAAAAAGAAGAAAAAGTAATTGCTTTCATCAAAGGATTTGGTGAAAACCTTGGACTGGAAACAACTGTAGATGAAGTAGGAAATGTAATTATCAAAAAACCTGCAACTGCAGGGATGGAAAACCGTAAATCTATTGTACTTCAGTCTCACCTGGATATGGTTTGCCAGAAAAACAATGATGTGAATTTTGATTTTGAAACAGAAGGAATCAAAATGGAAGTTGATGGGGACTGGGTAAAAGCTAAAGGAACAACTTTAGGGGCTGACAACGGTTTAGGAGTTGCAACGATCATGTCTATCCTTGAAAGCTCAGATATTCCACACCCCGCTCTTGAAGCGTTATTCACTATTGACGAAGAAACCGGAATGACAGGTGCTTTAGGTTTAAAACCAGGACAACTGGCGGGAGATATTCTTTTAAACCTTGATACGGAAGAAGATGATGAGATTGACATAGGCTGTGCCGGAGGTGTAGATGTTACGATTACCCAGACTTATCCCACTGAAGCATCAAAAGGCCAGATTGTAAGAATTGAGGTAAAAGGACTTCAGGGAGGGCACTCAGGAATGGACATTCATAAAGGGTTCGGAAATTCAAACATTATTCTGGGAAGACTTCTTTACAAAGGTCTGGATAAGCAGAATGCAGAGCTGATCTCAATTGACGGCGGCGGATTAAGAAACGCTATTCCAAGAGAAGCCGCAGCTATTATCTCTGTGAGAAATGCTCATGAATTTATGGAAGAAACAACGGCTCTTAAAAAAGAAATTTTAGAAGAATTTGCATCTGTAGAACCGGGACTTCAGATTAATATTGAAAACTCTACCTCTTCTGACAAAGCAATTTCTGAGACAGATTCAAAAAAAGTGATTCTTTGTTTAAAAGCTCTTCATAACGGAGTTTACAGAATGAGCCCGGACGTGGCTGATCTTGTAGAAGCTTCCAACAATGTAGCCAGAGTTGAATTAAAGGGAGGTGAGCTTAAAATCTTAAATCTTACCAGATCATCTGTAGATTCTTCAAAATATGCTACCGCTGAACAGTTGAAATCCGTAGCTGAATTAGCCGGAATGAATGTAGAATTCAGCGGATCTTATCCGGGATGGAAACCAAAACCGGGTTCTGAAATTGTACAACTCATGGAAAAAATATATACAGAGAAGTTCAATGAAAAACCTCATGTAGTAGCTTGTCATGCAGGATTAGAATGTGGTATTATCGGCTCTAATTATCCGGAAATGGAAATGGTAAGCTTCGGACCTACCATCAGAGGAGCCCATTCTCCTGATGAAAAAGCAAATATCCCATCTGCTCAGAAATTCTGGAGTTTCCTAAAAGATATTTTAGCAAATATTCCTCAGAAATAAAATAGTAAAATAACAATATTGAATATCCAAAGTCTTCTGATTTTGGATATTTTTAATTCAGATCATTAAACCCTATTTAAATCTGCAAACAAACTAGAGAAATATAACACTTAAAATATCGTCAATATTTCCTTACCTTTCCTTAATCACTTAAACCTAATGGTAAAAACATTTAAATTATGAAAAGTATTACCGTATTCTGCGGCTCAAGTTTCGGGTCGGACACAATCTATGAAGAGCAAGCTTTCTTACTTGGCCAAACATTAGCTCAACAAAATATACAGCTGGTTTATGGAGGCTCAGAAACAGGCTTAATGGGAACTATTGCCAACGGAGCTCTAAGCGAAGACGGAAAGGTAACCGGAGTACTTCCCCAATTTTTACAAGCCAAGGAGATCGCTCACAAGAATCTGACAGAACTTATTCTGGTAGAAACAATGCATGAAAGAAAAACCAAAATGAATGAACTTTGTGATGGGGTCATTGTTCTTCCGGGTGGCTATGGAACACTGGAAGAGTTTTTTGAAATGATCACCTGGTCACAATTAGGGCTTCATAAAAAGCCAATCGGCGTTCTCAATACTGACGGGTTTTATGATGATCTCGTAAAACTTGTTGACAATATGGTTGACAAAGGATTTTTAAAACAAGTCAACAAAGAGATGCTTTTGATAAGCGATAATATCAACGACTTATTAGAAAAAATGAAAAATTATCAGGCTCCGACAGTGAGTAAATGGATTTCTAAGGAAAAAATCTAATGATAAAAGAGGGAATATTTTCAAAAGTATTCCCTCTTTTTATAATCTATTTTCATTTCTACAGCATAAGTTAGTACATTTGTAAGTGTCATTTATCACTATTACAAGAAATAATATCATGAAACATTTATTCCTAACAGGCTGTTTATTCTTAAGCCAGGTCACTTTTGCCCAGTATAACTATCCAAAAACACCTGAAGTACCGGTAACAGACGATTATTTTGGAACTAAAATCACTGACAATTATCAATGGCTGGAAAATCTGAAAAGCCCCGAAGTACAGACATGGTTCAAAGCACAGGCAGATTTTAGCCACCATATTATTGATCAGATTCCTAATCGGGATGAGCTCTATCAAAGAATGAAACAGGTGCAGGAAATGATTGGAGATGATTATGGCAATGCAATTCTGAGAGGAAATTTCTATTTCTATTTAAAAACAAAAAAAGACGAAAAGATCTCAAAACTTTATAGCCGGGATATCTCTACGGGCAAAGAAACTTTGATTTTTGATCCCGAAACCCATCAAAAAAATGCTCAGATCACTAATTTTAATATAGATTCCAAAGGTGATAAAATTGCCTTACTATTTTCTAAGTCCGGTCGTGAAATCTGTGAACTCAGAATTCTGGATCTGAAAACAAAAAAATTGCTCACCGATATATTAACTCCTATCTGGAGTGAGTTTAATTTTGAGTTTACTCCGGACGGACAGTATATTACCTATACTAAAATGAGTACCGGAGACCCGACCAGCAATATGCTTTTGAAAGAAATGAAAGCAATGCTACACCAGCTTGGCACCAGCCAGGATAAAGATATCATATTAGGCTCAAGGGAAGAATATCCCGAACTGAATATATTGACAGAGCAGTTTCCTGATGTTTCTTTTACCAATGATTATAAATCCATAATTTTAAGAATTGGTTCCACAAAATCAGAGAATCCTATATTCTATGCTCCTATATCCGCTATTAAAGATAAAAAAATCAAGTGGAAACAGGTCTTAAATCCTTCAGATGACATTACACAAATAATGATCTATGGAGATCAGTTATTTTTTTTGAGCCACAAAAATACCCCGAATTACAAAATTGGTTTAACCAGCTTATCTAACCCGGATTTTGATCATGCCAAAACGGTGGTTCCAGAAAGCAATTCTGTAATCAAATCTCTTCACAGCTCCAAAAATTATTTATTTTACACACTAAGTAATGGGATTACTAAGGATCAATATCAGCTGAATATTAAAACTCTGGAAATAAAAAAAATCCCTCTGCCTCCGGGAGTGAACACTTCCACTTCCCTGAATTCCCGTGAAACGGATAACCTTCATTGCTATAACAGTAACTGGCTGGATCCTGTGACCATATATGATTACAGCCCTGAAACAGGTAGAGTCGTAAAAAGCACTTATTTTAATGCTGAAAACAGCTACCCCGACTATCATAAATTATATGAAGTAAAAGAAATAGAAGTAAAGAGCCATGACGGTGTAATGGTTCCTCTTTCCATTATTTATCCTAAAAACATTAAAATGAATGGCAATACACCGGCTTATATCACCGGATACGGTGGCTATGGAATATCTTCTACACCCCGTTTTTCAAACAGACTGATCGTATTGCTTGAACAAGGTGTAACTCTCGCTATTGCCCATGTTCGGGGAGGTGGAGAAAAGGGTGAAAACTGGCACAAAGACGGGATGAAAGCTAAAAAGCCCAATACATGGAAAGATTTCATTGCATGTTCAGAATATCTTATTCACCAAAAGTACACCTCTTCTTCAAAACTTATTGGTAACGGGATGAGTATGGGAGGAGTTCTTATCGGAAGAGCCATTACTGAAAGACCTGATTTATATGCAGCTGCTATTGCTGAAGTAGGAATGACGAATGTTCTCCGTTCTCAGAATTCCGCCAATGGTGCCAATCAGATTCCGGAAGTCGGAAGTTTAAAAAACTCCGGGGATATTAAACACCTCATCGAAATGGATGCGCAGAGCAAGGTTAAAAAAGGAGTAAAATATCCTGCTGTTATTGTACGTACAGGAATGAACGATTCCAGAATTACGCCATGGGAGCCTGCAAAATTTGCTGCAGCATTACAAAACAGTACATCTTCAGGAAAACCTGTTCTACTATACGTTAATTATCAAAACGGTCATTTTACAAGTGATCAGGATGTAGTTTTCCATGAATACTCAGATCTTTTTGCCTTTGCATTATGGCAGACAGGCCATCCTAAATTTCAGCCTGTAAAAAAATAGAAGATATAAAAAACAAAACCCGTTTGAGAAAACTCAAACGGGTTTTTATTAAGATTAAAAAATATTGTCTAAGGATAGGGAGCAATTTCCACTTCAAGTCCTTCCATTTCATCTGCCATATGCAACTGACATCCTAATCGGCTGTTATCCTTCACATGGAAAGCCTCAGCCAGCATAGCATCTTCTTCATCTCCCATAGGCTCCAGCCCCGGATCATTAATTACATAAACCTGGCATGAAGCACACATTGCCATTCCTCCGCATACTCCAATAGTACCTTCTTCAGCCAATTCGTATGAACGAATAATCTCCATCAGGTTCATGGACATATCCGTAGGAGCTACGACATCATGGGTTACCCCCTCTCTGTCGGTGATTTTAATATTAATATCTGACATAATTCTGCAAAATTAGTCAATTTTTTTCACAACAGCTTTCTCCGCTTCTTTACGGCTACCGTCAAATCCGTCTACTCCACTTACAGTAGTATATTTTAAAACGAATTTTTTACCAGGATTTAATCTGTTGTAAACACTTTGACACATTAGCGTAGCCTCATGGAAACCACACAGAATCAGCTTCAGTTTTCCGGGATAAGTATTGATATCTCCGATAGCATATACTCCGTCAATATTGGTCTGATAATCAAGAGCATTATTAACAACGATTGCGTTTTTCTCGATATTTAATCCCCAGTTTCCGATATCACCCAGTTTTGGAGTTAATCCGAATAAAGGAATAAAATAATCTGTTTCAATATCAACCGCTTCTTCGCCGTCTTTTTCTACTGTAATAGCTTCTACTTTTCCTTCTCCTTTGATGGCTGTAACTTCAGCAGGAGTAATCAGCTTGATTTTTCCCTGATTCTTCAGATCCTGAACTTTTTCTACAGAATCCAGTGCTCCTCTGAACTCATTTCTTCTGTGGATCAGAGTAACTTCACTGGCTACATTGGCAAGGAAAATACTCCAGTCAAGAGCAGAGTCACCTCCACCCGCAATTACTACTCTTTTGTTTCTGAAGTGTTCAGGTTCTTTAATAAAATATTCCAGCCCTTTTTCTTCATAATCAGCGATGTTTTCAATGGTAGGTTTTCTTGGCTCAAAAGTACCTAACCCACCGGCAATAGCTACCGCTTTTGCTCTGTGAACCGTTCCTTTATTAGTGATCACTTCAAACCATTCTTCATCTACTTTGTTTAAAGTAACAGCAGTTTCCCCTAAAGTGAATCCCGGCTGGAATTGTTTGATCTGTTCCATCAAATTATCAACTAATTCTCCAGCATTAACTGAAGGATATCCAGGAATATCGAAAATAGGTTTTTTAGGATAAAGTTCAGCTAATTGCCCTCCCGGCTGTGGAAGTGCATCAATAATATGACACTTCATTTTTAATAGACCAGCTTCAAAAACTGCAAAAAGTCCTGTAGGTCCCGCGCCTATGATCAATATATCGGTGGTTATCATAATGTTTAGATAATTTAATTATACTTGTAACTGCAAATTTACTAATTTTAATGCGAAGCATATTTAATTGATTCTAAATAAAAACCTGAGATTTGTCAAATATCTCTATTTTAGGATTTTAAATTTGGCAATGTTTTTGTAAATGTCTTAATATGAAGAAAATTTTAAACCTTTTTGCAGTATTTATATTCTTTTTAGGCTCAGCACAGCTCAGCAATATTGCAGATGGTGAATCAATCACTTTCAGAATTCATTATGGGTTCCTGAATGCCGGTACCGCAAACCTTACTACAAAAAAAACAGTATATAAGGGCATTCCTCACCTTTATGCCAAAGGTACAGGAGAAACTACCGGTGCAGTAAAGGCTTTTTTTAAAGTAGAAGATTTGTATGAAAGCTTTATCAATACAGAAACAGGGCTTCCCAGCTTCTATGTAAGAAATGTACGTGAAGGAAGCTATCGTCAGCATTTTGAAACTGCCTTTAACCATGATAATAACACGTTGATCTTAACAGATAAAAAAGAACCTGCTAATGGCTCAAAAGTGATAAAGTCTGTAAAAGGCGTTCAGGATATGCTTTCATGTTTTTATTTCTTACGAAGCAAAACTTCAGATGAATTAAAAATAGGAACCATTATCAATATGAATGTATGGATTGACGATGAAATGTTTCCATTCCAGTTAAGAGTGGCCGGAACTGAAGATCTTAAAACGAAATTCGGAACCATCAACTGTTTAAAAATTATTCCGTCAGTAAAAAGCGGAAGAGTATTTAAAGAAAAAGAAGGGGTTACAATGTGGGTTTCCAATGATGCCAATCATCTTCCGATGCTATTAAAAGCTGAACTGGCAGTAGGTTCACTGAAAGCCAGTATCGATGACTTTAAAAATGTAAAATACCCATTAAAGTTTAGCAAGTAAACTATAAACTGCTGGTTTCTTAAATTAAAAATGTCTGTAAAGTTTTTTACAGACATTTTTAATGAATGTAATACAAACTGATTCCTGATTGTCTTTATTATAGAAGCAGCTTATATGGCTGCTTAAACATAAGATACTTCTTTATTTTTTAATTATTGAAGTATATATAAGAAACAGGACACGTGTAAGTTTTTCAATACCATCAGTTTTTAGTTACGTTTTGTTTCTTAGGTCAGTAATTAAAAACAAAAAACCTCCGGAGCTCCGGAGGTTTGATTTTTATAAAGATTTGAATTGTTCTAATGTTCTGATATCATTCTCGAAGAACATTCTGATATCGCTCATTTGATAAAGAAGCATGGTAATTCTTTCAATCCCCATTCCAAATGCATATCCCGAATATTTTTCAGCGTCAATATTTACATTTTTAAGAACAGCAGGATCTACCATTCCGCATCCCATAATCTCCAGCCAGCCTGTACCTTTTGTAATTCTGTAATCGGTCTCGGAGTTTAGTCCCCAATATACATCAATTTCAGCACTAGGCTCGGTAAAAGGGAAATAAGAAGGTCTCATTCTGATTTTAGACTTCCCGAAAAGTTCTGTCGTAAAGAACTGAATGGTTTGCTTCAAATCGGCAAAACTTACATTCTCATCAATATATAATCCTTCAATCTGATGGAAAATACAGTGAGATCGCGAAGAGATGGCTTCATTTCTGAATACTCTACCCGGAGATAAAATTCTGATTGGCGGCTGGTTTTCTTCCATAAAACGGGTTTGTACAGAAGAAGTATGTGTTCTTAAAAGGATATCCGGATTCTGTTCAATGAAGAAAGTATCCTGCATATCTCTTGCCGGATGGTATTCCGGAAGATTAAGCGCTGTAAAGTTATGCCAGTCGTCTTCAATTTCTGGACCATCTGCTACCGCAAATCCAATAGATTTGAAGATTTCAATAATTCTGTTTTTAACCAGGTTGATTGGATGTCTTGACCCCAGATCCAATGGAAAGGCAGGTCTTGTAAGATCTTCTTTCTCTACCACAACAGAAGATGCAGAAGCACTTTTCAAGTCCTCCAGTTTCACAGCAACAGCCTGTTTCAAAGTATTGATCTTTTGTCCGAAATCTTTTTTCTGGTCGTTAGGAACTTCTTTTAATGTTTCGTAAAAATCATTCAGAACTCCTTTTTTACCGTTGTACTTGATACGGAAGTTTTCTATCTCTTCTTTAGAGGTAGCATTGAAGCCGTTTACTTCGATCAGTAGTTCTTCTATCTTTTCTATCATTATTTTACCCTTTCAAAATGTTTTGCAAAAATACGACTTTTAAGTTGAATAATAAGTCAGTCATAAAAAAATCTGCCTCTTTTTCGGGAGGCAGACTTCAATCACTTATTTCACTTAAATAAAAAAATTATTTCTTTTCTAAAGCTTTCACGTTGATCTGAAGAGTTACCTCATCTTTAATCACTCCGTTTTCAGCAGGAGCCTGGAATTTCACACCAAACTCTTCTCTCTTGATATCTTTTGGCTCAGTCGCTACACTCACCTCTCCTTCTTTCACAGAAACATTAGCTTTAAACTGAACCGGCTTTGTAATCCCTTTAATCGTCAGGTTACCATCTAAAAGTGTATTGTAATCACCTTCTGTAGCGGGTGTCACTTTTGTAATCTCATAAGAAGCAGTGGGAAATTTTTCTACTTCGAAGAAATCACCACTTTTAAGATGTCCGTTTAATTTTCCTAAATCTTCCGGACTGTCTTTTAAGTCCACAGAAGTTAAAGAATTCATATCAGCAACGAATTTACCGCTTTCCAGTTTTCCCTCTTTTACTGTTACATCACCACTTTCAAATTTAATAGTTCCGAAATGGCTTGTATTTTCAGATTTAAATACCTTGTATCCTTTCCATTCAACTTTACTGTTTAGCGTATCCAGAGTATACTGGCTACCATCTTTGGTAGTTGTCACCTCATTACTTTCGCTGGTAACCGGTTTGTCTTTTTTACAAGAAATGACAACAGCCGCAGCAAATAAAGCAGGAATAGCTAACGAAAACAGTTTTTTTCTCATTTTTGATATATTTTTATTACTCCTGCTAATATAATAAAAAAAAATAGTGTTTTTATAAAAACCTTACATTTGTAATATGCTATTAGAAATAAACAATTTATTTTTCTCTCATACCAAGGATAAGCCATTGTTTCAAAACCTTAATTTAAGCTTTGAAGCCAACAGGATTATAGCATTGGCAGGGGAAAGCGGATGTGGAAAATCTACACTTCTCAGTTTGATCTACGGGCTTCTCGACTGGGAAAGCGGAGATATTATATTTGATAAAACACGGCTTTTAGGTCCCAAAGGAAATCTTGTTCCCGGAGAAGCCGATATGAAATTTGTAGCACAGAATTTTGATCTGATGCCTTACGCTACCGTTGCCGAAAATGTGGGAAAATTTATATCCAATATCAATCTAAAGCAGAAGAAAGAAACAGTAATGGAGCTTCTGGATGTGGTAGGACTTCAGGAATTCGCGCATATACTTCCTAAATATTTAAGTGGCGGCCAGCAACAGAGAGTGGCCATTGCAAGAGCTCTTTCCGTACTACCTAAATTGCTTATCCTGGACGAGCCGTTCAGTAATCTGGACTTTCCCAGAAAAATTGAACTTCGTGAAAGGCTCTTCAGATATGTAAAACAACAGGGAATTTCGTTAATAATCTCTACCCATGAACTTCAGGACATTATGCCCTGGCTTGATCAGATTGTTATTCTTCAGGAAGGAAGATTAATCCAGAATGACAGTCCGGAAGAAACCTACCGGAGACCTTATAATTCTTATGTAGCCAAGTTGTTTGGTGAAGTTAATATTTTTAGTGAAGAAGAAAGTACAGATTTTCAGTTATCCAAATTTTCATACTATCCCAAAGAAATAAAAATTTCCGAAAACGGATTTCCGGGTGAAGTCATGGAAAGCCGATTTGCAGGAAATTACTACTGGAATAAAGTGAAAGTAAAAAATAAAGAACTGGTGATTTTCACTGATGATCAATTAGAAGGACCGGTTTCAGTTTCGTTTATGTAAGATAAAGGTGAAAGCGGCTACCCAAGAGGTTTTTCGCAACTCCCACAAAACATAACTAATACATTTACTTACACTTACCATCAATTTAAAGATAAAAAAAATACAAATATAAGAACCTGTTATTAAACTTTTTCTTACATTTGTATTTCCACAGCATAAGGAAATTTTTGGTTAATTCTCTTTCTGCCTTCCGGACGGACATTAGCAATCTTGCAATTAAGTCTTTTGAAAGATTACACTGTCCAATTTTTTCCTTTTTTTATGTTTATCATCAATAAAAGCTGACTACCTCTATGCTTTCTTTACAAATTCTGATTTCAAAGCCATCGCTCCGAATCCATCAATCTTACAATCAATATTGTGATCACTTCCCGGTCTTAAACGGATATTTTTTACTTTAGTTCCGGCTTTTACCGGTTTTGGTGCACCTTTTACAGGAAGATCTTTCACCACAACCACAGAATCTCCGTCCTGAAGTTCATTTCCGTTTGAATCTAATATTTTCCCTTCATTCGCTGATTCAGAAGCTACTTCTTCAGGGTTCCATTCATAGAAACACTGGGAACATACCATCATATTGTCACTCGGATAGGTAAACTCCGAGCTGCATTTCGGGCAAAGTACTGTATCACTCATATTTTAATTTTTTACAAAGGTAGAGCTTTTTAGAGGTTAAAGTCAAGAGGAAGGGATTGGGATTATACATAAAAATATAAGATTTCGAAAAATTGATAATTCAACATTCATCAGGCCTTCCAATCGTTATTGATGTATTACCGGCATTACATTTCAGACCTAAACTTTAAAGTTTGAGCCTTGCCCCATATATTTTAAACTCCCAACTCTCAACTTTAATTCGTATTTTTGCAGATTCAAAACAGCGAAGCAAACTTATGGAACTTATTCACAGAAACTTAGCGATCGGAATTCACGATGCTTTACAAGAAACATTTTTCGAGAAAAATAAATACGCTGATAAAGTAATCGAAAGACTTTTAAAAGCTAACAAAAAATGGGGAAGCCAGGACAGAGCCGTTGTTTCTGAGATTTTCTACAATATTATCCGTTGGAAAAAACGCCTTGAGTACTATATGGGAGAAGGTGTAAAACCCAACAATATTTATAAACTTATTATTGCTTACCTGCTCTGGAGCAAAACCAATTATAAAAAATTTGAAGAATTTGACGGAATTAAAATTGCCGATATTCTTACCAAGCTTAAAAAAAATACAGTTCCTACCAAAGCTATAGAACATTCTATTCCGGACTGGCTGGCGGAAACACTTGAAAAAGAACTGGGTTCCAGCTGGGAAAGAGAAATGATTGCTTTGAATGAGCAGGCTCCTACTGTTCTAAGAACAAATTCTTTAAAAACAAGTACAAAAGAACTTATTTCCGATCTTTCTGACGAAGGAGTTGTTTCTTTTCCTATCAAGAATTATCCGGATGCAGTGCAATTAGAAGAAAAAAAGAATGTTTTCCTTACCACGGCTTTTAAAGAAGGCTTATTTGAAGTTCAGGATGCTTCTTCCCAAAAAATCGGATATTTCCTTGACGTAAAAGAAGGTCAGAGAGTAGTAGATGCCTGCGCAGGTGCAGGTGGAAAAACACTTCACCTAGCAGCATTGATGCACAATAAAGGCCAGATTGTGGCATTGGATATCTTCGAATGGAAGTTGGCTGAATTGAAGCGTCGTGCTAAAAGAGCCGGAGCTCATAATATTGAGACCCGTATGATCACGGATAACAAAGTCATCAAACGTCTTCATGAAAAAGCGGACCGCCTTTTAATTGATGCTCCGTGTTCAGGCCTTGGTGTACTGAAAAGAAATCCGGACAGCAAATGGAAGATTGATCAGGATTTTATCGACAGAATTAAAAAAGAGCAACAGCAAATCCTTCAGGACTATTCTAAAATGCTTAAAAAAGGCGGAAAAATGGTCTATGCAACCTGCTCTATTCTTCCTTCTGAAAACAATGGACAGGTAGAAGAGTTCTTAAAAAACAATCCAGGATTTAAAATGATTAAAGACGAAAAAGTAATGCCTAGTGAAGGGTATGACGGATTCTATATGGCTTTGATCGAAAGAGTTTCTTAATCACCGAAAGATCATAAAAATAACAATGGCTGTTTTCAAAGTAAAGCAGCCGTTTTTTATTCTGGCCATCACCATGAAGAATATTCATGATCTGCATCCTGACTTCAGGAAGAAGTCATCTCTTAAACTCCTTAACAGCTCTTCTGTAACAACGGGGTCATATCTTCTACTGATTCTGTAGATCATCACCGTTTTGCGGCCACAGAAACTTGGAATAACTTTGTGGTAAACTCATTTATTTATGCTAAAAAGAATCCGTATTAATTTCCTGGCTATTTTTCTGTTTTGCCTGGTCTCAGCACAGACCTATGAAATCCAATATATTAATTCCTATAACGGAAAAGTACAAACAGACCAGCCCGCCACAATAGTATGGGTGAATGAAAAAGAAAACTATATTCTAAACAACAACATTAAGAATCAGAAAAGCGGTTATCCTTTTGAAATTACAAAGGTTAAAAAGCCTTCCAATATCGTTATTTCCTATGCTTTTTTAAAACCGGGAGAAATTATTTCAAGTTCAGATTCCGAGTCTGTAGGAAAGCAAAATTTTGAATTTACCGGTGAATCAAAAAAAATAGCAGGTTATACCTGTAAAAAAGCAGTTACTAAAGTCAATTCCAATACTATTGAGATCTGGTATACCAATGATCTTAACCTTAAGGGCGGGCCTTCCGTTTTAGGACAGGATCTGGGACTGGTTTTAGAAGTGGAAAGAAATAAAAATTCGGTGATCCGTGCTGGTTCCATCCAAAAAATTAAAAATACAGATACTCAGAAATTGATAACAGCATCTGTACAACCAACAGATCAGCTAAGTTATAAAGATATGCTTTGGAAAAGCCGATTTACAACATTGAAAATTTTCGAGAATGAAATCATTAATTTTTCCGATGCTTCAAAATCTGACCGTCAGATCAAAAGATACGCAAACGGCACTATTATTCTTAAAAAAATTAAATTTCCTGTTATTTCAGAAGGTGAAAATATCTTTGCAGAACTGAAGCAACAATCCAACGGAGATGCCTATGACAGAACAGGAACGGTATTTTTTATTCCCCAGGATAAAACAACCTCTTTCTTTGACGGTCTGGAAAAAGGAGTAAAAACGCTTCCTGTATTTGAAAACGGAAACGGAAAGCAGTATTTTGGAATCACCGCCACAGAGAGCTATACTCCCGCTGTAGAAATGATGAGATTTTTCACTCCTTTCGGAATTCAGCAGTTCAATCACATCCAGCTAAAAGGGAAAACCTGGCAGACTGTTAATCCCTATAGAGAAGATATCACAGAATTCAGACCTTCTTTATCAGGAAAAGAACTTTGGATAGGAGCATTTATCGGAAACTATGATAAAGGCGGGCACAAAGTGAACCTTGAAATTACCATCCATAAAAGCGATCAGGCTGTGCATAAAAACAATATAACAATCCCTTTATTCAACTCCTTAAATATCATGGAAATGGCCGGACAGGACTACTCCACCATGTTTAATGAATCTAAAGGGCTATGGGTTGATTTCGATGTAGAAAAGGATATCAGAAATGCTCAGTTAAGATACACTACTACCGGACATGGCGGGTGGGAAAACGGCGACGAATTCATTCCCAAAGCCAATACCATTTCACTGGATGGGAAGGTCATATTTTCATTTGTACCATGGAGAACAGATTGTGGCTCCTATCGCCTGTACAACCCTGCTTCCGGAAATTTCCAGGACGGGCTGTCATCCTCGGATCTGAGCAGATCCAACTGGTGCCCGGGAACAGTTACCAATCCCAACTTCATTCCTCTCGGAGATCTGAAAGCCGGGAAACATACCATACAGATACAAATTCCCCAAGGCCCTACCGAAGGAACCAGCTTCAGCTCCTGGAATGTTTCGGGAGTCTTGCTTGGAGTACAATAAAAACAAAACCTTCTTGCATGAGAATTGCAAGAAGGTAAAAACACAAATGATGAAAAAAAATTATTTCGAGCCACAAAGTAAGCCCTAAAATTCATATAATAAATTACCATATATTAATAAATATGTCATTTTTATTTCGTATAGAGAGTACAGTCTTTATCGGCTCTTGTGAAAAAAATCAATCAAAAAACCTATTAACCCACTATTATAGTTAATATTTTACTTTAAAAACATTTAATTAATTAAAAAAAATAACTATTTATCTTTTTTAATTGTTATTTATAAACAACACTTCTACTTTTGTCCCATAAATATTAAAAACATGTGTGGAATTGTATGTCTATTTGACGCCAAACAAGAAACTGAAACATTACGGCCTCAGGTTTTGGAAATGTCAAAAAAAATCCGTCACAGAGGACCGGATTGGAGCGGAGTATTTCAGGATGAAAAAGTAGTTTTCTCTCATGAAAGACTTGCTATTGTTGACCCTACCTCAGGAAAACAGCCCCTATTTACTAAAGACGGAAAAGTAGTACTAGCCGTAAACGGTGAAATCTACAACCATAGGGAATTAAAAGAAGAATTTGCGGATTACGAATTTCAGACCCAGTCTGACTGTGAAGTAATTTTAGCACTTTATAGAAAATACGGAAAAGATTTCGTTGAAAAACTAAACGGAATTTTTGCATTCGCCTTATATGATACTGAAAACGGAGTATATCTGATTGCCCGTGATCATATGGGGATCTGCCCACTTTATCAGGGATGGGACAAGAACGGAAACTATTATGTTGCTTCTGAATTAAAAGCACTCGAGGGTGTATGTAAAACAATTGAAACATTTTTACCCGGACATTTGGTATACAGCAAAGATGGCAGTGATCTTCAACAATGGTATAAAAGGGACTGGGAAAGTTTTGATCACGTAAAAGACAAAGAAACTGATATTGCAGCATTAAGAAAAGGCCTTGAAGATGCGGTTCACAGACAACTGATGAGTGATGTTCCTTACGGAGTTCTTCTTTCAGGAGGTCTGGATTCTTCGGTAATTTCTGCTATCACTGCAAAATTTGCAAGACAAAGGATTGAAAGTGGTGACACACAGGAAGCATGGTATCCGAGACTTCACAGTTTTGCCGTTGGCCTTGTAGGATCACCGGATCTTGTGGCAGCACAGAAAGCAGCAGAACATATCGGATCTGTTCACCATGAGGTCAATTTTACAGTTCAGGAAGGACTGGATGCCGTACGTGACGTGATCTATCATCTGGAAACTTATGATGTAACGACCATCAGAGCTTCTACACCGATGTACCTTCTGGCAAGAGTCATTAAATCAATGGGAATTAAAATGGTTCTTTCAGGAGAAGGTTCCGATGAGCTGTTCGGGGGATATTTGTATTTTCATAAAGCTCCAAATGCACAGGAATTCCATGATGAAACGGTAAGAAAACTAAGTAAACTTCATCTTTATGACTGTTTAAGGGCCAACAAAGCTCTAATGAGCTGGGGAATAGAAGGCAGGGTTCCTTTTCTTGACAAGGAGTTTATGGATATCGCTATGACCCTTAACCCAAAGGATAAAATGATTAATGCCTCGGAAGGAAAAATCGAAAAGTGGGTACTCAGAAAAGCTTTTGAGGATATTCTTCCGGAATCTATCGTCTGGAGACAAAAAGAACAGTTCTCCGATGGTGTTGGATATTCATGGATTGATACGCTGAAAGAAGTTGCGGAAAAAGAAGTTACCGATGAGATGATGGCTAATGCAAGATTCAGATTTCCGCTAAACACGCCTCAAAATAAAGAAGAATACCGATACAGAACTATTTTTGAAGATCACTTTCCAAGTGAAACTTCTGCGGCAACTGTTCCGTCTGTTCCTTCCGTAGCCTGCTCCACTCCTGTCGCTTTAGAATGGGATGAAGCTTTCAAAAAAATGAACGACCCGAGCGGAAGAGCGGTAAAAGTACACGAAACGTCATATTAGAGATAGAGCTTCGGAATCCGTCTCTGTTAAATAGAAAATTTATCAATCCCGTAGCGATACGGGATTTTCTTTTGAATTAACGACAACAATATCGACATAATTTAACTGACAATCAAAAATAATATCTAATAAATAATTATATTTGGAAAACGAAAATATCAATTATAAAAAAAATGAGAAGAAACCTTACTGTTTTGTTTGTCTTATTATCCTTCAGTTTCGCCTTTGGGCAGGGAAAATATGGCAAATACCTGAATTCAAAAAAGCTTGCTTTAGCTTACAAAAGTGTGAAAGATGCTGATAAGGATGACTATTATCAACAATTTTACTGGCTGGTAAAGGCTGAGCAGCTTAAGACGTATCCTCACCTGAAAGATGTAAAGCCAGTTGTATTATATGAATTTGTAAAAAAAGTAAACCCTCAGAATCCTACTAAAAAACTGGATGCAAGAAGTAAAGAACTGAGAGCAACAGCAGAACTTTCTTTAAATCAGTATTTTAAAAATAAAAATTTCGAAAACAATTCTGTTTTGATGTACAATCTTGAGACCTATGTTGATCCGTCTAAAGGCCAATACTACACAAAAGTTGATCCCGAAAAGATCAAGGAGCTTGTTCCGAAGGAATTATTTGCATTCAATTCTCTCAACAGAAATATGGGAGAAGAAAAAACCTATTATCTTTGGATTGATAAGAAAAAAGACGATTTCAATATTGTAGATATCATTCCGGACGAAAAAGAGGATAAAGCTTTCTATACAAGACTGAGACAGTATCTTCCGAATTATAAGTTCTCTAAATATGTTCCTTCTGTAAAAAAAGGAAACAAATCAGACAAAACCGATTTAGAATACTACTACATCATGCCGTTTGAGCAGAATACCGATAATATCGAATACAAAACAAAAGATTTCAAAACATATATTCTGAGCCAGTATAAAAAAGCCGGTGATGAATGGAAAGGAGTAGAAAAACCAAGAAAATAAATCAAAAAGTCCTGTGATATTTCGCAGGACTTTTTTAATTTTATATAGATTTCTTTATCTAAAGATTCAAACTGCTTAAAGTAAGCACTTTTCTTCAAATAAAATAAGTCTGGAGACTCTATAGACACTTCAGCCTATATAAAATGACAGAAGCATCAAACCCACAACAGACCTCCATCAAGAAAATTCTTCCATTGATTCTGGCTACTGCTATTTTTATGCAGATGCTGGACTCCACTATTCTGAATACTTCTTTACCTTCCATCGCAAAAGATCTTAATGAGTCCCCCCTTAATATGCAGAACGCTATTATCAGCTATGTTCTGACTTTAGCTGTTTTTATGCCTGCAAGTGGTTTTTTGGCAGACAGATTCGGAACCCAGAAAGTATTCATCGTTTCATTGGTCCTCTTTAGCCTGGGGTCTCTCTTTTGTTCATTATCTCAAAACCTTACCCATCTGGTCATATCACGAGTTATTCAGGGAGTCGGGGGAAGTCTGATGACCCCCGTCGGAAAACTTGCCCTGATTAAGACTTTTGATAAAAATGAATTGCTGAAAGCGATGAACTTCGCGATTATTCCGGCGCTTATAGGGCCTGTGCTTGGTCCGTTGGTAGGAGGTTATATGGTAGATTATCTCTCATGGCACTGGATTTTTCTAATCAATATTCCTATTGGAATGCTGGGGATTATTTTAGGATTGAAATATATGCCCAATTATAAATCTGACAATGTTGATTTTGATGTAAAAGGTTTCCTAATTTTTGCGGCTGCCTCCCTTCTTCTTTCGGTATCGCTTGAACTTTTCGGAGATATGCAGAATATCACCCCGGTCCTTCTTGTATTTATTATGGGCTTTCTGTTTCTTTATTATTACTATAAACATGCAAGAAGAGGAGGAAACCCTATTTTCCCTTTAAATTTGTTTCAGGTAAGGACTTTCCGTGTAGGAATTGTCGGAAATCTGGCAACGAGATTAGGAATCAGTTCTGTTCCGCTGTTACTTCCTCTGATGATTCAGATCGCCTATAAGCAGTCTGCCGTAACTTCAGGCTGGATTATTGCTCCTATGGCTATAACTGCGATATTCGGAAAATCATCTGTTATTAAAATTTTAGATAAGTATGGATATCGACAGACTTTAATGGTGAATACCTTCATCATCGGAACTCTCATCTGTCTATTGGCCATTCCTGATATTCACACCTCTTTATACTGGTTTATTCCTATTATTGCAGTATTAGGATTCTTCAATTCTATCCAGTTTACTTCCATGAACACTATTTCCATTGCGGATTTACGAAATTTTCAGACCAGCAGCGGAAATTCACTGATATCTGTTAACCAGCAACTCGCGATCGGATTCGGAATTGCATTCGGACTTATTGTATTAAAACTGTTTGAAAATACAGACCTCATCAAAGGCGAGATTCATAACGCTTTCCGCTATACCTTTATCACGGTAGGCATACTAACGATTTTCTCCGGTTTAGTCTTCAGAAGACTTCATATTTCGGACGGAAAAAATATGAAATCGAAAGATGAGTAGATTCCGGACATTCACCTCAAAGTATATATCATCTATTACTGACCAGTTTTATTTACCTTCCTGTTTTACCCTACGATCTTAACACAGATCAATGTTTTTTTCTCTTAGCTGTGGTATTTTTGTCTATATAAAATCAACAATATGATGGCAACTAAAAAAGTAGAAACTGTAGTATCTCCAAGACCTGCACATTTTGTAGGTGACGGATTCAGAGTGCACAATTTTATTCCTGGTGTGCACGGATTAGATATGAAAAGAATGGACCCTTTCATTATGCTTGATTACAATTCGAAATTTCATTTCAACGGTTCAGATACCCCAAGAGGTGTAGGAGTACATCCACACAGAGGTTTTGAAACGGTAACCATAGCATACAGCGGTAAGGTAGAACATCATGACAGCGCCGGCGGAGGTGGTATTATCGGAGAAGGTGATGTACAATGGATGACAGCCGCTAAAGGGGTTTTACATAAGGAATATCACGAGACAGAATGGTCTAAAAAAGGAGGAATTTTTCAGATGGTTCAGCTCTGGGTAAATCTTCCTGCAAAAGATAAGATGAGCCATCCAAAATATCAGGCTATTGAAAACGCTAAAATGGAAAGAGCAGACCTGGGTGAAAACGGATTTGTAGAAATTATAGCAGGAGAATATCAGGGACATCTTGGGCCAGCCAAAACTTTTACCCCTGTTCATATGATGAATGCCAAACTTAAAGCCGGAGGAAAAGCAGCATTTAATTTTCCAGCCCATTTTAATACCGCTGCTTTGGTGATTGAAGGCAATATCATCATTAATGAACAAGACCATGTAAAAACGGATCATTTTGCTTTATTTAAAAATGAAGGAGAAACATTCACCATTGAGGCAAAAGAAGATGCTGTTGTTTTAATCATCAGCGGAGAACCGATTAATGAGCCGATTTATCCTCACGGACCTTTCGTTATGAACTCCAGAGAGGAAATTATGCAGGCATTTGAGGACTTCAATACCGGAAAATTCGGTTATCTGGAAGATTAGCAGATTTAAATTTAACTTAATCTTTAATTGCTCCTTTTTTACTAACTTTATATAATGATGTTACGGTAAGCATAACAGGAGCAGAGTACATATAAACGACAATAAATATTTTATGATATCTTGACAAGTCTTATAGGTTTTCAAAATCGATAAGGCTGAGTCATCAGACAAATCATATACAATCTATCCTTAATACTACAATTATGAAATCCGAATTCGAAAATATACCTCTGGTAAAAGCTGACAAAAGATTTGAAATCGAAGTCAACGGACATTATGCTTTCATTGATTATCGTGAAACCAGTCATCAGATTGCTTTGATTCATACTGAAACAGAACCGGAACTTGCCGGCACAGGAGCTGCTGCAGCAGTGGTAGAAAAAACACTGAATTATATTGAAGAAAGCGGTAAAAAACTGCTGCCTTTCTGCCCTTACGTTTTTGCTTTTATTAAAAAGCATCCTGAATGGAAGCGTATTGTTGATGAAAAATTCGAAGGCTATCATCAGCTTTAAATCAACAACAGGAACCTCTCAACTTATCTAAACAATTCAAAAAACACATTATTTATCATGTCAAATATCGGACTTATCATCGAAGAAAAAGCTGCAGATATAGGAAATTTTCTGGTGGGAAGACTTCTTCCTTTTCGTGAAAAAAGAGCCGTAGGACCTTTTGTATTCATTGATCACATGGGACCTTCTGAATTAAAGGATTATCAGAATCTTGATGTGCCTCCGCATCCGCATATAGGATTATCTACATTAACGTATCTGCTTGAAGGATCTATTTTCCATAGAGACAGTATAGGAAGTGCCATCGAAATAAAACCGGGTGCTGTCAACTGGATGACTGCCGGAAAAGGTGTGGTACATTCGGAAAGAACTCCGGAATACCTAAGACACAGTGATAAGAGACTCCACGGATTTCAGATCTGGGTAGGACTGCCTAAACATCTTGAGCAATCTGAGCCTACGTTTCATCATATCGAAGCAGATGACATTCCGGTCTGGGAAGAAGACGGAATTCAGTATAAATTAATTGCAGGTGAAGCATTCGGAAGAACGTCTCCGGTTCCGGTACACAGCAAATTGTTTTTCCTTGAAATCAAAACAAAAGAGCCTAAGAAAATAAGCATAGGAAAAGATCTTTACGGAGAAGCTGCCATGTATGTACTGGACGGAACTGTAACGACCGAAGGAAATACTTATGGTTCTAAGCAGCTGATGATTGCAAAAGATACCAAACTGTGTGAATTTGATATGAGTGAAAACGGTACGGTTTATCTTTTTGGCGGTGATCCTTTCGATGATGAACGCTTTATATTCTGGAATTTTGTCAATTCCGATAAAGAATTAATAAATCAGGCCAAAGTAAACTGGAATGATCAGAACCATGAAGCATTTCCTCTGGTTCCGGGTGATGAACAGGAATATGTTCCGCTTCCCAAAGCTATTTTAAACAAAAAATAAATTCGGTTAAGCAATAAAAACCATGAAAATATTAGCATTTGCAGGAAGTTCTTCTTCCACTTCGATTAACCGTGAACTGGTGAAGTTTGTCCTAAAGGATTTTCAGAAAGAGGAAATTAATCTGATTGACCTCAATGATTTTACAATGCCTGTTTTTTCTGTTGATCTTGAAAAAAAAGGATTTCCTGACCAGGCCCACCGGTTTTTAAAAGCCATTGAAGAATCCGATGTTATCATTTGCTCTCTTGCCGAACACAATAGATCCTACAGTGCTGCCTTTAAAAATGTTTTTGACTGGGCTTCAAGAATTAATGTAAAAGTATTTCAGAATAAGCCCATGCTTCTGATGAGTACTTCTCCGGGAGGATTTGGAGGCGGAAACGTGATGAATACTGCCAAAACATTTTTCCCGCAGTTTGCTGCTGATATCAAAGACACCTTCTCATTACCTAAATTTTATGAAAATTTTGATCTTGAAAGCGGAGTTATTAACCCTGATATGCTGGCTGATCTGAAAAATAAAATACAAAACTTTAAAAATCAGGTAAATGAATAAAGGAAGATTAGAAGCCTTCAGTGACGGTGTTCTGGCTATTATCATCACCATTATGGTACTTGAACTGAAAGTTCCTGAGGGTGATAGCTGGGCAAGTCTGAAACCTCTCCTTCCCAAATTCTTAGCTTATATTTTCAGCTTTATTTATGTAGGAATCTACTGGAACAATCATCATCATTTGTTTCAAACGGTAAGAAAAGTAAACGGAAGTATTCTCTGGGCCAATCTGCATTTGTTGTTCTGGCTCTCATTAATGCCTATTGCAACAGAATGGATAGGAACAACCCGTTTTTCCAAAAATCCGGTAGCCGCTTATGGTATCGGACTGATTATGTCTGCAATTGCCTATACTATTTTAGAGCATGTAATTATCCGGTCTGAGGGAGAAAGCTCAACACTGAAGGAAGCTATCCATTCAAAATATAAAGAATATATCTCCATTATATTTTATGTACTGGGAATCGCTACTTCATTTTTTTATCCTTATATTGCCATAGGTTTTTATTATATCGTAGCTCTTATATGGCTGATTCCGGACAGAAGAATCGAAAAATCATTAAAAGAAAATTGATATGGAAACACATGAATATCCCAACGGCGACATTACGGTCATCTGGCAGCCCCAAAAGTGTATCCACTCGGCTGTATGTGTAAAACTGCTTCCCCAAGTCTATAATCCCAAAGACAGACCCTGGATAAAAGCAGAAAATGCAACCCCTGAAGAACTCAGAAAACAAATAGATCAATGCCCGTCAGGAGCATTAAGTTATAAATTCAATACAGAAAAATAATGGCGGTAACTGTACAAGCAAGTTTAGGAAAAACAAAATATTACACTCAGGTAACAGCTGGTGAAAATCAGATCATTACTGATGAGCCTGTAGATAAAGGTGGGCAGAATAAAGGCTTTAATCCCCTGGAAATTCTGGCCACCTCTCTGGCAAGCTGTACGGCAGCTACCTTGAGAATGTATATTGAAAGAAAGGAATGGGACGTGGAAAACATCCTTGTAGAAGTGGAACTTGAAAATTTCCCATTGACTAAAAGAGCTGTTTTTAAAAGAGATATCCGCTTTGAAGGAGTACTGGATGATGAGCAGATGAAAAGATTACATACTATCGCAGACGCCTGCCCTGTTCATAAAATATTAACTAACGACATAGAAATACTAACTAAATTCTCATAATATGATCGAAGTAAAACAAAACAATGACGAGAAACACGGAAGTTTTGAAGCTTTCATAGATGGAAGGCGCGCAGGAATGATGACCTATACCTGGGCGGGAGAAGAAAGATTTATTATTGACCACACTGAAGTGGAAGAAGCTTACAATGGAAAAGGAGTAGGTAAAGAAATGCTTTTGGCAGCGATAGATTTTGCCAGAAAGAATGGCAAAAAGATTATTCCGCTATGCCCTTTCGCTAAAGCAAGTTTTCAGAAAAGCCCGGAACTTCAGGATGTATTGGTGAATTAACTGCTATTTCCAATCTTAACATACCAACCTTTCAGAATAAGATCTGAAAGGTTTTTTATTTTGTTGATGACCATTTAGCATTTCTGCAGATTCATAAAAACAGACCATATACTGAATTCACTATCCACGAGTGATCTTTTTTATATATTTGCTAAAATTTAATTTAAGCATGAATCCAGGAACTGTCCTTTTGCTATTTGTTTTCATCTATTTCATCGGTCTTTTAGTAATTTCTTATTTCACCAGCCGAAATTCTGATAACCAGTCATTCTTCATCGGGAATAAAAAAAGTAAATGGTGGCTTGTGGCATTCGGAATGATCGGAACCAGTTTAAGCGGGGTCACATTTATTTCAGTTCCGGGAACGGTGGGAAAAATGACAGGCTCCGAGTATATTTACGGCGGTTTTGAGTACTACATGATGGTTATTGGTTTCTTCATTGGATATTTCATCGTTGCAGCCATCCTTCTTCCGTTGTATTACAAGATGAACCTGACATCTATTTACACCTATCTGGGAAGAAGATTTAATGTTGAAGCTCATAAAATCGGCTCTATATTTTTTATCATTTCCAGAGCTATTGGAGCTACGGCGAGACTCTATCTGGTAGTCAATGTTTTGCAGATTTTTTTACTGGAAGGCTTAGGCGTTCCGTTTTGGGTAACTTCTCTTGTACTCTTACTTATGGTTCTTTTATACACCTTTGAAGGCGGAGTAAAAACAATTGTTATTACAGATACTCTGCAGACTTCTTTTATGATTATCAGTCTGGTTGCATGCATCGTTTATATTCTTTCCAACCTTAACTTATCTTTTGGTGAAGCATATACTATTTTAGAACAGAAGAATTATACTCATTTCATCAATTTTGATCCCAATTCAAAAACTTTTTTCCTTAAAACAATTTTAGGAGGGATTTTTATCACCATTGCCATGACAGGACTGGATCAGGAAATGATGCAAAAAAACATCTCTGTAGATAATCTTAAAAACTCAAAGAAAAACATGCTGACTTTTGCAGGAACTCTTCTGATTGTCAATCTTGCATTTTTGTTCCTGGGAGGCCTGCTCTATCTTTTTGCATTACAGCACGGCGCAGAATACGGCACTACAGGTACTGATCCTGTGACCAATATTTTTGGATTTAAAGATGCATCGGGCAATATTAAAAATATAATGGGCGATGATCTTTTCCCGGCTTTATCTCTTCAGGGATATTTCCCGATGACCATTTCCATTATCTTCATCATTGGGTTGATTTCGGCATTATTCCCTTCTGCCGACGGGGCTTTAACAGCTGTTACAAGTTCCTACTGTGTAGACCTTCTCAATCTTAATGAAGATAAAACCAAGACTGAAAAAGAAAAGAAAAGTCTTCGTATGAAAGTCCACTTAACATTTACGGTGGTTTTCTTCATTCTGATTATGGTCTTCAAAGCTTTGAACGATAAATCGATTGTTTATCTTATCATGGAAGTAGCAGGTTATACCTACGGACCGCTTTTAGGACTTTTTGCTTTTGGTATTTTCACTAAATTTAAGATATCAAAGAAGTATTCAATCCTTGCCGTGACTATTTTGGCTCCTGTGCTTACCTATCTGATTAATTTTTCCGTGACCACCTACACCGATTACAGAATCGGGGTGGAATTAATTGTTCTCAACGGGTTGCTTACTTTTATCGGACTATGGATTGTTAAAGACAAACAGGATCTAAGACTTGTTTAATAAAAAATAACCCTAAAATATCAGTTATGAAATTATCCGTTTTTCTGACCCTGAGTCTGTTTACAGGTCTATTTGTAAATGCACAGAATGCTGTTGATTTTGCCAATCTTGCAAGATATAAAGATGAAAATACAAGCATTTTAAGTTCAAAGAAAAAAGTGGATGTTGTCTTTATGGGCAATTCCATTACAGAAGGCTGGGTGAAAAGCCATCCGGAATTTTTTTCTGAAAATAATTATACAGGCAGAGGAATCAGCGGGCAAACCACATCACAGATGTTACTGCGTTTTCAGAATGATGTTATTGCTTTAAAACCAAAACTGGTGATCATTAATGCGGGAACCAATGACATTGCTCAGAATACAGGTGTTTATGATCCTGATTTTACGTTTAATAATATCAAAGCAATGGCTGATATTGCCCAAAACAACGGAATTAAGGTTATCATAGCCTCCGTATTACCTGCTGCTGCATTTCCGTGGCGCAAAGAAATAACGGATGTTCCCCAGAAGGTAGATGCCCTCAACAACAGGCTAAAGCAGTATGCAAATGACAACAAAATTATTTATGCAGATTATAATTCTGTGATGCGTGATTCAAAGGGAGGAATGCGTGAAGGTCTTTCGAAGGATGGTATCCATCCGGTTCCCGCAGGCTACGCCATCATGGAACCACTGATAAAAAATGCCATTCATAAAGCCTCAGTAAAAAAATAAAAAATTCAAAAAATACACTTTATTAACTATGAAAAAAATGATTTCGCTCTTCATCTTTGTATGGACATTTGGGATGATGAGCGCTCAGGAAAACTTTGAACTGTCTACATTGAGAATCGGACCTTTTAAGATTTTCATGTCTAAAACAGAAGCTGAAAAGATTGCAGGTACAAAACTATACGCCGAAGGGGATAAAAAAAACAATGTGAAATATAATGGAGAAACCATTCAGATTGATATTTTCGACCAGTATGTAAATGAAGCCAACCCTTCTGTTCCTTCTGTTTCGTATATGACGACAACCAGCAAAAAATTTAAAACAAAAAGCGGAATCGGAATCGGAAGTACCAGAGATGACCTGATCAATGCCTACAGAAATTATTCCAGCTTCAGTGTTCGTCCTGAATGGGATGATACAATGCAGAAACCTGTTAAGGATGCAGGTTATTTCACTTTAGAAGACAGCCAGGCCGGAACACAGCTTACTTTTAAACTGGTCAACAATACGGTTGTAGAAATTTCAGTTTATCTTAACGAAGGCTGCTAACTCCCTGCTTTAAATAAAATAATCAAAATCCGGACCTGAGCTCCGGATTTTGCATTTCCGTAAGCCGCCAAAAAATTGTAAATTCGCATGCAAATAAATCAGATATAATGAGTAAAAGTATCGAAGAGTTAAAATCTCTTACTACACAGATCAGAAGAGACATTTTAAGAATGGTTCATGCTGTTAATTCAGGACACCCGGGTGGAAGTTTAGGTTGTACAGAGTTTTTTACAGCTCTTTACGGAAAGGTGATGAACTATCATCTTCCTTTTACGATGGAGGGAAAAAATGAAGATCATTTTTATTTGTCAAACGGACATATTTCACCGGTTTACTATTCTACACTGGCAAGATTCGATTTTTTCCCGGTAGACGAGCTGAAAACGTTCAGAAAACTGGATTCCAGATTACAGGGACACCCAACGACTCACGAAGGACTTCCAGGGATCAGAATCGCTTCAGGTTCTTTAGGTCAGGGGCTTTCTGTGGCACTTGGTGTTGCTCAGGGTAAAAAATTAGACGGAGACAAGTCTCTTGTTTACACGCTTCACGGTGATGGTGAACTTCAGGAAGGTCAGGTTTGGGAAGCGTTGATGTATGCTGCTGCTAAAAAAGTAGACAACATCATTTCAACGATTGATTACAACGGACGTCAGATTGACGGAGATACTGATGATGTATTAAGCTTAGGAAATCTTCATGCTAAACTTGAGGCTTTCGGATGGATCGTTCTGGAAGAAAAGAACGGTAACGATCTTGAAGCTGTGATTGCTATTCTTGAAAAAGCAAAAACTGAAACCGGAAAAGGAAAACCGGTAGCAATCATTCTTCATACGGAAATGGGTTATGGGGTTGATTTTATGACGGGAAGTCACGCTTGGCACGGTAAAGCTCCTAATGATGAGCAATTGGAAACAGCATTCAAACAATTGTATTTAGAAGCTCCTGCAGATTACTAATATCTTAAAAAAATAAAAATGAAATATACATATACAGAAAAAAAAGACACTCGTTCAGGATTCGGAGCCGGATTAGCGGAACTGGCTGACAAAAACCCTAATGTGGTAGCACTTTGTGCAGATCTTATCGGTTCTTTGAAAATGGAGAAATTTATTGAAAAAGCTCCGGAAAGATTCTTTCAGGTAGGTATTGCCGAAGCCAATATGATGGGACTGGCAGCAGGTCTTAGTATTACAGGGAAAATTCCTTTTACAGGAACTTTTGCCAACTTCTCTACTTCAAGAGTGTATGACCAGATCCGTCAGTCTATCGCTTATTCAGGGAAAAATGTAAAAATCTGTGCATCTCACGCTGGTCTTACTTTAGGAGAAGATGGGGCAACTCACCAGGTTCTTGAAGATATCGGTATGATGAAAATGCTTCCGGGAATGACCGTGATCAATCCTTGTGATTACAACCAGACAAAAGCTGCAACACTGGCTATTGCAGACTTTGAGGGGCCTGTATATTTAAGATTCGGAAGACCTACCGTTCCGGTATTTATGCCTGAAGATATGCCTTTCGAAATCGGAAAAGGAATTTTACTGCAGGAAGGAACTGATGTAACGATCGTTGCTACAGGTCACCTTGTATGGGAATCTCTTGTTGCCGCTGATGAGCTTGAAAAAGAAGGTATTTCATGTGAAGTAATCAATATTCACACGATCAAACCTTTGGATGAAGAGATCATTTTAAAATCAGTGGAAAAGACCGGTAAAATTGTAACTGCTGAGGAGCACAACTACCTTGGAGGTTTAGGGGAATCTATTGCAGGAATGCTTGCAAGAAGAAGACCTACAAGACAGGAATTCGTGGCTGTGAATGATACTTTCGGAGAATCGGCAACTCCTGCGGAACTAATGAAGAAGTACAAGATTGATGCTGCTGCAGTGAAGGAAGCTGTAAAAAGAATTTTAGCAAGCTAAAATAAGCTATTATCAATATAAAAAATCGGCTGTTTCAGGGAAGCAGCCGATTTTCGTTTATATATCTATCAATTATTTAATCTGATCAACATCTGAAGGTTTTATCGCTATCTTTCTCTAGGAATTCCTACAGCTTCCAGAATAGGACATAATATCTGATCAATATATTCATCTTCTCTTCTGTTTGAAGCCTTAGAACCGGAAAAATAATTACTGATTCTGTAGTTTTTTACAAACTGATTTCTTTTTTTCCCGATACAAAAGTGGTAGCCTCCCCACTCTTCGTGGATAAAATAAGTCATTTCATTAAAATCCATGATTTTCCAGGAAAAATAAAGTTTCTTATAAATACACTTTTGAGATTTATCAAAAATATAAGTCACAGGAATTCTGAAAATAAGATCCGCCAGAAAATAGATCATATAAGCTGCCCATAATCCTATGGCAATCTGAAAAGAATTCCGGGACATATGAGGCTGATAATAAAAAATAACAGGAAATGCTATAAGTCCTAAAGCCAGCCAGCCCATCAAAAAACGCATGAAATTGTATTTGGGCATAATCCGGATCTCATTTCCGTCTTCACGGAATTTATAACGGTCTGTTACGTTCATTATTCTGATCATTAATATTCATGATATCTTCTGTTTCATTCACCATATTTTGTATTCCTCTTTGAGTAACCGCCTGTCCTATCGTCAGCTTTTTATTTTTGCCATCCACTTCAAAATGAGCTGAAAGGATTACATTAGTGGTAATCAGTCCCCAATATTTGGTCGTAAAAATTTCAAAATTGGTAAAATTCTCTATCGGATAAGTTTTGGCGGGAACAAAGACAGAATGTTTTCCGGTAACGGTAAGCCGGTCCATATCAATGATTAACTTCTTGGCAAAAAAATTGGCAATAATAAGTACTGCAACCGCCAGCAAAGAAAAGAACAGCCATGTAATTCCCAGTCTGTAAACGAAGACAGCTCCCGCTAAAAATACAATCGTTAGTATGGAAATAAAGACAGGCTGATTTTTAAAAGTATAGAGGTTTCCGTCTTTTTTGTAAAATTTTAAGGTATTCATAGTAATATTTATATTATGTTTTGATTGAGTTTAAAATAAGTGAATGGGGTGTATTTTGTTATCGGTAACGTTTTGCAATGTCATCGTCATTAATGGTTTCAAATGTGACCAGGTCTGTTCTGAAATAGGTATCGTGAATTGAGAAATAAGCATCTGTTTTATTTTCAGTAGCAGCAGCAGCTTTCTTCCAGCATTCAAAAAACCAATTTTCAAACAGGGTATATTTCTCATCATTATATTCATCCAGAAGATCATCAGCATCTTCTTCTTCATAGGAATCACAAAATTCTGCAGCTTCATTCCATATATCCTCAGGAATGAATGCGTTCCATCGGTCTGCTTCTGAATTCTTCCCGTCATTTTTTTCCGGAAGCATCATGGGTGCAATAATAATCTCGCCTGATGCATTAACAGCCCAGCATACCAGATTTAAATAGTCGTATTCATATTCAAAGTAAAAAGCTTTAATATCGGCTTTACTGTGATCTCCAAGATACCTTATATTCTCATCATTAAGTATATTGGTCAAATCATCGGTAAATGATCCGCTTATCTCATCTAAATAATTTTGAAATTCAATATTGAGCTTTTTGAGTTTTTCCATCAATTATCGTTATCTTTAAATTTATCGGGCAATGGTTCTTCCCACTACTTTTTCCAATGCTGAGAACATATCATCTACAGCTAATACCTGCACATCAGAATGATTTTTTAACCAGTAAGAATGTAAAACGATCAGATCCTCCTCAAGATTATAAAAAGAGTCATTGTTCAGTTGATCCCTTGTCACATTGGAGCCGAAATAATCGCTTTCCAAAAATTTCTGAAGTACTCCTTCCTGTAGGCTTTCAACTTTTGAAGACTGTTCAAAAAACAATTCCAGATGTTTCGAGGCTCCAATTTTCGTTAAGCCTTTTATTATCATTCCGTTAACCACCGGAGACCATTGGGAATTCCACACAAACTGGGAAAAGTTTCCGTTTTTATATTGCCACAGATAGTAATCCACATAATAACTTGTAACAGCGTCCTCATGCTGGTTTTCCGTTTCTACTCCTTCTTCAGCCAGCAGGTTTACCACAGAGATATTGGAACGGATGATATCATAAGGATCATTGCTGTTATAAGCATTATCAGATACAATTATTTTATTCAGTTTCATATGCTATAATTTGATGGGTATTGTATTTAATTACCCCAGGTATCCATCCAGGCCAGATACTCATTTTTATATTCATTATCATTGAGCCTTGTAATTATTTTTCTAAGATCATCCGTTTCAAATTCATAATCTGAAACCGTAAAGATCAGGAAGATCTCATCACCGGTAATCTGGCTGAAAAAGTTTTCTTTTTTAAGCTTTTCAAGAACTTCAACACAGGCAGAATATAATCCGGTCTGAAATTTTTCAAACCATCCGTTATCTTCATCATTTTTATCCAGTTCTGCTCTAAGCTCAGAGCATATATCATCAAACTCCTTTTCTGCACCCTCCATTTCATAGGCCCATTCAGCAGGCTCATACTTATAATACACGAGATCTCCTTCTTCTGCATAATGCTCCAGTACTCTAACTGTATTTGTTGCAGGGCAAACGGTCATGGCTCCTTCGTCACTATATAAAGCAAAACTATAGATCTTTTCAGATCCGTGTTTTTCATAAGCATCCAGAAATGCTTTTTTGGCAGCCGTTTCTATTTTCTGTTTCAAAATCTCAAAGTTCATACTTCATCTGTTTAAAATGGGGCGGTAAAATTACCCTTATCTCTTTAAACCGGGGTATTCTATTTTGTATAATTCCGGTCATTTTCATGAATATAGCTAATCTATTTTACGGTCTCTGGACAACAGCCTTAATAATCAATAGATTAACAGTTCATGTTTTCTCTCTTTTTTTGTACATGATATCATTTTCACCGGATAAAATCATGAATGTGTACACTAAGAAAATATTATATCATATCATCATCTTTACAGGTTTTATTCTTATCATACTATAAGCACTTATTTTATTTTCATCAATCATGAAGATTTAATAAAAAAAGATACCTACCTCTTACAGAGCATCTTATACAATTTCCACGTTGAAAAACTTACAAAAAAATCACAACAACAATCACGATACAGTGATGTAATTATTTTTAGTTTTGATACCATCAGCGTTGATAAAAATTATATTTCAGATGATATTATACCCGTACACTATAATACCGGTCTGAGAATCTCCCATGTCAGGGATTGTATGACAATACAGGTTTTAATTAAAATTATTTATTATGAAAAAACTTACAGGAATGAAGAGCTTTTCTTCATTGGAAAACAAGAAACTGAAAAATTCAAAGATGATTTTTGGAGGAAACACAAATGTGAGAACAACTGAAGAAACGGGGCCTAACGGTCAGCCTGGCAATACAGGAGATACTAGGCTATTCAACGATGGAACAGCTCACTCGACTATAACAGTTGATTAAATTACAGGGGGAAAAAATCCCCCTTTTATTTCATACAATAATATATATAGCTTATGAAATACATTTTTTTTTCCTTTATGATGATTATATTCACTTTTATTGCTTGCACAAGTAAAAAACTTAACTATATAAATTATTACAATCAAGTTTATGCAATCGACAGTACTCATAGGATTGACAGGGATACTTTAGCAACCATCAGAAAATATAAAAAATTGTTCAGAAAATATCCTCCCGTACAAAATGAAAGAATTGAAGAATTTGAAACTTATATTCGGTATGCAGACAAATATCATACAAATTTTGGAGGAAAACGAACCCTCAGCAAACTCATCTCACAGGTTGCTCCGAACTGGAAATACAAAAGACTCGAACCATTTTTCTTTACACTTTATAAAAAATATGGGATGGATAGTATTGATATTGAAAAAAAAATTATTGTATGGAATCAGAAATTAAATAAAGTATTAATTGATTCTTTTAACATTGCATTTAAACGTGATCAGTATAATGATCGTATCGGGCCAACCGTTACGATTAATGACCGCAAAAATGCAGAACTTTTAATCTGGACATTTAAAAATTACGGTTTCCCCTCCAGAGATAAGATAGGTCTTTATGGAAGCAATGAGCAGCTTATGTATATGGGAACCCTTCTTAATCATATGGCAGGAACAGTCTACTATGATTATTTTAAGACAAAATTACTGGAATATGTAAAGTCTGGAGAATGTACTCCAAGAGATTATATAGAAATGGTTGATAAATATAATTACATCCATCATTTTGACACTGCTTATCGCATATTTGTGCATTACAACAGACCTGAGCTGAATGTTTCAGATTCCGCAAGAATTAACAATAATAGAAAAGCAATAGGCTTTCCTACTCTTAGCCAGTCAGAGAAAATCATTAAAGATTTTCAAAAAAAGATCAGCCATTGAACTTATTTGCTAAGTTTTGAATTATTTATATAACCCAATTTAAGCTATTAATATGATTCTGATTCTTTCTCAAAATAACGAAATCACCACGACTGAAGTTATTAAATATCTTATTCAGATGAATAAAAAATTCATCAGAGTACATGAAGATGAATTGTTTGAGATTAAAATCCGGGATAAGAAAATTTTTCTGGAAGGTACACATAACGTATTTTTTCTTGATGATATAAAAAGTGTTTGGTACAGGCGTGGAGGATTGAAGTTTAAAAGATTAAAATATACCAATCGGTCCATTCATTTAAATATGTCGGAAACGCAGCACTGGCTTGAAGATTATGTAAAGAAGACGTTAGAATCCAAAAAAAACATCAACAAAGAAAGTAACAGCGATGTTAACAAACTGATCATACTGAACAAAGCAAAAGATATTGGATTCGATGTTCCTGAATATTTTTTATCAGAAAATACTGACGATGTGGAAATAGAAAAGACCATTATAAAAACAATAAATGGAAATGTGATGCTTGAAGAAATAAAAAAAAGCTTCAGCGGATTTATGTATACTTCGGTAGTTAAAGAAAGAGAAAACAGAGATTTCTTCATTACTTTTTTTCAGAAGAAAATTGAAAAGGATTTTGAAGTAAGAACCTTTTATTTAAATGGTTTATGCTGGTCTATGGCAATATTCTCACAAAATGATGCCCAAACTAAAACTGATTTCCGGAAATACAACGAAATAAAACCCAATAGGAATGTCCCTTATCGCCTTCCTGCTGAACTTGAAAAAAAAATACATCTCCTTATGCAATATTTAGATCTTAATTCCGGGTCTGTGGATTTTATAAAGAAAGGAGAAAAATATTACTTTCTGGAGATCAATCCAATTGGTCAGTTCATGGGTCTATCTCATACATGTAATTATTTCCTTGAACAGAAAATAGCTGAGTTCTTATGAAAAAAATGTATCACGAAAAAAATAAATTACCTCTTACATTCAAATATATTGAGATCTTTAAAACCAAAAATGTATGTAAAATCCATAGTAATTTATTGTTTTTTGTAAAAAGTAAAAAGTATCAGAGTGACTATCATGTAAGAGAAAAACCATTAAAAGCACTTATCAGAATCTTATGAAATACTTCAATTTATTCAGCAATATACTCGTCACTAAAGGGGCCAAACGTATCCTGATCTCTGATCTGCAAAGAAATTCTTCTGAATTGTATCCTTTAGAATTTCACGAAATTATAAAGCAGTTGAAGAATAAGTCTGTAGAAAATATTCTGAAAAATTACGATACAGAATCGATATCATTCGTTCAAGAATATATTAATCTGCTGGTTGAAAAAGAATACGGTTTTATAACAGAAGGAGACTGGGACAGAAATTTTCCGTCACTAAATTATCATTTCCATGAGCCGAATGAAGTTTCTAATATTTTTATAGAAATTAGCAGTCTCTCTGTTCTCAACAAAATAAAACAAGAGGTGGAAAATCTTGGAGTGAAACATCTTGTTATTTATAGTCATCAAAAACTTTTACTTAAAGATTTCCAGAATATTGACTCAAAATTTAAAAATTCTGTTTTAAATGGTATAGAAATTATCTCACCTTTCCACGATGATATAGACAGAAATTTTATTGATTCACTTCATCAAACCGTTGATAGAATTTACAATTTGGTATTTCATACCTGTTCAAAGATCCCATTCCGTTCAAAAGACATTTTCAGATTTACCGTACAGTTCATCAGACAAGACTTACAGATATCTGCCTGCGGAAAGGTAGACTTAAAATACTTCAATACCAATCTTCCAAAGGTTCTTGAAGCCCTCAACCATAATTCCTGTCTGTATAAAAAAATAGGTATAGATAAAGACGGCAATATTAAAAACTGTCCTCTAATGTCTGAAAGTTACGGCAATATTCAAAATACAAGTCTTGAGGAAGCTATCGCGCAGCCTGCATTCCGGCAATATTGGAATATGAATAAAGATCGTATAGAAGGTTGTAAAGACTGTGAATTCAGGTATATCTGTACTGATTGCAGGGCTTATACGGAACGATCACATTATACCTCGGAAAACCTGGATATATCAAAGCCTTTAAAGTGCGGTTATAATCCTTATACCAGCGAATGGGAAGAATGGAGTAAAAACCCGCTTAAACAGAAAGCCGTCACTCACTATAAGATATAGAACATAAAAGCTTTTAAATGATGTTTAAAAGCTTTTTTATACTATAATAAGAAAACGCTGCATCTCTTATTTAAAAAACTTCCATTTCGGAATAATAGCCAGCATCCCAAATCCTGTGAAAAGGAACAGATTGGTCACATCCGTGTATAAGAATGTTGACAGGTAATAATTATGCATAAAGAAGTGCAGCACCAGTAAAACGGGAAACATAAAAATTCCGATTTTCCGGTAAAAAAACATCAGCACAAGACCTATCATCATCAAAAGGTCTATAGAAAAAATAACATAAAAATACCATCTTGGAATTTCCAGGTATTCATGTTGCAGATATTCATCAACATCAATTCCAAGTCCCATAATCGTAAACAACATCAGGGCAGCAAATGCCAGTACAAATCCCCATCCTTTCTTCGGATCTTCATCAAAATAGCTGTATTCTTCCATACTACAAAAATAAAGAACTTATGAGAGATTTCATAAGTTCTTTTATAATAATTCGTTTAAAATTTGAATTAGATAGAGATAGCGTTGATCAATCTGTTTTTGTCGCTTAAGTACTCTTCCATTGAAATCATACTTTCAGTTCTCATTACATCCTGAATATCGTCTATCTGATAGATAATTCTTTTAGCGTCATCTGTATTCTTAGCTCTTACTTTACAGAAAATATTATATTTTCCGGAAATAACGCTAGCTTCGATTACGTTAGGAATAGTTGACAATTCTTTCAATACTTCCTGAGTACGGTTTGATTTTGTCAAAAGGATACCGATAAAAGCAGTAAAGTGATAATCCAACTTACCATAATCGATATTAAGAGATGATCCCAAAATAATACCTGCATCTTCCATCTTTTTCACTCTTACGTGAATTGTTCCAGCAGAAACATCCATCTGCTTTGCAATTTCGGTAAAAGGCATTCTTGTGTTTTCTACTAAGAAATCAAGAATCTTCTTGTCTATTTCGTCCAGTTGATAGTTCATATTAGTTAAATTACAATTTCTTTAAAAAATCTATGTATTTTTTGCAAATTTATAAAAAATAATTTAACTAAAAAAATTATATCAAATATTAACAATAATTAACACAGATGATAAAAATCATTAAAATATTCCGACTATTTAGCTTTCGATTTTATAGAATCTGTTTTTATTTCAGTTTTGTCTTCAGGAGTTTTTTTATCTTTTTTCTTCTTTTTAAATAAAGAATTAAAGCTTTTACTCCACACAACTCCCATTCCATAGGCTTGATTAGCAGATCCGTTGGTACTTACCATCCCAATATTGGTTGGTTTTGAATAGCCTCTTAAAATTAAACTACCGTCATTTTTTTTAGAAAGATCATACTCAATAGATCCCTCTCCGGAGAGATAATTCGTCTGTGTACCCTCTGTTTTTGATAATGGAATCCCTAATCCGGTCTTTACATTTACCCTTGGTGAAAGTGCAACACTTACTCCCGCATTCGCTCTGTCTCCGATATTGGCATTCTGGTCACCTTTTACATAATTAAGGTCAATCTGGAATTCATTACTCATCGTATTTAAAACGGATCCCAGCTGTTTCAGAAGCATATTATATCCGGAAGATTCCGCAACGTTTCCTACATTCACATCTACCCCACCCGTATTGGAAACATTAAACGTGCTTAATAGCAATACCGAACCAAACTGAAGAACCTTTTCACCTTCCTGGCTCATTTTGGCGGCCAATGTTTCTCTTACCTGACTGGAAACATCCATTGCCGTTACATTAAGGTCAACCTTAGGATCTGTTAAAGACTGGCTGATGTGAGCCTGCAGCAATATACTGATAGGCTGTAATTTTCCCATGCTCAGATATTCTCCGGCATTAGAAACCATTCTGACATAATTAGCGGTAATATCCAGTGCCGGTTTCATCGCATCACCATCCCATCGGATACTACTATTTTTTTCAATCTGGAAGGTCTTATTAAGAATTGCCTTAGAAACAAATGTTCCGTTATCTACTTTATAAGTACCACTCATGGCAATATTTCCCTGTCTGTTCATCTGGAACTTCAAAGGATCAGCGGTACCTTTTACGGTAATATTTCCTACATCATCCCCTATCAGTACATTTACAGTAGTTCCTTTGTCTACTGCCAGATTAAAGTCAATATTCATATTGGCACCGGTCTTTTTCTTTTCGTCCAGCGTAATTAATCCGTCTTTACCTTCCTTCAGGAATCTCAGCATTTTAAATTCTTCCACATTGGATGTTGAGCTCGAATTAAAGGTAAAGGTACTTCCGTTTAATGACTTCATATTAGGAGTCGTGATACTTAATCCGGAAACCGGCCCATCCACATACAAATCCCCTTGTCCGTAGACTCTCCCCCAGAAGAGATCAGAATCTTTTTGTGTACTGTTTAAGACTAAAAGATTATCCGCTCTCATTACCAGGTTGACCCCCATTGAAGAAAGCGTTTCAAACTGGATTGCTCCGGAAATATTTCCTTTAGAATTGGATCTTCCGTCATGTACTTCAATATTGTTGAGAATGGCAAGTCCTTTTGATAATTGGATCACGGTATCATCAAATGAATAATCCACCCCTGTAAACAGCAGTTTAAGTCCAAAATCTTTTAAAGCAATATCCCCGCTATAATCCAGATCATTAAGTTTTCCGTTAATTTTAAGATCGCCGGTTGCCTTTCCTCTCATATTACCAAAAACAGTATGCACAAACTGTTGGGTAAAGGCAAGGTCGAAATCACGCATTTCCGCAGTAAGATCTATAACCGGTTTAGGAGTATTATTATTAACGGTTCCCGTCAGATTCAGGGTATTATTACCGAGTACTCCTGCGGAATGTACTTTTACATCAATATCATATACATTCAGGGAAAATCCGTTGGTTGCAGAAATGGTAATATCCCCCATATCATTACCATTCATCTTAATATCATCTATGGTAAGATCTACCAATGGCTGAAGTGTGCTCTTATCCATTTTAATTTTCACACTTCCGTTAGCAAGACCTTTGATATCCATTCCGTTTCCGCCGGACTGCATTTCAAGGAGTTTTTCTATGGCAAAATCATTAATATCAGCATCTACGTAAAAGTCTTTAGCGGATTTAAACTGTGCCTCTTTAATGAATAAGGCGCTTTTGTCAGAATAGACCCTTAGATTCCTGATATCAAAATCTCCGGTTTTCTTCCTGTATGTAATCGAATGATTGAGTTCCGGACTGGTATCAACAGCCCATTTCACATCATTGAAATTAACTTCGGTGGGTTCAAATTTGAAAACATAATCCCCTTCCGCATCCGTAGTCTGATCCACATTGATTGCATACTCTTTAAGCTTATCTTCCGTTTCATCTTCAGGGCTTCCGTGTTTGAATATGGCAGATAAGTGCAGGGTATTATCATTCTCATTATTTCCTTTAAGCTCAAAATCCTTAATAATGTTTTTATTATAGACCACTCTGCTTATTTTGGCATACAGCTGTTGATTGAGATCAGCGGTATTGATTCTTACCTTAACACTATCTACCAATGCGCTGTCTCTGCTGATATTCTTTCTGTCGTTAACCTGATAATCAGGATTTGAGGAGGCCAGGGCTTTATCAGCATCTGTAATTTCCTCTTCTTTGGTCATGATGTATTTTAAAGAGGCAGCATCCAGATTTAAGATAAGATTATTGGAGTCTCCATTATATTCTCCTTCCACTTTAGCGCCGTGCGGAAGTTTCAGTTCCGGTAAAAAATAATTGACCAGACCTTGCTGAACATCAAAATTCAGTGTAAAATTCTGTCCCCTGTAGAGTTTTCTTGGCGGCGGCCCCACTAATATTCGTCCGATACCGTTTTCCACCATCCCTGCAAGATCACCAAGACTGTATCTTCCTGAGATTTTACCTGTAGCTGCTCCCGGTGCATCCACATCAATCATTCGTCCTCCTGCATCTACAAAGGTCTTTAACTTGGCACTCGGAATGGTATATTTCTGTGTTGCCGTAGCAAACTGCAGATCATTAGCATCCACATCCAAAGTCAGGTCGTTAATAGAAGACATAGACATTTTCCCATTCACTTTACCACTGACGATCTGATTCCCCGGTTTGTTGGTAAAATAATTCATATTAAGAAACCCCACATCCGCATCTACGTCCATTGATACTTTAGAAGTACTAAAATCAATCAGTCCCTTAATGGTAGCTTTTGCCTGCTCATCATTCACCGTGATAAGCCCGTTATATTTTTTATGATCCAATAACCCGTCTAAATACAGATTATTGATCACTTTATCCATAATTTCCACACTTGCAATCTGAGATTTGGTAGTGAGACGCATGGTATTTACATCAAAACTTTGCCCGTTAAGATCAAATTTACCGGAAATTAAACCTACTGTTTTATTCTTGGTAATCACAGAAGTATTAAGGTCCTTTATATCGAGATACCCTGAATACTTAGGCATAGTAGTGCTATAGCCCGTCAGTGACAGTTTGGATATTTTTGCCTGCCCGATTCCCGTAAGCAGATTTCCGCTTTCCACATAGATCTGATCAGGATTTACTTTGGCAGTTCCGTTATATTTTAGTTTCCCGAAATCATCAGCGAAATTCTTCATCTTCTTGGCAATGAATGAAGGCATCATTGCCTTTAAATCCTTGTAGGTAAAATCTGTAGAAAGATCCTTGGTTTCAATAGAAAAATGGCCTTTTAACAAATGATCCACCTTCATTGTTTTTGTGGCAATATTAACATCAGGGTTTCTGATCAGAAAATTTTCCAGATGAAATTTATTCAGAGGGCCTGTCATTTTTCCTGAAAGATTGAATGGTTTGATATTATCCCAGTTGGTAACAAAATAACTGATATCATATCCGCTCACCTCACTTCCCTGATTAATATTCATATCCCAACGGACTTTATCGGCAAAGCCTGCCCATGATCCGTTATGAAGATTAAATTTAATATCTCCCTGAAGTAAAGTGTGATCTGTATTGAGTGTTAAATCTTTAAGAGATAAAAACTGATGAGTTAAAGACAGTTCGGTGGAAAAAGTGTCTACAAAATGAGATTTTCCCCATCTCGTTGTGACGAATGACATATTATTGATCAATGCCGAAACATTGGGGCCATTCACTTTAACATTGGGAGCTTTTAAATTAAATTTTGTTGCCGTAAGCCATTTTCCAGGCTCTCCCGGTGAGTTCTGATTAACAATAGACACTTTAGAATCAATAATCTGTACCCTGGAATTGAGCTGGAAAGGAGGTTTTTTGGGATCTCTTTTTTTACCGTTATCAAAAAGTTCAGTAAATCTGATAAAATTGGAGATACTATCGCCTTTATAAGTAATAACTTTGATATCTGCATTAACCAGCGTAAGCGAGTTAAAACTCAGAGAATTGCTTTTTCCGGAAATGGCATTCACGGCCAGAGAAATCCAGTCTGAGTCAGCACGAAACTCCTTTGAAGTAATAAAATCAAGACCTTTGTAATCCTTTACTTTTAATCCTTTTATCGTTACGTCTCCGAAATAATTAACATCAACGCTCTCTGTAGAAAACTGAGATTTAAAATCATTATTCACAAGTTTCAGAGCCTGATCTGCTGCCCATTGCTTGGTTACCGGAAGGTTTATCCCAATGAGTATTCCTCCAACAAGAATAATTCCCAGCCAAAACAAAATCAGAAGAAGTTTTGCCCACCATGTATAGCTGGTCACATCTTTTACAGCCTGTTTTCCAAATTCCCCGGCTGTTTCTACAGGATGATTAATGGCATCTGAAGCAAGCTCAGACGCTTCTTTTACAGTCTCCCGTACTTTTTCTTCCACATTTTCAACAGTCTTCTGTACCTGATCCCCTAGGTTTTCAGCTACAGATTTTTTATTCTCATTCTCGTTATTATTCTCTAACTTTGCCATTATTATGAGCGACTCTATAATTTTAGGTATTGAATCGTCTTGCGACGACACCTCAGCAGCTATCATCAAGGGAAATTCTATTCTTTCGAATATTGCCGCGAATCAGGCCATCCATAAAGAATATGGTGGTGTAGTTCCTGAATTGGCTTCACGAGCTCATCAGCAAAATATCATTCCCGTTGTTGAAAAATCTTTTACTAAAGCAAATATACAACAAAATGCAATTTCAGCTATAGGATTTACACGTGGCCCCGGACTTTTAGGATCACTTCTCGTAGGAACATCATTTGCTAAATCACTGGCAATGAGCCTAAACGTTCCTTTAATTGAAGTAAATCACCTTCAGGCCCACATTTTAGCCCATTTTATTGAGGATGCAAATCCTGTGCCGCCTACTTTCCCTTTTTTATGTCTTACCGTAAGTGGCGGTCATACCATGATCGTATTGGTAAAAGACTATTTTGATATGGAAATTATCGGAAAAACTATTGATGATGCAGCAGGTGAAGCTTTTGATAAAATCGGAAAAATCTTTGACCTTGATTATCCTGCAGGCCCCATTATCGACAGACTTGCTAAAGAAGGAAATCCGGATGCTTTTACATTCAGCAAACCGAAAATGGAAAACTATGATTACTCCTTCAGCGGTATTAAAACTTCCGTTTTATATTTCATTCAGAAAGAAGTCCGGAAAAATCCTGATTTTATTAAAGAAAACCTTAATGACCTTTGTGCTTCGGTACAGAAATCTATCATTGATATCTTAATGAACAAACTTGAAAAGGCAGCCAAAGAACTCAATGTTAACCAGGTAGCTATAGCAGGAGGTGTTTCTGCTAATTCTGCTTTAAGAAAAGTAATGGAAGATAACAGAGAAAAATTAGGCTGGGAAATTTATATCCCGAAATTCGAATATACAACAGATAACGCAGCGATGATCGCCATGGTAGCCCAGCTGAAATTCGAAAGAGGTGAATTTACAGACCTGAGAACAACAGCCACGGCCAAATATGACTTATGAAAATACTCTTAGAAGAAAAAATACTGGGAAGACAGTCTAAAAAGAGCTCAAAATATTATTGGGTATTGGAAACGATCACAGGAAAAACGGATGGTCCGCAAGAACCTGCGGATTATTTCCCTTCCAGTTCTGAAAAAGGATATATTCAGGATGTAAAAGATGAAATCCTGGAAAAAATCAATTCAGAGAATCTTTTCAGCTTCTCCTACACGCCCAAAGAAGGAGATTATTTATCCATCAAAAACAACCTGAGAAAACAGGAATATTTGAATCTGATCTTTATTAATGATAGCTGGATAGAGGAGGTATTCATGTGTACTTACCGTGAATGCGATACAGATATATACACCACCTTAAAAACAGGAGTTGCATTCTTAACTCAGGATATATGAAATTATTTTACGGAGAAATAACAGGTAATAAAGTCATCATCAACGACGAAGAACAGCAACACATTGTGAAAGTCCTAAGGATGAAGGACGGAGAAAACATTCATGTAACAGACGGCAAGGGAAGTCTGGCTTCCGGAAAGCTTGTTATAGAAGGAAAAAAAGCAGGCATAGAAGTTTCAGAAATTAAAAGTGATCTTCCGGATTTCAACCCAAAACTCCATATTGCCATTGCTCCTACAAAAAATATTGACAGGATAGAATTTTTTGTGGAAAAAGCTGTAGAAATGGGAATATCTGAAATCAGCATTATTATTACGGAAAAAACCGAACGTAAAAACATCAACATCGATAAAATCAGAAAACAGAGTATCGCAGCTTCAAAACAAAGTTTGCGATTTCACTTTCCGGTAATCAACGACGCGGTAAAACTATCTGATTTTCTCGGAAATATTGATCCTAAAAACACCTTTGTTGCCCACTGCCATGAAAACCTGGAAAGAATTGACCTCAACAAGATTCCATCGTCCGACAGTCATACATTTCTTATCGGACCCGAAGGTGATTTTTCTGAAAAGGAGATTGGCTATCTGTCAGAACACAATATCAAAGCGGTATCTTTGGGCAGCCAACGATTAAGAACCGAAACTGCAGGATTATTTGTTGCAGCCTGGAATTACAATACAATGATTTAATCATCATGCCAATGCAGTCTCTTTTCTTTTAAAAAGAGGCTGTAGCATATGATAAGGAAAGAATACCACAAGAAGGAGGTAATTGGCATTTTCAAAATCCGCCAGTACAAATTTTGCAGTATACATATGAAATACATACAGAAATACCATAAAAAAGGTAAGTAACTTCCTGTTAAATGCGCCAAGAAAACAAAGAAGCTGTAAAACAATTCCGCCCACAGTAAGCATTACCCATACATTTTCATAGGCATACACCTCTTTTATCCATTCCGGTACCGCAAGATCTGCCGTCCAATAGCTGTCGTAAGTATTCATCTTTGCAGCATTTTTATCCAGCCATGTCAGTTTATCCGTATGTTTAATAATATTTTTAGCGGTTCCTAAAAACTTACTCATTCCGGCCAGCGAATAGGTAACCAGAATTCCCAGATAGAAATATTGTACAAGTTTATAGTCTTTATCTTCCAGATCCCGTGGTAATAAAAATATACTCAGGAAATACGCCAGTATCAGGAGATGATTATCATGATGTACTGAGAAATTGGCAGATAATGGCAGGTTAATAATTGCCATTAACAAAAAGATCAGAATATTCAGCACATAAGATGGTCTAAAAACAGAAGCAATAATACATATGCCACAAGCCACCAAAAGCCCGACAGATAAAAGCATCCCCGGAAATTCCGGAAATATGATTTTCTGAAGCCAAAATATGGGTTCATAAATTTCCCCGGATCTTTGGCTTAATGCACTCAACTTCACATACTGATCAATCAGCCAGTATATACTAAATATTCTTAGGGCATAATAGACAATTTTATAATTGAATATGGTAAGTTGCGGGTATTTCATTACAGCTTAGTAATCAGTTTTTTATTGATCTCCATTTTTTTTTCGCCAATCTGGTCCGGTTTGTATTTTTCTTTATACAACAGATAACTCTGAAATTCGGGTCTGGTATCTCTGGCAAAAATCAGAAGCTTTTTTTTATATATTTCCCGGTCTTCATTATTTTCAATCTTCCCTCCGTACATATTAACAATGATTTCTTCATCATTGGCTTCATAAGCTTTCAGATTTGTATTTAAAATTCTTATGGTATCATGAGCCTTTATTCCGTACAATTTGTATCTTTCAGCAAAAGCTTCTCCTCCACCCGGAACGGTAAACAGCTTCCAGCTGGCAAAAGGATACATTTCCTTAAAACCTTTTTCTTTGATTACGAGGCTGATCACGGACATTATAAAGGAAAAAAAGAATATATATCGGGTATATTTTTTCATCTGATGATTTATAAATTATGATCTTTCTGATATTTTTCCAGAATTTCTTTTCCGCTTCTGATAGAATTTACCGCCCATCTGACTTTCATTTCCAGCAGTTTCTGTTCATCCAGTTTATAATCAATTCCTGATTTTATAAGTTTCTGTTTTAATTCATACATACAGATTGAAGCGGCCACGGAAACATTAAAACTTCTTGTAAAACCATACATCGGAATGGCCAGTGTTTCGTCTGCAAAATCCAGAATTTCCTGAGAAACCCCTTCCATTTCGGTTCCGAAAACCAAAGCAATAGGCTCTGTAATTTCATATTCAGGTAGCATTTTAGCATTATTTTCCAGCGAAACCACCACAATTTTGTATCCCCTGTCTTTGATATCCTGAAAGGATTCCATATTGCGGGGGAGTTTTTCGACATCCACCCAGGTATCCGCGCCTTTAGTTACCCTAAGATTAGGTTCAAAACTATACTCTTCCTGCAAAGCCACAACTTTATGAAAACCGCAGGCTTCTACAGAGCGTACAATCGCTGCAGCATTCCGGAACTGATAAATATCTTCTACTACAGGAAGCACAAAATCAGAACTTTCTACGGAGAAATGTTCAATTTTTGCAAGTCTTTCTTCTGTTAAAAACTGCTTTAAATATTCATAAGTTTGCGCTAAATCTTTCATCTGCATTCAGTTATTTTTTTGTCAATAGACAGAGCTTACGCTTTCGACTGTAGTCTTAATTTTAATAAAAATTTCACCCTAAGCGTTTCATTCATTTTCAAATCTTTGCAAATTAACGTAATTTTGGGCTATGAACCTTGTACAGGCTCAAATTCTTAATTAAAAATAATACATGAAGCGAAAAGTCCTGCTTATCTATACCGGAGGAACCATTGGTATGGAAAAAGATTACGAAACCGGCAGCCTCCGCGCCTTTGATTTTGGAAACATATTTGAAAAGATGCCTGAAATGAAACTCATGGAATGTGAAGTTTTTGTACATCTTTTCGCAAAACCTCTGGACTCCTCTGATATGGGACCTGAAGAATGGAAAATTATCGCCAACTATATTCTCAAGAATTATAATGATTATGACGGCTTTCTGATCCTTCACGGAACAGATACCATGTCTTACACGGCATCTGCATTAAGCTTCATGTTGAAAGGTTTAAGAAAGCCTGTGATCATGACCGGTTCGCAGCTTCCGATAGGTGATCTGAGAACAGATGCTAAAGAGAACCTTCTGACCAGTCTTTATTATGCCAGTCTTTATGAAAATGATGAGGCGGTTATTCAGGAGGTTGCAATCTACTTCGAGTATAAATTGTTAAGAGGAAACAGAACGCTGAAATATTCTGCGGAGTATTTTGATGCCTATGCAAGTCCGAATTACCCTATTCTGGGACAGTCCGGCGTGCATTTAAATATTATTAAGGATAATCTTTTCCGTTGTGATCCTGCTGTGGAATTTCATGTTGATGAACATATTTCCGAAGATATTCTATTCTGGAGAATTTTTCCAGGAATGCATTTGAGCCATTTCAGAGAAATTCCGAAGATGAAAGTTCTTATTCTGCAGGTTTTCGGATCCGGAACTATTTTCAGCAGCGAAAAAACCCAGGAAACTCTTCAGGAAATCAGAAACAACGGAACGGAAATCGTTGTGGTAAGCCAGTGTATTTCGGGAGGAATTTCATTTGGAAAATATGAAAACAGTAATATTTTCTCAAGAATCGGGGCTATCAGCGGCAGAGATATGACTGCTGAGACAGCTATTACCAAAGCTATGCACCTGATAGACAACCCTAATTACTCCGGAAACTTTGCAGACAACTTCACACAAAGCCTTTGCGGAGAAATTACTGATTAAAAAATTGCAATAATAATTTGGATATTCAATAAAATACTCTATTTTTGCAATCTCAAAAAGAAAGGTGTCCGAGTGGTTGAAGGAGCTACCCTGGAAAGGTAGTATACGGGTAACTGTATCGAGGGTTCGAATCCCTTCCTTTCTGCAAGATAAAGCGTTGTTTTACAACGCTTTATTTTTTTACAGATTATACGACTCTATTTTCTCCACAAAGAGCTCATAAGTTTTCCACAAGTTTTCCACAAAAACAATCTCACCGCACACAGACTTCATCAGCCAGCCCGCCAGCTATAAAGGATAAAATAGAAAAATACTGTATTTGAAATAGATTTATGATTGGCTCATTGCTTATGACCCGCTTCATTTTTCACTACATTAGCACCCAAAAAATACAATTCAACGACAATGCATAAGATACGAACACTTATTCCGGTCCTTTTATTTCTAACATTTTTTTTATTTCCCCAATCCATAAAAGCGAGCGCTTACTGGATGGAAATTCACGGATCCGGAAAAGTAAATGAAGAAGTTAAAATCCAGGTATGTTACGGTTTTATTGATGATCTCAGCGAACGTCATCGTACTACAGGTCCGGAATTTCAGGAAATCCGGAATTTTAAATTCTTTATTTTGAATGATAAAGGAAAAAAATCAAAAATAGAATTACAGATCAAAGGCGATCACTGGGAAGGCCGTTTTATTCCTGACCAGGAGGGCTCTTACCGTATTCTGGGACTCAATGATCAGCTACCTGTACTTCTCCGATCGAAAAATTCACAGGAAAATGTACGCCCCATCGATCTTATGTGCGGAGCCTATCGTGTCGGCTCTTCTTCTGTTCCTATGAAACCTGCTCAATTCATGGATATTATTCTTCAGGAAAAAAACGGGATTTATACTGTTTTTCCCTACCGCGACATGAAACCAGTAGAGAAAGGAACGACGATACGGATATTCAATCCTGAAAACTGGGAAAAAAATGTACAGACTGATGAAAACCATCAGATTGTTTTCAAACCTACATTGCCGGGGCTGTATGTCATCCGTCAGGACTGGTATGACAACAGTCCGGGAGTTTTAAATGATAATGCTTATGGAAAAATACGGTATCGTAATAATTACTGTCTCTGGATCAACTGAAACAGGTCATCAAAAAAACAAATATCCCGGATTCTGTAACCCGGGATATTTAGTATCAACATTTATCATTTAAAATTTAAGAGAAACACTTCCCAGGAAACGGGCCGGAGCCTGTGGTGTTAAACGTACCGACCACGCTTGTTCATTGGTAATATTGTCAAATTTCAGTCCTACCCTGTATTTTGGCTGATCATAGAAAATTCCCAGATCAAACATCTTATAAGAAGGAATAATGACTTTCGCCGTCTGGGTATTCGTCTGGTAAGAAGAGGAGCCCATATTTCCTCCACCTCCGATTCCTAATCCTTTCAGTTTTCCATCAGTAATACGGTAGCTGATCCAGAAATTATACATATTGGCTGGGCCTGATAATGCAGGCCTCAAACCGTTTACAGAAGGATTGGCATTTGTATATTTACTGTCATTATAAGCATAACCGGCGACAATATTCAGACCGTCAAACGGATTGGCAGTCAGCTCCGCTTCTATCCCCCGGCTCAGCTGTGTTCCATCCTGAATGGAATAATTGATATCATCAGGATTGGTTCTCAGAATATTATCAACCCGAATATTATAATAACTTAATGTTCCTACAAGCCTGTGATTGAAAAGATCGGCTTTTGCACCGAATTCCAGCTGATTGGCGTATTCAGGTCTGAAAGTATTCCCGTTGATATCCGTTCCGCTTACATTATTAAACCCGTTCATATAGTTACCGAATAGAGAAAGTTTATTTTTAAGAATTTCATAAACGACTCCTAATTTAGGAGAAAATGCAGTCTGTCCATAAGGTCCTGTTTGTGTTCCGCTATTACTTAATCCGCCCTTTATTTCACCGGTTGCAATATCATATACTCCTTTAAACTGGAACCGGTCTACTCTTAAACTGGCCATTACCATAAGCTGATCCGTAATATTAAACACATCGGAAACATAAGCTGCATACGTATTATCACCGTTATTTTCCTTTCTCATTACAGAAGTTGCTGTAAGTGCGTCAATTGTATTACGGTTTACTCTGAAATCTGCTGAAGGATGAACAAAATTAAAAACCTTAGTATTGGTATGATAGCGGTCAAAATGATTGGAATTATTATAATAATCCAGTCCTACAACCATTCTGTTTCTGAAACGTCCGATTTTAAAATCTCCGATGAAGTTCTGCTGAATATTAGTGGCAATGAAAGAAGTAGTTCCTACCATTACCTGAGCACTCGCTGTTGAGTCTGTTTTACCGTTGATAGCAGAAATATATCCGTTAATGGTAGATCTCGCTCTTGATAATATGGTCTGAGAAGTCCAGTTTTCTGAGATTTTATAATTCATTTGGGCGAAAATATTCATCATCTGGGTTTCATAAGCCAGGTCATCACTTAAAAAGTTTTTGTAATACGGAAACTTCATATCAGCAATAGACTGAATTTTATTTCCTCCTGTATATGGATTAAAACGTACTACCGAAGTTCCTTTTGCCTGATTAAATTCCACATCCAGAAGCAACGACAGGCGGTCGGTGATCTGATAAGAAAAACTAGGTGCGATTGCTAAGGAGTTTGTGAAGCCTAAGTCCTGAAAACTCTTCTCAAAAGTCCCTGCAGCATTAAGCCTGAAAAGAGCAGTTCTGTCTTTATTAATTGGTGTATTAACATCTACAGTCAGGCGGTTATAATTCCAGCTTCCTCCTACATAGCCTACTTCACCTCCAAAATCATTATACGGCTTTTTAGTCACACGGTTATATACCCCTCCGTAGCTGCTTGCCACACTTTTTCCAAATAAAGTTGCAGAAGGTCCTTTAATCGCTTCTATACGTTCCAGATTCACGGGATCAATAACTGAAAAAGCAGCACCTGCCACTCCATTCCTGGCATTAGGTTCTGTTTCAAATCCTCTTGAGCGAAAGGTCACTCTACCCTGATTGGCAATCATCGGTACACCGGCTCCCGGTACATTTTTAGAAATACTTCCCAGGTCTACAGCAACCTGCTCCTGAAACAACTCTTTGGTAACGGTATTATATACCTGTGGATTTTCAAGATTTTTCAACGGTAATCTCGCTACATATCCACTTTCCTTTTTTGAAAACCTGTTTGTATTTTTCATAATGACTACTTCCTGAATAGCCAGAATATTTTCTTTGGTCAGCTGATAATCCAATGTAGTAGTCTCCCCTGTTTTTACTTCAGCCGGAAGACGGATTTCTTTGCTCCCCAAAATCTGAAACTTTACAGTATAGTTTCCTGCGTTCAGGTGCTCGAATTTGTAGTTTCCTTCATCATCTGTTAACGTCTGACGGTCTGCCCCCAGTAATGAAACCGATATAGCTCTCAATGGCTGGCCATCAATCATATTTACTTTTCCGGTAATACCACCCTGTATTTCCTGTGCAGACACCAGAGAAGATATCAATGAAAAAAGCAGTAGTGAAAGCAGTTTAATTTTGTGAGTAATTTTGATGTTTAAAGGACCGGAAGCTTGTCTTATCCCCATGAGACAGCTACCGACAACCTGTCTGATCAGGAAGTCATTTTTAGTACATTCAGTCATTTTTTCAACCTTATTTAAAATGATTATAAATAAAACGCAAAATAACGAAATCACAAGTTAACCTACAATATTAATTTAAATTATTCTAAATAAATGTTAAAAGTCATATTTTCAAAAATGAAGATTTTCTTTTTTTTCCTAACTTTTTCCTAAATCTCTGCTTTATTTTGTCATGTTTTTAAATAGTATTAAAAGAATTTGAATAATTATTGAATGAATAAAGTTTTTAATTTTGTTGTGATAAAATATATTCTCTGCAAATCTACCTTATCAGTACCCAGATGATTCTGCAGTCCGTTCAATCCACATTGAAGCAGTTGCCTATGAAGTTTAGTATAAAGAAAATATCCGTATCATTATTGCTGATGGTTTTTACAGGCATTTCTGTAAAAGCACAGATCAGTCCGCCTGGTCTGGGAGATGCCAATACGGCATTCTGGTCTGCCTTTGGAGTGAAGCGTACACTGGATTCTTTAGGAAAGAAACAGACATTGGATTATATTGGTATAGGTCGTAAAAGCAGTCCGGATAATGACAACCTGTTTTCCAAGCAGGCTATTTTCGTGTTTAATCATGAATTTTACCATTCTTTCGCACCTCATCAGCAATACAGCTATGCATTGAGCTACCGCAGGCAGCCTCAGTACGAGACTAATGCTCCTTACGAAAAAGAAGGTATAGAACAGGAATTCCGGGCATATGGAAGATATGCCTATACTTTTGATTTTGGAAAAAAATGGAAACTAAAAAATACAGTCCGTCAGGAATTCAGAAAATTTTTTGATGCCGATTTCAAAAAGGTGGAAGAAGATTTTCAACTGAGAACCCGGATCAAAAGCCAGCTTACCTATAATTTATCATCGAAAAACAATCAAAAGTTAGCGGTAAGTGCAGAAGCTTTATTTTCAATCAGCCATCTTAATGAGCCGGATCCTCAGTGGACCGCTTTCGGATACAGAGAGATGCGTATTGCTGCCTATTATATGTTCAGCATTCCACACTCTCCTTTTACCGTGGATATTGGTTATATGGATGATTTAATCAGAGGAAGCCAGAGCATCCATAAAGGAGGCGTACATTATCTCGCAGCCGATCTGATCTGGAATATCCCTTATAAAAAGAAAGAAGCTGATAATCAGGAACATCTTGACTGAAAAAAAACAAACCTTCCGGCCTAGTTGTCAAAAAAAATCCCAACCGGAAACAGTTGGGATTTTTTGTGCGGAAAACCTACAAGATTCTCCTCTGTATAATGAGTTAAAGTCTGGTGTAAAATTTAATTGCACAAGGTCAGGAACTGACGTCCCATCTGGACCTTACATCTTGCTTCCGCTCTGGAATGCGTGTAGATAGAATATTCAAATGCTTTCACCGTTTTCAGTTTCTGATCAATATATTCAGCAATATCCACAACTGAGAAAATAAAATCTCTGTATACCGCCATATTGACCGTTTGCCCATAATACGGAAGATAAGCTTTCAGAAAAGGAAGCACCTTCTGATGACGGTTGTAGCTGATACAATACCCTACTCCTTCCACAGCGGTGATAATATCATAATGATTGATATAATCCAGAATATTTTTGCTTCCTTCCAGAGCATGAGGTGTTTTAGAACAGTATTTATTGATTTTATCTAAAATATGCTGTGCATATTCCATCATCGAAATATGTTTAAATTCAAAAACGTGATTCAGGTGTTTCTTAGATGTCCCTTCTTTTTCACAATGAGTACAGAAAGAAATCCCAATTTTTTCATGATAAGGGAAAAAGCAGTCTTTTATCTCAATGCTAGCATCTGCCTGAATGCTGTCATTTGCAAAATTGTAATAGAGATAAGGGCTATACAAATCAGCAAGAGCTTTCAGATAATCTATTTCACTGGTATTATGATATTCTTCAAACCATTTTTCAAGATTATGATAATAATGACTTTCAAAGTCTTTAAAATTTAAGTAAAACGGTAATTCCATAACTCTGTAATTTTGATACTACAAAGCTATTACGGTAATGCGACAAAACTTGACGCAATATATTTTTGTTTTCAGAATCACTGTGAATTCATGATGATAAAGAATCGGCAGTTCATTTTACTATTTAAAACCTAATCCCTTCACCTAGTTAAGCTTACTTTTTATCATAATTCTTCATTACGTATTCAAAATAATGAATCATTTTCAGATAGTTTTCAATACTGACATACTCATTGGTGCTGTGAATACTCTGCTGCTCAAAACGGTTGATTTTAATAGGCATAAATCTATACACATTCTTACTTACGATTTCATATTTACCGGCATCTGTACCTGCCATGGTAAGATAAGGAGTAACAATAGCTCCCGGATGGATTTCCCTGATTCCTTTCTCAATTATTTTAAATGCTTTGGTATTGGTAGGTGATATTGCCGAAGCTTCTCTTGTATTATCTATTTCTTCTACTTCAACATCAAAACCTTTTGTTGCTTGTGCAATATGTGCTCTCACATCTTTCACCGTATTTCCGGGAAGGAGTCTGAAATTAACAACAAATTCCACTTCTGGAGAAAGCACATTAGTCCCGTCGCTTCCCTTCATCATCGTTAAAGCTGTTGTCGTACGAACCAGTGCATTCGTCGTATTGTTTTTGGTAAGTTGTGACAGCAACAAAGGTTTTAAAAGCCATTGATTGGCAATAGCCAGCCTGCTGGTAAACGGCATAGCTCCTCCGATATTATCAAAAAACTCTTTGATCAGCGGACTAATAGTAGGCTTCATCTGATCATCTTCCAGCCGCTGCATAATAACAGCAGCTTTCCCAATGGCACTTTCCATAGGCGGCATAGATGAGTGTCCTCCAAGTCCTTTTACTTTTATTTTTGCTGAAAGAAATCCTTTTTCAGCACAGCCTACGACTGCCACATCGGAATCAATTCCCGCTACATTTCCTTTTTGCATGATCAGGCCACCTTCGTCATATACAGCATCAAATTTCAATCCTTTTTTCTTAAAATAATCCGCGATCTGCATTGCCCCCTTCTGTCCGCCTACTTCTTCATCAAAACCAAAAGCCAGATAAATATCTCTTGAAGGGACTTGTTTATTTTTGATCAAATTGTTCATGGATTCCATAAGGGAAAAAAGCATTCCTTTCATATCAATAGCACCTCTCCCATAGATTCTTCCATTAGCTACAACTCCTGAAAAAGGAGCATAATCCCAGTCTTCTGCTACTTTTGTTACCGGAGCAGCCGGCTGATCATCCGGGCGGAAAATGTTTTCTTCTTTACTTTTCACGTCCGCATCTCCAGGAGGCACTACATCCATATGGGATAGAAATACAATCGGCTCCAGTGCAGGATTACTTCCTTTTAACCTGAACACCAGCCCATATGTATTCACCTCTACATTTTCCGTATTCTGAAACACCAGTGGATAAGAGCTCTTTAAGTATTCTTTAAACTGAGCAAACGGGGTATAGTTAAATTCACCGAGGCTCCCTGTAGAAACAGTAGGAATTTTAATTCCTCCCGAAAATCTCATCACCGCGGAATCATTTTTTAGCGGTTTCCATCCGTCTCCGGCACCTGCTGCATTTTTTTTAAAGGGATAAGTATACGTCCTGACAAGCAGTACAGCCGCCAAAATAATAAGAATAGCTAAAAGAATTAAAAGAATTTTTTTCATAGTAAATTGTTTTTGTGAAATGGTTTGATTCTATAAATATAGAAAAGTATTTGTGCTTTAACAATTTTAAGGCTAAGCTTTCCGTGGTTCTTTTTTACTTCAGAATTATAGTTGTACCAAGAGAGGCTGTCTCCGAAGAAACAGCCTCAATATTTACCTGAAAGCGGAATGCTCATTATTTATTCTTTGCGTTCAGTATCCAGTGAACAATATCTTTAAGCACCAATTCAGTATTTCCGAAACTGCAATGATTCTCTGCAGAATCGTTTTTTGTATACATTTTGTAAGTAAGTGATTTTACGTTGGGTAAAGCATCGATCACTCTTTTATAGAATTCAACAGGAATAAAATGATCTTCGTTGGAACCCAGAAGCAGGAAATCCTGAGTAATCTGTGATCCTATACTTTCCATTTCAAAATTCCGGGTTTTTTTCAGGTAATCATAGGGTGTATCAACATTCATACTAAACATTCCGTGTTGTATTGCCCATCTTACCAGAGGATCTATCTTCATTTTTTTCTCAATCAAAGCATTAATTTGTTGTTTTTCTTCAGCCTCCATCAAGACACGTAATCCTTCAGGAATTTTAGTCAGTATCACATCATAGAAATTAGGCATTATTCCCCATGCTACTACTCTTTTGATACGATCTTCAAAAGCAGCAGCTCTTGGCGCCAGCATTCCCCCTAAAGACAGGCCAATAAGAGTCACCTCATCCAGCTGATAGGCATTTAAAATAGTTGTAACGGGTTTCTCCCATTCATAAGTATAATAGATACCTGATTCTCTTAATGCACCACCCTGTCCCGGGCCATCGAAAATATAAACAGCAATTTCCATTGATAGCAACCATTGAACCACCGGTAAAAATTCTTCCATATAAGAATCGTTTCCCCCGTGAATAACAACAGTATCCTTTATTTCCCCTTGTGGCCGGGCTATCCAAACCGGTAATTCCTTATCTTCATATGCTACTTTATCCCTTTGTATTATTTGATCAAAAACAGATTTGTGATAATGATAAAACAAAGATTTTGAGTGCAGATATAATCTGGATTTCTCAGGGCTTCCGTCTGCTTCAAAAAATTCAGCCATTCTGTAGTAACCGATAGCCTTAGAAATTTGCTGATGATTTTCTGCGTTAGTCCCAAGGAAAGTCATTTCACGTACCCAGTCTTCTGTTGTACTTATCTTTGGAGCTATGGATTTGATTTCTTCCCAATCACCACCACCCCACATGATGGTTCTGTTCAGTTGAAAATTAAAATTCGAGTCAGTGTGCAATTGATAGGTTCCTTTTTTCATATATTTCTTTTTTGTAAAAAACAGTATGCTGGTATGTGAGTCATCAGCCATACTTTTATCACTTAACTTTTTCCGAAATTACAGCGAAAGTTTAGCTTTTTTTTTCACCTGGATTAAAAAAGGATTATCTGCGTTGAGCTCTTACTTTACTCAGCTGCTGTTTTGTCATTCCAAGATATCCGGCAATATATCCGAGATTGATTCTCTGAAGCCAGTCAGGATGTGTTGCAACAAAGTCATGATATCGTTCCTCAGTTGTTTTGATCTGCAAATCAAGAAGTCTGTTTCCCATCACAATCAGGCTTTCAGCAAATAAATCTTCCATACATTGCTGTATTTCAATATTCTTTGATTTTAATTCCAATAGCTGACAATAAGGTACCCGGAAAATCTCGGTATTGTCTTCCAGCACTTCAATTCCAAATGGGACAGGCCTTCCTGACAACAGACTGGAAAACAAAGCGATAAAACTATAATCCGAGCTGATCCAATGGGTATGGTCGTGGGCTTTATCATCATAATAAAATATTCGGGCTACTCCTTTCTTTATGTAAAACAGATCACGATGGACCTGATCAATATCCATAAGTACTTCCTTTTTCCCATATATATTACTTTCGAATTGATGGATAAAGTTTTCGATGGTCTTCCGTTTTTTTTCGCTCATTATTTTTACAGATTTCTTGTACAATTATAAGATAAAAGATTTCCCCTTAAAAACAATCAGACTATTTGCTGTGAATTCATAAAGACGACCCATATTCCGCCATTGTTTTTCATTGTAAATGATACCTAAATTAGACATCATCGATTCTCTATATATCTGTGAGAACACAAAAAAGGGCCAGCTCCTAAGAACCGACCCCTCAAAACATTAACTGTTTATTGATTGAATTATGATGTTTCTTTATTTCCAGCCACCACCCAGACTTTTATAAATGTCTACCACGGTGCTCAGCTGTTTCTGTTTAGCTTCTATCAGTTCCATTTTGGCATCCAGGGCATCTCTCTGGTTCAGAAGTACCTCAAGATAATCTGCTCTGGAATTACGGAACAATTGGTTGGCAATATCAATAGACTGATCAAGGGCTTTTGTTTCCTGTGATTTCAGCTGATAATACTGATCTATATTTTTAATCTTAGACATCAGATTGGCTACATCCAGATAGGCATTTAAAATCGTTTTATCGTATTCATACAATGCCTGTATCTGCTTTGCATCCGCCGTCTGGAAGTTTGCTTTAATAGCACTTTTATTAATCAGTGGTCCCGCAAGCTCTCCGGCAAGGTTATAGGCTATGGATTCCGGCATTTTTACCAGATAGGAAGGCTTGAATGCTTCCAGACCTAAGGTAGCGGAGATTTCCAGTGAAGGATAAAATTCTTTTCTTGCTGCTTCCACATCCAGTTTTGAAGATTTCAGTTCCAGTTCCGCCTGTTTGATATCCGGACGGTTCGACAACAATTGTGACGGAATTCCGGTATAAACGGTTTGCGGTATTGTAGACATAAAGCTTTCTTTTGTTCTTACAATCGATTGCGGATATCTTCCCAACAATGCATTGATCTCATTTTCTTTCTCAGTAATCTGCTGACGGATTGTATATTCAGAAGCTTTTGATTTAGCCAGTTCTGCTTCAAACTTCTTCACTGCCAGTTCTGTGGCTGCTGCGGCTTCTTTCTGAATTTTAGAAATTTCCAGCGCTTTCTGCTGAAGTTTAATATACTGCTGAATAATATCCAACTGGTTATCTAGTGCCAGTAATTCATAATAATTATCGGCTACTTCTTCAATAAGATTAGAGAGTACGAAGTTTTTACCTTCCACAGTAGAAAGATAGTGCGCTACTGCCGATTCTTTTTCGGTTCTCAGCTTTTTCCAGATATCAATTTCCCAGCTTGCGTTAAGCCCTGCTCCAAAATTTCCCAGAGGATCCGGTATTGGTTTTCCGGGTTCCATTTCGGTACTGGCGTCACCGGCTCCTTCACTGGTGTAACGGCCTGCTTTTTTCAGTCCCGCTCCTATTCCGGCAGAAACTTCAGGGCTTAGTCTTCCTTTTTTAGCTAAAACACCACTTTTAGCAATTTCAATTTCCTGAAGCGTGATCAACAGCTCCTGATTGTTTTTTAAAGCCGTTTCAATGAGGCTAACAAGATTAGGATCTGTAAAAAACTGTCTCCATGGCGTTGTTCCGCTATTATTATTAGCATCCTGTTGTTCCTCCTGATTAAAATTTTGAGGTATATTGGTTTTCACCTCGTCTTTTATGACTGTCGCCATCGGAGCTTTACAACCTGCCAGAACGAGTGATACAGCAATGGCTGTTATTATATTTTTAGTCTTCAAATTTCCCATCATGTTCATAAGGTTCAGTTTGTTCTGTTAAAGGATTTTCTTCTTCATATCTTGCCAGTTTGGATTTATCGGCAATGGTTCCGAAGATGTAATACAACCCTGGAATAATCATCAGTCCGAAAATGGTTCCGATCAACATTCCTCCTGCAGCAGCAGTTCCGATGGTTCGGTTTCCTACGGCTCCCGGCCCTGTAGCAATAACCAAAGGAATTAACCCGGCGATAAATGCAAATGATGTCATCAAAATCGGACGGAAACGGATAGCTGCACCTTCAATAGCTGCCTGTACAACAGGAATGCCTTCTTCTGCCTTCTTCTGTACTGCAAATTCTACGATCAACACGGCATTCTTCCCTAAGAGCCCGATCAACATGACCATGGCTACCTGGGCATAAATATTATTCTCCAGTCCTAAAAGTTTTAAACATAAAAATGCTCCGAAAATCCCTACCGGAAGTGATAAAATTACCGGAAGCGGGAGGATAAAGCTTTCATATTGTGCAGAAAGAATCAGATAAACAAATCCTAAACACACAAGGAAGATAAATACGGCCTCGTTTCCACGGCTTACTTCATCTTTGGAAATCCCCGCCCAGTCGATACCAAAACCTCTCGGAAGCGTTTTGTCTGCAACTTCCTGAATGGCTTTAATGGCCTGTCCGCTGCTATATCCCGGTGCCGGAGTTCCACTCACCTGTGCGGAATTATACATATTATGTCTTGTCATTTCAGATAAACCATATACTTTTTCAAGTCTCATAAAGTCTGAGTAGGGCACCATCTGGTCTTTATCATTTTTAACATATAATTTCAGCAGATCGGTTGGTAAGGCACGGTATTGCGGTCCTGCCTGAACAATTACCTTATAAGGTCTGTCAAAGCGGATAAAGCTGGTTTCATAGTTGGAACCGATTAGTGTGGACAGGTTATCCATTGCCTTTTCAATCGTTACGCCTTTCTGTTCGGCAAGGTCATTATCTATTCTCAGCATATACTGAGGGAAACTTGCAGAATAGAATGTAAATGCTGATCCCAGTTCAGGTCGTTTTTTCAGCTCTTTTACAAAATCATTACTCACTTTCTCCATCTTATGATAGTCTCCACTTCCTGCTTTATCCAGCAAACGGAGTTCAAAGCCTCCTGCAGCACCGTAGCCCGGTACGGAAGGTGGCTGGAAAAATTCAATATTGGCTCCCGGAATATTTTTAGCTTTTTCTTCCAGTTTTTCGATAATTTCTCCTGCAGATTCTTTCCGCTCATCCCAGCTTTTCAGGTTGATCAGACAGGTTCCGGAATTGGAGCCGGTACCTTCCGTCAGGATCTCATATCCTGCCAGTGAAGAAACGGATTGTACCCCGTCGATACCTTCAGATTCTTTTAAGAGTTCTCTTGCAATCTGATTGGTTCTTTCCAGCGTGGATCCCGGCGGTGTCTGGATAATGGCATAAATCATTCCCTGGTCTTCTGCCGGAATAAATCCGGACGGGAGAGAATTACTCAGGAAATAAGTTCCGGCACAGAAAGCCAGTAATAATGGTAATGTAAAGGCTTTCTTAGTTACCGTTTTATTAAGCATTTTCTCATATTTCCCGGCTCCTCTGGTAAAGAGGGCATTGAATTTATCCAGAAAGAGGGTAATCGGAGTTTTCTTTTTAGCTTTTCCGTGATTATTTTTTAAGATTAAAGCACATAGTGCAGGGGTTAAAGTAAGGGCTACTACTCCTGATAAAATAATGGATGAAGCCATTGTAATGGAGAACTGGCGGTAAAACACTCCTACCGGGCCTGTCATAAAGGCAATCGGAATAAATACCGATGCCATTACCAGTGTAATTGCTATAATTGCTCCACTGATCTCATGCATGGCTTCTTCTGTAGCTTTTAGCGGAGACAGGTTTTTCTCTTCCATTTTGGCGTGAACAGCTTCGATAACAACAATTGCATCATCTACCACTACCCCGATAGCCATAACAAGGGCAAATAACGAAATCATATTCAGGGTAATTCCAAATGCAGACATCACAGCAAAAGTTCCTACCAGTGAAACAGGTACCGCTAATGCGGGAATTAACGTTGAGCGCCAGTCTCCCAGAAACAGGAATACTACAATAGCTACCAATACGAAAGCTTCAAACAATGTATGAATTACCTTTTCCATAGAAGCATCCAGGAATCGGGAAACGTCATAACTGATCTCATAATGCATTCCTTTCGGAAATGAATTTTTCTCAAGATCAGACATCAGTGCTTTTACATTTTTAATAACATCACTGGCATTAGATCCATAAGACTGTTTTACAGTAATTGCAGCAGAAGGTTTACCATTTAATGTGGAATAGATATCATACATTGAACTTCCGAACTCAATATCCGCCACATCCTTTAATCTTACAGATTCACCGTTTGTCTTTGCTTTTAAAATAATATTCCCATAATCTTTTTCATTATTGAAACGTCCCGGATATTTTAAAACATATTCAAAAGACTGAGCTCTTTTTCCTGAGCTTTCTCCTGTTTTCCCCGGAGAAGCCTCCAAACTCTGTTGGTTCAGTGCTTCCATGACTTCATCAGCAGAAATACTGTATGCTGTAAGCCTGTCAGGTTTCAGCCAGATACGCATTGCATATTCACGGGTTCCTAGAATATCGGCAAAACCTACACCGCTTACCCTTCTCAATTCAGACATTACGTTAATATCTGCATAGTTGAAAAGGAATTTCTGATCAGCTTTGGGATCATCGCTGTACAGGTTAATATACATCAGCATATTCGGTTCTTCACGGGTAATTTTCACCCCTTCACGTACTACCAGAGGAGGGAGTTTGTTGACTACTGAAGATACACGGTTCTGAACGTTTACTGCCGCAACATTGGGATCTGTTCCCAGGTCAAATACCACCTGAATAGCAGCTTCACCGTCGTTTCCGGCATTGGAGGACATATATTTCATCCCCGGAACCCCGTTCAATCCTCTTTCTAGAGGAATAATTACGGATTTAATCAACAGCTCATTGTTGGCTCCGGGATACTCTGCCGTAATATTTACTTTAGGCGGAGAAATAGAAGGGAACTGAGTCACCGGAAGTTTTACCAGCGACAAAATCCCTAAAAACACTATAATCAATGAGATTACAATAGACAGAACAGGTCTGCGAATGAATTTCTTAAACATACAACTTCATTTTTAGAGTACTACTCTGCTTTTAATTTCAATGAGTGAAGAACCTTTTTAGGATCCTGGAATTTTGTTTTTAATTTTTGGTCATCTTTTACCTTCTGAACACCTTCCAGAAGGATCTGATCTCCTTTGGAAAGTCCCGAACCTACTACATAAAGATCAGGCAGTTCATAAGCAATTTTAATATTTCTGGATCTTGCCGTCCCGTTTTTATCTACCACAAATACGTATTTCTGGTCCTGAATTTCATAGGTTGCTTTCTGTGGGATAATCAAAGCATTATGAACCGGCATAGTCATCTGTACTTTTCCGGTCTCTCCGTTTCTCAGAAGTTTATCCGGATTGGGAAATTTTGCCCTGAAAGCGATATTCCCGGTTTCATTATCAAATTCTCCTTCAATCGTCTGGATTTCTCCTTTTTGGGTATACATTTCTCCATTAGCCGTAATTAATGACACCTGATTGCTTCCTCTGTCTGCTACATGCGTCTGATAGCTAAGATATTCAGGTTCTGAAACATTGAAATAGGTATAAATACTGGTATTATCTGATAATGAAGTCAGCAAATCCCCTTCATCTACCAGGCTTCCCAGTTTTAAAGGGATTCTGTTGATTACTCCTGAAAACGGGGCTTTAATATCTGTAAATGACAGGTGAATCTGGGCTAGTTTCATTTCTGCATTGGCAGCATCTAATTTAGCTTTTGCCATTGCTTTTTCATTTTTAGACACGATATTGTTTCCGGCTAATGTACTCGCATTTTTCAATTCGATAGAAGCCTGTTCTACTTCAGCCTTAGCTTTTAAAAGCTCTGCCTGATAGAGTTTAGGCATAATACGAAATAAGGTTTGTCCGGCCTGCACATACTGTCCTTCATCTACAAAGATTTTTTCAAGGAAACCTTTTTCCTGTGCTCTTACCTCAATATTTTTCACCGATTGAATCTGGGCCACATATTCTTTATTGATTACAGTGTCCATTATTACGGGGGAAGTTATGGGATAAACCGAGACTTCTTCTTTCTCTTCTTTTTTCTTGTTACAGCCGACGGCCAATAGGAGGACGCTTAGCGCAATGCCCGAGGCAACTCTTTTCATCATAATTCTAGAGTTTATATAAATCGTTAATGTTTTGAATAGAAATAAAAAAATGGTAATTAAGAATAATACGAAAAGATGATTACCAGCATCCTGAACGTAAAATGGGTCTGCCTGAGTCAGGCAGAAAATACACGGAAAGGTGAATTTTTAAATTCTTATAGAACGGATTAAAAGAAATCTTTTGGCAGCAAGGCCAAAAACGAAACCATGGATTTCCTGCTTAAATTGTTTATAGCTTTTTAATCCAAAAATATAAATAAGACTGAAAATCCCCGCAAAAGTAACAACAACCTGAAATACATCAGACAACTGAAAATCATTTTCGATAAGTTCCATGGTGGAAGTATCAAAATTATCTGCCATCTGCTGAACCGTTAATTTTTCATAGGTCTGGTTCAGACGGTTGGCTCTTTTGGGTAAATGATGAGAAACATGACCCGAATAGTCATTTCGTAGTGTTCTAACATTCAGCTTAGTTTCTACTATAAACAGCAGAAAAAGACTTGTTAAAAAATATACAATGTAGTTTCTCATTTTGAAGTCGCAAATGTACACCTAGATTTTGATACTATCACAATAGATTAACAAAATTTAACGAACCTTTAAAAAAACTGAATTTACGGAGTAATATAAGTTTTAGCTTCCCATGTCCATCATACGACCCAATACCATTCTTAGAGATTTTATCCAGAAAAAAAGCTAATAAGAACTAACTTTTATCATGATTTCCAATTATTTACAAAACCCTGTTGTTATTCTCCGGCAATTGAATTATTTTTGCCGGAAATTTAGACAACAAATGAACAATGAAAAATTTATATTTTATCTGTCTTATAATGAGCCGACTGCATAATGTTAGCTTATAAAGCCCAGTCTTTGATTTCTTATTATTTTAAGCACATCTATTCTATTGTAAAGAAAGCGCTTTGATGAGCGTTGCTGTGGGAGTTAATTAAAATATATTATTAGTTTATGAAAAATTAACATATATTTATTAAAAATATTCGTATTTTTATATAGTATTAACACCACATTCATGAAACACTTTAAAATCACTTATCATTATGAAAAAATTATTACCAACAATCCTTTTGGGATTGGCAGTTCTTTCCTTAACAGCGTGTAAACATCCCGGAAAAGAAACAGAAACAATCAGCAGTACCGTGAGCAGCCCGGAAAACGAAGATGATATTATTAAAAACGTATATGTTGACAACTACGGAGAAAAGATAGAAGTCAGCATAAACAATACAAAGAACACTGCCTCCATACATCTGGACGGAAAAACATATGACCTTAAAAAAAGTGATGCTCTGCCTGAGTATACAGCCTCTAATGAAGAGTATCAATATTCCGAAATTAAAGGTAATATTACATTTCTGAAGAAAAATGTAGATATGGTTCTCTTCCATTTTAAAAAAGATAAAAAAGAATCAGGCCCGGCTAAAATGGCATCATATTAGCTAAGAGTTAAACAGTCATTTAAAAAACGATGTTATGAAAAATTTGTATTACTATTTATCAGCCCTTTTTCTAGTTGTATTTCTTGTTGCGTGCAAAGCACCGGCTGCCCAACAAAAAACTACAGATATCACAGGAAAAACCTGGAAGTTAACTGAACTTAACGGCCAGCCTATTAAGTTAAAGAATCCTAAAAACAACCCTTATTTCAAACTTAATACGGACGGGATGAGATATGAAGGTCATGCAGGATGTAATGGTTTAGGTGGTACATTTGAAATCAAACCTGAGATGATGAGAATTAAATTCAATCAGGGAATGTCTACGATGATGGCTTGTGAAGATCTGGATATTGAAAACCAGTTCACAAAAGCTTTGCTTTCTGCAGATAACTATTCTGTAAACGGGAATACTCTGACTTTAAATAAAGCGAGAATGGCTCCTTTAGCTAAGTTTGTGCTTCAATAAAAACATTCAATGAATGAACTTCATATAAAAAGAGCTCCTTCCAGAAGGGGCTCTTTTTTATTATAGTTGTTTTTTGTGATATATTATATAACAGACCAGCAGACATACATTCACTGCAGCCGCAAATGAATTGGACAGAATAATGGGCAGTTCATCTTTTTTCACTCCGTACCATACCCACAGGCTAAGCCCTGAAATAAGCACTAAAACCATAACCAGAGAAATATCTTTTACATTTTTTTCTCTGATTATTTTAATCAGCTGGGGAAGCATAGATACAGAAGTCAAAATTCCCGCAATAATACCCAATATATTTTCGTTCATCCCATTCAGTTTACCTTTAAAACTTATTTAAATCTATTCAGAGCAACTTCTTCATGTAAAGGAATATTGTCTTCTATAAAACGATAAAGATCATTTGCAAAATAAGATCCGTTCAGAATTCCTCTTGCTCCTAAGCCATTAAAAACATAGAGATTTTCAAAATTCTCATGTCTGCCCATAATAGGCCTTCTGTCTTTTACCGTAGGGCGAAAACCAAAATGAACTTCTTTCACTTCAAAATCATGGGGATAAAATTCAGAAAGTCCGTTTACCAGCTGATTTACCGCGGATTCGTCTATATGATGATGAAGTTGTTCTCTGTCATAAGTTCCGCCGTAGAAATGCAGACCGTTATCCGTTGGAAATAAAAAGTGTTTCTTCTTAATGGTTACGTCAGGAGTCTTTTCTGAAAGTCTGACTTTAATGTGATGTCCTTTATTCGGGTTGACAGCAATTTCAGAAAAATAAGGATTTTCTTTCACTCCCATCCCTTCACAGAAGATTATATTTTTAAAACCAAAGTCTTTATAAGATGATTCGGAGGGCTTAAGATGTTCATAATCGAATTTTTCTCTTACCAAATGATCATTTTTTTCAAGAAAACCAAATAAACCCGCAAAAAATCCACTAACATTCAATCTGGCAGACTGATTCACCTTTCCGCTGAGAAAATCGTTTTTTACCCCATTTAAAGACTCAAAATTTGGGTTCAGAAAACCGGATAAATCTTCATTACCGGATTTTTTTAGCCAGAGCTTCTGTTCATTTTCATCATGGAAAATTCTGTGAATGGATTGATCTACTAAATAATTTTTCCCGGTATATGATGCTATTTCTTCGAGAGTATTTTTAAGAAAATCAATTTGTTCCTGCGCTTTCCAGAAGGTTGTAAATTTTTTAAGAACCACAGGATTGATAATTCCCGCAGAAATTTGGGATGCGCTTTTCCTACCCTCTGAAAACAGGACAAAGGATTTGTTATTCTTAATCAGCCTGTGCGCGAAGAAAAGTCCTGCATACCCGTCTCCCACAATAATATAATCTACATTTCTCATAATAAAAAAAACCTGAGTAAAAATACTCAGGTTTTGTATAAATATCAAGTGAAATTTAGTAATTCCACATATCATTTTCCATTTCAAGGATCTGCGCTTTGATTCTGTCGCTTTCATCAAGCTGATCATCAGCATCTCTAGGAATATAATCTTTAATAGTACCGTCTCCTAAACCGCTTGAAGATTTATAGATTACAGAAGAGAATCTTCTTGCATTGATAATATCATCGAAAGATAAATCAGCTGAAGAGTTTTTTCTGTTGTACACATAATTGTTAGCTAAGATATCTCTTGCATTAGGATAGAAGATCCAGAACAGATCGATAAGCTCATCATTACTTGCAAGCAGCTTACCATCAGGTCCTACAACACCCTGTACTGCAGGATCAGGTCCCATAGCAGCAATACCAAGAGGTCTGTACTTCATCTGTCCGTCTCTCTTATCAATGAACCACATTCCCATAATTTTAAGAACTTTCACTTTATCAGTAGTCGTCTCAATAATATCGGTATATTCTTTTTTCTCCTGTTCGGTTAACTGTCTACCAGAGTTCAGAATATCAATCGCTGCATCACTGATTTTCACATTAACCAATCTTTTCTTAATGGCTTCAGGAGTCAGTTTATCAACGAAATTCTCATCATTGTAAACCTGCTCAATCTTACCGCTCAAAGCAGCATCAAGCAATAATTTATATAAAGATCTTGTAGGAGTGGAAAGTAATCCGTCCGGATTGTCATAATAGAATGGCTGATTGATCTTATCATTCATATCAATGATTTCCCAAACAAACATACTTTTAAGGATATCTTTATCTTCTACAAAACCATATTCAAGAGGCTTTACTGTTTTATCAATAATAGTATCACCAACTTTTTGTTTGTTCTCCTCTCTCATCTTTCTAAACTCTTCTGGAGAAGAAGCGTTCAGAATAGTCTGGGACAAAGCAAATCCCGAAACTAATACTAAAAGGGTGCTAATATATTTTTTCATAATAAGTTACAATTTTAGTCCTATTGAACATTAATTAATATAGGAGTAATGTTTTTAATCTGTTGCCCTTCTAAACCTTGAGCTGTTGCTTTAATATCAAAGATTGAGAATACATCTCCTGATCTTAAGTTTCTTACCAGTCCGGCTGCCTCACCTAAAGAGTTTCCGTGGATCAGCAATGCTGCTTTTCCAGGTACTCTAACCATAAACTGAGTTACCGTGAATGAAACCGGGAAGTCGAAGTCAGGAATCGTTGCCTGTACCGTCTGATTCGGAATAGAAGTTGCCGGCATAGACAATATATTCTGTCCTCTCATCTGACCTTGTGGTGGCGGTACATTCTTGATTCTGTATTCAAATACCTGAGATACTGATTTTCCATAAGGATCTAAACCAGATAATGTTAACTTAACTGTATTACCTGCACCAGGTCTTACATTCCATTTACCAGGTCCTGTACTTTTCACAGTAGCTCCCGGAACTGATAATGAAAGTTTAGAATTGTCAGCCCCTAAGATTGATCCTGAAACAGGGTTCTCAAGTCCTCTATACATTACATTCATTTTATCAGCAGAAAGTAATAATCCTTTTTCAAGTTTTACTTCTCTAGGTCCTGCAATTACATTGTATGTATGCGTCCAAGGGAAGCTTTGTGGCTTACCAGAAGCATCTGTTAATGTAATTGTACCTCCTAATTTATGCTCTCCAATTCCAGCACCTGAAATTGAAATAGTACCTTTTCCGTTTTCTTGTTTGCTAACACCTGAAATGTTGATCTTATTACTGTTAGAATAAGTACCTAACATTACTTTTACTTCAGCCTGCTTACCTGCCTGAATATCAACCGGACCGGAAACAATAGGCTCGTAGTTAGAAAACTTAATACTTGCATCTACTTTTTCCTGAAGCAATAATGCCAATGCATCTGACTGCACATTTCTGGCATCATTTTGGATAATTTCCAAATTGGATATTGCAGCGATTAGCGGCTGGTGGTAAAATTTATTCTGGAACCATGTCTTATCATTCGGAGATTTCCCTTTAGGATATTCCGCGATAAGAGATTTGTTGGCTCTTTCCACTAAATCTTTAAGCTGAGCATTGTTACCGAAAGTTGCATTGATATAATTTCTTACGTCATCAATTTTATTTTTCAGGTCCAGTGCATTTTTTGAAGGGGTATTTTCATCTCCTTCCTTAAAGAAATATTCCGTGGTAGCTTCGTTATTGTTAAGTGCAGCAAAATTCTCACTTACATCGATTTCTTTACCCTCTTTATCTTTGTCATGAAACTCAGACTGTTTTTTTAACAAATCTTTGATATCCTGAGCAGATTTCACAAGTACATCAATCTTGGATTTCAATAATTTATATTGTCCCCAAGGTTGTTCGTAAGTATCGGGAACCTGTCTAGCCTTAGCTTCCAGTGTTCTTTCAAAAATCTTCTCGTTTTTATTTTCTGTTAAACGTCTGGTTTCATTCAATGCTTTAGTAGAGTCATAGTATGATCTGATGATTTCTGCATCAATATTTAGGGCCATCATCGCGATGAAAACCAGATACATCAGGTTGATCATCTTCTGACGAGGGGTCTGTTTTCCTTGTGCCATTCTCTGTTATTTGTTTTTGATTAAGTAGTTAAATTTTAGAAATGGTTAGGAATTAAGACTTCATAGCAGTTAACATACCACCATAAACTCTGTTTAAATTATTAAGATTAGTTGTTAAACCTTGTAGCTCTTGATTGAATTTTTCAGATTGCTCGGCAGATTTTTGCATATCTGATACATATTTATTGGCAAATTCAGATTGCTTCTTACCATTCTCAAGTTGCATAGCGTATAAAGCATTCATACTTTCCATATGCTGAGCAGCTTTGTTTAACTGATCGTTATATTTATGAGTAGAAGCAGATACGTCAACCGTCTGATTGATCTGATCTACAGAATTTGAAAATTTATCAATTCCTGTTCTTAATCTGTCAAATAACTGAACATCTAATTTTGCATCCTGAAGCATTTTGTCTAATTTGTTAGAAAGAGAATTTTCTAATTCTGCAAATTGAGCATTCGTATTTTTAGTGGTTACATTAGAGTGTAATGGGTTTGGGTTAGCATGTTTATCTAATAATTCAGGATAAACATTTTCCCATGCATAAGACTCTTCAGTTTTCGGAGGGTCAAATGCAAAAATGATAAAGATAATAGCCTCCGTAATAAGTCCCACAGTAAGTGCTATATTACCGTTGATGGGTCCCAGTGTAATGTGAGTAATTTTAAGCCAAGCTCCAAGAATTACAATTGCAGCACCGAATGAATAGAAGAAATTCATCCAAGCATCTTTAGTCTTAAACATATTGAGTTAGTTTTTTTAATGTTAAATAAAATTGTTATTGAAAAATGAATTGTCTGGTTTATTATCTGTTAACTCTTCTTGGCTTAACAGCTGCCTCAGGAATATCCTGTACAGTTCTAAATCCGATATAGCTTCTTGCTGAATCTTTTCTCTCCCAATCTCTTGCACCCGTCATTAACGCATATCCTATATCTTTCCAAGATCCTCCTCTTACAGACTTCTTAGTATCCTTTTTATCTTTAGTAGAAGGATTTAATGTTGAAGAGAATCCGTATGAAGAATTGTTATACGCAGATTCTGTCCACTCAGAAACGTTTCCAGCCATATCAAATAACCCAAATCCATTTTTCTTAAATTTCTTAACTGGAGCTGTATATGTATAAGTACCTTTTTTCTCGTCTTCCATGTAGTTACCTCTCTTCGGTTTGAAGTTGGCTAAGTAGCAACCTCTGTCATCCATTAAGTATGGACCGCCCCAAGGGTAAGTAGCATTTTGCATTCCCCCTCTTGCAGCATATTCCCATTCGATTTCTGTAGGAAGACGGAACTGCAATGGTCTTTGTTTTTTTCTTTTTAAACTTTCGTTGTAATCCGTTTTCAATTTAGATCTGAAGTTACAATAAGCTCTTGCCTGATCCCAGGTTACTCCAACTACCGGGTAGTTTTTGTAAGCCTTGTGCCAGAAATACTGTTCGAATAATGGCTCATTGTAAGCAAAGTGGAAATCTTTTACCCAAACAGTGGTATCGGGATACACCGCAATACTTGAACTCTTCAGGTAATTAACTCCTCTTTCGTTATCTGCAAGTGCAGCATCCATATCTCCCCAACGGTACGTATATTTAAGCTTGCTTACATCTAAAATTCTTTCGTTTCCAATTCTGGAAGACGCAGGTAAGTACATAGATTCTAAAACTTCTGCATATTCCACATCAGGATATTTTGTAGTACTCCAGTGTAAAGGAATTTTCCAATCTAATCTTTTGCTCGCATCATAAGTTCCGTCTTCTCGGCCACCCTGGCCTTCCATATATTCTTGATAAGGTGTTAAATTTTCTTCTTTTTTAGCAAGGTATGCGTAATCTCCTATACCGGTTCCTTTACGTCCGCCTTCATCACCACCTTCTCCGGCAGCTTCGGCAAGTAAAGTTCTAGCGATAGAATCTCTTACATAATTGATAAATACCCTGTATTCCGCATTAGTAGTTTCCGCTTCATCCATGAAGAAAGAGGAGACAGTAACGGTCTTCAATGCTGTTTTTTCAGGTGTATGTGTTGGATCCTGATCAGCAAGACCAGCAACAAATGAACCTGCAGGAATAGCAACCATTCCGTATGGTCTTTCCGCAACAAATGATTTCGTTTTTTCTCTTGGTATCAATTCTCCTTTTGTTCCTGGCTTCCCTACAGAAGAGCTGCCACCACCTGAACAAGATACCGATGCTACTGACGCAGACAATAATAAAAGAAATATCCTTTTCATGTTAATTTTTATAATTAAGCCGTAAATATATAATTTTTTTAAGAAACTTTTAAGATTTTTTTTGAAATAACGGAAGAAATCTAAATTTATTTTATTTACAACAACATTTTATTCAACGGTCACAGATTTTGCCAAGTTTCTTGGCTGATCTACGTTTGCGCCCCTATATACTGCGATATAATAAGCAAGCAATTGAAGAGGTACTGAAGCCACTATCGGAGAGAAACATTCTGATGTTTCAGGAATTTCAATAACATAGTCTGCCATTTCACTTACCTGACGGTCTCCTTTATTAACCACAGCGATAACTTTTCCTTTTCTTGCCTTAATTTCCTGAACATTACTTACGATTTTATCATAGTGTCCTTTTTTAGGCGCTATAATCACAATCGGCATATTCTCGTCAATCAGAGCAATTGGACCGTGCTTCATTTCCGCAGCCGGATATCCTTCTGCGTGGATATAAGAAATTTCTTTTAATTTTAATGCTCCTTCTAGGGCAGCAGGATAATTGTATCCTCTTCCCAAATAAAGGAAGTTGGTAGCACTTACAAAATCTTTTGCAATGTCCTGAACCTGCTCATGCGTAGCGCTCAGTACTTCTTCAATTCTTCTCGGAATAGCATCTAACTCTGCAATTAAGCTCATAAATTCAGCGTTCCCTAAATTTCCATTGTGCTTACCTAGCTTAAATGCTATTAATGTAAGAATGGTAAGCTGGGCTGTAAATGCTTTTGTTGAAGCAACCCCGATCTCAGGGCCGGCATGGGTATATGACCCTGCATCTGTAATTCTGGCGATAGATGAGTCTACCACATTACATATACCATATATAAATGCTCCTTTTTCTTTTGCCAGTTTTAAAGCGGCCATTGTATCTGCTGTCTCTCCTGACTGAGAAATGGCAATTACAACATCTTTATCCGTAATAATAGGGTTTCTGTATCTGAATTCGGAAGCATATTCTACTTCAACAGGAATTCTTGCATATTCTTCAATAAGGTATTCCCCGATAAGACCGGCATGCCACGAAGTTCCACATGCAATGATAATAATCCTGTTAGCATTTTTGAATTTCTCTACATGATCCCAGATTCCTGCCATTTTGATTATTCCTTCATCTACAAGCAATCTTCCTCTCATCGTATCGTGTACAGATTTAGGCTGTTCAAAGATTTCTTTAAGCATGAAATGCTCATATCCTCCTTTCTCTATCTGCTCTAAGCTTAATTTTAGCTTTTGGATCTCCGGTTCTATTTTAGAATTCTCACTAATGGTTCTGATATCTACTCCATGCTCAAGAGAAATTGTAGCCATATGACCTTCTTCAAGATAAATCGCTTCTTTTGTAAATTCTACAAATGGAGAAGCATCAGAAGCGATAAAGTATTCTTTATCCCCGATCCCAATTGCCAAAGGTGAACCTAATCTACCTACGACCAGTATTCCCGGATAATCCTCATGAAGGACAGTAATCGCATAAGCACCATATACTTCATTCAGTGCATATCTTACTGCTGTCGGGAAATCGTTTTCAGGATTAAGATCCATAAAATGCTGAATAAGATTTACCAATACTTCAGTATCTGTTTCAGACTGGAAAGTAAATCCTTTTTCAGTAAGCATCTTTTTAATTGTATCATAGTTCTCTATAATACCATTATGTACAATAGCTATTTTCCCATTGTTTGACAAATGTGGATGAGAGTTTCTGTCACTTGGAACCCCGTGTGTTGCCCAACGGGTATGTCCCATTCCTATTTTGGCTGTTCCTTTCAGTCCTTCCGAAATATTAACAAGATCGTCTACTTTTCCTTTTGTTTTTTCGACTTCAAACTTATTATTTGCAGCTTCCAAAACGATTCCCGCACTGTCATATCCTCTGTATTCTAATCTTCTAAGACCATTGATAACAATATCATAAGCATCTTGAAAACCTGTATATCCTACTATTCCGCACATAATTATTTTGTCTAGTGTTTTATTTTTATTGTGTTATTTTCTTTGTGCCGTAAGTAACTCTCAGCTGAATTCTGTTATCAGAATTCTTATCACTTCCTATTAATACGGCCCTGTTCATATCAAATGCTCTGGTACTGAATTTAGCTCCAAAATATCCTCCTGTACTCTGAGATTTAATGAAAGATCCAAGATTAATAAGAAGAAGCTTATTGGTCTGAGCATTTTCAACAATATCCTTAATTGTTCTCGTTACTACGAAATCATAATACAATGGATCCTGATTAACCGTGTAAATAGGAGAACCTGCTAAGAAATCCTTTGTAAAATCTGATATGGTATTTACTCCGGTTGAATTATCTACAGGAAGAAGGGTAAATTTACGGTCTGTGTATACTGAATGTTTATTATTCCAGGTCTTCCCGGTGTCTACGTACATTCTGATTCTTGCACTTACAATTCCTGCCTTCTTATCCTGATAAAGCGCTTTAAGCTTATCAATAGTTTCCTGTGGAATTTTAACGCCTATAGAAGGGCCTCCCATTCCCTGAACGTAAAGCCTTGAATCTCCATCCGTGGTATTGATTCCAGCTAATACGGTATTGAAAGTCTGGCTTCTGTTGTATGCATACTGTCCTAAATGTACATTCCCGGCACCTAAATTAAAATTCAGGGTAGCCTGTGGTCTTGTTACCGTACCATTATCTGTTTTATCATATTTATAGTACATGATCATCTGCATATCATTCGGAGAGAACTGGAAAAGATATTTATCCGTTTCATTGACTGAAATTCTCAGTCCTCTGAAATATCTGATAAAGTTAGCCGCATTCTGAAGTTCAGGCTGTCCTGCTTTATCTGCAATTTTAGTCTGGAAATAATCTTTATCCAATCTCATTCTGAAATCGTTACTAGAAGTAAACACGGAAGAGTTATCAGATTTTTTAGTAATGGAAATTGTACTTACTGTTCCGTCAAATACTGCAGAACCCAAAAGCTTATCTGTAGATATATCTGCATTTGAGCGTGTTAATGCCTGAATATTCGGATCCATGAAAGTGGTTACTTCATTAACATTGACGGTCATTGAATTATAACTTCCTCCTATTTTACCATATTTACGAACAGGATATGTTTTTTTATCAATTGAAACGGCTACATTTTCAGTACCTACCGGAAAGTCTGCTTTATCATAAGCTCCCGGTGCTTTCACAGAGTCTGTAATATAATCCGGTGCTTTCATTACCAGTACCACAGAGTCTACTTTCACATTAGATCCGCCAAAGTCAAAGCTGTCCGGCATTCTTAACTGGGTAACATAGGATGCTTTCTGCCCGCCGAATTCATTTTCGGTAAAAGCCCCTAAAACACCATATGTTGAAAATATTCCTGAAGTATTCTGGTCTCCGACAAGTCTGGAAGCATCACTTCTGATAGAATCGTTATTACTGATATTGTAAGCAATAAGATTATATAAGGTTTCTTCACCATCTACGGCATCTTTTGCAAAGAGCTGTTCACCAAGAGAATCCGGATCCGGTTCGCAATTATGAAGAATCGTGCTTCCGAAGATCGCCAGTACAAGCACGGCGAAAATCTTTTTAAGAGTATGAGTCATTAAAAATGTGTTTTTTAATAAAGTTGGTTTATAGAATCTACGTCCAGATATTCTGATTTTTGAGTAGGAGTTTCATTGAAGCCTTTATCCAGATCTTCATCTAAAAACTCATCTCCTTTCACTACCATATCTACATAGTTCATACTTTCGATAACAAAACTTTTAACCGTTGGATTATCTAACGCTTTTAAGCCTGAAATATTATCAAACTTCAGCTTTTCATCGACTTTTTTATCCAGAGCTGCATCTTTCTCATTGTACAGGGAAAGAACAATTTTTGCGTCTTTGAAGTAAGTGTCGGATTCGTAATACGTTTTAAGATAAATTGGAACAAATGAAGACATCCATCCGTTTAGGTGAATCACATCAGGAACCCAATTCAGCTTCTTAATGGTTTCAATAACTCCTCTAGCAAAGAAAATAGCTCTTTCGTCGTTATCATCGAAAGGATTCCCTTCGTCGTCAAAATAGTATTGTTTTCTTTTGAAGTATTCTTCATTATCGATAAAGTAGACCTGAAGTCTTTCCCCCGGAAGAGACGCTACTTTAATGATTAGAGGCTGATCCAGGTCATTGATAATAATATTCATTCCCGAAAGACGGATCACCTCATGAAGCTGGAATTTCCTCTCACTTATTTGTCCAAATCTTGGCATAAAAACTCTTACATCATTGCCTTCATTGTGCATCTTAAGTGCCATTTTATTAACCACTGCAGCCATATTTGTATCTTCCTGATATGGATACATCTCTGTAGTAATGTACAGTATTTTTTGATTCGGCATAAACTTTCTATCTAATTTTTGTAAAAATGCTTTAATGTGCAAAATTACAAAAAAACATCCAACATTATTTTAATTAACATTTTTTTACGAAAATTCTCTTTTCCAAATTATTAAAAACACACTTTATTATACGATATTTTTAGTATTTTTGAAATAGTATTAAAATAAACTATGGAAGTTATAAAAAACAGTAAAGTTCTTCAGGATTTCATTGAAAGACAGAAAGAAATGGGAAAAAGAATTGGCTTTGCTCCTACCATGGGAGCCCTGCATAAAGGCCATCTTTCCCTCTATGAAGAGGCAAGAAAAGAAAATGATCTGGTAATTTCTTCAATTTTTGTAAATCCAACACAATTCAACAACCCTGAAGACCTTGAAAAGTACCCCCGGGATGTAAACCGGGACATTTTAATTCTGGAAAACTCAGGTCTTGTAGACGCGGTTTATATCCCTGAAGTCACTGATATATATCCTGAAAAAGCAGAAAGCAAACACTATGATTTTGACGGATTAGAAAATGAAATGGAAGGCAAATCAAGACCGGGACACTTTGACGGTGTAGGCACGGTAGTGGAAGAACTTTTCAGACAAGTACAACCTGACAATGCTTATTTCGGAGAAAAAGACTTCCAGCAATTAGCCATTATCAAAAAAATGGTTGAAAAAAAACACCTTCCGCTGAAAATAAAAGGAGTTCTCATTTACAGAGCTGAAAACGGACTGGCATTAAGCTCAAGAAACCAAAGACTTCATGACAACAGAAAAGAAGCATCTTCTATTATTTACCAGACCTTAAAAAAAGTAAATGACTGGTTCAGGACCGTTAGTATTCCCGAAATCAAAGCAAGAGTAAGAGATATTTTTGACGATCAACAGGGGATGAAATTGGAATATTTCCTAATTGCCGATGAAGACACTTTAAAAGAAACTGATTTTTTCTATAAAGATAAAAACTTCAGAGCTTTTATTGTAGTGGAAGTAGACGGGGTAAGACTTATAGACAATATGCATTTGGACTAAAACCCTGCCAATGCTTTTCAGAGGCAAACATATGATAAACAATTCCGGTTCTTGTTAGAAACCGGTTTTTTTATTAATAGCAAAGCCTCTTCCTGGATGATATAAAAAAAATCAAAGGCCTCCTGAGGGAGACCTTTGAAACACCAAATCACAAAATATTAATATGAAAAAAATTTACTTTTCAGTAAACTTGTGACCCGGCTGGGATTCGAACCCAGGACCCATACATTAAAAGTGTATTGCTCTACCAGCTGAGCTACCGAGTCGGCCACAATTAAAATGAAATAAATTTCAATATTAATTATTAATTTTCTTTGCAGTGCCTGCGACTGGACTCGAACCAGCACATCCTTAGGAAACCACCCCCTCAAGATGGCGTGTCTACCAATTTCACCACGCAGGCAATAAAATCACACAGATCAGTAATTTTTATTGCTAGTGACCCGGCTGGGATTCGAACCCAGGACCCATACATTAAAAGTGTATTGCTCTACCAGCTGAGCTACCGAGTCGGCCACTTATTCATCAAGTTTCATTTCAGTAATGTCCCTTGTTTTAAGTGGTGCAAAGATATGACTTTTTTCTTTATCTCAAAACTTTTTCGCAAATTTGTTTAAAAAAAATTCATGATAATTTCACTGATTGGATACATGGGGAGCGGCAAATCTCACATTTCCAAAATATTAAGCGAAAAAATAAATTTCAACCTCATAGACCTTGACAAAGAGATTTCCAGGCGAAATAAATTAACCATACCTGAAATCTTTGAAAAAAGAGGTGAAATTTATTTTAGAAAGCTGGAAAGAGAAGCTTTGGAAGAAATTCTGGCTTCCAAAGAAAATGTAGTGTTAAGCTTAGGTGGCGGAACTCCCGTTTACTATAATAACATGGAAATCATCAACCATAATTCTAAAAGTATCTTTTTAAGAACATCGGTAGGTACATTATCAGAAAGGCTTTCCAAGCAGAAAGAAAAAAGACCTTTAATAGCCAACATTACTGATGAAGATCTTCCGGAATTTATTGCTAAACATTTATTTGAACGAAACCAGTTTTACAGCAAAGCTCAGTTTACGGTAGGTACTGATTCCAGAGCCCCCGAAGACATTGTCAACGAAATAATAGAAAAGCTCTATATCTAGAGCTTTTTTATTTTAATCTTCCCCTTCTTCGGTTTCATCATCTGTTTCACCGAAGAAATCATCCCAGTCTGTAAAATCGGAAGCAATATCATTTCCTACATATTCATCCATCTCTCTTCTATCTTTCTTGGTTGGTCTTCCTTCCCCTTTATTTCTATAATAGTCCTGAGACATCTTACGGACTTTAAGCAATTCATACTGCTCTTTATCTGTCACATCCTGTATGTGAAGAGGGACCAGCTTCGCTCCTATCCTGCTTTTAGGGATCTGAATAACTTTTATTTTATAATCAATCTGATTCTTACGGATTTTAATGACATCCCCCTCTTTTACCTCCTTTGATGATTTTACGGCAGACGTTCCTATGGAAACGCGGTTCTTTTTTATCTCCTCTGCTGCAATACTTCTCGTCTTATAAAAACGAATGCTCCATAAAAATTTATCTATTCTCATATTTTTTTATACTTTTGCCGTTATATTATTTGTAAAGTAATTAAAGTTTTTTGAAATGAAAAAAATATTTTTATATATCCTTGCGGGATCTTTGTGTTTTACTGCTTGTAAGAAAGATGATGTTGTAGACACTTCACTTAATGAGCCCGAAGACATTAACGTTCAAAATAGCTATGATAATGATGCTATTAAAAAATTTATGAATGAAAATTATCTGGATACCCAGGGAAATATAAAGGCTTTCAGTGACACGGACACTAGTGACGATAATGAAAAAAAATTATCCGATTTACCGAACGAAACACTTCCTTCCGGAACGGTCATTATCACAAGACCTACAGCTCCTGCCGGTGCAGACACTCCAATAGGTCCTAAAGACAGTATCCGTATCATGACCAATACTCAGACCTATATTGCGACAAACGTCAACGGAACTTCTGTATTTGGTCAGAAAGCTGCAATGACTAATTATAATTCAATTAATGAAACCGGGTTACCAATAGTTGATCCCAAGTTTTTCTACATCAGATCCGATGATAAATTAATCACGAGTGCAACGACAGACGCTGCAAAACAGAAAAGCTACTATATGATTGAAGGATTCAATGAAGCGTTACAGAAGTTTAAGTCTTATAACAAATCAGATTCTGAAGGATACAGTCTTCAAGGGGTGATCATTGTTCCTTCAAGAGCAGCATTTGCAAGAGATCTTCACTACAATTACAGTGGATATTCTTTTAGAAACAGAAGTTTTGTTTTCAACTTCCAGGTATATAAAAATACTCCGAGAACTGCCAATTAATAATTGGTTATAACATAAAAAGCCCCGCAATAGTTAAGTTGCGGGGCTTTTGTTTTATCTGAATTAAGATCTTGCTTTTTGTTTTACATTCCCTAAAATATCCGGGAAATAAAGATCCGCCAGGTGGTCAAATTCGTCTCCTCTCATAAACATTGTTGCATCTACTTCTTCATAAGAACTTCTTCCCGCAGCCGCAATAAGTTCATTGCAAGTATGAAGGGTATTTTTATGGAAGTGATATACTCTTTCACTTTTATCGGTAACATCCAATCCTTTGATCAGCATTTTATCCTGGGTAGCAACTCCTGTAGGACAGTTATTTGAATTACACCTCAGAGCCTGAATACATCCTAAAGAGAACATAAACCCTCTTGCATTATTACACATATCCGCTCCCATGGCAATTGCTCGTAAAATATCAAGGCTTGTAAGTACTTTACCACTTGCTATCACTCTTAGTTTGTTTCTTAAGTTGTAATTATTAAGAGTTCTGTTGACAAAAATCAGAGCCGGTTCCAAAGGCATTCCCACTCCGTCTGAAAATTCCGGAGGTGCAGCTCCTGTTCCTCCTTCAGCTCCGTCAATGGTAATAAAATCAGGATAGATTTTCAAAACATTCATCTGAACGCAGACATCTTCAAATTCTTTGGTATCTCCGATACAGAGTTTAAATCCAACTGGTTTTCCTCCTGAAAGCTCTCTTAGCTGCTGTACGAACCTCAGCAGTCCTGCGGCATCGGAAAAAGAAGTATGAGACGGTGGCGAAATCACTGTCATTCCCGGAGTCACATGACGAATGGCTGCAATCTCCGGAGTATTTTTTACTCCCGGAAGTACCCCGCCATGGCCCGGTTTGGCTCCTTGAGATAATTTGATTTCAATCATCTTCACGTTAGGAAGTGTTGAATACTTTGCAAATAAGTCGGGGTTAAATTTTCCTTCTTCATCTCTGCATCCGAAATATCCTGTTCCGATCTGCCAGCATAAATCTCCACCTTCCAAATGATAAGGAGAAATACCTCCTTCACCTGTATTGTGATAGAAATTACCTTTTTTGGCCCCTTTGTTCAGAGAAATCTGAGCTCTGTCACTTAAAGCTCCGAAACTCATGGCTGAAATATTGAGTAAAGACGCATGATAAGGCTGAGTACATTGTTCTCCCCCTACCCAAACTCTCGGAAGCTCTTCTGATGGCGATTTAGCATAAATAGAATGCTTGATCCCTTCGTATTTTCTATGGTTAACTTCCAGCTGAGTACCAAAAGCAACGGTATCACTTAAATTTTTGGCACGTCTGTATACTGCAGAACGCTGATTTCTTGGAAACGGCTTTCCGTCAGTCTCTCTCTCGATGAAGTATTGCTGCATTTCGGGTGAAATACTTTCAAAAAAGTACCTGAAGTACCCCAATACAGGAAAGTTCCTCAAAATAGCATGTTTAGACTGATAAGCATTGTACACACCCAATGCATAAATGGCGGATAGCAGCGTTGGTATCCAATAATGCGTTCTGATCAGCAGTGCTATAATCCATGTAGCAGCTACTAATACAATTCCCCAAGATAAAAACTTATCTCTCATGAATGTAGTATTTAAAGTTAAAAATAAATTTAGTGGAATTTTTGCAAAGAGCCTATGCTTTTGCTAAAAAATTTTGGTAAGAAGATTGCACAGAAACCGTGCCATCTGACAGGATTTTTTCTAAATTTAGAAATTCTATCTGATTGACTGAAGCCGGATCAAAATCTTTCTGAACTCTCACATAGTTCTCTGTGAAGCCAAACATCTTTCCGTCTTTATTTTCATGCTCCCAAAGAACAGGAAGCGTTTTGCCCAATTGAGTCTGGTAAAATGCCATTTTTTTCTTTTCAGAAAGGATTCTCAGCATTTTATTACGTTTTTTTCTTTCAGGAATAGGAACCGCTCCATCCATATCTGCAGCTTCCGTATTTTCTCTTTCAGAATAAGTAAATACGTGAAGATAGGTGATAGGAAGCTCATTAAGGAAATTATAGGTTTCCATAAATCTCTCCTCTGTTTCCCCGGGAAAACCTACAATAACATCCACACCAATAGCCGCATCAGGCATTACAGTACGGATTTTATTGACTCTGTCATTATAGAGTTTTGTCAGATAACGGCGCTTCATTTTTTTCAATAAATCGTCGCTTCCTGATTGTAAAGGAATATGAAAATGCGGAACAAAGCTTCTGCTCTTAGAAACCAACTCGATACTTTCATCTTTTAAAAGATTCGGTTCAATAGAAGAAATACGGATTCTTTCTATTCCTTCTACTTTATCAAGTTCGGAAATAAGATCCAAGAATGTATGTTCGTGTCTTTTGTTTCCAAATTCTCCTTTTCCGTAATCTCCGATATTGACTCCTGTAAGAACAATTTCTTTAATGTCTTTTGCCGCAATTTCGGTGGCATTTCTGAGAACATTTTCAATCGTGTCCGAACGGGAAATCCCTCTGGCTAACGGAATGGTACAGTACGTACATTTATAATCACAACCGTCCTGTACTTTAAGGAAGGCTCTGGTTCTGTCACCAATAGAATAACTTCCTATAAAAAAGTCGGTTTCTTCAATTTCACATGAATGAACAATTCCTTCATTTTCTGTTTTTTCAAGATCATCAAGGTAGCTCAGAATATTGAATTTTTCTTTGGCGCCTAATACAAGATCTACTCCTTCGATTTGTGAAATTTCTTCTGGTTTTAACTGTGCATAGCAACCGACAATTACCACTAACCCCTCAGGATTTGCCTTCATTGCTCTTTTTACATGAAGTTTGCATTCACGGTCTGCGTTTTCAGTTACCGAACAGGTGTTGATTACATAGATATTAGCTTTCTCATCAAAGCTTACCTTATCATAACCTGCATCTGTTAATTGACGGGCAATAGTAGATGTTTCTGCAAAGTTTAATTTGCAGCCAAGTGTATGATACGCGGCAGTTCTTTGAAAAGTAGACATGTGTTACTCCTGAATTTTATGGGTGCAAAGATAGTAATTTTAATCACAACTCAATATTGATTCAATCTATTGCTTGTATTCATCTCTTACTTCAGGGCTGTTTTGAAAACATACAGGAGATGAATGAGCGCCCGGTTCTTCGGAAGAAAATTTATTTTTCATCTCATTATTAAAGTCCTGTGATTGATTTCTGGCAATAGAAAGAGTTTTCCAGTTCTCATTTTTCATCATCTTGGCGATGTAAACAATCTGTCCGATATGATAAGGATAATGAGCCAGTTGTCTGAACACTGCATCCACAACGGAATGGGCTTCTCCCCTAATATAAATTACTGAATTCAGATTTTCATCAGTGATCTGATTCAGGGCATCAAAAAAACACGTCCACCCTTTCTCCCAATATCCTATAACTTCTTCTTTTGTCTGAAAGGTATTGATAAATTCATCATCACGGTTGCGCCAGCTTTTTTCTCCGTCTTCAGATAAAAAATCAGTCCATCTGGAAAGCATATTTCCGGCAATGTGTTTTACAATCACAGCAACAGAATTACTTTCTTCGTTATACTGCCAGAAAACCTGTTCATCAGACAACTGATTAAATGCTTTATCTCCCAGAGATTTATAATATTCAAAACGTTTGATAAACAGTTCTTTCATTCTTTTAATTTTACTGACTAAAGTAAACAATTTAAAAGATAAAAACCACCTCAAAAGAAGTGGTTTTATCTATGTATTTTATTTAAAATTATTCTCTGTTTTTAACCAATACCCATCCTGAAAACTTAACCGGGGTATTCTTTTTATCATTTTCAGTCCAGGTAACAGAGTACCAATACGTTCCTGTAGGCACTCTTTTTCCTGCTACCGTACCATCCCATTTATAACCGTTCGATCGGTCGGCACGATACACTCTGTTTCCATACCGGTCAAAAATATCCATAACAAAGTTCTGTTTATTTCCTAATGCAGAATAGTCAATCACATCATTTATACCATCTGCATTTGGAGTAATAACATTCACTAAATTAGGAACAACAATCGCTATTTCGATAGGATTACAATGATAAGAATCTTTGACTGACACTTTATGATCTCCTCTTGAAACATTGTTGAAAACATTGGAATCCTGCCAGTTTATAGCATTCATAGAATACTGATACGGGGGATTACCTCCTGTTACCGATACCGTAATTTTGTTATTATCAATGTCAATTGCTGAAACTACGGGCTGATCGGAAGGATATACTTTCACGGTTTGTATCGCTACACAATCACCGGTCTTAAGTTTCACCCAATACGTTCCTATTCCCACATTACTGATAGACTGCGTAGTAGCACCGGTACTCCATTCATAGCTCTTAAAACCTGATCCGGCATCTAAAGTCGTCGTATTTTCAGCACAAATCGTTTTATCTTTTAGTAGAGTTGAATACACCGGAGGAATAACGATTAAAATAATTTTAGCTACATTATAACATCCGTGATCACCTGATACTCTGACATACACCACACCATTAGGTGCAATATAAGTCATTGGATTTGAAATCTCATTAGTCTGATTCATCGCATCAGTTAATGACGGATAATATTTTTTTACGATTCCCTGCTGGGTTGTTACACTTGCAGTGGTAAGATTAAAAATACCGGTAGAGGGATTTTTTTCAAGGAAACATGTTCTTAAGGTAGCATCATTGACCACAATTGCCGGATAGAATTTTAATGTAATTTGGGCAACAGCAGTACACCCGAACGGAGATACCACTTTTACATACACCGTACCTTCTGAAGATAGAAAAGCCATTGGAGTGGTGATCTCATTGCTTCCTGTATTAAGATCTGCCATACTGTTATAATACTTTTTCGTAACGTTGGGATCCGAAATAAGATCAGCTGTTGTTAAATCAAATGTTGCCGTGCCGGAATTATTATTGTTACATGCTGTCAAAGTTGCATTCTTAACGGTAATTGCTCCGTTTTTAAATTTAAATTTTCCTACCTGTTTACACTGATTAAGAGGATTATTCGGATTGGTAATATCCGTATAGCTGATGCTGTAATAATACACTGTTGTGGTATTCACTATTCTTGGTGCAGTAATGGGGTTTATCCCTGTCAAGGCATCATTCTGGCTTGTATGATAAGTAATACTGAAATGCTGATTTCCATTAAGAATACCTGCAGTAAGGGAAGAGAAATCAAATAATTCTGTACTTCCGCAAATCACAACTTCTCTTGGGTCTGCCGGATTTGCAGCCGGAACTCCGGGAGGATGGAAAGGATTTATCTGGATATTAGGATCTGTAAACGGTGAAGCTAATGTTGCCGTACCGCCCCAGGTCAGAGAAAACGGAGCTGTCGTACTGCTTGTACTGCTCACCCAGTTATCGATAAACAGATAATAAGTCTGCCCGGGCAAAACATCCATATATTTACAATAAGGAGTAAGAGAACCTCCGGCTGCACTTAGAATCGTACTTGTCATATTTAATCCTGTAGCAGCTCCGACTCCAATAACCGTTGCAGCATTACAACGTATGGGAGCACCCAAACTTCCACAGGCTACGTTAGGTCCGAAGATAGCCCAGTCATAATCCGCATTCGGATTCGTAGGAACGAGATCAAAAGTAAGGGTTCCGCCTGTAGCTATTGTAATTTTATACCAGATTGAATTATGTTCTCCGGTAGCATCTATACAGCTTCCTGAATTCACCAATTCTTTGACATTACCATACCCTGAAGGACTGTATGTAATATCTGAGTTTCCACAAACAGCCAATGCAGTCTCACAGTCTGCCTGAGCATAAAAAATTGGGGAAATGCAAAAGAGAATAAATAGTAAAAGTTTTCTCATAGATACATGGTTTTATGGTTCGACTAGTTTCAAAATCAGATTGATAACATCTTAAACCAAATATACCTATAATTTAACAACAATTAACAAAAACTAAATAATTTTGAAATATTTTAAATTAAAATAACAAATCGTTACGAAATAAACCATTTATCGAAACTTACTTTATACTTGTAATATTCCCGCAAAGATTTTCAAGGTGAAAGATTTTATGGAAAGGACTTTTCACTTCTTTAAGATGTTCTTTATCCTGAATAAAGGTATATCTTGAAGCAATAGAATTCATATCAGAAACAATCACCAGCCAGCATTCATCTACAGAAGTATCATAATAAGGAAACTTCTCATTTTTCTTCTCGATAAGCTCAAGGATTTTATCAGAACAGAGCTCATCAAAAAGATTCATACTGTATTCATGGGTAATAAAAACATTTCTGCGGTGAAAAGATTTTCTGATTCTTTTTACACATCCTACAGGCTTATTCTTTTTAATGCTTTTATAAATACTGATGATATTTTCTTCCTGTTGTTCCAGCTTATCGAATTGTATATCAGGATAGAATTCTAAAAAATAAACACCACGATATTTCGTAGTGTCTTCCTGTTCTAATAATATTTCTGCCTGACGGAACATTTTGTTCAAAGTACTCTCCACCTTCTTCATTTCCAGATGATTGATCACTTCAGTCAATTCAATTCCTATTTTTTTATCGTTTAGTTTGGCGATAAAGTCCGGACTTTCACAGGTAAAGTTTTCAAATTTCACTTCGGGAAAATGATGCATAAAAGAGTTAAGAAGTAATATCTCAGACTTCTTTCTGTATTTTTCACGGTCATGAAGCGGAGATTCATCTATGGTACGATGGTATTTTTCTATAGGCTTTTTCTTCAAATGCCTGTTCAGGTAATATAAACTTAGATTCTTAATTAAATCTTCATCAGAAAATGTCTTTTTCATGTGTGATTTTTTTAATAATTAAAGAACACATGCAGCCATTGGCTTTCATTATTAAAAGTTTTTGATAATCAAAAATTTACACATTTAAAGATAAGTAAAAAAATAATTCAACAGGGTGTTTTCCAATTAATTTATCAAATAATTAATGTAAAGTTTATTTTCATAATTAATACCTTTGCTTTTTCTAACACAAACCCGCATTTATGGATTTTAGGAATTTCAAAATACCCTACCACATCAATCCCCAATATTCTAAAAAAACTGTCTATTTCTCAATGGAATTTGCCCTTGAGCAGGTACTGAAAATATACTCGGGAGGACTTGGCTTTTTGGCCGGATCTCACATGAGAAGCGCTTACAATCTGAAACAGGATCTTATCGGAATCGGTATTCTCTGGAAATTCGGTTATTATGATCAGGCCAGAAATCACGATCAGACCCTGCAACCGGTATGGACAAGGAAAATGTATAGTTTTCTGGAAGACACAGGAATTAAATTCCAGATTGAAATTCACAGTGCGCCGGTCTGGGTAAAAGTCTGGTATCTTGATCCTGAGATTTTCAACACAGCTCCCATGTTTTTTCTTTCCACAGATGTGCCGGAAAATGATCATGTTTCCAAAACAATCTGTCACAAATTGTATGATGCCAATGAATCTACAAAACTGGCTCAGTATATTTTATTGGGAAAAGGAGGTGCTAAATTACTGGATGAGATGAACATTGAAAGAGAGGTTTACCATCTGAATGAAGCCCACGGACTTCCTGCTGCTTTTTATCTTCTGAAAAAATACCATGGAGACCTGAATAAAGTCAGAGAGAAACTCGTTTTCACGACTCATACTCCTGAAGAAGCAGGAAATGAAAAGCACAATATGAAGTTATGCTATGATATGTCCTATTTTTCAGGCTATAATATAGAAGAAGTAAAAGGTATTGAAGGTTCCGGTGACGATCGTTTCAATCATTCTCTCTGCGCGTTGAAAATGGCAAGAATAGCAAATGGGGTTTCTCAGCTTCACGGTGTTGTTTCCAGAGCCATGTGGAATAAATATCCGGGAATTTGCGGGATTACTTCTATTACCAATGCACAGGAATTTAAATATTGGGCAGATAAACCTCTTTATAATGCGAAGGATGAAAATGATGAAACCGTCTTCGATTACAGAAAAAAGCATTTAAAGAAAAAATTATTTAATATTGTTGCAGATCAGACCGGAAATTTATTTAACCCCAATATTTTCACCATTGTATGGGCCAGAAGATTTGCCGGTTACAAGCGTGCAGAGCTTCTTTTGCATGATAAAGACAAATTTTACAGACTTTTAAACAATCCCCGATATCCCGTACAGATCATTTGGGCAGGGAAACCTTACCCTATGGATTATTCTGCGATTTCTACATTCAACACGCTGGTTGAGGAAAGCAAAAATCATAAAAACATGGCTGTTCTTACGGGCTATGAGCTTTCTTTAAGTAAATCCCTGAAACAGGGCTCCGATTTATGGCTGAACAATCCGAGAGTTCCGAGAGAAGCGTCAGGAACTTCAGGAATGACTGCTGCTATGAACGGATCTGTCAATTTATCTACTGATGACGGATGGATTCCCGAGTTTGCCAAACATGGTATCAATTCTTTTGTCGTCCCTAAAGCAGATTATCTGAACATGAGTATTTATGAACAGGATAATTATGATCTGAACAAGTTATATGAACTTCTTGAAAACGAAATTCTTCCGATGTACTACGATCATCCCGATCAATGGAGAAAAATTCAGCATAATGCTATGGACGATGTTAAAGACCAGTTCAACAGCGACAGAATGGCGGATGAATATTATAGAATTTTATATCAGGAAAAGAATGGATAACCCGTAAAATAATATATAAAAAATGCCTGGAAAATTCCGGGCATTTTTTATGTTCAATGATTTACTTTTCTTTTTTCGAAGGCACTTTAAGGCCTTTTTCTCTCGCTTCAGAAATACCAATGGCTACGGCCTGCTTTCTGCTTGTCACTTTCTTTCCGGAAGAAGATTTCAGCTTCCCTTCCTTAAATTCGTGCATTACTTTTCCTACTTTGTCCTGAGCTTTATCTGAATATTTTGTCTTGCTCATGGTAAAATTTTTAAGATTTTGGCAGGGCTACCCCCAATTCATAAACTCTGGCATGTTTCAAATACTTGGAACGCTCTCTTGAAGTAACTGATTCAAAGTGGTCGTTTTTGATCACAATAATCGGGTCTTCAATATTTTCAATTTCAAAATTGGCAAAGTATCTTTCATCCGGACTTGTTTTATCATTTTTTGCTTTTATTTTCTGCAATTCACTTGCATATTTTCTGAATCCGGGATCAGATGAATGGATAAATTTATACTCATCGCCTGCATACACGTAGTAATGAAGTTTTTTTTCTATCAAACCTGCCTCCTCTGTAATTTCGGGATTATCATTTCCGTCTTTAAATCCAACTTCCACTAAAGTTCCCCCTTTTTTGTGGGCACAATCTTCAGCATCTTTAAAGCTGGAAAAGCCTGTATAAACAATCTGATTGTTTAATACATAACGGTTCAGTTTCTGATGGTATGCATTCGTTTCCATAATTGTTATTGGATTTGATTATATCTAAACATATTCAATTTTTTTGCCAAAAGTCTTATTTAAAAGCTTTTTTTATACATTTTAATAAAATTATTATCTTTGAAATCCATTAATGCTAGAAATGAAGAAACTTCTTTTAACACTTACTATTGCTGCAGCATTTCAAAATGTATCGGCACAGGAAATCACTTTAGATAAAATTTATTCAGGATATTACCGTGGCAAAGGCATTGCCGGGATTACATCCATGAAAAACGGTGAAAATTATCTTGTTATTGAGCCGTCGGGAATTGCAAAATATTCTTATAAAACTTCTCAAAAAGAAGGGAATATTGTTGACGGAAAATTTGAAAGTTATATTTTTTCCGATGACGAGTCTAAAATTCTTTTACAGGTAGGCAGCCAGCCTATTTACAGACATTCTTTCCTTGGAAAGTTTGATGTTAAAGATTTAAAATCGGGAAAAGTTATCAGTCTGAATGACGGAAAACCTGTTCAGGAACCTACATTCTCACCTGACGCCACAAAAGTAGCCTTCATTTCGGACAACAATTTATTCTATCAGGATTTACCTTCTGGAAAAATCACCCAAATTACCAGTGACGGTAAAAAGAACTCAATCCTGAACGGCCTTGCTGATTGGGTATATGAAGAGGAATTCGGGCATGCAAGACAATATGAGTGGACCAAAAACTCGGATGCTATTGTATTTGTAAAATCTGATGAGAGTCAGGTTCCGGAAATTTATATTCCGATTTACGGAAAAAATCTTTATCCGGTTGAAATGCGTTACAAGTATCCTAAAGCAGGAGAAAAAAATTCTGTAGTTTCTGCTCAGCTATACCGTATTGACACGGGGAAAACAATGCCGTTAAACCTTGGCTCTTTCAAAAATTATTATATCCCGAACGTGTTCCAGACCGCAAAAGCAGATGAGATTGTCCTGATTACTTCTGAGAGAATTCAGAATGCTTCGGATATCTTAAAAGTTAATACAAAAACGGGAACTGTCCAGAAATTATTCACTGAAACGGATGACAAGTGGATTGATACAGACAGCCCTACCATAGAGTTTCTGGATGATGACTCATTCCTTTGGTCTTCAGAAAGAGACGGCAACCGTCATTTATACTGGTATGACAAGGATGGAAAACTAAAAAAACAAGTCACAAAAGGCAACTGGGAAGTAACTGATTATTACGGTTACAATCCGAAATCAAAAGAAATTTATGTTCAGACCACTGAAAAAGGAAGTATTAATAAAGTGGTTTCCAAAGTAAATATTGAAACAGGAAAATCCCAGCTGATTTCTAATGCGGAAGGAAACAATTCTGCCAATTTCAGTAAAAACTATAATTACTTCATTGAAACATCTTCTACTGCGGTAAAACCTACAGTCTATATTTTAAAGGACGGAAATGGTAAAATGGTTAAAGAACTTCAGAATAACAATGATCAGCTGCAAAAATTAAAAGCTGATAATTTTGTTGAAAAAGAATTCATCACGATTCCTAATGCAGTTGGTGACCAAATGAATGCATGGGTCATGAAGCCTAAAAACTTTGACCCTAATAAAAAATACCCTTTATTCATGTTCCAGTATTCCGGACCGGGATCTCAGCAGGTGGCCAATTCATGGGATAACGGAAATGCCATCTGGTTCAATCATCTGGTTCAAAAAGGATATATTGTTGCCTGTGTAGACGGGCGCGGAACCGGTTATAAAGGAGCTCAATACAAGAAAGTAACATATATGAACCTTGGGAAATTTGAGATTGAGGATCAGATTACCGCAGCAAAATGGTTCGGAAACCAGTCTTATGTTGATAAAACCAGAATCGGAATGTTTGGCTGGAGCTTTGGCGGGTATATGACCAGTCTGGCTATGACTAAAGGAGCAGATGTTTTCAAAGTAGGGATCGCAGTAGCACCGGTAACCAACTGGAGGTATTATGATTCTGTATATACTGAAAGATTCATGAGAACACCTCAGGAAAACCCTGACGGATACGATAAAAACTCTCCTACAGAATACGCAAATTTATTGAAAGGTAAGTTTTTATTAATTCATGGAACAGCTGATGACAATGTACATTTCCAAAATTCCATGGAGTTTTCTGAAGCTTTAATTCAAAACAAAAAACAATTTGACTTTATGGCTTATCCGGACAAAAATCACGGAATTTACGGCGGACAGACAAGACCTCAGTTGTACCAGAAAATGACTGACTTCATTTTGAATAATTTATAATTAACATAGCAAAAACCCTTTCAAAGTCTGAAAGGGTTTTTTATTAAGGATATTTTACAGCTTTATCCAGCTCTATTGGATTATTGAAAGACTTTATCTTTTTTCTTTCGTTGGCTTCAGCGGGCTTCAACTGTTCTTTAGATAGAACGGTTCCGTCATCCAAAAGCAACTTCTTTCCTTCAGGTAATGTCAAATTTCCATTCAAAACATATTTAAAAGGATTAGAGTAAAGATCTAATTTTAATGTATTCAGTTCTTTCTGAGTAGCAGGAATTGCCCTGGACACAGAGGCTTTTAATGAATTACGTTGATAATCATCAGCAATCTTTTCATTTTTGATCACTTTGAAGTAATAATCTTTTTTTATATCATATAGTTCCATGATCAATCCAGGCAGTCCATTAAATTTATAAGGTCCGTAAGGAATCGGGATATCTTTGGAGAACCCTCTTCCTCCAAATTTGGTAGTCGCCTTTTGAAACGAAAGATTATTAGATATTTTTATGCTGTCTGTGATAGTCCATTGTTGCTTAGCTTCCTCAGACGTTTTATAAAAATTTCACATCTCTGATATATTCATAATTCTGATAAACATTACTATTGCTCTTTTTGATAAGAAATGAAGTCAGCCTACCAGGTGTATATTGCCCGGTAGCACTAAATATTGAATCATTAATATAATTCAGTCTGTTATAATAGGCTATATCCTCTTTTGTAACCTCCAAATAATAAACCCTTCTGTTATCAAGATTCTCTCTGCTAACGTCTACTTCAAAGAAAACATTACTCGGAAACACGTATGTATATTTTGTGTGTTTTGATTTTTCTTTAAATTGTAGGATATGTACAGACTTTTAAATAAAGAAAACGCACATCCACATTCATGTTTCTTATTTATTTCATTAATCATTTAGGCTATGTATTATTTATTTTATCAATTAAAATTAAAAGCCTATTTTTGGGAAATTTGAAAATTGATTATATGAAGACTAAACATCCTAAAGGGCTCCCCTTCCTCTTTTTCACAGAGATGTGGGAGCGTTTCGGGTACTACCTGATTCTTGGAATCTTTGTTCTGTATGTTATTGAACCTACCGGTATGAAAGGAGGTCTCGGACTTCCGGACAAAACTGCTGACGACATTTTCGGAACTTATATTGCTCTGACTTATCTGACCCCTTTTATTGGTGGATTTTTGGCAGACAGGGTTTTAGGGTATATCAAATCCATTTATCTTGGCGGGTTTTTAATGGCTGCAGGGTATATTGGAATGGGTGTTTTCAAGGACCTGCCTTTATTCTACTCTTCTTTAGCTTTAATAATTATCGGAAACGGTTTCTTTAAACCTACGATTTCTACTCTTTTAGGGAATCTGTATTCCGAAGAGCCTTATAAAGCCAACAAAGATTCCGGATATAATATTTTCTATATGGGAATCAATATCGGAGCCTTTATTTGTAATATTATTGCAGCTTTCATGCGTAATAAATTCGGATGGGGTGAAGCATTTATCACAGCCGGAGTCGGAATGCTGATCGGAATGGTTATTTTTACTATCGGTAGAAAACACTACATTCATGCAGCACAGATGAAACCGGTACAGGAAGGTGATACAAAGCTTTCGGAAATTCTTATCAAAGTATTTGTTCCTGCCATTGCCTTCGGTGCTTTAGGCTGGTTTATTCCTAACGATATTTTTGGAAGTGACAGCACAGATGCGTTCATTTTTGCATGCGTTCCTGTTATTTATTTTTATGCTTCCCTTTATTTTAAAGCGAAACCGGATGAAAAATCTTCCATTGGAGCATTACTATCTGTATTTTTAATCAGTATGTTTTTCTGGGCTGTTTTCAAGCAAAACGGTACTGCCTTAACAAGATGGGCTAATTATTATACAGACAGAAGTGTACCTGCCTCTTTGGAAAAACCGCTGGAGGGAATTTATATGGTGGATGGAAAAAGCTATGAAGACAAGGAAGCTCCTGTATATGATAACCAATTCCGTTCTCAAAAGGACGATAAAGGAAACACTAAAAAAGAAATGGGTAAAGATGTTTATTTTAAAAACATCTCCTCTGAACAGCGTGCTGCTTTAGAGAAAAATCCGGAAAATAAAGTATATCTGTACAATACAGAACTATTCCAGTCGATTAATCCGTTCTGGGTAATCGCATTAACACCTGTTGTGGTAGGATTCTGGGCTATGCTGAGAAGAAAAGGAAAAGAGCCTTTAACTCCTACTAAAATTGTATTGGGACTTTTTATTTCCGGGCTTTCATGTTTAGTAATGGTTTTAGCTGTAGCAGCAGGAGATAACGGAGCTGTGAAAGTTTCGCCTTTATGGCTGGTAGCGAGTTACGGAGTAATTACTATCGGAGAATTATGTCTTTCTCCCATGGGACTTTCCTTCGTTTCCAAACTTTCTCCGGCAAGAATTACAGCCTTAATGATGGGTGGATTCTTCCTGGCGAACTCTGTCGGAAATAAGCTTTCCGGAATTCTGGCAAGTACCTGGTACAGTTATGAAAACAAAACTAATTATTTCCTTGTTAATTTCGGTTTGTTAATATTTGCTACATTATTAGGTCTTTCTATGTTAAAAAGATTAAATAAAATTATGAAGGAAAAAGGACACTAATCACTGATATTATAAAGAATAGAAAGCTGCGGAATGGGTCCGCAGCTTTTTTATTTAAAAATAAAATTAAAACCTTGCCAAAAACTCAAAATAAACTATATTTGTCAGTCTTAACAAAAATTAACAATAGAATGGATAATATTGAAGCATTAAGTCCGAAACCGGATGAATTTGTAGAGAATAAGGGTTCCAGACATCCAAAAGGATTATGGGTTCTTTTCGGAACTGAAATGTGGGAACGTTTCAACTTTTATGGGATGAGAGCATTACTTACCCTATTTATGGTAAACTCGCTCTTAATGAAGGAGGCTGATGCATCAATTATTTATGGTGGTTTCTTAGCTCTTTGTTATCTTACCCCGATGTTGGGTGGTTTTATCGCCGACAGATTCTTAGGAAACAGATATTGTATCCTTGTTGGTGGTACTTTAATGGCAATCGGCCAGTTTTTACTTTTCATCAGTGCAAGTACGTTTGGGGCAAGTATAGGAAGTGCTACCATGATTATGTGGACTGCACTTGGGATTATCATCTTTGGTAACGGTTTCTTCAAACCGAACATTTCATCAATGGTGGGAAGTCTTTATCCAAAACAGGAAAAGTCAAAATTAGACTCTGCATTTACGATTTTTTATATGGGGATCAATCTTGGAGCTTTCTTAGGTCAATTGATCTGCCCGATTATCGGAGACGTAAAATCTGCTGACGGAATCCGAGATATCCATGCTTTTAAATGGGGATTCTTAGCCGCTTCTATTGCTATGATGGTAGGAACGCTTACCTTTTTATTCCTTAAAAACAAATATGTAGTTACCCCTACAGGCAGACCTATCGGAGGGCTTCCAAAGAATAATACTGCCGAAGACTTTGAAGAAGGAGAAGCTCAATCTGCAAAATTCTCAGGAAAATCAATCGGAATTTCTGTTGTTTTATTTGTTGTATTAGGAGCTCTTTTTCACTTTGCTGCAGGCCAGAACATCATCTATTCTCTTGTTTATGCAAGTGGTATTGCCTTAGCTTTCTTAATTATGTCTGATTCTTCTCTTACCAAAATAGAAAGAGACAGAATCTGGGTAATCTATATCGTATCATTCTTTGTTATTTTCTTCTGGGCAGCATTCGAACAGGCGGGTTCATCGCTAACATTCATTGCAGATAACCAGACAGACAGACACTTCTTCGGATGGAATATGCCTCCTTCAATGGTTCAGATCTTCAACGGAATCTTCGTTGTAGCACTGGCAGTTCCGTTCAGTATCCTTTGGGATAAATTAAGAAACAGAGGAAAAGAACCCGTATCTCCTTTCAAACAGGCAATGGGGCTGGCTTTAATCGCTCTTTCTTACTTCATCATTGCACACAATGTAAAAGATCTTGGAAGCCACGGGCTTTTAGCTGTTAAATGGTTAATCTTACTCTATTTCATTCAGACTTGTGGTGAACTTTGTTTATCACCTATCGGTCTTTCTCTTGTAGGCAAACTGGCTCCAAAAAGATTCGCCTCTTTATTATATGGGGTATTCTTTATCGCCAATGCTGCAGGATATGCATTAGCAGGAACATTAGGTTCTATCTTACCTGCTACGGGTGATAAATTTGAGGCGGCTCAAAAAATAGGCGTTAGCCTTCAGGATGTACTAGATAAAAAAGTAACATTAACGGCTGATCAGGTAGCTGCATTTGAAAAAGCTCAGTTACCATTACACAACCCTACTTTTGCAGGATTTGAAATCCACAACTTATTCGAATTCTTCATGGTATTCGTTGTACTTTGTGGGATTGCTTCAGTAATTTTAGCATTAATTTCTCCAATTCTAAAGAAAATGATGCACGGTGTAAATTAACCGCATTAACAAAATATGAATAAAACCTCTGCTAAGTCAGAGGTTTTTTTTATTTTCGTACGATGAAATTTTCCGAAGATTCTTTATTTCAATCCGTAAAGGAAATCATTAGACAGTCGCGCGAAAAGTTTTTCGGATTGCGAATTCTCCCCTACTGCTTGTCTATTGGCAAATTGGAAAGTTGATGATTAAAGATGAACACCAGGAAAAAGAACAATTTATTTGCCGGCAAATATCTGCTGTACCTCCCAAAAGAAGAAAAATTAAAACGAATTATCAACCAGGACAGAATCTCTTTTGAAGTGGATCTGGAAAATAAAAACCCCTAATTAAAAATTAATCATATATCATTATGAGCTTAACTTTAGATGAAATACAAAATTTCAAAGGAAAATATCCTAGACAAATCTGGAGTCTTTTTTTCTCTGAAATGTGGGAACGTTTCTGTTTCTACGGAATGCGCGGAATGCTGGTTTTCTTTATGATATCACAGCTTAACTTCCATGAAAGAGAAGCCAATCTTCAATACGGAGCTACACAGGCTTTTGTGTATGCCTTTACTTTCGTTGGCGGACTTTTTGCCGATAAAATACTGGGATTCCGAAAATCACTTTTTTGGGGCGGACTTCTCATGATTGTAGGAAGTTTAATTCTCGCAACAGATCCGCACAAATTCTTTTTTCTTGGAATTGCATTTACCGTAGTAGGAACCGGTTTCTTTAAACCTAATATTTCATCCATGGTAGGACAGCTTTATAAACCTAATGATTCAAGAGCAGATGCCGGATTTTCACTTTTCTATGCAGGAATTAATCTTGGTGCCCTACTAGGAGGTTATCTGTGTATTGCTATTGGTAAAGGTGAATTTTTAAGCAATATTATTGCAGAAGAAATGAGATGGCATATTGCCTTCGGACTTGCTGCAATCGTAATGGTGATCAGTTTAATTAACTTTATTTTCACCCAAAGAACACTTGGCACTATAGGTTTACAACCAGGACATCCGTTAGCAGAGGCCAAGACCGCTCCTATTCCGAAATGGAAAGAATACGGTGTATATGGCCTGTCTTTGATTTTTGTTCCCATTATCATGACCATGGTTGCCAAAACTGAGTATACAGATTATTTCATGTGGACTATCGGGCCCTTGACGCTGGTTTACTTATTCTATGAAATGACAAAAGTAACTCCTTCTGAACGTAAAAAACTTTGGGCTGCTTTGGTCTTCATTATCTTCTCTATCTTATTCTGGGGAATTTATGAACAAAGTGGAGGTTCTTTGAGTATTTTTGCGGCTAAAAATCTAAATAAAGATCTTTTGGGGTTAGACCCTAATGGAGTAAATAATTCCGGAGGTGCTTTTTTCATCATTTTCCTTGCTCCTCTTATCGGGCTCCTCTGGATCTGGCTGAATAAAAGAAAAATTGAACCGAATACGATCATTAAATTCGGATTAGGATTTATTTTCCTAGGATTAGGATACTATGTTTTATTTGCAACAAGACTTTTTGCCGATCTTCAGGGAATTACCTCACTCAATTTCTTTACCCTTGCTTTACTGATTATTACACTGGGGGAACTCTGCCTATCACCAATCGGATTATCCATTATGACTAAGCTTTCTACAAAAAATCTACAGGGTATGATGATGGGAATGTGGTTTCTGGCATCGGCATATGGTCAGTATGTAGCTGGAATCATAGGAGCAGGCCTTGCAACAGCAAAAGAAGGCTCTACCAATTATAATGCTTTAATCACTTATACTGATGGATATAAACAATTGGGATTGTATGCACTCATTGCCGGAGTGGTATTAATTTTGATATCCCCGTATGTAAAAAAATTAATGCAGGATGTAAAATAAAAAATAAGTAATTATGCTTATTTTTACATAAATATCACATTATGAAGAAAATTTTAAGCATAGTTCTCTTATTATTATTAAATTTCAGTTTTGCACAGATAAAATGGATGACTATTGAAGAGGCTTTAAAAGCTCAGAAAGAAAATCCCAAAAAGATTCTTATTGATTTTTATGCAGACTGGTGTGGCCCGTGTAAAATCATGGATAAAAAAACATATGGTCATCAGGTGATTTCACAGATATTAAATGAAAATTATTATCCTGTAAAATTTAATGCCGAAGAAAAAAACAGTATTGAAATCTTTGGAAGAACATTTTCCAATGCTGGTACGGAACATAAAAAGGGAAAAAATTCACTGCATGAGTTCACTCAATATATGAATGTAGGTGCTGTACCGAGTACTGTATTCCTTGATGAACACGGTGATCCTATTACCATTTTGCAAGGCGAATTATCTGCAAAAGAGCTGGAACCTTACCTTGAACTGATTTCAAAGGATTTATTTAAAAAAATTAAAACCAGAGAACAGTGGGAAGATTATCAGAAAAAATTCAAATCTAAAATTAAAGACTGATATAAATCAAAGGCTTTCAGAATCTGGAAGCCTTTTTTATGTCCGTGATTCAATATTTTGGGATTAAAAATTTTAAATTCCAGCTATTTTACCGAAATTAGGGCTCGTTTTTCAAATGAATTTAGATACCCCCATAGAATATGTAAAAGGAATAGGTCCGGAAAGAGCCAAACTCATCAAAAGTGTGCTGGGTCTCTCCACGGTAGAAGATCTTCTGAACTTCTACCCTATCCGCTATCTGGATAAAAGTAAAATCTACACCATCTCTCAGCTCCAGGAAACTAACCTGGATGTACAACTCAAGGGAAAAATCACTCAGGTACAGGAAATCCAGACCGGGAAGACCAAGAGGCTCACCGCTAAATTTAATGATCATACCGGCAGTATGGATCTGGTTTGGTTTCAGTATTCAAAATGGCTGAAGGAACAGCTGCCGATTAATAAGGAGGTTTATATTTTCGGAAAAATAAATGTTTTCAACCGTCAGTTTTCCATGCCACATCCGGAAATAGAAGCGGAAGAAAGCAAAGAAAACGACACGCGGCTAAAGCCTATTTATCCAAGTTCTGAAAAACTTACGAAAAGAGGCTTAGGACAAAGATTTTTTCAAAATGTTCTGAAAAATATCTGTAAAGAAATTCCTTCTCTCATTGAGGAAAACTTTCCGGAGTATATGATGAAAACGTTTAAGTTTATCTCGAGACAACACGCTTTTCTCAATGTTCATTTTCCAAAAGATATGGAGCTTTTTGACAAAGCGGATTACAGACTTAAGTTTGAAGAATCATTCTTTTTTCAATTGGGGTATGGTTTAAAAAAACTTCATCATAAAACTCAGTCTTACGGAAATCCCTTCCCTATTATCGGGGATCATTTCAATGATTTTTATGAACACCACCTACCCTTTGATCTTACCAATGCGCAAAAAAGGGTTTTAAAGGAAATCCGGATGGATATGAAGAGGCCTATCCAAATGAACAGGCTTTTACAGGGAGATGTAGGTTCCGGAAAAACCATGGTCGGACTACTCACGATGCTGATTGCTATGGATAACGGCTTTCAAAGCTGTATGATGGCTCCTACGGAAATTCTTGCCCAGCAACATTACAACGGAATCAAAGAATTATTACTGGCAACCGGTATTAATGTTCGTCTGTTAACTGGCTCTACCAAAGCTTCGGAAAGAAGAATCATTCATGAAGAGCTGGAAAACGGAAGTCTTTCCATACTGGTGGGTACCCATGCGGTTCTGGAAGATAAGGTTAAATTTAAAAACCTCGGACTGGCTATTATTGATGAGCAACACAGATTTGGGGTAGCACAAAGGGCAAAATTATGGGCTAAGAATACAATTCCGCCTCATATTCTTGTTATGACAGCCACGCCTATTCCAAGAACGCTGGCTATGAGTTTTTATTCCGATCTCGATGTATCGGTGATCGATGAAATGCCTGTTGGAAGAAAGCCGATTATTACAGCCCACAGACGCGAAAAGGACAGACTTTATGTCTATAATTTCTGTAAGGATGAGATTAAAAAAGGAAGGCAGGTGTATTTTGTATATCCTCTTATTGAGGAATCTGAAACTTTAGATTATAAAAATCTGATGGAAGGTCTTGAACATGTCATGGAATTTTTTTCGGATTATAATGTTACGATGCTTCACGGAAAAATGAAAGCTGATGAAAAAGACGCAGCTATGAATTATTTTGCTTCGGGAAAGTCTGAAATTATGGTGGCTACAACTGTGATCGAAGTGGGAGTGAATGTTCCGAATGCTTCTGTAATGGTTATTGAAAGTTCGGAAAGATTCGGTCTTTCTCAGCTTCATCAGCTCAGAGGCCGTGTCGGAAGAGGTGCGGAACAAAGCTATTGTATTCTGATGACCTCCGATAAGATGTCTAAAGAAAGCAGAACCCGTATCAAAACGATGACGGAAACTAATGACGGTTTCAAAATTTCTGAAGTAGATATGCAGCTTCGTGGTCCGGGAGATATTTTAGGAACGCAGCAAAGCGGGGTTGTGGATTTTAAAAGACTGGATCTCATTAATGACTCTGCCATCATCAAGACAACAAAGAATACGGTAGAGAGAATTCTTGAAGCAGATCCTATGCTGACAAGGCCGGATAATCTGATTATTAAAAATTATTACATCAAGTATTACAAAGGGAAAAACAAATGGAGTAAAATTTCATAAAAAAACCGCAGAAAAAAAAATTTCCTGCGGTCCCCTTATAAAACTGTTATTTAGAAGAAATTACTTTTGGTCTGCTTAAAAAATTTATTTTAATAGTTTAGGCTTAATATTTTGTGATGTGGTGTGAAAATATCTATACTTACTGAAAAGCCGCCACTATTAAAATAAATTATAAAAAACAAAATGAATTATTTTTCCAACTTGCTTATTATAAAAACTAACTGAATTGAGGTGGAGATGAGGGAATGAAACGAATAAAAATATCTCCAACTACTTTTGAGTTTTCATGATTGTACCGTTTTGTTTAAAGATCTTCTATGCTTTAAAATTGGAAATTAATATAATTCATTTTGTTACTAACATTGTGATTTATATAAACTTGTTTTAAGAAACAATTACTTTTCATTCATCCGCATCTTTCTATTTATATCAAATTTGTGTCACTGATTTTATACTGACAAAAATCCGAATTTTAATTGAGAATATTTTTATATTATTTCAATCATTAGTTATAAAATTTTCACTTTTGTGTGAATAGTATGCAATAAATACCTCTCAATTCCTTTGGGTGGAATTGACAGAAAAGCTTTTATTAATCATACTTTCAAGATAAAATTTTCTTTATTCAATCCCGAAGTATGGTACTGCCAGTTGATGGTGATCACTTCTGAAAGCACCTTTTTCAGGCTTTCAAAAGCATCGGGTTTTTTAATGAAAATGTTTCCTCCTTTTACAAAAATATCCTCAATTTCATTTTCTGTGATGGGTTCAGAATATACTGCCGTCACCATATTACTGAATTTGACATTCCCTTTGATTTCATCAATACAGTCCAGACTGTGTTTTTGGGGAAGGTCATATTTCAGAAATATAATTTCAGGAATAAGAGCCTCATCATTATTCAAATACTCCATGACATCTATTCCGTTGTGAAAGCACTGAACTTTTATAGAGATTTTAAGCTCCTTACATATATTTTTAAAAAAAATTAAAGTATTTTCATCGCTATCAGCTACAATAACGTTCAGAAATTCTTTATTCATACTGCATTTTAGGGTTTATTGCGGCACTTTGGGCTCTTCTTCTTTTTCCTATTATCTTTTGAAACTGGGAGGGAGTAATACCGGTTGTATTTTTAAACTGGGTACTCAGATGAGCGACGCTGGAATAATTTAATTTGTGTGCAATTTCTGTAAGACTCTGTTTATTTCTTATGATTAAAACTTTTGCATGCTCTATCTTTTGCAGAATAATAAAGTTTTCAATAGAGGTATAAGCGACTTCTGAAAACAGATTGGAAAGATATCCGTAGCTGTGATTCAGTTTTTCAGAAATGTAAATAGATGCTTTTACAGGAATGATTTCTTCAGAAAAAACAAGTTCTACAATGGCATCTTTTATTTTCTGTACTAAAGCCGTTTTCTGGCTTTCTATAATTTCAATACCGTAATCTCCAAGATTCTTCTTAAAAAGATTATGTTGCTCCTGAGTGAAAGGTTCGTAAAACTCTACCTCCCCAAAGTTCAGCAACCTGTACTTCAGTCCGTGCTCTTTAAGCTTGTCATCCAACACTTTCTTACAGAGAGCATTGAAATCAAATTTTACATACATTTTCATCCTAGTATAAGTAAGTCAAATTTTTAGTAAATATAATGATTTATTTCAATTAAAAGTGAAATAGAAACTATTTTTTTTAACATAATATGAAATAAAAAAAACCCCTGTATCCGAGAATACAGGAATTTAAACACTAAGGATGAAAAAAATATACTGATAAAAAGCTAAATAAGCTCAAAACCAAGCATATGAATGTATTATTTGTAAGTGATTTGGTTCTGAAGCAAAGATGAATCAAAAAAAGAAATCACCTGTTATAGAATTACAAGATAAAGTTACAAAATTTTAAGTCAATTACTTGTGAATTAGGAATTCCATTAAAAAATCATCCATGACGAAACCGTTTCCTATATCAAAAATACCTTCACCATAGACTGTATACCCTTGAGATTCGTAGAAACTTCTCGCAGAATTGTATTTATTAACATTTAAAATAATTCTGTCATTATTATTTTCTGAGACTTTCCGATTCAGAAACACAAGCGCTTCTTTGCCAAATCCTTTTCCTTTACTCTCCGGAACTAAATAAATACGATGTAATTTTGTTGTCCTGTTTTCATAATTGTGTTCATACCCTATAAACCCTTCAAAAGAACTGTTATTTTCATCCTGAATTAAGTAATAATGGTAATTGGAATTTTGGAGGTGGCCCGTTATTTCCTTTTCGGAATACATCTCTGAAAGCATATACTCCATCTGCTCGTCAGAAAGTATATCTGCATATGCGTTTTTCCATGATCTTCTTGCCAGCTCCTGGATAAGGGGAATGTCTTTGTCTGTTGCCTGTATTAATTTCATAATTTTTTATTTAAAGATTAAAAAAAGTGAAAAGCCGGAACTTTTCACTTTTTATTTTCATTTGTTATCGCCAGTTAATAGACTGTTTACCAATTAAATCTTTGTCATTTCAGCCTTAATTTTCGCATACAGACCTTCTGAAGCCTGAACTAAAGGCAGCCTTAAATAATTTTTAATGATTCCCTTTTCAGCCAGAATTACTTTGATTCCGCAAGGATTTCCTTCAGCAAAGATCAATCTTGTAATTTCAACCAGCTTATTGTGAATTTCATAAGCTTCTTTTACCTTACCTTCCAAAGCAAGCTGTACCATGGTAGAGAATTCTTTAGGATATCCCTGCCCAATTACAGAAATAACACCGTCTCCACCTGCTAGTGTTACAGGAAGTGTAAACTCATCGTCTCCTGAAACCAATGAAAACCCTTCAGGTTTTTTTCTTAAAATGTCAAAATACTGAAGAATGTTTGGTGCAGCTTCCTTGATCATAAATAAGTTGGGAAACTCTTTTGCAATACGAATAGTTGTATCCGCTTCAATATTTTGTCCTGTTCTTGACGGAACATTATAAATAATAATATTTTTCCCTGTGGAAGCCAACGCTTTATAATGCTGATAAAGGCCTTCCTGATTAGGTTTATTATAATACGGAGACACAGAAAGTACAGCTTCAAATGCAGATAGATCCGCTTCTTCTATCTGTTTCTTGACTTCAAGAGTATTGTTCCCGCCAATTCCTAATACCAAAGGAAGACGTTTATTATTCACCTTAATGATATGCTCAATTACCTGTTTCTTCTCATCTTCAGAAAGCGTAGCGGCCTCAGCCGTAGTTCCCAATACCACCAAATAATTGGTTCCGTTTTCAATATTGTATTCAACGAGTTTTGTTAAACTGTCGAAGTCAACGGATAAATCTTCATTAAAGGGTGTTACCAATGCAACACCTACTCCTTTTAAAATGCTCATCTGTTCGAATTATTTTTGTCAAATTTAATAATTTACAATAAGAATTTATAATAAATAATAATGTTTTATTATACATATAATTATATTTGCATATACTAAAAGATATTATGAAAAATAAATTCTTGTTATTAGGAATTGCTCTGGCTTCTCTTACGGCATGTAAAACGGCTTCTTCGCTACAAATTGCCAATGTACAGACCCAGAAAAATATTTCTATTAATAATGAGCTAAAGAATGATGAGGAGTTTGTAAAAGTAATTGAGCCTTACAAACAAAAACTGGACAAAGAAATGAACCAGAAGATCTCCCATACGAATGTAGATCTGACCAAACAGGGAGACAACAGTAATCTGGGTAATCTTTTAGCTGATTATACCCTGGAAGGAGGAGATCAATGGACAAAAGCTCATATCAAGCAAAATGTAGATGCTGCCCTGATCAATATCGGAGGAATCCGTACTACAATAGGGAAAGGTGATATTATGCTGAAAAATCTTTTTGAAGTAATGCCTTTTGAAAATGAATTGATCATTGTAAAAATGAAAGGAGCAGATTTACCCGGACTTTTTGAATATTACGCAAAAACACAGGTAAACAATCCGGTCTCTCATCTCTATATTGAAACAAAAAACGGACAGTTAACGAAATCTTTAATTAACGGGAAACCGGTAGATCCAAGTAAAGACTATTATATTGCAACTTCAGATTATCTTGCTCTGGGAGGAGATAATATGAAATTCTTTGCAAAAGGAGAATCTATCCCAACCGGGGTAAAACTTAGAGATTTATATATAGAATGTTTCAAGAAAAACCCTGAGATCATTCCCAATACAGATGTTCGTTTAAATTTTATCGGTAAAAAGTAATGGATAGAAAAAGTTTTTTAAAAGCAATAGGTGGCGGAACTTTAGCAATGGCTTTAGCTCCCAATATGATGAAGGCAGAAGGATTGGCAATTCCAGGTTTAAAATCCACAACGAAACTGACTCTTCTTCATACCAATGATCAACACAGCAGAATTGAACCTTTTGACGCAAGTTATACTAAAAATCCTAATCAGGGAGGTTTTGCAAGAAGGGCAAGCTTAATTCAGCAGATCAGAAATCAGGAAAGCAATGTACTGCTTCTTGATTCAGGAGATATTTTCCAGGGAACTCCGTATTTTAATTTTTTTGGAGGAGAACTGGAATTTAAACTAATGTCCATGATGAAGTATGATGCTTCTACCATGGGAAATCATGATTTTGACAATGGCTTAGATGGCTTTTTAAAAGTACTTCCTAATGCAAAGTTTCCTTTTATCTGTTCAAATTATGATTTTAAAAACACCATCCTTGACGGAAAGACTTCTCCTTATAAAATCTTTGACAAAAACGGGATTAAAGTGGGTATTTTCGGAGTCGGAATCCAGCTGGATGGCCTTGTAGGTAAAAAACAATATGGAGAAACCGTATATTCTGATCCGATAGAGGTGGCACAACATTATTCAAACTTTTTAAAAAATGATCAGAAGTGTGATCTTGTCATATGTCTTTCTCATATTGGTTACGACTATAGGGATGAGCCCAATAAAGTAAGTGATAAGATCTTGGCAGCCCGCACAGAAAATATTGACATTATTCTGGGAGGTCATACGCATACATTTCTTCCGGAACCACAGACTTTCACCAACAGACAGGGAAGGAAAGTCCTGGTCAACCAGGTTGGATGGGCAGGGCTCCTTCTGGGCAGAATAGACTTTCATTTTGATATCAATAAAAACGTACAGCACATTTCCTGGAACAATCAGGTAATAGACAGCAGCATAACAGCATAATATGAAAAAACTCTCTTTAATTTCTCTTGGTATTTTAGCCTCTCTGCAACTGGCAAAAGCACAGAACATTGCATCAAAAAAATGGGCAGATCTTTTTTCCTACAATAATGTCTTAACCATGAAGGAGGACAACGGGAAAATAATAGCCGCAACAGAAAACGGCATATTTTATTATACCATAGGAAGCGGAGAGATTACCAAACTATCTAAAGCTAACGGCCTCCACAATATAGGAATAACCGCTTTTGATTATAATCCGCAAACCAAAACAGGTCTTGTAGGATATTCGGATGGGTCAATGGATATGATCACTCCGCAGGAAATTAAATATATTGTTGATATTCCTATCGCTACCGGTTATAATGGTAACAAAAAAATCAATCATATTTCTATCACCGGAGATCAGGCGGTAATTTCTGTCGGATACGGAGTTTCTATATTTAATCTGAAAAAGAAAGAATTCGGAGATTCTGCATTCTTCAATAATACGGGGGTATATGAAGCCAGTAATGAAGCAACCATGTTTGGAAATAAAATATTTACTGTTACCAATTCAGGATTGAAAAGCCATGAAATAAATGGTACTTTTCCCATATATTCTTCATGGACAACGGAAGCTACAGGGGCGTTCACCAATATTGATGCAGAATCTGAACTGGTCTATTCATCTGCTACTTCTGCATTCATGTATAATAATGGTTCTCCGGTAGCACTTCCTGCCAGTTTTGCGAACATCAGGGACGTTGTGGTAACATCAAACAATATCGTCGTTACAGATAACAGAGTATACACATTTGGAATAAACGGAATTTCCTTAGGGGCAGTAAGTCTTGGGGAAGAATGTAATACAGCGATCACTACAGGAGGAAAAGTATTTGGAGGAACTGTTTTATCCGGAATAAAAGATGAAGGTAATAATACTTATAAACCTTCGGGTCCTTATTTCAATTTTGCCTATAAAATAAACTTATATGACAACAACCAGCTGATGGTATCAAGTGGTGCCCGAGCTGGGAATTATAATTTTCCGGTAGACAATCCTAAAAAGCCCGGATTCTACTTTTATAATGGCTCAGAATGGATTTATTCTTCTTATTTCATCAATAATCCAAAATCAATCAATGTATTAGATGCAGTAATAAATCCTGCCAATAATAATGAAGTATACTTTACAAATTATACCATGTATGATAACGGAGTATATAAGATGAAATATAATTCAGCAAACAAAGATTTCGAATTTGTAAAATACTATAATCTGGGATCAACCCCTTATTATCGCCGGCCGGCCGGATTTGCAAGTGACAGCCAAAATAATCTTTTTGTTTCTATAGGATATGTGGATGATGGAGGATACCCTTCAGTAGGTATTTATGATAAGGCTACGGATGATTTTATCATAAAGAAATACGCATTCTCCAGTTCAGGGGTACAAAAACCTGTTTTTTATGAAAATATGTTGTGGATACCTCTTCCCAGAACCAATAACTTTTGGGTATATGATTATAAGAATGCCACGAATCTTTCCGATGATACGGATTATCTTTTGAAAGAATCCAACAACCTTGTAGGGACAGGAACAATCTCTGTGGCATTTGATAAGTCCGGAGATGCCTGGATAGGCTCAGACAATGGATTAAGGGTTCTTCCCAATGCAGCAGCTGAGATCAGGAAACCGGATCCTAAACTTGAACCTATTGTCATTGAGCAGAATGGTCTTGGTGAAGAACTTTTCAGAAATTCTCCAATTCTTCAGATTGAAGTAGACGGAGGGGATTATAAATGGGTATCCGTAGATGGCGGAGGTGTATATTATCTTTCTGCTGACGGTCAGAAAACCATTAAACATTTTACAAAAGAAAATTCACCGCTTCCTACCAATACTGTTACAGATATTAAAGTAGACAAAAAGACAGGTAAAGTGTATTTTGTAACTTATAATGGTATTGTAACCTACCAAAGTGACGTTGCGGATGTCAATTCTAATTTCGGAAATGTGGTGGTTTACCCCAACCCTGTTGTTTATGCTAACTTCAAAGGAAATGTTACCTTTAAAGGTCTTGCTGAAAAGACCAATATAAGAATTGTAGACGCGGCCGGAAATGTAGTCCACTCAGCGGTAGCAAGGGGAGGATATTATGAATGGAATCTTAACAATCAGAAAGGAACCAGAGTTGCTTCGGGTATTTATTTTGTATTGATGACCAATGAAGATGGTTCTGATAAAGCGACGGCGAAAATTGGAGTAGTCAATTAATGAATTCACAAAACGGTTTTTTACTTTCCTTTATAAAATATGGAGAAAATGATGCTGTATTGCATTGCTTTACAGAAGAAGAGGGTTTTCAGACTTACTTTCTAAAAGGAATCTATTCCAAAAAGAATAAAAAGAAAGCCCTGTTACAGCCGTTGAATAAGCTGAACTTCTCAGTCAATCCGGTAAGAGGCAACGGCATACCCTCTGTTTCAAAATTTGAATTGATCAAACATCATGATATTGATACCGATATCAAAGCAAGCGCTGTTGTTTTTTTTATTTCAGATTTTCTGAATCAGATTCTTAAGCATGAAAATAAAAACCTTAGCATATTTGGAAGCATTGATCAATTTATCGATGAGTTGACTGCTCCGAATTATCAGTCTCATCTTCTGTTCTTGCTTTCTGTTTTAAAAATCCAGGGAGTTGCGCCATTGCTAAGCGAAGGAAAATACCTGGATCCGGAAACCGGAACTTTTTCAACCGGGCCTGCGCACCAGCTTTTCGGTGAAGAAATTTCAGCAATATGGAGAAATGCACTTATGGCTGAAAATCTCTATGCTACAAAAATTCATTCATCGATCAGAAAAGATTTCCTTGACAGCCTTTTAGTCTACTATCATTATCACATCACAGATTTTAAAATCCCGGCATCCTTAGAAATCATTCAGCAGATTTTTGAATAAAAAGATTAAAAAATTCCTGTAAAAGCAGTCTTTCTCTTATTCTTCCTCTTATTTGTATAGGTTTCTTTCGGTTATTTTGCATCCTCCGGCATTTCAGTTTCCGATTCTGCAATTTCTTTTTTAGAATACCTTGGCTGAAGAATTTTTGCAATAAGCCCTGTCCAGCCTGTCTGATGCGAAGCTCCTACTCCACGCCCATTATCCCCATGGAAATATTCGTAAAATAAAATATAGTCTTTAAAATCAGGATCTGTCTGAAACCTTTCATACTGACCATGCACCGGACGTTTTCCGTTTTCATCCTTTAAAAAAATTTTAGAGAGTCTCTTACTCAGAGCATCAGCAATCTGATCAAGGTTGGAATAATTTCCGCTTCCGGTAGGATATTCCACTAAAAAATCCGGACTGTAATAAAAGAAAAACCTTTGAAGACTTTCAATGATAAGAAAATTAATAGGAAACCATACAGGGCCGCGCCAGTTGCTGTTTCCTCCGAAAAGCCCGCTGTCACTTTCTGCAGGTGTATATTTCACACAATAATCTGTTTCATTAAGATTCAATGTATAGGGATTCTGTTCATATTCTTTAGACAAAGCTCTGATCCCGTAATCACTTAAAAACTCGTCAGGATTCAACATTCTGTTCAATAATCTTTTTAAGCGGTGCCCCCGAAGCAGAGACAATAAATGTTTGGAGTCCTGTCCTTTCACCTCCCATCTTGAAACCAATGAGGCTAATTCCGGTTTGTTATCTAAGACCCATTTCATTCTTTTCTTAAAATTGGGAAGGTTTTCAATCATTTCATCATCTATAACCTCTACGGCAAACATTGGGATGAGACCTACAATGGTTCTTAACCTCAGATACATATGAGTACCGTCACTGGAAGCAATGGCATCATAAAAGAATTCATCTTCTTCATCCCAAAGGCTAAAATTTTCATCTCCCATATTATCCAGTGAATTCGCAATAGACAGAAAGTGTTCAAAAAACTTCATGGCCATTTCTTCATAGACATTATTGTACAATGCCAGCTCCAGAGCAATTCTCATCATATTCAGTGCAAACATGGCCATCCAGCTTGTCCCGTCAGACTGTTCCAGTTGCTCCCCATTGGGTAAAACAGAATTCCTGTCAAAAACACCAATATTATCAAGCCCGAGAAATCCACCTTCAAAAATATTATTGCCGTTGCTGTCTTTTTTATTAACCCACCATGTAAAATTCATCAGTAATTTCTGGAAAGCGCTTTCCAGAAACTCGAGATCAGGTTTTTCTCTCAGATATTCATCAATTTTGAATACTCTGAAAACAGCCCATGCGTGTACGGGAGGGTTCACATCACTAAAGTTCCATTCATAAGCGGGAAGCTGCCCGTTAGGATGCATATACCATTCAAACAAGAAAAGTTTCAGTTGGTGTTTTGCAAAATCCGGATCTATCATTGAAAAGCTGATGGTATGGAATGCCAGATCCCATGTTGCGTACCACGGATATTCCCATTTGTCGGGCATAGAAATAATATGCTCATTATTGAGATGCTTCCAGTCATAATTCCTTATTTTCTCACGGTATTTTGGAGGCCGCAGCTCTGCCGGATCCCCTTTCAGCCACTTTTCAACATTATAATGATAAAACATTTTATTCCAGAGCATTCCTGCAAAAGCCTGTCTTTGTATCAGTTTTTCATCTTCTGACTGAATACCTTTCTGAATATCTGCATAGAATGCATCAGCTTCCTGAAGTCTTTGATCCAAAATAGTGTCAAAATCATTAAAAGGCTCTTTCAGCTCTTTATCAGAAATTCTGAACTCAAAAATTTTGGTTTCTTTGGCCTTAAAGTTTTCATCGATTAGAAATGACGCTTTTGTTCCTTTCTTATCAGGGTTAACCGCTTCCTGATTTCCATTCACTATAAAATCATTGATTCCGTCTTTACAATATTCCGATTTATCAGGAGACTGATAAAGTTTTTTATTATTCGTCTCATTATCACAAAAAAGGATCTCTGAAGATTGTTTTGCATATATGTTTCTGATCTCAAGATCTTTGTGATTGACTTGGATCTGATCTTTTTTTTGAGCAGTCAACAACTGGGGCTTATAATCGTCATATCCCCAGTTCCAGGTATTTCTGAACCATAGTGTAGGAAGAATAACAAGTGGAGCTTCATTTTCGGACTTATTGATTACAGTAAGCCTGACCAGAATATCATTCTGGCTTTCTTTAGCGTATTCAATAAAAATATCAAAATACTCATTGTGATCAAAAATCCCTGTATCTATCAATTCGTACTCCGGCTCAGCTTTATTTCTTTCCGAATTGGTCTTCAAAAGATCTTCATAGGGAAAAGTATTCTGAGGGTATTTATACAGCATCTTCATATAAGAATGAGTAGGGGTAGAATCCAGGTAATAAAAATATTCCTTTACATCTTCTCCATGATTTCCCTGGCCGTTGGTAAGCCCAAAGAATCGTTCTTTTACCATCCTATCTTTTTTATTCCAGAACCCGACGGAAAAAACAAGCCTCTGAAGATCATCACAAATTCCACCTATACCTTCTTCTCCCCATCTGTATGTTTTAGCTTCTGCGGTATCATGGCTGGTATAATTCCAGGCATCACCATTTTCACTGTAGTCCTCACGTACAAGTCCCCATTCACGGTTACTTACATAAGGTCCCCATTTTTTCCATGAAATATCTGAAATTCTCTGTTTTTCTGACATAAGCTTTTATTATGAATAATGAATAATGCATTGCCCGGTCGCAAAAGATGCGTGTATTGTTTTAAATTGTAAACACAGGTCTTAAACAATCAACTTCTATCCGCCTGTAGAAAAGCTCTCAAACGTAGTCATCCCTCCGTCAACGAAAATACTGGTTCCGGTGATATAATCTGCCAAATCACTGGCAAGGAATACTGCTAAATTTCCGATATCCCGAGGTTGTCCTATTCTGTTATACGGAATAAGTGTGAGAAGAGAATTAAGGGCTTCAGGGGTATCCCACGCATTTTTATTAATAGGTGTCTGGATAGCACCGGGACAAATAGAATTAACCCTGATTTTATGTGCTCCGTATTCCTGAGCCAAAGTTTGCATTAACATTCTGATAGCACCTTTACTCGAAGCATAATTGGCATGTCCCGCCCAGGGGATAACCTCATGGACAGAACTGATATGAATAATTTTTCCACAGGCGATGGAACGAGACGGATCTATTCCCCTGCGAAGAAACTCCTTAATTGCTTCCCTCGCACAAAGAAACTGCCCCGTAAGATTAACACCAATGACTGCATTCCACTGGTCTATTGTCATCTCTGTAAATCCGGAGTCTTTTTGAATACCCGCATTATTAATCAGAATATCTACTGTCCCAAACTGTGAAACAGTATCCTGAAACATTTTAATCACCTGATCTTCTTTAGAGACATCACAGGCATAAGTAATTCCTTTTCCTCCGGCATCTGTAATTTCTTTTAAAACAGCTTTTGCTTCTTCTAAAGATCTTTCCGAGGAATGATTGACAACTACTGTTGCCCCTGCTTCTGCCAGAGATTTTGCGATTCCCGAACCTATTCCACTGGAAGCTCCTGTGACTACAGCGACCTGATTATGAAGTGATATTTCCATATTTTATAATTTGATGTTACTCAAAGTTATGGAAAGAAATCAGCAGGATAAAAATTTTAAATTTAAAATTTTATTAAAGTTTTTTATCCATAAGATACTGAAGGCCACTCCTTCCTATTCTGGTTTTACCTTCATAAGAATACCCTGCTTCACGGTAAATATGATAGGCTGCTTCATTTTTTTGATTCACAGCCAGAACAATTTCATTACAATCTTTAAAATGTTCTCTCACAAAATCGTCCACTTTCATCATCGCTGCTTTTCCGATTCCTTTACCCTGCATTTCAGGATTTACGGATAAAGACCTTATCAATACTGCATTTTTATTATCAGTAAGCTCCAGCTTATCATCACCAAAATCAAGGATAAAAAAACCTGCAGCCTGTTGACCATCAAAAATAGTTACCGGAAATGCAAAATGATCATCTCTTTCGCGAATCATCTTCAATGCCTTTGCTACCGATGCTGTAAAACGCGATTGATTTTCATCCAAATCATAGCTGATGGCAGGAAGGTCTTCGGGATTAAAAAGTTTCAGATATATCATAACTATTAATAGTGGTAAATATCTTCATACATAACCCCGGCACGTATTTCAACAGGAAGTTTATTTTCTTCCGGAACGATGGGACAGTTGTAATCATAAGCATTATATGCACAATACGGCTGATAGGATTGATTAAAATCCAGTACAATGGTATTTCCTTCAGGAATTCTTAAGTCCATGTATTTTCCGCCGCCATAAGTCTCTTTTCCATTGGTAGCATCACGGAACGGCAGAAAAAGATAATCTTTATATTCAGATTTTTTAATCAGATCAAGACTTTGATATAAGGTCACGGTATAGGGTTTTCCGTCAAGTTCAAAGGTTGCCTTTCCAAACTCCTGATAAGACTTTGTTTTTCCGGAAGAAGTAGGCAGCTCAAAAGGCTGAGTATTTTCAGACTTCAAAAAAGTGGCCGATACCCTGTATTTCATGTTAATCGGGAAAAAAGGGTGCTTTTTAAAATTTTTAAAGTGATCTCCTCTTAAAGGTGTTTCTTTAGGATTAAGATATTCAGCATTGAGCTCTTTTTGGAATTTCTTAACCGCTAATATCTCTTTTGAGGTTTTCTGAGAAAAAGCCAATAATGGTAAGACTAGAAAGAGCAGAATATATTTTTTCATGAATGCTTAAATTATAAGTAAAACTATGAATTTTTCATGGGACAAAGAGTTAAAATTGTGATAAAAAGTATAATCTGTTTTAAATAAAAACCAGTTTATGCTCCTCTAGCATACTTTTTGAAAAAGCAGATTTATGGACAGGAAGACATTCATTACAACAAGCGCTCTGGCAATAAGCGGTTTTTATTTTCTTCAGTCGGATTTGTTTCGGGCAGCAGAAAGAAAAAACAAATACGGGAAGGAAAACCTGGACGTTCCGATACTCATTATTGGCAGCGGTTACGGAGGTGCTGTATCTGCGCTTCGTCTTTGTGAGGCAGGTAAAAAAGTGGTTATGCTGGAGATGGGTCTGAACTGGGAAAAGTCTGGAATCCCGTTTTCCAATTTACTGAAACCGGGTAAAAGTTCTGCGTGGTTAAAAAAGAAAAGTATAGCTCCATTTATGAATATTTTCTCTTTAACTCCGTTTACAGGAACTCTGGACCGGCTGGATTTTGATCATATTAAAATCTGGATGGGAAGAGGTGTTGGTGGAGGTTCATTGGTTAACGGAGGAATGGCCGTTACTCCGAAAAAGGAATATTTCAGAGAAGTATTTCCTGATCTCGATGCTGAAAAATTTTACGGTTATTATTTCCCTATGGTACGAGAAGAACTCAAAGTCAATGTTATTGATGAGCAATTCCTGAAAGACTGTCCTTATTACAAGTTTACAAGAGTGGGAGAAGCAGAAGCTCACAAAGCCGGATTTAAAACAATAAGGGTTCCCAATGTTTATGATTTTAAATATATGGAGAAAGAATACAGGAATGAAGTTCCAAGATCCGCTCTGAATACAGAAGTAATCTATGGAAATAATTACGGTAAAAACAGTTTGGATAAGACGTATCTCAAAAAGGCACTGGACACCGGAAATCTTGAAATCCTTGACCTTCACCGTGTTGACGATATTAAACTTAATGATGACAAAAGCTATACGGTTACCGCTCAGCAAACCGATACCTCGGGAAACCCCATTGCAGACAAAATTTTTAATTGTAAAAAGCTGATTCTTGCAGCAGGAACCATGGGCACGCTGAAACTTTTACTGCACTCCAAGGCTGTTCATAATTTATCTCTTCATGAAAATGTAGGCAAAAACTGGGGAAACAACGGCAATTTTATGACCGGAAGAAACTGGGTTCAGCCTTTATCCGGCGGAACAGGGACAAAACAATCCACCATTCCGGTTGCAGGTATTGACAATTGGGAAGACAAAGACCATTCTTTTTTCACCGAAATAGCTCCGTTACCTATGGGAATGGATGTGGCCACAGCTCTGTATTTATTAATCAACAGAGTGGATAAAAAGGGAGAAGTTACTTATGACCCCATCAAACAAGCCCTGAAATTAGAATGGAATGAAAGCAATACTTTAAAAATGAAGGAAAATGCTAAATATTTCATCAGAAAAATGAATAAAGCTAATGGTGGGACCAGAAGTCATTTTTTATTTAATAACGGATTCGGTCCGGATATATGCTATCACCCGCTCGGAGGTTGTGTCCTGAATGAAGCTACTGATAAATTTGGTAAATTGAAGGGGCACGACCATCTCTATGTTTTAGACGGATCATTAATTCCCGGAACCATTGGAGTTAATCCGTTTGTTACCATAACCGCCATAGCCGAATACTGTATTGAAAATCTTATTACAGAGAACGAATTTGATTAAGACAAAGACTTTACTTCAAGAAGATAGGCTCTGATGTCCTTTTCCAGTGTAACCGGATAAGTAAAACCCAGCTTCTGTGCCAGATCAGTTCCCCATTCATGTACCAGGTTGGCGAAGGCAAATAAAGCAGCCCAGTTTTCCTGAGTATTACTTCCTGAAAAGGTTGCCTCTACAGCTTCCCACTGATCCGCTGACAAATATTTCCTGAAAAGTCTTCCATGTTTGTTGGTCGTTATCTGATCCCAGTCATGGGCATCGGCAATGCACCATTCGATCAAAGGAACAAGATAATCGGTTCTGAGAATATTTTCAGCCATAAATTTTGCATAGAAAATATCTCCACGTTTTAAGCATTTGGCAACGTAAGTAGTATCCCACCAAAAATCATTGATCAACTGCCTGAATTCCTTTTCTGTAGGTTTATGAATCATCACAGACTGATACGTCGGAGGCTTCAGATTTTTTGTAAGGTTATCTTTATCAATTAAAACTTTATAGCCTACATCCCAATCATCCGGGAGACTTTCGTTCTTTATTTCTTCAATAAATTCTGATACCTGATAGAGTTTAAAATCCACCTTTACATGATCCCTGTAAAGAACCATTTTCATCGCATGTTTTCCTTCAAAGACCGTATCATCTTCCTCAATCATGGAAATAGGATCACCAAAGAACCGGACCCATTCATTCTCGGTTTCATAAGGCAGCCTCTGATTAAAGACCAGTTCCACATCAAGGTCGCTTAAATCATCTACAGGAGCATAAGGATTGACCAGTGAGCTGGTCAGGAGCACAGCACGGATATCCGGATTTGCTTCAGCCCATCGGATAATTTTTTCCAGCTTTTCTTCCCTTAGTTTCATTCAATCATTTAATAGGATTCTGAAATTTTCACACGATATACATCTAAAGAGTTTCTTTTAATAGACTCTACAAAGAACCCTCCTTCTTCCGGAATTACTTCTTTAAGATCAAAACTTTTACAATCTTTCGGTAGTCCTGAAAATATGAGAGTAAACCAAAAGTCTTTCATAAAAGGAACCGGCGTCCAAGAAGGAGAAATTGAAATATTTTCAGCATGAATCAGCTTACTTCTATGCTCAGACTGGTTATCAAAAAGATAAGTAGAATGCCAGATTCTGATCAGATTTCCTAAAAACGGTGATGCCGGAAAACAACAGTGTACAATAACCTGCTTCTCCTCTTCAATTTTTGTCTGAAAAGACTCCAGGAGCTCCTTGGCAATAATTGGTTTTACAACTACTTCTTCCACGCTTTTCTATGAGTAATAAATGATGAGCAATGAATAATATGTGGTATAACAATATTATTCATTGCCCATTACTAATGTTAGTATTCTAATTCTAATTTTTCTTTGGTATAATGTCTCAGTTCTTTGGTAAGTTCCGGATGTTCTGCCAGTTTTTTACCATAAGAAGGCACCATTTCAAGCAATTTGGCATTCCATTCTCCATTTATTTTTTCAGGAAAACATTTTTCAAGAACGTTCAACATTGCATATACTGCCGTGGAAGCTCCCGGTGAGGCTCCCAATAAAGAAGCTATCGTTCCTTTTTTGTTCACGACCACTTCAGTTCCGAATTCCAGCTTACCTCCTTCTTTTTCATCTTTTTTGATGATCTGAACTCTCTGGCCGGCTACCTTCAGCTCCCAGTCTTCTTCTTTAGCATCCTTCACAAACTCTCTTAAATGCTGCATTCTCTGTGCCTTAGTCATAGCAACCTGCTGGATAAGATACTTGGTCAACGGAAGATTGTGCCACCATGCACCGAATAATGATTTTAAATTTTTAGTATTCACACTTTCCGGTAAATCAAGGTAGCTTCCTTCTTTCAGGAATTTTGTTGAAAACCCTGCAAAAGGTCCGAAAAGGAGAGCTTTTTCCCCGTCAATAATTCTAAGATCAAGGTGAGGAACAGACATTGGCGGTGCATCTACAGTAGCCTGTGTATATACTTTTGCCTGGTGTCTTTCTACCAGTTCCTGATTATGGCTCACAAGCCACTGTCCTGAAACCGGAAATCCTCCGTACCCTTCACTTTCTTTGATATCTGAGCTGTCCAGCAGCGGAAGTGCGTATCCTCCTGCTCCGATAAATACAAAATCAGCAAGTACTTCCTGTTTATGATTATGGATCCTGTCCTTAATCTTCATTTCCCATTTCCCGTCTTCTCTCGGATTGATATCTTTTACTTCATGGTATAAGAAAACTTCAACATTAGAATCTTCAAGAAGGTGTCTTCCCATTTTTCTCGTTAAAGTTCCGAAATTAACATCTGTTCCCATGTCCATTTTAGTAGCAGCCATTACTTCGGATTTATTTCTTTTACTCATTACCAGAGGAAGCCATTCTCTCAGTTGTTCATGATCTGTAGAAAACTCCATGCCTGAAAAAAGAACAGACTCTGCCATTTTATCATGGCGTTTCTTAAGATATTCGGCATCTTTTTCACCAAATACCAGGCTCATATGCGGGCATGAGTTGATAAAATCTTTAGGTTCATGAATATATCCTTTGGTAACCAGATAAGCCCAAAACTGTTTTGAAATTTCAAACTGTTCAGCAATGCTTTCAGCTTTTGTAATATCAATAGTTCCGTCTGGTTTTTCAGGGGTATAATTTAGCTCACAAAAAGCGGAGTGTCCTGTTCCGGCATTGTTCCATGCTGCTGTACTTTCTTTGGCGAACCTTCCCAGTCTTTCAAAAATAGCGATTTCAAGATTCGGATCAAATTCATGAAGCAGCGTTGCCAGAGTGGCGCTCATGATTCCGCCGCCTATCAGTACAACGTCGTATTTAGGTTTCGGTGTTCTGCTTGTAAGCGATTGTGACATAATTTTAAAATTTTACTTCAAATTTCGGGAAAAGTTTTAAAAAGAGAAACGCGTTTAACGATTTTAACACGTTATTTTTTTGTAAAAAAGGACTTCGTCAGAATCCAACAAAAAGCCATCGAAAATTTCAATAAAGTTTCATTGAAATGATTAATAACTCCCTAAATCTGATTGAAAATTCAAACAAAATATACCACATTTTCATAATTTTTAATTCACTGAATAGTAAATAATTACAATAAAATACAGAGCTCCACATTTTATAAAAATTTAAGTTCACTTAAGTTCGCTATATAAAACACTGCAAACATAAACATTTACACTATTGTCTTTTATCAACATAAAGTGACAAAACATTACAAACCATTAAACAAAAATCACATTTGATTGACAAATAATCAATTTTATAGATAAAAATCGACAAAAAAACCATATAATTAGTTTATTTTTTACGTAACTTTCAATTAAACAAACACAACATTTAATGATTATTTAATTAAAATTATTCAACAAACATACTAAAGATGAAAATTATTAACTTCGTTAGTACACTTTTCGCAACAGTGGCATTGGCCCAAAGCGGAAGTGTAGGAATCAACACGTCCACACCGGACCCTAGTGCGATACTGCATATTGAGAATTTCAATGGAACTCCCGCCACTGCTACCGCTTCTGTTTCAGGAGGAGCTGTGACAGGTGTAACCATCACCAATGGAGGAAATGGCTACACTACTGCCCCCACAGTTAATTTTTACGGAGGAGGATCCGTCATCAACGGTGGCTCAAAAGCCCGTGCTACAGCGACTTTAACCAATGGCGTTGTAACCGGCATCACCATCAATAATGGAGGAAGCGGCTATACTTCCTCACCAGCTATCATTCTCTCCGGAGGTAATAAGGGTATTTTATTTCCCAATTTAAACCTTGCCAATCTCAGCAGTACAACCACTCCTGTTGCTTCTCCTGCAGATGGCCTTATCGGATATAACGGCGGAAGCAACACCAATAACAAAGCGTTGCATTTCTTCAGCACGACGGTCAATCAATGGCAAAGTACCATTGATGCTGAGAATACACCTAAAGTAGCATATCTGGATTTTACAGGATCCTTATCTGCGCTGGATAATGCAGCTGCAGGTGTCAGCAATTTATTAATAGTAAACCCGCCTGCCATTTCCGGAGTATCCAATATCAACGGATTTAAAATTGTTCAAAACGCGGTTTCGGGTGGTTATTCATTAATATTACCGCAGGGAAATTACCTGGTCGAAGTCAATCTCAATCTCAATTCCCCTCAGGAAAGTCCTCCCGGACAAGGAGGAACAGCTCCTCTTACAGGAAGTACTTATTATCTGATGGGATATTTTATAGACTTTGCCAACGATACGTATAATAATTCTACCAATGCATTTACAGCCGGAGCCAGTACGAGAAAAGAGGTTCCTATTGTTTCGAAAGTCAATACCAATCATTTGGCGACATGGTCTTACTATTATAGTGTACCGGCTAATGCCAATGCCAATATTATCGGTGGACTTCGATTACGATTGGGAAGAATGCAGAACAGTACATTTTACGATCTTGTAAATGTAATGCCTACCGGATCTTATATTAAAATATCTCAACTTTAAAAACCAGCACATGAAAAAAAGTTATTTCATACTATTATTTTTGATAGTACAAACAATATATGCCCAAGTTGGCATAGGTAAAACAACAATTACCAGCTCTGCGGTGCTGGATGTATCTCCGGCTACCAATAAAGGAGTTCTTCTTCCAAGAGTGGATATTGTAGATATATTAAACAATACTTCCCCTGTTAATAATCCGGCTGCCGGTCTTGTGGTATACAATAAAGGAAACTCAATCAGCCCCGGACTTTATATCTGGAAAAATAACAGATGGACGCAGCTTGCCGACACTTACAATCTGGTAAGTTATATGATTCTTCAGAGAACAACAGACTACACTATATTGGGAAATTTTGCCAATGGTACGTATAAAAATTTTACGGATGCCAACTTTAGTGTCATATCCAATGATATAGGTGCATCCTATAATAGTGGCACCGGAGCTATTAGCCTGCCTGGAGACAGCGGATATCTGGTCAACTTATGCCTGAACATAAAGACAACGCTTGAAAGCTCTACCGCGGGAATCGGAGGTACTCCTGTACATTTACACCAATATCTGGTAAGACTTATAGATCCTGTAAGCGGAACACAATATGGCAAAACCATCAGTATCAATGCACAATCCATTGCCAGCAATAAGACCCATACTCTTAATCTAAGCTTTTCTTTTGTGACGACTTCCACTACTCCCATTTCTTTAGTCCCTTCTATTGCTCATGATGCAGGAGGCACTTATCAGCTGGGAGCCGGAGGTACAGCGCCTAATAACGGAGAGATCATCATCACCAATGCAAAAGTTGATATTCAAAGATCAGCACTTAACCAATAATCAGTAATACAATGAAAACATATATCTATATCATCTCAATGTCAATCTTATTTTTTGGCATACCGGTAAAGGCACAGGTTGGTATCAACACAAGCACTCCCAACGCAAGTAGTGTACTGGATATCAATTCCTCAAACAAAGGTGCTCTTTTCCCGCAATATGATCTTATTGTACTCAACAGTACTTCGACACCGGTAGCCAATCCGGCAGACGGGCTTATTATTTATAACAAGGGAGGAGCTTCCCCATTTCCAAAAGGATATTATGTATGGATCAGAAATCAATGGCAACGTGCTATCCTTTCAGGATCGGAACCACAAACCATGTCTCTGATCATCAATCCGGGGATTTTAATTCCTACCGGCAGCACCAATAATACGCTGACGAATTTCACTATGGCCTCCAATAAAATTACCGGAGCTTCACTGGGAGCGGATACTTCTACCATAACATTACCGGCAGGAACTTATATCGTACGCTATTCGGTAGACTCCAGTAATGCCAACAATAATAACGGGACGGCTAATACTCAGTATCTTTCCCAGAATTTTACCTGTACCAGGTCGTATCTGATCAATGCTGCAACTTCAGGAAATCTTTCGGAAACCAATCAGATGTGCCAGTTATCCAGTTCTTTTACCTTTTATCAGGGAACTTATTTTTTAAAATTAACCGCACCTACTGCTATTAAACAAAAATTTGAATTTGATACCGGAAACGGATTTACAGCCAGCAATCTTAATGTAAGATCTTCACTGGCTCTGGTGATCACCAAAATGAGCCAATAAAAAAAGAGGCTGTATCAATAGTGATACAGCCTCTTTTTATCAATCGTCAGCTCTGTTTTTATTAATTCAGCTTCGCCGTCAGTTTCTTAAATTGTTTCTCGGCATTTTTACCCTCATAAAGAATAGCGTAAACGGTATCAATAATCGGTAATTTCAGATTTTTTTGTTTTGCAGTTTTATAAATGGAATCTGCAGCATAATAACCTTCTGCCACCATGTTCATCGACTGAATTGCAGATTTTACCGTATACCCTTTCCCGATCAGATTTCCTAAATTTCTGTTTCTTGAGAAAAGAGAATAAGCGGTTACCAGAAGATCTCCTAAATAGGCACTTTCATTGACATCTCTCGGAGCTTCGTAAATGGCTTCAAGGAAAGTCTCCATTTCACGGATGGCATTGGACACAAAAACGGCAGTAAAGTTATCTCCATATCCTAATCCACTTGCTATTCCTGCTCCAATGGCAAAAATATTTTTAAGAATGGCACTGTATTCATTTCCTAAAATATCTTTACTGGTATGTACTTTAATAAAGTCTGAACTGAAAATTCCTTCCAGCTTTTCAGCGGTTTCATCTTCTACAGCAGCAATAGTAAGATAAGAAAGTCTTTCCATAGCAACTTCCTCTGCATGGCAAGGTCCGGCAATAACAGCCTGATTCCTGAAACCAATTTTAAATTCGTCACGAAGATAATGAGCTACCACATCATTCACTTTCGGAATAATTCCTTTAATTGCAGAGATAAAGATTTTATCCGAGTAATCACAGGTCATTCTATCCAGCGTATCAGACAGGTATATAGAAGGTGTTGCTAATACAATTACATCACAGGCAGAAACCAGCTCATTGATATCTGTGGTCAGCTTTAAGGTTTTAAGATTAAAATGAGCTGCTGTAAGATAAGTCGGGTTATGTCCGCGAAGCTCTATTGCTCCTTTTACAAACTCACTTCTTACGCACCAGTGTACTACTTTACAATTTTCAACAAGCATTTTTACGATAGCAGTTGCAAAACTTCCGCTCCCCACTACCCCTACAGAAACCTCTTTTTTATTCTTTTTTGGATGAGAAGATTCTGAAATTGTTTTCTTTTTAGCCATAATTGGAATGTGAACTGCAAAGATATTAAAACATAGGCGTAACATCGGTCTTGAGACTATGATAAAAGCCATTTTTTGAAAAAATTAACACTTCAATACAATTAAACAGTTAATTAAACGTTAAATACAGAAAAAACTGAATTTTAGTTAAAAATAATTCACAAAGATTATTTTTAATTAAATTTGCAACTTCAAAACCGTTTTAAACTTACTAAGAGAAGAAATATGAAAAAATTTCTAAACAGCAAGAAGAACGTAAACATTCTCCTCGGAGGACTTTTACTAGTAGTTTTTGCACAAGGAGTATGTATTGCCAAGTTATTCTCTGAAAGAGATGACAAAACTTATGAAGTAAACCTTGTCAAAATAAACACTGAAAGAGACAGTGTAGATTATTTAAAAATGAAAACTGATCTTAATCTTGTAGATCAGACGGTTGCCCAACTTAATTCTTTCCTGAAATCCAAAGATATCCCGAATCAGAAGCTAATGGTTCTCAGCCAGGATAGTATTTCCAATTCCATTTATCTTGCTAAACAGGCTAACCGATACAGCCAGTACCTGATGGATCTGCAGAAAAAGCTAATGCAGGTTCCACTGGGAATGCCTACAGACGGGTATATTTCTTCTAATTTTGGAATTAGAAAAAATCCGATTCCATTTAAAACTGTTTTTGCTTCTGTAAAGAACAACACGGCACCACAGGCAAAAGCACTTGCTGCTACTGCAGCTCCAAAGCCTGAAGTTAAAGCAGAACCTGTAGAAAAGATTATTGAAGTAACAGACAGCTATGGAATCAAAAGAGAAATTAAAGTAATGGTGACTCCTAAAGCAGCCCCGGCCGCTCCTGAACCGGCTCCGGCGTCCAATAAAGCTGTGGCAAATACTTCTGGCTCATCCAAAGCTGTACCTGCAGAAAAAAACAATCCGCCTGCTGAAGCGGATCAGATGCAGTTTCATAAAGGACTGGATATTGCTGTTGCTTATGGTTCCGATGTAAGGGCTGCCGCTGCTGGAACCGTTATTTTCTCCGGACAGAAAGGAGGGTACGGAAATTGCGTCATCGTTTCTCACGGTAACGGGCTGGCTACTCTTTACGGACATTTATCACAGCTCATTTCAAAGACCAATGATAAGGTAAAAGTAGGTCAGGTAATTGCCAAATCAGGAAATACAGGCCGTTCAACAGGACCTCATCTTCATTATGAAGTACACAAGAACAATACACCGGTGAATCCGAAATTGTTTATGAATCTATAGAACAGAAAGCTGCCTCATTTTGAGCCAGCTTTTTTTGAAGGTAAAAGAATCAGCAAGCTGATCCGGTGAAGCGGATGAATCATCAAACTACAAAAACGACTGTCCTTTGACAGTCGTTTTTATTATAACCGGATGAAGTTTCCGATATTCCCTGTGAAATTTTTAATGATTTATTTTAAAATCTTAAGACTTCCTTTGGGGTGGGTAAATATTCCATCCGGACCCGCGATATTTGAATATACCATATTTTTATTGTAATCCTGAATATGAGTAACATTGAACCCCAGATGAGGCTCATGCCAGTACACCATAAAAATATTTTTCGCTACTTCCACGGCTGTATACTCTACAGTATCGGTACTGTTTTTTGAGCTTCCGGCTGTTCCTGTGAAGGTCATTGTTTTATTGTCTTTAAAATCAAGGATGAATTTCACTGTTCCGAAATCTACTTCAACCTTTCTGCCTATGGCCGGATAAGGAGACTTTAAATCCCAGTTCATTTCACCACGAAATACTTTCACACCCATTTCAAGCTCATTTTTTCCTGGAAGGTCAGGGTATTTCTTCACCATAAAATCCACAATAGCAGGAGTTGTTGTATTTTCCGTTACTGCTTTTTTATAATTTTCCAGATATTCTCTGATAAAATCGAGAGATTGCGGAGACAAAGACTGCTTTGAAAAATGTGAAGGAACTACCTGTTCAGGTTGTAACGCTTTCATGGCATTAATTTGCCCGATCCACTGGTCAATTGCTTTTACGTTTTGAGTATCTGCCATCCAAAGATGAGAACCTGTAGACACAGAAATTCCGCCTGCAATTGTTTTTAGGGATGGAATCCAAAGAAAGCTGTGAGCAGGATCTTCAGAATTTTGCTTTATTTCTATTTTATTTCCTTCAAGATCAGGAATCGCAGTTACAGCCTGAGGAACAATAATTTCTGAAGGAGCATCTGTTTTCAGCTGAGGTTTCCATACGGCCATTTTATCATCCATGGAAGCTGAAATCAGATAAGCGGTCTGGGCAGTTGAAATAATTTTCACAGTAGGGAATGCTCTTTTGATGACATCCAGTCCAAAATAAAAATCGGGATCACTGTGAGAGATAAAAACGGTTTTCAGGTTTTTACCGGTTGCTTTTATTTCTTTAACCAGTTGTTCTGCGTATTGTTTCTGAAACTGTGCATCAATAAGCATAGCATCTTTATCTCCGTAAATAAGGGTTGAAGTCACTGCAAAGATAGCTTTTGACCCCGGGTTATATACTTTCACTTTCAGGTTACCTGCGAAGAGTATTCCCATAAAGCCAAGCAGGGCAGCCAGTGATAATAATTTCTTTTTTAGCATTTTGTTCTTTTTTAATTAGTAAGCTGCAGTAAAACGTTCACGAATGTGGTTATTCTGTTCAAGTTCATCTACCAAAACCACTGCTACGTCTTCAACTGAAAGACGGCTTCTTCCGTTTTCGTCAAACACAGGAGTTTCCAGAGATGTTCTGTATTGTCCGGTTCTTTCTCCTACGTTAGCCTGGTTCATTTCTACGGCAGGGCTAAAGAACGTCCAGTCCAGTGTATTATTTTCTTTGATTTTGTTTAAGTAATCTCTCGCTGCAGTAGCTCCGGGTTTGTAAGCATCCGGAAAATCAGGGGTATCTACAATCTGTACATGGTCAGGAGTATATAAACTTCCGGCTCCTCCTACTACAATAAGTCTTTTTACTCCGGCCTGTTCCACTGCTTTTTCAATATTCACAGAACCGTTGAAGAAGTCATTATAAAGATTAGGGTTTGTCCAGCCCGCATTAAAAGCACTGATAACAGCATCACTTCCTTTTAAAGCTCCTGCCAGTTCATCTACATTGTTTACATCAATACTTTTTGCGGTTACATTCTCTTGTGTTTTTACCTTCGATGCATCTCTGACTAACGCCTCTACGGCATATCCTCTGTGTGCTAATTCTGTTACGATGTGTGCTCCTACAAATCCTGTGGCACCAATTACTGCTACTTTTTTCATAATGTTTTATTTTTAAAATTAAACTGTAATAAATATTGTTACATTTATGGGTAAAAAAATTTTACCCGAACTGATCAGCGAATTCTTCCAAAGACTTAACTCCTAAAAAACGAACGACTAATTGATCTGTCTCTTCAAATAGCGTATTTAAATGAATATTAATTTCCTTCCCGACACTGCATGCCGGATTGGGATTCTGGTTTTTCTTTCCTAATACTTCTGTATTCTTTACCGCTTTGTAGATATCAGAAATTGCAATTATTCCGGCATCTTTTGCAAGCTGGCTTCCACCTTCTTTTCCTTGTCTGCTGACAATCAGACCTGCTTCTCTCAACACGCTGATTTCTTTTCGGACAATCACAGGATTAACATTGATACTACCGGCAATCCATTCAGAAGTAAGCCACTCCTGAGGACTTTTCGCCAATAACGTCATTATATGTACTGCCGTAGCAAATCTTGTATTATTCATTGTAATTACATGGCAAAGATAGACATTTTTTTAAATGTAACAAATATTATTACAGTTAATTTTTTCTTAAAGAACCAATTTGTCCAGATCCAGTAACAGATAATTAATATTCTGATTGATCGTTCTTGTAGCAGACTGCATCTGATTAAGCATTGCTGCTCTGTTATGCAGGTCATCTGCCCTGTAATATCCACCGTCACTAAAAATTACTGATTGATCTGCTGTTATTTTATTATCATTAAACTGATAATGCAGCCATCTCATTTTCATATTTCCGATAATAGAACGTTCTTCTCTGTTTGAAAATTTCTTCTCTGTATACATATACCAGATGAATGGCGGAAAATTGGGCGACTCCAGTTTTTCTCTCCATACATCTCTAAGGAGATTTCTCTGATGAATAAATTCAACTTTTTTACCTTTCGGATTGAGGGTTGCCAATCCAAATCCGGCCCCTAAAACCCCACCGCCAATACTTATCGCATTATCCCAGCCATCTGCTTTTACAATTCCTCCGGCAATAGAAGTAGCTGCTCCGGCAATAATGGAGTATAAAATCAGTTTATTATTTCGGGATGAGTTAAGGTTATCTACATAATTTCCGATTTGGGCTACTCTTTCACCCTCACAGTCAAATTCAGCGGCAACGGCATCCAGCTCAGTTAAAGCAATGGTAATCCTGCTGTTGATTTTAGTTTTAAGCTGTAAAATTTTCACCTGTGAAGTAAGTGATGAATCTTTTTTAAGTTCAATGATCTTATGCACATCGCTCAGATTATCTAGTGCATTCAGGATGAGGATACTCTGATCCGTAAATATTTCTTTAAGGTCTTTATTAGCAGCTAAAATAGAGTCTGAATGATAAGAAGGAAGTTTATTGCTGTAGTTATATTTAAACGGGGCTTTACAATAACTATCCTTAAGAGTAAGGATATTCTGCTGAATTACCTGATTTTTTTTGGAAACACAAGATGCCAAAACGCTTACAACAGCAATAAAGTAAAAGAGTTTTTTCATTCAGTTCTATTTTGTGTATTCATTGAATTATTATAAAACTAAATTGTAAACTCTATATATCATTTCATAACAATTCATCCATACGAATATAAAACAAATAAAAAAATTTACCTGGATTCAGGTAAATTTTTAATCTATTTTTAAGCCGGATTATTTAATTCCCAATAATTCAACTTCAAAAACAAGTGTACTGTTTGGTCCTATTTCTTTACTGATTTCCTGATCTCCATACGCTAAATGCGGCGGAATAATCAGTCTCCATTTACTTCCGACAGGCATTAGCTGAAGAGCTTCAGTCCATCCGGAAATTACCCTGTTTAGAGGAAAAGAAGCTGGTGTTCCTCTTTTTACAGAGCTGTCGAAAATTTTTCCGGCAATTGTTGTTCCGTGGTAATGGCATTTTACGGTGGACTTAGGGCCTGGTTTTGCACCGTCTCCTTCCGTAATAATTTCGTATTGTAAGCCGCTTGGTAATTGTACCACACTTTCTCTCTTACCATACTCTTCCATATATTCCTTACCGTCTTTCAGGTTCTTTTCTGCCAATTCCTTTTTACGTTTAAATAACAAATCTGCTACTCCCATATTATAATTTTTTACAAAGATAATGCTTTTTGAAATGAGCAGATCATGTAAAAGCCAAGACTGATTTTCTTCTTTCAGATTAAAGCTAAAAAAATAATTTTGTATAACCAGATCTTTTTCATAAATAAAAAAAACATTGATATTCAAATATTTATAAAGAAAATAAACGATTTATTCTTTATTATCATGAAAATTCAAATAATTGTAATACACCGTTAACACAGATTCCAAAACTTGGCGTTATAATTGAATTTAAAAACTAAATGCCAAATCCATTAAAATATAATAAAAAGTTCGATGAACTTAATGAAGAGGAGAAAAAACTTCTGGAAATCAATAAAAAAACAATTGCTGATTTTGTTGAGCAATCTTCATTGATAAGCGATGTTAATTATGCCACCAGAAATGCCCATGCAAAAACCTATGTCATAGCCAAGGGAGAGTTTTTGATTGATCCCCATATTCCTGAAGCATTACAGCCTTTTTTTGATAAAGAAAAATTTGATCTTATCATCCGATTATCTAATGCCCGGTTTACCATTAAAAATTCCGAAAAGGATGTTCCTGCTTATGGATTTGCAGTGCAGATCAGAGATGAAAATGGCGGATTACTGGCCAATTATCCGTTGGCTAATTTCCCCCTGTTTCCTATCAATTCTGTTTCCACCTTTTTAAAACTATTTACGGCTATTAACCGTTCTTATCTAAAAAAAGGGAGTGGGTTATTTTCTATCGCCGCTCAGCTTCTTAAAACGATTCCTTCTGTCTTAACCGGGTCTTTCCTAAAGAATGCTGTAAAATTATTTCGTAAGAAAAATGATTTCATTTTATCTTTTGATTATTATTCGGTAGGGGCTTACCGTCTCGGAGACTACATGATCAAAATAAAACTAAGTCCCGTATCCGTAGATAAAAATACAGGCAGAAAAGAAAATATAAAAGAAACTTTAAAGGCTTACTTTCAAACCCATGATTTTACGGCGAATGTCTTAATACAGATTTGCTATGATCTCAAAGATCAGCCCATCAATAAGCTGAATATTGAATGGAAGAACTCTCCTTTCATTAAAATTGGCGAAGTCAAAATAAATAAAGATTCTCTGCTGGATTCCAGAAATTGCACCAATGAACTTCTTTCATTTAACCCTTTTGAAAGTAAGATATTTTTCCAACCGGTAGGAAAAATACAAAAACTGCGCGATGAAGCCTATAAAATATCCGTACAGACAAGGAGAAAAATCAATAAGCTGCTACATGGTAAAGGAATTTGAAAACAGGGTTATTTTCAGTTTTACCCACGAATATTTACTAAAAAAAAAAGACTGTCGCATCAACAGTCTTTTTTTACTTTATTTTAATTTCCGGTCTTCTTCCTGTATAGGCAGATCATTGATACTTGCATATCTTTTGGCCATCAGTCCGTTTTCATCAAATTCCCAGTTTTCATTTCCATAAGCTCTGAACCACTGCCCGTCTTGTGTCTGATATTCATATTCAAAACGAACCGCAATCCGGTTATCAGTATGGGCCCAATATTCTTTTTTAAGCCGGTAATGGAGTTCTTTTTCCCATTTATTTTTAAGAAATTCTACAATATCCTCTCTTCCGTTGACAAATGTACCTCTGTTTCTCCATTCACTGTCAAGGGTATAGGCTTTCGAGACCTTTTCAGGATCCTGACTGTTCCAGGCATCTTCTGCTATTTGAATTTTTTGTTTTGCCGTTTCCAGAGTGAAAGGCGGCAGCGGATGTTTCTGTTCCATTGGTTAGGGTATTAAATTGATTAGTATTTTCTTTGTCTTTTCTATCAGTTCATTGGATCTGAAAAGCTGGCTCTCAACAATACTGCTCTCAAAAAGCATATACACATGATCCGAAAGCACATCATCTCTCAGCAGTTCTAAAAAGTAATTTCTAAGATCTGTTTTATGCGACCGGATTACATCTAAAATTTTAATATTATCCGTAGGAATTTCAGATAAAATATTCAAAAAACTACATCCTCTGAAACTCTCTTTTTTGTTCATATAGATCAGGAAATCAAAAGCATACATTATCTTAGATTTGGGATCAGGAGCCTGCTTTGAAAAAGTAAGCAGCTCATTAAACCAGTACTGATGTCTTACATTCAGAAATTCGACACAAAGGTCTTCTTTGGATTTAAAGTATTGGTAGAAACTTGCTTTTGCGACCTCCGCTTCTGCAATGATCTGATTAATTCCTGTGGAATTATATCCCTGTTTTGTAAATAATTCGAAGGTTGTTTCTACAATTCTTTCTCTCGGAGACTTCATTTTACTGTTATTTTATAAAACAAATATAAGATAAAAGAGCAAAACAGACAAACCTGTCTGTCTGTTAATTTAAATTATGTTTAAGTCTAAGTTTTAAAGACAAAAAAACCTCCGGGAATTACTTCCAGGAGGTTTATTATCTATTTTAATACACTTATTTTTCTTTCGGTTCTTCTTTTTTCTCTTCCTCTTTGTCAGGGAAAATGATAGACAGAATAACAGAAATAACCAGTACTCCACCTACAATTCCAAGAGAAACAGGGGATGAAATATGATACCATGGTGCAATCAGCATTTTAACTCCGATAAACGAAAGGATAATAGCCAGTCCGTACGGAAGCTTGCTGAACATATGAATAAAGTTTGCCAATAGGAAATACAGTGATCTAAGTCCTAAAATGGCAAAGATATTGGAGGTATAAAGGATGAACGGATCATCAGAAATCGCGAAAATTGCCGGGATGGAATCCACTGCAAAAAGGACGTCTGTAAATTCAATTACTCCTACCACCACCAATAATGGTGTTGCCATTTTAATTCCGTTTTGAATAGTGAAAAACTTATCACCATCATAATTATCGGAAACTTTCCAGAAGCTTTTAATGAGCTTGGCTCCTGCTGTATTACTGTAATCTTCATCATCGTCATCATCTCCGTCACCCCATGATTTGATTCCGGCATACACAAGGAATAACCCAAACAGAGTCATTACAATATTAATTTTCACCGGGGTTCCAAAAATATCCATCTCAGGAAGGTAAGTCAGGTTGATTAGCCCTACTCCGGCAAAGATAAATATGGCTCTGAAAATCAATGCTCCGATGATTCCCCAGAACAGAACTTTATGATGCAGGAATTTGGGTACTTTGAAAAATCCAAAAACAAGGATAAATACAAATAAATTATCCACAGAAAGGGCTTTTTCAATCCAGTAGGCTGCCTGATATTGGGTAAACTTTTCTACTGCCAGTGCATGACTTTCCGGAGTTCCGTCTGTATTGAATACCCAATATACTACTCCTGAAAAGATCATGGATAATGAAATCCAGACCACGGTCCAGATAGTAGCTTCTTTGGATGAAACTTCATGGCTTTTTTTGTTGAATACTCCTAAATCCAGAAGCAGCATGATAACAACCGTTATCGCAAATCCCCACACCAAGCCGGGGTGCATATCTAAAATACTATGTTTTTCCACTGAGTTATATATTATTTTATACGATAAAAGCAATAAGTGCACAAAGTACAAATATTGCTATTTTATTTATCTATTGACTGATTGTTGATTATAAATAATTCATCTGCACGGTCTGAATCGTCTGCTCAAGTTTTCTGTCTGCAGTGGGATCTCCGATAGCATTGAATTTCCATTCTCCGTTTCTCTTGTAAAAAACCCCCATTACCATGGCCACATGGCCACTGAAAGAAGCAGTGTTTGCAATGTCATATTTAGCAAAAACCTCTCTCACATTAGTAGGCGTACCTTCATAGATACGGATAGAAGCAAAAGGAATCGTTCCGAAATCCTGACCTCTGTAGCTATTCAATACCATCGCGACATGCTCTACATTAGGTTCCAGTTTACTGAAATCTACTGTGATAACTTCATTGTCTAATCCGTCATCACCATCGATATCACCGGTAAGGTCATCTCCGCTGTGTCTTACCGATCCGTTTTTTGATTTCAGATTTCCGAAATAGATAACTTCAGTCACATTTTTATTTGAATCGTATAAAATGCAGCTTCCGTCTAAGTCTACTGCTTCTTTTTTAGTTCCGAAAAATCCTTTTTTTTCAATTGCTCCCCAGTTGATTCCAACACATGCCTGGGAAAGTTCAGCTCCGTTTTCTTTTTTAAGGTTAATTCTCTGACCTTTTTGTAAGTTGATAGCCATCTTTTTATGTTTAGTTGTTATTTATTTTTTAGGACAAAAAAACAATAAGAAAGGGATGTGGTACAGGGTAAAGATTTCCTATTCATATCCCATTTTCCGTTTGGCGTTTTTTTGCATTCAAATTTCATTTTAGTTATTATTCAAATTCAAATTAAGCATTGCCCGCAGAATATTTGTCTCTTCATCAAAATCAAATATTTTGCTCATAATATCTATATTCTCAAGGTTTCTCAGATAATCTTTCAGCACACCTTCCACCTCTGCCGGCAAAGTACGTTTTCTTTCATTCATCCCGTTTTCCAGCAGTTCATTTTTTCTTTTCAGCTGATCAATGATGCCGCTTTGGTTCGACTGGTTTTCAGAAATATCAAGCTGAGCAAGATCACGATCAAAAAGGTAAAGCTTTTTGTCTTCTATACTGAAGATAAAATAATCATCAGACTGAAAGATCCTGAACAATTCGTATTCGTGAATTCCGATCAGGTAGCCACAGACAAAACGAACTTTAAACCCTTGTATATTCAACCGTCCCAGTAATTTCCTTTCAATGGAATAATCTTTATACTGATAGGCGGGAAAAGAACCGGGGGTCAGCAGAGATTCATCTGCTTCTGTCCTGTAATATTCCTGGGCATATTTTTTATAAAAATATAATACATTATCCCAACTGGCGGTAAAAATATCTTCTGTAAGATCTTTATAGAGTGTTTTAAGATGTTGGGAAAACACACCGCTGTACATTTTCCGGTCCGTCTCAAAGCTATCGATCTGTCTTTCCTGAAAACCTGATATATATTTATTATTAATATCAATTTCATTAATGACAGCCAGCATATCATTTTCTTTCTGACGCTTTATTTTGGTCAGCAATTCTATGAGACTATCGGTATACTGAAGGTGAAAAAGTTCCAGTTTATTATAATCTAAAGCCGTATTTTCCTGAAACAGATTGTGGATAATATCCGTTTTAATATAAATAGATATTATGTCAATATGTTCAAAAAAATTAGCCAGAAGCTTAAGCCTCGTTAATCTTCTTCTGCTTTGTGATAATATGGTTGCTGCATCATCTCCCACCTTGATCTCTATAAATTAACCTCTGACATTTGCTTTTAATTCGCTCTCCAAAGTCTGAAGATCCTGGTCCAGTTTTCTTCTGTTATCAGCACCCTGTTTCTGAATTTGTTTCACTTCATTCAGGGTATTAATCAACATTGAAGTTGTTTCTCTTAATGTTTCTACAGATACGATTGTCTGTTCATTAGCTCTTGCTACATTAACTGAATTTTGACCTAAACGTTCGGCATTCTTTCTTAAAATCTCTTCAGTGGTAGAAGATACTTTCTGTTGAATTTCAATATTCTGCTGTTGTCTGTACATAGCAACGGCAAGAGAAAGCTGATTTTTCCATACCGGAAGAGTTGTGGTAAGAATCGTCTGTGCTTTTTCAGCAATAGAAACGTTGTTATTCTGTACCAGCCTGATCTGTGGAAGAGACTGCATCATAATAACACGTACTACTTTAAGATCCGCCATTCTACGGTCTAATCTTGCAATAAAATCTCTTTTATCAGCAATCTGATAATCCTGGAAGTTTTGTGGGTTGGCTTCCATCTGGGTAAGCTCCACTGCTGCTCTTTCCATTCTTACATTCCCTGCAATAACCAGATCTTCAATCTGCTTGATGGAATTGACATTACTCTCAAAAATAGTCTGTAAAACAGCATTATCTTTTGTTGAGGTTATAATTCCTGCATTTACTTTATAAGAGATCTGTTCAATATTGTTGATGATCTTATCATATTTTGTAAACAAGTTTTCTACCTGAGTCACGATTTTTTTCATGAATGGTATTTTACTCAGGAAGCTTTTCACTTTATTTCCGTTTAGCTCCTCTACGTCTACATAGTTTAGTTCTACCAAAAGGTCGTTGATAAGTGCACCTACCTCTCCTGAGTTTGATCTTCTTACATTTCCCAGGAAGCTGTCACTCTGGTTGGCCAGTGTTTTTTGAAGTTCTGCTCCAAAATTGACGATAGATCCGGGATTGGCTTCATCAATAGAATTGGCAAGAACTTCGTATTTTTGGCGTTCTTCCGACTGCATCTGTGTCAGATTTACATTTCCTTCTCTGTCTACAAGAACCGCCGGTGCTGCATTCTGCGCAGGCTGGCTTGGTGGCGCCATCGGGGTAGGTTCAAATGTTCTAAGAGGTTCAATTGATCCAAGTGGATCTATCGGTTGATTTTCCTGATTATCCATGATTATTTCTGATAAATTGATACAAATTTCTCAAGGCCTTCTCTTTGTCCTGCTCCTACTGCCTCAAATTTCCATTCTCCGTTTCTGTTGTAGATTCTTCCGAATTCTACTGCTGTTTCAATTGAGAAGTCTTCATCCAGTTCATATTTTAAGATCTCCTCATTCGTATCTGTATTGAAAATTCTGATAAAAGAATTTCTCACCTGTCCAAAGTTTTGTCTTCGTGAATCGGCTTCATGAATCGTTACCACTACTGTGATTTCCTTTACAGCAGCATCAATTTTTGTAAGATCGATTTTGATTTGTTCATCATCTCCTGCTCCTTCTCCTGTAAGGTTGTCACCTGTATGGATCACTGCTTTATCCGGAGATTCAAGGTTATTATAAAAAATAAAGTGATTATCTGAAACTAATTTTTTATCGTCTCCAAGCAGGAATAAAGAGGCATCAAGATCGAATGCAGTTCCTGTGGAAGTGTTATTGAGATCCCATCCTAAGCCTACTGTAAATTTAGGGGCGTTGATGTTTTCTCTTTGTCCTTTTTGTAAGTTAATAGCCATAATATAATTCCGTTTGTGTTAAAGTATTGATGTTATTTTCGTATTCTTTTATTAAATGATAATTGTTACTGATGGCAAGTTCCAAAAGAAGATCCATCTGCTCTTTTTTTACTTTAGACGTAAGATAATCAAAATTACCTGAATCCAGGCCTAAAATATATTTTACAATTCTTGTATTGAACTCAAAGCTTGGTTTTTGCATGACTTCGGCAATATGTCTTACGTTATTTACCGCATAATAGTTGAAGAAGTTTTCAATCTTGGGATCAAGATCAAAATTCATCAGCTCTGCATAATACATGAACATAAAATCGGCCTCAACGTTATATTCATTAAGAATTCTGTTGACCGTATATTCATGACTGCCCGTAATTTTTATATCATCTATAAAAATACAAAGTTTTCCTCTTAAAAAATCTTTATCGATATAATAAGTATCATTGGCGATCAAATTTTTCCGGTCTTCAAAATTAAGATTTCCGTAATCTGTAATATAGGTATGATTTCGGTTGATTTTGGATAAAACACTTGATTTTCTGCCTTTCTGAAACAAATAGAAATCCAGGTATTTTTTAAAGAAAAAACATAAAAAATTGGAAGCCGTAGGAATCGCCATATAAGGGCTCGGAAGAACTACAATTTCTTTATCTGTAAGTAAAATGTCTTCATTTTCGGAAATAAATCCGTTGAATAATTCTTTTGCAAATTTCTCAGCATACGACTTATCGCCATACTTGAAAAAGCTGTATTCTGCAGGTGAGAAACTAAACTCATCCGCCGAATGAATGTGGTGTAAGCTGTATCGTTTATTCATGTTTATATTAGTATTTAAGTAAATGGGCACTGAAACCGAAGCTTTTTGCTCCCTGATAATCTGCAAACGGATTATCTCCGATATGCAAAATCTGATGCAACGGCAAATCCTGATTTTTGATCTTATTCTTCACTTCCTGAAAAATAAGCGGATTCGGTTTGGAACAATTGATCTCATCAGAATAAATATGGAAATCAATATACTGATCCAGGTTTTCGTGAATCAGAAACTTTCTCATGGTTTCTCCTTTGATAAATCCGGTATTACTGAGGATATTAATGGTCTTCCCCTGATTTTTGATATCATCAAAAAGTTCACGGATATTTTCAAAAATGACAATCGGCTTATATTCCAGGAATAATGCCTCACTCTGCGCGTAAAATTCATTGAGCTTTTCTTTGTGTAAAAGCTTGATATCAACATTCAAAGAACCTAAGATCAATAAATAAATTTCAAAAGTATCTATATTTCCGCCTGTTACTTCATTGATGCTGTTGCAAAGATCATCATAATACTTTACCGTTTTTGCAACTTCATCTATCGGTTTACTGATAGCAAAAAACGAGGAGAACAGCTCAACTCTTTTTGCTTTAAATTCAGGATGAGATTTGATTAAGGTAAGCCACAGATCAAAGGAAAAATGACAGTGGTTGTGAATGTCGATATCTGTTTTCAATATGTTTTAGTTAAAAGTTTTATTCAGCTTTCTTGAAAAAGATTTAATTTTTTTGACCATCAAAAGTGTTTCGTTGTCTATTCTTCCCAAAGATAAAATATTTATCATAAATGCATGACTATACTTCTCTGTTTTAAGATATTTTTATGAATTTGAAAATAGCGGGATAGAATGGACCGCATTTTTACTGTACAGTCTTTATGAGTCTATAGGAGATTTATTAATTTCCGTATTTTTACACCTATGCAGGGTTTTAAACTGATTTCCCGCTTATGGTCTGAAGTCTGTTATTTTAATTTTCCGGCATTACCTTATATGTAGGATCTTCCTGAATATTAACCTCTATAACAGCCTCCGCATTTTTCAGTATTTTTCTGCAGTCTTCACTCAGATGACGAAGGTATATTGTTTTCCCTTGCTGCCTGTATCGTTTCGATAACTTATCCAACGCATCAATAGCACTCATATCTACAATACGGCTTTCCTTGAAATCTACCATTACTTCGGCCGGATCATTCATCGGATCAAACTTGTCTGTAAAAGCTGTGACGGAGCCAAAAAACAGGGGACCATATATTTCATAATGCTTGAGCCCGTTTTCATCTGTATATTTTTTTGCCCGGATTCTTTTCGCATTATCCCACGCAAAAACCAATGCTGAAATAATGACTCCCACTAAAACAGCGAGTGCAAGATTATGCAGGATCACTGTAATCACTGCAACTGTAATCCCTACAAATATATCTGACTTCGGCATTTTATTCACAATTCTGACAGATACCCACTGGAAAGTACTGATAGCCACCATCATCATCACTCCTACCAATGCCGCCATCGGAATTTTTTCAATAACAGGCGCCCCAAACAAAATGATCATCAAAATCATTACAGAAGCAATAATACCCGACAATCTTGCTCTAGAACCGGCATTAAGGTTAACCAACGTCTGGGCTACCATGGCACAACCTCCCATTCCACCGAAAAAGCCGTTGCTGATATTGGCTATTCCCTGAGCTACAGATTCTCTGTTGGCATCTCCTTTTGAATTGGTAATCTCATCCACCATCGATAAGGTTAAAAGAGATTCAATTAATCCTACACCAGCCATAATCAGGGCATAGGGAAAAATTATCTGTAAGGTTTCCGCTGAAAAAGGAATCTGCGGAATATGAAAAGCCGGCAGACTTCCGCTGATATGAGCAATATCCGCTACGGTTTTTGTTTGAATATTAAACCCGAGAACTACAGCAAATACAACAATGATTGCCGCCAGTGACGCAGGAATCGCTTTTGTAATTTTAGGAAAAAAATAAACTACAGCAATCGTAAGTGCTGTTAAACCTCCCATTATATACAACGGGATTCCCTGAAGCCAGCTTACGGTTCCCTGGCTGTCTGTCATTTTAAACTGTTCAACCTGAGCCATAAAAATAATAATAGCCAGGCCATTTAAAAAGCCATACATAACCGGCTGGGGGATAAGCCTTACAAATTTGCCAAGTTTAAATATTCCGACAAGCATCTGTAATATCCCGGCAAGTGCAACGGTAGCAAAAAGATATTCCGTTCCGTGGGATTTTATCAGTGCGATCAATACTACTATAGTCGCTCCTGCTCCTCCGGAAACCATTCCCGGACGACCTCCCAGAATTGCGGTCACTAATCCCATAATACAAGCCGCATAAAGACCTGTAAGTGGAGAAAGACCTGCAAGGATGGCAAATGAAAGCGATTCAGGAATCATGGTCATCGCTACGGTAAAACCGGCAAGTAATTCATTTTTATAATTTATTTTCTTCGAAAAGTTGAATAAGCGTATGGTATTTTTCATTGCAATGCAAAGGTATGTACTTGGCCAATGCCATACAATTTTTTATGCTGTTCCTGAAATTTTATCATTCAGAATAACTCACACAATCGTACAGATAATATGTTAATTTTCATTAAATTTTATATACAAATACACTTTTTTATACCACTCACCCTGCTTACTTCTAATTTTTGTTTAAATTTGAAACTCATTACGCTGATTATTTATCATGATTTGGAATCTCAGCATATAAAAAAATCCGGCTGCTATAATAAAAAATGCAGCCAAAAAATAAATAATAGCTTAGAACAATAATATTGCATAAAAAAGCTTTAATAGGTTATATATTATTTGCACAAATGGTAGAGAAAAGAAGTTTGAAGCGGATGGAGAATTAATGAACCAGATGAAAAAATAAGGAATATATCCGGTAGTTAAATTAAAGTAGCAAACAATGCAGTCTTTTTAATTTTTCAAATAATCTGAATCAGGATTATGACTTTGCAGGACATTATTATCCTTACTCATTAATATATCTTCCACTGAGCTTTAAAAGTTGATATGACCTATTTATTCTTTTTAATGTATGAGTTTAATAAGAGACAATATTCAATAAAAATGTTATATAAAGAAATCCATATTGGAAAGTTTATCAAGGAGAGGGTTGATGAAAGTGAAATAACGATAGAAAGGATATGTAAATTCCTGAATAAGGATGAAGAGTCTGTTGAAAAAATGTACAACAGCAAATCAGTAGACACGGATATACTTCTAAGATGGAGCAAATTATTGGAATATGATTTTTTCAGACTGTACAGCTCGCATTTAATATTATATGCACCTCCATCGGCTGTCAATAAAAATCAACAGAAATCTGATAAGATTCCTTACTTCAGAAAAAATATTTATACTCAGGAAATTAAAGAATTCATTATGAAAAGGATTCTTTCCGGAGAGATGACACAAAGTGAGGTCATTAAAGAATATTCTATTCCTAAAAGCACCCTTCACAGGTGGCTTCAAAAGAGTGATAATACGAACGGATAAAGAGATATTACATGCGTCCCAATTACAAGAAAATTTATCAGGATATGCTCAAGCTGGAACATCCCGAAAAATTAAAGGATCCGAAAATCAAAGAGCTTCTTGGAAAGCTTAACACCAGTGACGATGTGCTGAAGTTTAATGAAAGGCTTTTCAAACAATCCAAGGAAAACCAAAAACTTAAGACTTACGACAAAAAGACGATGCTTAAACTTCTTCAATATCAGAAGAAACACGGCCACTCTACCAGTTATATGTCCAGAAAATATAAAATAAGCAGAACTACGCTCGCCAAATGGAAAACGATGTTTGAGGGAGAGCTTGAAGAAACAATAAAAAATGCCGGCAAGTAATTACCGGTATTTTTTGTAAAGGTACAGGAAGGAAAAAACAGGACAATGTCTGCCGGAAGTACCGGCTTCGCTATTCCTTTCCAGACTTCACAGGTAAGGAACCGAAAACGGGAAAAGGAAAATAGCAAAGTCTGAATGAATGATCAATTGGACTTTATAGAAAATTATGATACAAAGATCTTCCTTGTTCCCGCATTCGGTTCCTGTTTTTATAAAACAAGGTGACAGACAAAAGGTGTAATTGTGCTGTAAACTGCGGGGCTACTCTTCCTATAGATAGTTGTGTTTTTTTAGTGGAAGAGGCGGGATTTGAACCCACGATGCCCCGTCATGATGAATGAAATAGCACTATTTTATGCCCCCTGCTTTCTTTGTCTTCCATCTGATATTTATTTAAACAGACGGGGTTTTTGTGATCTGGCGGATGAGTATTCATTGCTATTTGTTTTTTATAATTATTTGTTTTTTGTCCATCCCTGATTTCTGAATGCAAAGTAAACACTCTGATACGCAGTCTTTTTGCGTAGTTTTTTTTCTTTGATTTTATTTATGGTATGTACGGGACAAAGGAAATCCGGAAATGGCTTATTATATTCTCCGGTTCTGTTCTATTGCAACTTCAAAAAAATACACCGCTGAATAAGGAAAACAATATGATATTCGTGAATTCACAGCAATAGATAAGTGAATATACCGTATCATTATAAAATCCGTCTATCATTCGTTTTAACTAAAGAAATCATAAAATCCCTTTTCCTGAATATGCATTATTTAGTTTTGTATCATTACAATTAAAGCTATGATTAAAGGATTATATGAAACTCATATTCAGGTAAGCCATCTGGAAAATGCCATACATTTTTATACGGAAGTTTTGGGATTAAAATTAGCTCATAGAGATGAGACAAGACCGATCGCCTTTTTATGGGTAGGTGAAGGGAAAGAATTTATGCTGGGATTATGGGAACAGAAAGAAAACCTTCAGACCAGACATTTTGCTTTTACAAGCAGTAAAGAGGATATTTTAAACTATTCAGTAGGCTTTTTAGAAAAGAAAAACTTAAAGCCTTATAACTTTTTAAAAAACGGAACCGTTGAACCGATGGTATTTGCATGGATGCCTGCTCTGGCCATCTATTTTAATGATCCGGATGGAAACCAGCTGGAATTCATTTCTATTCTGGAAGGAGAAGGAAAACCCGAATTAGGAGTTCTTTCGTATGAGGAATGGCTGAAGCAGCCGTAATACATATACAAGGACAGCTTCTTTAGCAGGCTGTCCTTGTATATTTTTACTTACTAATTATTTTTTTTACCGCGAGAACGTGTTTGCAGGGGCCCCGTTCTCCCTGATATTTACTGAACCATTCACAGGTACAGCGTTCTTTCTCACCTTCAATAATTACAGTATGATGTACTCCGGTTCCGGCTACTCTGGCTTCTGTTCTTTCTTTCGTGGTATTTAGAATTTCTACTTTCCCTTCTTCAATCAGCTTTTCTGCGTTTTTCATTCTGGGATTTAAACCTAAGATACGGTTCAGCTTAAATGGCAGTCTCCGATAAAAAAATCCGTTATCATCCAGATCATATCCCAACATTCCCATCGCAGCAAGTCTTCCCGTAAGATTGGAAACTTTATTCAGGCTTAACTTTTCTTCCAGAGCCAAAACTGTCGCATTGAAAGACTGATTAGCATAGGCATATTTATCCAGTGCATCAATCCATTCATCAGAAATATCAGTCACTAAGCTATCCAATACAGCACCTTCTCCGGAAAAACCTCTCCAGCTTTCTCTTGATAAGGAAAAACTAAATCTTATATTCCCCATATACAACTGCCATGTCGTAGACTGCATATTCGGATGAGCAAAAATCTTCATATGATCAATATACGGCAGAAGGGGTTCCAGTAACCTCAGTCTGTGAATACCTCCTATACAAATTGCTTCTGCTGATTTTACAGGAGAAAACATCGGTTTATTCCCTCTCACCATGAGATAATAGTCTGACTTTATGACTCCCTTCGGCATTCCTCTGAACAACTGTTGTGTCTGAATTTTATTGAAACAGTGCAGCCTTTCTGATTCGGATAAATAAATCTGAACCGTTCCGAGACCTTTGATCCATTTTACCGGTAACGGAACTTTCCGCTCCACTATTTTTTTATCTTCCCTATACAGCCCTACCTCTTTTTCTCCTACAGAAAGCATAATATTTTCATTAGGCCGGATACTTCCCAAAGCAGTAATCATCGGCTGATTAAAATCCACATTGGTTGTACCGTTTTCCAGAAACTCTCCGTCTAAGCCTTCCGGTAAAACATCTACACGCGCATACACGCCTGCGCAATGTGAAAAACCTTCAAAACGCAACCTTTCATTTCCTGCCGTTACAATGGGATCTTTAAGCAATGCCATTTGAAATGGTGACATACTAAAGCTGGACTTTACAATATTGGAAAGTGTGATCAGGCATCGGGCCAAGATAAACGGCTGTCCTACATTCCCCCAGAAAAAACAGGGAACATCGGTATTTTTCTGTATCTCACTATATTTTGCAAGAAACAGTTCCTCCAGCGCACCCTTCTTTTCCAAAGAAGACGATCTGGAATAGTTGTAAATAAGCGTATCTTCCATAAATTATTTTTTTAGAAGAAGATTGCAGATTTTTTTCAGGCTCGAGTTTTCTTTCCAGTCGTTGAGTTTTTCTTTTACTTTTTCATCGGCCTCCGACTGGTTTAAAGCCAATACTTCATGATAAACCTCCAGAAGCTTTTTCAGATTTGTCACAGGAGTATTCATTTGAAGCAAGCTACTGGAAACAAACTCTTCCAGTGCCTGATTATGATTTTTGCTTACGTTAATCATTTGATGCTGGATAAGATCAGTGAGTCTTTTAATAGGCGCCCATTCCAGTTTTTCATGCAAACCGGTCACTCTTCCCAGTTTTGAATTATCAATCATCTGATAAGAAACATGTTCCAGCCATATTTCAGCAGCTATCCCTCTGATTGTTTTATCACTATCAAGGAAAATAGTCCCCAAAAACAGATACCCCGTTTCATCCAAAGGTTTTTTCAGCTGATAAAGGGCCTGAGCTGTATTCAGAACCATATTTCTCTCATACACCTCAGCAAGACCGGAATAATACAGACACTTTTTAATTACCCTGGCCAAAATATGGGCCGGAGTATTCGGGAAGCTCCACATAAAAGCGGGAGTTTCAGAGAAGTCCTTTTGCTCTGCAATAAAATAAGCCAGTAACAGCGGATTTTTTGCTTTTTCAAGGTGATATTTCGGAATGCTAATATTGAGTTCAGTAGGATAATATGAATTCTTTTTACTGTCAATTGTTTTCCAGTCATAAATTCCGGACAAAGCTTCTTTAGGAATATTTTCATATCCAAAATCCTGAAATTCTTTAAAAACAGTTCCCGGAGATCGGGTAATACCTGCGGTCATCCACCATGAAGGATGATCAAATTTCCCTTCGGGCAAAATATTTCTTCCAAAGAAAAACAAGATTAAGTCTTTATATTCTCCTTTTAATTTTTTCTCAGCCAACGATAAAGCTTTGGAGGTATTATCTAATGCACAACGCTGTAAAGCCAACTGGGCGTCCAGATGGTTAGGTTCAATATTTTGTTCCTGATACATTTCAAGTCGTTCTACCAATTTCACAGGATCAATCCAGCAGGGAGTATTCGTAATTGTTGATAACAGAGGGATTTTATTTCCTGAGCGTATTTTATGAGATACCTCCCCTGCAATCTCTTTAAAGACATTCATAGCAAGGGTTCCTACTCCGATTCCTCCTATTGGTCCTAATTTTTTATTATAATTGGTATATTCTTCCCTGGTAGCCTCATCCTGAACGGTTTTTTGATATATTTTCTCCAGATTTTTTAACGGCACCGGAAACCTGGTCAGTAAATTCAACCCGTAATTGATTACAAGATTACAAAGAAGTACGTTAAAGTAAGGAACTTCCCATCTTGCAATTGTTTTACAGGCCTTTTGAAATACCGGTTCTATTAATTTTACGGAATCCGTATTGGCATCATCAGCAAAACGGATAAGGCCGGCCAACGCGATATCATAGTGATAAGTTCCCGGATTCTCTATGGCTAAAGGAATGAAAAACATAAGATCTTCAAAACTTTCCGGTTCTTTAATTCTATTTTCTTCGGTGATTAGAGCCCGTTTTTCTGTTACCAGATCTTCTTCCAGTTCCTGTTGTCTGTCTTCAATATATTTTGCCAAAATAGGACGTACATTCGTCAGGATATTGTCTGAATAGTGAAAAAGCGCTTCCCTGATGTTGTCAGAAACAGGAATATATTTCAGGATGATTTTTGCCGCTTTAGACTGTATCCCGTCATCTTTACTCACAAATGCCGTACTTAAAGCTACACTCAGTTTTTCCGGGTTGGTTCTTCTTCGCTGAAAAATTTTTTCTGTGACAATAAGACTGGCCATCACTACTGTTTTCACCTCCGAACTCAATAAGTTGGGAAGATAGTGTGAAAATTCATCGCTCTTAAATCCCGGAACCGTTATTATTTTTTTTAAATGAGCCAGAATGGTATTCACAGCTTTTGACTGCACAGAAGCTAATCCTGCCAATAGCTCATTCTGAAGCTCTATCAGTTCTTCTTCTGTAGGTTTTAATGCTGTAAATGTGTCCATAAACCAGCCGGTCACATTTTTATTAAAGTTTCTGTTGGAAGCCAAAAGGCATTCTTTGAGAAATCGTTTTCTGTCAATTTTTTGTTCTGCCAGCAGCTTTTGAATAATCGGAAACCATTCTTTACGAAAGGGTAAAGATTTGGACGGATATTCGCACAAATACCAGAAGTGGGTTTTCAGTGTTTCAGGGTGCTGATCGAGCTCAGCCGGGTAATTACTTAAATGATGGCCTAATAGTTCCGGCTTAGGCTGTACATAGCCTTTCTCACTCCATCCTAAAATATCCCGGTAATTAAAAGCAGTAAATTCAGCATCTACAGACTCATTGATAAAATCTGAGAACCAGTCCGGGCATCCCCATTCCAGTACTTTTTCTGTTTGTTCCATATTTCTGAAAATACTCCAGTAATTTTTCCCGAAGTTTTTCTGGTCCATACAGACCAACGATGCAATGTCCAAGATCGAATGTTGAGCTACAGAGCCTATCGTATGATATGAATTTTTAGTCATTACGATTTTATTGATCTCCCGGTCCATTTTTTTAATTGCCGGTACAAGTGCTTTTCTTTCCTCAGCGTTCAGCTGTTTTAAAAAAGGAATAATCTCATGTGTTTTGCCCTCATTAAGGATCTCATAAAGTCTTTCTTTCATGTGTTTTAATTTGATGAATAATTTTTTTCAGGTTATTTTCTTTTTCCCATTCTGTTAGCTGATCAGCGATGGCTTTATCTGCTTCAGATTGGTTAATGTTTATTAGTTCATAATAAAGTTCCAGAATTTTTTTCAGGTTAAATACCGGTTTTTCAATCGCTGAAAGAACGGCTATCAACAGTTTCTCAAAAGCCATATTATGGCTGGAAGTCAGATTGATAAATCCGGACAATCCGTCTGTTAATCTTTTCACCGGTGCAAGGTCAAAACTGATTTTCCCACCGATCAACCGTCCGAATTGACAGCTATCAAAATCGTCCGAAACCGCTTTGTTTATCAGTACTTCAAAAGCTATACCACAGAATGTTTTATCTTTATTCAGCAATCCGGCTGAAAGAAATAAATAATGAACCGGCTGAAAAGGCAGATCCAGTTTCATCCATGCATCGAGAAATTCTATGTTGCCTTTACTGTCATACTGGTAACTTGCATTAGATAAAGTCTCATTATATTTTTTGGCAAAAACAGACCCGGAAAAATAGGGTGCCGTGTATAAAATATGAATCAGATCATCCTGATAAATTCCATGATAAGAATTGAATAAATAGTCTAAAAAAGAAGGATTTTCCGGAAGTTCCTGTTTATTTTCGATGGATATCAGTAACTGCGGAATCTCTTCAGTCGTATTCCATTTATATATTTTTTTATGACTCAGCTTCCATTCAAAACTCCCATCCAGATAGGTATATTCATACCGCTCCCTGTAATATTTTTCGTCAAAGACAGGTTTCAGAAAAGCATAATAGTCTTCATTAAGCAATGTCTTTGCATACTTTTCTGCCTCTTTAATATTTTCTTTTTTTACACGAAGTACAGCAATCTGAAGATCAAAAGGAATAGGTTTTTCATTTTGATCCTGATATATTTTCAGATGATGAATAAGTTGATGACAGGAAACCCAGCAAGGAGTATGATCCGGCATGGAGAGGAGAGGAAGATTTTTTCCCTGCTCCAATCTTTCAAAAATATCCAAAAGAAGCTGCTGATAGGCTTTAAAAAACAAAGATGTTCTTTTCTCTCCCCAATTTTCTAATCTTGGAAATTCCTGTCTGGCTTCCTGCAGAACAGATGATATCTTCTTCTGTCTGGATAACCCGTAATTGATAAAGAAAGTTGCCAGCAAATGGCGGAGTCCTGATGTGTTTTTTACTTTAAGAGCAGCTTTAAAAGCCGGTTCAAGCTGATTTAAATGGTGTTCTTCAAGTGTATTATTCACCCTCATCAATGCATCCAGAAACTGATCGAAATGAAAAGTCTCATGCTGGTTGAATACCTGAGAGGCCAGAAATATAAAGTCTTCAATCGTTTTCACAGAAGAGACAGGTTCTGAAATATGCCATTTTTTGTTCTCATATCCTTGTCCTGTTTTTTGATCGGTCTTTTGATCTCCGGTAAAAAAATGCTCTAACAGCAGATAAGGATCTGAAAGAAGTGTTTCCTGATAAGATTTTAGTTCCTGTTTTATTCTGTCGGCTTCCGGATCACCATATCGGGCTATAATTTTTGCTGCTTTTGTTTGTATCGTTGTATCTTTATTCAAAAATACGGGCATAAGAAGAATACAGATCTGCTCTTTGAACTTCGGATCATGCTTTGCCAGTTTTTCAAACGCTGCCAATATTCCATTTAAAACATTTTTGGCTGAAAGGGTGGGCAAAGACTCTACTGAGTGTAAAAATGTTTCAGTTTTAAAGCATTTATCCGTCATTACCGGACTTAAAAGTTTTATAATTCCGGGAAACAATGATTGTTGTGCGGAATGAAAAATAAGAAACAACTCATCTTGTAATTTCAGAATTTCTGTATGGGTAAGTTCCAGATGAATAAAAAGCTCAAGAAACCATGCATTATATTCTTTTGAAAAATTATAATTAATGGCTTTCAGACATGATTTTAAAACTCTGATACGATCAATTTTATTTTCCTGAACAAGAGTTTTTAATAAATCTTTCCAGTTCTTATCCTGATAACGGGCTGTAATATTGCAGTCATATTCGAATAAGAGCCAGATATGAGATTCTAGGGTAATGGGATATTTAAATAATATATCTTCTGAAATAGAGGCTGAAAGCAATGATGCACAGATCTCATCATTCAGTATCAGATATCCTTTCTCTTCCCATTCCAGTATTTTAAGATACTCAATTTCTTTTAAAAACTGGTAGTTTTCTCCTATCCATTCAGGGACATAGGATTCAAACAATTCATCAATAAGATCTACCGGCATGGAATAATAACCCGGACTGACCTTACTGTATTCATTTCCAGTTGTACAACATGTCAACGCAGCCAACACAGAAATACTATTGTGCCCCCATTCTTTATTGATACGTTTCTTTAAAAGAGCGGCAATTTCTTTTTTGTCTTTCGGTGTAAGCTTCTTCAGAAAAGGAACAATTTCCTTTATTTTATAGTTTAAATAGATTGCTTTAAACTCCTCCTCAATAAGCATAAATTCATTCTTGCCGGCTAAAATAACAAAAAATGAGTGACAGGCGACAAATTATCCCATAAAAGTGATTTTTTTAACAAAATATTAAGTATTGAAACCTGTTCTATCACAACTATTAACAGACAAAATAAAATCTCTGTATTTAGATATATTGATCAATTTCGAATAAAAACGGTGATTTTTCCAACAATATTTTACAATTTGGCAGGTTTTCTATTCTAAAAGACAAATAAATAAATGTTAAAAAAATATTTTCAGATTATTTTTTTTAAATAAAAATTGTAATTGATTTAAATTTATATATTTGCATTATAAAAATACTTGACAACTCAAATACATTTCAATGATAAGTTCAGAATTATTACTATTAATCAACATCAATAAATTACAATCTGTTATCGCACGAAAATTTGATGCACTGAGTGTACATGGTCTTGGATTCAATGACTTTGTTATTCTTTATATTCTGGGTACTTCTTCCGAGCGTAAAATGCGAAGAATTGATCTTGCTGAAAAAATCGGACTTACAGCTTCCGGAATAACCCGCCTGTTGAATCCATTGGAAAAAATAGGACTGGTAACCCGAGAAATCAACGAAAGAGATGCCAGAGTGAGCTATGTCGTCATCACCTCCAGTGGTCAGAAGATATTTGAAGAGGCTCAGATAAGTGCGGAAAATATTACAAAAGAAATCCTTTCTTCCAAAAAGAATAAATCACTTCGGATTGTCAGTGAGTTCTTATCCGATCTGGGAGGAAATATACAGTAACAAACATGAAAAATACATTAAAAAAAGAACTGAGGGAAAAAGCAAAAAACCATAAGATAACGATGGGGGTAATTGCTGTTACGAATACAATCAATGGCAGACGTTATATTCAGGGATCTTTAAATCTGGAGGCGCTGGTCAACAAAATGAAATTTTTATTGAATGGCGGTCAGTTCAATAATAGCCAGCTGCAAAAAGACTGGACAGAGCAGGGAAGTGATTCTTTTACATTTGAATTCGTAGTCATCATCCCATCTCAGGAAAACCAGTATATCAATGAACGTCAGGAAATTAAAAAAGCGGAGCAGACTTTTATTTCTGAAATAAATAATGACCTTTATTAAGTGATGTCAGAAAAATATCTATCTCCTACTTTTGAATCCGGCAAACATCTCTTTCTTAAAAATATAAAGGGATCTATCATTAATCTGAATTTAATTAAACTCAAAAAGGAAGCCGATTATTCCGGCCATCCGGACTTGATGCCGAATGAGAAGATCAGTGGCCTGGATGCTTATTTCACTTATATCAGGGAGGCAGAGCCTTTTTTAAAAGAAAGTGGCGGAGAAATTCTTTTCATAGGAAAAGGAGATCTGTTTCTGATAGGTCCTGAAAATGAATATTGGGACCTCTGTATGCTGATCAGGCAAAAAAGCGTAAGTGATTTTTTTAATTTTGAGCAGAATGAGAGGTATATGAAAATTACCGGTCACAGAATAGCTGCTCTTGAAGATTCCAGACTTTTGCCCTTGGAGGAAATATTATTAAATAAAAAAATGTAATGGAAACACTTACTATTGATGATGTAGAATTATGCTATGAGATACTGGGTAAAGAAAATAACAAAACCATCCTGCTGATCCCGGGACTGGGAAGCCAGATGATACGATGGGAAGATTCATTTTGCCGGTTATTATCCGGTCAGGGATTCAGGATTATCCGTTTTGACAACAGGGATTCCGGCGCTTCTGTTTTTACCGGTCAAAAAGAGATGACTTCCGGCAGAAGTATCGAGGAGTTATTTTCAAATTTAAAAAAAGAAGATCTCCCTTATTCATTAACGGATATGGCTCAGGATGTGATAAGGTTGCTTAATCATTTACAAATCGACAAAGCCCATATTATAGGCCGGTCAATGGGTGGAATTATTGCCCAGATCCTGGGAGCTTTTCACCCTGAAAGACTTATCAGCATGACGATTATAATGTCTACATCTCTCAATCCGGAATTACCTCCCCCTGATCCTGAAGTGATGCGGATGATGACAAAGCCTCCCGCTGATCCTGTAACAGAAAAGGAAGCCTACATCAGGGAAAAATTAAATTTTGCACAAAGTATCGCCGGAACAATATACCCGTTAGATACCGTAAAGGAAATCTCATTAATTGAAGAAGAGCTAAACCGTTCCAGAACAAAAAACGGGATGATCAGACAACTGATGGCTATGGGCTCCTATCAGTACAATCCGGATATTCTGAAAAGAATAACAGTTCCTTCACTGATTATCCATGGAACAGATGATCTGATTTTTCATCCGGATTGTGCAAAAGATCTGCATGCCGGTATTTCTGATTCTCAGCTCATTCTTATTGACGGAATGGGGCATTCTATTCCGGCTGAATTATTCGGACTTCTTTCCCGTCATATTCTTAGCTTAACAAAATAAGGAAAGCTGTACCGTGTACAGCTTTCCTTATTTTTATTGATAATCCTGTTGAAGATTTAATTATTCTTCAGACACCAGTGTAAAATTTTTGCGATATTTTTAGCATCATCCACTCCTCTGTGATGGGTGCCTTCCAGCGCAAAACCAAGCTCATCTAGGGCTCTGTTCATTCCTACACTTTTCCTGATGGTAGGATGCAACTGGCCAAATAGAGTTTTTACATTAATGTGATCATCACTCATCGGATAATCAGTATAAAATCTTCTTGCCTGATGCTGGAGCATATTGAGATCATAATTTCCGTAGCTTGCCCAGGTCAGTTCCTCCGAATCATATTCTGCTCTCAGGATATCGAAGGCATCATCCAGCATGACTCCTTCATTATCGAGAATGTTTTGTGTAAGCGTTGTAAGTTCCGTACAAAACGGACTTACTTTTGAAAATTGAGGTTTTATAAGGATTCCCTCATTTCTGGAGACCTTACCGGTTCTGGCATTCATGATACAGACACCGATTTCAATGATCTCACTTTCCTGTCCTCTTGGCGGCCGGTTTTCCCAACACGTTGCTTCAAGGTCTACAATGAGTATGTTTTCTGTTGTTTTCATTTGTTTATATTTTTTAAAATTGGAAGAGAGGCACAAAAGGTAATATTCACATCATTATTTATAATTTATACTTACCTTCCGGCCTTCCATCGGATTATTTACCCAGAATATGGCTTAAAATTCTGGCTGTATTATAGGCATCATCTGCTCCGTTGTGGTGGTTTCCTTCAAAATCCATATTCAGATGATCCAGGGCCCTTTTAAGACCTACTGATTTATAAAGTCTGAAATGTCTTTTAAACTCGTACATTACATTCAGATAATGTTCTGAAAAAGGGTTTTTAATACCAAGCCAGTCACATTGTTCAATGATCTGTTCTCCGTCGAAATTCCCATATCCGGCCCAGGTAAGCGGTTCCGAATGGTATTCATCTTTAATTTTTTCGCAGGCTTCTTCAAAATAGATTCCTTTTTCTTCGATCAGCTGTGGGGTAATTCCCGTCAGCTTTGTACAGAATCTGTTAACTTCCGATCTTTCAGGAATTACATAGATGCTTTGTTTTTGGGAAATTGCTTTTGACGTTACATTAAGTTTGCAAATTCCTATTTCTATAATATCAACTTTCTGCCCTGCAGGAGGTCTGTCATTTTCCCAACAGGTAGCTTCCAGATCGATAATTAATATTTCATTGGTTATTTTCATGATTGATTGTTCATATACATGATGATGGAAAGTCAGACAGCAGAAATCTAAAGGGATATATCCGCTTTAATTCCGTCATTATGACTGTCTTCCCGTTTTATTCTCTCGGACTGAACGGCGGAATCCATTTTTTCTTCATCATAATTTCTTTAACTTCTTCGTAGGAGACCGGATAAAAATTATGACAGTCTACCCCGACATCAAAGCTTAATGCCATCTCGTCATCCGGTAAGGTTCCGTGGGAATGTCCGTATAGCTGCCAAACTCCGCGGTGTGAGCCGTTCCATGTACGCATGGCGTAGTGAAAAAGAATAATTTTCTGTTTTCCATTGTTATTGTCCGGTTCATTAATTTTTAATTCATGATAGTCTCTTAACGAAGCAAAGCGTTTAGGATAAGTTAAGGCCGCTCCTTCATGATTTCCTTTTATCAGATGAATTGTTCCGTTTAAACGATCTAAGATTTCTTTTGTAAAATCAGGTTTTCCCAAGCTGAAATCACCTAAATGATAGACTGTATCTTCCGGTCCTACTTTCTCATTCCATCGTTGAATCATTTCTTCATTCATCTGTTCCATAGATTCAAAAGGTCTTTCGGAAAATCGGATAATATTTTCGTGACCAAAATGATGGTCTGCTGTAAAAAATATATTGGGTTTCATTGTTTTAATTGTTTTAAATTGTGATCACAAAAAGGATTGCTCTTCCAAAGCTTACCCTATTTTTCAATATACCATCTTTGGAAGAGCAATCCTTTTTGCAGTTTTGTAAATAAAAAAGTTCCGGTAAAAAATACCGAAACTAAACTTTAAGAGTCATCAGCTCTTCTTTTATAAAATCAATCACTAAAGCATTCAACTTTTTGTTGATCTTTTTCTGTTCTTCTTTTTCGATAGTCGTAAAAACTGCCGGAAAATCCTTTTCAAAATCTTCTAAAATATCCTGCGCAAAAAGGCCGATTACCTTCCCAATCATTCGGGGTTCGAATTCACCAATCTTACTCATCACATTGTTCAGTCGATTGACAGTTGCATATAACTGGATCTCCACCCAGATATTTTGGGCTACCTCACTGAAATGAATCTGCTTATGAACAGTTTTCGGCTGCTTTTTAACCATTTTAGATTTCTCAATCCATTTTTCATTCTTATTTTTCAGAATGACTCTTGCTCCATTTCCAAAATATCGGGTTTTCAAAGTTTTTATAACAGTTCCTTCACACCTATTGTTTTCCATTTCAGGAAGCCCAAGCCAATCCGGAATCTTAGAATCAAAAGCATTCGGGTATTTCAATACCTCTTCCAGAGTTCCCTGAAACAAAGTTTTTGCATAGAAAAATCCGGTTTCTTCAAAAACGGAGTTGGTCAGATCGGTATCCAGATAGGTCGTTCCGTTCAGCTTAATGTCGAATGCATAAAATTCATTGTAAGGAGCATATTCGATGCCCTTCTGTACCTTTACAGCACCCTCAGCCGGTTCTACTCCCTTATGTTTGTAACCGCCACCGAATAGCTCACCATAGATTACCACTGTCTTAAGATCCGGATATATAGTTTTTACTTTCCGGAATACTTCAATAACATTATTGTTGTAGCGTTCCAGAATTTGATGGGCATTGAAAAATTTTTCATCTTTTCCGATGAAAGCAGTTCTTTTCGCGATTTTAATTTCCTTCCCGTCGGTAAAGAAAGAGAAATTAGCTCCGTGAACTTTTTCCTGTACGATGAAAACCTCATCCCCAAACCCCTGCAGTCTGATCTGTTCGATCACGCGGGCCTGGTAAGCATTTTCTATACTGTTATATGTTTTGAAAATCATTTCTTTTTGTTTTAATAGTTTTTAAAGTTTTTTAAAAGGCTGATAATATTTTCCTTTCCTACAGGATTCATAGAGTGACAATAGAACATTGGTAAGTCTAAATAATGATCCATACAGTATTCCGTGAGCCATTTTGCACAATCATAGCCTGTTTTTTCAAGCCATTTCCGGGCATTGTTTTTTAGCTCATGTTCATCTCCAAGGTCATGATCAAAAGATATTATTTCCGGAAGTCCTTTTTCTAAAATCCTGTTGACAAACTCTTCGTAGTTTCTTACAATATGCCAGTCTTTTCTAAGGAAAATGTCCTGATCCGTATACTGATATACTTCAGCCGGATATCTGATATCATCCAGAAATAATAATCCTTTTGTTATTTCCATCGTTTTTGTTTACTCATTATTGATCCAGTCTGTCACAGTCTTTAAAAAGTGCTGTCTTACTTCTTCAAATCTTGTGATATTGGGAATATGATTAATTTCCAGCAAATGCTTTGTTCCGTCTTTCTGAATGATATAATCATTGGCAATCACATCCATTCCTATTTTATCTTTCAGCATCAGGGTATCTTCTAAAAGCCCGGCATCAATTTCCATCATCCGGGCATTATCAGGATGAATGGATTTCAGCCAGGTTTCACCTTCAAGACTGATCTGCCATGATTGTTCACCAATATGTAAAATCCTTACTGCTTCGCCTTCAAAATAGGGTTCTAAAACACTGTTTTCCCAACTTTCCCAATTTCCCGTAAACTTGTGCTTGTTTTCTCCACAATGCCAGTTTCCCCATTTGGCAACCAGTTCTGTATCTGTTTTCACATAGGTATCTGCAGAAATAAATCCTCTCGGAGAATTAAATTTAGAATATTTCATAGCTTTTACGAGGCACGGGATTTTCAATCTGCATTCCAGCATACCGAAATCATTTGGAAAGCAGGGGCCGTTCCACAAAGCCAGTCCTGCAATAAAATCAAGATCATCTTCAAAAATTCCGTGATATATCATTTTGTCTACCGGAAGCATACCTACTCCCTGAGCTTTTTCAACATACAATGTTCCGTCCGTCACTTTGATTTTCGGAATCGACTGATGCCAGATGATAAGGCCGTCAAAATGTTCTCTTATATATTGGTATTCCTGTTCGTGTAAGCCAACAACGGCTATTCTACTATGTATCATGTTTTTAGTTTTATAAAAAGATTAAACCATCATATCAGCACAATTGGAACTTGCGAAAGCAAAGGGTTTTGCTTTAAACACGTATCCCATTCCGAGAATATATCCCATCGCATCTTTTAATGCTACATTGGATTTAAAATCGGGATCGGTATTAATGTCTGCGTGTACCTCCATTTCTACTCCATAAGTGTCTAATACAGAACAGATCGCGTAAGCCGTTTCTACGGATTTGTTGACCTCGTTCAGCATTCGTTCTTTGATACTGATAGTCTGTATTTCTCTTTCTTTTCTAATAAAGGTAAACGCTCCTTTTCCCTCACGAATAAATACTACTGCTGTAGCGTAGCTGATGGCTTCTCCATATACATGGGAATCTGATCCCACACATACTTTCAGACGATGCCCGTTTGCCTGTTCGCGGATAATGGCTTCTTCTACCAGCTGCGTAATAGAATTTCGGAAAATTTTTCCGTTCATATTCTGCCATATTTGTTGTTGCGTTTCCATTTCTACATATTTTTATTTATAATTCATAAATGATTGTTGATATTTTATTTCCGGTTTTTGTTAATTCATTAGGACTCGAACCTAAACTCCAAGAATCAAAATCTTGTGTGCTGCCCCATTACACTATGAATCAGATTTAAAAAGGTGAGTATAAGAAAATCGGTAATGAGTAATCATCTTACTGTCTGAGCATTTCTTACCCATTACCTGTTACTTATCATTCGTGTTTTGTGGAACAGGCAGGAATTGAACCTGCACCTTTAGTTTTTCAGACTAACGTGCACACCTTGTACACCACTCTTCCAAAGTGTTCCGGCCAGTACATTATCTGCCATGTAATTCAAAATCACCGGCTGATAATAACTTGCCTCTTATTTATATTCTTGTACGGAAAGAGGGACTCGAACCCTCAATATCTTGATCCTAAATCAAGCGTGTCTGCCATTCCACCATTTCCGCAGATTTTTTGAGTACCGATAATAAATTACCTTTAATTATCCGTTATTTAGGTTTGAGAAAGCTCTGTCGGATTATAAACTATGCCTGCTAGTGTTTGTAAGATCTTCTGCGCTTGACAAACCTTTCTCTTTTCCTAATTGTTATATATGATTCCTGCTCATCTATTATTTTGTATCCAGAAAAAAAAGGCAGTCTGTATTTCGTATTTGGTTAAAGATCTTCTGCTCTCGACAAACCTTTTTTCTTTTCTTATTTTTTTTGAATGGTGACCGGCCAATGTATTTTTCAAATTTGAATTTTCATGGTATTAGTATCAATTCAAGATTGACCGGTTCATTCATTCACATCCTGTACTCTATAAGGGAATCGAACCCTTATTTTCTGCTCGAAAGGCAGACGTCCTCACCATTAGACGAATAGAGCAATTATCCACTGACCAGGAATCGAACCTGAACAACAAGAGTACATTTCCTGCATGCTGCCATTACATTATCAGTGGCTGGTGGAAGTAGCAGGATTCGAACCTACCCAGCAATAAAGCAACAGATTTTACTCTCTGTTATTTTCCATCTTTTAAGGAAACGTTCAATTTGTTCCTCATCTCAGCCCGCCCCCAACTCTCCAGTTTCAGCGTACTTCCGTTTTTATAAGACATCAGTATTTTTCTGATTTCTTATTTTCCTTTTTTAATAAGAAAAAGCCTGTTTCAATTTGTTTGACTAAAGATCTTCTGCGCTTAACAGACTTTTTCTTTTCTAATAAAGGATATTTTATAAGTGTGATCATATTCCCCTTATTCCGGTTACCGACTTTCGGTACAGACCACTACCTGGAGATGGTTATGGGATTCAAACCCACTCAGCTTACGCAGCGGTTTTGCAGACCACCCCGACTCTTCCGCTTCGGCGAACCATCAGATTTATAATGAATAAAATAATTTATGCTGAGTCTTATTTATTCATTTAAAAAATAAAGCCTGTCCTGATTTTTTGTTTGATATAAGATCTTCTGCGCTTGACAAACTTTATTTTAACCTAAAATTTTATAAATGATATTTCTGATTCCTGCCTGTTGATCATTGGGAGAGAAGGAAAAGTCTGTCTTTGTTTTTGTATTTGGTGTAAAGATCTTCTGCTCTTGACAAACTTTTATTTTTCTCCTGAAACAATTAACATTGAGTTATCTGCGATTCCGGAAAGATTCGAACTTTCAACTTCCGGTTTAACAGACCGGTGCTCTGCCATTGAGCTACAAAATCATTTGTATTCCATAAGGGAATCGAACCCTTATCTTTCGGTAGAAAGCCGAATGCACTCACCATTATGCTAATGGAACAAATAGTCTGGAAAGCAAGATTCGAACTTGCGACCTCCCGCGTCCAAGACGGGTAAACAACCACCGTTATCTTTCCAGCTCTGGGGCTCACTTCCAATTCTTTTCCGGGAGACAGCCGGAGCAGAAAATTTCCATGAACCTTCGTAATCCCAGAAGGACTCGAACCTTCAACCTTCGACGTATCAGGTCGACGCTCTAACCAATTGAGCTATGGGATTTTATATTTGGGGTATCTCCGGGAATCGAACCCTGTTCTCCGGTTCCACAGACCGGCGCTTTACCAAATAAGCTAGAGAAACCATAAAAAAAGCGCCTCTTTTCGGGAGGCGCTTCATTTATTTTAATATACAAGATCATTAGCTGACCCACGTATATAAGCACCTTTTATCCACAATTTCACTTTCAAGAATACACACAGTACCCACCGGCCCCTGTCCGAATAGTTCTGAATATTGATTGAGTATGTGATGTAATTGTTTCATTTTATTTTTTGTTTGTTTTTAAATTATTTTTTTGAAATCCTGAAAACCTGTTGCTTTCAATTTTCGGTTGCAAAGTAAATATGATTTTTTTTATCCTGCAAATAAATTTAAATATCAACTTATTGAAAACCAGGTAATTATAATTAATTTTTAGAATAGAAGATTTCTGTCCGCAATAGGTTGCGGATATTTAAATTACCTAAATGACTGTCTCTCACCGGGTTGCTTATCACTCTATTTTAGCGTATTAAAGTTTCATTGCTCATTAAAAAATTTTCATGTTTATGGTTATTTTTTTTCATTCTAAATAATTTCTGACCTAAAAAACAAAAAACGCCTCGAAAAATCGAGGCGTTTCTGCTATATTTTGATTAAATTTTTACAGGTTTACAGTAAATAATTTCCAAAGTCAGCACATTTCGCCTCATTCCATATCACCTCATCATATACGAACAACCCCTTTGTAGACGGGCTTTCGCATAGTTCTGCATTGATATGTGCTCTTTGTATTGTCATAATTTTCTGGTGCAAAGATAAATGTTTTTTGCTATTATTTCATAATTTTCACAAGTTGGGGGAATATGATAGCCCCTTCTGACAGCATTTTTTGCATGATCTGTATTTTCTTTATCATCTTATTTCTTTAGAGCAATTTAATGTCTGAACATCTTGTTTCTTCCCGTTTTAAATCTTGAGATATCTTTTAAAATCACCTCATCATCGGGATTGAAATATTTCAGTTCATTCACAATTTCTGAACGGGTGCTCACTTTTCCCGCAATAATTTCATAACCTATATTCCGGATGACGGATTGCAGCTCCGGAGTTTTTCTGAATTCATATTTCATAACATCCAGATAAGTAATCTTTTGATAATCCGGAGTTGTCTCATACAGTGTCTGTATTTCTTTTTCCAGATTTTGAAGATCAGAAATATTGGCAAAATAGTTATTTAAACAATTGAATGCGTCTTTGTCTTCTTTCCATCCTTTTAACAGTACTTTTTGTGCTTCTTCTGTTTTTTCCATCTTTTTACGGTATACCAGAGAAGCTTTCACCATCTGGTTATTGGCCGTATAGTCATCAGCAACCATCTGGTAGTAGATATGAGCATTTTTAATATCATTGATTTCTTTATAAAGGTCTCCTACTTTTTCTTTCTGCTCCATTTCTTTATAGAGTTCAATGGCCTTTTTATATTGTTTTGCCTTTTCGTAGCAAACGGCGGCATCGGATTTATTTCTTAATTTTTTAAGATAAACGACTGCCGCTTCATTATAAAACTCGCCATTTTCCAGTGTTTTTGCACCTCTGTAATTATCCTGAAGAAGATTCATATAAACCTTTGCAGCTTTTTTATAGTCATTTTCTGCAATATATTTTTCAGCAAGTTCTTCGTATTTATTTCTGATTCTGTCAAAAAGGGAAGTTTCCAGATAAAAGCTTCCACCGCCCATGCTTCTTTTTCCCGACTTCCGCTCACTTTGTTCTTTGTTTTTCAGAGCAGTAATAACAAGAAGAATAATAAAAGCAACGATCAGGAAAATCACCAGTGTTCCGATCACACTCCACCAGCTCTCATGGAATAGCTGAGCAATAATGCCTACTACTTTAAACATAGCAAGCAGCACAAAGGCCGCCATAAATTTGTCGATAAATTTCTGCTTATTCATCATCTTCAGTGTTTAAAAGTGTTTTATCATCCCTGAACAACCGGTAAAGAAGCAACATGACACAAATAACAAGAGCCCATACAAACCAGTTGTATCCGAACATTCTCACCAATGGATAAAACAGATAGACCAACATAGCAACAAGAATTGCTATGAGAAAAATTTTTATCCAGCCCGGTACGTTATCCCCACCCAGACTCAAGGATTTTTTCTTGAAAACGAAGGAGTATATTCCTACTGCTCCTATGATAAAGATAACCAGATAAAGAATATCTGAAATCCCGGTTTTCTCTTTCATCTGATTTCCACGGGCATCAATGCCTTTTACTTTAGATTTCTGGATGGCTGCAGAAGGTGTATCCTTATGATCTATGGTTCCGTATAGTCTGCCCAGAGAGTCTTCCATCAACGCCTGTCTTTTTTTCAGAAGGTATTTTACAACATCTCCGTTGACTGGTTTTCCATGAGTATACTGCTTTAGAGAATCTGAAATTCTACGTTTCAGCTTTTCTGTTTTTCCTTCAACCTGTTGTTTAATTTTTTTGCTATAAATAATTTTCAGAGAGTCTCTGCTTTTCTGCTCACGATTAACCAGCTTATCAATGTCAGGACTGATTTCATTAAGACTTCTTCCTCCTGATTTTCTGTATTCTTCTCTTTTTTTCTCTTTAGCAGCGATCATTGCACTTGCCACAGCCAGCTCTTTGGATAACGCAGTTCTTTTTTTATGATAGATAGAGTCAATTTTCTGATCAATTTCAGAAATTCCGGACTGAAAAGCTACCCTATCGGAAGGAGCTTTCAGGGCATCAGCAGCTATTGTTCCTGATGACATTTTATTTTCGTCCTGTTCCTGTTCAGTACTATTTTTTTCTGAAGGTAATGCAAACCTTAAAATAACAGCAATAATTAAAATACCCCAGAAAATATTGCGCGATTTTTTATTTCCGGTGCTTTCGGAGTTTCTTCCGAACAGGTTATCTAGCCAGGTAAATTTACTGAACCCATCTCCTCTGGATGTTCCCATGATATCTAAAGGGACTCCGAGTTCTATTGTTCTTTCAGGGTATTTCTCAATATATTTTAAATATTTTTCAATCTCTTTTTTATTTCCCGCCATTACTTTTTTCAAATCAAAGGGCAGGTTGTTCATCCATTCTTCTTCGGTTGGTTTAGATTGCAGAGCTTCCAGTACTTTCTCATCATCCATTTCAACAGTATAACGTTCAATGGTCTTTGGAATTTTCACCCCGTTAAGAGGTTTTCTGATTACTTCATTTATGATTTCCGGATTCTGAACAAGGGCTATCCAGTCTATTTCTTCGGATAACTTCACCAATCCGAATTCCGGATGCATAATCAGAAATCGGGAATCAAGCTGTTCCCAGTCTTCAGGATTAATTTTAGGATAAAAAACCGTATTTTCAGGAATAAAAAGCCGGTCATCTACGCTCTGGAAATAAGCGTTTCTGCCGATTTCCTGTGGAACATAATCATCGAAAATAAGGAAACAGCCATATAGCAAATCAGGAATATTTGCAGGGACAGCATAAGATCTTACCTCATTCAGACTGATTCCAAGCGTTTCCATTTCCTGAAGCCAAATCACCGGCGAGGAGCCTTTAATCAAAAGTCCCTTTTTAGGATATATATTTTTCGGGAAAGGTTTAATTCTAAGCTCCATAATCCAAAATCTGTTCTATAAATGCTTTTAAAAAACGGGAACACATCTCCTCCATTGTTTTTACTTTCAGCAAAGTATGTTCGGGAAGGTAATATTCAGAGCCTCCAAACTCGGTATACGTAGCGAGTGCTAAAAAGCCATGGGCCGTAGATGGAATAAAAAACTCTTCAATTCCTTTATTGCTGCTTCGGAAAACCAGCATACCACGGGAATCTCCGATGATTTCACTTCCATCAGGAAATATAAATTTGTTTTTATTCTGTTCTGCAAAAATTTTAATATCCGATCTGTTTTTATACAAATTCAGGGAATTTTCATACAAACTGCTCAATTCGTTTCCGGAAACAACCAGGTTATGACTTTCATTAACCCCGACATTATTAAAATTGTTGATAATTTTCAATCCGCTTCGGTTCAGTTTTGCGACCTCTGCTTCTGCCTTTGTATTGTTTTTTTCTATGTCTTTTAATTTACCGGGAAGAATTTCAACAGAGATATTTCCGTCTATATTTATTTTGTATAATGCGCTGTGTTCAATATGATGCAGATAAAAGCTTTTTCCAAAATAAATTAATTCGTAGGAAGCCGGAATATTCAACCCGGTAAGATTCTGTTCCGAATATTCTTTGGTATTAATATTAAGTTTGGAGATCAGTTTTTTATCAGACTGATACTGGCACAGGATAAAATGCTGTTGTTTATTTTTTGCCAGAGCAAACTGACCTCTTGGCTTTACAGAAATATTTTCAAATAAAACTTCACAACCATGATAGGTCTTATAATAATCATAGGAATGTCTGTCATAATAATTATCTGAAAGATAGGTTTTCAGCAGCTGCTTTTTTGAACTCAGAATAAAAAACTCTCCTTCGTATAAGAACTGAGCCATTTTATTAACCGGTGTAGGAAAAAGAATCGGGTAATTTTGCGGAAGATCTGTCTTTTTTCCGTTATTATTTTCAGCAGTATGCTTCCTGCGCGGCGGATTAGCCCATAGTTCCTGAAGAGGAAGTTGTATTCTCTGAATATGTTTCCTTGCTCCTTTATCCTGTTTATAAAAATTAACTTCACCGCCTGCTGTGGTGGTCACCAGAAATTTGAGGCGGTCTCTGTTCTGATGAATGACTCTCTGAATCTTTTCATCTGCCATATTTTCCTGATGGGTCATGAAAAAGACTTCAATGTCTTTTTCGGACTGTTCTTCATAAAAAAACTTTTCAAGCGCTTCTGAAACTTCCAGTACAGGGCTTACCTGATTCAGGTTTTCAATTACCGATTCAGTTGTATCAAGAGAAATCTGTACACCGGTCTGGCCTAAGGCAAAAACCCTGCATTCCGAATGGGCTTTCGGATGTTTAATCACTGCTATTGCTGAGGCAAAAGCCAGAACCTTAGGAGTTCCCCAGTTTCTTAGCGAGGTATCGATCAGAATAATTCTTTCAAAAATATTTTCTTCCGGAGGTATTTCTCTTTGAATATAAAGCGCTTCATTATTAGCCACACGATTCATAAATACTTCATCATCATTGGCAAATTCGGAAAGAAGCATTCTGTGAAAATCACCTTTATTGGTCATATCGGAAATCCCTCCTACTGGCTGTTCACCCGGAGAAAGATGCCGCATAGGAATTTTCAGGCCGCTCCAGATTCTTTTAATAAGGCTACCTACCTGAAATGTTTTAGGCTCTTCAATTAATTCTTTAATGAAATCTTTATCCGTTTCGGTGGATATATCTTCCTGAACGATTGCATCATCCAGGTCCGGTTTTCCTGCAAAGCCTTTCATTGCTTCAATGATAGATTCTGCTGTAGGGAACCTTTCGTTAAGCTGCAGTACTCTTATATCACTGACAAAAGCTGAGAATGTAGCGGGTTGTTTCTCTGCACTTACAGCCAGCTCATAAGGTCTTTTATAATATACATTCAGGAGAGCATCGGCATGAGTTGAAGATTTTCCCTGCCGGCTATTAGTGAATATAGTTTGTAAAAGCAGTATCCTGTTTTGGCCTTGTTTATAAACTTTTGGAAGTGATTTTATTGTAGTAAGAAACAGAATGGCCCCCTCTACATTGGCAGGATGTCCTTCATTAACAGCAAAAGCTCCTGTTTTATGCAAATCAGCTGTACGTCTTATAGCTCCCGCAACATCTGTATATCCGTCCTGCATTGCATACAAAACCAACAGTAATGCTCCAAACGGAGGCCATCCGAAGGGCTGAAGTTCTTTCAGGATTTCCATTACATAAGTTCTATAAGCGATGGCACCCGCTCCGGGGATGGAGAGGAGATTATAATCATGATATCCGGAATCACCGGGAACATCTTCATCTGTTTTCCATTCCCAAAAATAATTTTCATAGGACTGGAAATATTCCTTTAGTTCCATTCTTTTGATTTTTCAGTGAGACGGAATGAGCTTACGGACAACTGCCGGAAATCAGAATTCTTTATACAAAGGTAATTTCCGTTTTCATCCCATAAGAGCCATCCGTCAGAATCTTTATTATATTTCTGCTGGAGAAGTATGCTTAGATTTTTAAATTCAAAATCCCAACCGGCAGGCAGAAGATGGCCGTCTTTTGTCCAGTAGGTTTTCCCCGGAAGGCTCAACAGCGGAGTTCCTACAAACAAAGCCTGATTTCCGATAATCGTCCATCTAATATTTTCAAGTTTAAACTTTGGCAATGTTGCCATTGTGTCTTTAATATCCGAAATTCTGCTAAATAATGCAATTACCTCCATTTCTTCGTCACTTTCTTTTAAACGGATCTCTACTTTTTCATTAATTCCAAAATAATTTTGATTAGAAGCAGGAAAAACCAGCCGGCATGCTTTATCTATAGAAGTCCATAGCAATACTGTACGTACCTTTCTACTAGGGACCAATGCTCCTTTCTTAAACAGCAGCCCGTCACGAAGCTCATAGAGAATAAAATTCGGGAGCTGGTGAATTTCTGAAGCAGCTGCCTGTTCTTCGGTAAAGCCTTTCATCCATATTATTTCATCATCCGTTGCGACCTGAATATTTTTCCAGTCTCTGATTGAGCCCAGAAAATCTTCATCCGTACGGGGAAGTTCCGCCCAGAATTCTTTTATATACTTTGAAGAATCTTCTGCCATAAGCTTTCAATTTCCTGCTGGATATACTTCTTTTGTTCAGGATTTCTGATCCAGTCACAACGGGTTTGTAAATATCTTAGTTTATCTTTAATCACATTTTGTTCTTCAAAACTCAATATTCCTCCGTTCCATTTATCAACGAGAATTTTCACATCTTTCATCACTTCTTCAGGATCCGGTGTTTTATTCTGCATAGCCTGCGGATGGGAATTAGGATGATCATCTTTTTCAATTGTTCTGTTGATAATTCCTTCCAGAATTTCAATCTGTTCTTCGGTATCCCAGATATGTTTTAATACCCACAGGTCCGAAAGAACGGCTTCATTTCTCCCGCAAATCAAAGCACTTGCCGCAATCAGGTTCTGAAGTTTTACCGCCCTTCGGTCTGAAATAGCGATTCCTGTGTTTCGCAAACTCATAATAGTATTCAGGTATACTTCATAAATGGGTTTAAGATCCACTGTTTTACATAGCTTTTGTAAGTCTCTGATTTCATCGGCATGAATTTCCGGAACGTCAGTTTCTTCTTCATTTTCAAGTTTTCTACCGGCTATGAGTACCTGCTGTAATAATTCCGGATTTACATAATCTACGTTAATCCTTATCAGAAAACGGTCAAATAATGCATTCAATGCTTCATCTTCAGGGAGAACATTACTAGCTCCTACAAACATCAGTGCGGGTAAATGTTTGGTTTCTTTTCCTCTTTTGAAGATTTTCTCATTAAGGGCCATTAGTAATGAATTCAGAATAGCTGAATTGGCATTGAAAATTTCATCCAGAAAAACCATGGATGCTTCCGGCATCATTCCTTCGGTATTGGTAAGAAGCTCTCCCTCTTTTAATTTTCTGATATCAAAAGGGCCGAAAATCTCGTTTGGTTCTGTAAAACGGGTTAATAAATATTCGAAATTTTTTCCATCTTTCACCGTGTTTGACAATGTTCTTACAATGGCTGATTTTGCTGTTCCGGGAGGACCGTACAAGAATGCATTTTCCCGCGCCAAAAGACAGATCCCCAAGAGATCTACCACATCATTTTTACCTATAAAAGTATCTTTTACATAGGTAAGAACGGTATTGAGTTTAGTGATATTCTGAGTCATTAATTTTCTTCAGTTATTATTTTTAGTTCTCTCCAGAATGCATCTTTATACATCCCGAATTCTGCTGTAAGCAATTGATTGATAAACGGAATTTCCGCCAGTTTGTAATCTCTTTTTTCCACAATCCTTTCCAGGTACAGTTTTCTGTAGGTATTATCTTTAAGTTCTTTCTCCCAGTTCACATCCTTCAGATCGAGATCATATCCGACTCCCGAATAATGAAACTCAGTCAGAATAGTTTCCAGCAATCTGATCAGTTGATCTTCCGGATCTACTGAATTCAGGGCAGTAATGATCTGAGGTAAAAACCTTAACGATAAGTCCGCCGAGAGTATGGAAGAAATATCCCGGGTTCCTTTAAATTCCGGAACCCATATATCCATATCTTTCGCGATGTTTTCTCTGATCAGATACAACTGTGCACTATGATACAGTACTTTTGCCGCCCAGACTGCTGCTTTCGTGTTACAAATCAGCTGGTCAGACAAAAATTCAAGTCTCTCTGCTTCAAATTCTGTTTCAAAATAATCCTCCGCCTCCCGTTCTTCTTTTGGAGAAATCTCCTGAAAGCTGGAGAACAGGGTGATGCATTCATTTTTTCGAAGCAAAAAGAGGGTCTCTAAAAATGGTGATCCGTTTTCCGTCATCTAACAAAAATAAAACTATTTCGCTGAGAATAAAATTTTTAAAAGAAGGATTAGAATGTCAGATACGGATTTGAATAACAAAGACTCATTTTTTATATGAAGTAGTTTTAAGGTGTAGAAATTTTAGGGATAAAATTAAAATGCAGAGAATACAGGAGGAATGCTTTGCCACGAATGCACGAATAGAATACAGAATGAGTATAGTTCTCTCATTGAAATAATCTAATCACATATATACAGGGATATTCTGAAAGTATGAAAATCATAAAGGTTACCTTGCCACGAATAGAATAGAAGATGAAACGAGGTATCTATGTGGTCAAAAGAAATATTCCCACATAGATACTTGGATTTTTTAATACATTATCTCTCCATGAACTTAAGCAACTATTTCAATGATGTTATTTTCGGGATCGAGAATAACGCTTTCATAATACCCATCTCCTGTTGTCCGGGGTTCTCCGGCAATGGTATATCCGTCTTTTCTAAGAATTTCCGTCAGCTCATCCACTTTTTCCCTGCTTTCTGCTGAAAATGCGAGATGAATGAGCCCGTATTGCTGAGATTCATAAGACTTGGTACTTTCTTTAAGTGCCGGTCTGGTCATAATTTCGAGACGACAGCCATTATTAAAACTTAAAAAATATGACTCGAAATCTTTCACCGGATTATGGTATTTCTCATTAGCAACTGCTCCAAAATATTTTTGGTAAAAAGTTTTTGATTCTTCAAGGTTTTTCACCCAAATAGCAAGATGTTCAATTTTCATTTTTAAAAAATTATTTATTGAAACAAAAGTAGTAGCCTATTCACTGAAATATTTGCTCAGTATTATTCTGTTCTTGCTCTGCATTTACCTTATTTTATTTTTGAATGACAAGAGGCTCTTCTGTTCATTTAATATCAAATATTCAACAAACATCCTTTACAATTTTATTTAAAACACTTACAGATAGCAATCTATGTATTGTATTTCCATAAAACTGTTTTCTTTGTTCCACTTCATGCAATACCATATACAATCTAAAAGTTATTATCTTTGCATCAGTCAAAATAAAATTATGAGTATTCACATCAGTGCCAACAAAGGAGAAATTGCCAAAGTAGTATTACAACCGGGAGACCCGCTTCGTGCACAATATATCGCTGAAAATTATTTAGAAAACGCAAAACTGGTAAGCAAGACCAGAGGAATTTTGTATTATACAGGGCTTTACAAAGGTAAAGAGATTAGTGTAGGAGCAAGTGGAATGGGCTTTCCGAGCATCGGGATCTATTCTTTCGAGCTATATACGGAATATGAAGTAGACACCATTATCAGAATCGGAACCTGCGGTGCTTATAACACTGATCTTAAGCTTTTTGATATTTTGAATATTGAAAATGCAGCCAGCGAAAGTACATACGCTAAATATGCATGGGGAATTGAGGATGAAATTCTTTCTCACCAGGGAAATATCTTTAATACGATTAACGAAACGTCTAAAGATTTATCTATAAATGCTAAAGCAATCAACATTCACAGTAGTGATATTTTCTACAGAAAAGATCCTGAGACACCTGCTATTGCTACCCAATACAATTGTCCTGCAGTAGAAATGGAAGCTTTCGGATTATTTGCCAATGCTCAGCATTTAGGAAAAAATGCGGCGACTATTCTTACAGTTACGGACATTATCCCTACTCATGAAAAAATTTCTGCTGATCAGAGAGAAAAAGCTTTGAATCCTATGATGGAGCTGGCTTTGGAATCTGCCATTAAGAGTTTATAATGCATCTGCATTTTACTATAAAAAAAGAGCTTTACTTTATCAGTAGAGCTCTTTTTTATAATCTGAAAAATTTTCTGGCCGTTTCAGTGGTCTCATCAGCAACTTCAGATGAGGTAACTTTCTTTAAACGGGCTATGGTCTGTCCTATATAAGGAAGAAAAGAAGGTTCATTTCTCCTGTTTTGCATTCTGGGCATATTTTTAGGGAGCATAAAGGGAGCGTCTGTTTCAATCATCATTCTGTCAAGCGGGACATATCTGATAACATCTTCGAGTTGTTTAAATCTTTTATCATCACTGACTGCTCCTGTAAATCCCAAATAAAAACCTTTATCAAGATAGCTTTTAGCCTCTTCCAGTGTTCCGGTAAAACAATGTATTACAGCTTCGGGCAATCGGGAAAGGTAATCATCTGTGATAACATTAAATCTTTTAAATGCAGCTCTTTCATGAAGGAAAAGCGGTTTATTTATTTCTATTGACAACTCCAGCTGCGCTTTATAACATTTTTCCTGGACAGGTCTCGGTGAAAAATCTCTGTCAAAGTCCAGTCCGCACTCTCCTACTGAAACCACATGATCCTGTTTCAGTAATTTCCGTAGCTCACCGATACTTTCATGAGTAAAAGATTTGGCATCATGAGGATGAATTCCCGCTGTTGAAAATAAAATTTCAGGATAATCCTCTGCGATTCCTGCAGATTCCTTACTTCCTCTTACGCTGGTTCCTGTAAGAATCATCTGTTCTACTCCGTTATCCAATGCCCGGTTGATAATTTCATCATGTTCATTATAGAACTGTTTATTGGTCAGATTAATGCCAATATCAATGTATGTATTCATCTGTTGTTAAAATTTATACCCGCAAAACTAGCCACAAAGTGCGCAATCATTTTACGCAGCATTGTATTATTCATTGATAAATTTTTCAAGAAATCCGATCAGCTTTGTACCATTATGGCTCCAACGGATCCCGTGACCTTCTTTTTCTCTGACTTCAAAAACCAGATCATGTTTATAGTGAAAGAAAACATTCCACCAGGTTTGATTTTCAATAATATACAGAATCTTTTCCATTACTTTTTCCTGTTTCTGCCGGTTACTTCCTTTAACTTCACCCCAGAAATGATCATCCGTTCTTCCCGTATGTTTTTCCCAAGCCCGTTGTCCTATTGTTATTTCATGATTAAAGGGTTCTAAACAGGCTTTTATAAGTACTTCATGAAGCGGAGGAATTGCATGTTCGTCTCTGATACTGGCGGAAGTCAGTCTTTGTCCTAAAACAATAAGCCAGTCTTCAAATGGAATTTCTCCCAGTTCTTTTCCTTTATCCTTATCGGAACAGTTCTTATTAAGAATGGAGATAAAACGATTGAAACGTTCTTCCCTGTTAACTTTTATTTCCTCATTAAAATAAGGCAGATCCCATTCTGATGGGTTTTCTTTAAACTTATTGGTATTCCGGCTCAGACTTCTCAGATGTTCTTCAGCTAAAACGGTCTGATATCTTTCTTTCCAGCTATCCGGGATAAAAGGAATATATTTTTCAAACAAATTCATTTTTCAGAATACTTTTACGAGATTAACAGAAAGTTTTTCTTCTTCAATCAGAGATCCCACCAGATTAAACCATTCTTGGCAGTGATCTAAAATCCATGCATCTGAAGAAATAATTATATCCTTAGTTTCTGCAAGAAATTTATCCGGACTCAACTGTAATTCTGCCTCCCAGTTCAGGCTGTTTTCCTTCGCAAAATCAAGAATAAGCTGTTTAATTCGTCCGCTATTGGAGACAGGCTGGTCAAAAATCCAGATCAGTTGATGAATCTGGTTCTTGTCAAAGAAAAGAGCTACCAGTTCTATCGCTTTCAATGTCTGATTCACTCTTTTATAAGTTCCGTGAACTCCTGAAAGGTCACGAAAACAACCATCCAGTCCCTCAAAAATATAGGCTTCGGAAAGCAGGCTTTCCAATAAGATCAGTACATTAAACCCATCAAGATATATCGTTTTATTTTTTAAATCTGAAGAGCTATGTTCTTTTTGTTTCCTGTTATACATCTGAGATTCAGAAGCTGATGCACCTCTTAAGGCCTGTACCTGTCGGGTTTTTAAACGATATCTGTTTCCTACCAGATCAGAGGCTGCCTTTTCCGCATATCCTCTTGTCAGCAGATACACCATATCCTGAACGGCAAGTTTCAGCTTTCCGAGCTGTTTCTCCGGACCAAACAGCTTGTCGTCGCCTGTATTCTTTCCACGGTTTCTGTTATTCATATTCAAAAATAGTTTTTTAGCAGGAAACCATGGCAACTGAATTTTATTATAAGCAGAATTACATGAATATTTTCCCTTCGTTTATGGATTCAACATTACAAAAAACAGACAGTTATGTTTTCTACAACAAAAGAGATATTCTGTACAAAGTTTTGATTTTAATTAAGGATATGTTTGCAAAATAATTAATAATATCCTTATGACTACACTGAAAAAATTATGTTATCTGTTTGCCTTGATGCTTATATCAGCATCATTCGTATCATGTTCCAACAATGATGACGAGATTGTTACCGGGCAGCAGACCCCTTCACAAGTTCTTTCATCCACACCATGGGAAACTACCGGAGCTAAAGACAAAAACGGAAATGCTGTAGCGTTGACAGATGCAAGTGTTAACGGATACGTAGGTTTTGCTTATTTTAAAACCAACGGAAGTTTTGTTATTTACGGACTAGACGATATATTAAGATCAAGGGGAACCTGGTCTGTAGATCCACTGGGAAAAACAAGAACTATTGCAGCATTAAATCCGGATGGAACTGCTATTTTCACCCGTGATGTTGAAATTCTTGTTTTAAACAAAAATGAATTCACTTACAGAATACGTCCAAATGCAGCGGATCAGTCTGTTTATTATGATATCATTCATACAAGAACATCCCATGCAGAACCGGGTAACGGACAGCTTACCTTAGCTTCTACACCCTGGGAAACCACAGGAGCTAAAGACAAGGACGGAAATAATGTGGCATTAACGAATGCAAGTGTTGCAGGATATGTGGGATATTCTTACTTCAGAGCTAACGGAACATTTAAAATTGTTTCACTGGATGATACTCCGAGATCTCAGGGAAAATGGTCTATTTCTCCTGACGGAAAAAAGAGAACGCTTATCGGTTTAGATGCATCAGGAAATGTAACCTTTACCCGTATAACGGAAATTCTTATTCTGAACGAAACCACATTCACGTACAGAATTACTCCTGATACTGCTAATCCTGCGGTCTTCTATGATATTATACACACTAAAGTTACTCACAAAGAACCTCAATAGTATTTATTTTTCTGATAATCAGGGAAGAGGAGGCCGTCTCAATGAGACGGTCTCTTTCTTTTAGTATGGATATTTTTATTGTACACCGTGGCTAAGAAATCTCCGATCGGCAGGCAGATCAGATGTAGTCTTTCCACCATTTTTTCCAGACTGAATGATCCAGTTGATCCAGATTTACTTTTTCACCAATAACCGGTAAACTAATAGGCTGCTTATTTTCTTCAGCATATTTTGAAACAAGCTCCAGCGGTTCATACCAGGTGTGCTGTGCCAGCTTAAATTTTGAGTGGTGTACCGGAATAAAATTTCTGGCTTTCAGTTCTTTTACTTCCGTAATAATCTGATCAGGTAAAGAATGAATATATGGCCATTTTTCGTTGTATTGTCCACATTCCATTATTGCTAAATCAAACGGTCCGTATTTTTCTCCGATTTCTACAAAATGATTACCATACCCGCTGTCTCCGCCCAGGAATAAATTCTTCGTGGGTGTTTTCAGAACAAACGAGGTCCAGAGCGAGATATTGCGGTTCAGTAATCTTCCGGAGAAATGTCTTGCGGGAGTCAGTGTAACCCTAAAGCCTTCTGCAATATCAATGCTTTCCCACCAGTTCTTTTCTGTAATTTTATCCGGATTCCACCCCCAATATTCAAAATGTTGCCCTGTTCCCAAACCGCAGATGACTTTACCTACTTTATTTTTCAGGGCCTGAACCGTTTTGTAATCCAGATGATCCCAGTGATCGTGAGAGATAAGCAGGAAGTCTATATCCGGCATATGTTCCGGCTTATAATAATCTGCTCCCGGGAAAGCTTTTATCGATCCCGGCATAGGAGATGCGTTTCCGCTAAAAACGGGGTCTATTAAAAACCGTTTTCCGTCAACCTGCAAGAAATAAGAACTATGTCCGAACCAGACCATAACGTTTTCTTCAGGGAAAAGATTTTTCAAATCGGTTGTTACGAAGGGAAGAGATGTTCGGGGAGATGTATTGTCAATCTTCCGTAAGGTTCCCAGAAGAGCTTTGGTCATACTTTCTCCTTCCAGTAATGCCGGTGTGGGTAATATATTCTGAAATTTTCCGTTTTTATAATTGGAAAGTGTATTGAAATATTCTTTCCTTTTTTCATCGGGAAACTGTCCGAGTTGTTTTACTAAATTCATTGCTTTAATTTTTACATTCTGAGTCTTTCTTCTTCCAGGTCCAGCCTCGTCAGATAATGTCTTATATATTCTTCGTCAATATTCATATTGCGTCTGTTTTCTTCACGCAGCCAGATTCTTTGCTCTTCCAGTGCTTCAAAATATATTTTTTTCCCTTCATCAGACATTTTGTGGAGAGAATCTTCTTTATCTTCCTTTTCCCAACGATCCAGCATCTCATTAAAATACCGGTTTTCATTTCTTCTTTCCCTGTAGTTTTCATTGAGATAATGTAAGGCGACGTGGCGCATTCCTTTGCGAAGGAAATGTTCGGACTCTTCCTTAGACATATATCCTCCCTTGGAATCAGATAATTTGAGCTTTCTGATAAGTGTGGGTAATGTGAGCCCCTGAAGAATTAATGTGACCAGAATCACCACAAAGGTAATGAAGAGAATGAGATCGCGATGCGGAAAGGCTTGTCCGTTTTCCATCACCACGGGGATTGATAATGCTGCGGCAAGAGAAACCACCCCGCGCATGCCAGTCCATCCCATCAGAATGGGAGCTTTTATTCCGGGACTTCTGTCTGCAACATTGATATATTTCCGCATGAACAATGTGGTAAATAATGCTCCAAAAGAAGCTAAAAAACGTACAATAATCAGGACTCCGGTTATCACCAGCCCATACCTGACAGCTTCAGATAAGCTAATTCCCTCTTTATCTAAGCCTACCATAATTTCCGGCAGATCTAATCCTATTAATAAAAATACAATTCCGTTAATCAAAAAGACAAAACTTTCCCATACATTAGACCCTCTTAGTCTCGATTCTGAGGTTCTGAATATTTCATGTCTGCGTACAGAAAGAAACAATCCTCCGCTTACCACTGCCAATACTCCTGAAGCATGAACTTCTTCTGCTGCAATATACATCACATAAGGTGCTACCAGACTTAAGATGGCATCCATATTAACATCTGTCGGAAATATTTTTTCAATTTTCAGAAATATATAAGCCAGCGCCACTCCTATTGCCAATCCGCCAAAGATCATCCATCCAAAGCTTGCCACAGCATCCTGCCACAGGAACTGTCCTGTAGCTACGGCTAACATTGCAAACCTGAATATAATAAGAGAAGAGGCGTCGTTAAACAAACTTTCTCCTTCCAAAACTGTAGAGAGAGTTTTAGGGACTTTTACAAATTTCAAAATAGCACCGGCACTTACAGCATCCGGTGGAGAAACAATTCCTCCCAAAACAAAACCTAAGGCTAATGAAAATCCGGGAATATAAGAATTGGCAACAAATGCTACGGATATGGCAGTAAGAAAGACTACAACAAAGGCAAAACTGGTAATAATACGTCTCATTTTCCATATTTCCTTCCAGGAAACCGCAAAAGCGGCTTCATATAAAAGCGGTGGCAGAAAAATGATAAATATAAGTTCCGGATCAATGGTTATAGCAGGCAATCCGGGAATAAAACTGATGAGTAAACCCGCAATAACCAGTATAATCGGATATGCAATTTTCAGACGATTGGCAAGCATAATTGCCCCAATAATTACCAGCACTAATCCTAAGTAATAAATAAAATTTTCCACCATTGTTTTTCGATTAATTTTAAACCAAATTATAGAATTTTTAAGAAATATAGTGTTGATAACCTGATTTTAACTTAAACAGAAAATAAATCCAGGCAATCGGAGGTGGAAAAAACAGGCTGCTGTAATAATATACAGCAACCTATTTCATTTTTTAATTTACACCAGTTTCTCCAGAAAGAACGGGGCCAACTGCCCTACAGCTTCATCTACACAATTTTCCCTGTCATACAAAGACATATGATTGGCTCCATTGATGATGTATTTTCTTTTATCCCGGGAAGCAGCACGTTGGAGCAGATCATCACTCATCCATGCACTTCCTGCCGCATTTCCTACTATGGCCAGTAATGGCTGGGTAAAGAAAACTTCGGCTTTATTATAGGCATCATAAGTGATGAGCTGGGAAAAACTTCTTGTGGTTGAGAAACCGGGAGCTGTAGGATATTGACAACGATCGGTATGGTAATATTCCCACGCTTCCCTTAATTCTTCATTCGGAGCATCTTCTTCTTTTACTGGTGCTAAAGGGAACAGCTGAATTTCACCGTCTCCCGCTTCAGCAGTTCGTGCATGAGAACCAGCCAACAAATAAGGTAAAGCGTCGTGATCTTTTACATTGTTTTCCCAACCGTTTCTGAACATGGAACCGATATTTACGGCACTAATCATTCCCACAGCTTTAATTCTATGATCATTCATTGCCGCATTTGCCGCATAACCAGCGCCGGCACAAATTCCCATAGCACCGATTTTACCTGCATCCACATAGGATAATGTTGTCAGATAATCAATTACGGCACTTATATCTTCCGTTCTGATATAAGGATTTTCCAATTGACGAGGCTCTCCTGTACTCTCTCCCTGATAAGAAGCATCGTAAGCAATGGTGATCAGCCCATGTTCAGATAATCTTTTAGCATACAGACCTGCGGTCTGTTCTTTTACTCCGCCTCCCGGATGAGCTACTACTATGGCCGGATATTTTTTATTCCGGTCAAATCCGTCAGGATAACTGATTATCGCTGATAATATAATTTCCTGAGCATTTCTGTTTTTAATACTGATTTTTTCCTGTATCATGATGTTGTATTGTATGAGTTATTATTGAGGAATTGATTTTTAAGTACTATCAAATGATACTTCAAAGGTAAAGCGGTAAATGTCTTTCAGACGGAGACATATTACTCAAAAACAGATACATTTTACATTTCTTCCGAAAGCATTACCAAAATAATGAAGACAACTCGGTGAGTTGTCTTCATTATTTAATAGATCCATATTACTGGTTTCTGAAAACTTTTGGTGAAAGTCCCGTTTTTTTGCGGAAAAATCTCGCAAAATAGTTTGGGTAATCGAAACCGAGACTATATGAAATTTCACTGACGGAGAGGCTTGTATTTTTTAATTTGTCTTTGGCCAGTTTTACAACATAATCATGGATATGATCTAACGGAGATTTTCCGGTAAAATGTTTGATGAGATCTCCGAAATAATTGGGCGAAAGATTACTTTTTTGGGCAAAAAATGCTACGGAAGGCAGTCCTGTGACTTCTTCATGCTCTCTGAAATAATTTTCCAGATTTCTGTAAAACTCATCGATTACTTTATGGTAAATCTCTTTTCTGGTATCGAATTGTCTGTCGTAAAATTCTTTAACATAGGTAAGAATTAAGTTGACGTACGAGATAATAACCGTTTTTGAATAATTATTTTTTTGAAATTCGTTATTTGCCTTTCTGAAAAGATCCCATACAATGCTTTCCTCATCCGTTGTCAGAAAAAGTGCTTCATGGTTATTGTAATGCACAAAACTGTAATCTTTGGCATATTTTTCAAGATATTTTGCATTTACCATAATGCAAAGACCTGAAAACGGGGGCGCTATTTCCCATTCTAATGTGTTTTGGGGGCAGTCTGCGTACATATAAGAAGAATCAGACTGATCTTCGAGTAATGGATAAGAAACAAAATTCGTTTCCATAGGTGGCTTAATTGCCAGCAGATAGAAATCTATGGTAACAGGCTCTGACTTTAGCCTAAGATCCTGATGATTCTGAAAATCCACAATATGAAGATCATCACTCTTTAAGCCGTCTACATTGAGATAACGACTGAATTCCGGTATACTTAATATTTTTGTACTCATGATAGAATCTTCAATACTATGTAAAATTAGATATTTTGAGGAATCCTGTTATGATACAAATTCAGGAAAGAAGGATACATTTTACTTTTGTATTTCAAAATAGCCATTTTGATATTCCCAGCATGATCAGTCCCAGAACGATACATCCGACAGCTAAAACCGCTATGGTAGCCAGTCTTATCTGCCAGTATTTTTTCCAGTCGAATCTGAAATTGACGGGATCAATGCTAAAAGCTTCGTATACAAACGGATCTATCTTCAAATCAGGTCTGAAGCGGGCTATTCCCTGGATAAACCTTCTTCTCAGAGATCTTGTATTGATTATATAAATATAGCCGGGATCAATTTTTTCAAAGTCCACCTTAATCGTGTTTCCGCCATACCTTATGGCAAGAATATAGTCTTTTCTTCTGGGTGCTGCACTGACATCATACACATCGGTAAGATTCCATTTTTCAATCTGAGTATACAGGACCTCTTCTGGGATGCCATTTACTCTGTAATAGTGTACTCCTTTATTGTCCACCAAAATTTTCGTAACTCTTTCTTTTAATGATTTCCGGCTATGGACGAAAATGCGGTACATCGTGTAAATCAGGGTCGGATAATATACTAAAGCCAGGACAGAAAAAAACACTTTATTACTGGTTATCAGCAGCGGCAATATCAAAAGCGCTACAATGATCATCAGTAAAAAGACCGGGGCAAAAATTCTGATCAGCCAGATCATCCCCCAGCATGGTTTAGACTCTAATGGTAAAAACTCTTTTTCCACATTTTCTTGCATAGGTTCAAGATATGAAAAAACAGTGATAAAAACAAAGAAAAGAGCTGCAATGGCACGCTGCAGCTCTTTTGATACAATTGAAAGTAAGATATGCTGATTAACTGATGGTATAGGTTTTTTCGGTCACCGTATTGTAGGTTTCAGAAAATACATTGTCTACAAATCTCCATTCTGCCACGGAATTTCCCGAGGTAAATTTTACGTGAAGGTATCCTCTTTTATAAAGATTGGCATATTCCAGATCATCGATAAGTTCTTTAAACGCACCTGCCAGCTGAATTGCCTGTGTAGGATCTGAGGTAATTCCCAGATATCCTTCAAGGCCCGGAGAAGAAACAGAACTGCAGGCAAGCTCCGTTCCGATAGAGTTCCCCTGCATATCCGTAAGTTTTCCCAGCCATGCATTATGAGTATCTCCGGCCAGTACCACTACTTTCTTTCCTGCAAGGATGGAATACAGCTGTTCTCTTTCCATGAAATATCCATCCCATGCATCGAGATTGTAAGGTAATGTTGTTGTAATTCTCGCTATTTCCTGCGGGGTAAGTGACGGATCCTGTGCTTTATATTTCATTTTAATGATCACCAGTTGTGAAATTGTATTTTGAAGCGCCAGCATAGTAGCCGGCTGTGCACTTCCATGCTGTTTTATTTCTGCAAGAATCTGATTCAGCAACATTAATAGTTCAGCAGGAACCATCATTTTAGTCATTAAGATCTGTTGTCCCAAGACTTTCCATTTTGCCGTATCTGCATTCATCTGAGATCCAAGCCATGCCATTTGCTCACTTCCGATCAGCTTTCTTTGGGTACTTAAGAAATCTGTTTTAAACTGCACCTGATTAAAATTCCCTGCATTATCCAGATAATCTGAATATTCCATTTGTTTATCTCTTGCGATCACTCTGGTATCCATCATATAAAGGGATACAATATTTCCGAAGTTGAAACTTCGGTAAATTCTGAGATCTTTTCCTGTCTTAAGGGGAATATATTCACTATAAGCCTGGAATGCAGCCATTTTTCTTGCCTGGAAATCGCCTTCATCGGGCTGATGATTTTCTGCGCCGGATTTATAGGCATCATTGGCAAATTCATGGTCATCCCATACACAGATAAACGGTTTTTTCTGATGAAGAAGCTGAAGGTTTTTATCTCCTCTGTATTGTCTGTATCGTTCTCTGTAATCGTTGAGGGTAAGAATTTCCTTAGCCGGCTTATGAGTACGTCCAAGTTGGTTGGTATAAGGATTGGTTCCATATTGTCCGGGAGCGTATTCATAGATATAATCTCCGAGGTGTACCACTACCTCAGCGTCTGAATGGGCAATGGCTCCGTATACATTGAACAGTCCGGCAGGAAAGTTGGAGCAGGAGACCACCGCCATTTTCACTTCATCTACAGCATCTGTTTTAGAAGGCAGCGTAAGTGTTTCTCCGATAACAGAAGACTCTTTTGTTTTTACATTGTAAAATCTGTAATAATATTTTGTATGGGAAGGGATATTCTGTATATCTACCGCAATAGTAAAATCATTGACCAGTGTTGCATTCGCTTTTCCTCTCCTTAGTATTTCAGTAAAGTTGTTATTTTTACTGATTTCCCATGTAATTTCAGCATCTACATTTACTGAATACCTTGTCCATATAATAACTCCTGTCGCTGTAGGATCGAAGCTGGCTACTCCGGATTCAAACCCACCGCTTTTAAGATCGTCAGGTGCTTTTTCATTATTATCGACGACATTATCATTACAACTTTCCAATAAAGGAGCGAGAAAAATTCCACCTGCTGCCAATAATGAATTCTTTAGAAATCGTCTTCTGTTAAGCTGATTGTTTTCCATCATTTTTTTTCTGCAAAAAAACACCATATAGTGAAAAAAAATGTTAACTGAGTTTTAATTATATCTTATCATTCCTTAAACAATCGTTTAATGCTGAAATTGGTGAATTAATATTCTGATTATAAACTTTTAGAGCCTATTTTTCTTCACCTCATGTATTTTCTAAATCTTCCTAATGGAAATACTCATTCTAATGCATCATATTCATATGGTGGTTTATTCATACTCTGAACAAAGCAAAAATCAGATAAATAATGAATTATAAACTCATACCATAATGCTATCAAGTAAATCATCTGTACCAGAATATTCTTTGTTATTCTTTATTTGATTTTGAGTCATGAAAAAGGAAGAGGCGATTTTTAGTATCATAAAAAATAGCTTATAGATCTCCAAACCTGTATGAATAAATTTACAATACAACTTTACGACAGAAAACGACATTATTTCCCGAAAGTTTCCCTTCTCAGGCATGATAAGCAATCGTCTTATAATACCTCATCAAAAAATCATAAATCACCATTTCAAACAACCGCTGATTGGAAATAAATATTCTGTTGATATGCATATGAAAGATGCTTTGAAAAAAACGTTGCGGGGATAATTCCAAAGAATCACTAAGATTCAGCACAACATGTTGCAATGCTTCATTACATTCATTTATATTAGAGATAATGGCATTCCTTTCTTCTGAAAACTCTTCGGACCGGATAAAGTCCAAATACTTTATTTTAAATTCCCTGTATTTTTTGTCTAACTGGCTGTTAAGTCTTTTATCCGCATTAAATTCTCTTTTAAAAGCCTCATTGGAGTCTTTTGCCCAATTAAGTTTTTCCTGAACGGAAATATTGATTGTATTCAACAGTTCATCGAAATAAAAAAGGCTTACCATTATTTTTTCATCATCATTATAATCCAGGCAACGGAGGGTAAATTCGCTATGGATACAGAATAGTTTCTCAGCAGATTCCATCGTATGCTGTCCATATCTTTCCAGTTCTCTTTTATAAACATCAATGACGATATCGGCTATTTCACCGCTATTAATATAATCCTGTAAAACAGTATTGAGTTTATTGAGAATTTCGTTGTAATGACGACTATCAGTTATTCGAAATCTTAGCCTTAAATGGGATTTAGGATCATGATACCGAATAAAAAACCATTGGGAAATAAAATGTTCTTTTTGAAAATAGGCAACCAGTGGCTGTATTCCTTCTTCCAAAATAGCATCAGCCGTTTTTATTCCGGTATAAATTTTTAAATACAGCCACTCACTTCCCGGTACAAACTGTCTGTGTATCATGATTTTTTATCTGCTTTTTAAGTTATATCATTTTCTGTATACCGGAAAAATAAATTCACGTTTAAAATCATCATTCTCATCATATAAAAACTCTTCGATAATGACTATTGGCTCATGCCTTACTGCATCAAAAAACATTTTGGCAAGATCGTAATTTTCCAAATTAACAGTAAGTTTATTATCTGATTTTATCCATTGAATCCATTGCGGGATCTGTCTGAGATTTCTCCACTCCCGTAATGCTGAGAACAACTGTTCCCGATCTTTCAACAATAATGAAAATCGCTGCAGCTCGTCTTCCGTAATCTTCCAGGATGCTTTTGAAAAAATAATATTTTTATATTCTACTCTTGGTAAAAACTGATAAATATTCTTCAGATCACCCCAGTTAAAATAAACTCCGGATCTTCTGTTCTGAGAAGATAAATCACACAAGAAATGATAAACCGGTAAAGGGTTTGCCGAATAATTATGAGCATTCGTGAGATGAGGTCTGATCTCTTTGTTCAGTTTTTTGGAACGTAAAACTATTCTGTTATTTTTCAGAGAAATATACAAATCATCAACAGATAATTGGGTTTCTTTTGGCAGAACAGATTGTGCCAGATAAGGAATTTCATGAGATCTTAATGTAGGTCTTCTGATTACATTTCCTATACGCGCATCAGGGAGATGAATAATTTCGGCTAAGATATAATCAGGATTTAATACCTCTTCCTTTTCGGTTATTTTTTGGGTCAGTTTCCACACCTCTGATTTTTCAGAACAAAATCTTCCAAGCAGATTGGCGGCACTGCTACCTCCTCCTCCATTAAAGAATAGTTTCAATTCATTATTTTCAGAAATAATTTCGGTCATAAAAGAAATGGTATCGGGAAGATCGTTCCAGTTTTCTTCAAAATCTCTTACATCATCATCTGAAAGTTCAATGGTATACCTCCCATACAATGAAGCTTCCTGAATTTTCAGATTTAAAATTTGCTGAAAAGGATCAAGCTCAATTTTTAAATTGGGTTTTTCCTGCGATAAAGGGATCACCAAATCATCCAGGTAAGAGTGTATTCCTTTCACAACAGCATCCTGTCTATACCCGATTCCTACTTCGGTGTCCATAGCATATGCCAAAGAGACCTCCTGTGTTTCAAATCTTTCATAAAACACTTTTTTAAATTCTTCAAGATGAGAACCTTTTGGCCGTAATGCAATTTTATTCAGAAAACAGATTCCTTTTTTAAGTTCATTCTTCCAAAAAGAAGACATCTCCAGGACTTCACTTCCGAATAAATCAGTCTGAAAAAGATGATTAGGAATGTATTCAACATTAAAACTCCGGATCATGCTTTCTATTTCGGTATATTTTGCAATAGGATTTCCGACTGTCAGGTCAAGATCGGCCAGCTTTTCCAGTATCAGAGTCAGTGCATCGGCTTCTTTTTGAGCTCCTGCTTTCTGTAAAACAGAGATGATCGTATGCTGAAAATCCTGTCCTGAAACCCTCGGCTCCAAGGCACTGACCAAAATCTGATTATCAATCAGTTCCTCGATGAATTCTGTTGCTTCATCCTGTGTTATTTCATCGTTGGTCAGCAGCGCTGCTGCCTGCTGTATTGTTTTACCCGGAATACAAAAATCCAGCACTTGTTTCAATTCTTCAGACAACGGAGCAGAAGAGATGATATACTCTCTTTTTTCTTTGGTATATTCGTATTCTACATACCTCATTCTTTTCCCTACGTTATAAATACTGTTATTGGGGTAAAAGAGTAATTGATTCCTGATTTCAGGCATTTTCACAAAATGCTGGGTTAATCCTACCAAAAAGTGCATATCCAGCTGGGTATCTCTTATTTTTTTAAGATCTGAGTGATACTTTATTTCTTTACCGGTCACGAATTTTCCCAGCCCGACCTCTGAAAAAAGGCCAAAAGGGGTACACCGGGTACTGGTACGGCTATAGTATTTTAAAATTGTATTTTTCAGTTTTTGAAATTCCCTGGAAGCATCTTCCTTTCCTGATTGAAGCCACCGGATCATTTCATTGTAAACATAGGGAGATGCCAGATAAATAGCTTCCCGGAAAGCGGGATCATTGCAGACTTCTGTTAATGCTTCATGAGCAATCTCAGATTTCTCTGTTTTTTCCTGAAATTTTTTACGTGAAAATAAAGGAGTACGAAACACATACTCTTCAAAAAACTGATAAGGGAAATGAGACATTAGTTTTTCATAATTTCTTTAGGCTGATAATCCGGATGCCCCAATTGCCAAAAAGCAAAAGCAAAAATATCACTCAGGCCTGAATATCGCTGAGCAACAGGGATATTATTTCCGTGTCCTCCTTCATAATCAATTTTTAATAAGACCGGGGTTGTTGCCCCATTGTCCGCCATAAGTTTAGCAGCAAATTTCGCCGGCTGCCAAACAATAACCCTGTTATCATTGATTCCTCCTGTAATTAACGTAGCCGGATATTTTTCACCTTTTTTAATATGCTGATAAGCATCCATTTCCAGTAAATTCTTAAATTCATCCGGATTTTTGGACGTTCCAAATTCTTTTATGTTGCCTTCTCCATTGGGTGTATTTTCAAATCTAAGCATATTGGTCATTCCTACTTCGACAATAGCGGCTTTAAAGAGGTCTGGTCTTTCGGTTATCGCCCGGCCTATTGTAATTCCGCCTGCACTGGAGCCCCAAATAGCTGTTTTATCTTTCGAGGTATAATTTTCTTTTATCAGATACTCTGTACAGTCAATCAAATCTTTCCAGGAATTAGATTTTGTTTCTTTATACCCACCCAAATGCCATTTTTTCCCTTTTTCACCTCCTCCTCTCACATGGGCAATGGCTACAATACCACCCGCTTCTGCCCACAACAGATAGCTCTTGGCAAAAAAAGGACTGCTCGACATTCCGTAAGCTCCGTAAGCATCGATCAGGGTCGGGTGCGAACCATTTTTGTTAAGATTTTTATTATAAATTAAAGATAACGGGATCTCTTGCCCGTCTCTGGACTTCACACTAAGTTCTTCAACAATAATATCTTTAAATTCAGGATATTCGACAACCGGAGCCAGATTTTCAGGAATAAAAGTCTTAGAAGCGGCATTATATCTGAAACGCTGATCTTCATTCGTCCAGCCTGAACAGGTGACCCATAGATCTGAAAATTTCATTCCTCTGGATTGCAGACTGACATTTCCGGAAACAAAAGGCAGAGCAATAGCAGTTTCTTTCCCGTTGCTCAATGAATAGAGTTTACCCTCCACTCCGTTTTTTGTAGTCGTGAAATAAATCCCGTCTTTATTGATGGTATATCCTTTAATGACTTCATCTTTTTTTTCAGGAACTAAAATCTGAGGATTTTTAAAATCAGGATGTTTTACACTGGTTTTACACAATTTATAATTGGGAGAATTATCTCCGGAAAGAAAATAAAGATCATCCCCCGATAATCTTAAATAATATACCTTATCTGCTTTATCATATAAAGGTTTCCAGTTTTTTTTACCTTTTACAAGATCTTCTTTACTGATGATAAATGTTTTCCGAAAATCTTCTGCATCCACCAGTATTCCGATATAGTACTTATCATCTGAGTTAAAAGTCAGAATAGCAGGAGCCACATCATTACTGATATCCAAACGGGGAGTAATGCTATTGGAAAAAACATTATTACGTTGATTAGGGTCCTCACCTATTTTATATAAAACAGATTGTGTATTTTTTCCAAACAAATGAGAAGTGATATCAACGACAGGATAGTATATATAAAAAAATCCTGAATTATCCTCCAGCCATTTTATACCGCCCACAGAACCGGGAATAGTCTGGGTAATGACCTGCGGATATATAGATCTTGTGGCTACTTCCATCACAAGAATTTCGGAAATTTCTTTCCCTTTTTCAGCTAAGGAAATGGCAAGTTTACGCCCGTCCCAACTGGGGCTTATCAGGGTAACCACATAATTGTGACCTGCATTATAGGGGTCATATAATAATTCTTCTTTTCCATCAAAACCGTTTCTACAGTATACTTTTGATGTTTTTTCATCCGCATTTTTTTTTAAGTAAAAATATTTATTGTTGTCAGAAATTTTCAAATCCGATACAGAATAGCCCTGTCTTTTATCTAAATCCAGTCGTTTTTCAATATAATAATTCCGGTTGGGGATTTTTGCCAATGTAGCATTAGTATAATCGCTCTGGGATTTCATCCAGCCCAGTACCTTAGAGTCCTGTAAATCTTCCAGGTTTCTGTAGCGGTCTGTAATCGACGTACCGAAATACTTATCTGTAACAGGCTCGGAAGGGGCTAAATTAGTATTCTGCGCTTTTATCGTACCAAAGAAAAAAATAACAACAATAAATATTACATACCTCATACAGTGGTTCTTTTACTCGTATCAAATCCGCTTTGGTTATTACTTCCGTCATCCGGATTCGTACATTCATTGATCTGCTGCAAAGTTATGCCAACACCGCCAAATATTCTACTTGGATTTGTAATTTTAGCCATCTGCAATTTTTTCAGAGACAACTTTTTTTCACTTTGGTTTCTTTTTTTCATAATTAAATAATAATTTAAAAATTAAACATATTACAAATAAAACAATATTTTCTCAAACACTGGTGAATATAATTATAAATTTATAAATTTATAGTGTCAAAAAAACAAGAAAACCACCTATTTCAAACACTTTAACAAACATTATTGTTAATAGTTAAACATTGATTTTTTAAGCAAATAAATAATACTTTTGTACCTATAAATGAATTTTAATACGCTCATGAGAATAAAATTTTTCCTGTTATTTATTGGGTATAACTTGTTATATGCACAGGCAAGCATTGAAACAAATCTTTTAAAAGAATATACTTACAAAGAACTCCAAGAAAAATTCTATGATTATAATTATGCAGGTAAACCTGATAAAGCAGAACAAATTGCGCGGTATTATCTGACCAGAGCCAAAAAGGAAAAAAACTATTCACAAGTAGCAGAAGGCTATGCATTTATGTATATTAATGAAAATAAAGAAAATGCATTAAAATACATAGACAGTATGGGTATTGTAGCCAAAAAGCTAAATGAAGACATCTATCCCACAAGAATTTACCTTTTAAGAGCTAATGTATTTTTAAAATTTAATAATCAGAAAGAAGCCCTTGATAATTATGTAGTGGGACTGGAATATGCCAAAAAAAATAATAATAAAAGACAAATAGCGCTGGCAGAAACCAATATTGCTTATTTAAATAATTTCGTCGGCAAGCATCAGGAAGCTGCCAAGGTATTAAGATTTTATATGAATAATGCAGACTATCTCAATGAGAATGAGATAGAAAAAATAAGAGTTAATCTTGCAGATACTTATATTGAAATCAATAAATTAGATTCGGCCAATATACTTATCAACAAAGGATTAGAAATGTTTAAAAATAAAGATCCTTACAGATATCATCAATATCTGACTTTATCCGGATTTAATAATCTGAAACTCAACAAATACCACGATGCCGTTGAAAGCTTATCGCAATCTAAAAAATATTTCCTGAACTCCTCTGATGATGAAAGAAATAAAAACTACACCCTTTTTTATTTAGGGGAATCTTATGACAAATTACAGTTAAAAGAAAAAGCAGCCCAGTCTTTTAGGGAAATAGACTCTCTTCTTCACAAAAGCGATTATGTTTTTCCTGAGCTTAACAGAGTATATACCTATCTGATCAATTATTACAAAGAAAAAAACGATAAAGAAAAACAGCTCTTTTATATTGACAGATATTTAAAGATAGATCAGTCTTTAGATACCCAGTTCAGGTATGTTTCCAGGGAGCTTCCCAGACAGTATGATACCCCGAAACTATTAAAAGAGAAAGATTCTATTATCAACGAGCTTGAGAATAAAAAAGTTTATTTTATTCTTTCGCTTTGTATTTTATTATTGGTACTCTTCGTCCTCATATCTCTGTATTACAGGTCTAAAAAAGCTGAGAAGGAACATAGAAAAACAGCTCAGAAATTAATCCAGTCTCTGGAAGAACGCTACAGTGAAAAAGACAAAACTGAAGCACCGATATTCATTGTCAACCATTCTGCACCGGTAGAAATTACTGATATTCCTGAAATAACAGATTCAACGGAAACCGGTCTGCCGGAACAGGAAGAAAAAGTGACTAAAAATATTCCTGAGGATGTAAGACAGATCATTCTTAAAGGACTTGATAATTTTGAGAAAAAAGAAACCTTCCTGAAAAAAGGAGTCACATTATCTACTCTGGCTAAATCTGTCAATACCAACACGGCCTATTTATCAGAAGTCATTAATACCCATAAAGAAAAAAACTTCACCAATTATATCAATGACCTGCGTATAGATTATGCACTGGAACGTTTAATACATGATAAGAAGTTCAGATCCTATAAATTACCTGCCATTGCAGATGATTTGGGATATAATAACGTGCAGGCATTTTCTCTTGCCTTCAAAAAAAAGACAGGTACCACCCCTTCCATTTATATTAAGGAGATTGAAAATTCACTGGCTTCTTAAACTTTCATTGTGTATTTAAGTTTCTAGAAAATATATTAAAAAATACTATAAAAACCACTTACATGACGTAAGCGGTTGATTTTCTGTGGTCCCACCTGGGCACATTATAGCTTTAATAAAATTATGGGCCCATAGCTTAGAGCACCTTAAAGCTCATCAAATGAGAATCTTTTCAGAGATTGTCAGCTTTTGTATTTGCCTTAGTGAAAGACTTGTTTTACTTGTGAACTTCAATTTTCCAAAGGGAACTATCAAGTTATTCACAACCCAATACATGTAGAAAAAATTTGACCATTAATAGCCATTTCATTCTACACAATATTCCCGTAGTGAAGAATTATTATTTCTACTTTTAAATCTTAAAATTATTATATGCACCGGATGCCGGCGCATAAAAAACACAAATGTTATTGAATATGAAAAACCAATTTATGGCTATTATGGCCGGCACTTTGCTTTTGATATTTTCTACCCATTCCTGTAAACATGAAAGTCTGGAAACAGAAATTACCGGAACTCAGCAAAATCCTATTGCATTTATTAAAAATGAATATCTGAAGGGAAAAGAGATGTTAGCTGGAAAGACCATAGAATGGGAAAAAGCAAGAGAATACAAATATGAAGAAAATATTGTTCTCATTACAGTCCCTATTAAAAATGAGAATTCCAATACTATTGAAGAGCTTTCTTTTAGAGTAGATAAGAATATGGTATCAGGACACCTTTGGAAATTTCAGTCCAATGAAGCTTTTTCGCCTGAAGATTACAATCTTACGGCTCATAAAATCATGGAAAAAATGACAGGTACTGTTTCTTATGCTTCTTTAGAAGGTTCTATCCGATATGAAAAGAAAATTGTAGGAGGAGCATTTATTGAGGAAGCGGCCAGAAATGGTTTCGGACCTATGAGTTCTCCCTCATGTAAGCCCTGTCATGGAGAGATTGATAATGTGGATATCCCTCCTCCCGGTAAAGGCGTACATTTTGATCCTAATCCTGGAGTTCCGACCGTTCCTGTTCCCGGAACGATTACTCCTCCAAAACCCAATCAGCCGGATACCCCACAAAATACAGATCTATGTACAAAAGGGAAAAAAGTACAAAATAGCGAACAGGTGAAACAAAAAGTAAAAGATTTAAAAGATCATGCAAAAAAGGGTAATGGAGAAAAAGGATTTAAAGTAAAGGCTGATGGCTCTACTTCAGATATGATTGATGGAGGAAAGCATGAAGTCGACTTGGGAGACAAAATGGGATTTCAAGGAGGCTTCCATAATCATACTAGTTTAGGAATCTCCATGCTTTCTCCAGATGATATTGATATACTTTTAGGTTTTGCGCGGGCACAGGGAAATCAAGGAAATAATATTCAAAACGCTTTTATTGGAATGGTAGGGCCCGATGGTACTCAATACATAGGATGGTTCAACGGTTCTTATCAAGATGCTATCACTAATTTTTCACAAGAGCAAATGGATGCTTTTGAAAATGATTATAGAGATTTAGAAAATTTATTATCAAGCCAATCTCAATATTCTAATAATAATGGTGCAACCTTAAACAATAAAGGTTTAGAAAAATTATTTTCGGATATCCTAAAAAAGATTGGACTAAATGGTAAGATTGGACTTCAAAAAATTAATCCTGAAGATAAAATGAACAACATTAACTTTGATGATCAAGGAAGTTCAACAGATGTCCCATGTCCTAATTAAAAATTTATAATTATGAAAAATCTAATTTTAACACTAATTTTTATAACAATTTTTTTTTCATGTAAAGCACAAGAGGTTCTTCCTTTGAAATCATATAGTATGGATTTACCTCATAATGCATATTTAAAAGATTTAAATCATGAATTGGACCCTTATATAGGCTCATATAAAGCTAATTTTGAAGGAAATGAAATAACTATTTTCATAACAAAAAAAGAAAAAAAAGTAGAGAATAGAACAAATAAAACATTTTTTAGAGATGCTTTGATTGTTAAATATGTAATTAAAAATAGTTCAGGAACTATACTTCAGGATACAACAAACAATGATACAAAAATAAACAGTTTATACAGTATAGGAACCAAGCCTCAATTTGGACAGGTTGTCTTAAATTACTACGGTACCAATTGTGGAGTAGGCTGGGGTAAGGTGAATTTAAAGAAAATTAATCCAAACCAAATAACATGGGAGTATCTTCCAAATAGCAGAATTATAGATAAGGGAAGATGTCCTGGAAATCCTGATTTAACGATTTACTTACCCGAAAGTCAAAACCTTGTATTTACTAAGCAATAAGAGACTGTGAAATAAACTGTGTCAGTAAAAAAAAAATTTAAATTATAAGCTGACCTTATTATGAAAACAGAAAATTCTGATTTCGGGAGCTTCAAAAAACAAGCCATCACAGGTTTGTATTCAGGAAAGTCCTTAATATGTTTTAATTTGATTTCAGCCCCCTATTTTACCTCCTAATTAAAATGAAGTATTATTTCGAGCTCAGAAAAGAAAAAATTAATAGAGATGGAATGATTCCAATCCGTCTGATAGTGATGAATGCCAAAACTAGAATCAGAAAAAGTGTTGAAGCAAACACGCTCAACTTTAAACTTTCACAAATGAAAATGAACAATAAAGTTCTGATTAGAAATAATGATAAACTAAAATCAGAATGTGCTGACATTAAAAATGATATTGTAACCTGAAAAACTTTAACAATCTACTGTTATCAAATTTTGAACTTTATAATCAGAAGCGTAGAGAAAACTTAGAAGCCATTTTAAAATTACTTGGGAAAACGATATTACAAGAACGCTTAAAGTATCCAATTTCTGTTAATGCAGAAACATTAAACAAAACGATCTCTACAACTTACGCAACAATTGCTGAAAAAAATAAAATTCCAGATATTGCTATTGAAGAAATTTTTAAAGTTAAAAGAAATAATAGGGTCGTTATTGAAAAGAAGGTAAACCTAATAAACATGATAGTTCTGATGAAAATTCAAAAGATTTGAATAAGGATGAAATCATTAATCCTCAAAATTTTCTCCGAAGATAGATTGAATTATTTTTTAAGAATAAACTTCGTTATCCTCGAAACACTCTATGGCATTCTGATCAACCGAAAAGTGATTAGAATAAAGGTCAACTGTCATTAAAAAGTATTCAACATCAATCATTCCGCTAGAACGGTCAAATTCAAAAAACATACAAAAATTTCTAACACAGTATTTTAATAGTATATTGTGAATTTTATGATTATTTGTATCATAATTGAAACTAATATTAGAATCATAAAGTGGGCATTTTTTCAAATAATCATAATGGAGTTGCTCTCTTTGAAATGTGATAAATTGTTGTAGAAAATATAAATTCTATAATGAAACTCAAACAATGGATTATCCTTACTATCATAAATATCTTCTTCTCTTATAGCTATATGATCCAATGATTTCATTTTAGAAAAATCAAAATCTATAAAAAAACTGATGCTTGCAATTCAATCTGATTAGAATTTTGAATTTCTTCGAGGGTATATGAATCATCAAAAGCGAGACGTACAAATAGCTTTTTGATGAAATTGAAATCTGTTTTTTTATTCTTTTCCATTATTCTAAGTTATTACTTTTCTCCTTATTTATATAATCTTAGAATGTCAAAATATATCATTTTTTTTGTGTTATATAGGTTATTTTATGATAATAATAGTTCAATTACGTTATCTCGTATTCAATTTAATTAAAGTTTCACTACTTTTGGAATATTGCTAATAAAATGATGACAATTCAACAATACATTGATAACTTAAATAGACCGTTTCATACTGGAAATGAAAGAGAACATTCTTACCGAGGAGATTTACAAACCCTATAATCTACATTACCTCCTGAAATTTTAGCTATCAACGAACCTGCTTGTATTGATTGTGGAACGCCCGATTAAATAATGGAAATGTTTACATTAATCACACAAAGCATTTTTCAAATGTTCTTGAAATCGCTTAGAATTTCTACATCGGAGGCTATTTAACAATAAAGATTTCAAACAAAATTGCTAAAAACTAAAATTTTACATTAAATAATAAAACTACAAATCAAATTTTTATATTAAAAGATATTTAATAAAAACTCTAACTACTGAAAACTTATGTCAAACGAAATTTATATTATAGTATTGGCGATACTTGCCATAATAGTATTCGCAATTTATTATGAAACTATTATTAGCAAAGCTAAAAATGACACTACGAGAAAATTTGTAAATTATTATCAATTAGAAAATATGCCAAGCACATTCGTTACCATCGGGTTACTTGGTACATGTATAGGAATTGTCTTGGGACTATTCAGCTTTGATACAGATGCTGGAAGAATAAAAGATAGTGTGAAAGAATTATTATCAGGTTTACGACTTGCATTCATCGTAACTATTTTAGGACTTATTTTCTCACTAATCTATAAAAGAAGAGTAAACGATATATTAAACAAATATGGAGATATTCAGCCACCTGAATCGCCTGAGTTTACAGAAATGAGACAAACAAATGTATTACTTCGGGATTTAAATAGGGGTATTGGCAACCTTAATAGGGCATTTTCTGAAGAATTGATAACAAAGATTCAAGAATCAAATAAAAAATTAGCAGATAATCTTGCCACATTCGGAAAAAACTTAGCCACCTCTAATCATGATGCATTACTTGAAGCCCTTAAAGAAGTGATTGATGATTTAAATTCCGGATTCAGGGATACATTAGGTCTTTTGGTTAAACAGAATTTTTCTGAATTAACGAATTCAATCGATAGTCTAAATAATTGGCAGAGAGAGAACAAAGCGTACATTGAAGATTTTGCCAGACGTTATAAAAAGATCGTTCAATACACAGAGGATATGGATACAAATCTTGAAAAGATTGTAACTACTAACGCAAATCTATTGTCACAAAATGGTAAACTACATAATATCATAGAATCACTTAATTCTGTAATGGTTCAAGACACCAGGTTCCGTGAAATTACATCGAATCTAAATAATGCTTCATCGAATATCAAGGAATCATTAAATCAATTCAATAATGATCTTCAAAATACTAAAAATCAGTTAGAGGGCATTACAAATCTGAGAGCTAATATTGAATTGCTGAATGACCAATTATCTAACTTAAGAAATATCGACATTGATGAGGAGCGACTTTACATGCAAGGTATAAAAGAAACTATGGCATCAATGGATGAAATGTTTAAAAGACATTACGAGGCAATTCCTAAATTGATTCAGAACAATTTAAAATCAATATCTAATGGCTAGAAGTCGCACCCGATCAGATCACAACTTTATTGCTTATTCAGATATTATGACTTGTTTAGCAATCATTTTTCTATTTATAGCAGTGGCATACATTTTAGAGGGCTTGTCTGACAAAATAATTAAAGATGACATTTACAACGCAATTGGGGAAGATCTAAAGAAAGATTTTAAAAGCAAAAATGTCCAGTTAGATAGCGATATGTCCTTAAAATTTCTGCAAGATTCTGTTAATAAAAATGATGAACTCTTTGAAATAGGATCTGCTGAAATGACACCATCTTTTAAAAATAAAGTTGCTAATATTTGGCCAAAATATCAATCTATTATTAGTGACAGCGCAAATCTGCCATATATTAGTGAGATTCGAATTGAAGGACATACAGACACTATTGCACCTAAAAAAGATCAAAGAGAAAGCTATTTGTATAATCTTAACCTGTCATCTGCTAGAGCGCAATCTGTTTTAGAATATATTAGAACATTAGATTCCTATAAAAATCTGAATGCTTCTAAAAAAGAAAAACTTGATTTCCTACTTACGGCAAATGGGATGTCATTTTCAAGAGCCTTAAATAAAAAAGGAGAAGTTTCTATCTTGAGTAAGGATAAATCCATAGATCTCAACAAATCCCGTCGGGTTGAATTCCGAATTAACACTTCTAATGAAAAATTAGAAACAAGCTTGTCAACAAAATGATTTACGATTTTAGAAAAGGAAAGTCCGCAATCTATATATCTTCATTACTACATGTAGATTACGACTACGATTTGGAGGAATATGAATTAAGCCAAGAAGAGTTAGAATTTGATGAAATTGGTTTTATTAAGAGAGGTAAGAAAAACGGATTTGAAAGATTAGGTATTTTTTTACCAGAATATAGAAATAAACAGTATAATCAAGATCCGTCCCTACATATCTACAATTGCGACACTACAGAAGATTTATCACGCAGAATGAAGGTATCTAACTCATCCAAAAACACTTATTATTCGAAAGATCAAAAAAAACTAATTAACGCCAATCTTGAGATTTGTAAAAAGTGTGCACGAAATCTAAGAAAAAGATATAATCTTAATTTAGGAACTAACACTTTTAATAATTTTGTGCTAGCCTTAGAAGAAAGTGAAAAAAGACAAACAATCACTGATAATAAAGGATATATACTCAATTGGAAACAAGTCTCATACTGCTTTCGAGAAACAAAAAATTTCACTTGTGAAAAATGTAGTTTTAAAGCTATAAACAACTCGGAAAAAAAATTTTTACATACACATCACAGAGATCGTGATAAAGAAAATAATAGCAGATCAAATCTAGAATGTCTTTGTGTCGAATGCCATTCTAATGTTGATGAATACCATAAAGAAAAATTTTCTTTTGAGGGATTAAAACCCCTAAATGATTTCCTTGCATTCAAAGAGAAAAATAACAAATCAAAAAAACACTCAATAATTTCTATATAAAATGGAACTTTCAAAATCACTACTAATCGAACTGCAGAAAAGGCTGAAAGTTGGTAATCGTAAAGGGGTACATTTAAATGCTATTCCAAAAAAATCAGCATATAAGTTAGATATTTCAACCCTTTCTACAATAGATGAAAATTTACCCAATGAATTTTTAAATACATTACTCTCAAAGAATAATTTTTCATTTGAAATTTCCTGGAAAGACATTGATATAGATCTATTTAATCTTGATGAAAAAGAGCATAAAAAATTCATATCGCTAGGTAAATCCTTTGAATATCTACGTAACCAGGTTGAAGTAATTAAGTCAGAAAAAGGGATTGAAACTTTTGGTTTTGGATTCCCACTCTTAATTAGAAGAGATAGAATTGACAAAAAATTAACCGTCGCTCCTTTAATAATTTGGCAACTAGAACTTATCAGATCTAAGAAGAATGACACTTGGGTCATTAAAAAAAATGAAGATTCTCCAATATATATCAATGAAGTGCTTATTAATCATTTAAAATCCGATTCAAATATAGATCTTCAGCAAATATCTTCAGAAACATTAGAAAATGGTCTCATTTCCAAAAACGAACTATTTGATATTTGCCTGAATGTTTTAGAAATAACAAATATTGCTAGCAAAGAAAAATTAAAAATAAATCTAGAGAATGTTTTCAACGATATTTTACCGATTGGATCTGAAGAAAGGTTTAAAAACTTAGCACTAAATGATGCAAATTCTCTTATCCAATTTTCCGGATTGTTTTCTTATTTTGAAATTCATAAGCATAATATTATCAAGGATTATGATGAACTATTAAAATTAGCTGGTGAAGAAATAAGTCAAGGTATCTTAGAAAACAATGATTTTCAGTCCATCACTTCCATCCCCACCGACCCTACGCAGCAAAGCGCCTTAAATTCTCTGTGTGCTATCAAAGATTTAGTAATTCAGGGACCTCCAGGAACTGGTAAAAGTCAAACTTTGACAGGAATTCTTGTCAATGCCTTAGAAAATAGAAAAAAAACAATTGTTGTTTGCGAAAAGAATACAGCTCTTGAAATTCTACAAACTTCACTACAAAAAATTGGACTTAGTCAACATGTAATACTTATTCATGACATTTCAAGTGACCGAAAGAAAGTTGTAACATCAGTCAGAAACAGACTTGATGATTTAAGTGTTTTAAGAAGTAAATTTGTTAATTCTAAGTTTACTTATGATACTCAATTAAAAAAAATTAATGAACTTGTTTCAAAAATAAATTCAAAGCACTCATTACTAAAAGATCCACTGTTAGCTAATTGGAACTGGACAGATGTTGTCGGTCTCTATCTAAAAAATCTCGGCACAAAAAGCGATAAACCTATCTCTTTCTCCTCTCAAATAAAATTCGAATTTAACTACGATGAATTTGCCTATTTAACAAGTCTCATTACTGAAGGTGAGAGATTCTTTAAATTGAAAGATGAGATTCAATTATCTTCATTTTTACTGCCTGAGGCCTTTAAATCTACAAGTTTTTATCAGTTAGAGGATAGGATTAATGAAGCTTTTTCCACATACGAAGAGTCTATTAGTCAAATTATTGCCTCAAAAGAGGCATTATACAATGAATATTTCGAAGATCGAAAAAATTCATTGTATAATCACATCAGTAAAATTAAATCAGCTCTTGACAAAATAGATAGTTTAAATCTTAATTTGGACAATCAACTAAACCTTTTGAAACAAAAATTTTACGATTTAGAACACAAAGATTTCTCCAGGGATTTGCAAAGGTTTGCCAATGAAAAAGATTTATTAAAAAGACTTTACGATAAATATAATGGAGATTTAGATTTTAAAAATGAAGAGAAATTATTAGGTTTTTCTTACAAAATCACATCCTTATTTTCAAACGCTAAAAAGCAAAAAATAGCAGACTTTTATCTTTTCTGTAGCACTTTGGAAGAGTTAAATAGTAAAGTTCAAGGGTCCATATTTTTTCCTCGAATTGAGTATAAAGCTTCAATGCAGTCCAAATTGGATTCATTTGATAAGTTTTATTCTGAGTCTGAAAAAATAAAAAAGCAACTAAATCTAGATATTGAAGATAAATTTTCAGGACTTGATCTTAATTATTTGCTTAGTTTAGAAAATCAATCCAAATTACAAGAACATATAAATCTCCTAAAATCGAGGCCTTTTATTTCTGAAAATGAGAAGGCAATTTTAAATGATCTTTCAATATTTATTACGGATTACTTTATTGATCAAAAGCAATTATATGATAATTTACAGTCATCCATAAATGAATCTTCTGATTTTAAAGATGAATATTTATTCTCAACATCAGATGTAGAAAATTCAAGTCAAACTAACAAAATTTTTAAGAGAATTGATCAAGTAAATTTTTCGATTAACAGTACGATTGATTTCGAGTTTCTTAATGCGGATATCTTCGAAGATAAAGAAAGGTTCTCACATCTAAAAAACTTCCAATACCTAAACAATTTTCTAAAGAATCTAGATGAAAAAATTAAATCAGATCGCCTGATTAATAATCTTTCCCAATCAAAAAATATCAATGCATATATTACATCTGTTCAATCGTTGATTGAGCAAAAAAAATCTACAATAGATGCGGATCCTAACGCTTTCAGAAAAGAATATGACTGGCATAATTTCATCAATAGTCTTACTGAGAATAATTCATTTATTGTAAACGCACTGCTAGATTCTCCTAATTGGCTAACTGATTTTTATGTTAACTATTTTAATCGCTTGCTAAGAGAAAATGCGAATGACAATTTACCTATTGATCAGCATAGTATTGATGACTTATTTGAAGCGGAACATAATATTAAGACCAATCAAATAAATTTTGTAAATTATATTTGGTTCAATGAACAAAACAACAAGACAGAGACATTTGACAGAAATAATGCTGCTTTGAAAGTTAAAAATTTATTTAATTTTAAAGGTTCTGCTGGACATCGAAGATATTCGCTTAGATCTATTGTAGAGCGAGATATTGATTTATTTACTTCTTTCTTTCCTGTGATCCTAACCACTCCAGACGTTGCCAGTAATTTATTTAATCAAAATAATAAATATTTTGACATAGTTCTTTTTGACGAAGCTAGTCAGCTGAGATTAGAAGATAATTTGCCAGCAATGCTAAAAGGTAAACAGATTGTAATTGCTGGTGATGAACATCAGATGCCGCCTTCAAATTACTTCTCAAAAATCTTAGATGGCGACGTAGAGAGTGAAGACGAAATAATAGAAGATGATTCAAACATAATTAAAGATAAATCATCTTTAGATTCATTAGCTTTGTCTTGCTTATCGCTTCTGGAATTCGGTACCGAAATGAACTTTAGCTCGAAATCCTTGGATTTCCATTACAGATCAAAACACCCTGATCTAATAGAATTTTCGAATCATGCTTTCTATAAACAAAAGTTAAAGGCTTTACCACAAGTTTTGGACTACAAAGCTATTTCTTATATCAATGTAGGGGGTGTTTTTGAAAATAGGGTAAATGAACTTGAAGCAGATATGGTTTTATCTATTTTAGAAAATAATATTAAGAAAGATGCTAAAAACAAATATCCGTCAGTTGGTATTGCTACTTTTAACATCACACAGCGGGATCTCATTAAAAATAAAATTGTAGAGCGGCAGAAACAAGAGAAATATAAAGATTTCAACAATAAAATTCTCGAGTTAGAAAAAGAAGGATTATTTGTAAAAAACTTAGAAAATATTCAGGGTGATGAAAGAGATATTATTATTTTATCTACGACCTATGGAAATAATGTTGATGGTTCTTTTGCTGAAAGATTTGGTCCTTTGAATTTTGAGAAAGGATATAAATTACTGAATGTAATCGTAACCAGAGCCAAATATAAAAACTTCATTGTCACTTCAATTCCGGAAGAAAGGATACTAAATTTCAAATCGTATTTAGTTACGCAGAAAAGCAATAATAAAAAAGCAGTTCTTTATGCATACTTAGCTTATTCAAAAGCAGTAAGTGATGGTAATGATGATTTGCGTCTAGCTGTTTTAGAAGCTCTTAAAGCTAACTATATTAATGAAGCTAATATTGACAGCGACGTTACACCTCGACTTGAATCGCCCTTTGAAGAAGAGGTTTTTGAGCGATTGAGTAAAAGGATGGATAAGACATTTATTAAAACTCAATACAAAGTTGGTGGTTTTAGAATTGATATGGTAATTGATTTTCTAACGCCGGGCATTCCAAAAATTGCACTTGAATGTGATGGGGCAAAGTATCACTCAAGTGATGAAGCATATCTTTATGATTTACACCGACAACGTATATTAGAAGCGCAAGGCTTTGTTTTTCATCGTATTTGGGGAACAAATTGGTGGCGTGATCCAGAATCAGAATTGGAAAAGCTATTATCATTCATTGAAATTGTAAAAAGTCCAAAGGTGGGTAATATCTTTGATATATCATTGACCAAACAATTAATTACAACTGACGAATTAATAATACCTACCGATGATCAACAAGGATTTGATATTTTAAATCTATCAATTGATGAAGAGGACGAAGATGAACAAATCATATTGGATTTGACAGATGGCACTCCAATTGAAGCGCCAACAAAAAAAATCTCCAAAATTTTATTAGGTTCAGAAATAAAGGTGAAATTTTTGAACGATAAAACGATTCAAAAATTTAGAGTTGTTAATGAGGAAATGAAAAGCACTTACATATCTGATGATGTTCTCCCACTTTCCATTCAAAGCCCTATCGGAAAGGCAGTTCTTAATAAGTCTGAAGGAGAAACAGCGAGAATAGATGGAATTGATCGATTCATCGAAATATTACAAGTAGGATAAATTATTCTTTAAACAACATAATTTGAGTAGGAATGTATTTCATTACAGAAAAAGACCAGAATTACACTATAAAAGGTTCAAAAGATCCTTTAGGTTTTCAAGTTATCTGGCAGTCAGCAGGAAGAAAACTTATTCCAAATCTTTCAACAGTTTCTAATAATCTAATTGATTTTCAAATTTTATGTTTAGCGCATACAATCAAAAAAAGAGTTTAAAATAGCAGATGTAAATTTTGAATCCTTTTTATAAGGTTTGAACAAATTATGGCTTACACAAGTATTACAGGGATAAATCTTCAAGTTTTAATTGAGTTGATAAGGTCAGGCTTCAAATGAAGAACTTAAAATTTCTGTTAATAATCAAATCTTGTCCAATCAAAAAGCATACGGAATATGGGGTAAATATAATAGACCTTTTAGAAGAAAAACAGGATCTGAGATTAATTGAAGAAAAAGTTATCTATCAAAACGGAAATTTTACATTCAATAAATTATGGGTATGACTATCTAAAGAAGGAGATTGGAAAGTTTTAAATCTGGAAGATTAATATAATTTTCTAAAGACTAGAATTCGTTGTTCATTTTATCATATGAGCAGAAAATAGTAAATAGAAATCAGGTCTTTAAAAGTATTTGAACGGAAACTCAATTAAAAGATATTTGATGAGCAAGAGAAATGGGAGAAGTCTTAAAAAAATAAAAACCGCTTACATGACGTAAGCGGTTGATTTTCTGTGGTCCCACCTGGGCTCGAACCAGGGACCACCTGATTATGAGTCAGGTGCTCTAACCAACTGAGCTATAGGACCTCAAAACTTGGTTAAATTTTGTGTTTGCAAAAATAGTAAAAATTATTTCACTACAAAATTTTTTATTGCTTTTCTTGGCAAAGTTCTACCAGCACGCCGTTTGTAGACTTTGGATGAAGGAATACAACTAATTTGTTATCAGCACCTTCTTTCGGTTCTTCAGAGATGAACTGGAACCCTTCTTTTTTTAATCTTTTTATTTCTTCCAGGATATTTTCAACACCAAATGCCAGATGATGGATCCCTTCCCCCTTTTTTTCGATGAATTTTGAGATGGGGCTTTCAGGATTACTGGCCTCCAGCAACTCTAATTTACTTTCACCCGTTTCATAGAAAGAAGTCACCACTCCTTCCCTTTCCACGGTTTCTTTTTTATAAGACTCTTTTCCTAATAATTTGGTGAAAAGCTCATCAGAGATTCCTAAAGACTTTACAGCAATACCAATATGTTCCAGTTTCATAGATACTAATAAATATAATTAAATCGTAAATTTGATACTGTAGTTTAATTTCAAAGTATCAATTCAAACAAAAGTACTAAATTTGCAGAAATTATGGAAAGTAACAGACAAAGAAAAGTAGCACAGATCATTCAGGAAGACTTCGCAGAGCTTTTCCGCAAACAGGCTGCAGACAGTAAGCAAAGCATATTAGTCTCCGTTTCAGATGTAAAAGTAACGGCCGACCTGGGAATCGCTAAAATCTATTTAAGCATTTTCCCACAGGAATTCCGTTCTGCAGTGATGAAAGAGATTGAAGAAAACAAGCCTCAGTACAGAAACTTCATAGGCCAGAAAATGGCAAAACAGGTACGTATTATTCCACAGCTTAATTTTTACCTGGACACAGCTCTTGACGACGTTGAAAAACTCGAAAGAGAATTAAGAGGAGAAGGTGACAATCCTGTTTTATAGATCTTGAAGAATATTGCATTTTACATAGCATCCAGATACCTTTTGGCTAAAAAAGGCAGTACTGCCGTTACGTTTATTACGTGGCTGGCGGTAGGCGCTATGACGGTTGCTGTGACTGCAATGTTCGTCATTATTTCAGTATTTTCAGGACTGGAAGATCTGAATAAAGATCTTATTTCCAATCTTCATGCAGACCTGACCATAAAAAGCACTTCAGGAAAAACCATTAAAAACCTGGACAACGTCAGTAAAGCATTACACGACAATAAAGAAATCAGCAGCTTCTCCCGTATCATTGAAGAAAAAGTATACATCAGTTTCAATGGTAAAGGAGATATAGCCTATTTAAGAGGTGTCGACTCTGCCTATGTTAAAGTGAATCCCATCAATAAAGATGTATTCTACGGTACGTACCCAAGTTTCAAATATTCCAATGAAGCATTAATGGAAAACAGCCTGGATAACCGGCTTTCAATACCTGTAGGATCTTCAAATAATTATGCAACCGTCTTCATGCCTAAGCCGGGTACCGGAATCATTAATAAAGAAGAGGATATTTATAACAAAAGGGATATTCTGGTAACAGGAGTTTTCCCGGGAAAAGATCAGCTGGACAATTACATCATTTCCCCAATTGAACTGACAGAAGAATTACTAAGCTTACCTAAGAAATCCGCATATCAGATCGTCATTAAACTGAAAAATCCTGATAATGCCGATGCTGTAAAACAGGATCTGCTTTCTAAACTCGGAAAAAATATTGAGATCAAAACCAAAGAAGAAGAAAATGCCGCTTTCTGGAAAATGATCAATACTGAAAAAATGTTCATCTACCTGATTTTCGCATTGGTGATTTTCATTACTACCTTTAATCTTGCCGGAGCTATTATTATCCTGCAGCTGGATAAAAAAGAACAGGCAAAATCCCTGATTTCACTCGGCTTCCCTTTAAGCCATCTGAGAATGACTTATTTCTACACCGGCCTGCTCATCGTGATTTCGGGAGTTATATCCGGTTTACTCCTTGGAACCGCACTTTGCTACTTCCAGTTGTATACAGAATTTTTCAGAGCCAATGAAGTACTTCCTTTCCCTGTAAAAATTGTAGGAAAAAACTATACCATCGTAGCACTTACCGCTTCCATGTTCGGAATTACCATCTCCTGGTTCTTCTCAAAAATCAGCAAAGAGTATATTACTAAAAATTAATATATTGAGTTTATAAATTTAACACAAATAAAATATTTCGTTTACATTTTTACGTACCTTTACGCCCCAATTTTAAAAAATGAAACGAATTTTATCTTTTTTTCTATTAAGTGTGATATTCATCAACACTTTAGCACAGGCTCCTGCAGGGTATTACAATGCAGCCACGGGCTTAACGGGTCCAAGTCTTAAAACAGCGCTTAAAACCATTATCTCTTATGGACATTCAGACCATGGCTATAACGGTTTATGGACCGCTTATTACACGACTGACCGTGATTATTTCTATGAAAATGACGGAACGATACTGGATATTTATTCTGAAAACCCGAACGGTCCCGATCAGTACAACTTTACTCCGGGAACCAACCAATGCGGAACCTATTCAACTGAAGGACAGTGCTACAACAGAGAACACGTAATTCCTCAGAGTTTATTCAACAGTGCTTCTCCAATGGTAGCGGATATCAACTTTATCCGTCCTACTGATGGAAAAGTAAACGGAGTGAGATCTAATTACCCTTACGGAGTGGTAGGAAGTGCTTCTTTCACTTCTAAAAACGGATCAAAATTAGGAACATCCGTATCTCAGGGATATTCAGGAACCGTATTTGAACCTATCGACGCCTTTAAAGGAGATATCGCCAGAATGATTCTTTATTTTGTAACCAGATATGAAGACAAACTTCCTAACTTTACTTCCGGAGGAATGCTTGGCAATACAGCTTTTCCGGGTCTGCAATCCTGGGCACTGAATCAATATATCGCATGGCATCTTATGGATCCTGTATCAGCAGAAGAAATTGCAAGAAATAACGCTTCTTACGCTTACCAGGGAAACAGAAACCCTTTTATTGATCACCCTGAATATGTGACTCAAATCTGGGGAACTCCTGCTCTTGATACACAGGCTCCTACCGCTGCAACCAATCTGGTTGCCAACAACCCTACATCAAGCTCAATCGCATTAAGCTGGACAGCAGCTACCGATAACGTAGGGGTAGCTTCTTATCAGATTTACGCCAATGGTACATTAAGAAGTACTGTTGCGGGAACTTCAACGTCTACTGTGGTAACCGGGTTATCTCCGCTGACTTCATATACATTCTACATTATTGCTAAAGATGCAGCCGGAAACTCTTCTCCACAAAGTGCTACCGCTACAGCAACAACTCTTGACGGACCGGTTAGCGGAAGTTGCGGAGCTGAAGATTTTGAAATGATCTCCGGCGCAGCCAACACTTATCTGACAGCAAACTGGACGAATAACGGAATTTCATGGACTGCAACAGACGCAAGAGTTGACCAGACCATCAACAATAAGGCAATCACCATCAGAAACGGTAACTTAACCAGCTCAACACTTTCAGGCGGAATTCAGGACTTAACGTTAACCACTCAGCTGAAATTCACCGGAAACGCAGGCAACATCAATGTCTTCGTGAATAATGTGAATGTAGGAACGATTCCTTACAGTGACGTTGCAACCACCACCACCATTTACAATATCAACGTAAGCGGAAATGTTGTGATTAAGCTGACAAACTCTTCTACCTCAAACAGAGTGGCACTGGATGATCTTAGCTGGTCTTGCTTCAACACACTGGCTACTTCCGAAACTCAAAAGAATAAAACGGAATTTACCATCTACCCTAATCCGGTAAAAAATAATGAATTGTTTGTAAAAGGTGAAAACCTTGGTAAAATTTCAAAAGGTGAAATCTATGATCTTTCAGGAAAATTAATTCAGACCATTGCCAATCCTTTTAAGAATTCAAATAAAATCAGCCTTCAGGGATTAGTGAAAGGAACATACATCTTAAAAACAGATAATAACACTGCGAAATTTATCGTAGATTAATTATTAAAAAATATTTCAAATTAAAGGCCGGATTTATCCGGTCTTTTTTTTAATTTTGATTAATGGATTCCAATAAAAAATTAGGATTGATAGGACGCAATATTTCCTATTCTTTTTCTAAAAAATTCTTCGAAAACAAGTTCCAAAAGCTTATGCTTAAGGACTTTTCTTATGATATTTTTGACCTGAACGAAATCAATGAAGTAGAAAATCTGTTTGCTTCTCCCGGATTATTAGGATTCAATGTAACCATTCCTTACAAAGAAAAAATAATAGATTACCTGGATGAGCTGAGTGATGAGGCTGAAAAAATAGGAGCTGTAAACTGTGTACTTATCCATAATGGTAAAAAAACAGGATACAATACGGATGCTTTCGGTTTTGAAAAAACGCTTCTTCTACACAAAAAACCATCACAGGACAAAGCTCTTATTTTAGGAAGCGGAGGCGCCGCAAAAGCGGTAAAATATGTTTTGGACAAACATAACATACCTTCTAAAACCATTTCCCGAAACACGGAAACTAATTTTGAAAATCTTGATGAAGAAACAGTCAGAGAATACAAAATTATTATTCAGTGTACTCCGGTGGGCACTTTTCCCAATATTGAAGATTGCCTGAAATTTCCTTTTGAAGGAATTTCTTCAGATCACCTGGTGATAGATTTAATTTACAACCCCAATTATACCAGGTTTATCATGAATGCTTCCGAAAAAGGAGCAAAAACAGTAAACGGTTATTATATGCTTGAACAACAAGCAGAAAAAGCCTGGGAAATTTGGAATTTTTAAAAAAAATAACATAAATTAGTGCTTTAATTGGCTTTAGAGCTATATTCAAAGGATATTATTAACGCCACTCACATAAAAGATTTGCTATGATTACAGAAAACAATCTTTCTGAAAACGAAGAAAAGAAAAATCCGACCGAAGTATCTCAGGAAACATCAGGAAATAAAGATTCCCAGGATGCCACTCCTCATGAAGATGATACCGAGCATATGGAAGAACATGATGATGTTGACATCTCCCTGGCTGATGCTTTGAAGGAAATGGAAAAAATCATCAACACGCCCAATGCCGGTGAAAACTTCAAAAGATTTAATCAGCTGAAGGAAAAAGCAAGTCACTATATCCACGATGAAGTGGAAGATAAGAAGCATGAATATGCTGAAGGCGGAAATGCCCCTGAAAATTTCAGTTATGAACATCCTTCACAGGCCAGACTTTCTGCTTTAGTTAATATCTTTAGAGAAAAACATGATCATTTTCAGAAAGGACAGGAAGAAGAGCAGAAAAAAAATCTGGATTATCGCCAAAGTATTATTGAAAGATTAAAAAATCTTTATACCAATTCTGAACCCGGAACAAATCTTTTCAAATCCATTCGTGAGATTAAAGAAGACTGGTCAAAAGCCGGGCAGGTAGCAAAATCTGAATTTAAAATTCTCAACAATAATTATTTCCACCATCTGAATCAATTTTATCAAATGCTGGATCTTAATAAAGAATTTTTAGAACAGGAATACAGCCACAACTTAGAAAAAAGACAACACATTATCGCCCGTGCTCAGGAACTGGAAAACGAACCTGTGATCCAGAAAGCTTTAAATGAGCTTCAGTATCTTCACAAATTATGGAAAGAAGAAGCTGAGCCTGTAGCAGAAGAATTCCGTGAAAAAACATGGGAAGAATTCAAAGAAATCTCCAATAAAATTCATGAAAGAAAATCTGAGCTTTCTGCAGTCATTGAAAAAGAACAGACTGTCAATCTTGAAAAGAAAAATCAGATCATTACTGAAATCAAAAAGCTTTCCGAACCATCAGAAACTCCCAACCACAACTACTGGCAAAATGCTATTAAAAGAGTGGAAGATCTTCGTTCTGAATTCCTGAAAACAGGCAGTGTTCCAAGAAAACTTTCCAACCAGAACTGGAACGATTTCAAAACGACATTAAGAGGTTTCAATACCACAAAAAATAACTATTATAAGTCTTTAAAAGGATCTCAGCAAGCTAATCTTGAAGAGAAGCTAAAACTGATTCAGACTGCTAAAGACAATATGAATAACGAAGAATGGGATATTGTGGTTCCATTATTCAAAAAGCTTCAGGAAGACTGGAAAAAAATAGGACACGTTCCTAAAAGCATGACGAATAAAATCTGGGATGAGTTCCGTGATGCCTGCAATGCTTTCTTCAACAACTACAGAGAAAAAAGCAATACTTCTACCGATAACTGGAAAGAAAATTATAAAAACAAGAAGGCTCTTCTTGATGAATTAAAAATGGTTTCCAACGAAGAAGGAAGTATTGAAAAAATTGAACAGATCAAAACGGCATGGAACAATATCGGAAAAGTTCCCCGAGATAAAATTTCAATCAATACTGAATTCAACAAGACTTTAAGAGAGAAACTGAAGATCAATAAAATCAATGAACTTGAGTTGAAAGAAGAAGGTTTATCTGAAAATCAGCTTACCGACAAGGCAAGAAAAATCAAAAATCAGATTTCAGACCTTGAAGCTGAAATTGTAAAGCTGGAGAACAATCTTGCTTTCTTCAACAAACCATCAAGAGAAAATCCTCTTCTCAGAGATACATACAATACAATTGATGAAAAGAAAGCTCATCTGGAAACATTAAAACAGAATCTCCACAATATCATTACTGGAGAATAAATCTTTAAACAATACATCAGAGCGGAGCAAAGTAATTTGTCTTCGCTTTTTCTTTTTATCCTTATGAATACCGACGAACTATATATTAAAAGATGCATTGAGCTGGCCCGGAAAGCCCTGGGTAAAACATATCCCAATCCTCTGGTGGGAAGTGTTATTGTACACAACGGACAAATCATCGGCGAAGGCTATCATCACAAAGCGGGAGAAAACCATGCAGAAATCAACGCTATAAACTCTGTCAAAAATAAAGATCTTATTCCGGAATCCACTATTTACGTTTCTCTTGAGCCCTGTGCTCATTACGGGAAAACTCCGCCATGCGCTCTAAAAATAAAAGAACTGGGCTTTAAAAAAGTAGTTATCGGAGCCATGGATTCTCATGATAAGGTAAACGGAAAAGGAAAAAAAATCATTCAGGACGCAGGAATAGAAGCTATTTCAGGAGTTCTTGAAAAAGAATGCATTGAACTCAACAAAAGATTCTTCACTTATCATGAAAAGAAAAGACCTTACGTTATTTTAAAATGGGCAGAATCCGGTGACGGATTTATTGATAAAGACTTCAAACCTACTCCTGTTTCAAATACATTAGCCAATCAATTTGTTCACCAGCTCAGAGCCGATGAACATGCTATTCTGGTAGGAACACAGACCGCACTCAATGATAATCCCGCCTTAACCGTAAGAAATACCGAAGGCTCAAACCCTGTCCGAATATTGATTGATTTTGACCTGAAAGTTCCTCAGAATTTTAACATCTATAACAATGAGGCTAAAACCCTGGTTATCAATTCTCTTAAAGAAGGAATAGAAAACAATGTCAAATTCATCACCATCAACAAAGAGAATTTCCTGCAGGAATTAATGGATGCTTTATACAAGGAACAAATTCAGTCCGTTATCATTGAAGGCGGCAGATATACCCTTCAACAATTTATTGATGCAGGTCTTTGGGACGAAGCTTTTGTCATCAGAAATGAAAATCTGAAATTAGAAAACGGAACAAAAGCTCCCCTTTTCAGCCATGAAATCTACACTTCCACGATAGTAAGAGATAATATAATTCAGATTTTTAAACAAAAAATTCAATAAAATTGTAATTTTAATGATTTTTTTTTAACTCAAATAAAATAATATTAGTAACTTAACCAAAAATAAAACGCAATCCGAAAAGTTTTTAGAGTAGGAAAAACAAAAAAACTAATTATTATGAGAAAATTAAAAACACTTAAAAGAGAAGATCTGAAAAAAATTACTGGTGCCGTTAAAGCACCATGGGTAGATGATGGCTGTGGATGGCCATTATGCATGAATCAGTTTGGAAGATGTTCAGCCTTTGCATGCGGAGGAGTAGAACAGATTTAAATAACACATAAAAAATAATAAAAGGGCCTATAGGGCTCTTTTTTTATTTTATCCGTTCAACCAGCCCTTTCATTAAATTTAAAAATTCTAAAATCCGTATTTTTGCAGTCACAAAGCCAGACTTCAGATGACCTTCGAATACAAAACCATAGAAAGCCCCATAGAAAATACCTTATTAAAAGAAAAAGGCAGTAAGTTTATCGGATTTGCTTATCCCGTAAATAATGAAAGTGAACTTAAAAATGCACTGGAAAAGATCAGGGAAGAACACCCAAAGGCTACCCATCATTGCTATGCTTTCAGAATGGGCTTACACGGAGAAAACTATCGGGCTAATGACGACGGAGAACCTTCCGGAAGTGCAGGGTTACCCATCTACAATCAGTTACTGGCTCATGAAATCACCAATGTACTTGTAATAGTTGTACGGTATTACGGGGGAACCAAACTTGGCGTTTCAGGTTTGGTAAAAACCTATAAGGAATCCGCAAAGGTCACTTTGGAAGAAGCTCATATTATTACCCGGGAACTGGAAACAGAAATTGAAATTCAGTTCAATTTTAACCAGCAAAATACAATCTTTACACTTCTTTCCAAATTTGATGCTAAAGTGCTGAATTTTGATGCTCATGAAAACTGTATCCTTACCGCATCATTAAAACTCATACAAAAAGAAAACATCTCGGAAAAATTATCCGAGATGCAATATGTAACATTTGAATTTAAAGATTAATCTCTTCTTCCGCCGAGAAGCAAAGATCCCCAGTAAAGAAGCTGTGCTAAAGACCCCAAAGCAGCCACAACATATGTTCTTGCTGCCCATTTCAAACTATCCTGTACTCCGACAAATTCTTCGGCAGTTACCGTCCCTGTATCTTTAAGCCATTTCATTGCCCTGTTGCTTGCATCATATTCTACAGGCAGGGTTACAAAGGCAAATAAAGTAGTCACAGCAAACATAGCTACTCCAATAGCGAGCACCGTTGTATTTCCGTTAGGATTTTCAATGGTTCGTGATGCCGCCATCACTGCGATTCCCGCTATAAGAACAAACTGCATCAGATTGGAGCTAATATTCACAACCGGAACCAGTTTAGAACGTAAATTCAACATGGAATATCCTACGGCATGCTGTACGGCATGTCCACATTCATGAGCTGCTACTGCAGCAGCCGCTGCATTTCTCTGCATATAAACTCCTTCAGAAAGGTTTACTGTTTTATCTGCCGGATTATAGTGGTCCGTCAACTGCCCGGGAACTGATATGACCTGAACATCATTAATCCCGCTATCTCTCAACATTTTTTCCGCTACTTCTTTCCCCGAAAGACCATTTCGAAGATGTACATTGGAATAATATTCAAATTTAGATTTCAATCTCGACGAAACCCACCAGCTCACCAGCATTGAAATACCAATAATGATATAATAACCCGCCATTTTATATAGATTTTGTGTTTAATTTTTATCCATAATCATATAAAAACTGTGCCAAAGTATACGATATTATTATTTATATTTGTTCTCAAATTACCCTCAAAAAACATGTCTACAGTTTCAATTATTGAAGTAAAAACAGCTGATCAACTCAAGCAATTCGTAAGATTTCCAATGGATATGTACAAAAACAATCCGTACTATGTCCCTTCCTTTATCAATGACGAAATCAACATTTGGAATGCTGATGAAAATCCTGCGCTTCAATATTCGGAAGCCAAGCAGTATTTAGCCTACAAAAATAATAGGATTGCAGGCAGAATTGCTGTTATTATTAACCATAAAGAGGAAAAAGAGCTGGACATCAAAAAAGTACGTTTCGGATGGATAGATTTTATTGATGATGAAGAAGTTTCCCGTGCATTAATTCAGACAGCTATTGATTATGCCAACGAAAAAAACATCACCAAAATTGAAGGTCCGATGGGATTTACCAATCTTGACAAGGCAGGAATGCTGATCAAAGGTTTCGACCAGCTGGCCACCATGATTGGTATTTATAATCACGAGTATTATCCTCGTCATCTTGAAAAACTAGGTCTGGCCAAGGAAAAAGAATGGGTGGAATTTGAAATCATGTTTCCGGAATCATTGCCTGAAAAAATTCATAAATTCAACGCTTTAATCTCTGAAAAATACAAGCTCAGGGTTTTAAAATTTAAAACAAAAGAAGAGATCATCCAGTATGTAGACCCCATGTTTGATTTATTGGATGAAACCTATAAACACCTTTCTACCTATACTCCTATTTCTGATGAACAGCGTAAAACCTACAAAGAAAAATATTTCAAACTGATTGATAAAGATTTCATCGTATGTATTACTGATGAAAACAATCAGCTGATTTCTTTCGCTATCACAATGCCTTCTTATTCGAAAGCATTACAAAAATCAGGAGGAAAGCTTCTTCCGTTCGGATGGTGGCACTTTTTAAGAGCCGGAAAGAAAAACGACAGAGCTAATTTTTACCTGATCGGTATTCATCCGGACTACCAGAGAAGAGGAGTCACTTCTATTATTTTTAAAGAGATCTTCGACACTTTCAAGAAGAAAGGAGTAAAGTTTCTGGAAACCAATCCGGAACTGGAAGAAAATAAAAGTATTCAGCTTTTATGGCAGGATTACAATCCTGTCAATCATAAGAGAAGAAGAACTTATTCAATGGAAGTAAACGAGTAATTTTTTATTTCTGCAGTATACAATGTATAGCGTACATCCTGCACATGATAAGTGAGAAATATATTACACAATGATTCGTGACTAAAAGCCGATATCTGATGAAAAGCATGTCAATCCTCCCGATCTAACTTAAAAAATTCCGTTTTCACATCCGAAACCCATAAATACCTTATCTTTACTCCATGAAGCCACACCTTATCGTTTTCGCTATTTTAATTGCAGCATTTATTGCCTACAACTTCTTTTTTCAGTCGCCGGATGACAAAATGAACACGATCATTAACATTGTTTTTGCCAGTATTCTTTTTGGGTACATCTCATTTATGGCCTACGCTCTTCTTAAAAAGATGAAAAAGTAATACAAAAAACTTACTATTTATCGTGGTTATTTAAAATAAAAGTTTAATTTTAAACCGCTAATAACCACACAATGAACAAAATATTACTTTTTTTTGTTGGAGTACTCCTTATTTCTCCCCTGTCATATGCTCAGGAATTTTATGTAAGCGCGGTCGGTAATATTCCCCCCAATAGAATATTCAGATACAATATTTCAAATTCCTCTGAAATTACTGAAAATTTCTGCCCGCCAACGGTTATTGCGGGAGAATACTATACTGACATCGCTATTGACAGTCAGAATAACATGTATTACGTCACCGCTACAGGACTGCTATATAAAAAAAACGCCAGTGAAGTGAGTTGTGAATTTCTGGGTGATTTTACCACCGCTGCCGGTGACACAATCAACTCGCTTGTAGCAGACTCCGGAAATTATATTTACGCTATAGGCTCCACCTCCACTTTATACAAATACGATATAAGTAACGGTACTTTTATGACAATGGGTGATTTACCAGCCGGTGAAGCTCCCGCAGGAGATCTTTTCTTTTATGACCACAAACTTTTCTTAACAACCATTAGCGGAATCCTGGAAATCAACATGGTAAATCCATCCGTCAGCTGTCCGTTTATGAAATTGAATGTATCTAATCCGTATGCTGCTTTTTCTATTGATTACGGAACTTATTCCAAAGCATACATTTTAAGCAGCTTTTTCCTAAGTACAACCCTATACGAGGTGGATATGATCAACAAGCAGCTGGGAAACCCAATAAGAACCTACAGCCAGCTGATTTACGGTGCTGCAACTCTTTACAACCAGACTTCCGTAAATGCTCAATGCAATCTGAATTTAGGAGTTCGGGAAACACCACCCTCCGATCTCTATTTCAACGTTACCAATCCGGCAAAAAACAGGCTGATTATACAAACCAATATTGACCGTAATGAAATCTTTTCTATACAATTGTTTGACACTTCAGGCAGACTCATAAAAGACTTTCCGAATCAGGAAAGGGTTAGCGGCCTGGATATATCAGACATATCCAACGGCTTATATTTATTGATAGTCAATACAAAAAAAGGTGAAAAGTATACAAAAAAACTAATTATCGGAAGCTAATTTTTATTGATTCTAAATTACCGGTTTTACCCATTTTAAATCCACTTTTAAGCTGATAAATTTCATGCTTTCTTGTTTATTCGCTAAATTTGCAAATTGAGATAATAATGCAAAAATGAATTTACCTGAAAGTTATATTCCAATCCTTATCCAGGCTGGTGTAGCAGTAGGATTTGTAGCGGTTTCTTTGCTGGGTGCACATTTCTTGGGGCCACAGCAAAAAAAAGGAAACTCTGTAAAAAACCAAAGCTGGGAATGTGGAGTTCCTGTAGAGGGAAATGCAAGAACACCGTTTTCTATCAAGTACTTCTTGACTGCGGTATTGTTCGTACTATTCGATATTGAAATCGTATTTTTTTATCCATACGCGGTAAACTTCAGAGAATTCGGCATGGAAGGTTTCCTTGCTGTACTTACATTCGTTGCGATCTTCTTCGTAGCGTTTTTCTATGTTTGGAAACGTGGCGCGTTAGATTGGGATAAATAAAAGTAATTATGAATTTTGAATGGTGGATTTTGAACTAATAATCCAACATTGATAATTCAAAATCTAAAATCAAAGAAAATGTCAGATAAAAAACCAGTAATAAGAACAGATGCACCTGCTCCCGAAGGATATGAAGGAGAAGGTTTTTTCGCAACAAAACTGAGCAGTGTAATCGGGATGGCAAGAAAGTTTTCACTTTGGCCGTTACCATTTGCTACTTCTTGTTGCGGTATTGAGTTTATGGCTACCCTGAACCCTACTTATGATGCTTCAAGATTTGGAATGGAAAGAAACTCTTTCTCTCCAAGACAGGCAGATATGCTGATGGTTTGCGGAACGATATCAAAGAAACTAGGACCGGTCCTTAAGGAAGTGTATACTCAGATGGCTGAGCCAAAATGGGTAGTTGCAGTGGGAGCCTGTGCTTCAAGTGGTGGTATTTTTGATACCTATTCCGTCCTTCAGGGAATTGATAAAATTATTCCGGTAGACGTTTATGTTCCCGGATGTCCCCCAAGACCTGAACAGATTATAGAAGGAGTAATGCAGGTACAAGCTCTTGCAGAAAGCGAAAGCATCAGAAGAAGAGATATGCCTGAATATCAGAAATTACTAGATTCTTACAACATAAGCAACTAAACGGAAATGACAAACGAATTTGTATTAGAAGCCATCACAAGAGAATTTCCGGAATCTGTTATTTCAAGTTCAGAGCCGTATGAAATGTTGACTATTGAAGTAAAAAAAGAAGATATCAAGAAAATCATTCACTATCTTAAAGATTCATCATTGGAATTCAATTTCCTTACCGATATCTGCGGAATTCATTATCCTGAATTTCCGGACAAGGAAATAGGGGTTGTATACCACTTACATAATATGATGGCTAATTTCAGATTACGTCTGAAAATATTTATGTCCAGAGAAAATATAGAAGTGGATTCTCTTACGGATTTATATGCCGGAGCCAACTGGATGGAAAGAGAAACGTATGATTTCTACGGGATAAAATTTAAAGGACACCCGGATCTGAGACCTATTCTGAATATGGAAGATCTAGGATACCACCCGATGTTGAAGGAATATCGCCTTGAAGACGGTACAAGAACCGACAAGAACGATAGTATGTTCGGAAGATAAAAAATAATGCAATAAGCAATAAGCAATAAGCAGTAAGCTTAAAGCCTAGAGCCTATAGCCCAAAGCATTTAAATTATGAAAGATAACTCATTATCTAATATACTAAACCAGTACGAAAGCAAGGAACAGATTGACGGACAGTTATATACCCTCAATTTAGGACCTACTCACCCTGCTACTCACGGAATTTTCCAGAATATCTTAACGATGGACGGAGAGAGAATTCTTCATGCAGAGCAAACGGTAGGATATATCCACAGAGCATTTGAAAAAATTTCTGAAAGAAGAAATTACTCTCAGATCACTACCCTTACTGACCGTATGAATTACTGTTCTGCACCGATCAACAATCTGGGTTGGCACATGACAGTAGAAAAACTGATCGGCGTTAAAGTTCCAAAGCGTGTAGACTATATGCGTGTCATCCTAATGGAATTAGCCAGAATCGGTGACCACCTGATCTGTAACGGGGTAACCGGAATGGACTCGGGAGCGATTACAGGTCTTACCTATATGTTCATCGAAAGAGAACGTATCTATGATATGTATGAGCAGATCTGTGGAGCAAGGATGACCACCAATATGGGAAGAATCGGAGGATTTGAAAGAGATTTCACTCCTAAATTCCATGAGTTATTAAAAGACTTCTTAAAGACTTTCCCGCCAAGATTCAAAGAATTCTGTACACTACTGGAAAGAAACAGGATTTTCATGGACAGAACCATCGGTACAGGAGCTATTTCTGCAGAAAGAGCATTAAGCTACGGTTTCACAGGACCAAACTTACGTGCAGCTGGTGTAGATTACGATGTAAGAGTTGCACAACCTTATTCTTCATACGAGGATTTCGACTTCATTATTCCTGTAGGAACTTCAGGAGATACTTACGACCGCTTCATGGTTCGTCAACAGGAAATCTGGGAATCAATCAAAATTATCAAACAAGCATACGAAAACCTTCCTGAAGGGCCATTCCATGCGGATGTTCCTGATTTTTATCTTCCTGAGAAGGCAGATGTTTATCAGAAAATGGAAGCATTGATCTACCATTTCAAAATTGTAATGGGAGAAACCGAGGTTCCTAAAGGAGAAGTATATCACGCTGTAGAAGGTGGAAACGGAGAATTAGGTTTCTATCTTGTGAGTGACGGAGGAAGAAGCCCTTACAGACTTCACTTCAGAAGACCATGTTTCATCTACTATCAGGCTTATCCTGAAATGATTACAGGCTCTGTAATTTCAGATGCCATTGTAACGATGTGTAGTATGAATATTATTGCGGGAGAATTAGACGCATAACTGGAATTATAAATTTTGAATTATAAATTATAAATTGATTTTAGACCGTTATTCATTTAGAATTTAAAATCTAAAATCTAAAATTTCAAAAATGAGCGAAACAATAGCTTTTAAACCGGAAAGTTTAGCACAGGTACACAAAATTATCGCAAGATATCCTGAAGGAAGACAGAAATCTGCTCTTCTTCCTGTACTTCACTTGGCACAGAAAGAATTCGGAGGATGGTTAGATGTTCCTGTGATGGATTATGTTGCCGGACTATTAAGTATCCAACCAATTGAAGTATATGAAGTGGCTACTTTCTATACCATGTTCAACATGAAGCCGGTAGGTAAATATGTTTTGGAAGTTTGCAGAACAGGACCTTGTATGGTTTGTGGAAGCGAAAAAATCCTTGACCATATCAGAACGAAACTGAACATTAAGGATGGAGAAACTACTGAAGACGGTATGTTTACTCTAAAGCCCGCTGAATGTCTTGGAGCATGCGGATACGCACCAATGCTACAGCTTGGAAAGTTCTTTCACGAAAATTTAACGATAGAAAAAGTAGATGAAATCCTTGATCTTTGCAGACAGGGACAGGTTGCTTTGGACTAATAAAGATTTTGAATCCTGATTTTGAATTTTGGATTTAAACCTGGTTAATTTTTTAAATAATTATAAAAAGCTAGAAGCCAAAAGCCTATAGCGAAAAGCATAATAAACAATGAGTAAAAAACTTTTACTTAAAGACGCACATATAGAAGGTATTCGCTACTTTGAAACCTACCGTAAGCAGGGAGGTTATACAGCAGCTGAGAAAGCCTTAAAGATGACTCCTGACGAAATTCTTGAAGAAGTAAAAGTTTCAGGATTAAGAGGACGTGGAGGAGCCGGATTCCCGACAGGGATGAAATGGAGCTTTCTGGCAAAACCGGAAGGGGTTCCAAGACACCTTGTCGTAAATGCAGATGAATCTGAACCAGGAACATTTAAGGACAGATATCTGATGGAATTCCTACCTCACCTGTTGATTGAAGGAATGCTCATTTCATCTTACTGTTTAGGTTCAAATACTTCTTATATCTACATCCGTGGAGAATATTCATGGATTCCGGATATTCTGGAAGAAGCTATTGAAGAAGCCAAAGCAGCAGGATTTTTAGGTAAAAATATTTTAGGAACCGGTTTCGATCTTGAAATCTATGTACAGAGAGGAGGTGGAGCTTATATCTGCGGTGAAGAAACGGCATTGCTTGAATCCCTTGAAGGAAAAAGAGGTAACCCAAGATTAAAACCACCATTCCCGGCTGTAAAAGGTCTTTGGGAAAGACCAACAGTGGTAAACAATGTTGAGTCTATTGCGGCAATTGTTCCGATCATTGATATTACAGGTGCTGAGTATGCTAAAATCGGTGTAGGAAGATCTACAGGTACAAAATTGATTTCGGCTTGCGGAAACATCAACAAACCGGGAGTATACGAAATCGATATGACCATCACAGTAGAAGAATTCATCTATTCTGATGAATATTGTGGCGGTATTAAAGATGGTAAAAAACTAAAGGCTTGTATTCCTGGAGGAAGCTCTGTTCCGATTGTTCCGGCTAATTTATTGTTGAGAACCGTAAACGGAGAGCCGAGATATATGAATTATGAATCATTGGCAGATGGTGGTTTTGCTACCGGAACGATGATGGGTTCAGGAGGTTTCATCGTTTTAGATGAAGATCAGTGTATTGTAGATCACACCATGACTTTGGCGAGATTCTACAATCACGAAAGCTGTGGACAATGTACCCCTTGCCGTGAAGGTACAGGATGGATGTACAAGATTTTGAAAAAAATAGAGAAAGGAGAAGGAAAAATGGAAGATATCGATCTTCTTTGGGATATCCAGAGAAAAATCGAAGGAAACACGATTTGTCCGTTGGGTGATGCCGCAGCATGGCCGGTTGCAGCAGCAATCCGTCACTTCAGAGACGAATTTGAATGGCACATAAAAAACCCTGAGTTGTCTCAGACCCAGAACTATGGATTGGCACATTATGCTGATCCTATTCCGGCTGTTGAAAAAAATGCATAGATGAAAAAGTTATTGGTTGTCGGCTTAATGATGTCGAGTTTTGCTTTCGGACAAAGGAAAGAAAAAGATACTTTAATAGACAGAAGTATGGAAGCACTTACGGTGGTTCCTGAAAAGAAACCTGAGCCTTTAAGTAAGAAAGGACAAATGTTCGTTTTTTTTGGATGGAACAGGGCAATATTCAGTAATTCTGATATCCGTTTTACAGGAAACGGCTATGATTTTCAGCTGAATAATGTAACAGCTCAGGACAGACCTACCAAATTTGGTATTGTTTATATCAATCCGGGATGGTTTACCGTTGTACAGTATAACTTCAGAGCAGGGTATTTCATCAAGGATAATTTAGCTCTTGTATTAGGTATTGACCATATGAAATATGTAATGGATCAAAACCAGACCGTCAATTTCAAAGGACATATCTCAGATCCTGAATATGCGGCAATGGTACAAAACGGACAGGTAAACCTGGCAGATGAGAAGTTCCTTACTTTTGAACATACAGACGGACTTAATTATGAAAACTTAGGTCTTGAAAAATACCAGAGTCTTATCAACAAAAAAAATGTTGATTTAGTCTGGTCTTACGGAGCAGGTCTTGGTTTTATGTTTCCGAAAAGTAATGTAAAACTTTTTGGAAATGAAAGAAGCGACCGTTTTCACGTAGCAGGTCTTGGTACTGACGTAAGAGCCAGTCTTAACCTTGTTCTATGGGATCACGTAATGGTAAGATTAGAAGGAAAAGCCGGTTATATCAATATGTGGGACATCAAAACCACATTGAATAATAAGCCTGACAAAGCCCAGCAGGATTTCGTTTTCGGACAGATTCTTGCAGGAATCGGATATACATTTAATACGAAAAAATATAAATAACAAAGCCTATTGCTTAACGCATAAAGCTTAAAGCATATCATATGAGCGAAGAAGTTAAAAAATTCAAAATAACTATAGACGGACAGACTACTGAAGTTTTGCCTGGTACTTCTATTCTGGAAGCGGCAAGACAAATCGGCGGTAAATCTGTACCTCCTGCTATGTGCTACTATAGCAAACTAGAGACCAGTGGAGGAAGATGCAGAACTTGTCTGGTGGAAGTTTCTAAGGGATCTGAAGCAGATCCGCGTCCTATGCCAAAACTGGTAGCAAGTTGCAGAACAAATGTAATGGACGGGATGGAAGTAAAAAATCTTACTTCTGAGAAAGCTCAGGAAGGAAGAAAAGCCGTTACTGAATTCTTATTGGTAAACCACCCGCTGGACTGCCCGATCTGTGACCAGGCAGGAGAATGCCACCTTCAGGACTTAGGATATGAGCATGGTGTAGAGAATACAAGAACAGAATTCGAAAGAAATACTTACGAAGCTGATGATCTTGGTCCGAACATCAAACTGAACATGAACCGTTGTATTCTTTGTGCAAGATGCGTATTAACCGCGAATCAGCTTACAGAGACAAGAGAACACGGAATTCTTTTCAGAGGAGATCACGCTGAAATTTCTACCTATTTAAATAAAGCTTTAGATAATGACTTCATCGGAAACGTAATTGACGTTTGCCCTGTAGGAGCATTAACAGACAGAACGGCTCGTTTTGCAAGCAGAGTATGGTTTACAAAACCAATGAATGCTTCTTGTCAATGTGATAAATGTTCCGGAAAAGCTGTAGTATGGATGAAAGGTGACGAAATTGTAAGGGTAACTGCAAGAAAAGACCAATGGGGTGAAGTTGAAGAGTTCATCTGCGATACATGTCGTTTCGAAAGAAAAGCATTATCAGACTGGAATATCGAAGGGCCTAGACATATCGACAGACATTCTGTAATTTCATTGAACCACTACGAAAAGCCAAAAGATGAGCTAAGAGTTTTAGACAATCCGATGGCTAAGGAAATCAGTGAAAAAGACGAAAAATAATTTTAATAAAGACAATTAGATTTCAGACACAGGACATCAGACTTAATCTCATATCTAGTATCTGACATCTCACATCTAAAAATCTTTAAAACAAAAATGGATTTACTTACATTTAAACTTATACTTGTACTAGCACTTTTCCTGCTATCATTAACGATTGCAGCCTACTCTACCTGGGCAGAAAGAAAAGTTGCCTCTATCATGCAGGATAGAATTGGTCCTAACAGAGCCGGACCTTTCGGATTACTGCAGCCTCTTGCTGACGGTGGAAAATTCTTCTTCAAAGAAGACTTTACGCCTGCCAATGCTGAAAAATTTCTTTTCGTATTGGGACCGGCATTAGTAATGTTTATTTCATTAATCACAGGAGCAGTTATTCCTTGGGGTAAAAGTTTAAATATTGCAGGTACTTCTTTTGATCTTCAGGTAGCTAATATTGATGTTGGGGTACTTTTCATCATCGGAATGGCTTCAATCGGGGTATACGGAATCATGATCGGAGGTTGGGCTTCCAATAATAAATATTCATTACTAGGTGCTATCCGAGCTTCTTCTCAGATGATTTCTTATGAATTGGCAATGGGATTGGCACTTCTTTCTATCATTATGATGTCAGGAAGTTTAGATTTAAAAGTAATCACTGAGAATCAGACTCATGGAAAACTATGGGGAATCATTCCTTGGGTTTCCGGGATGAACTGGAATATTTTCTATCAGCCTATTGCCTTCCTTGTTTTCTTTGTAGCTGCTTTAGCAGAAACCAACAGACACCCGTTCGATTTGCCTGAGTGTGAATCTGAATTGGTAACGGGATACTCTACAGAATACTCTTCCATGAAATTAGGATTATATATGTTCGGGGAATACGTGAACATGTTTATCTCTAATGCTTTCATGGTGGTTCTTTTCTTCGGAGGGTATAACTATCCTGGTATTGAATGGGTGACTCAGAACTGGGGTGAGAATACTGCCGGTATTTTAAGTATCGTAGCATTCTTAACGAAAACAGTAATCGGAATTCTGATCTTCATGTGGATCAGATGGACGCTTCCTAGATTCAGATATGATCAGTTAATGCACTTAGGATGGAAAACATTAATCCCAATGGCATTGGTAAACCTATTGATTACAGGAGCTGTAATTTTAGCATTTGCAAACTAAGAAAATTTGAAAATGAGCTGATTTGAAAATTTGATAATGAAATCAAAGTTTTATCTTTAGCCTATCATATTCAATCATCAATATTAAATAATTAAGATAGCAGACAAGATTAGTCTAAAATCTGGTGTCTAACATCTAATATCTATAATTAAATGAAACTTACAAACAGATCAAAAGTTGTTTCCAACAAAGAAATGACCCTTGCTGAAAAAATCTACTTACCTGCTATTTTTACAGGGATGGGGATTACATTTAAGCATGCTGTAAGAACCGTGATAAAGGGTGCTCCCGCAGTATATTCGTATCCGGAAGTACAGAAGCCAAGAACGACTATCTGGAGAGGCCAGCACGTTTTGAAAAGAGACGAAGAAGGCAGAGAAAGATGTACCGCTTGTGGTCTTTGTGCGGTAGCCTGTCCTGCAGAAGCCATTACAATGACGGCTGCTGAAAGAACAAAAGAGGAAAAAGGCCTTTACAGAGAAGAGAAATATGCTTCAGTATATGAAATCAATATGCTAAGATGTATTTTCTGCGGAATGTGTGAAGAAGCCTGTCCTAAATCTGCCATCTATCTTACAGACAGACTGGTAGATGTAGAAACCAACAGAGGTTCTTTTATCTATGGAAAAGATAAATTAGTTGAAAAAATAAATGAAAGGATTGACATCACGACAAGACAATCCGAGAAACAAAAAAATGCGGTAAAATAATGGATCAGTTTTTATTTTTCTTGGTGGCATTTTTAGCAGTGGCAAGTGCAGTTTACTTTGTATTTGCAAGAAATCCTCTATATGCTATTTTGTCATTAATTGTTACGATGTTTTCAATTGCCGGAATGTACATTCTTTTAAATGCTCAGTTCCTTGCAATTATCCAGATTATAGTTTATGCAGGTGCCATTATGGTACTTTTCCTTTACATCCTAATGATGCTTAATCTTAATAAAGGAGACGAAAGTAAGAAGAACAATACTTTAAAATTTGTTGGGGTTTTTACAGCAGGTCTTCTTTTAGTAGGAGTACTGGGAGTATTCAGAGGAGTAAAAGACAAGCACATTGTTGTTGATCATGTAGACAGAGGAATTGGTCTTACAAAAAATCTGGGTAAACTTTTGTTTAATGAATATGTTTTACCGTTTGAGCTTGCTTCCATCCTAATTCTGGCAGGTATTGTAGGCGCGGTATTAATCGGTAAAAAAGATTTATAAAATTATGGGAGAAGTAAATACATTTATACAAAGCATTCCTTTGGATTACTTCATCATCCTTTGTTCAGTATTGTTCTGCTTAGGAGTGATGGGCGTATTGCTTAGAAAAAATGCTATTGTGATTCTGGGCTGTGTAGAGCTTATGCTGAATTCTGTAAACCTTTTATTGGCAGCTTTTTCAGCGTATAAAGGCAACGGCGACGGACAACTTTTAGTTTTCTTCATTATGGTGGTTGCTGCTGCGGAAGTAGCGGTAGGTCTGGCAATTATTGCCATGCTGTATAGAAATACCCGTTCTGTAGATGTTAGTATATTTAATAAATTAAGAGGATAAGAATGGAGAATCTAGTATATGCAATAGTACTTTTACCACTTTTAGGGTTTCTTATTAACGGTTTGTTCGGAAAAAATCTTCCAAAAATACTGGTTGGATCTTTGGCAACAGCTATGGTTTTCGGATCATTCTGTATTGCGGTAAGTATTTTCATGAATTTCAATTCTGAAAGCCAGCCTGTAATCGTAAAAGCTTTTGAATGGTTTAGAGTCAATGGTGTTCAAATTAATTTTGGATTCCAGATTGATCAGCTTTCTTTAATGATGGTAATGATCATCACGGGTATCGGTTCACTGATCCACTTATACTCTATCGGATATATGAGTCATGACAAAGGATTCTATAAGTTCTTTACTTACCTGAATCTTTTCATCTTCTCTATGTTACTTTTAGTGATGGGAAGCAACTACCTGATCTTATTCATCGGATGGGAAGGGGTAGGTCTTTGTTCTTATCTGTTGATCGGATTCTGGTATACCAATGAAGAATATGGTAAAGCGGCAAGAAAAGCTTTCATCATGAACAGAATCGGTGACCTTGCGTTATTGATTGGTATCTTTATGATTGCTTCTCAAACGAACGCTGTAGATTATCTTTCTGTAGCTGAAAATGCTTCAAAATTTGAATTAGACGGAACCGTGATTATCTTTATCACAGCGAGTTTATTCATCGGTGCTACCGGTAAATCTGCTCAGGTTCCTTTATATACCTGGTTACCGGATGCGATGGCAGGACCAACTCCTGTATCAGCGTTGATCCACGCAGCAACGATGGTAACGGCAGGGATCTATTTGATAGTAAGATCAAATTTCTTATTTACTTTAGCACCTACTGTACAGGGAGTTATTTTATTCATCGGATTCCTGACGGCAGCTTTAGCAGGATTCTATGCACTTCGTCAGAATGACATCAAAAAAGTATTAGCCTACTCTACCGTTTCACAGCTTGGATTTATGTTCATTGCTTTAGGTCTTGGAGCGTATACTACAGCGATGTTCCACGTAATGACGCATGCATTCTTTAAAGCATTACTATTCTTAGGTGCCGGTTCTGTGATCCACGCGATGAGTAACGAACAGGATATGCGTTTTATGGGAGGTCTTAAAAAATATATTCCTCTTACTCACGCTACATTTCTGATCGGAACATTAGCGATCTCAGGTTTTCCTTTATTATCAGGGATGATCTCCAAAGACGAAATTTTAGTAGCAGCTTTCGCTAAAAACCCTATTTACTGGGTCATTTTATTTGTTTTAGCGGCAATCACTGCAACCTATATGTTCAGACTTTACTATCTGACATTCCACGGAGAATTCAGAGGTACGGAAGAACAAAAACACCACTTACATGAAAGCCCGTCTAATATGACATTACCATTGATCGTATTGGCTATTCTTTCAGTAATCGGAGGTTTAATAAATCTTCCGCATTTTATCGGACACGGCCATTATGCCAAACTGATGGAATGGTTGAAGCCTGTTCTTACGGAACAAAGCTACAGTCAGATGGAAGCTACTCTTTCAGGAGTAGATTTCAATACTGAAATGATCTTATTAGCAGCGACAGTTCTTATGTTCTTCTCTGTATGGTTTATCGTTAGAAATACCTATGTGAAAAAGAAAAAAATGGCTATTGCAGAAGAAAGCTATACCGGATGGGAAAAGCTTTCTGCTAAAAAATTATATGTTGACGAACTTTACAACGCATTGATTGTAAAAACTGTTGAAGGATTAGGACGCGGTGGAAAAATGTTTGATAAGGGTATCTTAGATCGTTTTGTAAACTTTGTAGGGGATGGAGCTGAAGACAGCGGAAAAGCTATGAAGCGAGTTCAAAACGGAAATGTAGAGACGTATATTCTTATCATGTCTTTAGCTGTGGGAATTATATTAATTGTTAACTTTTTATTACAATAATAATGTCTTGTTTATTATTAACATTATTACTATTACCTCTAGTAGGTTCGGGATTAGTTTTTGCCTGGAAGAATAATTCCAGCAAATATTTGGCACTGGGAATTGCATTGGTACAAATGCTCCTTACATTTTATATACTTTCGGATTTCGATTTTACGCCGACTGTAGACAGTGTATTGCAGCACGAGATCAATTACCCCTGGTCACAATTTATGAAGAGCTCTCTTCACTTCGGTATCGATGGGATGAGCATGCTTCTTTTATTGCTGACAAACATTTTGGCGCCGATCATTATTTTATCTTCTTTCAACGAAAGTGTAAATTACAGAAATACCTTCTATGGTCTGATTCTGTTGATGCAATTCGGTCTTGTAGGAGTATTTACTTCTTTAGACGGATTATTATTCTACATTTTCTGGGAAGTAACATTGATTCCAATTTGGTTTATTGCCGGACTTTGGGGACAGGAGAATAAAAGGTTTGAATTCACTACGAAATTCTTCGTGTATACATTCGTAGGATCTTTATTTATGTTAGCCGGGCTGATCTATGTGTACAACCACTCTGCATCATTCGCATTAACAGATCTTTACAATGCACAACTGAACGAAACACAACAGACTGTGGTATTCTGGTTTATCTTCTTTGCTTTTGCAGTGAAATTACCGGTATTCCCTTTCCATACATGGCAACCTGATACCTATACCTACTCTCCTACTCAGGGATCGATGTTATTATCGGGAATTATGCTTAAAATGGCAGTGTATGGTGTAATGCGTTATTTACTTCCGATTACCCCGCTTCCGATTGCAGGAATTTCAGGGCAGATTGTCATCATTCTCGCGATCGTTGGAATTGTTCACGGAGCATTGATCGCGATCATCCAGACTGATATGAAGAGAATTATTGCTTATTCATCATTCTCTCACGTAGGATTGATGGTAGCAGGTATCTTCGCTTCAGCGGTAGTTACTTTAAAAGGAACTTTCAATGTTGAAGGGGCAGAAGGAGCATTGGTACAGACTTTCGCTCACGGTATCAACGTAGTGGGACTATTCTACTGCTGTGACATTTTATACAAAAGATTTAAATCAAGAGACATCAGACAAATGGGTGGTTTAGCTAAAGTAGCGCCTAAATTTGCTGTTTTATTCCTGATCATTATATTAGGTTCAATGGGAGTTCCATTGACGAATGGATTCATCGGAGAATTTATCCTGTTAAAATCAGTGTATGATTTCAACGGAACTGCAGCAATTATTGCTGGTCTTACAGTAATTCTTTGTGCAGTATACTTATTGAGATTTTACGGAAAAGCAATGTTTGGAGAAGGAGATGCAGCCGTTTTAAGTACAGCAAAAGATTTATCAGGAGTAGAATTTTCTGTACTGGCAAGTTTAGCGGTTTTTGTGATTATACTAGGTATTTTCCCACAACCGGTAATTGAAATGGTGAGTAGTTCAGTGAAGTTTATCTACACGGCGATGGCCAACTAAAAATTAAAAGATTTAAAAATTAAAAAATTAAGAGATTAGAGAAGAGTAAAAGACAAGAAACAGGGAAACAGGCAGGAGATTTTAAATCTGAAACTTTACCCTGAAAGACTGAACTTTAAACTTCAAATCTCGCATCTCAAATCTATATTATGAGTGTTTTAATTATTGTTTTCCTAACGGCAGTTGTTGCGTTATTTTCAGGAGTTTTTGAACAAGGAAAATTCGCAAGATACATTGGGATTTTGGGTTTAATCATTGCATTGTATGTAAGCTTCATGCCTGAATGTTCATTCTTTGATCATTACAAGCATATGTATGAATACAGTGCTAATACTGCATTATTCACTAAAATATCAATTGTAACCACCTTATTGTTATTCTTCCTGGGAGGTTTTGCTTTCAGCAATCACAGAAGCCACCAGTCGGAATTATATGCTTTGATGCTATTTGCATTATGTGGCGGGATTGTTCTTTTCGGATACCAGAACTTAGTCACTATGTTCCTAGGTGTTGAAATTCTTTCTATCCCGTTATATGTAATGGCCGGAGCCAACAAAACAGATCTAAGATCAAACGAAGCTTCAATTAAGTATTTTTTAATGGGTGCTTTTGCGACAGGTTTTTTACTTTTCGGAATTGCGTTCATCTACGGAAGTGCAGGAAGTTTTGATCTCTATAAAATTCATGACTTTGGGGTAGCCAACGCTACGAATGTAATGTTTATCCTAGGGGTATTATTAATCCTTTGTGCATTGGCATTTAAAGTAGCATTAGCTCCTTTCCACATGTGGAGCCCTGATGTATATACGGGTTCTCCTTCATTGATCACTGCTTTTATGGCCAGTGTTGTTAAGATTTCAGGTTTCTTTGCCTTATTCAGACTAATGACCATCGGTTTCGCAGGAGTAACTCACGAATGGATCAATGTTTTAGGAGTCTTCTTAATCATCACTTTATTACTGGCAAACGTTATGGGTCTTGCCCAGACCAATGCTAAAAGAATGCTGGCTTACTCTTCAGTCTCTCACGCAGGATACATCGGATTGGTATTCTTCGGAATGACCAGTCTTTCTACTTATAACCTAGCGTTCTATTTATTCGCTTATTCTTTATCTACAGTAGGTGTTTTCATGTGTCTGATCTGGGTAGAGAAATTAAAGAGAGAAACCTCTTACGGAGCGTTCAAAGGATTAGCAAAAACAGAACCTTTATTAGCTACAGCAGCTGCGATCTCTATGCTTTCAATGGCCGGAGTTCCTCTAACTGCCGGGTTCATGGGAAAATTTGCCCTATTCTCTCAGGCTATGAATGGTGCCGCTTTCTTAGTATTGGTAGCCGTATTAGGTTCAGCATTATCCATTGCTTATTATTTAAGACTGATTGTAGCGATGTTCTTCTTTAAAGAATCAACATTCAAGTCTTCAGAAAAAGTAACACTTACTTACAACATTATTGCGGTAGTAGTTATTGCAACAATTATTATCCTTGGAATCTTCCCGGATCTGTTTGCAAGAGTGTTCGGATTATAAAAAAAGTTATCCACATACTATCAAAAACCTTCCAGTTGATCTGGAAGGTTTTTTTATAAAATTATAGTCTACTGATGGTTTCCTAAAAGGAAAACTCAGGCAAATAATAATATCATGTTTTATTTTTTTAATTAGAAAAATAAAATAAATTTCCCGATAAGTACGGTCTATCCTAAAAGAATAAGAGCTGGAAATGATGTTTTTTTCATAACTTTACTTTAAATTTCAGCTTTGGCTAATCTCTACAAAAAAGACTCCCCCTTTCAGGTTTACATATCATTCAAAAAATACTTGGATGTGCTGGAGCATATCCGCTACAATGACCGTCTGGAATACAGAGTCAACTATGCGGAATCCCTGATTGAGAGTACCAGAAATTTTAAAGAGCTCAAGGAGGGGTTTCAGGATATAAGCCTGCTGGAAAAACACGAAGACCTCATCAAATTACTGCTTGCTGACCTTTTTCCTACCGGTCTTACCCATAATGAAATCAAAGCAGCAAGTATCCCACTTTCCAATATTACATTTAATTATACGGAAAGATTTAAAGCGATCCTTAAAGACGCAGGAAAGGATTTTGAAATAGAACTCAGAAATATTACAGATAACGAATTCTATGTATTCTGTTGTTGCCTGATCCTTCAGAGTTACTTCAAAAAAGATATTAAAAGTACCATCCCGCTTTATTATGATATCCCGAATCAACAGGGAATCATGAAACATTATAAAATAACGGTCAACTCAGATTTCACAGAAATTTATCCTACAGAACAAGCTAAGATTCCATCTGATGAGATTATGGATATGCTGCTGGAAAACCTCGACGATTTTAAATTATGGAAAAAGTATTTTCCCTCCCAGTCATGGGTATTAAAGGGATTTACCATTATTTCTCTTGTAGACTGTACTTCTGAAGTGGCATTATCAGACTTAAAATCAAGTATGATAGAGATTGATCCCGAGCATTTCAATCCGAATGAGAACCTGACTGAAATTTTCAAGTCTTATTTTGATGTTCCGGAATTAAGCTTTGGATTAATGACTTTCAATAAAAAAGAACAGAAACTGGATAAACTCCCCATATATGAAAGCCTTCTGACCAATCATATTCTGGATTTCTGGATCAATACCTTTGATGATGAAACCCGTAAAAATACATTCAGTAATTTAAGTCATAATTCGAAATCAATCGTTGTTTCTGATGTGAACAATCTTGATGAGAACATAAGACAGCTTCCTTCCTTCAGTATTCTGAAAGACAACAATGTCAATAGCTTCATGGTCATTCCTATTATGAAAGACAATGAACTCTTGGCCATCATGGAGTTTACCTCCCCTATCGCGGCTAGTTTTAACGGGTTAAAACTCAGAAAAATGGAATTTTTCACCGATATGATTCTGTTCTCACTGAGCAGATTCTACTTCGAGAAAAACTATCAGATCGAAGCCATTATCCAGCGTGAATATACCACCATTCACGACAGCGTTGTATGGAAGTTCAGAAATGAGGCAGAAAAATATTTCACAGCATCACTTGGGAAGAAAATATATACTTTAAAGGAAATATCATTTAAAAATCTCACTCCGTTATTTGGAGTATCAGACATCCGTTCCTCATCGGAAAAACGTTTCAGATTAATGCTTGAAGATCTTAATCAGCAGATTGAGTGGCTCAATCAAATTTTGATATTAACGAATTCTGATTCGGAAAAATTCATGCTGGCTCTGGATGTTTTTGAAAACGAACTGAATAACGAAATCAAAGCAGATACAGAACAACGCTTTCAGCGATTACTGAGAGAAGAGATTCATCCTTTTTTGCAGGGGAAATTGGAAATGAGAGCTCCCAGAGAGGTAAAATCAAAAATAAAAGATTACTTCCTGCAAGTAAGGGCACAAACTGATTTGTTTTATAACCACCGGAAAAATCTGGATGATTCTATTACTCTTGTCAACCGGAAACTGGCAGATATACTGGATGAAAGCCAGGTGAAAGCTCAACAGATTTTCCCGCATTATTTTGAACGATTCAAGTCTGACGGTATAGAGCACAACCTGTATATTGGGACCACCATCGCACCTGATCTTCATTATACGACAAAGGTTGTTCACAAATTAAGATACTGGCAGTTAAAAACCATCTGTAAAATAGAACAGGAATTCCAGTCCTTTAAGAAAGACCTTCCTATTCCTCTGGATATCGCTTCACTTATTTTTGTGTATAATGAAAAAATAGACATCCGTTTCAGAATGGATGAAAAGCGTTTTGATGTAGACGGTGCCTATAATTCTTACTATGAAATTATAAAAAAACGTCTGGATAAAGCCCACGTCAAAGATTCTTCGGAAAGAATCACAGCACCCGGAAAAATTACCATTGTCTATTTTGGTATGGAAAACCAAAAGGAATATCTGGACTATGTAACAAAGCTACAGAAGAAAGAAATTCTACAGCATGATATAGAATTTCTTAAGGTTGAAGACCTTCAGGGAATTACAGGGCTCCTTGCGTTAAGAGTTTCCCTGGTATCGTCTCTCCACTGATTTATTTGAGAATATTGTTTTTATTCTGTACAGGTATGCAATTTCGGTTATACCCGGAAGGTATATTCTGAGGTTGCACATGAGGATAGAATATGTTGGGCAAAAATGTTTTCTCAAAGCTACAATCGCTTTTTAATAAAACATCTTTAAAATCAGGTTTCTTATAAAAACGATTCCCGACCTGAATTGATGTTCCCCAATTCAATGATGAGAATACCGATTCCGGATAAAAAACATTATTATTAAACCTCGCCTTTTCGGTAATCTCTTTATCAGAAAGAATGTTTATAGTTGATACAGTATAGAAAATATTATTTTTAAACTCTACTCCGCTGCCTTCCCATAAAAGCTTATCTGCAGGGTTCTTAATAAAGAATATATTATCATGTACATATCTTGAAGTGTTCACACTATTCTGAATCAGAAAAAGTTTCCTGGCTTTTAAAACCCCTACATCATTAACACTTACATTATATCGTACACTAATATTTTTAGCATCTTTCATGAATAAGAAAAAGCCACCGTTGTTATCATGAGAATAATTATACTCAAAAATATCTCCATCAGTTGTACTCTGCTCATCATACCCGTCTGCATCAAATGCCATCCCATCGTTCTTACCGCCGCCTTTCAATCCGCAGACTTCATTATATGCGACAAGCGTATTAATACTCCCGATCGTCCATATACCGGCATAGTTTTGCAGTCCGGTATTCATACATACATTATCAACTTTGTTGTAAATAATTTTACATCCTCCGGTCACTCCTGACATAACAATGCCGTCCCCATAAATATTTTCAATTCTGTTATGATCGAATATGATATCTTTCGAACGCGCCTGCATCTCTCGCGAGCCGGAAGTTCGTAAGCCTTCAACAGCACAGTTTGCTATATGACAGTTTTGAACTAAAGCACCGTATATTTTTCCATCAAGAATAATTCCTCCGGAGCTTTTATTATAGTTAGTTTGCCCGTCAGTTGCTGAATTAACATCATGTACATAACAATTTTTAATTGTAATACCACGAACACCATCCTCAGAAATTGTTCCACCAGACACACGAATTCCGGTTAGAGCATAATCAGTTCCTGCAGGAGCTGTATTTGTAATTTCCAGATTACGAATTTCCCAGTAAGATACCTTATTGAGGTGAAGAGTACTTGAATTATTAGTTTTTCCTCCACCATTAATCACTGGCAGAACCTCTCCTCCGTATTTATCAATTGTAATTGGGGAAGCATCGGCACCTGAACCTTTGGGAACAAGCATCTCATTCCATATTCCGCCACTTTTAAAAAGGATTTTGTCGCCAGGAGAAAAGCTGAGTGAATTTATTTTGGCAATGGTCTTCCAGGGAGTACCCGCTCTTGTTCCCGAATTACTGTCATTCCCATCAGGAGACACATAATAAGTAACAGCAACAGCCCTTTCTTTTTTCAAGGCTGCAGTAAGATTTCCATATGAAAAAAAACATGTGATCAATACGATGAAAGAACAGATTCCGGCTTTCATATGTTTTTTCTTTAAACTTTTTTATCACTTACAGGCTTAGAAAAGCCACTCCAAAAGATAATACAGAAATAATAATTCCTGCCATAAAGATCTTATAAGTAATGGATAAAAGCTTATACTTCCTGTCCAGTACCTTTCCCAAATAATATAAATCCTTCACCATAGAATCGTAAATATAATCTCTGTCCTTAATCAGGTCGCGCATCGCATTGTGGTAATCATCAAATAACATCTGCTGGAAATTTCCAAAGAACAGCAGATTTACTTTTCTGTTTGCGATATCCTGAGCCGTGAATGTTGTTTTCGTTACATTGGGTTTAGTAGAAAGAATAGCAAATATAATGGTCAGTACACTGGATAGCAGCAATATAAAACTCGGAAGAATAAGATGCGAGTTTTTAGGTGCATCCAGCTTCGGAACCAGTACCGAAAGGCAGACTGAAATAATAATGGCATTAACGGACAGCAGAATATTGGCTTTACTGTCTGCAATATCACTCAGTCTGGTATGATTATTTAAAGTAACTCTGAATAGCGTATCTACGCTTCTGTCTGATTTTTCTTTATCTTTTTTCCCTTCAGAATTATCTTTCTTGTCTTCTTTTTTACCCTCTTTCTTTTCCTCTTCTTTTTCCAACTTCTTTTCGATCTTTTTAATATTCTTCTTTTTTAAAGGCTCCCAGTTTTCTTTAGCATAATCCGTATAATAGGTATGCCTATTTTTCAGCATATCCAGATTTCCGGTATTCCATTCATTATTGGAGAAACATCTTACATTCGTCAGTTCCCATTCCTTTCTCAAAGCATCAGAAATATCATTATAATCATGTCCCGCAAAATGGCTGAAATCGGCATCTTTTACAATTTTCTCCAGTAAATTCTGAGGCTCATAATTGATTTTAGTGGCCATAATCAGCCTGGCTACATCTGCAATATAATTATCAGGATAATTTTCTTTGGTCAGAAAATCTCTCATAATTTCCACGCCCCTCTCTTCGTGGTTCTGTGCACATTCTATATAACCGGTATCATGAAACCATAGCGCCACAAGCACCTTCTCCTGCTCCTCTTCAGAAACAGGGGTGTTTTTCATGATTTCTTCCGCCTTGTTAACCGTATAAGCGGTATGAATAAAATTATGATAAAAATATACTGAAGATAGCTTATCTTTGAATAAGATTTCAACATAATTTTTCGCTTTGTGTAGAATGCTCATTCCTGAATTTTTGTTAATGTAAATTTATGAATTTATCCTTTAAAACTCATCTAAAAAATACTTCTATTGTTCTGAGAACAGTATTGTCCGCCGGAGTCCTGTATTCCTGCGCAACATATAACGTACAAAAGGGCAAAAACGTATTTGAAATAAAAGATTCCGAAATAAAATCCGAAAATGATTTTAAATTCTTCCTCATCGGAGACGCCGGAAATGCAGATGAACCTCAGGCACAAAAAACATTAAATTTACTGAAAGGTAAACTGGATTCCGCTGATAGCAATTCCATGCTGATTTTTTTGGGAGACAATATTTATCCCAACGGAATGCCTAGAAAAAAGGACAAAGGCTATGCTCTGGCTGAACAAAAGCTCAAAAACCAGCTTGATATTACCAAAAATTTTAAAGGAAAAACATTAGTCATTCCGGGAAACCATGACTGGTACAACGGATTAGACGGACTACAGGCCCAGGAAACATTTGTCAAGAAATACTTCGATGATAAAAAGTCTTTTCTTCCCAAAAACGGATGTCCTATAGATGATATCAACATTTCTAAAGATATTAAATTAATTGTTGTTGATACCGAATGGGCTATTACCAACTGGGACCAGCACCCGGGAATCAATAAAAATTGTGATATCAAAACCCGTGAAGATTTTTTCGATGAGTTTAAAGATCTTATTATTAAAAATCAGGGAAAAAGAATAATTGTAGCGTTGCATCATCCCGTGATCAGCAGCTCAACCCATGCAGGTTTTACCTCCGCAAAGTCTCATCTTTTTCCACTTGGAAGTAAAGTTCCGGTTCCGGTTATTGCCAGCTTTATTAATGTATTGAGGAGTTCCTCAGGAGTAAGCCCCGCAGATATCAACAACCAGCATTATGCAGATCTTGCCAACCGGTTGAAAAGTATTGTTCAGGATAAAGAAAATATTGTTTTTGTCTCAGGACACGATCATAATTTACAATATCACGAAGACAGAAATATAAGACAGATCATCAGCGGAGCAGGCTCTAAAACCAACCCGTCTACCATTGCTGAAAAAACAGACTTCTCTTATGGAAATAATGGTTTTGCCGTCTTAAACGTAAGAAAAGATCAAAGCACAGATGTTGAGTTTTTTTCAACAAAAGATGCCCGTCTGCAAAAGCTCACTCATATATCTGTCATTTCCAAACCTGATGTATTTGTGAATAATTTTCCTAATATACTACCACCAACTGTTACTTCTACCATTTATCCGGTTCAGCTTACTCAAAAAGGAAAGTTTTACCGATGGCTTTGGGGGGATCATTACAGAAGATACTACGGAATTCCTGTTGAAGCTCCCACCGCCAACCTTTCAGAACTGAATGGAGGATACATTCCTTTCAGAGAAGGAGGCGGAAATCAATCCAACAGTTTAAGGCTAAAAGCAAAAGACGGACAGGAATTCGTGATGAGAGGAGTGAAAAAAAGTGCCATCCGCTTCCTTAACAATATGGCTTTTACAAAAAGTACTTTTGGGGAAGAACTCAACGACACATTTCCTGAAAAGTTTTTGTTAGACTTTTATACAACGAATCATCCTTTTACTCCGTTTACCATTGGAAATATGTCGGATAAACTGAATATTTTCCATAGTAATCCAAAATTATATTACATTCCTAAGCAGCAGGCTTTAGGAAAATACAACGAAAACTATGGGGATGAAATGTATATGATCGAAGAACGTTTTTCTTCCGATCCCAAAACATTAGCTTCTCTTGATAATGCCAGGGATATTCTGTCTACCGATGATGTTCTGAAAAACATTTTTAAAAGTCCCAAATATTCTGTTGACAGAGAGTCTTATATCAGAGCAAGGATTTTTGATATGCTCATCGGAGACTGGGACAGACATTCCGATCAGTGGAAATGGGCGGAATATGAAGACGGAGATAAGGTTATTTACAAACCTATTCCAAAAGACAGAGATCAGGCTTTCAGTAAATACGACGGAGCTGCCTTCAAAATTATTATGAATGTACCGGCCATCCGCCATATGAAAACATTTACGGAAGATATCAGCAGTGTTAAATGGTTAAATATGGAGCCCTATCCAATGGATCTGGTATTTTTAAAGAGTTCAACTCAGGAAGAATGGCGGGAACAGGCGAAATACATTCAGGAACACCTTACCGATACCGATATTGATGATGCTTTCCACAACCTGCCAAAAGAAGTGCAGGATGAAACCATTGCCGATATCCAGAAAAAATTAAAAATACGGAAGACAAAGTTACAAACGTACGCTACAGAGTATTATGATGTATTACAGAAAAAAGTTCCGCTTGTTGGAACTGTAAATCCTGATAAGTTTGTGATTACAAAACAAGGCCATTCTGTACAGGTACAGCAATATAAATTAGGAAAAAATAAAGATAAAAACGAGTTGGTTTTTGAAAAGACATATGACGATTCAAAAACCAAAGAACTCTGGATCTACGGATTAGAGGATGATGATGTGTATGAAGTAACGGGTAGCGGGAATCCAAAAATGAATATCAGATTGATAGGTGGATACAATCATGACACCTACAATGTTACAGACGGAAGAAAGGTGAAAATCTATGATTTCAGATCTCAAAAGAACACGTATAATTCCCATAACGCTACAAAGAATATCAGTGATGATTATGATATCAATACCTATAATTATAAACATCCCAAATACAATTCATTTGCCGGCTATCCCAATGCTGATTACAACCCGGATGACGGAGTAATCATTGGTGTTCTGGCTAATTATACAGTCAATAATTTCATCCGCGATCCCTTTACCCAAAAGCATAGTTTAAAAGCGAATTTCTACACTGCTACAGCAGGATTCAGCCTTGCTTATAAAGGAATATTCAAAAAAGCTATTTCAGGCTGGGATTTTAATCTGGATGCGGCTTATACGACCCCTAGATTTTCCCAGAACTTCTTTGGATTGTCTAATGAAAGTGAATATGATAAAGAAAACACAGAAAGAGAATACAACAGAGCCAGAATCTCTAAATTCAATTTCGCTCCTTCCATCTCCAAAAAAAGCTGGATGAATTTTGCCCATCAGATTCAATTGACTTTTGAAGATAATAAAGTACAAAGCAAAGCGGATCGTTTCATCAACATTTCACCGGATGTAAGGCCTGAGGTTTTTGACAGTCAGCAATTTGTAGGAGCCAACTATACATTCAGCTATAAAAATGCAGATAATGTGGCATTTCCTACCCTTGGACTGGAGTTTATGCTTAATGCAGACTGGAAAGCTGCCTTTTCAGACTTTAACCGGAATTTCCTGACCTTAAAAGGAAGATTAGCTATTGATCACAGAATCGATAAAAAAGGAAATTTTGTATTTGCCAATTCCAGCAATGCCTTCTGGATCAATAATAATAATTTTGAATTTTATCAGGCGGCAGCCATTGGAGGGGACAACGGAATGAGGGCTTTCAGAAACGACAGGTTCTCGGGCAGATCTTATTTTACCAATAACTCGGAAGTACGATGGGATTTTGGCAGAATAAGGAATAACATCATCCCTGCCAATCTGGGAATTCTTATTGGTTATGATGTGGGACGTGTCTGGAATGACAATGAAGATTCCAGAAAATGGCACCAGTCTGTTGGAGCCGGAGTCTGGCTGAGCCTTGTAGAAATGATATCCGCAAGATTAAATTATTTCTATGGTTCAGATGGTGGAAGAATCTCTGCCGGTATCGGAATGAATTTTTAATAATATCCGGAAAATACATGTTAAAACACTAATAAAAACAACCCATACGTGGTTGTTTTTTTATGCCGTTGAAAAATCACTTTTCAGACGTTTATCAAAAATAAATAAAATTTAATATTCACTTATTTAATTTACAGATTTTCAGCAATAAAGTAAATATGAATTTCAAACAGGTACCATATTTCAAGCGTTGCATGCTTCACTTATCCATAGATGAATATGTTTGCCGACTTTAAAAAAAATTAAATATTTCTAAAAAATTATATTTGCTTAAAATTATTCAATAAAAAAACACTTCGGAATGAGAAAAAAGCTATTATACATGGCCTTATTTGCTATGTCCATAATTTCAAACGCACAAGTAGGGATCCTTACTCCTACCCCACAAAGCTCTTTACATGTTAACGGTTCTCTTCAGGTCGTAAAAGATCTGAATGTAGGAGGAACTGCAAATACCAGAGGGAATTCAGGAAACAGAGGAGAATTTCTCATGTCAAATGGTACTGATAATGCTCCTGTATGGAGAAGTATTGAATCTGAGAATTTCCTGAAAGTTGTTTTCGTGGGAAACAAAACAACAATCAGTCCCGGTAGTGGAAGTTATACAGGCACACATAGCACCCCGGTCAGTACTCATGAAAATTATTCACAAACCTATGTGTATAACATCAGTAATAAAATTGATAATGCTTATCTGACCTATAATACCAGTACCGGTCTTTTTACCGTAGCCAAACAGGGATACTATAATATTGTGCCCTATATTACCTATGATCTCAATTTAAACGGAAACGGGTATACTGCCGGAACAGCCAATTCTTACATCCAGAGAGTCTCTCCTTCTACAGTAACTCTTTCGGCCCTATCCACCGGTCATGGAGAACGTACCACAGGGCTGAATCACAATCTTTCTTCTATTAATTTTTTTAACGTGGGAGATACATTCAGAATACGCTGTCGTTATACACAGGATTTCAGGCTTTCAAGCGGAAATATTCACATCTCTTATCTGACACCATAACATCTGAAAAAATCCACAATCAGTATTGTGGATTTTCTTATATATTGTAAACAGAACATCTTATTAAAGCGAAAACTTGTATACGTTTCCGCCTTCATTTTTAGCTTTCTCATCTGCAATGATCAGTGTTTTATCATCCGAAAATACAATAGCTTCTTTCTGTGAGTTATGATGTAGAGGAATTTTCTGAATGTTCACCGTACTGAAATTATCTGCACTGAATCCTGTAAGCACATGCACATTCTTATGAGTCAGCAGCACAATTTTATTTTTTGTACTGTTGATTGTCGCGGAGGTAATCGCAGCATCATTGTACCCCCCCTGCAATTTAAGTCTTCCGATTAATTTAGCTTCAAAATCACCTTCCTTATTAGGAACCTTAAATACTAAAAAAGTACCGTCAAAACCTTTACTTCTGTTTTTTGTAAACAGATAAAAATTACCATTCATTTCTACAAATGCTTCACAGTCATACAGCAGATTTGATTTTTTAGGCGGAAAGTCTGTCTGTCCTTCATAATGAAACTTAGTGGTCTGAACTACTTTTGTCGTTTTTTGGGAAGGATCTCTCAGATCGGTTTTCAGAATAGCGAGATCTCTTCTGTCATTATCATTATTTCCAAAATCACCAATATAAATATTACCCTGAGTATCAGAAATAATATCTTCCCAGTCTGTATTTTCGGCATTTTCCACAGGAACTTTGGCAAGCATTTCTCCTTTGTCATTCATCCCGTATACCGCATTTTTATTTCCCCGGTCTTCAATTACCCAAATTGTTTTTTTATCTTGTGACAGCGTAATACCGGATACTTCCTTTAATTTTTTAGGTAAAGAAAATTGTAGTTCTAATTCCCCATTATTAGACGGAGAATTCTGAGCTTTAGGATTACAACTCAGTAAAAAGACAAAAGGTAAGATAAGAAAGCGCAGCATTTTTTTGTTTTTTAACATTTAACAGAAACTAAAGTAGCATTAATTATTCCAAATTCAACATGATAATAGTTGTTTAGCCTTTTCCCAGAGAACATCCATTTCTTCCAGTGACATATCAGCTAGTTTTAAATCTTGTTCAACAGCAAGAACTTCCATTTTCTGGAATCTTGAAATAAACTTAAGATTGGTTCTTTCCAGAGCTGAATCCGGATTAATTCCCGAAATTCTGGCATAATTAATAAGTGAAAAAAATACATCTCCCAATTCCTGCTCTTTTTTATCAGGATCCGTTTCCTCATGAAACTCCTGAATTTCTTCATCTACTTTTTTCCAGGCATCTTCTGCATCATGAAATTCAAAACCGATCCCTTTTACTTTATCCTGAATTCTGTAAGCTTTTACAATACTCGGAAGACTTTTAGGAACTCCTCCGAGAATAGATGTATTACCTTCTTTCAGTTTCAGTCTTTCCCAGTTCTGTTTCACCTCTTCTTCATCTTTTACTTCAGTATCTCCATAAATATGAGGATGACGGAAGATCAGCTTTTCATTGAGAGAATTGATGACATCTGCGATATCAAAACTTCCTTTTTCAGAACCAATTTTAGAATAGAAAACCAGATGAAGAAGTACATCGCCGAGTTCTTTCTTGATTTCCTGCAGGTCTTCCTGCAAAATAGCATCTGAAAGCTCATATGTTTCCTCCAGAGTCAGATGACGAAGTGACTGTAGCGTCTGTTTCTGGTCCCATGGGCATTTCTCACGAAGATCATCCATGATATCCAGTAATCTTCCGAAGGCTTCTAACTTTTCCTGTTTCGTATTCATAATAATGAGTCATTCAATCTTATACAAAGGTAAGGGTTATTTGGGATCCGCTGCAAACGTTTGAATTGAAAGTTGGGAGACAGGAGTTCGGAAGTTCATTACTGAAGGTTTACAAAAAAATGTGATCCCCGGAATACTCAGGTTTCCGATATCAGATAGCCACAATAAACTAAAAAAAATCCTGTCAAGAAAAATCTCAACAGGACTGTATTTTCAATTCAATAAATGAATTATCCTTTTTTAGTGTGTGTACTTTTAGGAGCTGACTTTGCCGCTGAAGTAGCCTTCACTTTTGGTGCAGCAGGCTTTTCTGCTTTTGGTGCAGCCTTCTTAGGAGCTTCTTTTTCTACACTTACTTCTTCTGCAGGCTCGCCTTCTAAAGTTTCCGGTTCTGCTTTTACGAAGCTTTCAGGAGTAATGTATCCTGCTTTCTGAAGAATATTGTACCACTGAGCTAATTTTTTGATATCAGAAGAATATACTCTTTCTGTATCATAATTAGGAAGAGAAGTCAACATAAAGTCTTTCAGATCTGAATCAGAAGATTTGTGAGAAATAGTCTCCTTATAGTCGTTGTTTTTAGCAATATTTTCAAAAACTTCGAACAAAGGAACTTCTTTTTCAAAGGTAAACATCGCGATATTATCCAATAAACTTACCTGACTAGAATTACCAATGCTCACTTTTTTCTTATTGGTAACATCCTCGATAATGAATCCGTTTCTTAATTGAGAAACTAATTTGAAAAGTCCTGGTTTTCCAGAAATTGAAATTATTTTTTCTAACAGCATAATTTTATTTTTTGTAAATTTTGCAACTAGCTTTAGCTTTTTGCTTTTTATTATCTCTTTTTAATCCTTGTTTAAACTATTTTGGAAATCTCATTTTGTAACCAATGCTGACATCACCCTGAGAGATTTTTGTCAGTTTACCTTTTACCAGCTTTTTCTTCAAAGCGCTTAAATGATCGGTAAACAGAACCCCTTCAATATGGTCGTACTCATGCTGAATTACGCGGGCTCTAATATCGGAAAAAGTTTCTGTATGTTTCACAAAATTTTCGTCATAATATTCAATAACGATCGTCCCTTTTCTTTTCACATCTTCTCTCACATCCGGAATAGACAGACAACCTTCATTAAATTTCCATTCTTCTCCTGATTCTTCAAGAATTCTGGCATTGATGAAAACTTTTTTGAACTCTGCCAGTTCATCCTTAATATCTTCATAATCCTCATCTTCTGCAAGAGGGGTTACATCTATTACAAACAGACGGATATCCAAACCGATCTGAGGTGCTGCAAGACCTATTCCGTTTGCACTGTACATCGTTTCAAACATATTATCTACAAGTTCCTGCAAACCCGGATAATCTTTGTCTATATCTTTTCCTACTTTTCTCAAAACAGGATCTCCAAAAGCTCTTATCGGTAAAATCATCTTAATCTTTGTTCTAAAAAATTTTGCAATATAATTGTTGCACTTACTTTATCTATTAATCCTTTTTCCTGCCGCTTTTTTTTACTTTTCCCACTTTGAGAAATGAAAAAAGAGGCCATTTTGGAAGTAAACCTTTCATCAAAACGATGAACCGCAATATCCGAAAATTCTTTCTTAAATACTTCAATGAATTTTAAAATATCGGTTTCCACCTCTGAAATGTTTCCTTTCAAATCTATGGGGAGCCCAATCACTACTTCATCTACTTTGTTTTCACTTACATATTTTTTCAAAAAATCTATAAGAAAACGAGTATCCACCGTATCCAGACCACTGGCTATAAGCTGCATATCATCCGTTGCAGCAATACCACAACGGGCCTTTCCATAGTCTATTGCAAGGATTTGTCCCATAAGTCTGCAAATTTAGTAAAATTTAATGATTTTATTCATAACGCAGTTTTTTTATATAAATCATGTTTTATTCCGTATTTTTTTTTATAATTTTAATCTTCCAAAAAACAGATATATGAAGAAACTGATCCTCGTAAGACATGCAAAAAGCGACTGGCCGGAAGAGACAGAGGACTTTGACAGACCTTTGGCAGATAAAGGTCTGGAGGATGCCATGAACATGTCCAGGTTCCTGAAAAGCCATGATATTTCTATTGATCATTTTATTTCAAGCCCGGCAGTCCGCGCCTTGAATACATGTAAAATTTTCAATCAGACTTACCAGCTTAATTTTTCTACCAATGATAAATTGTATAATCCTTCGGAAAGGAATTTTGAATCCGTCATTTATGATCTGGATGACCAATTAAGCTCAGTTGCTTTTTTCTCCCATAACAATGGAATTTCTAATTTTGCCAATTCCATTTCTGAAGATATTTTCCATTTTCCCACTTGTGGTGTTGCAGGCTTTGAAGTTGATTGTAACTCATGGTCCGAATTTGACGGGGCTAAAAAGAAACTCCTGTTTTTTTATGAACCCGGGAAAATATAACTTGATCTCATTCCTTTTTTATCCGTTAGTATGTATTTTCTTTTTCTCATGTCAGAAAAAAGAAAAAAATTATTTTCAAACCATTGCTGCCAATGATATTCAACTCTCCACTCCCAAGCCCGGAAGCTGGAGATATCATCATGATGAAAAATTTCAGCAGTTTAAAGATTTTCAAAAATCAAAAAAAATAAAACCCGAACCGGGAAAAAAAACAATTTATCTACAGCCTATCGGAAATTTCGATGCGCTTCAAAGAAAGGAAATAGCACGTACCCAAGAATATCTGCAGATTTATTTTCAGCTGGAAACCAAGATACTGCCCGGTTTATCCATTACTGTTTTTCCTAAGTCAGCAAAAAGAATTTCTAAAGAAGGACATGAGCAAATATGGGCAGGCTATGTCCTTGATGATATTTTAATTAAAAACAAACCCAAGGATGCCGTTATTCTTATGGGAATTACAGAAAAAGATCTTTTCCCCAGACCAGACTGGAACTACGTTTTCGGATTCGCTTCTTATGATGACGGTGTAGGGGTAACCTCTATCTACAGATTTGCAAATGGCGGATTAACCGAATCTAATTTTAATGAAAGTTTTTTAAGACTTATAAAGATCAGTTCGCACGAAATCGGACATATGTTTGGGATCAGTCACTGTCTGAATGCCTACTGTGTCATGAACGGAACCAATACCCTTACAGAAACAGATTTTCATCCGGCAAGAGCATGTTCCCTATGTCAGATGAAGCTAAATTCAAGCCTATCCTATAGCCATAAGAAGCGTTTGCTTGAATTAAAAAAATTCTTTGAAAAACAACATCTCAATACGGAACTTTCCCGTACTGAACAGGATCTTACTTTATTTCAGTAATGATTTTTTACTAAAACTTATCTCAAGGAATGGTTATCATATGCCATATATAAAAAGAACGGGCTAAGACCCGTTCCTTTTTAAATTGAGTATCACTACTTTTTCTTCAGATCCAGATCATCAAAATCAAAACTGAAATCGGTCACATCAGAAATAGGTTTCAGTTTTGCCGACACGGCTTTTCCGTTCTCATCATAACTGAAAATAATATAAGCATCCGCATCGTAGCTTCTGTCGTCCCATTTGATAATAAAAGAGCTGTTAGAATACGGAAGTAATTCTCCCTTTAATCTTGGGGAGTTTTTACATGAAATCCGGAATGTGTTTTCCTGCTGTGTAATTTCGACATCGCCAAACCAGATATCATTGTAGGTTCCTGTAAACTGTTCTGCTTTCGGCTGAAGTGCTTTTTCTTTTTTAAACATTTCAGATTTTGCAAAAGCATCTTTCTTTTGTTTACTGTATTCGGTTTCCATTTTAGACACTCTTTCCCCATATGTTTTCAGCCAGTTTCTGTCTTCTACACCCAGGTAAGAATCTTTTACGGTATTGGTAACGGTATTGAAAGCAGCTCCGGATTGTTGGTTCGTTAACACGACAATTCCCAACTTCAGATCCGGAATCAATGTAAATTGTGTAACCGTTCCAATCAGACCTCCTGTGTGCTGTACCTGCTTATGTCCTTTCACATCACTCAGGAACCAGCCTAAACCATATCCGTAAAAACTCGTATCATAAGGATTTTTTGCCGCTACTCTATCAGGAATCTGAATGCTCCAAAGTTGTTGTGCATTTTTATCCGAAACCAATTTTTTCCCGTCTTTAGTCGTGAAATTATTGAGCAGACATTCTGCCCAGGCTGTCATATCTTTAATATTACTCATGATTCCGCCGGCAGCATTCGCTGTTTCATTCCAGTCATGCGGAACAGCAATTGCCTTTCCGTCTACCGGGGCATGAGCATCAATTTTATTAGCTGCCGCCTTTGCTCTGTTATAACTTCCGAAGCTAGAGGTCATCCCTACAGGTTTCATAATTCTCTGTTCAACAAATTCTGCCCAGCTTAATCCCGAAATTCTGTGGATGATTTCCCCGGCAACAATAAACATAATATTATTATAATCTAATTTTGTTCTGAAAGGATTTTCTGGTTTCAGGTATCGTACATTGTGAACAATATCATTTACCGTTAAGTTTCCTCCTTCAGGAAAAAACATAAGATCTCCCTGCCCAAGTCCTAATCCTGCCCTGTGGGTAATCAGGTCTTTTATCGTAACATTTTGAGAGACATACGGATCATACATCTGAAACTCAGGAATATATTTTGAAACCTTATCGTCCCAGTTTAGTTTTCCTTCATCTGCCAAAATTGCCAATGCCACACAGGTAAATCCTTTAGAATTGGAGGCAATTCCCACTAATGTCTGATCATCCATCGGCTGCTTTGTTGTAAGAGAACGGACTCCGAAACCTTTGGAATAGGTAACTTTTCCATCTTTAACAATTCCTACAGACATGCCGGGAACATCAAAGGTTTTCAGGGTATTCCGGATCAGTTCATCCATTTTTTTTTCTTCTACCTGGGCATTAGCCAGTCCTACACTTAAAAGAAAAACAAAAAAAGAAAGTTTCTTCTTCATTACTTTTTAATTTTCCCAAATTTAGTAAATAACATCAAAGCTTCTTTATATTTGCAATTTAAAAGCATTAAAATGGTAGTAAAAAGATTATTGGCTTTCTTATTATTAATGATAAGCTGTAACTTATATTTTTCTCAGGAGGTAACCATTAAAGACAATAAGGTGTTACTGGACGGAAAGCAGATTCTTAAAGCAGAAAAAATCAGTCTTGCCCAATATTCTTTTTTCTCTATGAAAGATGATGATGAAATTTTACTTTATAAATACATGGATAATGAAACGCCAAGTAATGTACGTGATGATTTTTTTATTCTTAATTTTTTAACGGCAAAAGTAAAAGTTGAATCTACAGACCTTGGAAAGGTATCCAACTTTATGAATTCCAGAAAAGGAATGGAAAAAATCGTGAAATGGCTATTACAGGAAAGAGTGCTCAATGAGAAAGGAGAAATCAATCCTGAACGTGTAGCTGTGTTCAAAGAAAAATATGACGAGAATATTACACAAAGAACCCTTAGATAATGACAAAAGTACTTCTTCTTTCCGATTCCCATTCTTATATTGACGACCGGATCCTGGAATATGCCGCTCAGGCTGATGAAGTATGGCATTGCGGAGATTTCGGAAGTATGAATGTCATTGAACAGCTTGAGAAGCTAAAGCCTTTGAAAGGGGTTTACGGCAATATAGATGATGCAAAGATCCGTGCTGAATTTCCGGAAGTCAACAGATTTTTCTGTGAAAATCTTGAAGTTTTAATGATTCATATCGGAGGTTATCCCGGGAAATATACCCCATTAACAAAAGCCGAGATCGCTCACAAGACTCCGAAATTATTCATTTCAGGCCACTCCCATATTTTGAAAGCCATGTATGATGAAAAAAACAGGCTTTTACATCTCAATCCGGGAGCCTGCGGAAAACAGGGATGGCATAAAGTAAGAACCATGATGCGGTTTGTAGTGGACGGTGAGGAAATAAAGGATCTGGAAGTTATAGAACTGGGACCAAGAGTTTAAAAATGGCAGCATTTTAGAATATGAATGTATAAAGTACACGAGAGAGGTAAGATGCATCATGTAATAATTGCTGTACAAAATACATGATACCTTTTATCTTGTACATTATGCAATACAGGGTAAAAGAATAAGGTAAAGAATTATGAAAATCGGAGATACAGTTTCTGTAGTAGATGAGGATTTAAGCGGAGTTGTGACTTCCGTGAAGGGGAATATTGTGGTTTTTAAAGATGAATACGGGTTTACTCATCAATATCCGAAAGAAAAACTAGTCCCTAAAAATGCAGATCTGTATGAAAATATAAGAGTAGTCAGAAAAGCCGAGCCTAAAAAAATAATTTCTAAAAAACATCAGAAAAATCATTTGGTTTTAGACCTTCATTTTCATAATTTAGTCAGAAATCCTAATGATTATGATAGCTTTGAAAGGTTGTTTATTCAGAAGGAGAAATTAATAGAAGTCCTGGAATTCTGCAGAAAAAATAATTTAAAAAGGCTCGAAATCGTTCATGGAATTGGTGACGGAACCTTACAAAGAATGGTGCGGGATGTCTTGGAAAGCCAGGTCAATATTGATTTTTATAATAAGGAAATACTTCATCACCAATCAGGTGCGGTAATGGTAGAATTTCACTAAATTTGCAGGAATTGAATTATGAACGTACTTAATTTACTTTTTACCAAAGACGGATTAATCTATCAGATTGTTAAAAACAAGAGCATTCTGGAGGAAAAATCTTATTTCGTCACAGAAGAAACTCCGGCGAATCTTATTGAAGAAAAACTTGATGAAGTTCTTATCAAACAGCGTTTTGATGAGATTCAGGTCATTTCTGCCTTAAATCATTTCACACTGATGCCGGAAGGGTTTTCAGAACATGAAGCGGGATTTGATCTTATTTCTTTCAATGCTCCTGTTGCCCGGGAAAAAGAAGAACTGATGCTTTCTATTAACAAGAAATTCAATATCCAGTTTTATTATACTTTCCCTAAATATTACTACAAAAAAATAAAAGAACTCGCAGTTCCTGTTCATTTTAATTTTTCCGGGGAAAAGTTTTTGAGTGCTCTCAATAATAAAAACACTAAAGAAATTCATATCAATCTTTATCATAACCAGTGTGAGTTTTTTGCTATCGATCAGAAAAAAATCATTCTGTATAATAACCTGGATGTCAATTCCGAGGTGGACTTCCTTTATTTCATCATGTTTACTTTAAGTAAAATAGGATTCGGAATCAATGAAACCAGTTTTTTTGCTTATGGAGAGACTACAGAAAATGAAACGTTTATTTCCGAACTTCAGAAGTTTGTACGAAACCTGAAGATTGTTTATGACAACGTTCCCAATAAAAATTTTATATTAAATTAAAAAAGGTACTGTGATTACAGTACCTTTTTTGTTTAGAATTATTTAGAACAATGTATATCCCAGAATAATGGAAAAATTTTTATAAGCGGTTTCGTTCTGACCCGGCTTCACAAAATCTCTTTTCGTATGCATATTGAATTCAATGCTGTATCTGTCATTGTATTTATATCCGATTCCCAGTCCCAGATTGACACTGGATTCGATTTTAAACTTTTCCTCAGCATAATAATGCATATTGTATACAATCTCCGAATCTCCCATAGGAATATCAAATATAGCAGAAGCATTAAAAAACAGTTTGGATTTGTCGTTTAAAAAAGCATAATATCTCAGTCCTACAGGAACTTCAACTGAGGAATATTTTACAGAAGCCTTATTAGAAACTTTCTCGCCTAAAATAGTTGTGGTGAATACTTCCTGATCAGCCTTAAAATACTGATAAGTAGGTTCTGCGATTATTGCCCATTTATTATTGTTGAAAGGCAGTACAAATTCAGCTTCCACTCCGATTCTGAAATTGGTTTTGCTTCCGTAATCAGCATTAAAAACATTGTGAGGTGAATTGTTTTTGATCTCCAGCGATGAAAAATTAACTCCGGGTCTTATAGATAAATGAAATAGTTTTTTATTGCTTTTTTCATCAAAACTTTTATATTCTTCGTTGCCGCATGTATTAAACTTAATGAAGAGCGCTTTCAGATCATTTTCTCTGTACTCTACAGCAGAACCGGCAGTCGTATTTCCGCAATCCGATACGTCTTCTAATTGCTTAAGATACGTATTATTTTTTCCTATATGTGAACCAGAGACCATATATCTCTTGAAAACCAAAGGTTCTGTTTTATCTTCTTTCTGATAAAAAAAACGTTCTACATTCTGATTTGCATATCTATACAGTGTATATTTTCCTTCTACTACGGTTTTAAGGAATACTGTCTGCTTTACAAAAAGAGGTTTTGCGTCATCATTCAGAGCATTGATATCATCACTGGAAGTATCTACATCTACTTCTGCCTTTATGTATTTAGCTTTTCCTTCGATTTCAAATCCTTTTATGGTTTCAATGCCATATGATTTTGCAGGCGTATTGGTATCTTGTTGAAATTCAATCTGAGAAGGAGATCTGCTCCAGTCCATATTTTTAATAAGACCTTCTACTTTATTTCCGGCATTATTAATAATATACCCTTTTTCGAATTTGTTTTGAGCTGATAATTTAGCACCTAACATAACACTTAGTAATAGTGTTAAGAACTGTTTATTCATGATTATTCATTTTCTGGGCGCAAAAATAGATATTCTTTCGGAATAAAAAATAATTGGACTCTGATTTCTTTTTATTAGTTAACATTTAGTAATTTCGCTGTCTATAATAATTTCAGTATGTACAGAATCATTTCCGGAAAATGGAAAGCCAAAAAAATTGCCGCTCCTAAAAACTTCGATGTAAGACCCACAACAGATTTTGCTAAAGAAGCTTTATTCAGTATTTTGGAAAACAAATATGATATGCAGTCGATTTCTGTTCTTGACTTGTTTGCGGGAATAGGCTCCATCACTTTAGAATTTGCTTCCAGAGGATGTCAGGATGTGACCTCCGTAGAAATGAACCCAAAGCATACCGCTTTTATTAATTCTACCGCTTCAGATCTTGATATGGCACTTCAGATCAATGTACAAAGAGGAGATGTCTTTGACTGGCTTAAGAAATTCAGAAACAAAAAATCTTTCGAAATTGTTTTTTCTGATGCTCCTTTTGAAATGGAAGAGAAAAAATATTATGAATTAATTTCTTTGGTACTAAACAATAAATATTTAAAAGAAAACGGTGTTCTTATTGTAGAACATCAAAGCCGTATGAAGCTTGAACACCCCAATCTGACAGATACCCGAAAATACGGAAATGTAAGTTTCAGCTTTTTCGAACCTAATAAAGAAAATAATCAGGAAATTTAATTCCTGATTATTTTTTTACACTGGTCCGGAGCTGCTTTTCCCCATCTGGTAATTTCATTCAAAACCGGTAACAGGGTTTTTCCGAATTCCGTCAGCGTATATTCTACCATAAGCGGCGGTTTCTCTGTAAATACCTTTCTGTCGATAATACCGTCATCCTCCATCTGCTTAAGCTGGAGGCTCAGTGTTCTTTCTGTAATCGTAGGAATTTCTTTTCTTATCTCATTATATCTTTTCGCACCATCAATTAAGTGGTATAAAATCACAGCTTTCCATTTTCCACCTATAAACCGCATGGTTACACTGGTACAGCAAGGGTAAGATTTGTTATCTATTGTATACATTTTTATACTATCATTTTTAACCGTTATTGCAAAGTTAATAAACTTAAATTAATTTTGTAACTATAAAAATGATAGTATAAAATTATGACTTTTTTAGAACAAATGAAAAAAAGGTATACTGTAAAAAAGTATAACCCACAGGGAAATATCAGTGAAGAGAAGATCGCTGAATTAAAAGAAATTCTGAATCTCAGTCCTTCATCCATTAATAGCCAGCCATGGAATTTCACTTTCGTTAATAATCATTCTAAAGTAAGGAATCAATTGGCAGAAGCCTCTTACTGGAACAAAGATAAGATTCTGGAAAGCAGCCATCTGATCGTTTTTCAGGTCCTTAAAAATTCTGATGATTTTGAAAAACAGATTGATGGAGTTCTCCCTGAAGGATCAGTCAATTATTATAAAAACTTTGTAAAACCTAAAGGAGAAGAAGGAATAAAATATTGGATGAAACATCAGGTATATTTATCATTGGGAGTATTGCTTTCGGCGTGTGCAGCCATGGGAATAGACTCTACACCAATGGAAGGTATTGAACCGGGTCAGTATGATGATATTCTGAAAAATGAGAAATACGAAACCTTGTTTGCTGTGGCTCTTGGACAGAAAGATGAAGCAGATGCCAATCAGCCCGAACTTAATCCGAAGATCAGACTGAAAGCTGAAAATGTAATTATAGAAGCATAGACTTTTCTTTACACTATAAAAAAAGCAGCCTGATCATCCAGACTGCTTTTTTTATAATACTTTTAATTCCAGATCAATACTTTTACCAAAGAACTTCTTGGAGATCTTTTCAAAGTTTTTGGTCAGATCAGATAAATAGAAGTGATAATTCGGTTTAGGATTATTTTCATTCAGAAGATGATACTTATCCAGGATAATTTTCAGATGATTGGCTACAATATTCGGGGAGTCAATTACGCGAACCCTGTTTCCGTAATACTGTTTAATCTCATCAATTAACAGCGGATAATGGGTACATCCCAGAATCAGTGTTTCAATATTCTTCAGTTTATTATTGCTGAGATAATTGTAAATAATAGCGTGGGTAATCGGATGATTCTTAAATCCTTCTTCAATAGCTGGAACCAGTAACGGTGTGGCCAGTTCATCTACCTTAATCCATTTGTTATGCTTGCGGATGCTCTTTTTATAGAGTCCTGAATTCACCGTTGCTTTAGTAGCAATGACTCCTACATTATTATGAATTTCGTAAGACACTTTTTCAGCAACGGGATTAATGACATCTATCACCGGTACTTTTCCCGCAACAGATTGCATAACCTCATTTAAAGCATTGGCTGTAGCCGTATTACAGGCTATTACAATAGCTTTACAATTTTGCTGAAGTAAAAAATTAGTAATCTTTGTCGAATATTCAATAATCGCTTCCTTAGACTTCTCTCCGTAAGGAAGATGTTTAGTATCTCCAAAGTAAATCAGATCTTCATTGGGAAGAAGTCTTTTGATTTCTTTAGCTACGGTAAGTCCTCCTACACCACTGTCAAAAATACCAATAGGCTGACCAGGTGAAAGGTGCGAATAGTCTTTCTTTTTTGTTTTCAAATTGTAAACTGAAATTTTATACAAAAATAGTGAATAATCGGATACTTAATTAAGATTACTGATCGAAAAATCTTTCGGGTATCTCACTTTATAGCTTACTCTGATTTTTTTCGTTTCAGAAGGAGATATTTTAACGTTCCATGTTAAGAATCCTTTCTCTTTATCAAGCTCTGCATTATCACTTTGCAGAAGCTCAACCTTTACAGATTCATCTTTACTTAGAGGAATTTGATCTTTTATATCAATAGTAATTGCTTCTTTTTTATTGTTTCGAACAATAAGATCATAAGTATATGTTTTTTCCTGATAGGAAGAAAAGAGTTTCTCACTTGCCTTGTCGTTAATTATCTCCTTTCGAACACTTATTCTTTTATCATCGCCAAGAGTAATATTTAATGCATCATCTGTCTGGTTAGGATTTATTTTTGTTTCTCCTATGTACATATTTTCAAAAATCACATTCGCTGGGCCTGAAATAAGATTGTATTTACTGAAATCTTTAACATTTGCTATTAAATAGGCATTAGCTCCCTCTTTGGGCACTGTATAATATTTATATTCTGCAGGAACTTTAATCTGCTTTAAATTAATAAAATGATCTTCATTATTAGATAAGATATCATAAGGAATATCAACATCAAAACTAACATTTAATTGGTTTTCATTAATCTTAAATCCGCTATATCCCACCACAACAACTTCTTCAATCTTCATATTGCTCGAAGCAGTATCTCTTTTCCCTTTTGAATAAGAAACAACCGGCCTTTCTTCTTTTTTGTAAGAATCTAAGAACCAAGGATGCATTGTTGGCGCATTATTATTTCTCGAAGATCTTCCGTTAATTAGAGAAAGTTTTACATCTTTCCAATCAAGCCCTGTATCTTGTTTCACTTTTGCTTTAAAAGTTATATCTAGTGGCTCAGTCAGCTTAGTTCCTTTCACTTCGTAGAATGGCTCCCAAAAAACATTTTCTGCTAAATATCCAATATCTATTTTTGCATTTCCAGATGCACTGCTTGCAAGTTTCAGAACAATAACACCATCAGAAGAATTTTCCTCAGAATTTAGTGATGATTTTAAACGATTTTTTAAATTTTCAAGTTTTAATGTCGCTTCATTATATTTTTTGTTGATATCGAGTTGAGCAATACTTATTTCATTTCTCTTGGTTTTGTAATATTCAGTCAATTGCATGAGTTGAGCAACACTGGATGTATTACTTCCCACTAACAGTGCTTGGTTTTTATCCAAAAGCTCCAGTGTCTTTTCATTCGTTTGCCTCTCGATTCCAATTTTCATGGTAAGATTCTCTAAAATGGAAATACTGTCCTTTATCCTTTTCCCAGTAGGATTATTTCTTTCGAAATAATTTGATTGGTAACTATCCCTATATTGAGCAGAAAGAATAGAAATATTTTTATTGTTAGTATTGATCTGTATAGATTTCTCAACAATTTCATCTGAAATATTGGTAATAACAACTTCCGAATTCCCAGCAGGTAAAGAAACATTCACAGTATTCTGCAACTCAGCAGAACTTTTGTATACATTTACTGCATTGACTTTCGCTTTTGTAAAAATTGGTTTTTGAGAAAAATATAGAGTGCTGGAAAAAAGAAAGAATAACAATAAATTTCTTTTCATAGTTTATAGTTTTTATTTAAAGTTCAACTTCAAATATACACTAATAAATTTTACACCAAAAACAAATCCGAAGCAATTCCATCCGCCATAAACCAATGCTTTTCAGGAATTTTTAAATGATCATTTTCAACAATTAAAATACCTTCCTCTATTTTCTGTTTTAGTTCTGTTTGGAAATGTTCTAATATCTTATCTGAGAATTTGTTTTTTAAATTGGCAAGATCCACTCCCCAAATGGTTCGCAACCCAATCATAATCATTTCATTAAACTGATCTTCCTGAGAAAGAATTTCTTCTTCTTTTGCTAAGACCTTATCATGAAGTTTTTTGATATACTGTTGGTTATTGGCAACATTCCAGCTTCTGACATCAAGCCCGTTGTATGAATGCGCTGAAGGACCTATCCCCAGATATTCCTGATATTTCCAGTATGAAGAATTGTGTCTGGAATAAAAACCGGGTTTGGCAAAGTTGGAAACTTCATAATGTTCAAAACCATTATCCTTTAAAAATTCTGACAGGTAATAAAATTCTCTGTTTTGTTCTTCTTCTTTCGGGCTTTTTACTTTTCCTTTTGAAATCCAGTTTTCCAAAGCTGTCTTTGGCTCAACAGTCAAAGCATATGAGGAGATATGAGGGACTTCGAGAGCTATGGTTTTATGTAAATTTTCCTTCCATATTTCAAGATTGGAAGTCGGGGAACCATAGATCAGGTCGATGCTTAAATTTTCAAATCCAAAATCCTGTGCACGCTTAATAGATCCTTCGGCTTCAGAAGCAGTATGGGCACGGTTCATCAGTTTCAGATCCTCTTCAAAGAAACTTTGTGTTCCGATAGACAAGCGGTTAACAGGAGTTCCTGCTAGCTGTTTTAAAAACTGTTGATTCAGATCATCCGGATTGGCTTCCAAAGTAATTTCAATATCATTCTCAAAGCTGAAATATTTTAACGTTTCATCAATTAAAGAATGGATTTCATCTGCGGAAAGAATGGAAGGAGTACCTCCGCCAAAATATAAAGACTGTAATGTTTTGTTTTGCAGCTCCCCTTTCCGAAGCATAAGCTCAGTTTTCATGGCATGAAGCATTTCATCCTTAGAATTCAGGGATGTTGAAAAATGAAAATTACAATAACTGCACTTTTGTTTACAGAAGGGAATGTGAATATATATCATAAAAAAGCTCTGAAAAAATTCAGAGCTCAAATTTATTTAAATTAAATTGATTAATATCTAAATCCTCTAACATTAATAAAGTTATCGAAGTTATAACCAAGACCAAGCATGAAGCTGTTTCCTCCATACGTCTGGATATCGGATATTCCAAGGTTATAAGTAGCTCCAATCATAAATTTATTGAATCTCACTTTAACAATTGGAGAAATACTCAGATTCTGATTATTAAATCTGTTCTGAACAGTTCTGTAGCTTACCCCAAAAGAGAAAGCGTTAATTTCGTTAGAAAAAGTTGCCATTAAATTCCAGTCGATCATTCTTGTTGAATTGGTATTCAGGTTGATCAATGCTGATGGCGCTAAAGTAATGTTATCTGCAATATTCCAGTTATATCCTAGGTTTAAAAAGAATTTGATAGGGGAAGGTTCATAGTTGTTTACGATAGACGCATCATTACTCAATGCAATATCATTTACGGAAATACCTCCGAATAGTCCTCTATAGGTAGCCGCTAAACCAAAATTGGCATATACCATAAAGATGTTACTTTCTTCTCCTCTTAATAAAGGGTCACCGCCTTCTTCCGTATTAATTTTTGAATAATCAAAATTCATATTATAGAAGTTAACACTTGTACCAAAAGAGAACTGATCTTTTCTATCGCCCTCGCTGCTTAGCGGAATAAAATACGAAGCACCCGCTGTAATTCCCCCCGCAGAAATAGGACCATTGCTATCTCTGAATACAGAAAGACCGGCACCCACTCTATCAAAAATATTCGCATGAATCCCCACTGATTGTACATTCGGAGAATTGCTGAATTTTGAAAATTGTTGTTGATAGTTGGCATTAAGCTGTACGTAGTCTGTTTTTCCGTATTGAGCTGGGTTGAACAGGAACTCACCATCCATAAGATATTGCTGATAGTATGGTAGTGATTCTTGTGCTTTGTATGCATTTGACAAAAGAGCTAAACATACGATAGCATATAGTTTTCTCATAACAAATCTTGATTTCAATTCAACAAATATAAAAAAAATCTCAATATATTTTTAGTTTTCCAAATAAATTCTCCATTTTTTTACGGCATCCGCCATATCTTTGGGCATTGGGCTCTCAAAATATAATTCCTTCTTTGTTGTTGGGTGTATAAAACCTAGGGTATGTGCATGAAGTGCATGTCTTGGCAAAATTTCGAATACATTTTTAATGAATTGTTTATATTTTGGAAGGTTTACCCCTCTTAAAGGCGTATGTCCTTCATATCTTTCATCATTAAATAAAGTATGACCAATATGTCTGAAGTGCGCTCTGATCTGATGCGTTCTTCCCGTCTCAAGTTTACACTCTATCCAGGTCATATATTTAAACCTTTCCAGAACTTTATAATGCGTTACAGCGTGTTTTCCCTGGCTTCCGTCCTCATATACCGACATCTGCATTCTGTTTTTAGGATGCCTTCCGATATGCCCTCTGATGGTTCCCTCATCATCCTGCATATTTCCCCATACAAATGCCCAATAAAGTCTTTTGGTCGTTCTGTTAAAAAATTGCTTTGCTAAAAAGCTTAAAGCATATTCGTTTTTAGCAATCACCAATAATCCGGAAGTATCTTTATCGATCCTGTGAACAAGCCCTACCCTGTCAAGGTCAGATTTTTCACCATTTTTTTCGAAGTGAAATGCTAACGCATTCACAAGAGTACCATCCCAGTTTCCGAATCCCGGATGTACAACCATACCTGCTTCTTTATCTACAACTACCAGATCATCATCTTCATAAATGATATTAACAGGGATATCCTGCGGAATAATTACATTTTCCCTTGGCGGATGAGTAAGCAATACTGAAATCTGATCTCCTGGTTTTACTCTGTAGTTTTGTTTTACCGCAGTTCCATTCACAATAACATTTCCTGCTCTGCAGGTTTGTGAAATTTTATTCCTTGAAGAATTCTGTCTGTAAATCAACAGAAACTTATCAATTCTGAGAGGTTCCTGTTTATGATCAACGGTGATATTAAGATGCTCATATAATCCTTTATTCTCTTCATCAATATCAATGTTGTCAATACTGTTGGAATCTAATAATTCTTCATCTAAAAAATCTTCGTTATCTTCTGACATTGTTTTATATTTTTTACGCAAAAGGCTTCAACATTTTGCAGTTGAAGCCTGTATTTTGTTACTAATAGTTCTACCGTTACTCTACTACTACTTTTTTAGCTTTTGGCTTTTGAGCAGGTTGTTGTCCTGCCGGTGTTGTTGTAGCTGATTTTGCAGGAGTTCCTGCGGTATGATTGCTGCTGTTACCAGCAGGAGTTTTAGATTTTTCCATACCGGATGTTGAAGCAGCCGGTTTGGGAGTTGTTGTCTGAGCTTTAGGGGCTTCAGCTTTTACAGGTTCCGCTTTGGGAGTTTCTTTCTTAGGAACGGGAACAGGTACCACCGGTGGCGCGTAGCTTGGTTCCGAATGCACTTCTTCATATCGTACCGGTGGCAGAGAAGTGTCTACTTTCATTCTGTAAATAGAATTAAGCTGTTCTACCTTTGCTCTCAGCTCTGCCGGAGTTCTTTTACTTGCCCATAGATCAATCTGCATTCCCTGATCACGAACATCCCCTGAAGCCGGATCCTGATAATAAATAATATCAGATTCATCCTTACCTCCGTCTTCATGTTCTACCAGCCCTACTTCAAACATACTTTTGGTAATTACGGCTCTCGCTTCTTTTACCGAAAGGCCTACTACATTAGGGATACTGATATTTCTCATAGGTCCTGTACCTACGACTACATCAATGACAGAAAATCTAGGTAAACGGGTTCCCGGATTGACGGCATTTCCTTTATATAATATTCTTAAAAGGGCATCTTTCTGAATACTAGGCTCATAAATGGTATCTCCGATTTTAAGTCCCACCTGATCTAGTCGTTGGAATGCCAGTCCGGAATATTTATTAATAACATCAGGTACAGCAATCTGAGCCCATGTTCTAGGATTAACTTTTAATCGCACTGTTCTTCCGTCCTTTACACGGGAACCCGGCGCAGGATAGATCTGAAGAACCTGAAAAGGTCTGAACTTAGGATCATAATTAGCACTATCTACTTCATACTCAAGACCTGTGTCATCTAATATTTTAATTGCATCGTGCACAGATTTATTAACTACATTGGGAACAGGTATTTCCTGGCCATGATTTGTGTGGTATTCCAACCAACGGAATGTAAGCCACACCAATCCCACGAAAACGCCGATGGCTACTACCAGATTCAGTAAAACTTTCCAATTGAAAAGTGATTTAAGCATACTTAAAAATACTTTAATTATAACGGCAAATATAGCTAATAATTTTAGAATGCGCTTTTTATTTAACACATTTCATTTTTGATCTTAAAATTTACGGATTTCCCCTATTGCATGACATAAAATGTTTAAATTTGCCTTAATTGATACTATATGGTTATGAACAAAAAAAGCGTTGCCGTAGTAATGGGAGGCTATTCTGATGAATATGTTGTTTCTTTAAAAAGCGGGCAGTTGATTTATGATTCTTTAGACAGAAATCTGTATGATGTATATAAGGTTGTCATCCTTAAAAACGAATGGTATTTTTTAGGTGAAAATGATAAAAAATATGAAATCAACAGAGGAGATTTTTCTGTCACTCTAGATAACGGTGAAACATTAAAATTCGATGTCTGCTTCAATATTATCCATGGTACCCCTGGTGAAAATGGTATTCTTCAGGCTTATTGGGATGCTATCGGCCAACGATACACAGGTTGCGATTTTTATCAGAGCGCCCTTACTTTCAACAAAAAAGATACGCTTGCCGTATTGTCTAAATATGGTATACCTTCCGCTAAAAGCGTTTATTTAAGAAAAGGAGAAAACATCAACGTTGATAAAATAATAGATGAGCTGGGTCTTCCGGTTTTCGTAAAGCCTAATCAATCCGGATCTTCTTTAGGAATTTCTAAAGTAAAAGAGAAATCTGAACTGATAGCGGCTACAGAAATAGCCTTTAAAGAGGATAATGAAATTCTTATTGAGAGTTTCCTTAACGGAATGGAAGTCTCCGTAGGAGTTATTGATTTCAAAGGTGAAACCATTGTATTAGGAATTACAGAAATTGTTCCTACCAATGAATTCTTCGACTATGAAGCCAAATATGAAGGGGCTTCTGAAGAAATTACACCGGCAAGAATTGATGAAGAGACGACAAAAAGAGTAGAAGAAATTGCTAAAAGAGCCTATGATTCATTAGGGATGAGTGGTTTTTCAAGAAGTGAGTATATCTTAATGGACGGAATTCCTTACATGCTTGAAATGAATACCAATCCGGGATTCTCTCCTGCAAGTATCCTTCCGCAACAGGCCAGACATTATGGGATCTCCATCATGGATCTCTGTGGGAACGAAGTTGAAAAAGCGTTTAATAAATAATCAGAAGTTAGAAATTACAGATTAAACGTTAGAGATATATACTCTTACAGCTTATAACAGATAATTCACTATCCAAAATCATAACTCGTACAACATGAAAATTGCTGTTTTCCCAGGGTCTTTTGACCCGATTACACTAGGACATTATGATATTATAGAAAGAGCGGCACCGCTGTTCGACAAATTAATTATTGCCATCGGACAAAACTCTCAGAAGAAATATATGTTTCCTCTGGAAAAGAGGATGGAATTCATTCAAAACTCTGTGGCAGAGTTTCCCAATGTAGAAGTAGACTCATTCGAAGGATTAACGGTAGATTACTGTTTTGAAAAAAATGCCCAATACATTATCCGCGGATTGAGAAATCCGGCCGATTTTGAATTCGAAAAAGCGATTGCCCACACCAACAGAACTTTAGCTCACAAAAAGCTGGAAACCGTATTTTTACTGACTTCATCAGGAAAATCATTCATCAGCAGCAGTATCGTAAGGGAAATCATTACCCATGGCGGAGAATATGAGCTGATGGTTCCGGACTCAGTGAGAGTATAAAGATCACTATACAATGAGTAATAAATAATTGAAAAAACTGATGAGACCCAACTTTGGCTTGAAAAATTATTAAAAATTAGAATATTTAAGTCCGAAAAAAATTTTACATTTAAAAAAAATGTGAAAACCTATAAAAGTTATGACTGCAAATCAATTTAGGTTATCTCAAATTTAAATGGCATAATTTTTATTACTGATTGCTCATTATTTATTACTCATAATCGTATGCACGAACAGTTCAATTTTGCAATAGAAGTACTTGGTACTATTGCCTTTTCCATGTCAGGAAGCTTTGCAGCCATGCAGAAGCGGCTTGATCCGTTTGGAGTACTTATTATTGCCTTTGTGACTTCTGTTGGCGGAGGAACTGTAAGAGATTTGCTGCTGGACATTCCCGTATTCTGGATGCATGATCTTCTGATGTGTGCACTGATTCTTGTCACCAGTATTTTTTCAATGGTTTTCAAATCACTGGAAAAAAATTTCAAGGTAACTTTATTTATCTTCGACAGTTTCGGATTGGGACTATTTACCATCATTGGAATTCAAAAAGGATTAAATGCAGGCATCCATCCTATGATATGTATTGCATTGGGTACTATTACCGGCTGCTTTGGAGGTATTATCAGGGATATCTTGCTGAACAGAATTCCCCTGATTTTCAGAAAAGAGATTTATGCTACGGCATGTATTCTCGGAGGAGCTGCATTTTTACTGATGACCAAATACACTCCGTTATCCTATACTTTTATCCAGATCTTTACGATTTTACTGATCGTTGCTATCCGGACTTTTGCTGTAAAATACCATTGGCAAATGCCTAAGTTTTATGGCTATGATCATAACTCGGAAATGTAAATTCAGTACGATACCAACATAAAAAAAGCACCTATCGGATAGGTGCTTTTTTATTCTTATTCTGTTTTTGTTAGAGGAATTTTCCTCTTTGTCTCATATTCGGGTTGTGCATATGCTTTTGCATGGATGGCATCTTTAACTGATCTTTCATCATTTTGATCTGATCTGTCATCATACCTGCACTGTCCAGTCTCTTAGCTTCTTCCAGTAGTTTTTGTCCTTCCTGTTTTCTTCCTTTAGAAATTGCAGCAGCTGCAAGATTTAAAGTCGCCATTGCACGGTCATGTTTCATATTCAAACCATATTCCAGTGCCTTCTTCATGAAAGGTTCTACCTTCGCAGGATGATCCTGAGCTTGTGTTAATCCCAGCAAATAGTGAAAATATCCGTATTGGGATTGATGAAGCTGGGTCTTATAATCCGTAATTTTAGTCAGCCATTCTGCAGCTTTTTCCATATTCTGTTTTCTCAGTTGCCAGAATGCCAGCAGAATATATTCATTTTTAAAGAAAAGTACAATAGGGAATGCAGCCAAAAGAAAAACGACAACACCCCAACCGATATTTCTCGTAAAAAACATCATATAAACTCCTGTCAGGATAAGAACTGCCGCTATTGCAATTTTTATGTATTTATTCATTATTAAATTTTAGAAGTGCAAAGATAAATAAATTAGAGGTTAGAAGCTAGTAGTTGGAGGCTAGAATTCCTTCAACTATTCACTTTTGATTTTTTCAAAGGTCTGAAAACAGAAATTATAAGCATTTTTCTCATCTTTCTCATGACATACCTCGCTGGTCTTTTTCCAGATTTTACCATCAATTTTTGGAAAAAAAGTATCCGCCTGCAGATCTGCTTTCACCAAAGTGACCTCAAGTTTGTCCACAACAGCCATCGTTTGTTCATAAATAGTACCGCCACCGATTATAAAAACTTCTTCATCAATCTTTTTAGCAAACTTAATGGCTTCTTTGATGCTTCCCACGATAAGAATCCCTTCTTCAAACCAGTCTGCTTTTCCTGAAACAACAATATTCGTACGGTTAGGAAGAGGCTTTCCAATACTTTCATACGTCTTTCTTCCCATAATCACGGGATGCCCTGACGTAATCTCTTTAAAATGTTTTAAATCTTTGGGAAGATGCCAAAGCAACTGGTTTTCAAAACCAATTTCATTCTTCTCTCCCATTGCTACCACTATTGTTGTCATTCAAATATAATTTTCTGCAAAATTAGCACATAATTTGTATATTTGATTAGCACAAAAAATTTAAAAAAATAAACTATGAAAAATAAAGGATGTCTGGGCGCCGGAACTCTTGGTATTGCCCTCCTTATTATTGTTGCTGTTCTGTTCTTCTGGGGAAAAAGCGGCTATAACAATTTTGTTACAAAAGAGCAGACTGTGAATACCAAATGGTCTAATGTAGAAACCGTATACCAGAAAAGAGCCAACCTTATTCCTAACCTGGAAAACACTGTAAAATCGTATTCAAAATTTGAACAGGAAACTTTAACGCAGGTCGTTGAAGCACGTTCTAAAGCAACTTCAATTAACATTGACCCTACGAATATGACGGAAGCCGATATTGCTAAATTTCAGGCCGCACAGGGAGAATTATCCGGTGCACTAAGCAGATTGATGGCTGTAGTGGAGTCTTATCCTAATTTAAAAGCAGACCAGCAGTATATTAACTTCCAGAGAGAATATACAGCTATTGAGAACAGCATCAGAACAGAAACTGTTTACTATAACGAGGCTGCTCAGGATTACAACACCTCTATCAAAACTTTCCCGAATAATATTCTGGCGAATTTTACCAACTTTAAAGAAAAACCATATTTCAAAGCTGACGCAGGGGCTCAAAAAGCACCTGAAGTATTCAAATAATGGGTAATTTCCTTACAAATCAACAGATCACTTCTCTTGTAGAGGCGATACAGTCGGCAGAAGAACATTCTACAGGCGAAATCAGAGTGCATATTGATTCCAATACAGAAGATCAACATGCCAAAACCGCTTTCGAAGTCTTCAAAGAACTCGGTATGGATAAAACCACCGACAGGAATGCTGTGCTTTTTCACGTTAATTTTGAGCAAAAATATCTGACAATCATCGGAGATGTCGGAATTCATGAAAAAGTATCTCAGGCCTTTTGGGATCATCTGCATGACTATATCACCTCTGAATTTGCCAAAGGAAATTATCATAAAGCCCTGAAAAGTGCAATCCTTGAAACCGGCCTTGAACTGAAAAAATATTTTCCTGTAGAAGGAGAAAACCCAAACCAACTTCCAAATGAAATTACGTTCTCTTAAAATAGTATTTTCATTTCTATTTATCTGCTTTTACACTTTTGTATCAGCACAATATACTATTCCCGAAAAGCCGGCGGTCCTGTATCCTGTTTTTGACGAGGCCAATCTTCTTTCTCAACAGGAAAAAGATCAGCTTAACAATAAACTGATCAAATTTGCAGATTCCACCTCAACAGAAATAGAGGTTGTCATCATTAAATCCACCAAAGGAGAAGATGTCAACTTTCTGGCAACCATGTTTGGAGAAAAATGGAAAATCGGAAAAAAAGGGGTCGACAACGGGATTGTTTTTCTTATTGCAACAGAAGACAGAACCATGTCTATCCAACAGGGAAGAGCGGTAGAACAATACTTAACCGCATCTGTAGCCGGACAGATTCTGGATTATATCGTTACTCCCAATTTCCGAAAAGGACTCTGGTATGAAGGAATTAATGGCGGAACTTCTGCCATTATGGAAGCAGTTCAGGGAAAATTCAAACCTGTAGCCACTACAGCACCTTCCGGCAATGGAAGTGCATTGAAAGTGCTGATTATTGCTTTTGTCATTTTCATTATCATTGCTATTCTTTTTGGTAATAAAGGAGGCGGGCCCGGCGGAGGAAACAACGATGATGATGACGTAATTATCACAAGAAGAGGACGCAGAAACTATCCCGGCGGATTTTTCCCATTCCCCGGCAGCTTCGGAGGCGGAGGTTTTGGTGGCGGAAGTTCCGGTGGTGGCGGATTCGGTGGCTTCGGCGGTGGCGGAAGTTTCGGTGGCGGAGGTGCTTCCGGAGGATGGTAATTTCTTAAAAAATCAACAATACACACTATAAATCAGGTCATATGACCTGATTTTTTATTTAAAATCTTAAAATACTACCATTTTTTTGACTTTTATTAACATTAAAATCACATTTACATGTTAATAAATTAATAAAAATCAACAAATACTACCTATTATTCAATTTTTTTTCACTATATTTACTGAAAACAGGATTATGAAGAAGACGCTGGTAGTATTTGCCCACCCTTATCTGGAGCACTCCAATTCGAATGTAGAGCTCATCAATTTCTACGTTCGCCACCAGCATTATACCTTACGAGATCTTTATGAAGAATACCCTGATTTTCATATTGCCGCTTTCAGAGAAAGAAAACGACTTGTCAATTATGACCGGTTTATTTTTCAGTTTCCCCTGATCTGGTTCGGAATGCCTCCCTTATTACGACTATGGATTGATGAAGTCTTTGACCGCGACTGGCTTCAGCCCGGAAAAGACAATCCTTTGGAAAATAAAGAAATTTATATTCTCGTAACCACTGGCGGAAAAGAAAGATCTTTCAGCAAAACAGGAACCTACCAATATACGATTGATGAACTGATCAGCGGGCTTATTGTTTCTTTAAAAGTCTTCAAAGCCGATATCAGACACATTAAGATTGTTTATGAAGCTAATAAACTTTCCAAAAAAGAAATCATTTTACATAAAAAAGAATTTACAGAACTTCTCAACCGATAATGTATGGAATCTAGTTTAGCGATGAACACATTAATTTTTCTGGGTGTAGCTATTATTATGGTTCCACTGGCAAGAAAACTGGGATTGAGCTCTGTGATCGGTTATATTCTGGGAGGAATTATCATTGGACCATATGTTCTGAAACTAACAGGGCATAATGTGGATGATATCATGCATGCCAGTGAATTTGGGGTCATTATGCTTTTGTTTCTGGTAGGTCTGGAACTCGAACCCCGGAAGTTCTGGGAAATGCGTAAGAAAATAATGGGACTCGGGGCCGTTCAAATGCTCCTTACCATCAGTCTTCTTTTTTTGGTATTCACAAGCGTAGGATGGAGGGTGGATACCGCAATATCGGTAGCAATGTGCTTTGCTCTGTCTTCCACAGCAATTGTTCTCCAGACTTTACAGGAAAAAAATAACTTCAATACAACTGCGGGAGAAGTCTCGTTCTCTACCCTACTTTTCCAGGATATCTCAGTAATTCCTATTCTGGCTATACTCCCCATTATTGCCAACTATAAAACGAAACATCATGACAATGAAATTCAGGTTCTGATTCAGAAGCTTCCGGAATGGCTTCAGGCCGGAACGGTAATTATGGGAGTTGCTTTACTGATCCTATTAGGCAGATATGTATTTGTTCCTTTTTTACGATATGTATCCAAGGCCGGAATGACAGAGCTATTGACAGCCTCTTCCCTGTTTTTGGTTATCGGAGTTTCCGAGCTAATGGTTGTTATTGGTCTTTCTCCCGCGTTGGGCGCTTTTCTGGCCGGAGTAATGCTTGCCAACAGTGAATTTCGCCATGAGCTTGAAGCGCAGATTAACCCTTTCAAGGGACTTTTACTTGCGGTTTTTTTCGTAAGTGTAGGCTCCACTATTAATTTTAATATCATTCAGCAGGACCCTTTATTTATCTTCAGTACTGTGTTCACGGTACTGATCGTAAAGTTTGTTGTTTTATACATTATTGGAAAATTTTTCAAAATAGATACCCCTCAGAGTCTTTTCTATGCATTCGCTCTTTCTCAGGTAGGAGAATTTGCCTTTGTACTGATTAACTATGCTTCGGATCTTTACCTTTTAAATCCCAAGTTGAATGCACAATTGATGGCTGTAACTGCAATTACCATGTGTATCACTCCGGTTTTATTAATTCTGAATGACCGGTTTATTACTCCAAAATTTATTAAAGAGATTCCTGAAGAAGAACATGATTTTAATATTCTGGACAGTGATGTGGTTCAAAAAAAGATTATTATTGTAGGATTTGGGCATTTTGGCAGTACAGTAGGACGCCTTTTAAAAGCCAATAAAATATCAGCTACTGTTTTGGATAGAGATTCAGATCGGGTGAAACTGCTTCGGAGTTATGGATTTAAGGTATATTATGGGGATGCCACCCGAATTCCTATTTTAAGAGCAGCAGGTATTGAAGATGCTGAAATCCTGGTACTATGTCTTGATGATCCGGATGATAATATGTTTATTGCAGAACTTGTCCGCGAACATTATCCCGATGTGAAAATTTTTGTAAGAGCTAAAAACAGAATTGATGCCTATGAATACCTCAACAATGGTATTAACAATATCTACCGCGAAACGTTAGGAACTGCTGTGGACATGGCAGTAGATGTCCTTCACGAAACGGGAATGAGAAAATATGCTGCAAGACGTCTTGGCCAAAGGTTTATGGCCATTGATAAAGCCTCTATCCGAAGGCTTGCAAAAATAAAAGAAGAGGATGATATTGCCTTGTTTACCACAAAAGAAATCCTCCAGCGAGAGGAGGAATTATTAGCTTATGATAACCTTAACTTTGATCATAAAAATTGGGATTCTTCCTCATCCCATGAAGAAGATGAGGAAGAATCCCGTGATTGATTTATTGAATATCAACACTTCCGCCGCTACTTTCGTCTTTGCTGATGCTTGTAAGCGGTCCTTTTTTGGCAATATCCACACTTCCACCAGAGGAAGCACTTGCATTCACTGAAGTAACAGCACTGATCTGGATGCTTGCACCGCTGGATGCTTCAGCTTTCACATTATCCGCAATCACTTCTTTCGCTGAAATACTGCTGCCTGAAGATGAATTGATATCCGCATGCTTTGCTTTTCCGGATATATCAATACTTGATCCTGATGAAGATTCAATATCAAGATTCACAGCCCATATTTTTCCGCTGAAATTACCACTGCTTCCTGCATTAATCTCAAAATCATTGGCTTCAAGATCTCCTGAAACACTCGCTGCACTTGATATCTCAATATCTGTTTTTTCCTGAGTAAATTTATCTTTTACATGAATACTTGCTGCTGATCCTGCAATTAGTTTTGTAAAATCTTTTGCATAAATTTTTGCCGTTACTTTATTCAAATTCATAACTCTGATTCCCGGCTTATAATGAATGTGCAGTTTTCCACCTTCATTATCTACAAGAATTTCATTAATAATACTCTGAGGTGCCGAAATAATTACTTTTTCCACATCAGATTTAATAACTTCCGCTTCTATTGCTTGAGAGACCTGTATTTCATCAAAATCACCATTGAATTCTTTCTGCTGGATTGGCCCACTTTCTTTATTGATTACTTTCTCTACCCAACCGTTTTTTTCTCTGTTCTTTTTCTCATGTCTTTCGTTACATGAGGCTAATACCACTAAGGCTGAAAAAATAAAAAATGTCCTTGTTTTCATGTTTATTTATTTTTTAGATTATTATTTATATCTTATTCATTAATGACAACTAAATTAGGAAAAATATTACATTTCTCTAAAAAATACCAGGAAGCGGCCTCTTCTGCTTTTAAGAAATACGCTCTTATTCATTACAATCTTCTATTGTATTTAATCGGAAGTTCCATTTCTTATTTCATAAATACATCTCATGATACAAGTTTTTAATATCTTTATACTTTAATAACAACTATTTTATGAAGAATATTTCATCGGTATTATTAATTTCTGCTTTGGCGTTCAATCAATCTTGTACTACAATGAAAAAAACCGATATTCAACAGGAACTTCCTGCCCCTGATCCATCTTTATCTTCAAATCCTTTCATGAAGAAAAGTAAGCTTCAATATGAAGCTCCGGAATTTGACAAAATTAAAAATGAGCATTTTAAACCTGCTTTTGATTTCGGATTAAAACAACATGAAGCCGAAATTATCAAAATTGCCAACAATCCGGCAGCCCCTACTTTCGAGAATACAATCGTAGCCCTTGAAAAAAGCGGTGAAGTATTAAGAAGAGCACAAATTGTTTTTTCTAACTTAACAAGTGCAAATACCAATCCTACATTACAGGCATTGGATGAAGAATATGCTCCTATTTTTGCAGCACATTCCGATAAAATGTATCTGAATGAAAACCTGTATAACAGAATAAAGTCTATTAAAGAAGACGGACTTGATCCTGAAAGCAAAAGACTGGTACAGTTTTATAAACAAAATTTTGAAATTGCAGGAGCTAATCTTTCTGCAGCTGACAAAGAAAAATTAAAGCAGATTAACCAGGAACTGGCTTCACTTTCTACTCAATATTCCAATAAATTACTGGAAGCGAGAAAACAAGGCGGGGTATTTTTTTCTGATGCTAAAGAACTGGACGGACTTTCTGCCGATGAAATCGCTGCTGCTGCTGCCGATGCTAAAACAGCCGGACAACCCGGAAAATATCTTCTGGCTTTACAAAATACAACACAACAGCCTCTTTTACAAAATTTAAAAAACAGAGCCACAAGAGAAAAATTATTCAAAGCTTCGTGGTCGAGAGCAGAAAAAGGAGATGCTAATGATACCCGGGAAACTATTGAAAAACTGGCTAAACTGAGACTTAAAAAAGCACAAATCCTGGGTAAAAAGAATTTTGCAGAATGGAAGCTTCAGGATCAGATGGCAAAAACTCCGGAAGCAGCAACTAAACTCATGAATCAGATTGCTACTCCTGCAGTAGAAACAGCCGCAAGGGAAGCAAAAGATATTCAGGATCTTATTGATCAGCAAAAAGGTGGGTTCAAGGTAGAACCATGGGACTGGAACTTCTATGCTGAACAGGTCAGAAAAGCTAAATTCGATCTTGATGAAAGTGAAATAAAGCCATATTTTGAAATTACAACAGTCCTTGAAAAAGGAGTATTCTTCGCTGCTGAAAAATTCTACGGACTTACTTTCAAAAAAAGAACAGATCTTCCGGTTTACCATCCTGATGTTGTTACTTATGAAGTTTTTGATCATGATGGAAAATCTATCGCTATTTATTATCTGGACTTTTACACAAGAGATTCTAAAAACGGAGGAGCCTGGATGAGCAACTTCGTTGAACAATCATATTTAATGGGCACAAAACCAGTTATTGTAAACTGCTACAATTATCAGAAGCCTGCTCCGGGAAAACCTTCATTAATCAGCTTTGATGATGTTTCTACGATCTTCCATGAATTTGGTCACTCTATCCACGGAATGTTTGCCAGCCAGAAATATCCATCTCTGTCAGGAACAAATGTTCCGAGAGACTTTGTAGAATTTCCTTCACAAATTAATGAGCATTGGGCTTTAGATCCTATTGTTCTGAAGAATTATGCGGTGCATTATCAAACCAAACAGCCTATTCCTCAAACCCTGGTAGAAAAAATCAAAAAAGCGTCGACTTTCAATCAGGGATATATGACTACCGAACTGGTTTCTGCTGCTGAATTGGATATGGACTGGCATACAGTAAACAACGAAAATCAGTTTATTCCTGTTCTGGATTTTGAAAAGCAATCTTTAGCCAGTCATGGGTTTAACCTGGCAACAGTACCTCCAAGATACCACACGCCTTATTTTGCTCATATCTGGGGCGGCGGATATTCAGCAGGGTATTATGCCTACTTATGGTCAGAAACACTGGATAATGATGCATGGGAATGGATCAGTAAAAACGGAGGACTTACCCAAGAAAATGGTGACCGTTTCAGAAAATATATTCTGTCTGTAGGAAATTCTGTAGACCTGAACCAGGCATTCAGAGATTTCACAGGACATGATCCGGATATCAAGCCATTGTTAAGAAACAGAGGTTTTATTAAATAATAGATACAGAAGCAGTCTTTACAGATTGCTTCTTTTATTTTCCGCCAGTACGATTATCAGAAGAGTAAAAAAGCAGATCTGTTTATCCTGATATTCCTTATTTTTGCAGCTTAGAATTTTTAATACCAGTCAATATATGAATTGTCCCTGCTGTTCAGGAAAATCTTACGAAGAATGTTGTAAGCCTTATCATACCGGAGAAAAACATGCGCCTACTGCCGAAGCATTGATGCGTTCCAGGTTTTCAGCTTTTGCCATTCCCAACGGTGACTATTTAATGGAAACTACCCTTCCCGGAAAACGGAAATATCATAATAAACGGGATCTTCAGGAATGGGGGGAAATCAATGAATGGACCAGGCTCGAAATTATACAGACTCCTGCTCTTAATCATGTAGAGTTTAAAGCTTATTATACTGATCAGGACGCTCATCCGCAAATTCACCACGAGTTTTCAGTGTTCCAGAAAATGCATGAACGCTGGTATTATGTTTCAGGGGAATTTTTAGATGAATAGATACTATGAAGAAAAATTTTATTTACACATGCCTGTTTATGGTATGCAGTCTCAGTTTTTTCAAAGCACAGACCGAAAGAGACAAAAATGAGGTTTCAGCGGCTGTCACTGATATCTTAAAAGGTTTTCAGACTAAAGACGGTGAGATGATCAATAAATATGTAGACCAGACCTATGGAGTGGGTGTCCTTTTTAAAAGTGGCGGAGATCTAGGATTCGTTTTAAATGAAGATATTGATTTCAGTATGCCACTGGGATATATTCAAAAAACATGGAATATCAGAAACCAGTTTCCAATACAATTTGGTGATGCCAACGGTGGATATGATACAAAAAATAAAAGATGGATAAAAGAAGGTTTATTTGTTCAGTTTAACTCTAACGCTGTTAATGATTACGTCAATCATTTTTTAGATAGAGAGTCTTTAAAAGATCAGCCTGTCTTTAAAATCAATTCAGATTCCAACAATGTGGTTTTCGTAACACTTGCTGAAAACAGCAAAGAAAAAGCTCCCATCAACGGGTTCAGATTTGTGATGACTAAAATCGGAGGTAAGTGGCTCCTTACTTTCATTGATGTCACAGAATATAATGCAGACTAAAATTGCGGGATAAACTATCAATAAAAGATTTCCCCTCTAACAGGAAAATATTAACAATAAAAGACGCTATTCTGAAGAAAGCGTCTTTTGTATGTTTTGGGCTAAAGCCAATGGAATTTTTTTCCGTTTTTAAACGGGCTAAAACCCGTTTCTATTGAGCAAAAAAATGTCCGAAAAACCGGACATTTATATAATTTTTAGTGAGCGTCTGTTCCGTCAATTCCATGAGCATGACCATGTGCCAATTCCTCTTCTGTTGCAGGACGTGTATTCAGAACTTCCACCTGGAAATCTAAAACTTTACCCGCCATTGGGTGGTTTAGGTCTGCTACAACAACTTCCGGTGTTACTTCTACTACGAATGCCTGAAAATTATTTCCCTGATTATCAGACAAAGGTAAGATTGCTCCAATTGGAGGCACTCCTGATTCTTTAAACATATCGATAGGTAGCTGTGCAATAGCATCCGGCTGTCTTTCCCCGTAAGCTTCTTCAGGCTGAATAGTAAAAGCCGCTTTATCACCAGCTTTTAAACCTAAGATATTTTGTTCAAACTTTGGAATCATCATTCCTACACCGTACAAAAATGTAAGTGGATTTTCTGCTGTTGTTTCTTCTACAAGAACCTTACTTCCATCTGCTTCTATTGTGTGTAGGATGTATTTTACAGCTACAACGTGATTGTTTTCAATTGTCATATTTTTCTTTTTTTTCGTGAGTCTTTTCACGATTAATGATACAAATATACTGTTTTTTGAAATGATTGTTTCAGAGGAAAGAATCTTAAAACCTCATCCTGTTTTACTTTCCTGTCTTTTCATCGCGTTTCTTTTGTCTCAGGACAAAAAGATACAAACTCTCTACTTTGGTTCTTGCCCATGGTGTTTTTCTCAAAAACTTCAGAGAAGAACTGATACTTGGGTTATCTGTAAAACATTTTATATTAATCTGCTCACCCAGTTTTCCGAAACCTTCGTAGTATTCTACCAGTTCTTCCAGGATGGCATCAAGTCTTTTCCCGTGTAAAGGATCTTTTGATTTTTCTTCCATAACACAGTAAAATTAAAACATTTTATCAGACTTAGCGACTAAAATTGTTTACAGTCTTAATCTTTAGTATTTTTGATAAAGCTATTTTTTACCCATAAAAAATATTTTGCAACACATCATATGAGCAAAAACAACGAAGCAAACAGGAAAAAAAACAAAAAGAAAATTGATCAGAAAAAACGTAAAGTACAAAATGCAGAAGCAGAAAGGAAAGCACGGTTAAAACAAATCCGGGAAGATTTTAAAGCCAGAGAAATCGATAATGAACTATAAAATCATTTTGGTTACCAACAGGATTATTTTGAATAAATGATCCGAGTAATTCTGTTCTCTTATTCTTTTCCTGTTGATAATCTGAAATTTTCAGTTTTTGCCGCCCATGTTTTATCGGAAAAAATCCGATAGTACACTTCATCATCTATATATTTGAACCTTTGTCTTTTTGTTCCTTACCTTTACAGTATGAAAATTCTGCATACGGCCGACTGGCATTTAGGCAAACGACTGGATCGCTTTTCCCGACTGGAAGAGCAAATACCGGTTATGGAGGAAATTATAGGAATAGCTGATGAAGAGAAAGTAGATCTTGTTCTCGTTGCCGGTGATCTTTTTGATAGTTTTAATCCGGGTGTAGATGCTATTGAACTTTTTTATAAAACACTGAAGCGTTTATCTCAAAACGGAAAGCGCCCTGTCATAGCTATTTCGGGGAATCATGATTCTCCCAGCCTTATCAGCGCACCGGATCCTTTAGCAAGGGAATGCGGGATTATTTTAATAGGGCATCCGAAAGCTGAAGTTCTTCCTTTTGATACAGATTATTTTAAAATCTCAGAATCCAGACCGGGATTTATTGAATTAAGTATTCAGCATCTCGGCTTTCCGGTAAGGGTTCTCCATATGCCTTTTGCCAATGAAATCCGTTTAAAGGAATATTTTGGGGAAAATAAAGAAGAGGAGATCAACAAGGTACTGTCAGAAACCTGGAAAAAACTTGCTGATGAGTTCTGTGATGAATCGGGAGTCAATCTCCTGACTGCTCATTTGTATATGAATAAAAAAGACGCCGAAATTCTGGAAGAACCTGAAGGGGAAAAGCCTATCAAAATCGGAAATGCAGATCTTATTTATTCAGATATTATTCCTGATCAGATTCAATATACAGCCTTAGGCCATCTGCATGCTTTTCAAAATATCGGAACGGCAGAAAAACCCGTTATTTATTCATCATCTCCTTTATGTTACAGCTTTAGTGAAGCAGGGCAGAAAAAATATGTCTCGATTATTAATGCCGAACCCGGAAAACCCGTCAGTTTTGAAAAGAAAATTTTGAAAAGCGGGAGAAGTCTTGTACGAAAGACCTTCACATCCGTAGAAGACACTATTTGGTGGCTTAAAGAAAATCAAAATACATTTATTGAACTGACTCTCGAAAGTGAAACTTTTTTAACTGCCGATGAAAGAAAGCGGATCCATCAAACCCATAACGGAATTGTACATCTTATTCCAAAAGTAAAAAGCCAGGTAACAACTGATCAAAAGGAGCATGAAATAAATCTAAATCAGGATATAGGAGTATTATTTAAAGATTATTTCAAATCTAAAAACGGAGGCCAGGAAGCCAATGAAGAACTGATCAATTTATTTAATGAAATATTAAATACCTAAGCTATGATTCCTATCCAACTAACCATTGAAGGGCTGTATTCTTACCAGGAACGCCAGACTATTGATTTCAGAAGTCTCACCGAAGCCGGATTATTTGGTATTTTCGGGGCGGTAGGCTCCGGAAAATCATCTGTACTTGAGGCTATTTCTTTTGCATTATATGGCGAAACGGAACGTCTGAATCTGCGTGATAAAAGAGCTTATAATATGATGAATCTGAAGTCAAACAGCTCTTATATAGCGTTTGATTTTGTGAATTATGAGAATAAACTTTTCCGTGCTTCCCGTGATTTTAAAAGAAATTCAAAAAAATTTGAGGAAGTAAAGCCCAATCCCGTTACTTTTTATGAGCATATAAATGGCAAATGGGTTCCTCTGGAGCATTCGAACGCGGAAAACATTATCGGTTTAAGCTATTCCAACTTCAAAAGAACCATCATCATTCCGCAGGGACAGTTCAAAGAATTTCTTGAATTGGGTGCCGCGGAAAGAACAAATATGATGAAAGAAATCTTTCATCTTCAAAAGTTTGATCTTCAAAACAATGTTTCCGCACTTAATACAAAAAACAGGTCGGAGCTCGATCAGCTGGAAGGTCAGCTGAAGGGTTTTGAAGAGGTTAATGGGGAAAAGATTCAGCAAGAAAAAGAACTTTTAGCGGAAGAACAAAAAAAGCTGGTTCAGGCCAATGAAAAGTTTGAACAGATTTCTCATACTTATCAACAACTGAAAAATCTAAAAACTGATTTTGAAAGTTTAAAACAAAACAGGGAAAGCTTCAGTAAACTATCCGAACAAAAGTCCCGGATGGATGCTTTGGAGATACAAACGGAACTCTATGATCGTATTTACAGAGTTTTCAATCCTTTGATTATTGAAAAAAATAAGCTTTCTAAAGAGATCGCGGATAAACAGATTGAAAAGGAAAGCCAAAATAAAAATTTACGGGAAACTGAGAAAAGTTTCCATATCATCAAGGAACAGCTTTCTGTTCTTGAGCCGCAGTTTAAAGCATTAGACCAATCCAGAATACGGGAAAATGATCTGAGCCTTATTGTACAAATTCTCAAATCTTCTGATGAGATCAAAATTCTTAAAGAAAGGACTCAAAAAGGTTCTGAAAAAGTAATTGAGGTTGAAACCGCCAGGGAAATTACCCAGAAAAAAATCATTGAATTATCTAAAAGCATTGAAGTTTTAAAAGAACAGAAAATCGATGTGACTTTACTTACCTATGTCGGCCATTGGTTTATTCAACATAAAAATTTAAAAAAATCAGAGCAGGAACAAGCTGAAAAAAATAAAAAAATACATCAACAGATTGATTTCGTTTCCGAAGAGCTAAAGCTATTTAACTTTAAAGACAGCTTTAAGGAAGACTTCAAAGATGAACGGGAAATTCTGGAAACCAGGAAAAAAGAATATTCACAAAAGCTGGATCATTTAAAAGTCCAGAAAGAACTTTCTCATTTTGCCAGCGCCCTTCACGATGGAGAAAACTGCCCGCTTTGCGGATCTAAGGAACATCCTCATATTGTAGAGTTTCAGGATGTACATACGGAACTTCAGGAACTTCAGGGAAAGATCTCTGCAACAGAACAGGAAGTGCTAAAAATTCAAAAGCAGGAAGCTGAAATTGAAAAAATTCTGGACAGAAAAAAAATATTTGAAGAGCAGTTTATTACAGAGCAAAAATCGTTACATCAAATCCGGAAAGAGACTGAACATCATATTCAGCAATTTATATGGAAACAATTCAGCCCTGACCGTGAAGATGAATTCGAGAAAAAAAGAGCGGATTCTTTTGCTTTAGACAAAAAGATTGAAGAAATCGAACAGAATATTACTTCAGAGCGCGAAGCATTAGATAAAGAAGCTAAACTTTCAGAAAAGTATAAAACAGCGCTTGAAACTTTTAAACTAGAAGAGGCTACAAAGCAGGAACAGATTAATATGAACCGTTCTAATCTTAAAATTCTAAGCTGGAATGATTATGAACAGGAGAACGTCTCTGCAATTGAAGAAGCGTATCAAAAACTGGTACAACTCAATACTGAAACGGAACATAATTATCAGAAGGCCTCTCAACAGGAAAAAATTCTGGCTCCAAAACTGGCGGAACAAAAAGCCATTGTCGGTCAGGCTGAAAAACAAATTTCAGAATTGGAAAAAAAGATTTCAGATAATAAGGCAACCATTCACAAAGCATTAACTGAACAGCATTTCACAGATTTTAAAGAAATCGAAAACATTCTGCTTCAGCAAATCAATATTGAGAATACCAGAATCCAAATTCAACAATTCAAAATTGATTTTGAGACCTTAAAAAAAGTTATTGAAGGAATGGAGCTAAAGCTTAAAGATCTTTCATTCGATGACGAACAATTCTCTTTAACCGAAAAGCGATTCAGCGAAACTCAGCTTGAATTGAAACAAATCAATGATTCTGTTGTTAAAATGAATGCTGAAATAGAACGATTGGAGAAAGAGTTTCATAAAAAAAGAGAGCTTCTTAAACAGCTTACAGCTCTTCAAAAACGTTCTGACAATCTCAAACTGATGATGAATCTATTCAAAGGGGCAGGTTTCGTACAGTATGTATCCTCTATTTATCTGAGACAATTATGCGACCATGCCAATGTACGCTTCCACAGAATGACCAGAAATCAGCTGAGCCTGCAGCTTAATGAAAATAATGAATTTGAAATTATTGATTACCTCAACGAAGGACGAAACAGAAGTGTAAAAACACTTTCGGGAGGACAGGCTTTTCAGGTATCTTTAAGCCTTGCTCTGGCTTTGGCCGAAAGTGTTCAGGCTAATGCACAGGCTGACAAAAACTTTTTCTTTATTGACGAAGGTTTTGGAACTCAGGATACAGAATCTGTCAATATTGTATTTGAAACTTTAACCAATCTGATGAAAGAAAACAGGATTGTAGGAGTAATTTCACATGTGGAAGAACTTAAAGAAAAAATTCCGACTGCACTCAATATTATTAAAGATGAAGAAAGAGGAAGCCTGATTGAGATTATTTAAGAGCTAAAATTCAGTTTTATAATATAAAAACCGCCATTGAAAATTTCACCGGCGGTTTTATTTTATAGATTTTGAATACGGGGCTTCACTTCTTTCCCGAATAACTCAATAGATTTCATCATCAAATCATGTCCGGGATCTCCTACATCCATCTGCCCTGTAAACCTTGTAATCCCAAACTGCTCTTTCATATAGGCAATTTTATCAGCCACTTCCGCTGAACTGCCAATAAATAAGGCACCATCCTTTCCTCTTTCCTTTTCATACTGCATTCTGGTGTAAGGATCGCAGCCTTTAGGAATCCTAATCCTGTCCATACGTGATTTATATTTGTGAAAATACTGATTGATCACATTCTGATCATTACTGACAAAAGTATGTGAGCTGACCGCAACCTGCCTATTTGTAACATCATGTCCTGCTTTCTGATATTCCTGTTTGTAAAGTTCAATCAGATTTTTAAAATGACTATGCATACCACCAATGATAGCCACTACTAAAGGCATTCCCAATTGGGCAGCATCTAAAAAAGACTGCTCCGTTCCTCCAACAGCTCTCCAAATGGAAAGTTTTCCATTATTTTTTGCTCTCGGATAAACGGTTTGGTTTTCCATGGGTGCTCTAAGTTTTCCTGACCAGCTTACATTTTCTTGCGAATTAATCTTTAATAATAACTCCAGTTTTTCATCAAAAAGCTCTTTATAATCATCCAGAGAATATCCATATAGTGGAAATGATTCGACAAAACTCCCACGCCCTACAAATACTTCAGCCCGTCCGTTAGAAATCAGATCCAGTGTTGAAAAATCTTCGTAGACTTTTACAGGTTCTGAAGAGCTTAATACAGTAACTCCACTCGCTAATCTTATATTTTTTGTTACACCGGCTGCTGCGGCCAAAATCATTTCAGGAGATGAAACAGCGTAATCCTCACGATGATGTTCCCCCATTGCGAAAACATCAATTCCCACCTCATCCATTAATTTTACCTGTTCCAGTATTTCGTAGATTCTAGTTCCTGCATCTCTATATTTACCGGTTGCCTGATCAAAAGCCAGGTCCCCAAACATACCTATTCCTAATTCCACATTGGTACTTTTTTATCTTTAGATCTTATAAGAATAAACTATCCTCATAAAATCAAATAATTTTTTTACTGCTGATATAAATTAACAAGTCTATAAAAGTGAAATAAAATATACACAACAGCATATTGAGTGATATCTCTAAAGTATTGATTTGATATATTTAATCAATACAATTGATCTTGTTCTCCATAAAACTCACGGCAAAGGTATGAAAGCGCACTGAATAGTTAAAAAAAACACTTGGATAAAATAGTTTTTAAACATTTGTACTTTCATTTCTCATTCAAATTACCAATGTTTATTATCAGAAGATTTTTTTTATAAAAGTAAAGTACAATAAAAAATCGCCGTTGAAAATCTCAGCGGCGATTATTCTTTATACATTCTTAATGAGAGGCTTTACATCTTTACCGAATAACTCAATAGACTTCATCATCAGATCATGAGCCGGATCTCCGACATCCATATGCCCGATGAATCTTGTGATCCCGAAAAGTTCTTTCATATAAGCAATTTTATCTGCGACTTCTGCCGGACTCCCGATAAATAAGGCGCCGTCTTTACTCCTACCTCCTTCATACTGCATTTTAGTGTAAGGTGCCCATCCTCTTGATGCTCCTATTCTATCCATCTGAGCTTTATATGTATGAAAATAGCCGTCGGTCACACTTTGATCCTCACTCACAAATGTATGTGAATGAATTGCTATCTGCATTTTGGAAACATCATGCCCCGCTTTTTGATATTCCTGTTTATAGAACTCAATCAGGTTCTTAAACTGGACAGGCATTCCTCCAATAATGGCTACGACTAAAGGCATTCCCAGCTGAGCGGCACTTAGTACGGATTGGGGTGTTCCTCCTACAGCTCTCCATATCGAAAGCTTTCCTTCATTTTTTGCTCTTGGATAAACCGTCTGATTCTGCATCGGAGCCCTAAGTTTTCCGGACCATGTAACATTTTCTTCAGAATTAATCTTTAATAATAACTCCAGTTTTTCATCAAAGAGCTCCTCGTAATCATTCAGAGAATACCCGTATAAGGGAAATGATTCAATGAAACTACCGCGGCCGACAAATATTTCAGCTCTTCCGTTTGAAATCAGATCCAGTGTCGAAAAATCTTCATACACTTTTACCGGTTCCGAAGAACTCAACACCGTAACTCCACTGGCCAGTTTTATATTTTTGGTCATACTTGCTGCTGCTGCCAATACCATTTCCGGTGATGAAACGGCATAATCCGGGCGGTGATGCTCTCCCATTGCAAAGACATCCAGCCCAGTCTCATCCATCAGTTTTACCTGCTCTAATATTTCGTGAATTTTAGTTCCTGCATCTCTATATTTCCCGGTTGTCTGATCAAAAGCCAGATCACCGAACATTCCTATTCCTAATTCCATATTGTTGATTTTAGTTATACAAAATTACTTCAATAAAAAGCCAAAAGCATTGATCTTTGTTAAGATCGGAAAGATACCGGATGAGATGAGTTTTCACCACCTATCTTAAGCCTTTCATAATTGACTGTAAATAAAAACTCCAACCGGAATGGCTGGAGTTTTTATTTTATTTTTTAAGATACAGATCAAAATAGTCTGTTATTTTCTGCATCAGATGAACCCTGTCCTTCCCGATCACATTATGCGGATGGCCCGGATAAGTAAAGTAATCCAGCTGAACACCATTATCCACAGCAGATTTGATGAATTTAATCGAATGCTGCCAGACAACAACATCATCCTGCGCTCCATGGATCATTAATAACTTTCCTTTCAGATTCTGAACTTTGTCTAAAAGATTAGCAGTGGCATATCCCTGCGGATTTTCCTGTGGTGTATCCATATATCGCTCACCATACATAATTTCATACATACTCCAGTCGATAACCGGTCCTCCTGCAACGCCTACTTTAAATACATCCGGCTTACGAAGCATAAAACTTGTCGTCATAAATCCACCGAAGCTCCATCCATGAATTCCCATTTTCTCTCCATCTACGTATGGAAGGGATTTCAGATAATCCACCCCTTTCATCTGATCATTCATTTCTGTTGTCCCGAGATTTCTGAAAACAGCCTGTTCGAACTTCATTCCACGGTTAGAAGATCCTCTTCCGTCCATCGTGAAAATAATATAACCATTCTGAGCCATATATTCATACCAAAGATTTCCGGAAGCCGGGAAACTATTCGTAATTAGCTGTAAATGGGGACCATTGTACAGGTAAACAATGGTAGGATATTTTTTATTCGGATCAAAATTCGTCGGAAGAATAATTTTTCCATATAAAGGAGTACCATCATCAGCTTTTAATTCCACATTTTTAATTTCCGGTCTCTGATAATTTTTTAATGTATTTTCAGAAGTAAGGATATTAGTAGACTTTAAACTTGAGGTATTAATAATGTTTCCTATTCTTGGAGTATTGGCATTGCTATACGCATCATACAGATAGCTTCCGTCATGACTCAATGTTCCGATATGCATTCCCGCCTCAGTGTCGAGTCTTTGCATCTTGAAATTCGTCCAGTTGATTTTATATAAATGTCTTTCCAGAGGAGTTTCTTTTGTTGAAGTAAAGAAAATTTCTTTTTTCTTCTCATTAAACCCTAGAATATCAGTAACCAGCCAATCTCCTTTTGTAATTTGGGCAACCAGCCCTTTTTCTAAATTATAGTGAAACAAGTGGTTATATCCGGTTCTCTGGCTTTGCCAGATAAAATCTGTATTCGAATTCGGGAAAAAGGTAAGCGGATGTTGGGGTTCTACATATTTTGAGTCTGATTCTTCAAATAAAGTTTTTACCAATTCTCCGGTAGCCGCATTATACTGATTCATTTTCATATGGTTCTGCCCTCTGTTCAGAACCGCTATAAAAATATATTTTGAATCCGGGCTCCATGTAACTGCGGTCAGATACTGATCTTTTTCGCCGTCTACTTTTAAGAAAGTTGTCGACTGGGTTTTGATATTGAAAACTCCTAGTGTCACCTGATGAGAAGCCTGTCCTGCCATCGGATATTTGATATTGTGATTCACCGCCGGGGTCACAGACCAGTCAATAATCGGATAATCAGCAACCATAGACTGATCCATTTTGTAGAAAGCCAGACTTTCCGAATTGGGAGCAGGAAAAATTCCGGTATCAATTCCGAATTCATTTCTGTGAACAGCCTGACCACTGATGATATTTTCATTAGCTTCATTCGTTACAGCAATGGTTTTCCCGTTCTTATTAACGAACAGGTTATTCTTTGCTGTAAAAGCGAAAGTCTGGCCGTCACCAAACATTTTAATATTGGCAGCATCTTGATCTATGGTCGCCTGACTTTTCACTTTCCAGTCATTACCTGACTTTTCAATCCAGAACATTTTATCTTCTGTATTGAAATACCCTGAATTGCCTGCAAACTTGATTGTGGGTACAGCCTTGAGCGGGCTATTGGCAAACTGTCTGTTCAGTTGAGTCAAAGATACCAATGTATCCTGTTTATTCGTTTTAAGATCTGTCATCAGATATCCTCCTTTTACGGACTGGATAAATGATTTTCCGTCTGCAGACCATGAAAATTGGGAAATATTTTTCACGGCAAGGTTGGTTCTCATCCCATTTACAGCCTCCGCCATTGTAAATTTCTGTGTCTGGGCAAATGCAGTATTCCCCAAAACCAGCATCAATAAAGAAAATTTATATAATTTCATTGCGTAAAATTGAATCCACCAAAAATAAGAAATAAAAACCACCCCGTTAAGAAATGTTAAAATAAAACATTCGTAAAATAGAATTAATGAAGTGATTCAAATTATTTCTTAACTTAATACTAGATTTTTACAGATAGAAAGAAGGAAATGAAAAATTAAAATAAAGGGATTAAAAACCGGAAATTCATCATTACAATTTCAAAACTTTTCAACTATTATTTCATTTCTTATCCTATATCAATGTTTTGCATATGCTCCCTGTTCTAAATTTGCATCATTAATAATAACAAAAAATACAAAATACAATGGCAACAAAATGGATTTTAGACCCAACGCATAGTGAAATTACTTTCAAAGTAAAACACATGATGATCTCTAACGTAAAAGGAAGCTTCAGAACTTTCACTGCTGAAATAGACTCTGAAGATGAATTTTTTGCAAACGCAAAAACTACAGCTACTATTCAGACGGATTCTGTTTTTACCAACAACACAGACAGAGATAACCACTTAAAGTCTGCAGAGTTCTTCAATGCTGAAGTACACCCGACCATTACTTTTGAATCTCAGGCATTAAATAACTCTGTAGTTGGAAACCTTACTATCAATGGAATTACAAAACCTGTAAATCTTGACGTAGACTTCGGAGGAATCAATGTAGACCCATGGGGAAATACAAAAGCAGGATTCTCTTTTGAAGGAAAAATCAGCAGAAAAGACTTCGGACTTAACTGGAATGCAGCTCTTGAAGCAGGAGGTGTAATGGTAAGTGATGATGTAAAAGTTGCGGGTGAATTACAGTTTGTAAAACAAGCATAATTAATAATATACAATATAAGAGGTTCAGGGATTTGTCTAAAAGCCTTGAACCTCTTATTTTTTCATAATCTTCCATATTTATGAATCTCCACGATCTGCAAAATATCAGTGAAAACTTTCAAAGTACACAAAGAATGCCTGTTTTATTTCTGGGGCACGGCTCTCCTATGAATGCTATTGAAGAAAATCAGTTTGTTCAGGGATTCCGGAAAGCAGCGACAGAAATTCCGAAACCCAATGCTATTCTGTGTATTTCGGCACATTGGTATACACCGGGAACTTTTGTTACCGCTATGAAAATGCCTAAAACGATTCATGATTTTTATGGTTTTCCAAAAGAATTATTTGATGTACAGTATCCTGCTCCGGGAAATCCTGAACTTGCCCGTGAAGCTGCGGAATTACTACTTCCTGCAGAGGTTGAAGAAGATCACAACTGGGGACTTGACCATGGGGCATGGTCTGTCATTAAACATATGTATCCTGAAGCAGATATTCCGGTTATACAGCTAAGTATAGATTATACCAAGCCTCCGCAATACCATTATGATCTGGCTAAAAAACTCCATCGGCTTCGTGAAAAAGGAATTCTGATCATCGGAAGCGGAAATATTGTTCACAACCTTCGTCTTATCGACTGGAAAAATATCAATACCGTAGGAGCCGGATGGGACTGGGCGGCAGAGGCCCGTGAAAAAACCAACAACTGGCTTGTAGACGGTAATTTCCAGCCTATTATTGATTACCAGAAACAAGGAACATCCCTGCAATATGCTGTTCCTACTCCTGATCATTATCTCCCGCTTATGTATACCTTAGGACTGAAAGATCAGTCTGAAGAACTGGCGTTGTTTAATGATGAACTTATCGGGGGTTCATTAAGCATGACCAGCGTGAGAATCGGATAAGTCTTTTATAAAACAATTTAATTTCAGCCACGAATGCAAAAATAAATGTGTCTGTAATAAAAAAATAGGTGATCTCGCTATGGAAATAACCTATTCTTTTTTATTATATATTTTTTTACTGAACCGCTTTGAGAACATTAATGTTTCCGTAGCCATAATCAGAATTCACAGTCGGATAATAAGTAGCAGACTGTCTCATTTTATTAAGCACCTGATCTCTTGTCCATGAAGGATTTTTAGCCCATACTAGTGCCGCAATTCCTGCCGTAGCAGCAGTAGCCACCGAAGAACCGCCTACATAATCAGCTTGTCCGTTATAGTAACTTAACACCGGGACCGTATTTCCTGATGCTCTTTCCATCTGAAAAGTAAAATCTATTTCACTTCCTTTGTGGCATACATCACATTTCTGATTGGATGTTCCTTCTTTTACTCCTGTTATGGCTTGTGTTTCCGGCATCCAGGCTGGGAAAATAACCCCTACAAAACTAGTAAAACTGGTAGATGTTCCTCCGGCACAGAAAATTAATTTCCCTTTAGAATAGGCATATTTTACTCCATCTTCAATTTTTCCCACTGAAAAAATATGTCCCATTGACATTGAAATAATTTTCACGGCTGTATTATTTCCTAATTCTGTAAATGCTGTTTTCACGGCTGTTTGCTCACTGGATGTATCCAGTACTACATTGGCAGCGGCACGGTAAGCAATTAAATTAGCATTATAGGCGACTCCTACTGGAAGCCCTGCATTATTTCTCGGAGCCGTCATTACAGATGCCATCTTTGTTCCGTGCCCGCACTGATCGGCAGCACCATCAGCATTGTAAACCCCGTATTTTGTAATTGTTCTGCCCGATGAAGCTCCGTTATTAAAACTATTTCCAAGTAATGTCTGATCAGGAGAAACCCCTGTATCTACCAAACCTACTGTAATTCCTGCACCGGTACTATAGTTCCAGGCATCAGGAATATTATGCTTTGTAAATGCCCATGGAATTTTTGCGCTTGGAGTCGTTGAAGTGTAATCTGCTGCATCCAGTGTTGTGGATGAAAATCCACAACCTGACGAACCGCTGCTTGATGATCGGGCTGCTGTATTGTATTTATTTTCATTTTCAAAATAATGATAATCTCCCGGCTCCAGATATCTGAGCGTTTTCATCTGACGAAGCGCATTGATTGTTTCTTCGCTTTCAATGATAACATCTATTTGATTAAGATATTTATCCGAAGCTAAAAGTATGGTTCTTTCATCTTTCCCTTCATATTTTTTGAGCACGGATAAAATTTCTGCTTCCATATCTTTATTATTGGCCGATTTACTTCTGTCGAAATCATCTTTAGATTCGCCAAATCCGATGGAAGCCATTCTGTTTCCACGAAAAATAGCACTCCAGAGGAAATGATCAGATTGTTTACTCCAGTTGAAAGAACCGGTACTTTTGATGGATGTATTAATTCCTTCATTGATCTGTTTGGCTGTCAAAGGATCTTTTTGGCTCATTTCTGTTTTCGGATTTTCGTTTTGAAGACCCTCCGTATTACACGAGCTTAATGCAAAAAAAATTGCCAGCAGGAATACACTTTTTTTCATATGTTATAATTTTGGTTGAGACCAATATAACACTTTACTGAGAATTATTTACTTTTTTAAAATGAATTTTACATTATAAGAATATTAATGATACTTTCATCATTAAATTCACAAAAAATTAACAAAACTTATAGTGCTTTTTCATAACATACACTTGTCTCTACTCCTCTATATTGTCCATAATTGGGAATCCGATAAAAACCACTTTTTTCATAGACGGAAATAGCATGGGTTAATTCCTGAGAGGTTTCCAAAACAGCTTTTTTAAATCCCTGTTGCTTTGCCCAGTTTTCAAGCTCTTTTACAATAGCAGAAGCGAGTCCTCTTTTTCTGAATGCCGGATCTGTATACATTCTTTTGATTTCAACAGTATCGTCTGTCAGTGGTTTGAATGCTCCACAAGCTGCGGGAACTTCATCAATATAAGCTACGATACAATATCTGATCATATCAATTGTATTGAACTGCTCAAAAAAAGCATTCTTTTCTCCGTTATGTACAGCAAGAGCTGCATCAAGAAATTGTATCAGGTATTGAAAGTCCGGGTTCGCAGAATCTGTTTGATATAAGATCATAATCATTCATTAAAATAAAAATGGTAAAAAAAATAAAAGCCTCCTTTCGGAAGCTTTCTATTATTTCAATTAGTTAACAACAAATTTTCTTTCGTTAATCAGTGCTGCAATAGCCAGCATATCCTGACCAATCAGTCTGTCATCTTCCAGTTTGGAAACTTTAGAACGAAGAACATCAAAGTTTTCTTCAATGATTTTAGCACATTTTGAAGGTCTTCTGAATTCAAGCCCCTGTGCTGCAAACATTAATTCAACAGCCAGAATGTTAACCAGATTTCCAAGAACCTGATTGAATTTTCTTCCTGAAATACTTCCCATAGACACATGATCTTCCTGTCCTAAACTTGTAGGAATAGAGTCTGCTGATGCGGGAAAACATAGTGTTTTGTTTTCTGTAACCAATGCTGCAGAAGTATATTGGGGAATCATAAATCCTGAATTTAACCCTGAGCTTTCTGTCAGTAATCTTGGCAGCCCATATTTTCCTTCCAGTAATAAGTAGCTTCTTCTGTCGGAAATATTTCCTAATTCTGCCGCAGCCAGTGTAGCATAATCTAAAGGTAAAGCCATCAATTGTCCGTGGAAGTTACCTCCGGAAATGGACTCTTCGGCACTAAGTACAATCGGATTATCCGTTACTGAATTTAATTCTGTTTCTGCCATCGTTCTAAGATGTTCAAAAGCATTTCTGCTTGCTCCATGAACCTGTGGCACACATCTCATGGAATAAGGATCCTGTACTCTTTCACAGTCTTCGTGGGCTTTCATATTTTCAGATCCTTTTAAGAACTTCAGCATTCTTGCCGCTACCTTTTTACTTCCTTCAAAAGGTCTGATTTCGTGAAGTTCCTTTTTAAAAGGGCTTGCAGATCCTCTATAGGCTTCAATACTCATCGCAGCTGTCATATCTGCAAGATCCAGCAGGTATTCAAATTTTTCCAGGCCTTTAATGGCATGAGAAAGAATAAACTGTGTTCCGTTGATCAGTCCTAATCCTTCTTTTGGGCCTAATGTCAATGGCTCAAGATTATGCTTCTTCAATACTTCCATGGTATCGGAAAGCTGATCTCCTTCCCAAACCTGTCCCAGTCCCAATAAAGGCAATACCAGATGGGCTAAAGGAGCAAGATCTCCGGAAGCTCCTACAGAACCCTGTTCAGGAACTACAGGAATGATATCTTTCTCAAGCATCAGAATCATTCTCTCAATAACATCCAGAGAAACTCCTGAAAATCCTTTTGACAAAGCATGTACTTTAGCAATCATCATAATCTTTGACAATTCTTTATCAATTGGTTTTCCTACACCTACGGCGTGAGAGATAATCAGGTTATATTGTAACTGAGCTGTTTCATCAGCCGATATCTTAGTATCACACAGTGGTCCGAAGCCTGTATTGATTCCATATACACATCTATCGGATTCTACTATTTGCTGTACGTTTTTCTGAGATTTTAAAATTTGTTCTTTTGCTGCTTTGTTCAGCTTGGCTTTATTAGGTTTTTTACAGATTTCCAGAACATCATGGAAAGTAAAAACATCTACTCCGTATATCATTTCTAAAAAATTTCCTTAAAATTAAGCATTTAACAATAATTGGAAAAACTAAATTTTCACCTTATAAAGTTTTATTAAAATAAGTGATTTAATTTATTATTTTTACCGCCTAATTAACAAACAATAATACATGAAACTTAAATCTTTACTTCTTGCATTGTGTCTTGCAGGAACTGCTTCTTTCGCACAGAAAGTAAAATATTCTAAAGAAGAAATCAAAAAAATGGAAACCTATCTCTTCAACGAAGGCTTCAATATTCCCTCTCCTAAAAAGACTTCTACTATTATTTTAAAAGACGGAAGCATTCACAAAGGATTTTGTAATAAAATCGAAACCAAAAAAGGACAGATCTACGAAGTAGCCATTAAAGACAGTGCTACAAAGAAGAACGGCATTTTTAATGCAGACGAAATCAGTGAAATGTATGTGTATCCGAGCAATGCTGAGAAAATTGCAAAAGTAGCCAAGTACATGGGAAACATCAGAAACTTCGGAACCAAGAAACTGACAAAGAACACAAATAATGACAGAATTCATTTTGTGAATCAAACGGTTTCCCTGAAAAATAAAAAAGATGATAAAGAGTTTCTCATGCAGCTTATCAATCCTGAGTTCAGTGAAATCATTTCCGTTTATCACGATCCGAGAGCTAAAGAAACTACGGGTTTTTCTGTAATGGGTTCTCCGCAGCTTGGCGGTGGAGTTATCAAATCCTATTACGTAAAAAAAGGAAATAAAATCATGTGGCTTCACAAAGATGATTTTGAAGATAATTATGATTTTCTTTTCGGTGATAATGCAGAATTTATGAAAAAATATCCTAAAAAATCTGCTGAATGGGATTACTTCAGTTTCCTTATCAGTGAATATACTGCAATGAGCAACGGATAATCTCCCTCAAGTAAATAAATTAAACCTGCAGATCATTCTGCAGGTTTTCTTCTTTTTAAATATAGAAAGTTTCCTTAATTTTGTTATATGAATCCTTCTTTAGAATTACAGCTCAAAACCTTACCTTCCGAACCCGGCGTTTATCGTTATTATGATAAAAACGATCAGTTATTATATGTTGGGAAAGCAAAAAATTTAAAGAAAAGGGTTCTTTCCTACTTCAATAAAAATCTTTCAGGATACAGAATCAAAATAATGGTCAGTAAAATCCAGCGCCTGGAGACCACCATTGTAAACAGTGAATATGATGCTCTGTTGTTGGAAAACAATCTGATTAAAGAGCAGAAACCTTTCTACAATGTTATGCTGAAAGATGACAAAACCTATCCATGGATTTGTATTAAAAATGAAGATTTCCCAAGAATATTTCTGACCCGCAATATCATTAAAGACGGCTCAGAATACTATGGCCCCTATGCGAAAGTACGTCCGGCGAAAATTTTGCTGGATACCATTAAACATATTTATAAGCTCAGAACCTGCAACCTGAATCTTTCTCCGAATAAAATCGCTGAAGGAAAGTATAAAGTCTGCCTGGAGTATCATATCAAAAACTGTGAGGGCCCTTGTGAAGATCTTGAGACTAAGGAAGAATATGATGAAAAGGTGGATGCTATTCGTGGAATGATTAAAGGAGATTTCCGGAAAGCAAAAGATTATCTGGTAAATCAGATGATGAAACTGGCTTCAAATCTTCAGTTTGAAGAAGCACAAATTATCAAGGAAAGACTGGATATTCTAGAGGATTACCAGGCTAAAAATACGGTTGTAAATCCTAATATTGACGATGTGGATGTTTTTGGAATGACCAGCGATGAAACGGCAGCTTATGTTAATTTCTTCAAGATAAGAAACGGAAATATTATCCAGAGTTTTACGACAGAAATCAAAAAAATTCTTGAGGAAACCGATGAAGATATTATGGAAGAAGCTTTGATCGAAATCCGCCAGAAATTTAGTTCGGATTCAAAGGAAGTTCTGCTTCCTTTCCATTTATCTGTTGAAATCCCCAGTGTTAAGCTGATTGTTCCGAAAGTAGGTGATAAAAAGAGAATTGTAGAACTCTCTGAAAAAAATGCAAAAGAATACCGTCTTGAAAAACTAAAACAGGTTCAGATCGTTGATCCTGAAAGACATACCAACAGGATTATGGCTGAAATGCAAAAGCTTCTCAGAATGCCTGTAGAACCAAGACATATTGAGGGCTTTGATAATTCAAATATTCAAGGAACCAATCCTGTTTCCGCTTGTGTAGTTTTTAAAGACGGCAGGCCCAGTAAAGCGGATTATAGAATTTTTCATCCTAAAACGGTGGAAGGTCCCAATGATTTCGCTACAATGGAGGAGGTTATCTACCGCCGCTATAAAAGAATGCTGGATGAGGGTGAAAACCTTCCTCAGCTGATTCTGATTGATGGAGGGAAAGGACAACTTTCTTCTGCGGTAAAGAGCCTGAGGTTATTAGGCCTTTACGGAAAAATTACAATTGTAGGGATTGCTAAAAGGCTCGAAGAAATTTTCTTCCCCGAAGATCCTATTCCATTGTATCTGGACAAAAAATCTGAAACACTGAAAATCTTACAAAGAGTAAGGGATGAAGCTCACCGATTTGGGGTCAAACATCACAGAACCAGAAGAAAAAACTCAACGATAAAATCTGAACTGGAAGAAATTCCCGGAGTCGGAGAAAAAACGATTGAACTGCTGCTATCTAAGCTAAAATCAGTGAAAAGAATTAAAGAAGCAAATCAGGAAACATTGGAAGAGATTTTAGGAAAAACTAAGGCTAAGGTTATTTGGGAATTCTTCAATGCTAATTGATCACTCTCTGAGCAAACCGCATTTTCTGGCATTATCTCAACCAGAGACAAAATACATAAAATCCCTTAAACATTAATAGAAAACACAATAACAAACGGTAAATAATAAAATATTTATCTAAAATATATATTATTTATATTTTTTTCGTAATTTAGTATAGCAATTCAATACACTGTGTAATAAAAAACTATGAATGGTTTTTCCTATAACAGTGTTGCAGAATAGATCAGAGACTATCATTACGGAGAAAACACATCAGCATATATGAATATAAAAGGCTCTTTTTCAAGAGCCTTTTATACGTATTATTTGTGCAAAGCGGAACAGCTAATTATTTTCCTACAAAAACTTCTTTTGAATATTTACCATCTCCCTGAGGAACATCAATAACAATGTTTCCATTTTCAAGATAACCTATCGTTGTGTTTCCATTTTCCATTTTTACGATAAATACATCTTTTCTCGAAGAGGCTTTAAAGTTGGCAAAAGGAACTGAACTTCCAGATTTAGCCAAGATAAACTGATTACCATCAATTTGTATTTTCTGTAAATCAAGTTTTCCGTTCGAAAAGTTATTTGCTGAAACAACTGAAGGAGAAGTAACAACTTCTGAAACAGATGCCTGAACATTGTTGCTTTCTGCTACAGAAGTCTGAGCCGGTAATATCGCAACAGGGTTTGAAACAGCAACTTTAATCAAGGCTTGCTTTAAAGCATCCTGTAAACCTTCCTCAAATTCTTTTATGTCCGAACTTCCTTTAGATTCCAGAACAACTTTACCTTTACAATCCTTCAGTTCAAGCGTTACTTTATTTTTAAATAAGCTTTTGTCCTTCTGAAGATCAGCACTCAGTACATTACAGGAATTTCCTCGTGCCTCTGAAGGCCATTCATCTTTATCTGTTGATAAAATCACATATTTCTTGCCCGTTAGAGATTTGGTTAAATAATTTACCAATCCAAAATCTTCCTTTTTAAAGCTTTCAAATGTCGCAGGAACAGATACATATTTATAATCTGAAACCTTTTGACCCAAAGCCAGTGTTGAACAAACTGCCAACATTACAACTGATATCCTTTTCATTTTATTATTTTTTTTAATCATTTCTGAATGCTCCCATATCCAGTTTCAGAGAGAAAAAATTAGAATAGAAATTAGAGCCTCCTATTCCTGAATTGGTAATAGCATAATCAAGAGTAAGCCCTCGATATTTTATCCCGATACCCGCACTTGGCTGGAAAGAGACTTTTCTTTTAAGATCTTCTATATCTGTAATCGACTGGAACCTGTTGATCCCTAATCTCACAAAAATCATTTTCTGATATCCAAGTTCAGCGCCTGCATAAGGGCTTATACTCGCAAAATCTGTTGAAATTAATGAAGCTGTTTTAGCAAAATCCACGTTGATTCCCGCTTCAGGAAGTACATATAAACTGCTGTTAATTTCAAATAACTTACTGGCACCGGCATTAAGTTTAGGCATGGTAAGCTCCATTTTATTTTTAGGCGCCGGGTTAAATTCTTCACCGTTAACGATTGTGGATAATTCTTTCTGATTAACACTCCAGAAGTTAACTGTTGTTGTAATATCACGGATCATCCCTCCAAATTTCCAACCATTATTTCCTTTATAAATAGCTCCTACATCAAATCCAAAACCATAGCCGTTGGCAAATTTACCTACATTTCTATAAACAATCTTTGCATTCACCCCTACATCTAAATTAGGATTTCCGCCAGGCCTGAAAGCATAAGACAATATTGCAGCATAATCAGCCTGGGAAAATTTTGTTATTTTATTATAATCAATATTTCCTTCAGCATCAATCATCTGGGTGGTATTCAAAATATTATCTACCCCAAGTCTCACTACTGAAACACCAAATACCCCCTCTTCCATTACTTTTGCATAAGCCAGATAATCATACTTAGCAATGGATTCGAAATATTCTGCGTGCATTGCTGCTCCTTGCCAGTCTCTGTCTATAGACATTAAACCTGCAGGGTTCCACATTGGAGCATATACGTCATCCTGATTGGATATTACCGCTCCTCCCATTGCCAGACCTCGCGCACCAGCTCCGATATTTAAAAATTCATTGGAATACTTCCTGATAATCTGAGATTGGGATAGCCCATACAGCAGTGAAAATGCAAGTAAAAAATATTTCTTCATCATATAAATTTGATGCTAGTTAAAGTTTTTTGTTTTTCCTGGCTTTAATTAATCCATTAGCGATGATAGCCAGTATCATAACTCCTGAGGCGATATAAAATATAGGACTCATATGTTCTGATTCCCCAAAGATAAAAAAAGCTAGTATAATTCCGTAAACCGGTTCTAAATTAACTGTTAAAATTAAAGTGAAAGGCGAAATATACTTCATTAATTTCACCGATTCCAGCATCGGGAAAGCAGTGAAAACACTTGCCAATAAGCATATTAACGCCAGATCTCTGTTGTTTATTTCATTCATTTCAAAGATTTGACCTGTCAGCAGGTAAAAAACCATTAAAATAAACCATCCACAGAAAATTTCATAAAATATAATATTCCCGGAACTTGTTTTTCCAAACATTTTTCCGTTGAAAACTGAGAATATTGTTCCGAAAACCGCACACATAATTCCGTAAATAATGCCTTCCTTATAATGAAATTCGGTTTTAAAAATCAGTAATATACAGGACACAATCACCACTCCCATAATCACCTCAGAAATATCCACTTTTCTCTTAAAAATAATAGGTTCTAGTATCGAGGCGAAAAGTGTAGATAACGACAGGCAGCTTAATGCTATGGAAACATTGGAAGCTTTGATGGAATAAAAAAAGCAATACCAGTGAAGCGCCATGGCAAAACCTATAGCAGCCAGCTGAAAAAATATCTTTTTTGAAACCTTGATGCTTTCCTTTTTATATACCCTTATAAATAAGAAAAGAAAAACGGCAGCAAATAACATTCTGTAAAATACCAGTACCTGAGCATTTGCATGAATCAGTTTTCCTAAAATTGCAGTGAAGCCCCATAAAAATACAATTAAGTGCAATCTGAAAAGTGCCAATTTATGCATAACCTATCTTCTTTAAATTTTTAAGATGCAAATTTACAAATAGGCTTTTATAAATCTTACAAAAAATATAAATTTACAGTAATAAAAAAATGAAAAATGAAGTTTTTTAATCATTTTTCTTTCTAATGAATAATCAGTTTTATTAATTTTCTGAAAAAACAGTGACAAGAATATGATATCATCCAGATATTAAGATCAAAACTCAGCGCACCGCTTTACAACCTGTTGAAGATCTATACATAGATGATATTGTAGAACATTTTACAAATGAGGTAACGAGATATATGTCTTTTAATCCGCAAGGTAACAGGGAGGACATTATCCGCTTCATCGATGAATCCCAAAAAAATTATTACAAAATACAGACGTGGTGATGGTGGCTCTGGATATACATGGAGATTGTATAGGGTGCTGCGGCATTCATAACATAACAGAAGAATCTATTGAACTTGGATTATGGTTAAAAGTGAGTGCCCAAGGTAGAGGATTAGGAAATGAAATTATAACGGTACTTATCGAATTTCTGGAAAATAATTTTATTTTCAAGTATATTTTATATCCTGTAGATGAAAAAAATATACCCAGTAAAAAAATTCCGGAAAAACTCGGATTTATACAGGCTAAAAAATACAAGAAATTTAAAAATGTAATCACCGATCTTACAATTTTAGAATATAGAAAATATTACAGACATTAAATTATAATCAACAAAAAACCCTGAAAATGTGTTAAACTTTCAGGGCCTTCAAATAATAAACTATTAAAAAAATAAACTAGGAACAGAGTATTTTGCAGAGAATATAATCTCTGTTACTCTGATGTAAAGTTATACAAAATATAGATGATGTAAAAATATTTTTCTGTTAAAAAATTCACAATTTTCTGAGTACCAATATATTAAACAAGTGTTTTACATCAATTCATATTCCTTATAAAAATAGTATCTTTAAGCGTAAAAAATTGAAACTTTATGGATATTGAATTCAACAAACGAGAAGATCAAAACAGATTACGACTATCAGAAATAAATCGTTTGCTTACCGAAATAAAAAAAGGCGGCGGTGAAAAAAGGCTTCAAAAGCTTCGTGAAGAAGGAAAGATGACTGCGAGAGAAAGAATTGAGTATCTTCTCGACAAAAATTCAGATTCCATAGAAGTAGGAGCATTTGCCGGATATGAAATGTACAAAGAACATGGTGGCTGTCCTAGCGGAGGGGTTGTCGTAGTGATTGGTTATGTTTCCGGAAGACAATGTATTGTAGTAGCTAATGATGCGTCTGTAAAAGCCGGCGCATGGTTTCCTATTACCGGAAAGAAAAATTTAAGAGCGCAGGAAATTGCCATGGAAAATAAACTTCCAATCATTTACCTGGTAGATTCTGCAGGAGTTTATCTTCCGATGCAGGATGAGATATTCCCTGATAAAGAACATTTCGGAAGGATTTTCAGAAATAATGCTAAGATGAGCTCAATGGGAATCATTCAGATTTCGGCTGTTATGGGTAGCTGTGTGGCCGGTGGAGCTTATCTTCCTATTATGAGTGATGAAGCTATGATAGTGGATAAAACAGGCTCTATTTTCCTTGCAGGAAGCTATCTGGTAAAAGCTGCTATTGGAGAAACCATAGATAACGAAACCCTTGGCGGGGCAACTACCCACTGCTCGATTTCAGGAGTTACGGATTACAAAGCAAAAGATGACAAAGATGCTTTGGACAGAATTAAAAATATTATGAAATCTGTAGGAAGTTCCGAAAAAGCAGGTTTTGACAGAATAGAGAGTTTTGCACCTAAGCAAAACCCTGAAGATATCTTCGGAATCATGCCCGTTTCAAGAGCAGAACAGTATAATACTTATGATATCATTAAGTGTATTGTGGATAACTCAGAATATGAAGAATATAAACCTGATTATGGAAAAAGCATCATCTGCGCTACAGCAAGAGTGGATGGCTGGTCTGTAGGAATTGTAGCCAATCAGAGAAAGATGGTGAAGAACGGCAAAGGAGAAGTACAGTTTGGCGGAGTAATCTATTCTGATTCTGCAGATAAAGCAACCCGGTTTATAGCAAACTGTAATCAAAGAAAGATTCCTTTAATCTTTCTACAGGATGTAACCGGATTTATGGTAGGTTCAAAATCCGAACACGGAGGAATCATCAAAGACGGAGCTAAAATGGTAAATGCAGTATCTAATTCTGTTGTTCCCAAATTCACAATCATTACCGGAAACTCTTACGGAGCAGGTAATTATGCAATGTGTGGAAAAGCTTATGACCCTAGACTGATCGTTGCATGGCCTTGGGCAGATCTGGCTGTAATGGGAGGAGCACAGGCAGCAAAAGTACTGGCTCAGATTCAGGAATCTACATTAAAAAAACAAGGCAAAGAGATCACAGAAGAAGAACACAACGAAATTCTGGATACCATTTCAAAAAAATATCAAAGCCAAACAGATGCTACTTACGCAGCGGCAAGATTATGGACAGATGCCATTATTAATCCAGCCGATACCAGAAAATGGATATCTATGGGTATTGAAGCAGCTAACCATTCTCCTATTACGGAAAAGTTTAATCTGGGTGTGATACAGGTGTGATCATTCCATATAACTAAAAAACGTCTCAATTTATATTGAGGCGTTTTTTTATGCATAATAAGATCCGTACAGATGAATAATGATAGCACCCATCAATAGGAACGGGCTTTAGTCCGTTCAAATAAAAGACAATACCATTCACCCGGGATCTGCGGGATCATGATTTTTTAGAACCAAGAACCAAAAACCAAGAACCAAGAATGAAGAATGAAGAATGAAGAATGAAGACGAATAACGACGCTACCATCAATAGGGACGGGCTTTAGGCCTTTCAAATCATAGATGGCCTCGTACGGCAAGTATAAAGCAAAAAAAATCCTTTATCATAAAGATAAAGGATTTTTAAAAATAAAATAAAAACTGGCGGCGGCCTACTCTCCCGCGTTAGCAGTACCATCGGCGCTGGTGGGCTTAACTTCTGTGTTCGGAATGGGAACAGGTGAGCCCCACCGCTA